>NZ_JACVWU010000110.1 GCF_014596915.1 Streptomyces sp. TRM68416
GGTGTCCGGGTAGTGGGCGTCGATCTCCTTGCGCACCCGCTTGAGGAAGTCATGGGTTGCGGGAAGGTTTTCGCAGTTGGTGCCCTCCTGCGCGTACAGGTAGGGCACGGCGTCGAGCCGGAAGCCGTCGATGCCCAGGTCCAGCCAGAACCTCAGCGCGGAGATCATCTCCTCCTGCACGGCCGGGTTCTCGTAGTTGAGGTCGGGCTGGTGGGAGAAGAAGCGGTGGAAGAAGTACTGCTTGCGGACCGGGTCGAAGGTCCAGTTCGAGGCCTCGGTGTCGACGAAGATGATCCGCGCGTCGGCGTACTGCTTGTCGTCGTCGGCCCACATGTAGTAGTCGCCGTAGGGCCCGTCCGGGTCT
>NZ_JACVWU010000111.1 GCF_014596915.1 Streptomyces sp. TRM68416
CACCAACGCGCACGTCATCGTGGAGGAGGCCCCGCAGGAGACGCCGGCCGCCGAGGAATCGGCTGTGGTGGAGCCGGTGCTGTCCGGTGGGGTGGTGCCGTGGACGGTCAGTGGCGGCAGTGCGGGCGGGCTGGTGTCGCAGGCGCGGGCGCTGGCCGATTTCGTGCGGGAGGAGAAGGCGGAGCCGGCCGGGGTCGCGCGGGCGCTGCTCGGGCGCGCCGCACTGAGGCAGCGGCTCGTGGCCTTCGCCGAGGACCGTGAGGGACTGCTCACCGCACTGGACTCATATGCCGAACACGGTGAACTGGCCGAGGGGATCGTGGTCGGCTCGGTCGCCGGACGTTCCAG
>NZ_JACVWU010000112.1 GCF_014596915.1 Streptomyces sp. TRM68416
TCGCGTGAGAACGGTGAGCGGTTGGCGGGGATGTATCGGGCGGTGTTCGAGGCGATGGCGCTGGGTGGCGGGGGTGACGCTTCGGCGGTGTTCCTGCCTTCGGGTGACCGTGAGGCGCTGGCGGGCTGGGAGCCGGCTGGTGAGGGTGCGGTGCGTGCGGATGTGCCGGTGCCGGTGGTGTTCGCGGAGCGGGCGGCGGCGGTTCCTGGTGCGGTGGCGGTGGAGGGTGCTGGTTTCTCTCTGTCGTTCGGTGAGTTGGAGGCGGCGTCGAATCGGTGGGCTTCGTATCTGGGTTCGGCCGGGGTGGGTCGTGGCTCGGTGGTGGGTGTGCTGCTGGGGCGGGGGGT
>NZ_JACVWU010000113.1 GCF_014596915.1 Streptomyces sp. TRM68416
TTGACCCCCTCCACCGCCACCCCGGACACCACACCCGACCCCTGCTCGGCAAAGGAGTCCAGCGCCCCGAGCAGTCCCTCACGGTCCTCGGCGAAGGCCACCAGCCGCTGCCTGAGCGCAGCCCGCCCGAGCAGCGCCCGCGCGACCCCGGCCGGCTCCGCCTTCTCCTCCCGCACGAAATCGGCCAGCGCCCGCGCCTGCGACACCAGCCCGCCCGCACTGCCGCCACTCACCGTCCACGGCACCACCCCACCGGACAGCACCGGCTCCACCACAGCCGCCTCCCCGGCAGCAGGCTCCTGCGGGGCCTCCTCCACGATGACGTGCGCGTTCGTC
>NZ_JACVWU010000114.1 GCF_014596915.1 Streptomyces sp. TRM68416
CGCGACCACCGGCGAGCTGACCGATCCCGGCTACTGGGTACGCCAGGTGCGCGGCACCGTCCGCTTCCACGACGGCATCCGCACCCTCACCCAGGCCGGGGTGCGCACCTTCGCCGAGATCGGACCACGCGGCGTACTGACCGCCATGGTCACCGACTGCCTCACCGACAACACCACCGGCGAGAGCACCGAGACCACCGACGCCACCTGCGTGGCCCTGACCCGGACCGGACGCGAGGAAACCACCGCCCTGACCGAGGCCCTGGCCCGGCTGTGGACCACCGGCACCCCCGTCGACTGGCACACCATCGTGCCCGCCGCCGACCCCG
>NZ_JACVWU010000115.1 GCF_014596915.1 Streptomyces sp. TRM68416
CGGGGTCTGCGGCGGGCACGATGGTGTGCCAGTCGACGGGGGTGCCGGTGGTCCACAGCCGGGCCAGGGCCTCGGTCAGGGCGGTGGTTTCCTCGCGTCCGGTCCGGGTCAGGGCCACGCAGACGCTGGTGTCGCTGCTTTCGTCGGTGAGGCAGTCGGTGACCATGGCGGTCAGTACGCCGCGTGGTCCGATCTCGGCGAAGGTGCGCACTCCGGCCTGGGTGAGGGTGCGGATGCCGTCGTGGAAGCGGACGGTGCCGCGCACCTGGCGTACCCAGTAGCCGGGATCGGTCAGCTCGCCCGTGGTGGCC
>NZ_JACVWU010000116.1 GCF_014596915.1 Streptomyces sp. TRM68416
GTCCGTTCCTTCCAGGACAGCAACGGCGACGGTGTCGGCGACCTCAAGGGCCTCACCGCCAAGCTGGACTACCTCCAGTGGCTGGGCGTGGACTGCCTGTGGCTGCCGCCGTTCTTCAAGTCCCCCCTGCGCGACGGCGGTTACGACGTCTCCGACTACACCTCCGTGCTGCCCGAGTTCGGCGACCTCGCCGACTTCGTGGAGTTCGTCGACGCCGCCCACCAGCGCGGCATGCGCGTGATCATCGACTTCGTCATGAACCACACCAGCGACCAGCACCCGTGGTTCCAGGAGTCGAGGAA
>NZ_JACVWU010000117.1 GCF_014596915.1 Streptomyces sp. TRM68416
GCAGGCAACCCGGTGCTGGACATCGGCACGCTCAGCGTGCGGCGCGCCGACCCCACGCAGTTCGCGGCGGGCACCCACAACACCAACGGTCTGTTCGCGCTGGAGTGGTTCCCGGTGACGCCGCCCGAGACGGCCACCCCGGTCACCTCGGTCGCGGTGCTGGGTGAGGGCCCGTTCACCGTCCCCGGCGCGACGACCCATGCCGACACCGCCGCTCTCCTCGCGGCCCTGGACGCGGGCGCCCCGCTGCCGCAGTGCGCGGTGCTGACCATCGCCTCCGCCCCGGACACCACCGACA
>NZ_JACVWU010000118.1 GCF_014596915.1 Streptomyces sp. TRM68416
TCGACCTGCCCACCTACGCCTTCGACCGCCGCCGCTACTGGCTGGACCGCACCACCCAGGCCGTCGCGGACCCGATGCAGGATCGTTTCTGGGAGGCAGTGGACCGCGAAGACGCGTCCGAACTCGCCGAGTTGGTCGGCATCGAAGCGCCCGAGGCCCGTTCGTCCCTCGGAATCGTGCTGCCGTCGATTGCCGACTGGCGGCAACAGTCGCAGAACGCGGGCAAGTTCGAGTCCTGGCGCTACCGCGTCGAATGGGACGT
>NZ_JACVWU010000119.1 GCF_014596915.1 Streptomyces sp. TRM68416
GAAAAAGGGGACCTCCAGAAGGAGCCGCCCGGCGGGATCTTCGTCGAGCCGGCCGACCACGGCCTCGGACGCTCCCGCGGCGGACTGACCAGCAAGATCCACCTCGCGGTCGAGCAGGGGCAGAAGCCCTTGTCGATAGTGATCACGGCCGGGCAGCGGGGCGACTCCCCGCAGTTCGAGCCGGTCCTGGAAGCCATCCGAGTGCCGAGGCTGGGGCTCGGCAGGCCCCGCAGGC
>NZ_JACVWU010000012.1 GCF_014596915.1 Streptomyces sp. TRM68416
CCTAGGGCCTGTCGCCGCCGGCCGAGGACTCCCGCCGCCACAGGCGGGCCGCGTACCAGATCCAGTAGCCGAGCGCTCCCACGTAGAACCAGAACCACATGGACGTCGGCTCCCGTTCACGCAGCTCGTCGACGAAGATCACCGCGAGAAGAAGGGCCATGGCGGTGACGCCGTACAGCTTGCGTCGGGCCAGCCGCTGCTCCCTGCGCGGCCCCTCGGCCAGGCGCAGGGCGTACACCTCGGCGCGGCCGAAGGCCTGCTCGGCGCTCTCGCCGGACGAAGCCAGATGCTGGCGTGCCTCCTGCACATGAGCGCGGGCTTCGGCGGCGGGCATGGCGTGGCGCCCGCGCAGCAGGCCCTCCACATGGGACAGCCAGCGCTCGTCACTGCCCTCAAGCCCGGGCGTGAACCAGCGGTCCACGGCGGCGTCGGGCAGCACCACGGCGGCGACGATCAGGGCGCCACCCGCCACAGCCAGTGCGGGGGCGGGGAACTCGAAGAGCCGTTCGTCGGGCAGGGCTCCGGCAGCGGCGATTCCGGCGCCCATCGCGAGGACCGCTCCGACGGCGAAACCCCGCGCGCCGACGATCCGCCCGGCGGCGTGTGCCGAAAGCGTGACGGCCATCAGAACGGCCGCGAGAACGATCGCCGAGAATCCGGCGACCGACGACCAACTGGCCTGCTGCCAGAGCCCGTCACGCAGCCACTGCGTGACGGCGACCACGAACCCCACGACCCCGAGCGTCGCAAGGGACGCGGTGAAACGCTCGCCCGGCGTCATGCCGCGGGCGTCGATCCGCGCGCGGTACTCCTCACCGACCCGTTCCTCGGCCGCGGCCCTCGCATAGGCCTCGGGAGCGCCGAAGAGATCGGATGCCGTACGGCCCGTGTCGGTCACGGCGTCATGGGCCTCCGCCAGGATCCGTTGCGCGAGGTCGGCGGGTGCCTGCTGGTCGAGCGCGAGGCGCAGTTCGACGACTGCCGCCCACTGCTCGTCCTCATCGCGCGGCCAGTCGAGCTTCTGCGTGGTGGTCATGACTCTCCCCCTGTGCGGTCTCCGAGCAGCGAGGCGACGGTGCTGTGGAGGGTGTGCCAGGCCGCGCGGTCGCGCCGCAGCCGTTCCCGTCCCTCATCGGTGATGCGGTAGTACTTGCGCCCCGGACCGCCCTCGCCTGCACCCCACTCGATCTCCACCGCCCCCTCTTCCTCCAGTCGCGCGAGGGCGGGATAGAGGGTCGCGGGCTTCACGCCCTCCAAGCCCGCCTCACCGAGACGGCCCAGGAGTGCGTAGCCGTAGCTCCTCTCCTCCGCGTCCAGCACCCCGAGCAGGCAGAGGGGCAGCACCGCTCGCGTCCACGACGTGTTCACGGCCACTGAGCGTCCCCCTGGCGTTCCGAATCACCGACTATTCTCATATTCATAATAGTCGAGCCGACGGACATGCCCTGCCAGGGGCGCCCCCAGCGCACGCAGAAGGGGTGCCCCGGAACCGGGACACCCCTTCTGACCTGTACATCCATGGAGTTGCGGTGGGTGTGGGATTTGAACCCACGGTGACATCGCTGCCACGACGGTTTTCAAGACCGTTCCCTTAGGCCGCTCGGGCAACCCACCCCGCGTCGCCGACTGGTCGGCGGCGCGGGGACAAGACTAACGGGTGGTCGCGCGCGCGTGGGTGTCAGTTGTCGCCGACGCGGGAGCCCAGGGTCAGTTCCACGGTCTGGGAGCGGCCGTCGCGTTCGTAGGTGATCTCGACCTTGTCGCCGGGCTGGTGGGTCCAGATCTCGCCGATCAGGGTGGGGCCGGAGTCGATCACCCGGTCGTCGAGCTTGGTGATGACGTCGCCGGGCTTGAGGCCGGCCTTGTCGGCGGGGCCGCCGGGCTCGACGGCGTCGGTGCCGCTCGCGCCCTGCTCGGTGATCTTGGCACCGTCGGCGCTGTCCTCCAGGGAGACCGAGGCGCCGATCTTGGCGTAGACGGGCTTGCCGGTCTTGATCAGCTGCTGGGCGACGTACTTGGCCTGGTTGATCGGGATGGCGAAGCCGAGGCCGATGGAGCCGGCCTGGCCGGCGCCGCCCAGGCCGTTGCCGGTGGACTGGATCGCGGAGTTGATGCCGATGACATTGCCCTTGGCATCGAGGAGGGGGCCTCCGGAGTTGCCCGGGTTGATGGAGGCGTCCGTCTGCAGGGCGCTCATGTACGAGGCGTTGGAGCGGCGGCCGTCGCTGGAGGCCACCGGGCGGTTCTTGGCGCTGATGATGCCGGTAGTGACCGTGTTGGACAGCCCGAAGGGGGCGCCGATCGCGATCGTGGAGTCGCCGACCGCCACGTCGTCGGAGTTGCCGAGGGGCAGCGGCTTGAGGTCGCTCGGGGCGTTCTTGAGCTTGATGACGGCGACGTCGTAGCCCTGTGCGTTGCCGACGATCTCGGCCTCGTACTTCTTGCCGTCGGGGAAGGTGGCCGACAGCTTGCCGCCGTCGACCGCCTCGGCCACCACGTGGTTGTTGGTGACGATGTGCCCCTGGGTGTCGAAGACGAAGCCGGTGCCGGTGCCGCCCTCGCCGCTGCTCGACTCCGCCTCGATGGTGACGGTGCTGGGCAGCGCCTTGGCGGCCACGCCGGCGACGGTGCCCGCCTCGCGCTTGACGTCGCCGCCGGTGTCGGAGGCGGAGACGGTGGTGGAGGAGGTGGCGTCGTCCTTGGCCAGGGTGTAGCCGAGGCCGCCGCCCAGGCCGCCCGCGAGCAGCGCGGCGATCAGCACCCCGGCGAGCAGCCCGCCGCGCCCGCGGCCGGACTTGGGCGCCGGTGCGGGCTGGTAGGCGGCACCCCAGACGGTGCCCGAGCCGGAGCCTGAGCCCGAGCCGGATCCTGAGCCCGAGCCGGATCCGGCGCCCCAGCCGGCGCCCGCGCCGCCGTCGGCGTAGGTGGGGGTGGCGGGGGCCGGCGGCGGCCAGGACGCGTCGGGGGCCGACCGGCCCTCGGGGGCCGGGCCCTGGGGGGCGTGCGGGGCTCCCGAGGAGGCGTACGGGTGGGGAGGCGGCGGCTGGGGCGCGGTGTGCGTCGGTTCCTGGCCGGGCGCCGGGGCGGCGGGGGCGTCCCGGGGCACCGGCGGGGGCGGGGTGGCGGGTGCGCTCGCATCGGGCGCCGGGGGCTGCTGGGGCTCCGGAGCAGCGGGAGCATCCACCGGCACGGGAGGTGCGGACGGGGCCGGGGGTACCGCGGCGCCCTCGTTCTCGGTGCTCACAGCTTCTCTCCTCGATCCACGGCTGTCTTTGTCGGTCGCACTCGGTCGCGCCCGTTCCCGATGTCGACGGTCCGGTGCGCTTCAGCTGTGCATGTCTTTTTGTATGCCGTCAGCTTTTCCCACGGGCCGTCAGAGCACCATAAGCGGTGGCTGTGGGTCCGAGGCCTTTCCTTATACAGGTCATCCGAGGCAAAAGGGACGCAATCCCTGCACCTCCGCCGACACGACTACCCCGCCTCGGTGGCACCATGACGCGGTGACCCACGTACGGCAGCACCGGCCCCAAGTCGTCGCCCACCGCGGAGCCTCCGAAGTGGCTCCCGAGCACACCCTGGCCGCGTACAGAAAGGCGATCGAGGACGGCGCCGACGCCCTCGAATGCGATGTGCGCCTCACCGCGGACGGCCATCTCGTCTGCGTCCACGACCGCCGCGTCAACCGCACCTCCAACGGCCGCGGAGCCGTCTCCGCCCTGGAGCTCGCCGACCTCGCCGCGCTCGACTTCGGCTCCTGGAAGGCCCGCGACTCCTGGCGGAACCGGGACGAGGAGCCGGACTGGGAGATCCGCCCCGAGGACCCCGAGCACACCTCCGTCCTCACCCTGGAGCGGCTGCTGGAGCTCGTGGCCGACGCCGGGCGCCCGGTGGAGCTGGCCATCGAGACCAAGCACCCCACCCGCTGGGCGGGCCAGGTCGAGGAGCGGCTGCTGGTCCTGCTGAAGCGGTTCGGCCTGGACGCACCGGCCTCCGCCGAGCAGTCCACCGTGCGGGTGATGAGCTTCTCGGCCCGTTCGCTGCACCGGGTGCGTGCCGCCTCGCCCACGCTGCCGACGGTCTACCTGATGCAGTTCGTCACGCCACGGCTGCGCGACGGGCGGCTGCCCGCGGGCGTCCGGATCGCGGGGCCCTCGATCCGGATCGTGCGCAATCACCCTGCCTATGTGGAGCGTTTGAAGCGGGCCGGTCACCAGATTCACGTGTGGACGGTGAACGAGCCCGGAGATGTCGATCTCTGTGTGGAGCTCGGGGTCGACGCCATCATCACCAACCGCCCGCGCGCGGTGCGCAACCAGCTCAGTACGACCTCTTGACCCGACGGCCCCACCGGCCCCATCCTCCACTCTCGGCCACACCATCGAAATCCAGCCATACGGCAGCCGGACGGCGACCCTGTGACGATCTTCCGGCTACAGGGAGTGCTCCGGCGCGTTCGTTCCGTATTCGATCGTGGTGAATGCGTCGCCGTACATGGATTGGCCGGTTTCCGGTACAGGCCAATGGGGCATCCACACCGTGGCGTGGGGCAAAGGAGGTCTCGGGGGTGGCGTTGGTGGTGGCACAGGAGGTGCCCACGTCGTCGAGCATGGCCGTACCCCATGGCCCTGCGGGCGTGGGGCAGGCAAGACACCGTATGCGTGATCAGTTGCGCATGGGCGGCGTGGCGGAATCGGTCATCGACGATGCCGTACTCATCCTTTCCGAACTCTTGAGCAACGCCTGCAAACACGGCCGACCCCTGGGCGACGCCCTGGCCGGGGACGGTGCCGTACGGGCGGCGTGGCGGGTGGACGGATGCGGGCGGCTCACGGTGGAGGTCACGGACGGCGGCGGGCCCACCCGCCCGGCTCCGGCCACGCCCTCGGTCACCGCGCACGGCGGCCGCGGGCTCAACATCATCAGCGCCCTGTCCGACGACTGGGGCGTACGGGACGACGCGCGCGGCGAGGTCACGGTGTGGGTAGTCGTGCACGACGACGTCCACGCCCCCGACGCCGGTCACCGCCGCCACGACTTCGCTACGCGTGTCGCGGCGCCGTCGGTCGCAGCCGTCCCCGGCTTCGCGGACGCCTTCGACGACCTGGACTGACCCGTCGGCCGGGCAGGACCCGTCCCGCGTTGTCCACAGGGTCGCCTCGGCCATGGCCGGAACGGCTAGGCTCCCGGCGTACGAGACGAGCCGTTTCCGGGAGACACCCACCATGGCCAAGAAGCGACCCCAGACGAAGGCCAAGCGCCCGCAGCTGACGGACGGAGAGGTTCCGGTCGTCGGGGCGCGCGAGCCCTGCCCCTGCGGGAGCGGCCGGCGCTACAAGGCCTGTCACGGCAAGGCCGCCGCCGAGGCGGTGACCGAGCTGGTGCAGCGTCCGTTCGAGGGGCTGCCCGGCGAGTGCGACTGGGTGGCCCTGCGCGAGCTGGTGCCCGCCGCCACGGTCGCGCTGACGCTCAAGGAGGGCCTGCCCGAGGGCGTCCCGTCCGTCACGCTGGCGACCGTGCTGCCGATGGCCTGGCCCGCGCTGCGCCGCGAGGACGGCTCGGTCCTGCTGGGCCTGCAGAACGACACCGCCTCGGGCGACATCAGCCGCGACCTCGCCGACACCCTCCGGCGCGCGCTGGAGGCCGCGCCCGGCACGCCGGTCCAGGGCCGCCGCGCCCCGGCCGAGGGGCCGCGCCTCCAGGACCTGCTCGACCCCGAAGGCACGTTCGAGCCAGTTGTGCACGCGGGCTTCGAGTTCTGGGTTCCGGACGCGGAGAACGCCACCCCGGAGGTGACCGCCTCCCTGGAGCGGGCCAACGCGGCCGCCATCCCGACCGTACGTCTGACCGGCGTGGACGCCGCGTACTGGTGCGAGACGCCGGACAAGAACCACCTGCGCTGGGTCATGCCCCACCCCGAGGAGCAGCTTCTGGACGCCCTGGCGCGACTGCACGCGGCGGGCCGCTCCGGCCTCGGTGAGGGCACCCGTCTGGTGGGCTCCTTCCGCGCTCACGGCCTCACCGTCCCCGTCTGGGACCTGCCGAGCGGGGTCGGCGCGGAGGACGTGGAGAAGCCGGCGGCCGAGTTCGCCGAGCGGCTCGCCGCGGCCCTGGCGGCCGACGCCCCGCTCACCGCGGACGAGCGCCGCGCGCGCGGCGGCCTGACCAACCGCCAGGTCACCCTCAGCTGACCCGCGGGAGGCGCCTTCGTCGGCTGACCGACCGGTCAGCCGACGAAAGGACCGTGGAACTGGTGACTCCTGTCACAACTCCCCGTGGAAACCCGGGAATCGGTGACCGGAAAGCCCAGATCGAATTTGCGAACCGCCGATCTCTTGTTACCGTTCCAGTAGCCCGGTTGCTGGTGCATCCCCCGTCGCCAGCAACCGGGTCTTTTTCATGCCCGCCGTTCTGTACGGAACGCCGCCGGGCGTCAACTGCCCGCAGGCTCGGCGGAGTTGCTTCCGGAACGCAACAGCAGCGGCCCCTGCCCGGCGCGCGCCGCGAACTCCGCGACCGCCGTGTAGCCGTCCAGGCTCCCCCGGGTGCGTTCGCGGGGCGTCTCGCAGGTGCCCGGCTCGTCCTCGGCGCCCACCGCACAGCGCGTCTGCACCGTGCGTCCGCCCGGCCCCATGAGGCTCAGTACGGAGTCCAGCGCCTCGCCGCCGGTGTTGCGGTAGTAGGTGCGCGCCCAGGTGTCCTCGCCCTGCGTCAGCACACAGGTCTGCGCCTCGATGCCGTCGGGGGAGGTGAGTTCGGGACCGCACCGCGCGGCGGTCCCGAGGCCCAGGCCGAGCGTCGGGGTGACGGACTCGGCGGAGGGCCCCTTGGCGTCCTCGGAAGCGGACGGCCGTACGGCCGCGGGGGCGGTCGTACGGCGCTCTTCGCCCGTCGGCCCCGCGGACGCCACGGCCAGCGGCAGCGCCACCGCGCACACCGCGACGGCACCCAGGGCGAGCAGACGAACGTTCATGGAACGGAAGATAACGAGGTAAGGCGCACGCCCCGCCCGGCGCGCGCCCGACACCCCTACAACTCGGGCGCGCTCACACCCGTACGAGTGAGGGCCTCGACCACGGCGTCCACCACGGCCTCCACGTCCGGAACCCACGGGGAGGCCGAGCCGGGCAGCGGTGCGCGTTCCCAGCGGATCTCGCCGGGGCCGGTCCCCGACGGAGGCAGGGCGAGGTAGCCGCCCTCGCCGTGGAAGCGCAGGGAACCCGGGACGAAGTCCTTGGCGTACAGCAGTTCGCCCAACTGCTCCATGGAGTACGGCTTGACGAGCAGCGCCCAGCGGGTGGGCGAGGCGACGACCGGGCCGAGCCGCATGCCCATGCGGTCGAGCGCGGCGAGCGCCTGGGCGGCCGGCAGGGCGGGGAGGCTGACCGCGCAGGGCGCCTTGCCGCCGGTGGCGAGAATGATCGGGGCGGTGGGCCGGTTGGCCCACCACCAACGCACCATGCGTTCGTCGGTGGTGGCCGCGAGGAGGCCGGGGTCGAAGGGGTGGGCACCGGGCACCGTGCACTCGGGGTCCGGGCAGCCGCAGCGTCCCCGACCCTGCGGGTCCGCCGCCACACCCGGGAGTACGGGCCACTGCCATTCCGCCGCGAAGGTCAGGGCCGCGCTGATCAACTCAGGCCTCCCGTCGCTGCGCTGGGACAGGAGCCTGCGTCGCCTTCCGAGGATCTCGCGCATGAGCGCTCGTTCCTTTCCGTTGCACCGCTGGCAACACCGTGGACCACATCACACCATGTGTCGATCACTTCACTGTGCGTACCTGTTGGCGCATCACACCCCTGCCGTGGGCAAGGGGAACCCCTATGGGCCGAGCATGGGCTTGCGTCCGTGGCGGCCTCGCCCTTGCTGTGTCTATCTGAAGCACGGGCGTGGCGTGGGGTGGCGAAGTCTGGCGTTTTGCCGTCCCGCGTATTTCTCTTCGCCTCCGCCACGGGAGGATGGGGCACGATCGTCGGTGGCTAAGACGCCCGGGTCCGCCGCCAGGTTCCGGGTGGCTGTCAACCACCCCTGGCCTTCTCCGAGTACGTACCCATCACGACCGCTGTGACGCTCTGTGGAGCAAACCCAGTCGACCGCAACAGGGCCTTCCCCGAGGCAGTTTTAAGCCAATTTTGCCTTTCCGCAAGGGGTCTGCGAGATGTGCACTGGTTACCCACGGACACCAGGAATCCCGGCAGGACAATGCTGGACATCCCCTCACGAGTGCGTGTACATGTGGAGACACTGCTAGCGGCGCAGAATGACATGGGGGTTTGCGATGCTTTTGAGCAATACGCACCGGTCGGAAAGCCGGACGCCATGAACGCCCCTCACCCTTCGAAAGTGGCCGGAATCGATTCAACGGTTCCCTCGCCCGCACACACTGTCGCGCCCGCGCCCGCCGCCTCGGGTACCCCATCGGTCTCCGCACCGAACCCGTCCCACGCGCCGAACGCCCCGGGCCTGCTGCTCCAGGACCGTCTCGCCGGCTGGGTCTCCGATCTCACGACCCTCCATGAACTCACCGAACGTCTGGCACGCACGGACGCACTGTCCGACGCACTCCAGGAACTGCTGCGCGCCGGAGCCGCCCTCGTGGGCGCCCGGCGCGGACTCGTCGTCCTGGAACCCGCCGACGGACGGGGCCCGGACACCACCGTCGGTCTCGGCCTCGCCCGCGCCGACCTCGGCCACATCGAAACCGTGCCGCGCGGCTCCCTGCCGTACGGGAAGCTCCTCGACACGGCCGCCGGACTGCCGGGCGGGGCGGACGGGGAGGGCGGGATCACCGAGCCCGACCTGTTCGCCGGAGAGGGCATCGACCCGCGCCACCGCGAAGTGGCCGCCCGCCTCGGCTATGCCGCGAGCTACGCGCTCCCCCTGTCGACGGAGTCGGCGGGGCGGCTCGGCGCCGCCGTCTGGCTGTACGACGAGCCCGCCGAACCGGCCGAGCGCCAGCGGCACCTCGCCGGCCTGTACACGCGCTACGCCACCGAGCACCTGGCCCGGCTGCTCGAAGTCGAGCGCACGCGCGCGTGCATGAGGACCATCTCCGAGGAGCTGCTGCCGTCCCGGCTCCCGCGCATGGCCGGCGTCCAGCTCGCCGCCCGGCACCGCACCGGCCCGCGCGGGGGCGGTGACTGGTACGACGCGCTGCCGCTGCCGGACGCGGCCCTGGGTCTCGCGGTGGGCGCGGTGACCGGCTCCGGGCCGAGCGCCGTCGCCGCGATGGGACGGCTGCGGGCGTCCCTGCGCGCGTACGCGGTGATGGAGGGCGAGGACCCGGTGGCGGTCCTGTCCGACCTGGAGCTGCTGCTGCGGCTGACCGAGCCCGCGCGCTCGGCGACCGCCCTGTTCGCCTACTGCGAGCCCGCCCTGCGCAAGATCACGCTCGCCGGGGCCGGACACTGCCCGCCGCTGCTGATCGGCGAGCGGCGCACGGAGTTCGTGGAGACCTCCGTCTCCGCCCCGCTCGGCATGCTCGCCTGCTGGGAGGCGCCGAGCGTGGAGTTCCGGGCGGAGGCGGGAGAGACGGTTCTGCTGTACACGGACGGGCTGCTGCACCGCACCGGCGACGCCACCGACCGCGCCTTCGCCCGGCTGCACACCGCGGCGGCCTCCGTCCCCAGGGCGATCCGCGACGACCCCGGGGCCATCGCCGACCACGTCCTGCGGGCGGTGCTCCCGGACGGGCTGGACGCGGCCGACTCCGAGGAGGACGTCGTCCTGCTCGCCGCACGCTTCGAGTAGCTCCCGGTAACGGGTCCTCCGGCCCTGGGCCCCCTTCACCACGAACGTACGATGGAGAGGGTCCAGTGCCGTATCAAGGAGGATGACCGTGTCGGAGGAGCTCACCCCGGAGACCCCGGAAGAGTCTGACGAGCCGATCAAGCAGCGCAAGAACGGCCTCTACCCGGGCGTCTCCGACGAGCTGGCCGAGAACATGAAGTCCGGCTGGGCCGACACGGAGCTGCACGACCTGGAGCCGATCGCCCAGGTCGCCGAGACCGCGGCCCGCCGTGCGGCGCTCTCCGCGCGTTTCCCGGGCGAGCGGCTGGTGATCCCCGCGGGCAACCTGAAGACCCGCTCGAACGACACCGAGTACCCCTTCCGGGCCTCCGTGGAGTACGCCTACCTCACGGGCAACCAGACCGAGGACGGCGTGCTCGTGCTGGAGCCCCAGGGCGACGGGCACGCGGCGACGATCTACCTGCTGCCGCGTTCCGACCGGGAGAACGGCGAGTTCTGGCTCTCCGGCCAGGGCGAGCTGTGGGTCGGCCGCCGCCACTCCCTCACCGAGGCCGGCAAGCTCTACGGCATCCCCGCCTCCGACGTGCGCGAGCTCGCCGACAAGCTGCGCGAGGCCACCGGGCCGGTGCGGGTCGTGCGCGGCTACGACGCCGGCATCGAGGCGGCGCTGACCGACAAGGTCACCGCCGAGCGGGACGAGGAGCTGCGGGTCTTCCTCTCCGAGGCCCGGCTGGTCAAGGACGACTTCGAGATCGGCGAGCTGCAGAAGGCCGTCGACTCCACGGTCCGCGGTTTCGAGGACGTGGTGAAGGTCCTCGACAAGGCCGAGGCCACCTCCGAGCGGTACATCGAGGGCACGTTCTTCCTCCGCGCGCGCGTGGAGGGCAACGACGTCGGCTACGGCTCGATCTGCGCCGCCGGCCCGCACGCGTGCACGCTGCACTGGGTGCGCAACGACGGGCCCGTGCGCTCCGGTGACCTGCTCCTGCTGGACGCGGGCGTCGAGACGCACACGTACTACACCGCCGACGTCACGCGCACGCTGCCGATCAGCGGCCGGTACACCGAGATCCAGAAGAAGATCTACGACGCCGTGTACGAGGCCCAGGAGGCCGGGATCGCGGCCGTGAAGCCGGGCGCGAAGTACCGGGACTTCCATGACGCGGCCCAGCGGGTGCTCACCGAGAAGCTCGTGGAGTGGGGGCTGGTCGAGGGGCCCGTGGAACGGGTGCTGGAGCTGGGCCTCCAGCGGCGGTGGACGCTGCACGGGACCGGGCACATGCTCGGCATGGACGTGCACGACTGCGCTGCCGCGCGCGTGGAGTCGTACGTCGACGGCACGCTGGAGCCGGGGATGTGCCTCACCGTCGAGCCGGGGCTGTACTTCCAGGCCGATGATCTGACCGTGCCGGAGGAGTACCGGGGAATCGGTGTGCGGATCGAGGACGACATCCTGGTGACGGCGGACGGGAACCGGAATCTGTCGGCGGGGCTTCCGCGGCGGTCGGACGAGGTCGAGGCCTGGATGGCCTCTCTGAAGGGCTGATCCTTTCTGGATGATGGCCGGGCACCGGTGGGGTGTCCGGCCATCGTTGCGGTCTGCGGGTGTCGGGGGTTGCTCGCGCCCACGCGGCGGAGCCGCGTGGCGATACAGCCCCGCGCCCCTTTTAGGGGGTTGGTGTGGACCTGCATGTCGAGCTGATCGCCGCTGACGGGCGGCGGGCCGGGCTTGAGCGTGCGCTGCGGGATGCCGTTCGGGACGGGCGGCTGGCACCCGGGGAGCGGTTGCCCGCCACGCGGCGGCTCGCGGAGGAGCTGGGGGTGTCGCGGAACACCGTGAAGGCCGCCTACGACCAGCTCGTCGCCGAGGGATATCTGACCGCGCGGCAGGGGTCGGGGACTCGGGTGGCGGCGCTGCCTCCCTCCGCCGCGGAGCCGCCGGAGGCCGCCGCACGCGCGCGTGAGCCGCTGTTCGACCTGCGGCCGGGCAGTCCGGACGTCGGGGCGTTTCCGGCCGCGGCCTGGCTGCGGGCGCTGCGCCGGGCCGTCGCCGCGGCGCCTTCATTGGCGTACGACTACGGCGACCCCCGGGGCCGGATCGAGCTGCGGACGGCGCTGTCGGGGTATCTGGGGCGGGCGCGCGGGGTGATCGCGCCGCCGGAGCGGATCGTGGTCACCTCCGGGTATGTGCAGGGGCTCGCGCTCCTCACCCGCGTCCTGGAGGGCGCCGAGGTGGCCATGGAGGACCCCGGGCTGCCCTTCCACCGGGAGGTGGTGCGGCGCAACGGCGGGAGGGTGGTGCCGGTACGGGTCGACGAGCACGGCGCCTGCGTCGGGGAGCTCGGGGATCCGGCCGCCGTGGTCGTCACGCCCGCCCACCAGTACCCGACGGGGGTCACGCTCCGCCCGGAGCGGCGGCGGGCGCTCACCGACTGGGCACGCGCGCGTGAGGGGCTGATCGTCGAGGACGACTACGACGGGGAGTTCCGCTACGACCGGCAGCCCGTCGGAGCGCTGCAGGGGATGGCGCCCGGGCAGGTGGCGTACCTGGGGACCGCCTCCAAGACGCTCGGGCCCGCGCTGCGGCTCGGCTGGATGGTGCTGCCGCCGCACCTGGTCGACGCGGTCGCCGACGCCAAGCTGCACAGCGACCACCACACCGAGACGCTCGGCCAGTTGGCGCTCGCCGAGCTGATCGACAGCCATGCCTACGACCGTCATGTGCGCGCGAGCCGGCTGCGCTACCGGCGGCGCAGGGACCGGCTCGTGGACCGGCTGGGGGCGCGCCGGGCGGTACGCGGGATCGCGGCCGGGCTGCACGCGCTGGTGGAGGTCGACGACGAACCGGCGGTGCTGGCGCGGGCGGAGGCCGCGGGGCTCGCGGTGGGGCGGCTGGGCGACCACTGGCACGAACGGGAGGTCGGCGCGCGGCCGCAGGGGCTGGTCGTGGGGTACGGGACGCCTCGGGAACGGCTCTATCCGGAGGCGTTGGAGGTACTGGTGAAGGTCCTCGACGGCTGAGGAATTGGGCCAGGGATTTCGGCCGCCAGTGGTTCTGTTTGGGAGTCCAGTTCGCTTCTACGGTCGTAGCCATGACGAACTCGCTCGTCCCTCCCGCGGGCCCGCAACGCGTTCTGGCCCTGGCCCAGTTGGCCAACTCCGTCGGTGACGGCGCCTTCTACGTCACCTCGGCGCTGTACTTCACCCACGTCGTCGGTCTCGACCCCGCGCGCGTGGGGCTCGGGCTGACCCTCGCGTGGGGCGTCGGTTCGCTGGCGGGCGTGCCGCTGGGGCGGCTCGCGGACCGGCGGGGGCCGCGCGGTACGGCGGTGCTGCTGGCGCTGGCCACCGGGCTTGCGGTCGCGTCCTTCCTCGTGGTGCGCGGCTTCTGGCCGTTCGTGGCGGCGGCGGTCGTGTACGCCACCGCGCAGTCCGGGCTCGCGGCGGCCCGGCAGGCGCTGCTGGCGGGGCTGGTGCCGGCGGGCGAGCGGACCGGGCTGCTGGCCCATCTGCAGTCGACGCTCAACGCCGGTCTTGCGGTGGGGGCGGGGCTGGGCGGGCTCGCGCTGCACGCCGGGACGAAGGCGGCGTATCTCGGGGTGTTCGCGCTGGACGCGGTGAGCTTCCTGCTGTGCGCGGGGGTGTTGCTGCGGCTGCCCGCGGTGACGCCGTCCGGGGTGGTGAAGGGGCCGGTGAAGGGGGCTGCGGCCGGGCTCGGTGTGCTGCGGGACCGTCCGTACGTCGTCGTCGCCGCGCTCAACACGGTGCTGTTGCTGCGGATGCCGCTGCTGAGCCTGGGTCTGCCGCTGTGGATCGCCGAGCGGACTGCGGCGCCCACCTGGGTGGTCTCCGCGCTGTTCGTGCTCAACACCGGGGCGGTGATGGCCTTCCAGGTGCGGATGGCGCGGGGGGTTCGCGGGCTGGCCACGGCCGTGCGTGCGGTGCGGAGGTCGGGGTGGGTGATGCTGGGCGCGTGCGCGGTGTTCGCCCTCTCGGCGCAGGGATCCGCGGGGGTCGCGGTGGGTGTGCTGGTGGTGGGGTCGGTGCTTCTCGTCGTCGCCGAGATGGGGCAGTCCGCGGGGTCCTGGCAGGTGTCCTTCGATCTCGCTCCGGCCGAACGGGTCGGTGAGTACCAGGGGTTCTTCGGAACCGGCGTCACGGTGGCCCGAACCGCCGGTCCCCTCGTGCTGACGACGCTGCTGGTGGGGTGGGGGCCGGTCGGGTGGCTGGTCCTGGGGGCGGCGACGGTGGCGGCGTCGTACGCGATGGGTCCGGCCACGCGGGCCGCGGCGCGGCGAGCGAGCGGGCGCGGGGCGAACGGGGTGGCGTGCGCGAGGTGAGGGTGACCGTGGGGTGGGTGACTGTGGGGTGGGTGACTGTGGGTGGGCGACCGTGGGGTTGGTGACCGTGGGATGGGTGCGCTCACCCGCGCCAGCGGGGTGCCGCCCCAGCGGCACGACTGCCCGCGGCTACGCGGGCCGCTCAGCCCTCGCGACTACCGGCGCGGCGTCCAGGAACAACGCCCCCGCAAGGAGTCCCGCGCTGCCCCGGGGGCTCCACGCGCGTGCGTGGAGGTCGGTGTCCAGTTCGGTCAGGGCGGTCGCGCCGGCCCTTGTCGCCGTACCGCCCGCTTGAAGGACCGCTCGTGCGCCTGCCTGGACGTGGCGGAGGCCCACGGGCCCCGCCGTGTACAGCAGTTCCGTGTCCTGGAGGGTGGAGATCACCGTGAGGAGGGCGTCCAGGCGGGCCTGGGATTCCGTGGCGCCGCGGGAGCGGGCCGCGGTGAGGGCGTCCAGGGCCCGCCGTACGTGGGGGAATCCGGCCCGCGCCTCCCCCCCGCGCCCCGGCGGCGCCGTACTTCGCGGAAACCGAGGAACCCCGGGAGGGTCTGCGCGGCGCCCGCCGGTCGGCATGCGCGGCGATGCGCTTGGCGGTGGCGGTGACGTCCCGCGCGCCGCGGCCCGGCGTGAGCGCGGCCGCGGCGACCAGCAGGCCGAGCACCCACAGGGCACCGCGGTGGCCACCGCCCGCGAGGCCCGCCGAGTGCTCGGTGCCCCTGCCGATCGCGCCCAGCTCCGCCCGCAGGGTGGGCGTGGGCTCACCGGTCCGGCGGGCGGCGGCCGCCATCGCCGTGAGCCCCGGCGCGAGCGCCTTCGCCGACCAGCGCAGGCTGCCGTGGTCCCGGGCTGTCAGGTCCCGGGGGTCCGGCAGCCCCGGCTTGGGTGCGAGCGCCAACTGCGCCGTCAGTGCCGAGACGGCGGCCTGCGCCAGCGCCTCGTCCGCGCGGCCGTGCGTCACGAGGCCGGCGGCGCGTCGCTCGGCGGGGCACCGCCCTCACCACCACCGCCGCCCTCGCCACCACCGCCGCCCTCGCCACCACCGCCGCCCTCGCCTCCGCCGCCCGCGCCCGTGTTCTCCGCGTCGGGGTCGATGCCGAGGGTCAGGAAGCCCTTGTAGCCCCGGGCCGGGTCGGCCTTCCTGACCGGCTTCAGGGTCAGCAGGCCGCTGGCGGCGCCGCCACCGTCGTAGACCATGTCGTTGTCGAGGGTGGTGTAGCTGCCGGAGTGCTGGGCGTAGGGCTCCAGCGTGAAGATCTCCTGGGCGATCTCGTCGTCGAAGAAGAACTGGCCGGTGTAGTTGACCTTGCCGCCCTCGTAGGTGCCGTCCTCCTTCTCACCGCCGGTGTGCACCTTCACGTGGATGTGGCAGGTGCGCGGGGTGTACCAGCCGGGGAAGATCGTCTCGAACCTGACGACCCCCTTGGCGTTGGCGATCTGGTAGCCGCGCAGGTACGTGTTGTCGTCGGCGGTTGAGCCGTCCTCGCTCTCCGCCGGGGCCGAGCCGCCGGGGTTGGCCGTCGTGTAGCCGGAGTAGTAGCCCCACGCGTCGCAGTGCCAGATCTCCACGGCCGCCCCGGGAACCGGGGTGCAGCCGTCGGTGGCGTCGACGACGGTCAGGCGCAGGGTCAGCGGGACGCCGCTCTTGCCCTCGGTGATGTTCTTCCGGACCAGGGCGCCGTCGAGGTAGTACGGGCCCTCGGTGACGCTCGTCATCAGCGTCATGCAGGTGCTGCCGGAGCTGGTCGTGGTGGCCTCCGCCGTGGACTCCGCCGTCGCCGTGGACTCCGCCGCCGTGGTCCCGTCCGCGAACGCCGCCCGGTAGCCCGCGAAGGCCAGGCCGCCCGCCGCCACCGTTCCGCCGGTCACCGCGAGGGCGCGGCGCCGGGTCATCGAGGTGTCCTTGTGGTTTCCCGTCATGGACACGAACGTAGGAACGCCACCCGTCAAGGACGTTGGCGAAGCCTGTGCGCGCACTGAGAGTCCGCGGCCGGACCCGCCACAACCGGCGGCTACACCGCCATCAGAGGCGAGGCGCCCTTGCGCCACTTCAGGATCTTGTCGAAGCTCACCACCGCGCCGCCGCGCCCCGGCTTGTTGCCGATGTGGACGTGGTCCGCGAGTTCCTGGATGAGGTAGAGCCCCCGGCCGTTCTCGGCCTCCGTGGACACCGGGCGGGTGTCGCGGCCCGCGCCGCCGAAGCCGGGGCCGGAGTCGGTGACCTCGATGCGGCAGGTCTCGCCGTCCAGATAGGCGGTGACGCGGTAGGCCTGCGAGACGCCGTCGAGCTCCCGGTCCCCGCCGTGCTCCACGGCGTTCGCGCACGCCTCGCTGAGGGCGATGGAGAGGTCGTAGGAGATGTCCGGGTCCACGCCCGCGCTCTCCATGGTGCCGAGCAGGAGCCGCCGGGCGAGGGGAACGCTGGCAGCCTCGCGCCTCAGATGGAGTGACCACCAGATGCTCATGCTCCAGCCTCCCGGCCGCGGCTCGACATACCGTTACCTATTGCCGCCCGTGCGGGGGCGTAAGCACATCGTTGACGTGATGCCGCCCATATGGGCGATGCGTCCGGCTCCGGGAACGGTGTATGTGGGGGCAGGTGGTGCCAGAGGGGGACCTGTGGGACCTGGGTGATCTTCCGACCGTAGGGAATCTTGCGGACCTGCCGTGGGGCGGCCGCCGGGCCAGTGCGATGATGAGCCCGCCATGACTGCCCCCCACCCACGCACGACGCGCGCCCGAAACGGCGCGCGGCTTCTGCGGGCCGCGGTGTTCGCCGCGGTCTGCGTCGTGCTGGCCGGGGCCGGGCACGCGCTCGGCTCCTGCGCCACCGTTCCGCTGTGGACACTCGGCGCGGGTTTCCTCGGGGTCGTCGTGGTCGCCGTGCCGTTCACCGGGCGCGAGCGGTCCCTGGCCGGTATCGCGGCGCTGCTCGCGGTCGGGCAGACCGCGCTGCACACGCTGTTCGGCCTGGGCCAGCACGGGGTGGCCGCCACCTCGGCCGCGTCCGCCGCCGACGCCACACTCGTCGCGCGGGCCGCCCGGATCGTCTGCGGGACCACCGCGGCGGCGATCAGCCCGGCCCAGGCCCAGAAGATCCTCATCGAGGCGCGGCTCGCCCCGGACGGCCACACGTCGCACACCCCCGCGGACACCGTCACCGGCTCCGCCTCCCTGCTGCCGTCCCTGCCGATGCTCCTCGCCCACCTCCTCGCGGCCGTCGCCGCGGGCTGGCTGCTGCGCCGCGGGGACCTGGCCGTACGGCGGCTCGTGGAACTGTCGGCGCACTCCGTCGCCGAGGGGGCGCTCGTACGGTCCCTGCGCGGGGCGCTCGCGCTGGTGCGCGCCCTGCGTGCGGGGCTGCCGGGGGCGCCCGAGACGGGTCCGCGCCCGGCGCGCACGCCGCTGCTCGCGCCCGCGCGTCCGCGCACGGTCGCGCTCCAGCACACGGTGATCCGGCGCGGTCCGCCCGCCGCCGCCCCCCTCGTACTCGCCGCCTGACGCGACGCGACCACGGCTGGGAGATCCCTTCGGAGATCCGGGTCGAGGGCCGCCGTCGTGCGGCACGCGCGTGTGCACCTCGCGCCACGCGCCTCCCTCTTCCCTCTCGGACACATCCGATACATCCGAACTCACTCACTGTGGAGTGCTCCCGAATGAAGGCCTCTTCCCGTATCGCCGCCGCCGGTGCCCTCGCCGGTACGGCCGTACTCGCCCTGTCCGTCCCCGCCTTCGCGCACGTGACCGTGCAGCCCGAGGGCGAGGCCGCCAAGGGCGGTTACGCGGTCGTCGACTTCCGCGTCCCGAACGAGAGCGACACGGCCTCGACGGTCAAGCTGGAGGTCACCTTCCCGACCGACCACCCGCTGGCCTCCGCGCGGCCGGAGCCGGTCCCCGGCTGGACCGCGAAGATCACCAAGGCCAAGCTGGACAAGCCGCTCGAACTGCACGGCCAGAAGATCAACGAGGCGATCAGCAAGATCACCTGGACCGCGACCGGCAAGGGCATCGAGCCCGGCTTCTTCCAGAAGTTCCCGGTCTCCATGGGGCAGCTGCCCGAGGACACCGACGAACTGGTCTTCAAGGCCGTCCAGACCTACTCCGACGACGAGGTCGCCCGCTGGATCGAGGTCCAGCAGGAGGGCCAGGAGGAGCCGGAGAACCCCGCTCCGGTGCTGACCCTGTCCGCGGCCTCGGGAGACGGCCACGGGCACGGCTCGGAGGCGAGCGAGAAGCCCGCCGACGACGCCACCCCGGCCGCCACGACCACCACCGCCGACGCCGACAGCAGCGACACCACCGCCCGCGTCCTGGGCGTCGTGGGCATCGTCGTGGGCGCCGTGGGCGTGGCGTACGGCGTCCTCGCCGGCCGTCGGCGTACGAACGCCTGAGTCCGTACCTCCGCGCGCGCCGGGGCCGTACGCCTCGGCGCGCGCCGGAGCCCTCACCTCTGGGACATACCTCTATGCGCACCAAGAAGTTCGCGGCCGCCGCCCTGCTCGCCGCCGCCACCCTGACCCTGACCGCCTGCGGCAGCGACGACGGCTCCTCGCCCGTCACCGTGGTCTCCGAGGAGGCCGGCTCCGAGAAGGCCGCGACCGTCCTCGACAAGCCGTTCGAGAAGCCGGACCTGGTCCTCACCGACACCCGGGGCAAGAGCTACGACCTCCGCAAGGAGACCGCGGGCAAGCCCACGCTGGTCTACTTCGGCTACACCAACTGCCCCGACGTCTGCCCGCTGACGATGAACAACATCGCCATCGCCAAGAAGCAGCTGCCCAAGGCCGAGCAGGACGCGCTGCGCGTCGTGTTCGTCACCACCGACCCCGAGCGGGACACCCCGGCCGCCCTCGGCAAGTGGCTCAAGGGCATCGACCCCCAGGTCATCGGCCTGACCGGCGACTTCGACACCATCCAGGCCGGCGCCCGCACCCTCGGCATCAGCATCGACCCGCCGAAGAAGGAGAAGGGCAAGGTCGTCTCCGCGCACGGCACCCAGGTCATCGCGTTCTCCCCGAAGACCGACGGCGGTTACGTGCTCTACGGCGAGGACGCCACCGTCGACGACTACACCGCGGACCTGCCCAAGCTGGTCAAGGGGGAGAACCCGTGAGGCGTACGACCGTGTCCGCCGCCCTGCTGACCGGGGCCCTGGTCCTGACCGGCTGCTCGGGCTCCGACGGCGAGGGCGCCGAGGGGGGTTCCGCGGGGGGCGGCATCTCCGTCTCCGGCGCCTACATGCCGCAGCCGGTCTCCGACTCCATGGCGGCGGGCTTCCTGACCATCGCCAACGACAGCGGCACGGACGCCGAACTGACGTCGGTCACCAGCGACATCGCCGCTGACGTCACCCTGCACGAGACCGTCGACTCCGCGATGCGGGAGATGGAGAAGGCGGACATCCCCGCCGACGGCGAGCTCGTGCTCAAGAGCGGCGGCAACCACCTGATGTTCGAGAAGCTGAAGCACCGGCCCAAGGAGGGCGACACGGTGTCCGTGGTGCTGCACTTCGCCGACGCCGACCCCGTCACGGTCGAGATGCCGGTGAAGTCGCCGACGTACACGCCCGCGTCCGGACACTGAGGGAGGGACCCCCTTGACCCCGACCATCGCCTCCCGCGCGCGGATGCTGGTGCTGCTGCTCCTGACCGCCGCCGGGCTGCTCCTCGCCGGTGCCGGGCCGGTCTCCGCGCACGCCGTGCTGTCCGGCAGTGACCCCCAGCAGGGGGCGGTGGTCGACGAGGCGCCCGACCGGGTCTCGCTGACCTTCTCCGAGGAGGTCGCGATCTCCGAGGGCGCGCTGCGCGTCCTCGACCCGGACGGCGAGCGCGTCGACACCGGCGCCCCGGGCAGCGTCGGCGGCACCACGTACGTGGTGAAGCTGCGCACCGGGCTGAAGGACGGCACCTACACCGTCTCCTACCAGGTCGTCTCCGCCGACAGCCACCCCGTCGCCGGCGCCTACACCTTCTCCGTCGGCGCCCCCTCGGCGACCTCCGTCTCGCTCTCCGACCAGACCGCGGGCGGCGGGGCCGTCGGCGTGCTCTACGGGTTCGGCCGCTACGTCAGTTACGCGGGCTTCGTCGTCATGGTCGGCGGCGCCGCCTTCGTCCTCGCCTGCTGGCAGCGCGGGGCGGGGGTGCGGGCCGTGCAGCGGCTCGTCGTCTCCGGCTGGCTCGCGCTCACCGCGGCCACCCTCGCGCTGCTCCTCATGCGCGGCTCCTACACCGGTTCCGGCAAGGTCGGCGACATCTTCGACCTGAACCTGCTCGGGGACGTGCTCCAGACGAAGACGGGCGCGGCCCTGGTCTCCCGGCTGCTGCTGCTCGCCGCGGCGGCGCTGTTCATCGCGGTGCTCTTCGGCGCGTACGACAAGCGTGAGGACGAGGAGAAGCGGGACCTCGCCTTCGGGCTCGCGGTCGGCGGTACGGTCGTGGCGGCCGGGCTCGCGGCCAGCTGGGCGATGTCCGAGCACGCCTCCACCGGGCTGCAGGCCGGGATCGCGATGCCGGTCGACGTCGTCCACCTGCTCGCCGTGGCCGCCTGGCTCGGCGGGCTCACCGCCCTGCTCACCGCGTTGTACCGGTCGGCCGAGACCCCGGTGGACTCCGCCGCCGTGCACCGCTTCTCGCGGCTCGCCTTCGGCAGCGTGCTCGCGCTCGTCGCGACCGGCATCTACCAGTCCTGGCGTCAGCTCGGCTCCTGGTCGGCGCTGACCGACACCCGCTACGGGCAGCTGCTGCTCATCAAGATCGGGCTCGTGGTGCTGCTCGTGGGCGTCGCGTGGATCTCGCGGCGGTGGACGGCACAGCTGACGGAGACGGCGTCGGCCGCATCACCGAAGCAGAAGGCGTCTGCGTCGGCCGCGCCTCCGAAGCAGAAGGCGTCTGCGTCGGCCGCGCCTCCGAAGCAGAAGGCCAAGGCGGAGGAGACGGTCGCGGCCGCCTCCTCCGGCGACCCCGCGCGGGCCGCCCAGCTCGCCCGGCAGCGGGCGGCGATGGACACGGCACGGCAGAAGCGGCTGCGGGACGCCGATCCGCACCGCCTCGGACTGCGCCGCTCGGTGCTGGCCGAGGCCGGTGTCGCGGTCGTGCTGCTCGCCGTCACCACCGCGCTGACCTCGACCGAGCCGGGGCGCACGGAGCAGGAGGCCGCCCGGGCGGCCGGCTCCGCCGCGGCCGTGTCCCCCGGCGGGGCGCTGGCCCTGGACATGGCCTTCGACACGGGCGGCGAGGACGGCAAGGGCGTCGTGCGGATCGAACTCGACCCCGCGCGCGTGGGCGGCAACGAACTCCACGTCTACGTCCAGCGGCCCAACGGCCGCGCCTTCGACGTCCCCGAGGTGAAGCTCGCCTTCACCCTGGAGTCCGAGGACATCGGGCCGCTGCCCGTGATCCCGGACCACATCACCACCGGACACTGGTCGGCGAACGGAGTGCAGATCCCGATGGCGGGCGACTGGAAGATCGCCGCGACCGTACGGACCTCCGACGTCGACCAGGCCACCGTCTCCAAGAACGCGCAGATCGGCTGAACCCCACCATGGCTGACCAGTCCATCCCGCAGGCCCGCACCCCCGAGAGCGCCCTTCCCGCTCCGGCGGCCCCCGCGGGCGTCTCGCGGCGCACGCTCCTCGGCACCGCCGGCGCGACCGGGCTCGCCCTCGGCGCGGCCGGTGCCGGCGTCGGATACGCCGCCGCCCCCGCCGAGGCCACGCCGCTCAGTTCGCTGGGCGCCGGGCGGGCGATGTTTCACGGGAAACATCAGCCCGGCATCCTCCAGGGGCTGCAGGCCCGCGGCCATCTCGTCGCCTTCGACCTGGCGGCGGGGGCGGGTCGCAAGGAGGCCGCCGCGCTGCTGCGCCGGTGGTCGGCGACGGCCGAGCGGCTGATGGCGGGCGAGGCGGCGGGGAGCGACGACACGGACATCGCCCGCGACGCCGGCCCGTCCTCGCTGACGATCACCTTCGGCTTCGGGCACAGCTTCTTCGCCCGCACCGGCCTGGAGAA
The DNA here is from genome assembly GCF_014596915.1 of Streptomyces sp. TRM68416. Classification (GTDB taxonomy): domain Bacteria; phylum Actinomycetota; class Actinomycetes; order Streptomycetales; family Streptomycetaceae; genus Streptomyces. Next base: position 22,091 of record NZ_JACVWU010000012.1, read on the forward strand.
GCAGCGGCCGGTCGCGCTGGACCCGCTGCCCGACTTCTCCTCCGACCGGCTCGACAAGGCGCGCAGCAACGGCGACCTGTGGGTGCAGATCGGCGCCGACGACGCCCTCGTCGCCTTCCACGCCCTGCGCGCGATCCAGAAGGACGCGGGGCGGGCCGCCGGGGTGCGCTGGCAGATGAACGGCTTCAACCGCTCCCCGGGCGCCACCGCCCACCCCATGACGGCCCGCAATCTGATGGGCCAGATGGACGGCACCCGCAATCCGAAGCCCGCCGAGCCCGACTTCGACGAGCGGATCTTCGTGCCCGCCTCCGGCGAGCCGTCCTGGATGGCGAACGGCTCCTACGCCGTCGTACGCCGGATCCGCATGCTCCTCGACGACTGGGAGCAGCTCTCGGTCAAGGAGCAGGAGGCGGTCATCGGGCGCCGCAAGTCCGACGGGGCCCCGCTGTCCGGGGGCACCGAGACCACCGAGATGGACCTGGAGAAGACCGACGCCCAGGGCGCTCTGGTGGTCCCGATCAACGCCCACGCGCGGATCAGCCGTCCCGACCAGAACGGCGGCGCGGCGATGCTGCGCCGGCCGTTCTCGTACCACGACGGCATCGACGCCAAGGGCGTGCCGGACGCGGGCCTGCTCTTCGTCTGCTGGCAGGCGGACCCGCTGCGCGGCTTCGTGACCGTCCAGCGCAAGCTCGACCGGGGCGACGCCCTGTCGAAGTTCATCCGCCACGAGTCGAGCGGCCTCTTCGCGGTGCCGGGCGGGGCGGCGAAGGGCGAGTACGTGGGGCAGCGGCTGCTGGAGGGGTGAGGTCACGCGGGTTCACCCGGTCGTGAGACGCGTGGGCCGGGTTCCCTTGGGCCCATTAGGGTGAGGTCATGCCAGCGAGCTACGCGTATCTCGGCCCCGAGGGAACCTTCACCGAAGTCGCCCTGCGCACCCTTCCGGAGGCGGCCACCCGGGAGCTGATCCCGTACGTGTCCGTGCAGTCGGCGCTGGACGCCGTGCGGGCCGGTGAGGCCGAGGCCGCGTTCGTGCCGATCGAGAACTCCGTCGAGGGCGGGATCACCACCACGCTCGACGAGCTGGTGGCGGGCGCGCCGCTGATGATCTACCGCGAGGTGCTGCTGTCGATCACCTTCGCGCTGCTGGTCCGCCCGGGCACGAAGTTGTCGGACATCAAGACGGTCTCCGCCCATCCGGCGGCCCAGCCGCAGGTGCGCAACTGGCTGCGGAACAACCTGCCGGACGCCGACTGGGAGTCGGCCGCCTCCAACGCGGACGCCGCCCGGCTGGTCCAGGAGGGCCGTTTCGACGCGGCCTTCGCCGGTGAGTTCGCGGCCGCCCGGTACGGCCTGGAGGTGCTGGAGAGCGGGATCCACGACGCGGAGAACGCCCAGACCCGGTTCGTGCTGGTGGGCCGCCCGGCCCGCCCGGCGGCCCCGACGGGTGCCGACAAGACCTCCGTCGTGCTGTGGCAGCGCGACGACCACCCCGGCGGCCTGCGCGATCTGCTGGGCGAGTTCGCCACCCGCGGCATCAACCTGATGCTGCTCCAGTCCCGGCCCACGGGCGCCGGCATCGGCAACTACTGCTTCTGCATCGACGCCGAGGGACACATCACGGACCGGCGGGTGGCGGACGCGCTGATGGGGCTGAAGCGGATCTGTCGCGAGGTGCGCTTCCTCGGTTCGTACCCGCGTGCGGAGGTGGACCCGGCGGACGTGCGTCCGCCGTTGCAGGGGACGTCGGACGCGGAGTTCGTCGCGGCGTCGGACTGGGTGGCGCGGTGCCAGGACGGGCGCTTCTAGGGCCCTGGTCCAGGACCCGGGGCCCGGCTCCGGCCATTCCTACCTGCTGATTTTAGTTATCCACAGAAGTTATCCACAGGGACGGTTCTCGACCTGGGGACAAGTCGACAACGAAGCGCTATCTAGTCGACAAATCGCCCTACAGGACCCAACTTCCTCCACAGGGCCACAGGTCACCCTTCGTCCACTTGTTTCCTTTGATCAATCCTTTGGAGCGACCCATTTCCACTCGAAAGTGGGCGTGAAGACGGTTTGGATCGGGAATTCCACGCCCCGCGAGAGGCTATCGGAATGATCAATTCCGGCTTCCACAGATCTTCCGCACAGCCTGTGGATAACTCTCCGGGGCTGTGGATCCCTGTGGACAGCGGTGCCTCAAATCCCGTTCTCCGCAAGGGAATCCGGTCAACCCGACACCCGGCGGCTGCCCCGTCCCGGGGAGCGGGACACTTTCCCTTGACACTGCCCGCAATTCCCCCATAACGGTACGTAAACCGCAGCGCGGAATAGTAAGTCGTGGGCTGTCACTCCGCCCCGGTAGCCTTGGGCGCGTGATTGACCTTCGCCTGCTCCGTGAGGACCCCGACCGTGTGCGCGCTTCCCAGCGCGCCCGTGGAGAGGACGTCGCGCTCGTCGACTCCCTCCTCTCCGCCGACGAACGGCGCAGGTCGTCCGGCGTCCGCTTCGACGAGCTGCGCTCCGAGCAGAAGGCGCTCGGCAAGCTGATCCCCAAGGCCACCCCGGAGGAGCGGGCCGAGCTCCTCCAGAAGGCGGAGCAGCTCAAGGCGGACGTCAAGGCCGCCGAGGCCGCGCAGAACGAGGCCGACGAGGAGACCAAGCAGCTCCTCCTCCGGCTCGGCAACCTCGTCCACCCCGACGTCCCGGTCGGCGGCGAGGAGGACTTCGTCGTCCTGGAGACGCACGGCACCATCCGCGACTTCGGCGCCGAGGGCTTCGAGCCCAAGGACCACCTGGAGCTCGGCGAGGCGCTGGGCGCCATCGACGTCGAGCGCGGCGCCAAGGTCTCCGGCTCGCGCTTCTACTACCTCACCGGCGTCGGCGCCCTGCTGGAGCTGGCCCTCGTCAACGCGGCGATCGCCCAGGCCACCGAGGCCGGCTTCACCCCGATGCTCACCCCCGCGCTGGTCCGCCCGCGCGCCATGGAGGGCACCGGCTTCCTCGGCCAGGCCGCGGAGAACGTGTACCACCTGGAGAAGGACGACTACTACCTGGTCGGCACCTCCGAGGTCCCGCTCGCCGCGTACCACATGGACGAGATCATCGACGCGGACAAGCTGCCGCTGCGCTACGCCGGCTTCTCCCCGTGCTTCCGCCGCGAGGCCGGCACCTACGGCAAGGACACCCGCGGCATCTTCCGCGTGCACCAGTTCGACAAGGTCGAGATGTTCTCCTACGTCGCCCCCGAGGACGCGGAGAACGAGCACAAGCGCCTGCTGGAGTGGGAGAAGCAGTGGCTGACCGGCCTTGAGCTGCCCTTCCAGGTCATCGACGTGGCCACGGGCGACCTCGGTGCCTCCGCCTCCCGCAAGTTCGACTGCGAGGCCTGGATCCCGACCCAGGGCAAGTACCGCGAGCTGACCTCGGCCTCGAACTGCGACGGCTTCCAGGCCCGGCGCCTGTCCGTCCGGATGCGCGACGGCAAGAAGGTGCAGCCGCTGGCCACGCTCAACGGCACCCTGTGCGCCGTACCGCGCACGATCGTGGCCATCCTGGAGAACCACCAGCTGGCCGACGGCTCGGTGCGCGTGCCCGAGGTGCTCCGCCCCTACCTGGGCGGCCGTGAGGTGCTGGAGCCGGTGGCCAAGTGACCACCGCCGCTCCACTGCCCTACCGCCTGATCGCGACCGACCTCGACGGGACGCTGCTGCGTTCCGACGAGTCGGTCTCGCGGCGCACCCGTGACGCGCTCGCCGCGGCCACCGAGGCGGGCGCCGCGCACATCGTCGTCACCGGCCGCGCGGTCCCCTGGACCCGGCACATCCTCGACGACCTCGGCTACCGGGGCCTCGCGGTGTGCGGCCAGGGCGCCCAGGTCTACGACGCCGGCGAGCACCGCCTGCTGACGGCGGTGACCCTGGACCGGCAGCTGGCCGGGGTGGCGCTGGCGAAGATCGAGGCGGAGGTCGGCCCGCTGTACCTGGCGGCCAGCCGGGACGGGCTGGACGGCGACGTGCTGGTGGGCCCGGGGTACGCGCTCACCGGCGAACTCCCGGCGACCCCCTTCACGGACGCGGCCGATCTGTGGAGCGCGCCGCTGAACAAGATCTACATACAGCATCCGGAGCTGTCGGACGACGAGCTGGCGGAGGCCTCGCGGCAGGCCGCGGGCGGCTTCGTCACCGTGGCCATGGCGGGCGAGGGCATCGTCGAGCTGCTGCCGCTGGGGCTGTCCAAGGCGACGGGTCTTTCGCTGGCGGCCCGGCGGCTCGGCCTCAAGGCCGTCGACACGATCGCCTTCGGCGACATGCCGAACGACGTGCCGATGTTCGGCTGGGCCTCGTACGGCGTGGCCATGGCCAACGCCCACGCCGAGCTGAAGGCCGTGGCGGACGAGGTGACGTCCTCGAACGAGGAGGACGGGATCGCGGCCGTACTCGAACGGCTGCTCGCCTAGCGCTCCGCTGGGCGCGCCGCGTTGGGGTGTGTTCGTCTGCGGCGCCGTTGTGGCTGGTCGCTCCCCCACGCTGCCCCACGCTCGGCTTCGCTCGCGCGGGGGGACCCTCATCGCGGCGGAGCCGCATATCGACACAGCCCCGCGCCCCTTCGGGGCGCTGTCTCCAGCCTGCTGGGGCGGCACGGGTGGGCTCGCGGCGGCGCCTCGTGGCACCGAGCTGTGCGATCCACCCGTCCGCCCCAGCGGGGGCGCCCCCTCAGCGGGGGGCGAAAGGGAAGGCGGCCCACGCGGGCGCAGCGCGCCGCGTGCTCGAAGCGGCCGCCCCGGGCAGTACTCCTGCGGGCGGGCTCGACGGTGGGGTAACTACACCGGAGTCCGCCGCGGACTGCCCTGTCGGGAGCTGGACGTACTGTCGTGCATGGACATCGCCCGGCTCCTCTCCCGGTCGGTGGCGCCGATCCCCGGCGGCCTGGACACAACCATCGTCCCTGTCCGCCGAGTTGGGCGCCACCGAATAAAACAGCCGTACGACGGGACGCGGCTCAGCGCCGGCGCCACCTGCGCCGGCGCCCCTTGCTGAAGAACCAGCCCGCCGGCGGTTCGTCGGAGCGCCAGGGCTGGGGCTCGGGCGGCTCCTCGCGCCAGCGGGCGGCGAGCATACGGGCCCGCGCGGACGGCTCGGAGGTCTCGGCGGAGCGTATGAACTCCTCGTCCAGGACGAGGTCGTCGTTCCAGTCGTCTGCCATCCCGGCCTCCTTTCCGGTGAACCTTGCCGTTTGCCCAGTGTGCCGGGACAGAGGTGAAGCCCCCGTCAAGGTCACTCCTCGCCCGCCAGGGTCAGCGACCGCAGCTTCTGGCCCGCGTACCAGGTGGCGAGGACGGTCACCACGACGAGCAGGACCGTCGCGGTGGCCAGGCCCACGTCCGAGGTGACGAGGTCCCCGCCGGTGACCTCGTGGGCCACGGCCAGCGACCACTGCTGGACGCTCAGGGTGCGCGCGCCGGCCACCAGGGAGCCGAACAGGGCCTCCCAGACGAGGGCGTAGACGAGACCGAAGACCACCGCGTGCCGCGAGACCGTGCCGAGCAGCAGGAAGAGGGCCGCGTAGGCGATGGAGGCCACCAGCGCGGCCACCGTGTAGGCGACGGCGATCTGCTGGCCGTTGCCGTTGAGGATGAACCCGGCGATCAGGGTCGGCACCGCCGAGAACACCATGGTGACCGCGACGGCGACGATCAGCTTGGTGAAGATGATCGTCGGCCGCTTGATCGGCTTGGACAGCAGGTACACCACCGAGCCGTCGTCGATCTCCGGGCCGATCGCGCCGGTGCCCGCGATGACGCCGATGATCGGCACCATGGTGGCGAGCGCGAGGCCGCCCAGCAGGTCGGCGGCCGTCTGGTCGTCGGCGCCCGCGAGACCGCGCACGACCACGGAGATCGCGATCAGCAGCAGGGGCAGGGCGCCCAGGATGAGGGCCCGGCGGCGGCCGAGCAGGGCCCGGTAGGTGAGCCGGGCGACTGTGGGGTCGTACATCAGGGCCTCCTACGCCGCGACCAGGTACGAGAAGACGGACTCGAGGGACTCGTCGGACGGCGAGACCGTGAGCAGCCGGATGCCGTGGTCGCGGGCGACCCTCGGCAGCAGGGCCGTGAAACGGCCGAAGTCGACGGCCTGGATGCGCAACGCGCCCTCGGCGAGGTCCACTTCGATGCCGGACGTGGACGGGTCGGCGATCAGCGCGGCCGCGAGGGCGCGGTCGTCGCTGGAGCGCACCAGGTAGCGGTGCGGACGGTCCGTCATCAGGCGGCGGATCCTGCGGAAGTCACCGCTGGCCGCGTGCCGGCCGGCGACGACGACCTCGATGTGGCGGGCGAGTTGCTCGACCTCTTCGAGGATGTGCGAGGAGAACAGCACCGTGCGGCCCTCGTCGCCCATGCGCCGCAGCAGGTCCATCAACTGCATGCGCTGGCGCGGGTCCATGCCGTTGAAGGGCTCGTCGAGCAGGAGCAGCGAGGGGTCGTGGACGAGGGCGCTGGCCATCTTCACGCGCTGGCGCATGCCCTTGGAGTACGTCTGGATCTTGCGGTCCTGTGCGTACTCCATCTCGACCGTGGCCAGGGCCTGCTGGGCCGCCTTGGCGCCCAGGCCGTGCAACTCGGCGTTGGCGACGACGAATTCGCGGCCTGTGAGGAAGTCGTACATCGCCTCGCGCTCGGGGACGATGCCGATGTGCCGGTAGACGGACTCGTTGCGCCAGACCGGCTGTCCGTCGAGGGTGACCGTGCCGGTGGAGGGGGCCAGGAAGCCGCCCATCATGTTGATGAGGGTGGACTTTCCGGCGCCGTTGGGACCGAGGAGGCCGGTGACACCGGGACCGATGGTCATGGTGATGTCGTTGACGGCGACCACGTTGCCGAACCAGCGGGAGACGTGGTCGATGGAGAGAGTGCTCATGGGCGCGGCCCATTCCTTGGAAGGGTGGTGGCGGGCGACGGGGCGGGCGTGGTCACAGGCCCACCTTCTTGTAGCGGCGCAGCAGCAGGCCGTAGGCGGCGGCGATCAGGCCCAGGGTGAGCAGGACGTACACCACGCCCTCCCCCTGGGAGGGGCCGATTCCGCCCGGGAAGGCGGAGGAGGCGCCCAGGAAGGCCGTCTGGAGGCCGTCGATCAGCGTGACCGGCGAGAACAGGCCGATCCAGGCGATGGCGTCGGTGCTGCCCTGGGCGTCCGCGATGGCCTGGAGCGTGGAGACCGCGCCGTAGGAGATGGTCAGTACGGCGATCACGGCGGCGATGCCGAAGCCGCGGCGCGGGGTGACCGCGGCGATGACCAGGCCGATGCCGGCGAAGAGCAGTGAGAGCAGTGCCACGGAGACGAGCCCCTGTGCGAATCCCTTGGTCTGGTCGGCGAAGTCGAGTTCGGCCAGCAGCGCGCCCACGTAGAGGACGAGCAGCGGTGCGGCGGTGAGGGCGAACAGCGCGGAGGCCAGGGCCGCGAACTTCGCGCGCACGTAGTCGGCCGTCTCGATCGGCCGCGAGAAGTACAGCGGAACGGTCTTGAAGCGCAGGTCGCGGGAGACGGACTGGGGTGCCTGGGAGGCGACGTAGAGGCTGATGACCGCCTGCATGATGATGGCGTAGCGCGTGTAGTCGACGGGCAGGTCGTTCGCCTTCGTGGCGACCGCGACGGCGACCATGATGGCCGCGGGCACGCACATCACCACGAACAGCAGCATCGGCAGCACCTTGGACTTCACCGAGCGGCCGAGGCCGTAGGCGCCGCGCAGGGACTGCGAGTAGAGCGAGCGGGTGGCGTACGTACGGCCGAGGCGGGGGCCGTCGTAGTTGCGGTAGCCGATGTCGTGGATGCGGGTCTGGGTGGCCGCCCCGGGGTGCTCAAGAGCCATGACCGGCCGCCTCCTTCTGCTGCTCGCCCTCGTTCGTGAAGACCTCGGCGATGTGGTGCCTGCGCTGCTCCATGCGCACCAGTCCGAGGCCGAGGTCCGCGATCACGTCCCGGACCAGGTCGTAGGTCTCCTCGCCCCGCGCGGTCAGCAGCAGGACGTGGCCGGCGCCGGGCAGGCCGCTGCCGTCGTCCAGGACCTCCGCCCCGCGCGCGTGGAGGGCCTCGCGCACCGCGCGCGTGCCGTCGGGGTGCGCGTCGGTGTCGGTGACCTCGATGGCGAGGGTCGTGGTCATCTGGGTGAAGTCGGTGGTGGAGCTGGAGCGCAGCAGCTTGCCGCCGTCGATGACGACGACGTGGTCGCAGGTCCGCTCCAGCTCGCCCAGCAGGTGCGAGGTGACCAGGACCGAGATGCCGAAGTCGGTGTGGATCCGGCGGATCAGGCCGAGCATCTCGTCGCGGCCGACCGGGTCGAGGCCGTTGGTCGGCTCGTCCAGGAAGACCAGGTCCGGGTCGTGGACGAGGGCCTGGGCCAGCTTCACGCGCTGCTTCATGCCGGTGGAGTAGCCGCCGATGGGGCGGTAGCGCTCCTCGTACAGGCCGACGTGGCGCAGGGTGTCCGCGGTGCGCTCGCGCGCGGCGGTGGGCGGCAGGCCCGACATGCGCGCCATGTGGACGACGAACTCGGTGGCCGAGACGTCCGGCGGCAGGCAGTCGTGCTCGGGCATGTAGCCGACGCGCTCGCGGATGGCGGCGCCCTTGGTGGCGACGTCGAGGCCGAGCACTTCGGCGCGGCCCTCGGTGGCGGGGGACAGACCCAGCAGGATCTTGATCAGTGTGGACTTGCCGGCTCCATTGGCTCCGACGAGTCCGGTCACACCGGGCCCGACGTCCACGGAGAGCCGGTCAAGCGCGGTCACCCGGGGGAACCGCTTGCTCAGGCTTTCGGTCGCGATCACAGTCACGTCTTCGACGGTAGTGACACGGAACACGCCGGTCGTCAGACCGCAGAGCCGTCTTGGGCTCCACCTGGAGTCGTACGGGTCCTTAAGGGGTCACCCTGAGAGGTCGAACGCCGCGGGGCCGTTTTCCCCATCGGGGAGTTTGTCCACAGGCTCGCCGCACGCCTATTGACGCGGACTCTAACAAGCTGCGAGATTCGCCGGTGTCAAGTTACGAGCGCGTACCGCAACCGGTGGGACGGGGTGCCATGGCTACGGCAGTGACCAGGGAACGCACGGCGGAGCTGCGGGGTTTCCGAAGAGTGCAGCGTCTCGCCTACGAGTGCGCGGAGGCGGTGGCGGCGCGGCTGGAGCCGGGCGTCACGGAGCGTGAGGCCGCGCGGATGCAGCGGGAGTGGCTGCGGGAGCGCGGGGTGCGCGACTGGTTCCACCTGCCCTTCGCCTGGTTCGGTGACCGCACGGCGTTCGTGAACTTCCGCGTCCCGCTGCAGTTCTTCCCCACCGGCCGGCGCCTGGAGCCCGGGATGCCGTTCATCCTGGACATGGCGCCGGTGCTGGACGGTTTCGCCGCGGACGTGGGGTACTCGGGCTCCCTCGGCGTCAATCCGGTGCAGGACAAGCTGATGGACGACCTACGGGACCACCGCGAGCTGATCCTGCGCGAGGTGCGCGAGCGGCGCCCGCTGCGGGAGATCTACGAGGACGTGGACCGCCTCATGGTCCGCCAGGGGTACGCCAACCGGCACCGCGCGTATCCCTTCGGCGTGATCGCGCACAAGGTGGACCGGGTGCCGCAACGGCGTTTCTCGCCACGGCTGTTCGGGTTCGGCACGCAGTCCCTGAAGGGGCTCGCCTCCGACGCGCTGCACGGTCACCGCGAGGGCTGGTCGCCGCTGTGGTCGCCGTACCGCTTCTCCGACCACCCGCCGCGGCCGGGACTGTGGGCGGTCGAACCGCACCTCGGATTCCGGGGTACGGGCGCGAAGTTCGAGGAGATCCTCGTGGTCACCGACTCCCGGGACCCCGGGGAGAGCGCCTTCTGGCTGGACGACGATCTGCCGCACGTGCGGCGCTGGGCGGAGGAGAAGTGACGGTGCTGAAGGGCGCGCGCGAGCGCTGGGTGCGGACCGGCGGGGTCGAGCTGTGCGTGGCGGAGCTGGGGGACCCCGCGCGGCCGACGGTGCTGCTGGTGCACGGCTATCCGGACAGCAAGGAGGTGTGGTCGGAGGTGGCCCTGCGGCTGGCCGACGACTTCCACGTCGTGCTGTACGACGTGCGCGGCCACGGCCGTTCCACCGCGCCGCGGCCCCTGCGCGGGGGCTTCACCCTGGAGAAGCTGACGGACGACTTCCTGGCCGTGGCCGACGCGGTCAGCCCGGACCGGCCGGTGCACCTGGTGGGGCACGACTGGGGCTCGGTGCAGTCCTGGGAGTTCGTGACGGTCAAGCGCGCGGAGGGCCGGATCGCGTCCTTCACCTCGATGTCCGGACCGTCCCTCGACCACTTCGGCCACTGGATACAGCGGCGGATGAAGCGGCCCACCCCGCGCCGGGTCGGCCAACTCCTCGGCCAGGGCGCCAAGTCCTGGTACGTGTACCTGCTGCACACGCCCGTGCTGCCCGAACTGGCCTGGCGCGGACCGCTCGGCAGGCTCTGGCCCCGGTACCTGGAGCGGATGGAGAAGGCACCGGTCGACGACTACCCGACCCCGTCCCTCTCCTCGGACGCGGCACACGGGGCATGGCTGTACCGGGACAACGTACGGTCACGGCTGCGCCGTCCGCGTGCGGACGCCTACGCACACGCGCCCGTGCAGCTCATCACGCCTCTCGGGGACGCGTTCCTGTCGGAGAAGCTCTACGACGAACTGGAGCTGTGGGCTCCGCGGTTGACGCGCCGCACGCTCCCGGCCAAGCACTGGGTCCCGCGGACCCGGCCCGACCAACTGGCCTCCTGGATCTCGGAGTTCGTGACGTCGGTGGAGGGCGGCCGGCCGGAGCCCGCGCGGGCGAGCGGCAAGTACGCCGACCGCTTCGGCGGGCAGCTGGTCCTGGTCACCGGCGCGGGCAGCGGCATCGGACGGGCCACGGCGTACGCGTTCGCCGAGGCGGGCGCCCGCGTGGTGGCCGTGGACCGGGACGCGGAGGCGGCCGCCCGTACGGCGGAGATGTCCCGCCTGCTCGGCGCCCCCGGCGCCTGGTCGGAGCCGGTGGACGTCTCCGACGAGCAGGCGATGGAGAAGCTGGCGGAGAAGGTCGCGAGCGAGTACGGCGTGGTGGACGTCCTGGTGAACAACGCCGGGATCGGTCTGTCGGGCGCGTTCCTGGACACCACGTCCGACGACTGGCGCAAGGTGCTGGACGTCAACCTGTGGGGTGTGATCCACGGTTGCCGTCTCTTCGGCCGACAGATGGCCGACCGGGGCCAGGGCGGCCACATCGTCAACACCGCTTCCGCGGCGGCCTATCAGCCCTCCAAGGCCCTTCCCGCGTACAGCACCTCCAAGGCGGCGGTCCTGATGCTGAGCGAGTGCCTGCGCGCGGAACTGGCCTCGCAGGGCATCGGGGTTACCGCCGTCTGCCCCGGCTTCGTCAACACCAACATCACATCCACGGCCCGCTTCGCGGGAGTTGACGCCGAGGAGGAGAAGCGCCGCCAGAAGAGGACGGCCCGCCTGTACGGTCTGCGCAACTATCCGCCGGAGAAGGTGGCGGACGCGATCCTGCGGGCCGTCGCGCGTAACCAGGCGGTGGTTCCGGTAACTCCGGAGGCACGGGGGGCACTTGTGCTTTCCCGTTTCGCGCCAAGGGTGTTGAGGCGGATCGCTCGGGTGGAGCCACGGGTGTGAAGTGAACGGGATTGGTGGGTCGATGGGTTGGGTCGCCGTGTCCCAACCCACCGGCGGGTCAACGATCTTGCACAAAGGCCTTGAATCGAAGGTCAGTTGTCCACAGAATCGCCAATTCCCCTGTGGATAACCACACTTGGTTGTGGATCAAACATCCGGAGCAAAATCGTTCGCGTGATTCGCGTCTCTCTCGCACGCTGGGAGGATGAAGGAAAGAACCAAGGAAAGGACTCCGGACGACAGACGGACCGTGCGGGTGTCGAAGTACCTCTCGAAACACCTGCGGCACCAGCCGGAGCGGATCGGCCTCACGCTCGACGAGGGAGGCTGGGTCGAGATCGACACCCTGATCGCCGCGGCGGCCGCGCACGGCTTCCGGTTCACCCGCGAGGAACTGGACCACGTCGTGGCCACGAACGACAAACGCCGCTTCGCCGTCGAGGGCACGAGGATCCGTGCCAGCCAGGGCCACAGCATCGACGTCGACCTGGGGCTGCCCCCGGCGACGCCACCGCCGTACCTCTACCACGGCACCGTGGCGAGCAACCTGGACGCGATCCGTGCCGAGGGCCTGAAGCCGATGAACCGGCACGACGTGCACCTGTCTCCCGACCGCGAGACCGCGACCCGCGTGGGCGCCCGGCGCGGCCGCCCCGTCGTCCTGTCGGTCGACGCCGCCGCCATGCACCGCGACGGCCACGTCTTCCACGTCAGCGCGAACGGGGTGTGGCTGACGCGGGCGGTCCCGGCGCGGTACGTGCGTTTCCCTGGGGCGCGCTGAGCCGGCTTCGGCGCGGTGCGCGCGCCAGCCCGGGCCGCGCTGAGCCGACTTCGGCGCGGTGCGCGCGCCCTCCCGGACCGCGCTGAGCCGTCTTCCGGCATGATCGGTGGTATGGACCATTGTTCGAGCCAGCTGCCCAGTACCGAGGCCGCCGTCACCGTTCTGCGTGCGCTCGCCGCCGAATACGCGCGCGAGATCGAGGTGAGCCATGACATCGGCGCCGACCGGACCTCCCGCCGCAGCGCCGCGGGCATCGGCGTCACCACCGACCCCGACGGCTCACTGCCCCACGAGGCGTACGTCGAGCTCGGCGGCCTGCCCCGCGTGAGCGTCCGCCTCTTCCCGGAGGGCGACGCGCTGATCACCGTCGAGGGCGTCGAGTGCCCCGACGTCCCGCGCGACGACGTGCCCGCCTTCCTCCGCTCCGTCTACGACGGCCTCGCCCACGTGAAGGCACGCCGCTTCCCGCCGGGCTACTTCCTGGTCGTGCCGATGCCGGGGGACCGTACGCACAAGGAGTTCATGCCGATGATCAACCTCAGCCCGTGGCTGAGCGGCCGCGTGCGGTGACGGGTGCGACGATCGTCGGCCGACACCCCCACACCGGGGTGCGCAAGCGCTCCCCCGGCCACCGCAGGCCCGGCCTCGAAAGTGACTGGGCCGGAGCTCAGAGTGGTGGTCCGCCGTTCCCTGGGGGTGGGCCCCATGCCGAGCTCCCGGCTGTATGGAGGGGCGCCGTAGGCTTGTGAGCCATGAGTACGCGCCTGAGCACCGTGATCCTTCCGTACCGCCGCTGGCATGAGGGGGGCCGTGCCGCATGGCGGCGCGCGGAGGAGCTCGGGTTTCACACCGCATACACCTACGACCACCTCTCCTGGCGTTCGTTCCGTGACGGCCCGTGGTTCGGTGCGATCCCGACGCTGACGGCTGCGGCGGGCGTCACGGAGCAGATGCGCTTGGGTTCGCTCGTCACGTCGCCCAACTTCCGGCACCCGGTGACCCTCGCCAAGGAGCTGATCACGCTCGACGACGTCTCCGGCGGCCGGGTCACGCTCGGCGTCGGCGCGGGCGGCACCGGCTTCGACGCCACTGCGCTGGGCCAGGAGCCGTGGAGCCCGCGCGAGCGGGCCGACCGGTTCGCGGAGTTCGTGCAACTGCTCGACCGGCTGCTGAGCGAGGACTCGGTCTCGTACGAGGGCGACTTCTACTCCGCCCACGAGGCCCGCAACATCCCCGGCTGTGTGCAGCGCCCCCGGCTGCCGTTCGCGGTGGCCGCCACGGGCCCGCGCGGACTGCGGCTCGCCGCGCGCCACGGCCAGGCCTGGGTGACGACCGGCGACCCCAAGCTGTACGAGAACGGCACGTCCGAACAGTCGATTCAGGCCGTTCGCGGACAGGTCGAGAAGCTGTCCGACGCCTGCGCGGCGATCGGCCGGGACGTGACCACGATGGACAAGATCCTGCTCACCGGTTTCACCCCGGACCGCGGCCGCCCGCTTCAGTCGCTCGACGCGTTCGTGGACTTCGCCGGGCGCCACCGGGAGTTGGGCTTCACCGAGATCGTGGTGCACTGGCCGATCCCCGACTCCGACTTCGCCGCGGACGAGAAGGTCTTCGAGCAGATCGCCATGGAGGCACCGGCACAGCTGCGCTGAGCGCTACCCGGCCTGCGTCCTCGCGGCTCGACCGGTGATGGGCGAGACCGCGTGAGCGACACGCAGCTCTCCTGGGCGGGGCGTACGGTGCTCGTCAGTCGGGCCGTTGGGTGCGGTTCTCGTGGGCGAGGCCGTCCCGGCGGGAGGCCGTGTCCGGGCCGGTGGGGAGGACCAGGGCCCGCAGCGACACGGGGTCCGTCGGCCGGAGGGCCGTGGGATCCGGTGGCCGGCTGATCGACCCGATGTCCTGCCATCCCCAGGACAGGAAGGCGTCGTAGGCGGGAGCGTCGGTCGGGGCGACGAGGGTCGCCCCGAGCGAGGCGTGGTGGTCGGCGAGCAGCCGTTCCTGCAGCCGGCGGGCGAGGCTCCGGTCGTCGGTGTGGGGGTGTACGACGATCTCGGTGATGGCGAGGACATGTCCGGACGCGGTGAGCTGTTCGACGCTTTGCGGAAGGGTTCCGTCGAACCCGCTCCACCATGCTCCCTGGCGCGGAACGGGGAAGCCGTAGGCACACCCGGCGAGGGTCATGTCCTCCGCGACCAGCAGCGAGAATCCGAGTCGCCGGATGTCTCCGGTGAGCCGTCGCAGAAACGCCTCTCGGCCCCGGTACTCCTGACCCGGTCGTGCCTGAGTGGACTCCACGTACAGGTCGGCCAGGTCCTCCCGCACGGTCTCGGCCTGCCAGCGGTTCAGCTGGCGCAGGCGCGGCGCGTGGGCGGGAGTCCGGACGCCTCCCTCGCCTCGTGCCGACTTCGGGGAGAGCGGGGCGTTCACGGCGCACCGCCCGCGGAGGCGGGGACCCGGGGTGATCCGGGTGGTCGACCGGTGTGGAGCTCGTGGAGCAGGGCGCCCGAGTCGGTGGCCTTGATGATGCGGGCCGTGATCGGCGTCGGATGGTGCAGCCGGAGGCTCGTTCCGGCACCGGCCGAGTGCCGGGATGCCGTGAGGAAGGCGCTGAATCCGTCGGTGCCGCAGAAGGTGACCGCGGTGAGATCGACGTCGATGGTGCGGATGCCGTCGCGCAGGCATGCGGCCAGTGCGCCCCGCAGGAGCGGGGCGGTGGCGAGGCCGATCTCTCCGGCGAGGGTGATCGGGGCACGGGTGGCACGGTCGTGCCGGTAGACGTTCAGCTGGGGAAGGGGCATGGCTCCTCGGTTCGAAGTATCGGCCGTATCGGTTGTACTGGTCGTATCGGCCTTATCGGTCGCATCAGTCGTATCGGTCGTATCAGTCGGAGAATTCCGTGCGGCGGGGCCGGGCCGAGTCCGTGCGGCGTTCCGCGGCTCCGCGCCCGGCGGGCATCCTGTCCTGGAGAGGTGTTGTTTCCGGGCCAGGGCGGCCGGGACGCGGGAAGACCCCGGCTGTCCTGCGCGGTGTTGCGGCCGGGGTCATGGGCTGTGGACTGCGCTGTCGCTTCCGGCCTGTCGGATCGGTTCAGTGACGGGCCGGAAGAGCTTGACGGAGCAGTGCGCTCACCCCGCTCCCTTACGAGTGCGGCGCCGGGGGCGAAGCAGCCCGCGCCCGCGCACACGGTGATCACGGCGCCTGCCGGTGCCGCTCGCCCCCGCCCTGCCACGGGCCCTGCGCTGAACCGGCGAGGCCGGTCCAGGGACGGGCAGCCCGGAGCGGCCGTAGTGGAAAGCGGAAATGCCGTCGCCGTGCTGCGAGTTGAGCAGGTGGATGAGAAGCGCTCCGAAGGCGATCATCACCACGATCGCGGTCACGGTCACGAATGTCTCCATCGTCCTCACCACCCCGTCGAGTGGTGCGACAGCCCGGCGACCACCGTCGGGATCCGTGGGCGTGCGGCCGGATCGGGGGCCTCGTGTCCGCCTTCGGAGTCCCAGACCGCTTCCACGGCACAGTCTGCCTCGTACACCGTTCGCAGACTCGCGGCCTCCTCCATCAGTCGGCTCGCGGACGACGTGCCCTGCGGGGCGCTGGCGGCGGCCATCAGCCAGGCGGCCGAGTCGGGAGGCGTCTGCGGCGGCACCACCAGGAGGTTCCAGCGGCCCATCCGGTAGGAAAGCAGCAGCAGTTCGTGCGGATCCTGCTCGGCCAGGAACCAGCCCACCTTCACCACGTGCCCGGCGACGGGCACCTTGCGCGGGACAGTCGGCCAGTGGGTGGGGTTCACGGTGATCCGGGTGATCCGCCCCCACAGCGGGTCCAGTACGGCGGTCAGGGAGGGGAGTTCCGCCCCGAGATCGCGGCAGCGGGGCCACCAGGCGCCGTCCAGCAGAGCCGGTGCGGGACCGGCGGGAGCCAGCGACAGTCGGAGCAGGGGCGAAGAGTACGAAGAAGGCCGGTAGAACCGGTCCTCGGTTTCGGATGTCGGCGAGGAGGAGATGGTCGCAGTCATGACGCGGACCCTGCCCCGGGCCGGCTGCGACCGGCCCGGCATATTCGATCGCCGAAAACGACACGGGCATGGAAGCCGGTGCGCGAAATATCCTCGGTCATCCCATCGTACTCCCCGGTCAGGTCGAACGGACCGAACGGGCGACGGAGGAACAACCCCGTGCGTTCCTGCCGGAACCCGTCGCCTCTGAGGCAATCGCCAACTACGGGGGGACGTTCGACAATCCCGTCAATAACCGGAGAACAGGTCCGCCTCCCCCGCCTTCAGCAGTAGGTTGGCCCTACGGACGCCCCGGACCCCGGCCCTCTCCGTGAAGTGCCGTTCCGCGCAACAGAGGCCCTGCGCAAGGCGATAGCCCTCTTGTAGCTGGGGAGATGGGGCGATATGGGCCCGCATCCCGACGTGTTCGACGAGTGCCGCGTGGTCCGGGCCGGCGGTGAGCTGGACGTGACGACCGCGCCGGCCCTCGCGCGTGATCTGCAGGGCGCCCGCCGGGGCACCGGCCGAGTGTTCCTGATCGTCGATCTGAGCGGTGTGACGTTCATGGACGGAAGCGTCGTGGCACCCCTGTGCGCGGCGTGGCAGGACTGCCGCGGGCGGGGCGGATGGGTGCGCGTGGTCCATGCCCGGCCGGGACCGGCGCTGCTGTTGCGGGCCGCCGGTCTGAAGGAGCGGTTCCCGCGTTACGCCAGTGCCCAGGACGCCTGGCAGGGCGTACTCGCAGATCGTGCGGCTGCGGACAGGGACCCGTAATGTATGGCGCACGCCGGGCGGCGCCTCGCCCCGAAGCGCCCCGGCCGCCGCGGAACGGGGAACGGTGATCAGCGACGGCATGGCCGGCCTTCTGCGGTCACTGCGCGAGGGCGGCAGCGAGGACCCGGCGCGGGCCTGCGCGCGGGCGCTGCGCGCCGACGGTGTCGCGCTGTCGCTGCTGCTGAACGGCGGCCGGACGGCCGAACTGCTGTGGTGCCATCCCGAGCTGAGCGCGCGGTTCGAGGAACTCCAGTTCACGCTGGGCGAGGGGCCGGGGCCGGATGCGATCCGCACCGGATCACCCGTCCTGGAGCCGGATCTGGACCGGGTGCGCCCCGAGCGCTGGCCGACGTTGCTGCCTGCCGCGCGGGAGCTGGGCGTCCACGGTGTGTGCTGCTTCCCGCTGGGGATCGGGGCCATCCGGGTCGGCGTGCTGACCGTGCTGTGCGACGGCGACCGGCGGCTGGGCGAGCAGCAGTACGCGGACGCCACCGCCCTGACGGCCGCGCTGACCGGGGCCCTTCTGAACAAGCGTCCTGGTGACGGCCCGAACGGGGATGTTCCCGGACTCGGTGTGCTCCCGCAGTGGCCGTCGGGACTGCACCGCCCGGCCGTGCACCAGGCCACGGGAATGATCAGTGTCCAGCTGGGTGTGTCCATGGAGGAGGCGCTGCTGCGCCTGCGCGCCCACGCCTACGCCGGCGAGCGCCCCCTCGGCGAAGTCGCGGCGGACGTGGTCGCCCGCAGACTGCGCTTCGACAACGACCTCGACGACGATATGAGCGGGCCGTATTCGCCCGACGGTGGAAAGGGATGATCGGCATGGCCCGCGAACGACGTCTGGCCGAGATCTTCGTGGAGGTCGCTGACTCCCTCGTCGAGGACTTCGACGTCATCGACCTGCTGCAGCGGTTGTCAGCGCGCTGCGTGGAGCTGCTGGATGTGTCGGCGGCCGGGATCCTGCTCGTCGACGCGCACGGAGAGCTGCAGATCATCGCCGCGTCCGACGAGCACACCCGCCTGCTGGAGCTGTTCGCGCTCCAGCACGACCAGGGCCCGTGCGTGGAGTGCTACCGCACCGGCGCCGCCCGGACCAACATCGACCTGGCGCGGGCCGAGGCCACCGCCGACTGGTCGCGCTTTGCCGCACGGGCCCGCGAGACGGGGTACACCACCACCCACGCCATCCCGCTGCGCCTGCGCAGCCGGACCGTCGGCGCGCTCAACCTCTTCCAGACCACCCCGCACCGTCTCGGCGACGACGACATCGCGCTCGCCCAGGCCCTCGCCGACGTGGCCACGATCGCGATCCTCCAGCAGCGCACGCTGGAGCAGTCGCACGTCGAGAACAGCCAGCTGGAGACCGCGCTGACCAGCCGCGTCCTCATCGAGCAGGTCAAGGGCGTCCTGGCGGAACGCTGGGACGCCTCCGTCGACGACGCCTTCGCCGCGTTCCGGTCCTACGCCCGCGCCCGCCACCTGCGCCTGTCGGACCTCGCCGCACAGATCATCTCGGGCGCCTTCGACACCACCGCCATCCCGGCACCCGCACCGGTCCGGCCCGAGGAGCGCTCCGGCTGACCGGCGTCACCCTTGCGGACGTGCCCGCTCCGTGCCGGTGTCGATGAGGATCTGTGCGGCCTGTGACCCGCTGCCGGCGCGGACGGCCTCGGCCATGGCGGCGCGCGCGGCGTCGGGTGCCGCGTGCGGCGGGATCACGAGGAGGGAGAAGAGGTCCTGCTCGCCCCGGGTGACGAGGACGGTGTCGTCGCCGACCGCGGAGGAGTCGATGTGCACGACACGGCCGTCGACGGTCATCCGTGTCGGCAGCCCTTCCCAGGCGTCGGCGTCCAGGCCGACGCGCGTGATGGGCCCGAGGTGCTCGGTGAGTGCGGTGATCAGGCCGGGAAGCTCGGCGGCGATGTCGCGGGAACGCGGCCACCACGCACCGTCGAGCACTCCCCGCCGGTCGTGTGTCGTCTCCAGCCGGACGACGGCCGTCCCGGGCCGCACGGCCCGGTGCACGGCGTCCGGCAGCAGCCTGCTCACGCGCGCGGAGTCTGAGTCGGGCATGGCACTCGCCTGCCTACGAGGTACGGAGTGACTACCTCGTTTCACGGTACTCCGCGCAGCGCAGCAGCAGGAACGCCCGCCGGCCACACGCGGGGCCCGCGGGTCACCCCGGAATGGAGTGAAGGATCCGGTCCACTGATCCGTGTCCGAGGGGAGCGACGAGGTCGCCATGCAGCGCAGGAAGACACCCCCGGACGGACACGCCGAGGTCCGTGTCGTCGCCGCCTCGCCCGAGGTCGCCCGCCGGGTCGCGGAGTCCCTCCGCCACTGCTTCGCCGCCGCCGAGCAGCGCGGCGATCCCGCGGGCGCCGACGGCGGAACCCGCCTCGACCTCACCCGTGGCACCACCCGCGCGGCAGAACCCGTACGGTCCTGGCTGGAGACCAGCCGGTCCGCGGAGGACGACACCGTCACACGTGAGCCGGAGTCGGGGAACGGTCCGCCCGGCCCCTTCGGGGAGTAGCGTGAAGTCATCGGGAGCACTTCGCGCACCGGCCCCGATGCCGGTGCCGTTCCCGGTGAGCGACGACACCGGGCGACTGTGCTCGTACAGGGGTCCGGAGACGGGTTTGCGCGATGTCCGCGACCACCTCCCCTCATCCCCCGCTGCGGACCGTCCCGTTCAGGGCCCCGACCGCGCGCCTCGCGCTGAAATCCGAGAGCCTTTCCGCGGGATCCGCCGAGCTGGACGGCGCCTGGTGGCCTCGGTCGCGTGACCTGCCCGGCGAACTCGCCGCTCTGGCGGACGTGCTGGATCCGCTGTGGGGGAGGATCACCCGTATCGCGGGCACCCCCCGCAACTGTCCGATCCTCCCACCCAGGATCATCGTCAACGGCCATGTGGTGAAGGTCGGTTGGTTCACCTCCGAGCTGGACCCGCACGCGATCGTGCTGCTGTCCGGCACCGCAGGCCGCTGGAATCTCCTGGTGATCCCGCCGGAGACGGGCGCCGCCTCGGCCGCCCGGCTGATGGCCGCCGCGAGCGCGGACACCGGCCCACCGATGACCGCGACCGCGCTCATGACGGCCGAACGGGCCCACCCCGCGGCCCCGGCGGCCGGGATTGGCGGGGGCGGTGGTGTGCTTCTGCCCCACGGCCGGGACAAGCGGCGTGCCGTGGGGGTGTGACCGCCATGGTTACCGCCCTGGTCGTCAGCGGCCTGCTGATCCTGGCCGTCGCCACGACCCGCCTGGTCCACCGGTTCGAGGCGCCGGATCTGTCACGGCTGACCGTCCGCCGCGGCCGCCATGAGCGGTTCCGCGGCCTCCTCGGTCGCGTCCGGAGGCACTACCAGCAGGTCCCGGAGCCCTCGGCCGGACGTGAGCAGGACGATGGATTGCGGAGCTGATGCCGTCGGCACGACGCCGAGGGAGGGCGGCACGCCACCGAGCCGACCGCACGGGCGAATCCGCCGACGCTGTCCTTCGGTCGACTTGGTGGATCGTCCCACCTGTCACCGGCAGTGGTCGGGGACGGCGAGACGGAGGGGGAGAGCTTCCCTGCTCAGGATGCGACCGGCGAAAAGGCCTTGACCGAGGTGAACTTGCTCCCCTCCCGGCACGCTGGCCGGCGCGCGTCGTCCGATGCGGGAACAGGACCGAGCACGTTCATCGACGGTCGTGGCGGGCTGCGGTCGCGAGTGGTTCATCCCGCGGGGTCCGGCGGTCGGCGTCGTGCGGCGGATGAAAGGAGGAGCGCACTTCGCGGTGGACGTGGCTTGCCGGTCCCAAGCCGTGCAGTGCCTGGCCGACTTCCCGCCGGCCCCGTCCGTCGGACGTCGCGTCCAGCAAGGTGATCGTCGCACCGTCGATGTCGCCGGGGCGTAGATTCGCCAGCTCGGTCACGTCACGGACTCGTACACCGGCCGACACGGCCTGCGCGATCGCGGCCCTCACCGCGGGGGCGGATGCCCGGCCGGTGATCAGCAGCGCGTCGGACTGCGCCAGTGACGAGGCGACAACCGTGTGGAGGTCGTCCATGGTGTAGCACCATTCCTGTGGATGCTGGCCCCGCAGACGGGGACAGCGTCGGCGTAGTACCCGCAGGATCTCGGCCACCTGGGACGCGGCGGCACCGGGAGCGACGACGAATGCGAGGCGGTCGGGGTCGGTGACGGTGAGGCACTCCGCCTCCTGCGGCGTCCGTACCAGGACCGCGCTTTCTCCGAGGGCCTGCACCGGCCACGTCCCGGCGCCGGCGACCGGTCCTCCTACGACGACCACCTCGTCCCCCCGGTCCAGGAACCGGCGCAAGGCGCGCCGTGCGTTTCCGGGCGCAGGGCACGGGACGACGGTGGGACAACCGCACGGCTGCCATGAGCCGTGGGGACTGTCGGACGTCTGGGACGGCACCGGGGAACCCGGCGCCCGAGTGCCGTCGACAGCGCCTCCGGTCGTCGGCGCGATCACATACAGCACCCGGCGTGTGCGCAGCACACCTTGCCAGGACTCGATCTCTCGGCGTGCGAAGGCGATGGTGGCGGGGTCATGGCTGTTCACCGCGAGGGCGAGGCCGTGGTTTCCGCCGTCAGGTTTCTCGTAGGACACGGCGAAGACCGTGGTCGGCGCCTCCGGGAGGGTGTCCCGCAGGTCCGTGTCCGGTAAGGAGGGGCTGTCGGCGACGAGGCCCGCTTGCCGGGCGCGCGCGGTGAGAAGGTGGTGGGCCGGACAGTCGACCAGGCCGCGTGTGGGGTGCGTGAAGGATCTGGCCACTGCGAGCGTGCCCGGAGCGACGTGGAGGGTGGTGGAGTGGAGTACTTCGGAGCGGACGCTTCGGTTCATCTTCCTGAGCGGGGTCGCAGGAGCAGGCGGAGAGACAGGGGGCGCGGAGAGGGGCGCACCACCATCCAACCGGCCCGAATCGCCCTCTTTCTACCTGGAGTTCCCTATTTCACTCTGCCGGGGCAGTCCCGGGCGGAGGGGAGCCGCGCCCTGCGCGGGTCTCTCGGGGAACGTGTCCGGGACGGCGCGCCCTGCCGCTGTCACGACGGGCGCCGAGGCGCATCGCGCGTGTTCGCGCGAGGAGTGCCGCGGCGGCGGGGTGTGCGGCGTTGGGCCGAAGCCCGCAGGTCAGGGCCCGCAGCCGGTCGTCGGCACGGGCACTGTGTATGTGGGGGTGCGCATCGAGGAACTCGTGCCAGGTCAGGCATGCCTGGTCGAGGTGGCCGGCCGCCAGCTGGACCTCTGCCAGTTCGGCGAGGCCGAGGGCGCGGGAGCGACGTTCGTCGGCCGGACGGCATCGCAGGGACAGATCGAGCGCCCGGGCCGCCGCGCGGTTGTCCTTCATGCTCCTGGCCACGGCAGCGTGCTGAAGGGCCAGGGAGCCGTGATGGAAGACACCGACGGGTGAGACGCCGCTCGACCACCTTTCCAGGCAGCGTTCGGCCGCGGCCAGCAGGCGAGTGGACCGGGCGTCACCGACCCCCGCCTCGGTGACGGCCAACTGCCCCAGCAAGAAAGCCTGCTGGTGTGGTGGAACGTGACGTGCGCCGATGCGTACGGCGGCCTCGGCCAGGTGCCGGGCTTCGGCGAAGTGCCCCAGGGCGTGGGCCTGCACACTCAGCCCGCGCAGGCCGAGCGCGTGGCCGACCGGGTCGCCCGCCTCACGGGCCAGTTCGACGCTGGTGAGGTAGAGGCGTTGCGCGGCGGCATGGCGGTTCATGTCGAAGTGGGTGAACGCGCACAGGTAGGTGAGCTGAGCGGCCACCGAGAACAGCTCGCGTCGGACGGCGGGTTTCATGTCGCACCTGAGCCAGGGGAGCAGCGTGGTCGAGAGGTACTGGCGCAGCGGTTCGCGTACCGGTCCGGCGCCGAAGGAGGCGTCGGACCGGGAGAAGAGGGCGAGCAGTTCGCCGGCGGAGGTCACGTGGGCCGTGCCGACGCGGGTCGGCGGGTCGGCTGCGGAGGTGTGCGGCCTCGTACCGGACAAAGGCCCGTGCGATACGGCCAGCGCCGCGAGTGAGTAGGCGCCGGCGAGGGCGACGCTGCGCCGGTCGGTGTCGCGCAGTATCCGGTCGAGGTGTTCCACGGCACTCCCTTCGCCCGGCGGTGTCTCGACGCCGCGGTCGCGTCGTCCGGGGCCGAGCAGCCCAGTGTCCTCCGCTCGGACGGGTCTGCCGAGACGCCGGGAGAGGGCTTCCGCGACGAGGTCGGGGACGGGTGGCCGTGGGCGGCTGCCGGCCAGCCAGTGGGCGACCGTGGTGCGGTCGTAGTGGCGCGGGGTTCCCTGGGCGGCGCCCAGCGAGTTGACCTGGCGTGCCAGGTGGGCGCCGGTCCACCCGGCCTCGGCCAGAAGGAGACGCAGGGCCTGGTTCGGTGTACGGGGCGATCGCACGCTCCTCTTCCTGTCCCGCTCGGCCGTCCGTCAGTGCGGACGTTCAACACCCGCACGTGTTCAACAGGTTTGCCTCCCGCATAGGCGCTGGAAGCGCTTTCGGTCCGGCAGGCTCAGGGTGTGGCTTCGTTGGCGGCCGTGCACAGTGCGCACCGGTCGAGCACACCATGCAGCCGTACGCCCCTTGTGCACAGCTGACCTGTCCGATCGGGAGGGTGAGATGCACACCAGCCCCACGCATAGACCGACTCGTCCGTCCGACCGGCGGCGTTCCGTCCACCTGTTCCCAGGACAGGGGGACTTCTCCGTCAGCTCGCTGGTACGCGGTGCCCGCGCCGACGACGGCGTGCTGTCCGCCGTCCGTCAGGTCTTCCGGGAGGTCGACGACATCGCGGTCGAGCGGGGCCTGCCGCCGCTCGGTCCGTGGCTGCTGGGGCCGAGTCCGCCCAGTGGACGGGATCTGGCCCAGGCGGCCACGGGTGTTCCCCAACTCGCGCTGTTCGGCGCCTCGGTGGCGGTGCACCAGGCGTTGTGCGCCGCCCGGGGAGCGCCGTCGGCCGTCGTCGGGGTGAGCTTCGGCGAGATCGCCGCGCTCACCGCCGCCGGAGTCCTCACCGTCCACGACGGCGCACGCGCGGCCCATGACCTCGCACTCGTCCTCGCCTCCTGCCCCGGCGGGCTGACCCTGCTGTCCTGCTCGGAGGAGTCCGTCCGTCGTCTGCTGGAACGGGCCGGGGCGGTGGACGCGGTGGTGGCGGTGGTCAACGACGACCGGTCGGTGGTGGTCGCGGGCCCGGTGCCGGACCTGGTCCGGGTGGAGAAGACGGCCGCGGACGCGGACGTGGCCGCCGCACGGCTGCGCCTGCCGTTCTCCTCCCACCACCCCTCGCTCGCCTCCCAGTCCGAGGTGTTCGCCGCGTCGCTGCGTGCCCGCACCTGGTCCACGGCCCGCTTCCCCGTGTACTCCGCCGTGGCCGGGCGCCGCTACCGCCCGGACGACGACCTGGCACGGCGCCTGGCCGACTGCCTGGTGCGGTCCGCCCACGTACCCACCGTCCTGTACCAGGCGGCCCGGCACCGTCCGGACGTCCTCTTCGAAGCGGGCACGGGCCACGCCCTGGCCACCAGCGCCCGCAGGGTGCTGTCCACGGACAGCGCCCCGCCCGTCCACGCGCCTCTCGCGGAACCCGACTTCCCCTGGTGACCCCCGCTCCCCGACCTGGAGAACCAGCGATGCTCCTCGCGTCCCTGCCCGTGGCCACCCGTGACGAGATGCACCGGCTCCTCCACGGGACCTGTGACCCCTCCTTCCTCTCCGCACTGCACAAGGCGCTCGCCGACGACCACGGCCCTCATGCCGCGAAGGCCGGCGACGGCGGCGGACAACTGCTGCACCGCCTGCGGCTGCTGGGCGAGACGCTGCCTGCGGCGGACCGGCTCCTCGACGACCCGGCGCGACTGGCCGCCGTCCATGCCTGGGCCGCCGTCGCCGACCCGTCCCTGTGCCTGGCCGCCCTGGTCCACCACCTGCTCTGTCTGGGGTCCGTCGTCCAACTCGCCGACGGACGGGGCGAACACCTGGGACCGCGCATGGAGGCACTGCGCAAGGGCCGGGCCAAGGGTGTCTACCTGATCACCGAGGCCGGCCAGGCCAACAGCCACCTCGCGACGCGGACGCGCGCGGACCACGACCCGGCCACCGGCGAGTTCGTCCTGCACACACCGGACCCACAGGCCGCCAAGTTCGGCAGCGCCGGAACCCTGGACGTGCCGCAGACGGCCGTGGTGCTCGCGCGCGTGTTCACGGACGGCACGGACCGCGGGGTCTTCGCGTTCGTGGTCGACCTGACCGGTGACGACGGACTGCTGCCCGGCGTCGAGGTCTCCTCTCCGCTCGGGCTGGGAGCGCTTCCCCTCGACTACGTCCTGGTCCGCTTCCACCGGGTACGGGTGCCGTACGCCGGCTGGCTCGCCGACGGTGCGGGCATCGCGGGCGACGGCACGTTCCACGACCCGGCCGGATCGGGCGAGCGACGCCTGCAACGCACCCTGCGCGTGGGGCAGGGGCTGTGGGCGATCATGCCCGCGGTCGCGGCAGCGACCACACGCCAGGCGGCCGTACAGGCCGTCAACTACGCCCGGCAGCGCCGCACTCAGGGGCGACTGGCTCCCGGCGTCCCGTTGCTCGCGTACCGGACGCAGCAGCGCGCCGTACTGGGGGCGCTGGCCGACGCGTTCGCCCTGACGTGCGCCGCCGGCGGGGCACGCACCGTGTGGACGGAGTCCCTGTCGGTCCCCGCGGCCCCCGCCGGCGGCCGTGCGGGGGAGATGGGGTTCACCCCGTGGGCCGCCGTCAGCCGCCCGCTGGCCGCGTACAAGGCCGCGGCGGTCCGGCTGGCCGCCGAGGTCACGGCCGACTGCCGGCGCCGCTGCGGCTTCTCCGGGTACCTGGACGTGAACCGCCTGACGGCCTACCACGGCTTCCACCACGCCTTCGACGCGGCCGGCGGGGACAGCCAGCTCATCTTCTACGACATCGGCCGCTCCCTCACCGAAGAAGGCGGACCGGCACCGGGGGACACGCCGTCTCCGCCACCGGCCGCGTCCCCGCACTGGTGGCCCGCGATCGTCCGTCGGCATCGGGAACGTCTGACCCGGCACCTGTCGGAGCAACTGCGCGCCACGGACCCGAGCGCCCCGTTCGACGCCTGGAACCCGCTGCTGGAGGACGTCGGCCTGCTCGGCGAGGTCTACGCGAACGCGCTCATGGCCGACGACGTGATCCGGACCCTGGACGGGATACGCGATCACGACCTGGCACAGGCGCTGCGGCCGTTGGCCGCCCTGCACGGTGTCATGGCCGCCCGCCGCTGGTCCGGCTCACTGCTCGCCCACGGAACGCTCCACCCGGCGGATGTCCGCCGGCTGCCCGAGGTCGCCGACGAACTGTGCGACGCGGTCGCGCCCCACCTGCCGTTGCTGGTCGAGGCGTTCGCCCATCCCGCGGACATCGCGACCGCCCCTCTGGCCGCCGCCGACCACGACACCGCGCTGCGGGCCACGCTCACCTGGACCCGAGGAGGTACGGAATGACGGGCGAACGCCGTATAGGAGTGCTCGGCATGGGCACCCATCTGCCGCCCACGGTGCGCACCAACGCCGAGGTCGCCGAGGCCGCCGGCGTGACGGCGGAGTGGATCGGTGAGCGCACCGGGGTCCTCAAACGCCATGTGGCCGGCCCGGACGAGGCGGCCTCCGATCTGGCGGCGCACGCGGTCCGGTCGGCGGCCGAGGCGGCCGGCATCGACGTCGCCGACATCGGCCTGCTGGTCTGCGGCACCTCGACCCCGGACGAACTCGGCCCGTCGACCGCCTGCCGGATCCAGACCCTGGTGGGCGCCTCCCGCGCGGTCGCCCTCGACGTCAGCGCCGCCTGCTCGGGCTGGCTGTTCGCGGCCAAGGTGGCGCACGACTGGCTGCGGGGCACCGAGGAGATCCGGTACGCGGCGGTGGTGGGCGTCGAGGCGTACTCGAAGTTCCTCGACCCGGCCGACCGGGGCACCGCCGTCCTGTTCGCCGACGGAGCCGCCGCCGCCGTCCTCGGGCCGGTGCCCGACTCCCAGGGGTTCACGCGGTTCAGCCTCGGCTCCGACGGCGCCCTCGCCGACCGCGTCCTGATCCCGGCGGGCGGCAGCCGCCTCCCGGCCAGCGCGGCCACACTCGCCGGCCACGGTCACTGCATCCGCATGGACGGCCGCACCATCAGCCGGTTCATCACCGACGTCTTCCCCCGACTCATCACCGACGCCCTCGACCGCGGCGGGCTGGGCATCCAGGACGTCGACTGCTTCGTCGCCCACCAGCCCAATCCCGTACTGCTGCGACGTATCGGCGCCGACCTCGGCATCCCGGCCGACCGTCTGGTCGTCGTCGGCGACGAGGTCGGCAACATCGGTGCCGCCAGCACGCCGTACGCCCTCGCCCACGCCGCGGCCCGTCGGCGGCTGCGGCCCGGCGACCGCGTCCTCCTGGCTGTCTTCGGCGCCGGCATGACCTGGGGCAGCGCGCTCCTCACCTGGAGCGGCGCACCCGCCCTCACCCCGCAGACGACCGCCGTACCCGCATCCGCCACCGGAACCCGCACCGCGCGGCGGCCCGAACCCGAAGGAGTCCCTCGATGAACGCCATGGACCTGTTCCGCCTGGACGGCGCACGCGCGCTGGTGACCGGCGCCTCCCGGGGCATCGGCAAAGCCGTCGCCGAGGCCCTGGCCGACGCCGGCTGCGATCTGGCGGTGACCGCCCGGACGCTGCCCGCCCTCGACGACACCGTACGGGCCGTGGAGGACCGGGGCCGCAAGGCCGTGGCCCTCGAAGGGGACCTCGCCGAGCCGGGCGTCGCGGCCGACCTCGCCGAGGCGGCGGCCGCCGCGCTGGGCGGGCTGGACGTCGTCGTCC
Source organism: Streptomyces sp. TRM68416 (assembly GCF_014596915.1). GTDB lineage: Bacteria > Actinomycetota > Actinomycetes > Streptomycetales > Streptomycetaceae > Streptomyces. The sequence continues at coordinate 50,169 of NZ_JACVWU010000012.1, forward strand.
ACAACGCGGGCACCCTCCCGACGGCCGAGGACGGCAGCCCTCTGCTGACACCGCTCCAGCACGCCCGCCAGCAGGACTGGGACACCGTCGTCACCGTCAACCTCAACGCCACCGCCGCCCTGTGCCGGGCCGCCCACCCCCACCTGGCCGGCTCCGGCCGCGCCAGCCTGGTCCTGATGTCCTCCGTCGCCGGACTCGTCGGCACCCCCATGATGGAGGCGTACGCCGCCACCAAGGCGGCCCAGCTCTCCCTCGCCCGCAGCCTCGCGGTCGGCTGGGCGCGTCAGGGCATCCGCGTCAACGCCCTGTGCCCCGGCTGGACCCGCACGGACATGACCGCCTTCGCCAGCGCGGCCGGCCCGCTCTCGGACTGGCTCACCAGTCATGTCCCGCTCGGCCGGTGGGCCACCGTGGACGAAGTGGTCGGCGCCACGCTCTTCCTCGCCTCCCCGGCCTCGTCGTTCGTGACCGGGCACGCGCTCGTCGTCGACGGCGGCCTGGCCGTACCCGACGGCGGCCTGGCCGGCCACCCCAAGCCCCCCTCGCCGTTCGCCGCCGCATGAACACCCACGAGAGGACCTCCGCGCACCCGGCTCCCACCGCCGCTGTCATCACCGGAATCGGAGCCTGTCTCCCGCCGCGCGTGGTCGACAACGACACGGTCGTCGCGCGCGGGGCCCTGCGCACGGACGACACCTGGATCCGCGACCGCACGGGCATCGCACTGCGCCGTCACGCCGACCCCGGCACCAGCACCGGCGACCTGGCCGTCGGCGCGGGCCGGGCGGCGCTCGCCTCCGCCGGAGACACCCGTGCCGAGATGCTCCTGCTGGCCACCAGCACACCCGACCACCCCTGCCCCGCCACCGCGCCCGCGGTCGCCCACCGGCTGGGGCTGGGGACCATCCCCGCGTTCGACATCTCCGCCGTCTGCTCCGGTTTCCTGTACGCGCTCGCCACGGCGGCGGCCCTCGTGCGCAGCGCCACCTGCTCGGCGGTCCTGGTGATCGCCGCCGACACCTACACCACCATCGTCGATCCCGCGGACCGGGAGACCGCGCCGATCTTCGGCGACGGCGCCGGAGCCGTCCTGGTGCGGCAGGGCACCCCGGACGAACCAGGAGCCGTCACCGCCGTCGACCTCGGAGCCGACGGCGGCGGCAGCGACCTCATCACCGTCCCCTACGGCGGATCCCGCCATCCGCACCATCTGCCGCCACCCGAACCGGCCGCCCGCTACTTCCACATGCGGGGCCGCGCGGTCTACGCCCACGCGGTCCGCCGGATGACCCAGTCCGCGGGCGACGTCCTGCGCCGGGCCGACTGGGCGCCGGACACCGTCCGGGCCTTCGTCGGCCACCAGGCCAACCAGCGCATCCTGGACTCGGTGGCCGACCGCCTGGGCATCGCGCCCGCCCACCGGTTCGGCAACATCGCCGAACTCGGCAACACGGCCGCCGCCTCCATCCCCCTGGTCCTGGCCGACCCCGCCGTCCACCAGACCGTCGCACCCGGCGCGCGGTCCCTGCTGACCGCCTTCGGCGGTGGACTGACCTGGGCCTCCGTCGCGCTGAACTGGCCCGCCGCCGTCCCCCGGTCCGAAGCACCGCCCGCCGGCCTGGACACCACCCCCCTGTGCACGCCCGACCTCTCAAGGAGCCACCCGTGGACCGCGTCTACGACCGCCTCGTGACCCTCCTCACCGACAAGTTCGAGGTCGCCCCCGAACGCATCGGCCCCGAAGCCACCCTCGACGACCTGGAACTGGACTCCCTCGCCGTGGTGGAGTTGTACGTCACGCTCCAGGAGGAGTGGAGTATCCCGCTCGACGACTCCGCCGCCCGTGCCGATCTCACCGTCGCCGAGGTGGCCCGGTCGGTGACCGCGCTTCTGGACGAACCGGCATCCGCGTCCGGGCGCGAGGCCGTGCAGTGAGTGACACGATCGCCGTCACCGGCATCGGCCTGGTGACACCCGCCGGTGTCGGAACCGAACCCACCTGGAAAGCCGTGTGCGCGGGCAGCCCCACCGCACAGTCCGACCCCACCCTCGGCGGCGGCCCGGTGACCATGTCCTGCCGGGTACCGCCCCTGGCACCCGGACCGGGACGGCTCTGGCGCTTCGACCCCGGCACCCGCTTCCTGCTCACCGCCGCCCGGGAAGCCCTCGACACGGCCCGTCTGCACCCCGGCGCATGGGATCCCGCACGCGTGGCCGTGGTCGTGGGCACCGCCGCGGGCGGCATCGGCACCCTCGAAACCCAGCACCGCAAACTGCTCACCACCGGCCCCGGCGTCGTCTCGCCCATGACGCTGCCCGCGTTCCTCCCCAACATGACCGCCGGCCATCTCGCCCTCGAACTCGGCGTCACCGGCCCTTCGCTGCAGACCTCCACCGCCTGCGCCTCGGGGGCCACCGCCCTCATCACCGCCTGTCTGCTCCTGCGGTCCGGGGCCTGCGACATCGCCCTCGCGGGCGGCACCGACGCCATGGTCACCCCGCTGTGCGCCGCCGCCTTCGCCAAGATGGGTGCCCTGTCCCAGCGGAACCACGATCCCGCCGGCGCCTCACGCCCCTTCGACAAGGACCGCGACGGCTTCGTCCTCGGCGAGGGGTGCGGGATGCTCGTCCTGGAACGCGGGCGGCACGCCACCGCCCGCGCGATCCGCCCGCTGGCCCTTCTCGCCGGCCACGGCAGTACCAGCGACGCTCACCACCCCACGGCACCGCACCCCGAAGGGGCAGGGCTGCGCGCCGCGACCACGGCCGCCCTGGCCGGGACGGGCGCCGGTCCCGACGACGTCGACCACATCAACGCCCACGGCACCGGCACCGCGCTCAACGACGCCGTGGAAGCCACCACGATCCGCGAGCTCTACCACCGCCGACCGCCATCGGTCACGTCCGCCAAGGGAACCCTGGGACACACCATGGGGGCCGCGGGTGCCGTCGAGGCCGCCCTCACGGTACTGACCGTCGCCCACGGCACCGTGCCGCCCACCGCCAACTTCACCGCACCCGACGACACCACCACCGGCATCGACGTCGTGACCGCGGCCGGCCGCTCCCAACCCGTGCGTCTGGCCCTCAGCCACTCCCTGGGCTTCGGCGGACACAACACGGTCCTGGCCTTCGCGGCGCCCTGACCAGCAGGGCACCGCCGGCCCCCACCGACGCCGGCCGGGGCGGGGTGCGGGACGCCTTCGCGATCGAGATCACCGACTGAGTCCGGGCGCGGCCGGGGCGCTGCGGCGCCCTCCCCGACCGGGGCACGCTGCCCGAGGCCTCGATTGACCAGGTCGCCGACGGTGTGGCGGTCGCCGTTGTCCTTCCGCTCTGCGGCGCCTGAGTGGCGCACAGCGGCCGTATCCGCACTTCCTCCCGGCCCGGCTCGTCCCGGCCGTTCCCCTCGAGTGCCTCGCGCAGGCCGCAATGCGCTACTCACATGTGCGGACTCCCGCACGGCCGTGCGGGCATATGCGGGAGGATGGTGGGGTGACGTCAGCTACTCGACAGCCCGAGACCCCGGCCGCCGCCCTCCCGCCGCGGCTGATCGCCACCGACCTCGACGGCACCTTGCTGCGGGACGACAAGTCGGTGTCACCGCGCACCGTCGCGGCCCTCGCCGCCGCCGAGGAGGCGGGGATCGAGGTCTTCTTCGTGACCGGCCGGCCGGCCCGCTGGATGGATGTCGTCAGCGAGCACGTCCACGGCCACGGCCTGGCGATCTGCGGCAACGGCGCCGCCGTGGTCGACCTGCACGGCGGTCCCGGCACCCACCGGTTCGTGAAGGTGCGCGAGCTGGCCCGGGAGAACGCGCTGGACGCCGTACGGCTGCTGCGGGAAGCGGCGCCGGGCACGCTCTACGCGGTCGAGCAGACGTACGGCTTCTACCAGGAGCCGGACTACCCGAAGCTGCACATGGAGATACCCGACGCGCTCGCCCCGGCCGAGCACCTCCTGGCGCCGGACGCGCCCGGTGCCGGTGAGCCGGTGCTGAAGATCCTCGCCTACCACCCCGACCTCGACCCGGACGCCTTCCTCACCCTGGCCCGCCTCGCCCTGGGCGACCGCGCCAACGTCACCCGTTCCAGCCCCAGCGCCCTGCTGGAGATCAGCGGACCCGGCGTCTCCAAGGCCAGCACCCTCGCCCTGTGCTGCGCCGAGCGCGGCATCTCGCACGAGGAGGTCGTCGCCTTCGGGGACATGCCGAACGACGTCGAGATGCTGACCTGGGCCGGCCGGTCGTACGCCATGGGCAACGCCCACCCCGACGTACTCGCCGCCGCCTCGGGGCACACGGTCGCCAACAACGACGACGGCGTGGCGGTCGTGATCGAGCGGCTGCTGGCGGAGCGGCGCTGAGGTTCCGCCCGGGGGTCAGGCCCTAACCAAGGGGTACGCCCCGGGACGTCAGCCAGGGGCCCGGGTCCACCGCCGACCCCGTCTCCGGGGTGACCCGCACCTCGAAGTGCAGGTGCGGGCCGGTGGAGTTGCCGCTGGTGCCCGACTGGCCGAGCCACTGCCCGGGGCTCACCCGTTCCCCCTGGTCGACGGCGACGGCGGCGAGGTGGGCGTACTGCGTGTAGTAGCCGCCCGCGTGCTCCACCACGACTTCGATGCCGAAGGGGCCCCCGCAGGACACCCGCGCTACGCGTCCCGCGCCGACCGCCCGCACCGGCGTGCCGATCGGCACCGCGAAGTCCTGTCCGGTGTGCCGGTTCGCCCACCGCGCCCCGCCGCTGCCGTATCCCGCGGACAGCTCGTACGTCTCCAGCGGCGCGACCCAGGGTTGCGTGAAGCGCGTCCGCGGCTGGTCCAGCCGTACGGCACCACGGCACGCGCCCGCGGCCACGGAGGCGTCGGCCCGGTCCTGCAACTGCTCGCGGGCCTCTTCGAGCTTGTCCTCGATGCCCTTCTTCAACACGGCGAGTTCGGTGTTGCGCCGGTCCAGTTCCCGCCACGCCGACGCGGCCTTCTCCTCGTCCGCGGCGAGCCGCGCCTCGGCCCGCCGACTCTTCTCGACGGCGTTGTCGACCGCCAGGTTCGTCCGGGAGAAGACGTGCTGACCCCGCATCAGCTCGTCCGGGCTCTGCGCGAGGATGATCTGCGCGGTGATCGGCATTCCGCCGCCATCGCGGTACTGGGCGCGCGCGATCCGGCCGAGGTCCTCGTGCAGGGCGGCGATCTCCCCCCGCTCGCGGTCGAGGAGCGTCTCCAGCCGCCGCGCGCGGGTCCGCTGCTCCGCCGCCTCCCGCAGCCCCGCCTCGTACTGCTGCGTCGCCACGGCCGCGTCCTCGTACAGCCGCGCCACCTGCGCACTGAGCCCGGAGTCGGCTCCGGAGTCGGCTCCGGTGTCCGCGGCGTCGGTCGGGCGGGCCGCGAGCACGGCGAACGCGCACAGCAGCGCCGGAACGAGCAGCGGGTGACGGCGGGATGAGCGCATGTCAGCGATCCTGTCGCGCGCCGGGACGGCACGTCCTGTTCACGTCGTACGGCCGGGGGAACGGTTGCTCCGGACGGACGAGAGGCGGGTGAGCGGTGGGTGCCTCAGTGCGGTGCGTGTCTCAGTGCGGTGGGTGCCTCAGAACGGTGCGTGTCTCAGCGCGGTGGGTGCCTCAGTGCGGCGCCTGCCACACCACCGTCGTACCGCCGCCGCCGTCGCCGATGCCGGGGCCGTGCCAACTCTCGCCGCCTAGCGACTCGGCACGGCGTTCGAGGTTCTTCAGACCGCTGCGTCGGCCGCCGTCGGGGATGCCGATGCCGTCGTCGGCGACGGTCAGCCGGACGCCGGGGCGGCCGTCGGGAAGGGTCGCGGTGGCGTCGACGACGACGTCGATCCGCGTAGCCTCCGCGTGCCGGAAGGCGTTGGACAGGGCCTCGCGCAGGGCGGCGATGAGGTTCTTGCCGGTGAGCTCGCCGACCAGGGTGTCCACGGGGCCGAGGAAGCGGTAGGAGGGCTTGAACCCGAGCGGCACCGCGGCCGTGTTGATCTCGCGCAGCACTCGGGTGCGCAGCCCGGACGGGACCTCGGCGGGCCCCTGCTGCAGGGCGAAGATCGCGGTGCGGATCTCCTGGATGGTGACGTCGAGTTCGTCGACCGCTTTGCCGACGCCCTCCTGCACCTCGGGCACGACCGACCGGCGCTGTGCGCTCTCCAGCATCATCCCGGTCGCGAACAGCCGTTGGATGACGAGATCGTGCAGGTCCCGGGCGATGCGGTCGCGGTCCTCGTAGACCGCGAGCCGTTCCCGGTCGCGTTGCGCCTCGGCCATCATCAGCGCGAGCGCGGCCTGCGAGGCGAACTGGAGGGCGAGGGTGCGCTCGGTCTCCGTGAACGGACGCTCCCCCCGCACGCGGGGCGTCACCAGGCTGCCCAGGACCCGGCCGTCGCTCTGCAGCGGCAGCATCATGATCGGCCCGTAGCCGCGGGCGAGTTCGCTCGTGATCCGCGGGTCGGCGCCCGCGTCGTCCAGGAAGACCGCCTGTCCGGCGAGGAGTTCGGCCACGATCTCGCTGTCGGGCGGGACGACCGTCCCGAGCGTGCCGGTCGGCCGGTCGGCGGCCACGGCGGCGATCTCAAGACCGCCCTCGTCCGCGGGAAGCAGTACGAGGCCGACGGCCGAGCCCGACAGTCTGCGCGCCTGCTCGGCGACCACCTGAAGGGCGTCGTCGGCATCCCCGCCCGACAGCAGCGCGGTGGTCACCGCCACGGACCCGTCGATCCAGCGCTCACGCTGCTGGGCGGCCTCGTACAGGCGGGCGTTGCCGATGGCGATCCCGGCCTCGGTGGCGAGCACCCGGACCGTGTTGAGGTCGTCGTCGTCGAACCGCTCCCCGTCGCGCTTCTCGGTCAGGTACAGGTTTCCGAAGACCTCCCCCTGGACGCGGATGGGTACGCCGAGGAACGTGCGCATCCGCGGATGGTGCTCCGGGAAGCCGCACGAGCGCGGATCCTCCGTCAGGTTCGCGAGTCTGAGCGGCTGTGGGGTGGGGGTTTCCCCGGTCGAACGCGCGTGAGTCCGGGGAAGGATGAGCGCGCCCAACAGCCCCTTGTGGCCGTCGGGGAGCCGCCCGATCCGGCGGGCGGTCGCCGCGTCGACCCCGTGGAAGACGAAGTCGGCCAGACCGTCGCCGTCCTCGTCCAGGACGCCGATGGCCGCGTACCGGGCGTCCGTCAGCGAGGCCGCGGTCTCGCAGATCCGGTCGAGCGTGGAGTGCAGCTCAAGACCGCTGCCGACGGACCGCATCGCCGCCAGCAACCGCGACAGCCGCGCCACCGGCTCGGCCGACCCGCCCGACTCGTCCGGCAGGCCGGGAGGAGGGAGCGAAGGGCCGGAGGACGGTACGTCAGGCATGAGCTGAGCCTAATTAGTCCCATTTGCCACGGAAAGTCGAGGCAGGACGGCCGGGTCGAGGACGCCGACCGACACGCACCGGCCACCGGGCACCGGGCACCGGGCACCGGGCACCGGGCACCTGAGCGGAGCACTCAGCCCGCCGCGACGAGCAGATCCACCTCCTCCTCCCGCTCCACCATCGCCCGCAACAGCCCCTCGACCGCCGCCAGCTCCGCGTATCCGCCCCGCTGCACCACCCGTCCCTCGTCCAGCACGACCACCTCGTCCACGGCCTCAAGACCGGCCAGCCGATGGGTGATGAGCAGCGTCGTACGGCCCTCGGTGGCCGCCAGCAGATCGGCGGTGAGCGCGTCGGCCGTGGGCAGGTCGAGGTGCTCGGCCGGTTCGTCGAGCACCAGCACGGGGAAGTCGGCGAGCAGCGCACGGGCCAGCGCCAGCCGCTGCCGCTGGCCGCCGGAGAGCCGTGCCCCGTGCTCGCCGACCAGCGTGTCCAGACCGTCGGGCAGGCCCTCGGCCCAGTCCAGCAGCCGGGCGCGGCGCAACGCGTCGCGCAGTTCGTCCTCGGTGGCGTCCTTCTTGGCGAGGAGCAGGTTCTCCCGCACCGAGCTGTCGAAGAGGTGCGCGTCCTGGGCGCACAGGCCGACCAGCCGCCGTACGTCGTCGCCGTCCACGGCGGCCGCGTCCACGCCGCCCAGCGTGTACGAGCCCGTGTCGGCGTCCAGGAACCGCAGCAGCGTCTGGGCCAGCGTCGTCTTGCCCGACCCGGACGGTCCGACCACGGCGATCCGGCGGCCCTCCTCCAGGGTCAGGTCCACACCGGCGAGCGCGTCCCGGTCCTGCCCCGCGTGCCGTGCGGTCAGCCCCTTGAGCGCGACGGGGAACGGCGACACGGGCGCCTGCCGGGGCCGCTCCGGCTCCCGCACCGGCTCGGGCGCGTCCAGCACCTCGTACACGCGCTCGGCGCTCCTGCGCACCCGCTGCCGGTACTGCACGGCGAGCGGCAGCCCGAGGACCGCCTCGAAGGCGGCCAGCGGGGTGAGCACCACGACGGCCATCGCCACCCCGCTCAGCCGCCCGTCGGCGACGCCCTGGGCGCCCACGAGGGCGGCGAGGGCGACGGTCAGTCCGGAGACCAGTGCGGTGAGCCCGTCCCCGAGCGCGGTGGCACCGGCGGCCCGCGAGGCGATCCGGGTGAGCGTCCCGTCGGCCCGCCGTGCCTCGGCGGTACGGGCGGGCAGGGCGCCGGCGACCGTCAGCTCCGCGGTTCCGGTGAGCAGGTCGGTCACGCGCGTCGCCAGCACCCCGCGGGCGGGGGCCAGCCGGCGCTCGGCACGCCGGGCCACGGCACCGGTGAGCAGCGGGACGCCGACGCCGGCCGCCAGCAGACCGACGGCGAGCACGGCGCCGGCCTCCGGCAGCAGCCAGGCGGTGAAGCCGACGGAGGCGGCGGACACCACGGCGGCGGCACCGGCGGGCAGCAGCCAGCGCAGCCAGTAGTCCTGGAGGGCGTCCACGTCGGAGACAAGCCGCGACAGCAGGTCCCCCCGGCGGGTCGTGCGCAGTCCGGCGGGGGCCAGCCGCTCCAGTCGGCGGTACACGGCGACCCGGGTGTCGGCGAGCATCCGCAGCACGGCGTCGTGCGACACCAGCCGCTCGCCGTACCGGAAGACGGCCCGCCCGATGCCGAAGGCGCGCGTCGCCGTCACGGCCACCATCAGGTACAGCACGGGCGGCTGCTGCGAGGCCCGCGAGATGAGCCACCCCGAGGTGGCCATCAGGCCGACGGCACTGCCGAGGGCGAGGCTTCCGAGCAGCAGGGCGAGGGCGAGCCTGCCGCGGCGGGCGCCGGACAGGGCGCGGACACGGGCGAGTACGCCGCCTGCGGCTGCCGGGGGCGCTGTCTCCGCCTCGACGGCGGGGAGTTCGGCGCCGTCAACGACGGGGCGTCCGGCGTCCTCGGCGACGAGGCGACCGGCGTCCTCGGCGACGGGGAGTTCGGCGTCCTCGGCGACGGGACGTCCGGCGCCCTCGATCGCATGCGCGGCAGACGCCTTGGCGGCGACGGTGGTCACCAGGTCGGGTGCCGCGGGCTCCGCCAGCCGCACCACCCGGTCCGCGATCCCCAGCAGTGCGGGCCGGTGCACCACCAGCAGGACCGTCCGTCCCACCGCGAGGCGGCCGACCGCCGCCACGACCTCCGCCTCGGTCTCCCCGTCCAGCGCGGCCGTGGGCTCGTCGAGCAGCAGCACCGGACGGTCCGCGAGGAACGCCCGGGCCAGTGCGAGCCGTTGCCGCTGCCCGGCGGAGAGTCCGGCGCCGTCCTCGCCGAGCACGGTGTCGGCCCCCTGGGGCAGCCCGGCCACGAACTCCCGCGCCCCGGCCTCCTCCAGCGCCCGCAGCACGGCGGCGTCATCCGCGTCGGGACGCGCCAGCCGTACGTTCTCGGCGATCGTCCCGGCGAACAGCTGGGGCCGCTGCGGCACCCATGCGATCCGCGACCGCCACTGCTCCAGGTCCAGCTCCGCCAGATCGGTGCCGCCGACGCGTACCTTGCCCTCGGTGGGCCGCACAAAGCCCAGCAGCACGTTGAGCAGCGTGGACTTGCCCGCACCGCTCGGCCCCACGAGCGCGACCGTCTCCCCGGCCTCGACGGCGAAGGACACCTCCGACACGGCATCCCCGGACCGGCCCGGATAGCGGACCGTCACGCCTTCGAAGGCGACGGAACCGGAGGGCACCGGCGCGGTTCCCGAGACCGGCACCGGCGTCTCCAGCACCTCGAAGATCTCCTCCGCCGCCGCGAGCCCCTCCGCCGCCGCGTGGTACTGCGCGCCCACCTGGCGCAGCGGCAGATAGGCCTCGGGCGCGAGCACCAGGATGACGAGGCCGATGTACAGGTCCATCTCGCCGTGGACGAGACGCATGCCGATGGTCACGGCGACCAGCGCGACCGAGATCGTCGCCAGCAGTTCCAGTGCGAAGGAGGACAGGAAGGCGATCCGCAGGGTGCGCATCGTCGCCCGCCGGTAGTCGTCGGTGATCCGCCGGATCGACTCGGCCTGGGCCTTGGCCCGTCCGAACACCTTCAGCGTGGGCAGCCCGGCGACGACATCCAGGAAGTGGCCGGACAGCCGGGACAGCAGCCGCCACTGACGGTCCATCCGGGACTGCGTGGCCCAGCCGATCAGCATCATGAAGACCGGAATGAGGGGGAGCGTGCCGACGATGATGGCCGCCGAGACCCAGTCCTCGGTGACGATCCGGGCCAGCACCGCCACCGGCACGACCACCGCGAGCCCCAACTGCGGCAGATAGCGGGAGAAGTAGTCGTCGAGCGCGTCGACTCCACGGGTCGCGAGGGCGACCAGCGAGCCGGTCCGCTGTCCGCCGAGCCACCCGGGGCCGAGCGCGACCGCGCGCTCCAGCAGGCGCCCGCGCAGCTCCGACTTCACCGCGGCGCTCGCCCGGTGGGCGGCGAGCTCGGTGAGCCAGGAGACCAGCGCGCGCCCGCAGGCGACGGCCGCCAACAACAGCAGGGGAGTGCGCAGTTCACCGACCGACAGCCCGTGCTGGAAGGCGCCGACCACCACCTCGGCGATGAGCATCGCCTGAGCGATGACCAGCGCCGCTCCGACGACACCCAGGCCGACGACCGCCACCATGAACAGGCGGGTGGCACGGGCGTACCGGAGCAGACGCGGGTCGATCGGTTTCACGTGAAACACACCCTCTTCTCAAAGGGGTCTATGGGGTCATGTTTCACGTGAAACACGACCCCATCCGGACTCAGTGCGCGGGTTCTGCGATGTGCTGGGTACCGATCCGCTTGCGGAAGACCCAGTAGGTCCAACTCTGGTAGAGCAGGACGATCGGCGTGGCGATAGCGGCACACCAGGTCATGATCTTCAAGGTGTACGCGCTCGACGAGGCGTTGGTGACCGTCAGGCTCCACTCGTCATTGAGCGAGGACGGCATGACGTTCGGGAAGAGCGTCAGGAAGAGCATCGCCACGGCGGCCACGATGGTGACGCCGGACAGGGCGAACGCCCATCCCTCACGCCCGGCCTGGTTCGCCGCCAGTGCCGCCACCAGTGCCGCCACGGCCACGACCAGGGCTACCAGGCTCTTTCCGTCACCGCCGTCGACCTGCGTCCACAGCAGGAAGACCAGCGCGAGCACCGCCGTGCCGAGACCCACCTGAAGCGCCAGCTTCCGCGCCCGCTCCCGGATGTCCCCGACGGTCTTGAGGGCGACGAACACCGCACCGTGGAAGGTGAACAGCGTCAGCGTCACCAGGCCGCCGAGGAGCGCGTACGGATTGAGCAGGTCCCAGAAGTTGCCGACGTACTCCATGTTCCGGTCGATCTTCACGCCCCGCACGATGTTGCCGAAGGCCACACCCCACAGGAACGCGGGAATGAGCGAGGACCAGAAGATCGCGGTCTCCCAGTTGCGCTGCCAGTTCTCCTCGGGCCGCTTCGCCCGGTACTCGAAGGCGACGCCCCGGACGATCAGACAGACCAGGATGAGCAGCAGGGGCAGGTAGAAGCCGGAGAAGAGCGTGGCGTACCACTCGGGGAAGGCGGCGAAGGTCGCGCCGCCCGCCGTCAGCAGCCACACCTCGTTGCCGTCCCAGACCGGGCCGATGGTGTTGATCAGCACCCGCTTCTCGGGCCGGTTGCGGGCCAGCAGCCGGGTGAGGATGCCGACCCCGAAGTCGAAGCCCTCCAGGAAGAAGTAGCCGATCCACAGGACGGCGATCAGGACGAACCAGACGTCGTGCAGTTCCATGACTGTGCAGCTCCCTCGGCCTAGTACGAGAAGGCCATCGGCTTGTCGGCGTCACGGGAGTCGCCGCCGATCTTCGTGGGCGGGTTGAGGTCGGCCTCGGTGAGCTCGGGCGGGCCGGCCTTGACGTACTTGGCGAGCAGCTTGACCTCGATCACCGCGAGGACGGCGTAGAGCGCCGTGAAGATGATCATCGAGGCGAGCACCTCGCCCTGCGAGACACCGGGCGAGACGGCGTCACGGGTCTGGAGCACGCCGTAGACGACCCACGGCTGGCGGCCCATCTCGGTGAAGATCCAGCCCCAGGAGTTGGCGATCAGCGGGAAGCCCAGGGTCCAGATCGCGATGAGCCAGTACCACCTGGTGAGCTTCGGGCCGAGTGCCTTCTTCCGGAACAGGACCAGGTTCGGCACCTCGTCCTCACCGACCCGCAGGGCCTGCGGGAGCATGAACTTCTTGCGGGTCAGCCAGAGTCCGACCACGCCGACGGCGAGGGAGGCCATGCCGAAGCCGATCATCCAGCGGAAGCCCCAGTAGGCGACGGGGATGTTGGGCCGGTAGTCGCCGGGTCCGAACTGCTCCTCCGATGCCTTCTGGACGTCGTTGATGCCGGGCACGTACGAACTGAAGTCGTCCTTGGCCAGGAAGGACAGCAGTCCCGGAATCTCTATGGCGACCTTGTTGTGGCCCTTGTCGACATCGCCGTAGGCGAAGATCGAGAAGGGGGCGGGGGATTCGCCGTCCCACAGCGCCTCGGCCGCGGCCATCTTCATCGGCTGCTGCTCGTACATGATCTTGCCGAGGACGTCACCGCTGACCGCGGTGAACATGCCGCCGATGACGAGGGTGACCAGACCGAGCCGCAGCGAGGTCTTCATCTCGCGGATGTGCTTCTTGCGCAGCAGGTGGAAGGCCGAGATGCCGACCATGAACGCGCCACCGGTGAGGAAGGCGGCGGACAGGGTGTGGAAGGCCTGGGCCAGTGCGGTGTTCTGCGTCAGAACCAGCCAGAAGTCGGTGAGCTCGGCCCGCCCCTTCGCCTCGTTGATCCTGTAGCCGACCGGGTGCTGCATCCACGAGTTGGCCGCGAGGATGAAGTACGCCGACAGGATCGTGCCGATCGACACCATCCAGATACAGGCCAGGTGGATCTTCTTCGGCAGCTTGTCCCAGCCGAAGATCCACAGGCCGATGAAGGTGGATTCGAAGAAGAAGGCGATCAGCGCCTCGAAGGCCAGAGGCGCTCCGAAGATGTCACCGACGAACCGCGAGTAGTCGGACCAGTTCATGCCGAACTGGAACTCCTGCACGATGCCGGTGACCACGCCCATCGCGATATTGATCAGAAAGAGCTTGCCCCAGAACTTGGTCGCTCTGAGGTACTTCTCCTTCTCCGTGCGCACCCAGGCCGTCTGCAAGCCGGCCGTCAGCGCGGCGAGCGAGATCGTCAGGGGGACGAAGAGGAAGTGGTAGACGGTGGTGATGCCGAACTGCCATCGCGCCAGTGTCTCCGGCGCCAAAGCCAGGTCCACGTCGTCAGTCTCCTTACGTCGCCGTGGTACAGCGGCAGTTTGCCCCTTATGTCCCGCTCATCAGGGGATCAACCCGGACACGCTTGTGAACGCGTTCACATTCACAAGCAATTATGACGCACTGATTATCGAAGCTCGAAGGGGGGTCTCACTTAGGCCGTTCGGGCACTCTTCTTGGCGCAGACTTCAACATCTTGTTGAATTGCCTGCCATGCAGATACTCATCTCATGGCCCGCCGGCCACCTCACCGCGACCCTCGACGACACCCCGACCAGTCAGGCCCTCGCCAAGGCACTGCCCCTTGTCTCCACCGTCCGCACCTGGGGCGAGGAGGTCTACTTCGACACGAACGTCTCGGTTTCACGTGAAACGGACGCGCGGCAGGTCGTCGAGCCGGGCACGGTCGCCTTCTGGACCGACGGCGACGCGCTGGCGCTCCCCTACGGGCCCACGCCGATCTCGCGAGACGGGGAAGAGTGCCGCCTCGCGAGCCCGTGCAATGTTCTGGGCCGCCTCGACGGCGACCCACGGCTGCTCGCCACGGCCCGGGACGGTGACCCCGTGCGCGTGGAACTCGTAGCCGTTTAAAGCCCCTTAGCGGGCCTCAGAGCTCCTTGCGGAACGCCTCCGACACCTTCAGGAAGATGTCGTTCGCCTCGGACTCCCCGATCGTCACCCGCACACCCTCCCCCGGGAACGGCCGGACCACCACGCCGGCCTGCTCGCACGCCGCCGCGAAGGCGACCGTGCGCTCCCCTAGCCGCAGCCACACGAAGTTGGCCTGGGTCTCGGGCACCGTCCAGCCCTGCGCGCGCAGCGCGTCGACCACGCGATTGCGCTCGCAGACCAGCGAGCCGACCCGGCCGAGCAGTTCGTCCTCGGCGCGCAACGAGGCGACGGCCGCGTCCTGCGCGAGCTGGCTCACGCCGAAGGGCACCGCCGTCTTGCGCAGCGCCGCCGCGACCGGCTCGTGCGCGATCGCGAAGCCGACCCGCAGACCGGCCAGCCCGTACGCCTTGGAGAAGGTCCGCAGCACGCAGACGTTCGGCCGGTCGCGGTAGATCTCCACACCGTCCGGCACCTCGGCATCGCGGATGAACTCGCGGTAGGCCTCGTCCAGCACCACCAGCACATCGCCGGGCACCCGGTCGAGGAAGCGCTCCAGCTCGGCCCGCCTCACCACCGTGCCCGTCGGGTTGTTGGGGTTGCAGACGAAGATCAGCCGGGTCCGGTCGGTGACGGCGTCGGCCATCGCGTCCAGGTCGTGCACATCGCCCGGCGTCAGCGGCACCCGCACCGACGTCGCGCCGCTGATCTGCGTGATGATCGGGTACGCCTCGAAGGACCGCCAGGCGTAGACGACCTCGTCGCCCGGTCCGGCGGTGGCCTGGAGCAGCTGCTGAGCCACGCCGACGGAGCCGGTGCCGGTGGCCAGGTGGGAGAGCGGCACCCCGAAGCGCTCGGACAGCTCGTTCATCAGGCCGGTGCACGCCATGTCCGGGTAGCGGTTGAAGGAGGAGGCCGCCGTGGTCACGCTCTCCATCACGCCCGGCAGCGGCGGATAGGGGTTCTCGTTGGAGGACAGCTTGTAGGCCACCGGCCCACCGGCCGCGGCGGGCTTGCCCGGCTTGTAGGTGGGGATCCCCTCCAGCTCGGCGCGCAGCTTGGGGCTCGTCTCGCTCACCGCAGTCCTCCTCGCGACCACCGGCGGTCCATCGACACCACCGGCTTCCAATGCTTCTCACCTTATGAGGATTCGGCCCGCCTGCGTACAGGTGCGGACGGTCCGGGTACGTCACATGAGCAGACCTCATCCGTCACACGGGCATCAGGTGCATCAGCACGCGAAGCCGTACGAATTGGGGGGCGCGTCACACATATATCTATGCGCCGGTGGCTCGCGCCGTGGCGCGCATCCCTCGTGAAGGTGAGTTGAGACCTCTTCGAAACATCGGGAACTTGGCAGGCGGGCACGCGTCGACAAGTCACGTACTGCCATTGGAGCGCTCAACTCCCTTTCAATCAAAGGATCCTGACGCTTTATGACCTTGCAGAAACGTGCCTGTCAACAGCTGCATATGCGTCCGCACTACCCCACCGCATGAGCCCTACTATCGGCTCGCCATGACAGCAGCAGGGAAGCACCAGGTGAGCCGCGCGGAGACCGCCCGCCGGGGCAACAGGCCGGGCCGGGCAGGCATCAGAGACGTTGCCGCCGCCGCCGGAGTCTCCATCACGACCGTCTCCGACGCCCTCAACGGCAAGGGCCGGCTCCCCGACGCCACCCGACGCCACGTCCGTGAAGTCGCCGACCGACTGGGCTACCGCCCATCAGCAGCGGCCCGAACCCTCCGTACCGGCAAATCGGGCCTCATCGGCCTGACCGTGACGACGTACGGGGATGAACCTTTCACCTTCACCGAGTTCGCGTACTTCGCCGAAATGGCCCGCGCCGCCACCTCGGCCGCGCTCGCCCGCGGCTACGCACTCGTCATTCTGCCCGCCACCTCCCGCCACGACGTCTGGTCGAACGTCGCCCTCGACGGCACCGTCGTCATCGACCCCTCCGACCAGGACCCGGTCGTCAGCGAACTGGTCCGACAGGGCCTTCCGGTGGTCTCCGACGGCCGCCCGGTCGGATCCCTGCCGGTCACGGCCTGGGTCGACAACGACCACGAGGCCGCCGTACTCGGCATCCTCGACCACCTCGCCGACGCCGGCGCCCGCCGCATCGGCCTGCTGACCGGGACGACGACCGACACGTACACCCATCTGTCGACCACGGCCTATCTGCGCTGGTGCGAACGCGTCGGCCAGGACCCGGTGTACGAGGCCTACCCGGCGCACGACCCGTGTGCCGGCGCCGTCGCCGCCGACCGGCTGCTGGCCCGCCCCGACCGCCCCGACGCCGTCTACGGACTGTTCGACCCCAACGGCACCGACCTGCTCGCCGCCGCCCGCCGCTACGGACTGCGCGTACCGGAGGACCTGCTTCTGGTCTGCTGCAGCGAGTCCACCGTGTACGCCAGCACCGAGCCGCCCATCACCACGCTGTCCCTGAAGCCGCGGCGCATCGGCACGGCCGTGGTGCAGCTCCTCATCGACGCCATCGAGGGCGTCGAATCGGACCAACCGGTCGAGCAGGTGATACCGACGGAGCTGTTCGTGCGTACCTCGTCCCAGCGACGTCCGCCCCGCACGACGGTCAGCCCGCCGCGGTCGCCCGAGGAGCAGTAGGACGAGGCCGGACAGCAGGCGGTAGAAGCCCGGTCCAACCGGGGCGAAAGCCGCGGTGAACTGGAGCCCTGCTCTGATTCACCACCCCTGGGTCATCACATGGCGCGATCGGCATTCCTATGATGGGCCCACGACACCGCGGGCCGCTGCGACCAGGCAGTCCGAAGCGGTGCAGCTGCGGCGCGATGGTGGAGGGGTCTGATGACTCAGGGGGCCGGTCAGGGACCCGAGGTGGAGCGGACGGCGACGTTGCGCGACTTCCGGGTGCCCGCGTACGTCCACGAGACCGGTCCGTACGCCCCCGGCACGCACCCCGGCGAGGCCGCCCCTCCCGTGGACGAGACCTACCCGGAGGGGTACACCCCGACCCAGCGCGACCTCCCCGTCATCAACCGCGATGACACGGTTCAGGTGAGCGTCGACCCCGTGGCCGTTCCGCAGGCCACGGGCGGCGCGGGGCCGCTGTACGTCGTCGGGGACGTCCACGGCTATCTCGACGAGCTGGTGGCCGCGCTCCGCGAGCAGGGCCTCATCGACGCCGCGGGCCAGTGGTGCGCGGGCACCGCCCGGCTGTGGTTCCTCGGCGACTTCACCGACCGCGGCCCCGACGGCGTCGGCGTGATCGAACTCGTGATGCGGCTGTCCGCCGAGGCCGCCGCGGCCGGCGGCTACTGCAAGGCCCTCATGGGCAATCACGAGCTGCTGCTCATCGGCGCCAAGCGGTTCGGCGACACCCCCGTCAACTCCGGCGCGGGCACCGCCACCTTCCAGGCCGCCTGGCTGCTCAACGGCGGCCAGAAGTCCGACATGGACCGCCTCCAGGACCACCACCTGCAGTGGATGGCCCGTCTCGACGCCATGGAGGAGGTCGACGGGCATCTGCTCGTCCACTCC
Organism: Streptomyces sp. TRM68416; assembly: GCF_014596915.1. Taxonomy (GTDB): domain Bacteria; phylum Actinomycetota; class Actinomycetes; order Streptomycetales; family Streptomycetaceae; genus Streptomyces. The sequence continues at coordinate 67,982 of NZ_JACVWU010000012.1, forward strand.
GACACCACCGCCTATCTCGACTACGGCCGCTCCATCGAAGAAGTCAACGACACCGTCCGCGAGACGCTCACCCGCAACGACGCGGACGAGGTGTGGGACCTGTTCCGCAAGTTCACCAAGCGCTTCTCCTTCCGCGACGAGGGCGGCGCCGACCATGTGCGCTCCCTGCTCGATACGTACGGCGGCACCCGCATCGTTCACGGGCACAGCCCGATCCCCTATCTGCTGGGCGAGGTCGGCTCCGAGGACGGCGAGGACGACGGCGGGCCTGTCGTCGAGGGACCGCACGTCTACGCCGACGGACTCGCCATCGCGATGGACGGCGGAGTGACCATGGCCGGAAAACTGCTGGTCCGGCAACTTCCCCTGGATATCTGAACGTTCACCGGGCAGGCGTCCCCCTGTGGTGGAGTGAAGCAGGACGGCGCAGGCCAGGGGCCAATTTCTGGAAACCCCCTGTCACCGTGTGCCGTCACCGCTCTACCATCGGCTTATCCGTAGCAGGCTCCCCTCCGTTTCTGCCCGACGGCTCGTCAGCGTGCGAGCCCCAAGCCCTACGGAGCATCGGGGGATGCACATGAACAGCGTTCCGCAGCACCTGCACAGTGAGGACCGCCAGGAATACGAGCGGATCCTCGACGAGGCGCTGCGCTCCGCACCACACCGACCGGAACTGGCCGCTGTAGGTGAGCGGCTCAATGCCGAACAGCTGCGCACCATGGCGCTCAACGCCACCACACTCATCACGGCGGCCGCGGCGACCGAGTACCAGCACTACGTGAAGGTCCGCGAGGAACTGCGCCACCCGGCGCCGTCCACCCCGTCGTCCGTGCGCGAACCCGGCTCCCCGGAGTCGGGCGCGGGCACGATGGGGCTCGCCGCCACCGTGGGAGAGGCCACCGCCGAGACCGCCGGCGCGGGCATCGTCGCCGTCACGGCCGTCCTCACCCCCCTCCTCGCCGGAATCGCCGCGGCGATCTTCCTGCTCGTGGGTTACATCCTGAAAATGCTGGAACCCGAGCCGGCGTTCGCCCAGACCATGCTCACCACCGGATGGGTCTTCGGTGCCGTGACGGCGGCCGCGATCCTCGTCGCCGCCGTCGGACTCCTGCTCACCGCCCTGCGCAACCGGCCGGCACTCGACACCGGCCCCTACGGCGAGCTGGGCGGCGAGGTGGCCCGGGCCAGGGATGCCTGGCGCGAAGCCCTGCTGGAGCGCGGCATCCTGCCGTTCCTGCGGGACGCACTGGCCGACCCCGGCACCGCGACCGCCCTGCGCGGTACGGCACCCACGGCGCCGACCAGCCGTATCCCGCACCTCGGGTACGACCGTCCCGGGTTCAGCAGCCCCGACGACGGCTCCGCGGCGGGCCCGCGCCCGAGCTTCAGCAGCCCGGACTACACCAGCCCGGACTTCGGAGGCCCGGAACACCAGCCGGAGTGACCCTCGGCTTGCGCCCCCGCGCCGGGGAGCGCAAGCCGAACTTCCGGACGGTCAGAGAATGCCGGCACGGCCCGCGGCGACGGTCCAGCTGGGGAACTCCGACAGGAGCCGGTCGTACAGCTCCGGGTCGGGAACGGTGCTGATGTCGTCCACCGCGAAGAACCCGACGTTGTCGACGCGGCGGCCGGGCAGGGTGTCGAACCGCTCCAGCACGCCGTAGTTGGACTTGCCCAGCCCCACGAACTGCCAGAAGATCGGCTCCTCCACCGCCTCCCTGAGCTCCTTCTCGATCTGGGCGTTGCGGTAGACGCCGCCGTCGGAGAAGAACAGGACCAGGGTCGGCACCTGTACCGGGTTCGCCCGGACGTAGTTCCTTACTTCGGCAATCACCTTCTGTTCCTCGTTCTGAATGCCTACGGCCCGCATGTCGACCTGGCTGTCCTCCAGCCCCCTCTTCCTCTTCTTCGCGCCGAAGAGGCTCATCTCGCCGCACCGGACGTGCAGCCGCAGCCACTCGGGCAGCTCCCCGAGGCGGAGGTCGGGCAGCCGGGCCGGGTTCGAGGCGAACGTCCAGGCCTGCATCTCGCCGTCGTCGTCCAACTGCGCTGCCACGGCGGCCATCCGCTCCACCACATCGGCGACGACACCACCGGAGTAGAGGAAGGACATGGACCCCGAGGCGTCCAGGACCAGGATGACGCGAGCGGTGACACCGGCCGCCCCGTGCTTGGTCAGGCTGACCGCCACCTGCTGCTTGCGCAGGTCCAGCCGCTTGCGCATGTCCACCGGGAGGCGCTCCTCACCCTTGGTGAGGCGGGGGGAGGGCGGCGGTGGGGTGGGGGCGGACGGTGTCACGGGGGTGGCGGGCGTGGGTGGTACGGATGGTGTCGGCGGGGTGGGCGGCGCCGTGGCTACGGGCGGTGCGGGCGGTACGGGGGCCTGCACCGGCGGTACGGCGGCCGGTGCCGTCGGTACAGCGGCCGATGCCGTCCGGTCGTCCTCCTCGTCGACCGAGATGCCGAAGTCGGTGGCCAGGCCCGCGAGTCCGGAGGCGTATCCCTGTCCGACCGCCCGGAACTTCCACCTCCCCTGTCGCAGATACAGTTCGCCACCGATGAAGGCGGTCTCCGTCCCGGCCTCCATCACGAACCGCGCGAGCTCGGCCCGGGTCCGCTCGTCGACCAGCTTCAACATCAGTCCGGGTACCTGCCCGAACGTGCCTCCGTCGGCCGACGCGCACAGCACGATCCGCTCGACAGCCGGCTCCAGCGAACCGAACTCCACCGCGACGGTGTCGGTCGTGGTGCCCGCGGCACGCTGTTTGCCCAGGTGGGTGACGGCCTGCGACGCGTGGTGCGGCTGGTTGTAGAAGACGAAGTCACCGTCGTCACGCACACGGCCGGCCGCCGTGAGCAGCAGCGCCGAGGCATCCACGTCCGGCACCCCCGGCCCGTCGGACCAGGAGAGCTCCACACGAACCACCGGGGAGTCGACAGGAAGATTGGCGCCCTTGCTCAGTGCTGTCATGGGATCAGTGTGCCGAGCGAGCTGGTGCCCCCGAAAGGCCGAGCCGCCATGCGGGCGCACACGATCTTGACCCCGTCTCCGTCCGGTGTGGAGGATCGATCGTGGTGAGGGGGGTGATCCGCGATGCGGATGAAGGTGATCAGACGGCCCGCGTACACATGGCTGCCTGTGACCGGAGCGGTCGCCGGCTACTTCTTCGCCTCCCTTCTGATGGGGCCGCTGCAGGAAGAACCGCCGGCGGCATTCCTGCTCGGTGGTATGGCTGTCTTCCTCTGGGCACTTGGGTGGGATTCCGCGATCCGCTGGACCACCGACCGCGTGTCCGTCACCAACCTCCTCCTGACCTCGACCGTTAGTTGGAGCGATGTCGCGCGGGTGACGGCCGACGACGGCCTGGTCATCTCCCTGCGCGACGGGCGGACCCTCGGCTCGGTCGCTTTCGGCAGTTCACTGCTGGGCACGTTCACCGGATACCGGACCCACCGCAGAGCCCTCCGGCTGCTTGCGGAGGCGCACCGCACGGCGTCACAGTCACCCGGCGACAGTGACGACGGCCCGGCTCGGATCATCGTGACGTTCGAATGGAGACGCCTCCTCTGGGCTCTGGCGGCCGTCTACGGACCGCTTCTGATCATCTGGGCGCTCTAGAGGTGAGGGCGTCGGGCGCTGCCCCGCGTCGAAGGGGTCAGGACCCCGCAGGGTCTATCACCTTTATGGCGTCCACCTGCAACTGCGGGACAGTCGTGGACCCTCCGATCTGCGTTTCGTACGTAAGGGTTCCAGTGACCTCGACCTTCGCTCTGAAGGCGTCCCCCATGACTATCTGGTCGAGAGCTGCTTCGTCCCCGGTCAGAACGGTGTTGGTCGGATACTCGTAGGCCTCGGCGTGTCGAACCCCGTCGACATCGGCGCGGAAGGCGTCGGGGCCTGTCGCTGCGTCGAACTGTGTGACGACTCCGTACACGACGTAGTGCTCGCCAATGTGATCGTCAGGGTCTTTGGCGATCAGCGCCCACTCTCGGGCGGTCAGCGGGTCGTACGTCGCCGTAGGCGAGGGTGGTGCCGCCTGAGCCGACACTGCCGGGAGGGACAGGGCGGCACCGGATACGGCCAAGGCGAGGCCGACCATGGTCAGAATCGCTACAGCGATCACTCGGTTCTTCATCGGATCTCCTGGGGTGACCTCCCCATTCGAGCGTAGATCCGTATCCAGCGGCTGTCTCTCTCGGCTCAAGGCTTGGCCAGTAGTCGGACCGTCGGACCCGTGCCCCACGGTGGATCACGAGTCCGACGGCGAGCAGCTTCACTCAGTCCGCGAGCGGCAGGTACACCCTGTTCCCGCTGGCCGCGAACTCCTTCGACTTCTGGAGCATCCCTTCGGCGATCTCCTCCTGGGACGCGCCCTCGGCCGCTGTACCGCCGAACCGTTCGTTGATGCTCTGGCTGATCTTCATCGAGCAGAACTTCGGTCCGCACATCGAGCAGAAGTGGGCGGTCTTCGCCGGCTCGGCCGGCAGGGTCTCGTCGTGGAACTCCCGTGCTGTGTCCGGGTCGAGGGCCAGGTTGAACTGGTCCTCCCAGCGGAACTCGAAACGGGCGTCGGACAGCGCGTCGTCCCACTCCTGTGCACCGGGGTGCCCCTTGGCGAGGTCGGCTGCGTGGGCGGCGATCTTGTAGGTGATGACGCCGGTCTTGACGTCGTCACGGTTGGGCAGGCCCAGGTGTTCCTTGGGCGTGACGTAGCAGAGCATGGCCGTGCCCCACCAGGCGATCATCGCGGCACCGATGCCGGAGGTGATGTGGTCGTACGCCGGCGCGACGTCCGTCGTCAGCGGGCCGAGCGTATAGAACGGAGCTTCATCACAGATCTCCTGCTGAAGGTCGATGTTCTCCTTGATCTTGTGCATCGGGACATGTCCCGGGCCCTCGATCATGGTCTGAACATTGAAACGCTTCGCGATCCGGTTGAGTTCCCCGAGCGTCCTCAACTCCGCGAACTGTGCCTCGTCATTGGCGTCCGCGATCGAGCCGGGCCGCAGGCCGTCGCCGAGGGAGTACGTGACGTCGTAGGCGGCGAGGATCTCGCAGAGCTCCTCGAAGTTCTCGTAGAGGAACGACTCCTTGTGGTGCGCGAGGCACCACGCGGCCATGATCGAGCCGCCGCGGGAGACGATGCCGGTCTTGCGGTTGGCGGTCAGCGGGACGTACGGCAGGCGGACGCCCGCGTGAACCGTCATGTAGTCCACGCCCTGCTCGGCCTGCTCGATGACGGTGTCCTTGTAGATCTCCCAGGTCAGCTCCTCGGCCCTGCCGTCGACCTTTTCGAGGGCCTGGTAGAGCGGGACCGTGCCGATGGGGACGGGGGAGTTGCGCAGCACCCACTCGCGGGTGGTGTGGATGTTGCGGCCGGTGGACAGGTCCATGACCGTGTCGGCGCCCCAGCGGGTCGCCCAGGTCATCTTCTCGACCTCCTCCTCGATGGAAGAGGTCACCGCCGAGTTGCCGATGTTGGCGTTGACCTTCACCAGGAACCGCTTGCCGATGATCATCGGCTCGATCTCCGGGTGGTTGACGTTGGCGGGGAGCACCGCCCGGCCCTCGGCGATCTCCTCGCGGACCACCTCTGGAGAAACGTTCTCCCGGATAGCGACGTACTCCATCTCGGGCGTGATCTCGCCGCGGCGGGCGTAGGCGAGCTGCGTGACCGCACTGCCGTCGCGGCTGCGGCGCGGCAGGCGGGGCCGTCCCGGAAAGACCGCGTCGAGGTTGCGCAGGTTGCCGCCGCGCGGCGAGGTGTGCTTGATCCCGTCGTCTTCGGGACGGACGGGGCGGCCCGCGTACTCCTCGGTGTCGCCGCGGCCGATGATCCAGTTCTCCCGCAGCGGGGCCAGGCCCCGGCGGACGTCGGTGTCGGCGAGCGGATCCGTGTACGGGCCCGATGTGTCGTACAGGGTGACCGACTGCCCGTTGGTGAGGTGCACCTGACGAACCGGCACCCGCAGGTCGGGGCGCGAGCCCTCGACGTACGCCTTGTGCCAGCCGATGGACTTCCCGGCCTCCTGGGGCTTGTCGTCCTGGGCAGTGCTCTTGGTGTCGCCCTGGACGGAGGCAGGCGTGCGTGCGTCCTTGATGGTCATGAGACCTACTCCCTACGCCGGCATTACCCGGTAACAGGTTCGGCGGTCGACGCAGCGGTATCCGTCTGCCGATGCTCCGTGTGAAACATCACTCTTCTTCGGTGACGTTTCATGTGAAACATCGCTGGGACGGAGGTCAGCGCCCTCTCAGCCCGGTGCTCCGAGCTCCCGCGTGTACAAAGGTGGCTCCACGCTAGCGTCAATTCGGGCGCGGTGAACAGGGGGCCCCTGCCGTTCTTGCGATGATCGGTCGGTGACCACGACGCATGAACCCCCGTTCCCACCGCCCGAGCCGCCCCGCGGCCCCGGCCCCGGCTCCGGAGGCGGCCCCGCCGGCCGTGGCTTCGGCGGCGGGGACGGGTACGGGCCCGGCGGTGGTGGGTCTGGGGGGAGTGCCCATGGCAACGGCGGTCCCGGCGGAGGCGCTCCCAGTGGTGGGCCCGGCGGGGGCGGGTCGAGCAGGGGCGGCCCGGGTGGAGGCGGTCCCGGCGGGGGCGGCTCGGGCAGGGGCGGCCCCGGTGGAGGCGGTCCCGGCGGGGGCGGGCCTGGCAGTGGCGGTCCCGGCAGTGGTGGGCCCGGCAGTGGTGGGCCCGGCAGTGGCGGGCGCGATCACGGTCCCGGTTCCCCCGGTGGCGGTGACGGACACGGCCACGGCCACGGCCACGGACACGGTGGTCACTCCCACAGTCACGCCCACGGTCCGGCGGCACCGGTCTCCAAGCACCTGCGCAAGGTCATCGCGGCGATCCTGATCCCGTTCGCCGCGGCAGTGGTCGTAGGACTGGCGGTGCTGTGGCCCGGTGGGGCGCCGCCGCACGAGCGCACCGGGGTCGGCTTCGACCGGCAGACCCAGCAGGCGACGGTCACCAAGGTCGAGGAGGTGAGCTGCTCGGCGGTGAACGCCTCGGGTGTCCCGCCGACCGGCGACACCTCAACCGCCGAGGGCTCCTCCGCCCAGCAGCAGGCGGACGGCACCTGCAAGAAGGCGACGATCCGCGTCGACACGGGCCAGGACAAGGGCCGTACGTTCACCGAGATCGTGCAGCCCGACCAGTCACGGCAGTTGAACGAGGGCCAGAAGGTCGTGGTCGCCTACGAGCCCTCCGCGCCCAAGGACCTGCAGTACGCCGTCACCGACGTCAACCGCCGCGTCCCGATGGCGCTGCTCGCCGGCATCTTCGCGCTCGCCGTCGTGCTGGTGGGCCGACTGCGCGGGGTCATGGCACTGGTCGCCCTGGCCGTCAGCTTCCTGGTACTGACGCTCTTCATCCTCCCCGCGATCCTCCAGGGCTCGAACCCGCTGGTCGTGGCGGTGGTCGGAGCGAGCGCCATCATGCTGATCGCCCTCTACATGTGCCACGGGCTCTCGGCCCGTACGTCCGTGGCGGTGCTGGGCACGCTGATCTCGCTGCTGCTGATCGGCATCCTGGGCTCGGCGTTCATCGGCTGGGCCGCTCTGACGGGCAACACCGACGACAACACCGGCCTGATCCACGGCCTGTATCCGGACATCGACATGAGCGGTCTGCTGCTGGCCGGCATCATCATCGGTTCGCTCGGCGTCCTCGACGATGTGACGGTCACGCAGACCTCGGCGGTCTGGGAGCTGCACGAGGCCAACCCGACGATGGGCTGGCGCGGGCTGTACCGGGCCGGCATCCGTATCGGCCGCGACCACATCGCGTCCGTCGTCAACACGCTCGTCCTCGCCTACGCGGGCGCCGCGCTACCGCTGCTGCTGCTCTTCTCGATCGCGCAGAGCAGCGTGGGGACGGTTGCCAACAGTGAGTTGGTGGCGGAGGAAATCGTGCGCACGCTGGTGGGTTCGATCGGCCTGGTCGCATCGGTTCCGGTCACCACGGCCCTGGCCGCGCTGATGGTCTCGGCCGACCGTCCGGCACGGGAGACCGCGCCGACGGCGCCCGGCACGGCCTCGGCTCCGGCCCGCGGCGGACGGGGACGGCGACGCAAGCGGTGATCCGCGGGAGCGTCCCGGTCCCCGCAGGCCGGGGTCAGTCGGCACGCCTGCGAACCGGCACCCCCGCGAACCGGCACGCCCAGGTTGCCCGCCCGCGCACCCGCAACCCCCGGAAGAAGCGTTCCTGCACCCCTCCCGCGACACGACGGCGAAGCGTTACGCCACCACCCCGGCGCTCCCGTAACGCTTCAGCCCGCGCTCTGTTCCTCGGCCAGGATCCGGTCCAGCGCCTCGTCGAGGCTGGCGTCGAAGTCGGACAGCGCACCCTCCTGGCCCAACGGCACCAGCCGGTCCGTGCGGTCCAGGAAGGCCACCAAGGGTGCCGAGGAGGAGCGGAACACCGCCTGGTCACCGCCGACCTGAAGACGGATCAGGACGTCACCCGGCGACTCGGGGTCGGCCGGCGCGACGTGGACGTCGCCCTCCCCGCACGGCCGGCCCACCCCGTCGATCAGCAGCTCGCGCCCGAATGCCCAGGTCACCGGGGCGTCTCCGGGCAGATGGAAGGTCAGCCGCACGGCATAGGGATCAGTGGCCTCGTAGCGCAGCTCCACCGGAATGCGGAAGGAGAGCTCCTCGGACACGAGAAAGCTCATCATGACCTCTGCCTGTACGGACTCACGCATCGCCAACCCCGTCATCTGCCGTAGAACAGCCAGGAATGATCGTCCCGACCCTGATGAAATCTTGCTGAACGTACACAACAGATCACAAGGAGTGAGTTTTCAGATGCTGATAGAGATCGCGAGTGACCCCAGCATCCGCCCGACCTCGCTCTGCAGTTGCCGTACCGCCCCCAGCAGCCGGTCCTCCTGGTGGACGGGGAGGGAGATGGCCATGGTGGCGGCGGTGGTGCCGACCGTGATCGGGATGGCCGCGCACACCGTTCCCAACGCGTACTCCTGACGCTCGATCACCGGTTCCATCCGCCGCATCCGCGTCAGACGGCGCAGGAGGGCGTGGCTGTCCCGCGCCGTGTACGGGGTGATGGGCTGCACGGGGTAGCGGTCCAGGTGGTCACGGCGCGCGCCCTCGTCCAGTTGGGACAGCAGACACTGTCCGATCGCGTGCGCGTGCCCGGTCTCCCGGAAGTCGGCCCACTCCTCCACGGCCGGATTGCCCGGGGTGTCGGAGACGCACATGACCTCGATCTCGCCGTCGCTGTACATCGCGTAGTAGACGGGGACGCCGATGGCGTCGCGCCAGTGGGCGAGGGCGTCGACGACCGTGCTGCGACGTTTCTGCTGTGCTCCGCTGCTGCTCAGCCGCTCGGCCGCCTCACCGAGGAAGAACAGGCCCTTGTCGCGCCGCAGATAGCCCTCGTGCACCAGGGTGCGCAGCAGGTGATAGGCGGTGGGGAGCGCCAGGCCGGTCTCCCGGGCCAGTTGCTTCGCCGGGGCGCCGTGCTCGTGCGCGGCGACGGACTCCAGCAGACGCATCGCGCGCTGGACGGATCCGATGAGCGTCGAGGAGGCCGACGGCTGGCCGGATCTGACGGGTTGTACCGGGCTCGGTGGGGGGCCGGAGCTCGCGAGGGGGCCGAGGCCCGGTGGGGGGCCGGCATTCGGAGGGGAGCCGGGGTGAGGCGGCCGTACCGGGCTCGGAGATGTCCCGGAGTTCGATGGCCGCGCCGCGCTCGAAGGGGACGCCGTACTCGAAGGGGATTCCGGCTTCGCGGAGCCGATGGGCTGCACCTGCCCGGGGTGCGCGGTCGGCGTCCGTGCCGGTGCGGGCGGTGCGGGCGGCGGCGTGGCCGGTCGCGTCCGCTGGGGAGGCGCGGGCTGTACCGGGGGGCGGATGCGGATCTCGGAGGGTGCGGTGTCAACCGTGGCCAAGGGTCACTCCCAAAGCGCGAGGGGGCAGCCCGTGCGGGGAACACGGGGGAGGGTGTACGCCACTCGCGGGGTCGTCCCCGCGTCGGTTTCCGGACTCTAATCGTCCGCCACCGCTTGCAGACGACCTGTCCGGAAAACTTCCCTCGCCCGAGGGAACCGGCGATTCCCGTTACCGCTCGCCGGTTGCCCGCGCGCCCCTCACCAGTCGCTGCGCGAGGAGGAACTCGACATGAACTTCCGTACGACGTAGATGAGTCCGCCGACCAGTGCCACGAAGACCAGCAGCTTGAACAGCAGCCCGATGACGAAACCGACGACGCTGGCTATCAGCCCGCCGAACACCACCAGGGCGATGACAGGCACCGCAACCCACTTCACCCACCACGGCATTCCCGCGAAGATCTCACGCATCGCCCTCGTCCTCATCTCTCCGCCCGGCTCAGTGCCGGGCCCGGTCGGACGGGCCCCGCTCCTGTCGGCGGGCCCATCTCTCACGTCCTGCACTCGATGCTAGAGCCGCGGGTGCGCCGACGGGGGCCTCGCACCCCTTGTCCTCCCCTGATCGATCCCCTAGGGAACCCCGGGGTGGCGGATCAGCTCTCGGCCGGAGAGAACACCACCATCACCCGCAGATCCTCGCTGATGTGGTGGAACTTGTGGGCGACCCCGGCCGGTACGTACACCACGCTGCCACGCGCCACCTGCGTGGTCTCCATGCCGACGGTGATGTGGGCACGGCCGCTCACGACGAAGTAGACCTCGTCCTGGTTGTGCGGCTTCTGTGGATCATGCTCGCCGGCGTTGAGCGCGTACAGACCGACCGACATGTTCCGCTCACGCAGGAACTGCAGGTAGGCGCCCTCGTTGGCGGCGCGCTCCGCCTCCAGTTCGTCCAGCCGGAATGCCTTCATCTCTCTCGTCCGCCTCTGCGCCTGTGTCGTAGCCGATCTCGTCTGCCACGATCAGACACATGAAGAATTTCGTAGTCAAGACGATCGCCAACGCGGGTGCCCTGGCAGTCGCGGTGTGGCTGCTCGACAAGATCACCCTGACCGGTGACGGCACGGGCAAGAAGATCGGCACCCTGCTCCTGGTCGCGCTGCTCTTCGGCCTGGTCAACTTCCTGGTCAAGCCGGTTGTGAAGCTCCTGAGCCTGCCGCTGCTCATCCTGACGCTCGGCCTGTTCACCCTGGTCGTCAACGCGCTGATGCTGCTGCTGACCTCCTGGCTGGCCGACAAGCTCGACCTGAGCTTCCACGTCGAGGGCTTCTGGACGGCCGTCCTCGGCGGCCTGATCATCTCGATCGTCTCCTGGGCGCTCAACGTCGCCCTGCCCGACGGGGACTGAGCGCCGATGACGTACCGCGTGTGCTTCGTGTGCACCGGCAACATCTGCCGCTCCCCGATGGCCGAGTCCGTCTTCCGCGCGCGCGTGACGGAGGCCGGGCTAGACGGCCTGGTCGAGGTCGACAGCGCCGGCACCGGCGGCTGGCACGAGGGCGACGGCGCCGACCCGCGCACCGTGTCCGTCCTTGAGGAACACGGCTACGACAGCGACCACACCGCCCGCCGGTTCCGGGCGTCCTGGTTCGCCGGCCTCGACCTGGTCATCGCGCTCGACGAGAGCCACCTCAAGGCGCTGCGCCGCCTCGCGCCCACCGAACGGGACGCTGCCAAGATCCGGCTGCTGCGCTCGTACGACCCCACCGCGGGCGACGACCTCGACGTACCGGACCCGTACTACGGGGGCATGGACGGCTTCGAGACCTGCCTCGACATGGTGGAGGCGGCCGGCACCGGCCTGCTCGCCGCGGTGCGCGAGGCCGTGGAAGGGCAGGCGGCATGAGTGCAACGGACGCGTCGAAGGGCGACGGCACGCGCGCGGTACGGGCGGGTCTGCCCGAGCCCGTCAAGCACGAGCCGACCCTGCCCGGGCCGGTGTTCGCGGCCCACTTCCACCTGCCGGGCGACCCCACCGGCCCGTACACCTACGGCCGGGACGAGAACCCGACCTGGACCCACCTGGAGCGGGCCGTCGGCGAGTTGGAGGCGCCCGGCGAGGACGGCGTCGAAACGCTCGTGTTCGCCTCGGGCATGGCCGCCATCTCCTCCGTGCTCTTCTCGCAACTGCGAAGCGGAGACGCCGTCGTCCTGCCCAGCGACGGCTACCAGGCGCTGCCCCTGGTGCGCGACCAACTGGAGGCGTACGGCATCGAGGTGCGCACCGCGCCGACCGGCGGCGACGCCCAGCTCGACGTCCTCGACGGCGCGAAGCTGCTGTGGATCGAGACCCCTTCCAATCCGGGCCTCGACGTGTGCGACATCAGGCGGCTGGCCGAGGCTGCACACGCGCGCGGCGCCCTTGTAGCCGTCGACAACACACTCGCCACGCCGCTCGGACAGCGTCCGCTGGAGCTCGGCGCCGACTTCTCCGTGGCGAGCGGCACCAAGCAGCTCACCGGGCACGGCGACATCCTGCTGGGATACGTCACCGGAGGCGACCCCGAGGCGATGGCGGCCGTACGCCGCTGGCGGAAGATCGTCGGAGCGATTCCCGGCCCCATGGAGGCCTGGCTGGCTCATCGCTCCCTCGCCACGCTCCAGCTGCGGGTGGACCGGCAGAGCGCCACCGCGCTGGCCGTCGCCGAGGCACTGCACGCCTGGCCCGAGGAGCTCGGGGTGCGCTATCCGGGACTGCTGAGCGACCCTTCGCACAAGGTCGCCTCGGCGCAGATGCGGCGCTACGGGTGCGTGGTTTCCTTCACGCTGCCCACGCGCGCGCGTGCCGAGCGTTTTCTCGACGCCCTGCGGCTCGTCGACGACGCGACCAGCTTCGGCGGGGTGCGCTCCACGGCGGAGCGGCGCGGGCGCTGGGGCGGGGATGCGGTGCCGGAGGGTTTCATTCGGCTCTCGGTAGGCGCGGAGGATCCCGAGGACCTGGTGGCCGATGTGCTGCGTGCGCTGCAGGAGTCGGCGCGCTGACCGCCGGACATACGCGTCGGCCGGTACACGGCTACGTACAACGGACGGTCCGAGCCTCCCCCCTCGTGGCTCGGACCGTCCTCGGTTCCGCGCGCGAAGAACCGCGCGAACAAGGCTAGTTGACTCTGTGTCAGTGTCCAATCACAGTAGCGACAGAGACCTATCGACATATTTATAGTTGGGCGCGGCCGGGGGGCTGCGGGGAAGGCAGGGAAGGGGAGGGCGTGACATGGATCTGGCCTTGTTGCGCACCTTCGTGACCGTCCACCGGGCCGGCTCCTTCACCCGCGCCGCCGCGCTGCTCGGTCTGTCCCAGCCTGCCGTGACCTCGCAGATTCGCACCCTGGAACGGCAACTGGGCCGCCCGCTGTTCCTGCGGCAGGCCCGCGGAGTGACCCCGACGACCATCGGCGACGAGCTCGCCCACAAGGCCGCGCCTCATCTCGACGCCCTGGTGGAGATCGCCGAGACGGGCCTCGACGACGAGTCCTCCTTACGGACGCTGCATCTTGCCGGGCCTCCTGAGTTCACCGCGGAGCGGGCTCTTCCCGCGCTGACGGAGCTGACCGGCGAAGACGGCCAGGGCTTCGCGCTGCGCGCCTCCTTCGGCCATGCCGAGGAGACCCTGGAAGGGCTGGCCGCCGGACACCATGATCTGGCCATCAGTACGGCCCGTCCTCGTGGCGCTCTGCTCACCGCGACTCCGCTCTGCGACGAAGAGCACGTCCTGGTCGCCGCCCCGCGCTGGGCGGAGTGGATCGGCTCCGGCATCCCGCGCATCAAGTCGGCGTCCGAGCTGGAGAACCTACCGGTGATCGAGGTGCACGAGTCGCTGCCCTTCGTCTCCCGGTACTGGGCCTCCGTCTTCGACTCCCGTCCGTCCGGGCCGGGCACCGTCGTCGTTCCCGACCTGCGAGCGGTCCTCGCCTGTGCCGTCACGGGCGCGGGTATCGCGGTCCTGCCCCGCTATCTGTGTGCGCAGGCCCTGGAGCGGGGCGAGGTCGTCGCCCTGCACGAGCCCGCCGTACCGCCGCTGCGAACGTACTTCCTGGTGGTCCGCACCGGCACCCTGGCGATGCCCCACATCGCGCGGGCCCATGACTGGCTGCTGCGGGCGGCCACCGACTGGGGGTGAGCGCACAACCGACGGGGCTCGGGCGAGGTATCACCCGCCGATGGCACCCCATGACGTCCGGCTATGTTTCACGTGGAACCAGCCGGGCCACATTTCTCCCATGACCGTCCGACCCGTGGTCAAGCGCACCGCCCGCGCCGTTCTGCTGGACGGTGACGACCTGATTCTGATCAAGCGCACCAAGCCCGGCATGGATCCCTACTGGCTCACCCCCGGCGGCGGAGTCGAGCCGGAGGACACGACCGTCGTCGATGCCCTGCACCGCGAGGTGTACGAGGAACTCGGCGCCAAGATCACCGATGTGGTGCCCTGCTTCGTCGACACCGTCGAGCACATCGGCGAGGACGGCGGCGCGACCGGCGTGAAGGTCCAGCACTTCTTCGTCTGCCGACTGGGATCCATGGACACGTCCCTGCGGCACGGCCCGGAGGTCGAGGAGCCGGTCGGCGAGTACGAGATCGTCCGGGTGCCGTTCACCCGTGTGGGGATCGCCTCCGTCCACCTCGTCCCGTTGTCGCTGCGCCACTATCTGGACGGCAACATCGAGGGCGTCCGTGCCATGCACGCCCCCGACCTGGGCTGAGCGTCAGCCTCGCTGCACCAATGCATAGGCATCCCACAGGTCTCTGCCCATGTAGGAGTGCGTGGCAAGGCCGGACAGATGGCTGTCCGCATTGACCGCGACGGAGATCGGGACGGCACCGAACAGGTCCTTGTCCGACATGGAGTCGCCATAAGCGATGCAGTCGGCGCGCGTGACTCCGAACTCCGCGCACAGACGGTCGGCGATGTGCACCTTGGCGGCGGCGCTGAGCACACCGGCCGGGTCGACCGGCTCGGTGAACGGCACCGCGGGGAAAACGGATCCGTGGGCCGCGTGCGCGCCCCATTCCGTGAGCCGCTCCACGAAGAAGGAGGGCGAGAGGGACACCACGGCGCAGTACTCGCCCCGCTGTCCGATCTCCGCCCAGACATCACGGATACGGGCCAGCCAGGGAGCCCCCTCGAAAGCAGCCACCACATGCGCCTCGGTGAGATCCGCCCACAGCGCGTGCACCTGCGCCGCGTACTCCGGCGGCCCGATCAGACCTGCCGAGATCGCCCGGTCGAGCGCCACCGTCTCCGCCTCAAGTCCGAGTTGCCGCGAGATCTCCACAGGAGCGGAGGTACCGTGCAGCAACGTGCCATCAAGGTCGAAGAGATGCAGCCGTGTCATGATCCGGAGGCTAGCGGCAGCGCGGAGACTACCCCCTGTCAGGACAGTCAGCCGCACGCTGTTCGTCCATGTTTCACGTGAAACAGCCTGCCTCGGCCGGCTCACCTCCCGTGGACCACAACGTGGCCAAAAGCTCGTACGTCTCCCCCGAAACGGGTGGACGGCAAGGCCCCCCTTCAGACAGCCTGACCTGCGTGCCGACTCCTTCTCCCGCCGCTCTGCCCATCCGCCGTCTGACGCTGCGCGATCTCTCCGCCTGCGCCGACCTCTCCGAGAACCGGGGCTGGCCCCGCGAGGAGCACAAGTGGGGCTTCCTCCTCACCGCCGGGAAGGGCTACGGCATCGACGACCCCGACGGGGGTCTCGTCAGTGCCTGCGTGGTCACCGAGTACGGTCCTCACGGCAGCCCGGATCTGGGAGCGATCGGCATGGTGCTGGTCGCCGAACGGCACGCCCGGCAGGGCATCGGGCGCCGGCTGATGCACCACGTCGTCTCGGCCATGGGCACCACACCGCTGACCCTGCACGCGACCCCGTACGGTCAGCCGCTCTATGAGGAACTCGGCTTCAAGGCCACCGGCCGGGCGGAGATGCTGCGCGGCCACTTCGTAGCGAGGGGGCCGGAGCCGACGGTCGCCACACGGGCGGCGAACGCCGAGGACCTCAGCGCGATCCTGCGGCTGGACGAGGAGGTGTTCGGCTCCGACCGCACGCCCCTGATCACCCGGCTGCCGGCTTTCGCCGACCACCTGCGTGTGGCCGAGGAGAACGGCCGGATCATCGGCTACGCGGCGGCCTGGCCCAACATGGACACCCACGTCGTGGGCCCGCTGATCGCCCGCGACACGGAGACCGCGAAGGCCCTGATCACCTCACTCGCCGCCGTCACCGACCGACCGCTGCGCACCGACATCGACGTGCGGCACGAGGAGCTGCTGGCCTGGGCCAAGGAGCAGGGCCTTTCCTCCGTAGCCTTCAACACGGTGATGACCTACGGCATCGCCGAGCTTCCCGGGGACTGGCAGCGGCGGTTCGCACCGCTCACGGTCGCGGCGGGCTGAGGACGCTCCGATACGTCGACGCCGGTTCCCGAGGTCTGTCGGGAACCGGCGTTCACGCGGTCGTGCTGTCGTCGGTCAGTGGTGGACGGCCACCTCGCGCTCAGCGGGCGAAGCGCCCGTGACGACAGTGCTGGGCACACGGTCCCGGCGCTCCAGGGCCGCGGAGAGCAGGGCCAGGAGCAGCGCGGCCGCGGCGAGCGCGGCGCCGACCCAGTTCGGGGAGGTGTATCCCATGTCGGCGGCGATGACGAGTCCGCCGAGCCAGGCCGCGAGCGCATTGCCGAGGTTGAAGGCGCCGATGTTGACGGCCGAGGCAAGGGTCGGGGCGCCGTGGGCCTGGTCGAGCACGCGCTTCTGCAGCGGCGGGACGGTGGCGAAGCCGAGGGCGCCGATCAGGGCGATGGTGACGGCCGCGAGGACCTTGTGATGTGCGGTGAGCGTGAACAGGGCGAGGACGACGGCGAGGGCGCCCAGGGAGACGTAGAGCAGGGGCATCAGGGCCCGGTCCGCGTACCGGCCGCCGACGAGGTTTCCGCCGACCATACCGAGGCCGAAGAGAACGAGCAGCCAGGTGACCGAGCTGTCGGAGAACCCGGCGACGTGGGTCATCATCGGTGCGATGTAGGTGATGGCCGCGAAGACACCGCCGAAGCCGAGGACGGTCATCGCCATCGCGAGCAGGACCTGTGTGTTCTTGAAGGCGGCCAGTTCATGACGCAGGCGCACGCCTTCGGCCTTGGGCAGGTCGGGGACGAGCCTGGCGATGCCCAGGAGGCCGACCACACCGAGTGCGGCGACGATGCCGAAGGTGACCCGCCATCCGACCGACTGGCCGACGAACGTGCCCAGTGGCACACCGACGACGTTGGCGACGGTGAGTCCGGTGAACATCATCGCGATGGCGCCGGCCTTCTTGTCCGGGGCCACCAGGTCGGCCGCGACGACCGATCCGATGCCGAAGAAGGCACCGTGGGCGAGCGAGGCGACCACACGGCCGACCATCATGACGGCGAAGGCCGGAGCGAGAGCGGACAGCAGGTTGCCGGCGATGAAGAGGACCATCAGCAGCATCAGCATCCGCTTGCGGGAGACCTTGGTGCCGAGCACGGTCATCAGAGGGGCGCCGACCACCACGCCGAGCGCGTAGCCGGTCACCAGCAGGCCGGCGGTGGGGATGGAGACCCCGAAATCGCCCGCGACCTCGGGCAGCAAGCCCATGATCACGAACTCGGTCGTTCCGATTCCGAAGGCCCCGATCGCAAGGGCCAAGAGCGCGAGCGGCATGGGGACGAACCCTTCCCAGAAGATTGCAGAAGCGCTTTACGCCGACTGACAATACTTGCGTACGCGCTATATTTGCAAACGATGGCTATTTCGATGCTGCCCTACCCTGACCCTCAGCCGCTCCGGGACGAAGGAAGACACCCATGACCGCCACTGACCCCGCGCTCACCGCCCTCGCCCAGGGCTGGTGCGCGCTCTCCCTGCTGCACGGACGGATCGAGGCCCACATCGAACGCGCCCTCCAGACCGGACACGGCCTCAGCGTGCGCGAGTACTCCCTGCTGGACGTCCTCAGCCGCCAGCACGACGGCGACGGCGGCCACCTGCAGATGAAACAGGTCGCCGACGCCGTCGTCCTCAGCCAGAGCGCCACCACCCGCCTGGTCACCCGCCTCGAAGACCGCGGCCTGCTCGCCCGCTACCTCTGCCCCACCGACCGCCGCGGCATCTACACCAACGTCACCGAAGCAGGCCTCACCCTCCTCGAAGAAGCCCGCCCCACCAACGAGACCGCCCTGCGCCAGGCCCTCGACGAAGCCGCGAACAACCCCGAACTCGCCCCCCTCGTCCGGGCGGTCGAGTCACTGAAGGCGCCCGCTTAGAGTGCGGCTATGGGAGATCTTGAAATACGAGCCGCAGTCGCCGACGACCTTCCCGCGATCGTCGCGATGCTCGCCGACGATCCGCTGGGTGCCCAGCGCGAGTCGCCGGACGACCTGACCCCGTACCGTTCCGCGCTCCAACGGCTCAGCAGCGACCCGAACCAGCACCTGGTCGTCGCCGTACGCGAAGGCCGCGTCGTCGGCACGCTCCAGCTCACGATCGTTCCCGGGCTGTCCCGTCGCGGAGCCGTCAGATCGATCATCGAAGCCGTGCGCATCCACGCCGACGAGCGCGGCAGCGGCCTCGGCACGCAGCTCATCGAGTGGGCGATCGACGAATCCCGTCGCCAGGACTGCCAGTTGGTCCAGCTGACCTCGGACAACACCCGTACCGACGCCCACCGCTTCTATGAGCGGCTCGGCTTCACGGCCTCCCACGTGGGCTTCAAGCTCGCGCTCTGACCGGGCGAGGCACCCCGGCCGGTGGGCGCCCTGTTTCACGTGAAACAGGGCGCCCACCGGCCGCCACGACCACTAACCGATCCCTCGCCACCCCTCCGGGTCCACACCGCCGGGGACAGGAGCCTCCTCGTCGTACGGCTGACGCGCGAACACGAACGACCCGAGGTCGAGGTGGCTGACCCCTCCGTCGGGGCGCCGTACGGCTCTCAGGAGCTCTCCGGCGTAGTAGCCCTCCAGCCCCGTCCAGGTGCCGTCGCCGTTGGCCCGGAAGCGTGAGCGCCGACCGTTGCCGGACAGCGGCTCCAGCGAGAGCAGCCCGTCGGCCGTCAGCCGCAGGCCGAAGGCATGGGTTCCCCAGTACCACTGGCCCGCCAACTCCAGCACGGAACGGTCGACTTCGGCCATCGGCCGCCAGGGCTCGGGGATCCGCGGCTCGGCGTCGGCGACGATGCGCACGAGGTCGGCGGCGACGTCGTCCGCCACGCTGAAGAACAGGCTCGCCAGGAAGCCCGGCAGCGATCCCGAATGCCCCGCGAGCAGCCGTCCGTGCCGGTGCTGAATCTGAAGTCCCAGACCGTACGTGACGCCGTCCACGACGTCCGCCGACTCGGCGGGAGCCGCGGGCGTCCGCATCTCCCGCACGGTCTCCGCGCTCAGCACACGGTCGTCACCCTTGATCAGGAAAGCAGCGAAGCGCGACAGATCACCGGTCGTGGACCACAGTTGACCGGCGGGAGCCATCCGTCCGAGGTCTTCCGCCGGTTCGGGCAGCATCGCATCGGCCCAGGGATGCACCGCCCAGCCGCCCGCATGCGGCGCCCGTGGGCGCCCGCTCGTACGCTTCAGCCCGAGAGGTTCGAGCACTTCCCGTCGCAGCACGTCCTCCCACGGCTCCCCGCGGAGCTTCTCCACCAGCGCGCCCAGCAGTGTGTAGCCGGGGTTCGAGTAGTGATGGCGGCGGCCGACGGGGTGCAGGAGAGGCTGCTCGCCCAGCACATCGGAGAGTTCGGGCCGCAGGGAACCCGGCGTGCGCTCCCACCACGGCCCGGGCGACTCGGCCGCCAACCCTGCCGTATGAGCGAGCAGTTCGGCCACGGTCGCCTCCCCCGCGCCCGTTCCCGGCAGATGCTTCTCCAACGGATCGCCGAGGTCGAGCAGCCCCTCCTCGCGCAGCCTCAGCACCAACACGGCCGTGAAGGTCTTGGTGATCGAGCCAATCCGGTACTGCACGTTCTCGTCCGGTGCATGCCCGTCCACACACGTACGGCCCCCGTGCCACACGGCGCGTCCGTCCCGCACGACCGCCGCCACGAGCGAGGGCGCCCGCCCCTCGGCCTGGGCCACGGCGATGCGGTGCAGCAGCGCCCGCTGCGTGCCGGCCAGCAGTTCTTTCTGAGGTGTCGTCATGCCCCCAGTCCACCCCGCGGGGCAGGCAGGAGTCGAACGCATAGGGCCCGGCACACCGCCTGGAGCTCCGACGCTCATGACATGTCGCTCTCGCCTGGCCTGATCAGGCGGTTTGCCCGTGCCGGCCGAATACACCACGCCGGCGCCGGGCACGAGGACGGCCGACGAGCCCGGATCGCGCACCGATGAGTTTCCCGCGCCGCGCCGGTCCATCTCCCGGACACCCACGCAGGGAAGGCTGCACCATGCGGAAACTGATCTACGGCATGAATCTGTCCCTGGACGGCTACATCGCCGCGCCCGGCGACAACCTCGACTGGAGCATTCCGAGCGACGAACTGTTCCAGTTCTGGTCCGACCAGTTGCAGGCGACCGACCTGGCGCTGTACGGGCGCAAGCTGTGGCAGACG
Source organism: Streptomyces sp. TRM68416 (assembly GCF_014596915.1). Classification (GTDB taxonomy): domain Bacteria; phylum Actinomycetota; class Actinomycetes; order Streptomycetales; family Streptomycetaceae; genus Streptomyces. The sequence continues at coordinate 88,462 of NZ_JACVWU010000012.1, forward strand.
ATGAGCTCCCACTGGCCGACCGCCGACCAGCAGCCGGGCGCCACCTCGGCGGACATCGAGTACGCGCGCCGCTGGCGGGACATGTCGAAGGTGGTGTTCTCCTCGACGATCGACAAGGTCGACTGGAACACCCGCCTGGTCACCAGCGACGCGGTCGCCGAGATCACCCGGCTCAAGGCCGAGGACGGCGGCCCGATGCACATCGTCGGCGCGACGCTCGCCGGGGCTGCCATGAGGGCCGGGCTGATCGACGAGTACATGCTGGCCACGGCCCCCGTCCTGGTGGGCGGCGGCACTCCGTTCTTCACCGTGCTGGACACCTGGGTGAACCTCAACCTGGTGGAGACACGGACGTTCCCCGGCGGCGTACTCCTGACCAGATACGAGACAAGCCGCTGACCAGCCTCCCGCTGCCGCCTCCTACGGCCACACGATCAGGTCTGCGCCATGTCCACGAACCGCGAGTAGTGGCCCTGGAAGGCCACCGTGATTGTCGCGGTCGGGCCGTTACGGTGCTTGCCCACGATGATGTCGGCTTCGCCGGCCCGCGGGGACTCCTTCTCGTAGGCGTCCTCGCGGTGCAGCAGGATGACCATGTCGGCGTCCTGCTCGATGGAACCGGACTCACGCAGGTCGGACACCATCGGCTTCTTGTCCGTGCGCTGCTCGGGACCACGGTTGAGCTGCGAGAGCGCGATCACCGGGACCTCCAGCTCCTTGGCCAGGAGCTTGAGGTTACGGGACATGTCCGAGACCTCCTGCTGACGGCTCTCGGAGCGCTTCGAGCCACCGGACTGCATCAGCTGGAGGTAGTCGATGATCACGAGCTTGATGTCGTTGCGCTGCTTCAGCCGACGGCACTTGGCGCGGATCTCCATCATCGACAGGTTCGGGGAGTCGTCGATGTAGAGCGGCGCGGCGGAGACCTCGGGCATCCGGCGCGCCAGACGGGTCCAGTCTTCGTCGGTCATGGTGCCGGACCGCATGTGGTGCAGAGCCACACGCGCCTCGGCGGACAGCAGGCGCATCGCGATCTCGTTGCGGCCCATTTCGAGGGAGAAGATGACGCTGGCCAGGTTGTGCTTGATCGACGCGGCACGCGCGAAGTCCAGCGCGAGGGTGGACTTGCCCATGGCGGGGCGGGCCGCGATGACGATCATCTGCCCCGGGTGCAGCCCGTTGGTGAGCGAGTCGAGGTCGGTGAATCCGGTGGGCACACCGGTCATCTCGCCGCTGCGGGAGCCGATCGCCTCGATCTCGTCGAGGGCCCCTTCCATGATGTCGCCGAGCGGCAGGTAGTCCTCGCTGGTGCGCTGCTCGGTGACGGCGTAGATCTCGGCCTGGGCCCGGTTGACGATCTCGTCGACGTCGTCGTCGGCCGCGTACCCCATCTGCGTGATGCGGGTGCCGGCCTCCACCAGGCGGCGCAGCACGGCACGCTCGTGGACGATCTCCGCGTAGTACTCGGCGTTGGCCGCCGTCGGCACCGTCTGGACGAGGGTGTGCAGATACGATGCGCCGCCGACCTTGTTGATCTCGCCGCGCTTGGTGAGCTCCGCGGCGATCGTGATGGGGTCGGCCGGCTCGCCCTTGGCGTAGACGTCGAGGATCGCCTGGAAGATCGTTTCGTGCGCGGGCTTGTAGAAGTCGTGGCCCTTGAGGACCTCGACGACGTCGGCGATGGCGTCCTTGGACAGGAGCATGCCGCCGAGGACGGACTGCTCGGCGTCGAGATCCTGCGGCGGCACCCGCTCGAAGGTCGAACCGCCGCCGTCCCACTCGCCGTTCTCCCGGCCACGGTCGTGCTGCTCGTCACGGCCACGGCCGCCGTTACCGCGACGGCGGGAGGCAGGCAGACGATCACTGGGCCCGCTGTCGGCCCACGGGTCGTCCAAGGGCTCGGAAATGCTCACCGAGCAGCCTCCTCCCGTCCGCCGAGCGGACCTCGCGTGCCCATCATTTCTACGGCACGCCACTGACAAATAAGAGGCCCAACTCCAGTTCGGGCGCGTCGGTTTTGTGATGGTTTCTCGACCGACGGACGGAGCGGGCGCCGGACCACGGTAGGCCTGTCGGCACCGTCAGCCAATCTGGTTATCCACAGGGCATGTGGACGACGGCCCGGATGCTGTGGAGAACTCCGCAAAACCTGTGCACGACACGGTGGACAGGCCTGTGAACAAGCCCTCGCCTTTCCCAAGCGGACGCCACTGACCTGCGCGTTTCCCATCCACCGGCTGTGCAGAAGAAAAACTTCCCCAGTCGGACCAAGATCACATCGAACGGCGCTCGACACTCCATGCGGCGAGACGCTAGGTAAGGGTCAGTCAGCAATTGCATCTCTTACCTGTGGACGATTAGATTGGTGCTCATGACACAGGCTCGCGCGACCTCGAAGGCCACCCGCCGACAGCACGACAGAGAGATCGTCGCGCTGGCCGTCCCGGCCTTCGGCGCACTCGTCGCCGAGCCCCTCTTCGTCATGGCCGACAGCGCGATCGTCGGCCACCTCGGCACCGCGCAACTCGCCGGCCTCGGGGTCGCCTCGGCCCTCCTCATGACCGCCGTCAGCGTCTTCGTCTTCCTCGCCTACGCCACCACCGCGGCCGTCGCCCGGCGGGTCGGCGCCGGCGATCTCCAGGCCGCCATCCGCCAGGGCATGGACAGCATCTGGCTGGCCCTCCTTCTCGGCGCGGCCGTCATCGCGGTCGTCCTGCCCACAGCGCCGTCCCTCGTGGAACTCTTCGGCGCCTCCGACACCGCGGCCCCCTACGCCACGACCTACCTACGGATCTCGGCACTCGGCATCCCCGCCATGCTCGTCGTCCTCGCCGCCACGGGCGTTCTCCGCGGACTTCAGGACACCAGGACCCCGTTGTACGTCGCCGTCGCGGGCTTCGTCGCCAACGCCGCCCTCAATCTCGGCCTCGTCTACGGCGCCGATCTCGGCATCGCGGGCTCCGCCTGGGGCACCGTCATCGCCCAGTGCGGCATGGCCACGGCCTACCTCGTGGTCGTGGTCCGCGGAGCCCGCAGACACCAGGCCTCGCTGCGTCCCGATGCGGCCGGCATCAAGGCCTCCGCACACGCCGGCCTGCCCCTGCTCGTACGTACGCTCTCTCTGCGGGCGATCCTGATGATCGCCACGGCGGTCGCGGCCCGCCTCGGTGACGCCGACATCGCGGCGCACCAGATCATCCTGTCCCTGTGGAGCCTGCTCGCCTTCGCCCTCGACGCCATCGCCATCGCAGGGCAGGCCATCATCGGCCGATATCTCGGCGCGGACGACGCCGAAGGCGCCCGTGCCGCCTGCCGCCGCATGGTGGAGTGGGGCATCGCGGCCGGCATCGTCCTCGCCCTACTCGTGGTGATCACCCGCCCCCTCTTCCTGCCCCTGTTCACCAGCGACACGGCCGTCAAGGACACCGCGCTCCCCGCTCTGCTGATGGTGGCGCTCTCCCAGCCGATCTGCGGTGTGGTCTTCGTCCTGGACGGAGTCCTGATGGGAGCGGGGGACGGGCGGTATCTGGCCTGGGCCATGGTGCTCACCCTGGCGGTGTTCACTCCGGTCGCCCTGCTCGTCCCCGTACTCGGCGGCGGGCTCACCGCCCTGTGGGGAGCAATGACGCTGATGATGACGGTGCGAATGCTGACACTGTGGTGGCGCGCCCGCTCGGGCCGCTGGATCGTCACCGGTGCGACGCGCTGACTGTTTCACGTGAAACCGACGTTTCACGTGAAACATGTCCCTCGCCTCTCAGCGAGGACAGACCGCGACAGACACGGAGAAGGGGCCGTACCCATGGGTACGGCCCCTTCTCTCAGCTGTTCAAGCCGAACGCGGCGATCAGGCCGCGACAACCTCGATGCTGACCTTGGCGGCAACCTCGGGGTGCAGACGCACGGACGTCTCGTGAGCGCCCAAGGTCTTGATCGGCGCACCGAGCTCAATGCGGCGCTTGTCGACCTCGGGGCCACCGGAAGCCTTGATCGCGGAAGCGATGTCGGCCGGGGTGACGGAACCGAAGAGACGACCGGCGTCGCCGGAGCGAACGGCCAGACGCACCTTGACCGCCTCGAGCTGGCCCTTGACCTGGTTGGCCTGCTCGATGGTCTGGATCTCGTGGATCTTGCGAGCGCGACGGATCTGCTCGACGTCCTTCTCGCCACCCTTGGTCCAGCGGATAGCGAACTTCCGCGGGATCAGGTAGTTGCGAGCGTAACCGTCCTTGACGTCGACGACGTCGCCCGCGGCACCGAGGCCGGAGACCTCGTGGGTGAGGATGATCTTCATTAGTCGGTCACCCTTCCCTTATCGCGCGGTGGAGGTGTAGGGCAGCAGCGCCATCTCACGGCTGTTCTTGACGGCCGTGGCGACGTCACGCTGGTGCTGCGTGCAGTTGCCGGTCACGCGGCGGGCACGGATCTTGCCGCGGTCGGAAATGAACTTCCGCAGCATGTTCGTGTCCTTGTAGTCCACGTACGTGACCTTGTCCTTGCAGAAAGCGCAGACCTTCTTCTTCGGCTTGCGCACAGGCGGCTTCGCCATGGTGATTCTCCTGTGTGATCAAGAAGTGTGGGTACGACCCACCCTCGGCCCGGAGGCCTAGAAGGGGGGCTCGTCCGAGTAGCCGCCGCCACCGCCGCCGCCGGAGTTTCCACCCCAGCCGCCGCCACCGCCGCCCTGCTGGCCACCGGCAGGAGCGCCGGTCGCCCACGGGTCGTCGGCGGGAGCACCGCCGCCCTGCTGACCGCCGCCGGGGTTTCCACCCCAGCCGCCGCCACCCTGGCCGCCACCGCCACCGAAGCCACCGCCCTGGCCACCGCGGCCGGCGGTCTTGGTGACCTTGGCCGTGGCGTTGCGCAAGCTGGCGCCGACTTCCTCGACGTCCAGCTCGTAGACCGTGCGCTTGACGCCCTCACGGTCCTCGTAGGACCGCTGCTTCAGCCGGCCCTGCACGATGACGCGCATGCCTCGCTGGAGCGACTCGGCGACGTTCTCCGCTGCCTGACGCCAGACCGAGCAGGTCAGGAACAGGCTCTCGCCGTCCTTCCACTCGTTGGTCTGACGGTCGAAGGTGCGCGGGGTGGACGCGACACGGAACTTCGCGACCGCCGCACCGGAAGGGGTGAAGCGCAGCTCGGGGTCGTCGACAAGATTGCCGACGACCGTGATGACGGTCTCGCCTGCCATGGGGGAACCTCTCGGCGGGTTTGCTGCTGGCTGCTTGTGCTGCTACTCGAATCCCGAGATCGGCTGAGCGGGAGAGCTCAGTGGGTCTCGGGGCGGAGGACCTTGGTCCGGAGGACCGACTCGTTCAGGTTCATCTGGCGGTCGAGCTCCTTGACGACCGCAGGCTCGGCCTGCAGGTCGATGACCGAGTAGATGCCCTCGGGCTTCTTCTTGATCTCGTACGAGAGACGACGACGGCCCCAGGTGTCGACCTTCTCGACCTTGCCGTTGCCCTCACGGACGACGGAGAGGAAGTTCTCGATCAGGGGGGCGACAGCGCGCTCCTCCAGATCGGGGTCGAGGATGACCATCACCTCGTAGTGACGCATGTGGAACCCACCTCCTTTGGACTCAGCGGCCACGGTCGTTCCGTGGCAGGAGGGTTGTGATGCGTACGCAACGGTATCGGCCGCCACTGACAATCGGGGTCCCTCTCGGGAGTCCCGGCCGTGACGTGGGCAGACACCGGTGCAGACGGTACAGCCTACCCGCACACCGGCTTCCGGTTGAAATCCGGCGGCCAGGACCGACAATCTGTACACATCGGGTGTGTATGGCGCTACGATGCGCCGACTTTCGCAGGAGGTGCCCCATGGCACAGGCATTGCGACCCAACACCGTCGGGGGTCTTTTCGCCACGGACGGAAAGCCCCACCCGCTCCAGGACACGCTGCTCGCGGTGACCCTGGTGCTGGGCCTCACGTCTTTCGTCACCGCGATGTTCCACGACCTGCACCTGCTCAGCTCCTGGACGGGCCTGCTGGGCATCGGCACCGGCGCCTACGGCCAGTGGATCTCGGAGACGACCCGCGAGCGCTTCGGCCTGATCGTGGGCCTCGGTGCGGCCGCCATCGGGTTCTTCCTGGGCATGGCGCACGGCGGTCTCTTCGGCGGGGTCATCGGCTGACGCCGTAGACGCCGTCCTCGGACCCCCGGACAACTCCCACAGCACCGCTGAAGCGCCCCGGTCGCCCACCGGGCCGGGGCGCAGCTTCCGTACGCCCAGTCAGGGCGCTCGCAAGGCGCAGTAGGCTTCGGCGCGAGAGCCGGAGCCCCTGTACCCATGGGGACACACCAGCCCGAGGAGCGCCCCGAATGAGCCTGACCCTGAGGACGATCAGCCGCGAGCAGCATCTGGCGTACATCCAGAGCCTGCCGGCGGCTAGCCACATGCAGGTCCCGGCCTGGGCCGACGTCAAGGCCGAGTGGCGCTCCGAGAGCCTCGGCTGGTTCGACGACCGGACCGGCGACATGGTCGGCGCGGGCCTGGTCCTCTACCGTCAGCTGCCCAAGATCAAGCGCTACCTGGCCTATCTGCCCGAGGGCCCGGTCATCAACTGGTTCGCGCCGAATCTCACGGACTGGCTGGAACCGATGCTCGCGCACCTGAAGCACCAGGGCGCCTTCTCGGTGAAGATGGGCCCGCCGGTGATCATCCGGCGCTGGGAGGCCAACTCCATCAAGCAGGGGATCCAGAACCCCGATGTGAAGCGGCTGCGTGACATCGAGGCCGACTTCATCGAGCCGCGCGCCTTCGAGGTCGCCGACAAGCTGCGCCGTATGGGCTGGCAGCAGGGCGAGGACGGCGGGGCCGGCTTCGGTGACGTACAGCCCCGCTACGTCTTCCAGGTGCCGCTGGCGAACCGCTCGCTGGAAGAGGTCCACAAGAACTTCAACCAGTTGTGGCGCCGCAACATCAAGAAGGCCGAGAAGGCCGGTGTCGAGGTCGTCCAGGGCGGCTACCACGACCTCGAGGAATGGCAGCGGCTGTACGAGATCACGGCGGTGCGCGACCACTTCCGGCCCCGCCCGCTGTCGTACTTCCAGCGCATGTGGACGGCCCTCAACACCGAGGACCCCAACCGCATGCGGCTGTACTTCGCCCGTCACAACGGCGTGAACCTGGCCGCGGCGACGATGCTGGTCGTCGGCGGGCACGTCTGGTACTCCTACGGTGCCTCCGACAACATCGGCCGTGAGGTCCGGCCCTCGAACGCGATGCAGTGGCGGATGCTGCGCGACGCCTACGCGCTCGGCGCGACCGTCTACGACCTGCGCGGCATCTCCGACTCGCTGGACGAGACCGACCACCTCTTCGGTCTGATCCAGTTCAAGGTGGGCACGGGCGGTCAGGCCGCCGAGTACCTCGGCGAGTGGGACTTCCCGCTGAACAAGCTCCTCCACAAGGCGCTCGACATCTACATGTCGCGCCGCTGAGCCACGGCTTTTTGCTTCGATGGTTTCGACAGCTTCGACAACCTCGTTCGCTTCCACACCTCTGATACACCGCAGCCACGAGAAAGGTTCCAGGTCCGGCCATGGCGCTCACGCTCTACGTCGACACCGCGCGCTGGCGGGCGCACCACAAGCACGTGCAGGAGCAGTTCCCGGGCCTCGTCCCGGTCTGCAAGGGCAACGGCTACGGCTTCGGGCACGAGCGCCTCGCGGAGGAGGCCACCCGGCTGGGCTCGGACATCCTTGCCGTCGGCACGACGTACGAGGCCGCGCGCATCAAGGACTGGTTCGGCGGTGACCTGCTGGTCCTGACGCCGTACCGGCGCGGCGAGGAGCCCGTGCCGCTGCCCGACCGGGTCATCCGCTCGGTGTCGTCGATCGACGGCGTGTACGGCCTCGTGGGGGCCCGGGTGGTGATCGAGGTGATGTCCTCGATGAAGCGGCACGGTGTGAGCGAGCAGGACCTGCCGCAGTTGCACGCCGCCATAGAGAACGTCCGCCTCGAAGGCTTCGCCATCCACCTGCCGCTGGACCGCACCGACGGCTCGGACGCCGTCGAGGAGGTCATCGGCTGGATGGACCGTCTGCGCGCGGCCCGGCTGCCCCTGCACACGATGTTCGTCAGCCACCTCAAGGCCGAGGAACTCGCCCGTCTCCAGCAGCAGTTCCCGCAGACGCGCTTCCGCGCCCGCATCGGCACCCGGCTGTGGCTGGGCGACCACGACGCCACCGAGTACCGGGGCGCGGTCCTGGACGTCACCCGTGTCGCCAAGGGCGACCGCTTCGGCTACCGGCAGCAGAAGGCGGCCTCGGACGGCTTCCTGGTCGTCGTTGCGGGCGGTACCTCGCACGGGGTCGGCCTGGAGGCTCCCAAGGCGCTGCACGGCGTCATGCCGCGCGCCAAGGGCGTCGCCCGCGCCGGCCTCGCCACGGTCAACCGCAACCTCTCCCCGTTCGTCTGGGGCGGCAAGCAGCGCTGGTTCGCCGAGCCGCCGCACATGCAGGTCTCCATCCTGTTCGTGCCCTCGGACGCGCCCGAGCCCAAGGTCGGCGACGAGCTGGTGGCCCATCTGCGGCACACCACCACCCAGTTCGACCGCATCGTCGACCGCTGAGCAGCGGACTCAAGCGCAGCACAAAGGCCGTGCACGGGCTGTCCCGTACACGGCCTTTCTGTTCACCAAGCCCCTGAAGCCGTGTTCGCTCAGAGCGAACGGTCTTCCGGCCCCGGTGCGCCCCACTCCACCTGGGGCCCGTCGTAGTGGGCCGCGTGCCGGGACGGACGGGCCGCTGCGCCCAGGGCGAAGACATCCTGGGCGCCGTCGAGCACCCCGCCCGAGGGGTCGTCGTCGCCGGCCCGGCGCACCACGTCCCGCTCCGGCATGAGGATGTCGCGGACGACCACGGCACACAGGTAGAGCGTCCCCAGCAGATGCAGTGCGATGGCCCAGTGGTAGCCGTCGGTCGGCAGCCCCTTGTGGGCGTCCCCGCTGGTCGTGTACGCGAGGTACATCCAGATCCCCAGGAAGTACGCCACTTCGCACGTCTGCCAGATCAGGAAGTCCCGCCACTTCGGGCGGGCGAGGACGGCCAGCGGGACCAGCCACAGGACGTACTGCGGCGAGTAGACCTTGTTGGTGAGGATGAACGCCGCCACGATCAGGAAGGCGAGCTGGGCGAAGCGCGGACGGCGCGGGGCGGTCAGCGTCAGCGCCGCCACACCGGCGCAGCACAGCAGCATCAGCACGACGGCGAGGTTGTTCACGGTCTCGGTGCTGAGGGGGTCGCTGGAGTTCTGGGCCATGATCAGCCAGAAGGAGCCGAAGTCGACGCCCCGCTCCTGGCTGAACGTGTAGAACTTCGACCAGCCGTCGAAGGCCAGCAGCATCACCGGAAGGTTCACGACCAGCCAGGCGAAGGCCGTGCCGCCCACCGCCTTCCCGAAGTCCCGCCATTTGCCCGCCCGCCAGCACAGTACGAACAGCGCGCCGAGGAGGAGGACGGGGTAGAGCTTGGCGGCCGTGGCAAGCCCCAGCAGGACGCCGAAGGACAGGGAGCGGCCCCGCGACCACATCAGCATCGCCGCGGCCGTCAGCGCGACCGCCAGCAGGTCCCAGTTGATGGTGGCGGTCAGCGCGAAGGCGGGCGCCAGGGCGACCAGCAGGCCGTCCCAGGGGCGCCTGGCCTGCGTACGGCTCACGCAGACGGCGATGACGGCCGCGCAGACCATCAGCATTCCGGCGTTGACCATCCAGTACCACTGTTCCTGGTCCTGGATGCTGCCGCTGCCCGGCGTGAGCCAGGAGGCCACCTCCATGAACACGCCGGTCAGCACCGGGTATTCGAGGTACTCCATGTCGCCGGAGAGCCTGTCGAAGTACGGCACGAGGCCGTCGGCGAAGCCGCGTCCCTGGTAGAGGTGCGGGATGTCGGAGTAGCAGGCGTGTGTGTACTGCGAGCTGGCGCCGTAGAACCAGGCACCGTTGTAGCAGGGCGCCTTCTGGACCAGTCCGAGGGCGAACATGCCGATCGCCACGAGGACAACGACCCGTACGGGGGTCCACCACGACGTCCCGAGCAGGGCACGCCGCCCGATGGGACCGCCGATCAGCTCGCTGCCGCTGCGGGCCACCTCGTCGTCCTCGGTCGGCCGCACCGGGTCCGGCTCGTGCACGCTCGATTGCGTCGTCTCTGCACTGGGCATGGGCCACATCCTGCCGTACGCGTCTGCGAAAACGCCGTGGGCCGCCGCACCTGGTCGGTGCGGCGGCCCATGTTTCACGTGAAACACCCTCGACGGGCGATATGGCGCCTAACGGTCGGCGCTACCCGTTCGAGCCTCCGAAGAGGCCTCCGCTGCCGTTGCCATTGCCATTGCCGTTACTGGTGTCGCTCGACTCCGTGGGTGTCGGCGAGGACGTCACGCCGCCGTCCGTACCGCCCGTGTCGGTGCCACCGTTGGACGTGCCACCGTCGCACCAGCCGAACTGGCAGGTCTCGCTGGCCGTGGGCGAAGGAGTCGGCTCCGGCTGGTCCTTGTCGGGCTTGTCCTCCTTCGTCTCGCTCGGGGTCGGGCTGGGCTCCTCGGCGGTGACGGTCGGAGTCGGAGACGGAGCCCCCTCGCCGTCCTGCACCTCGCCGATCTCCTCGGCCTCCGGGAACCCGGGGTCGTCCTCGCCCTTCAGCGCGGCCTTCATGTACTCGGTCCACACCTCGGTGGGGATGTCACCACCGTGGATGGAGTCCACACCGGCCGTGCCGTTCATGGAGAGCAGGGCGTGGCTCTTGGGGTTCTCACGGAACATCGCGACCGAGGTCGACAGCTGCTGCGTGTAGCCGACGAACCACGCGGACTTGTTCTCGTCGGTGGTACCGGTCTTGCCGGCCGCCGTGCGGCCCAGGGCCTTCGCGTTCGTGCCCGTACCGTTCTGGATGACGTTCTCCAGGACGTCCGTGACGTTGTGGGCCACGTTCTCGGGCATCGCCTGCTTGATCTTCGGCTTGGAGAAGCCGGGCTCCGGCTGTCCGCCGTGCTTGACCTCGGTCACCGAGTACGGGTCGGCCTGCTTGCCGGAGGCCGCGAACGTCGCGTAGGCATCGGCCATGCGGATCGCGCTGGGGGTCGACGTGCCGAGGGCGAAGGACGCGTTGCGGTACGCGAGGGAGCCCTTCAGGATGCCGGCGCTCTGGGCCACGTCGGCGACCTTGTCCATCCCTACGTCCATACCGAGCTGCACGAACGGTGTGTTGACCGACTGCTCCATCGCCTTGCGCAGGGTGATGTAGCCCCAGGGGTACTCGCTCTCGTTCTTCTGGTAGAAGGGTGTGTTGTCCTTCTTCAGCACATAGGTGCCGTCGTTCTGCTTGACCTTGAGGTTGTCGTCGCCGTTGTACTTGCTCATCGGCGAGACGCCCTCACCGTCGCTCCTGTACGTGCCGTACTGCATGGCCGCGGCGAGCACGAACGGCTTCCACGTCGAACCGACCGGCACACCGGCGGTGTCCGCATTGTTGGTGAAGTGACCGTTCTCGTACCCGGCACCGCCGTAGAGGGCGACGATCGCGCCGTCGTTGGGCTTGACGGACGCGGCGCCGAACTGGACGTGCCGGTCCAGTTCCCTCTTCTTCGGGTCGAGACGCTCGTCCTCGATCTTCTTGACGGCCTTGGCCAGCGCTTCGACCTTCTTCTTCTCGAAGGTCGTGTAGATCTGGTAGCCGCCCTGGTCGAACTGCGTCTGGGGGATGTCCGAGTGGGCCAGGACGTACTTCTTGGCCGTGTCGACCAGGTAGCTGATCTGGCCGGTCATGCCCTTGGCCGCCTTGCGGCCGTCGGGCTCGGGGTACTTCTTGATGGCCTTCTGGTACGCGGCGTCCGTGAGGTACTTGTCCTTGTGCATCTCACCGAGGATCCAGCTCCAGCGCTTCTCCGAGTTCTGGCGGTTCTGCTTGGGAGTCGCGCGGGAGTCGAGGTCCTGGTTGCCCGCGGGGTCGTAGTAGGTCGGGCCTTTCAGCAGAGCGGCGAGGAAGGCGCACTCGCTGTCCGTGAGGTCCTTGGCGTCCTTGCCGTAGTAGGTCTGGGCGGCGGCCTGGATGCCGTACGCGCCACGGCCGTAGTACGACGTGTTCAGGTAGCCCTCAAGAATCTCGTCCTTGCTGAGCTTCGTGCCCACCTTGATGGAGATGAACATCTCCTTGAACTTGCGCGAGACCGTCTGGTCCTGGCTCAGGTAGGTGTTCTTGACGAACTGCTGGGTGATCGTCGAACCACCCTGCACGTCACCGCCCCGGGCCATGTTGGCCAGCGCGCGGGCGATACCCATGGGGTCGACGCCCGAGTCGTCGTAGAAGCTCTTGTTCTCGGCCGAGATCACGGCGTAGCGCATGGCCTTGGGGATCTCGGCCAGGTCGACGTTCTGCCGGTTCTCGCCACTGCCCGTGGCGACCATCTGCGTGCCGTCGGCCCAGTAGTAGACGTTGTTCTGCGACTTCGCCGCGGCGTTCTGGCTGGGGATGGAGACCATCGCGTACCCCAGGCCTGCGATGATCACCAGGCAGCCGAGGAAGGCCAGGCTCAGGCCGGAGACGAGCTTCCAGGACGGCGTCCAGCGGCGCCAGCCGTACTTGCCCGCGCGCGGGTAGTCGATGAACCGCTTCTTGGCGGGAGGCGCCGTACGGCCGCGTCCCCGCCCCGGGCCGTTCGGGCCACCGCCGCCCCGTCGGCCCGGCTCCGCAGCCCTGCGGCGGCCGCCTCCGCTTCTCTGGGCCGCACGCCGGGCTTCGGCGCGGCCGCCGTACTGACGCTCCTCGCCTCCCGGACCGTAGGACTCCGACGCATGGGAAGCCGTCCCATAGTCGGAAGGAGATCCGGTGGCGCCTCGCGGTGCCGCTCGGCGGCCGGAGGACGAGCCGGACTGGCCGCGTCGGGCCGCGGCACGTCCGCCTCCCTGCGGCTGCGGCGGTTTGCGACGGTGCTCGCTCATCGAACGACTACTCCTCGGGCAGGCGCACCCGTGTGACGCGCCTGGAAACGGCGGCTGGTTTCCGGTCCCCCCGAAGTACGGACGCGGCTGGTTCCGCATTCACCCGTACTGCACCGGGGACGACGACGCCCCCAGGCATCACTCGGTTCCCGGTGGTGTGCATGGCGCACAGACTACGCACCGTCAAAACCCGCCTAGCCCCGAAGTTCACCCCAAATCAGGCAACTCGCTTCCCATGAATCATTGATGTGATCCCGTTCACCATTCCCCCCCTTGTCGCATCTCTCGGACCGTTCTATCGTCGTGATGTATCGAGTCGATACATCAGCGCGACATAAGAACCGTCAGGGCACCCGGTCACACGGGTCGCGGCAGAGAGGAGGCGACGATGAGCCGGCGCTCCGGGATCCTTGAGTTCGCCGTCCTCGGCCTGCTCCGCGAATCCCCGATGCACGGCTATGAGCTGCGCAAACGACTCAATACGTCACTGGGCGTGTTCCGTGCGTTCAGCTACGGCACGCTCTATCCCTGCCTCAAGACGCTGGTCGCCAACGGCTGGTTGATCGAAGAGCCGGGGAGCGCCCCCGAGGACGCCCTGGCCGCATCACTCTCCGGGCGTCGCGCCAAGATCGTCTACCGGTTGACGGCAGAAGGTAAGGAGCACTTCGAGGACCTCCTGTCGCAGACCGGCCCCGACGCGTACGAGGACGAACACTTCGCCGCTCGTTTCGCCTTCTTCGGGCAGACCTCGCGCGACGTACGCATGCGCGTACTGGAGGGCCGTCGCAGCCGGCTGGAGGAGCGCCTGGAGAAGATGCGCGCCTCCCTGGCCCGCACCCGGGAGCGCCTCGACGACTACACGCTTGAGCTCCAGCGCCACGGAATGGAGTCCGTGGAGCGCGAAGTGCGCTGGCTGAACGAGCTCATCGAGAGCGAGCGGGCCGGACGGGACCTGAAGGGTTCCGGCTCCGGGGGGTCCGCTCAGCAGGACAACACCAATGGATCGACGGGCGGCCTGCCCCGTCCCGGGGACACCCCCGGGACGGATACGCCCGGCGACACCGCCACGTGAGCGCCCAGTCAGGGCCTCACTCGTACACACAGGGAGCAACCGGAATGGGTTCGGTTCGCGTAGCCATCGTCGGCGTGGGCAACTGCGCCGCGTCGCTGGTGCAGGGAGTCGAGTACTACAAGGACGCCGACCCGGCGTCCAGGGTCCCCGGCCTGATGCACGTGCAGTTCGGTGAGTACCACGTCAAGGACGTGGAGTTCGTCGCCGCGTTCGACGTCGACGCGAAGAAGGTCGGCCTCGACCTCGCGGACGCCATCGGCGCCTCCGAGAACAACACCATCAAGATCTGCGACGTGCCGAGCACGGGCGTGACCGTCCAGCGCGGCCACACCCTCGACGGCCTCGGCAAGTACTACCGGGAGACGATCGAGGAGTCCTCCGAGGCCCCGGTCGACGTCGTCCAGGTCCTCAAGGACAAGCAGGTCGACGTTCTCGTCTGCTACCTGCCCGTCGGCTCCGAGGACGCGGCGAAGTTCTACGCCCAGTGCGCCATCGACGCCAAGGTCGCCTTCGTCAACGCCCTCCCGGTCTTCATCGCCGGCACCAAGGAGTGGGCGGACAAGTTCACCGAGGCGGGCGTCCCGATCGTCGGTGACGACATCAAGTCGCAGGTCGGCGCGACCATCACGCACCGCGTCATGGCGAAGCTGTTCGAGGACCGGGGCGTCATCCTGGACCGCACGATGCAGCTGAACGTCGGCGGCAACATGGACTTCAAGAACATGCTGGAGCGCGACCGCCTGGAGTCCAAGAAGATCTCCAAGACGCAGGCCGTCACCTCCCAGATCCCCGACCGGGACCTCGGCGAGAAGAACGTCCACATCGGCCCGTCCGACTACGTCGCCTGGCTCGACGACCGCAAGTGGGCCTACGTCCGCCTCGAAGGCCGTGCCTTCGGCGACGTCCCGCTGAACCTGGAGTACAAGCTCGAGGTCTGGGACTCCCCGAACTCGGCCGGTGTGATCATCGACGCCCTGCGCGCCGCGAAGATCGCCAAGGACCGCGGCATCGGCGGCCCGATCCTGTCGGCCTCCAGCTACTTCATGAAGTCCCCGCCGGTCCAGTACTTCGACGACGAGGCCCGCGAGAACGTCGAGAAGTTCATCAAGGGCGAGGTCGAGCGCTAAGGCTCGCAAGTCTGCTCCTGCCAGGGCCGAGAAGGGTCCCCGGGTCGTACGGCCCGGGGACCTTCCCGTATGTGAGGCTGTGCCCCATGTCCGTCGCCCGCGACCTGCGCGTTCTGCTCCGCTTCCAGGACTTCCGGCGCCTGCTCACCCTGCGGCTGCTCTCCCAGGGGGCCGACGGCGTCTACCAGGTCGGGCTCGCCACCTACGTCGTCTTCTCCCCGGAGAAACAGACCTCGGCCGCCGCCATCGCCTCGGCCATGGCCGTCCTGCTCCTGCCGTACTCGCTCGTCGGCCCCTTCGCCGGCGTCCTCCTGGACCGCTGGCGCCGCCGCCAGGTCTTCCTCTACGGCAACTTACTGCGCGCCCTGATGGCCACGGCGACCGCCGTCCTGATGGTCAGCCAGGTCCCGGAGTGGCTGTTCTACGTCTCCGCCCTGTGCGTCACCGCAGTCAACCGCTTCGTCCTCGCCGGCCTGTCCGCCGCCCTGCCCCGCGTGGTCGACGAAGAACGCCTGGTGATGGCCAACTCCCTGTCCCCCACGGCCGGAACGCTCGCCGCGACCGCCGGCGGCGGCCTCGCCTTCGTCGTACGCCTGCTGGTCGCCGACTCCGACGCGGCCGTGGTGGTGCTGGGCGCCGCCCTGTACCTGTGCGCGGCGCTGGCGTCACTGCGCATGTCCCGGGAACTGCTGGGCCCCGACCGCGAGCTGGTCCAACCCCGCCTGACAGCGGCCCTCTCCGGCACCGCCCGCGACCTCATGGCCGGTGTCCGCCATCTCGCCGCGCCGCCCCGCCGGGAGGCGGCCTGGGCGCTCGGCACGATGACCCTGATGCGCTTCTGCTACGGCGCCCTGCTGGTCATGCTGCTGATGCTGTGCCGCTACGAGTTCTCCTCGACCACGGACGAGGGGCTCGCCCTGCTGGGGCTCGCGCTGGGCATCTCCGGAGCCGGCTTCTTCGCGGCGGCCGTCCTGACGCCCTGGGCGGCGGGACGGCTCGGACCGGGCCGCTGGATCGTCGTGTGCGCCGCGGTCGCCGCGCTCCTGGAACCGGCCCTGGGGCTGCCGTTCGCCACCGTCCCCATGCTGGCCGCCTCGTTCGTCCTGGGCCTGACCACCCAGGGCGCGAAGATCGCCACGGACACCATCGTGCAGTCCTCGGTCGACGACGGCTTCCGTGGCCGGATCTTCTCCCTCTACGACGTCCTCTTCAACGCCGCCTTCGTCGGCGCCGCCGGTGTCTCCGCCCTGATGCTGCCGCCCGACGGCCGCTCGGTGCATCTGGTGGTCACGGTCGCCGTTATCTACGCAGCAGTTGCTACTGCTATGGCCCGTTTTGAACGCCAGTAAGTGTCACATCAGTGACACAGAGCCCCTCCTGACTACTGACTTGTCAGTGCGGCCCGATAACTTACGTGGGTCTTATGCGCGACTCATTCGCGCCACTCACCCATGTTCTAGGGGGGACCCCCAAGTGACCACTCCGCCGCCCCAGGGCCAGAACCCGTTCGCCCAGGGTCAGAACCCGTACGGCCAGCCCCAGGGTCAGGCGCCGCAGCAGCCGGGCTTCCCGCAGCAGGGCGCGGCTCCGTACGCCCCGGAACCGCCGGAGGCTCCCCGCCGCAAGCTCAGCTTCAAGACCATCAAGAACATCGTCATCGTCCTGGCCGTCATCGGTGTGGCCGTCGGCGGCTACATAGCCAGCCGGAACGACGCCAACACCGCCGCTGTGGGCGACTGCATGCACCGCGGCAGCAGCGACGACAACAACCCGGACCTTGAGGTCGTGGACTGCAGTTCCTCGGACGCCCAGTACGAGGTGCTCGCGAAGATCGAGGGCACGTTCAGCGGCCTGACCGCCGAGACGAAGTGCGAAGCCAAGACGAAGGAATTCCAGTACGTCTACACCCAGTCCGGCGACGGCGGCGACTTCCTGCTCTGCCTGAAGGACTACAAGAAGTAGGCAGGACGCCGAGAGGGGCGGTGTTTCACGTGAAACACCGCCCCTCGGTGCGTTCCGGGGTCATGTTTCACGTGAAACATGACCCCGTTTCACATCCTCAGCCCTGCTGCTCGGCCCACCACTCCTTGAGTGCCGTCACGGCCGCATCGCGCTCCATCGGACCGTTCTCCAGCCGCAGCTCCAGCATGTGCTTGTAGGCGCGGCCGATGGCCGGTCCGGGGCCGATGCCGAGGATCTCCATGATCTGGTTGCCGTCGAGGTCCGGACGGATCGCGTCGAGTTCCTCCTGCTCCTGGAGCTGGGCGATCCGCTCCTCCAGGCCGTCGTAGGCGCGCGAGAGGGCGGATGCCTTGCGCTTGTTGCGGGTCGTGCAGTCCGAGCGGGTCAGCTTGTGGAGGCGGTCGAGGAGGGGGCCCGCGTCTCGGACGTAGCGGCGGACCGCCGAGTCCGTCCACTCGCCCGTGCCGTAGCCGTGGAAGCGCAGGTGGAGCTCGACCAGGCGGGAGACGTCCTTCACCAGCTCGTTGGAGTACTTCAGGGCCGTCATCCGCTTCTTGGTCATCTTCGCGCCGACCACTTCGTGGTGGTGGAACGAGACCCGGCCGTCCTTCTCGAAACGACGCGTGCGGGGCTTGCCGATGTCGTGGAGCAGCGCGGCGAGGCGGAGGGTGAGGTCGGGGCCGTCGTCCTCCAGGGCCATCGCCTGCTCCAGGACGATCAGCGTGTGCTCGTAGACGTCCTTGTGGCGGTGGTGCTCGTCGCTCTCCAGGCGCAGGGCCGGCAGCTCCGGAAGCACGTGCGCGGCGAGCCCGGTCTCGGTCAGCAGCTCCAGGCCCTTGCGCGGGTGCGCGGACAGGATCAGCTTGTTCAGCTCGTCCCGCACCCGCTCGGCGGAGACGATCTCAAGGCGCCCGGCCATCTCCGTCATGGCCGTCACGACCTCGGGGGCCACCTCGAAGTCGAGCTGCGCGGCGAAGCGTGCCGCCCGCATCATCCGCAGAGGATCGTCGGAGAAGGACTCCTCCGGCGTGCCAGGGGTGCGCAGCACCTTCGCGGCGAGGTCGTCGAGGCCGCCGTGCGGGTCGATGAACTCCTTCTCCGGCAGCGCGACCGCCATCGCGTTCACCGTGAAGTCACGGCGAACGAGATCCTCCTCGATGGAGTCGCCGTACGACACCTCCGGCTTGCGCGAGGTCCGGTCGTACGCCTCCGACCGATAGGTGGTCACCTCGATCTGGTAGCCGTCCTTCTGCGCCCCGACCGTGCCGAAGGCGATCCCGACCTCCCACACGGCGTCCGCCCACGGGCGCACGATCTTCAGGACGTCCTCGGGGCGGGCGTCCGTCGTGAAGTCCAGGTCGTTGCCGAGCCTGCCGAGCAGCGCGTCCCGGACCGATCCGCCGACCAGGGCGAGTGAGAACCCGGCCTCCCGGAAGCGGCGGGCGAGGTCGTCGGCGACTGGCGCGACCCGCAGCAGTTCACTCACCGCGCGGTGCTGCACCTGGTTCAGGACGCTGAGGTTGTCTTCGTTGGCGTTCGGCACAACAAAAGAGGGTACGTGGCCGCGGCAACCCGGAGCGCCTCCATTAAACGTGCACAAAAGCACTCCCCTTTATACGGGCACATACAGGACAGCCCGGCAGCGTGAGCCGATCTTGTGGAGCAGTCCGCGGCACTTACCCTCAGCGCGCATCGTTACCATGCGTGGACGCACATTCCGACGACCACTGACACGACGAGGGACGGGCGAGCGCGTGGCCGAGGCGGCAGACTTCCAGGGGATGCATCCCTCACCTGCCCGCCGGTGGCTGCGGCGCACCGGGGCGCTGCTCGCCGGAGCGCCCCTACTGGCCGGCCTCGTCCAACTGCCCGCCACTTCCGTCCAGGCCGTCGGCCGGACCTCCGCCCCGGCCGCCTCGGGCTCCAGCACGGTGGCCGTGTCCGTCGACAGCCTCACCCCCGCCGTCCCCACGGACGGTGACACGCTGACCGTGTCCGGCACGGTGACGAACAACAGCAAGCAGGCCGTCACCGACGCCCAGGTGGACCTGCGCGTGGGCCCGGAGCTGACCACCCGCTCCGGCATCGAGGACGCCGCCAAGCGCACCGGCTACCAGGAGGGCGCGGACGGCAGAGCGGTCGGCGGGAAGTACGTCGAGAAGTTCGCCAAGCTCAGCCCGGGCGTCTCCGAACGGTTCAGCATCTCCGTACCGGTCGACGACCTGGACCTGGGCGGCGACGGGGTCTACCAGTTCGCCGTCTCCCTCTTCGGCAAGACGGCCGCACAGCAGTGGAACCAGCCGCTGGGCATCCAGCGGACGTTCCTGCCGTGGCAGACCGACGAGGCCGACACCAGGACGAAGACGACGGTCCTGTGGCCGCTCGTCTCCACCACCCACATGACCGCGCAGACGGGGGCGAACGAGTCTCAGACGCGCGTCTTCCGTGACAACGACCTCGCCGCGGAACTCGCGCCGGGCGGCCGCCTGCAACAACTGCTGACGCTGGGCAAGGACCTCGACGTCACCTGGGTGATCGACCCGGACCTGCTGGCCTCCGCCGCCGCCATGGCGGGCGGCTACCGCGTCCAGAACGAGAACGGCACCACCACGGCCGGCACCCGTGCCGACCAGGAGCTCGCCCGGAAGTGGCTCGCCGAGCTCCAGGACGCGGTCGCGGACAACGAGGTCGTCGCCCTGCCCTTCGCGGACCCCGACCTCGCCTCCCTGGCCCACAACGGCACGAACGTCACAGGTTCGCTCACCCACCTCAAGGAAGCCACCGACGTCGCCGACGACACCGTCGAGTCGATCCTCCACGTGACGCCGAGCACCGACTTCGCCTGGCCCGTGGACGGCGCGGTGGACCCGTCGATCGTCAAGGTCGCCACATCGGCAGGGGCGGACAAGCTGATCGCACGCAGCGACAGCCTGGAGGAGACGGACGGCCTGACCTACACGCCCTCCGCGGCCCGCCCCATCGGCGGCGGCACGACGGCGGTGGTCGCGGACGCCCGGCTGTCCACGGCGTTCCGGGGCGACATGACGAAGGCGTCCGCCTCGACGCTCGCGGTGCAGGGATTCCTGGCCCAGAGCCTCGCGCTCAACCTTCAGACGGACAAGCAGCGCAGCATCGTCGTGGCTCCGCAGCGCATGCTGTCGGCACCCCAGGCGCGGGCGCTGGCCGAGGCGGTGAAAGCCCTCCAGGAGGGCGGTTGGTCCCAGTTCCAGGACCTCACGTCCACCGCCACCGGCAAGCCCGACCCGGGCGCCACCACGAAGGTCCGGGCGGCATCCGCGTACCCCGCCGCCCTGCGCAAGCAGGAACTCCGGCAGCCGGCCTTCCAGCAGATCGCGGCCACCCAGGACAAGCTCGACAGGTTCCAGGTCATCCTCTCCGACAAGTCCCGGGTCGTGACCCCCTTCGGGCGCGCCATGAACCGCGAGATGTCCACTTCATGGCGCGGTCGCGGCGCCGAGGCGACCGAGTACCGCGACGGCGTGGAGCGGTACCTGGACTCGCTGGCCGACCAGGTCACGCTGATCGAGAAGTCCGCGACCAAGCTCTCCGGACGCAGCGCCACGATCCCCGTGACGGTGCAGAACAACCTGGTGCAGGGCGTCGACAAGCTGGTGCTGCGCCTCACCTCGACGAGCCCGCGGCGCCTGAAGATCGGCGGCTACACCTACGAGGAGCAGCCCGTCACCGTCTCCGGCGGTCACAGCCAGACGGTGAAGTTCACCACCTCCGCCGAGGCCAACGGCCAGGCCGAGGTGATCGCGCAGCTGTACACGGAGGACGGCCAGAAGTACGGCGAGCCGGTCAAGTTCGACGTGAAGGTCACCGAGTTCACGGCGACCGTGATGCTGGTCATCGGCGGCGGCTTCCTCCTTCTCGTCCTCGCCGGCTTCCGTATGTACACGCAGCGCAAGCGCGCCGCAGCCCGCGAGGCCGAGGACAGCGGTCCGGACGCCGCGGACGGGATCGCGGACGGTCCGGAGAACCCCGCGGGGCCCGATGACCGTCCTACTGAGGAGTCCGGCACCGGACCCCGGGCAGACGACCCGGAGCAGCCGAGTGACCCGGCACCTGACACCCCAGCGGAAAGCCCGGACCCGTCCGGGACGGGTGAGAGAGTGGACCGTTGAGGATGTCGTGGCCGGTGGGCCCGGGACGATGAGGTGGGGTAACCATGAACGCGCCGTACGACGGTGACCGCGGCCAGGCCGCGGGCAGCTCGGGTCATCCCGAGGGCCCGCCGCCCGAGCACGGCCAGGTACCGCCGCAGCCGCCGGCGGACATGTACCTCCAGGACGCCTACGACCAGGACCCGTACCGGTCGCAGGATCTCACCGCCCAGGACCCGGTCGCCGAGGCGCTCTACGACCGCGCCGCGCACCCCCCGCCGCCCCCCGGCTCGCACCATCCGCAGCAGCCCCTGTACGCCCAGCCCCCGCAGTCGCCGTACGCCCCCGACCCACGCGTGTGGGCCCAGACGCCCGCGCCCGAGCCGGACGGTGCGACCCAGTACCTCCCCTACGGCGACGATCCGCGCACGACCCAGTACGTCGGCGTCGACGACCTGGTCACCCACTCCGCCGACGAACGCCACGAGCCGGACGCCTTCGCGCACCTGTTCCGGGACCAGGAGCAGGGCGGCGGACGCCCGCCGTACGAGTCCCCGTCGGTACCGGGCCCGGCAGCCGAGCCCGGCCGGCACCAGCAGGCCCAGGCGTCCACCCCGCCCCCGGCCGACGCGACCATGAACCTCGGCACCGCGCCGGCACCCGCCCCCGCCCCCGCGGCACCGGCCCCGGTGGCACCCGCGAAGAAGGGCGGCAAGGCCGCCGGGCTGCTGAAGTCGAGCGCGGTGATGGCGGCGGGAACGATGGTGTCCCGGCTCACCGGGTTCATCCGGTCGGCGCTGATCGTCGCGGCGCTGGGCACCGCCTTCCTGGGAGACGCCTTCCAGGTGGCCTACCAGCTGCCCACCATGATCTACATCCTCACCGTCGGCGGCGGCCTGAACTCCGTCTTCGTGCCGCAGCTCGTGCGCGCCATGAAGGAGGACGAGGACGGTGGCGAGGCGTTCGCGAACCGTCTGCTGACGCTCGTGATGGTGGCGCTCGCCGCGCTCACCGCGATCGTCATGTTCGCGGCCCCCCTTCTGGTGCGCGCGCTGTCGAACCCCGTGGCCAGCGACCCCGCTGCCAACGACGTCGCCATCACCTTCACCCGCTACTTCCTGCCCTCCATCTTCTTCATGGGCGTCCATGTGGTGATGGGTCAGATCCTCAACGCCCGCGGCAAGTTCGGCGCGATGATGTGGACTCCGGTCCTCAACAACGTCGTCATCATCGTGACGCTCGCGCTGTTCCTCTGGGTGTACGGCACCTCCGAGCGCTCCGGAATGAGCGTCACGAACATCCCGCCGGAGGGGCAGCGGCTGCTCGGCGTGGGCATCCTGCTCGGCCTCGTCGTGCAGGCCCTCGCGATGATTCCCTACCTGCGCGAGACCGGGTTCCGGCTGCGCCCGCGCTTCGACTGGAAGGGCCACGGCCTGGGCAAGGCGGCGGCGCTCGCGAAGTGGACCATCCTGTTCGTCCTCGCCAACCAGGCGGGCGCGCTCGTCGTCATCCAGCTGGCCACCGCCGCCGTCGCCGACACCAACATCGCCGGCACCGGCTACAGCGCCTACGCCAACGCCCAGCTGATCTGGGGCCTGCCCCAGGCCATCATCACCGTGTCCCTCATGGCCGCCCTGCTGCCGCGCATCTCCCGCTCCGCCGCGGAGGACGACGGCGGCGCGGTGCGCGACGACATCTCGCAGGGCCTGCGCACGACCGCGGTCGCGATCGTGCCCATCGCCTTCGGGTTCGTCGCCCTCGGCATCCCGATGTGCACGCTGATGTTCGGTTCCTCGGGCACCAGCGCCGCAACGAACATGGGCTACATGCTGATGGCCTTCGGCCTCGGCCTGATCCCGTACTCCGTGCAGTACGTCGTCCTGCGGGCCTTCTACGCCTACGAAGACACCCGAACCCCCTTCTACAACACGGTGATCGTGGCCGCGGTCAACGCAGCCGCCGCCGTTGTCTGCTTCCTGGTGCTCCCGCCCCGCTGGGCCGTGGTCGGCATGGCCGCCTCATACGGCCTCGCCTACGTGATCGGCGTCGGCATCGCCTGGCGCCGGCTGCGCAGGAAGCTGGGCGGAGACCTGGACGGCAGGCGCGTGCTGCGCACCTACGCCCGGCTCTGCATCGCCTCCGTGCCCGCGGCACTGCTCAGCGGCGCCGCCTGCTACGGCATCGGCAGCACCCTCGGCCAGGGCGTCATCGGCTCCCTCGCCGCCCTTCTGGTCGGTGGCGGCGTCCTGTTCGCCGTCTTCTTCGTCGCCGCCCGCCGGATGCGGATCGAAGAAGTGAACTCGCTGGTCGGAATGGTCCGGGGGCGTCTGGGGCGCTGAGGCGCGGGTACGCGCACAACCATCGTTCGCCACCGTGTGTCGTGCATAGCGGCGGACTGTGGGCACAATTGGTTTCGGCGTCTCAGAGCGCGCAACGGATGGGGAGGCAGGAGCGACGGTGGCGGAACGGAGCACGGCTGCCGTCGACGTGGCAGACAACAGCGACGACGAGTCGCTGACCGCGCAGGCGGACCAGTCCACGGCCGACGGGGTGGTCAAGAATCGGGAGCGCGACACGGACACCGACGAGGCACAGGGGAGTGGCGGGACCGAGGGTCCCGAGAAGGCCTCACCGCCCGAACTGCACAGCGGGCACAAGCTCGCCAGGCGCTACCGCCTGGAGGAGTGCGTCACCCGTCTGGACGGTTTCAGCAGCTGGCGTGCCGTGGACGAGAAGCTCCGTCGTGCCGTCGGCGTTCACATCCTGCCCGCGGACCACTCACGGGCCCGTTCCGTACTGGCCGCGGCCCGCTCCTCCGCGCTGCTCGGCGATCCTCGCTTCGTCCAGGTGCTGGACGCCGTCGAGGAGAACGACCTGGTCTACGTCGTCCACGAGTGGCTGCCCGACGCCACCGAGATGACCACGCTCCTGTCCTCCGGGCCGCTGGAGCCGTACGACGCCTACCAGATGGTGAGCCAGATCGCCGCCGCCATGGCCGCGGCGCATCGTGAGGGTCTCGCCCATCTGCGGCTCAACCCCAACGCCGTGCTGCGCACCTCGACCGGTCAGTGGCGCATCCGCGGGCTCGCGGTGAACGCCGCGCTGCGGGGCATCAGCTCCGACACCCCGCAGCGCACCGACACGGAGGCGATCGGCGCACTGCTGTACGCGTCGCTGACCCAGCGCTGGCCGTACGAGAACGACGCCTACGGCCTGTCGGGGCTGCCCAAGGACGTCGGCCTGATCGCTCCCGACCAGGTGCGGGCCGGTGTCCACCGCGGGCTCTCCGAGCTGTCCATGCGCGCCCTCGCCAACGACGGCGCGACCGCCTCACGGCACGAGTCGGCGTGCACGACGCCGGAGGAGCTGGTGAAGGCGATCGGCGAGATGCCGCGCATCCGCCCGCCGGAGCCGACGTTCACCGCCCCGCCGGATTACCAGCGCACCACGTACCAGCAGGGCACGTACGGCCGTCAGGCCCCGCACCCCGGCGCCACCCAGCCGGTCCCGACCCCGCCGCCCCCGCTCCAGAGCCGCACGGGCAAGGCCCTGAAGTGGGCCGTCTCGGCCCTCCTCATCGCCGCACTCGGCCTCGGCAGCTGGCAGCTCGCGGACGCCCTCCTGGACCAGGGCAACAAGTCCGACGAGACGAACCAGACGCAGACGACGGACGAGAAGAGCAAGGACAAGAAGCCGCCGGCGCCGAAGCCGATCTCCATCCAGGGCGCGCAGGAGTACGTGGCCAAGGGCAACGCCCAGCACCCCGCCGACGTCGGAAAGACCTACGACGGTGACAGCTCGACGTACTGGCGGACGAGCAGCTACCGGGAAGGTCCCGTACTCGCGCCGTACAAGCCGGGCGTGGGCATCATGTACGACCTCGGCTCAGCGCAGCAGGTTTCCACCGGGACCATAGGGCTCTACTACAGCGGCGATCACACGACGGTCGAACTGTACGCAGCCGACTCCCTGTCACCCTCGTCGCTGGACTCCATGCGGAAGATCGGCACGGCTACGACGAGCGGGGACTCTGCCACCGTAAAGATCACCAAGCCGGTGAAGAGCCAGTACGTGCTCGTGTGGCTCACCGCTCTGCCCTACGCGCCCGGAGACGCATACAGCGACTCCGGCTACAAGCAGTCCGTCACCGACGTGCAGTTCAAGGGCTGAGAGTTCACCGAGACGACCTGGGGAGGGGGTCCGATGGCAGAAGGCAGTGCATACGGCGACGTAAGCGATCAGGACCTCCTGGCTCGGCATGTGGAAGGCGACCCCGACGCCTTCGGTGAGATCGTCCGGCGGCACCGGGACCGGCTCTGGGCCGTGGCCCTGCGGACGCTCGGTGACCGTGAGGAGGCCGCTGACGCGGTTCAGGACGCTCTCGTCTCCGCCTACCGGGCCGCCCACACGTTCCGGGGCCAGTCGGCCGTCACGACCTGGCTGCACCGGATCACGGTGAACGCCTGTCTCGACCGGGCTCGTAAGGCGGCCTCCCGCAAGACGTCTCCCGTGGACGACACCGAGCGCCTGGAGCAGTTGCTGGAGCCGCACGAGGAGGCCTCCGCTCCCGCCGAGCGCAATGATCTGCACCGGCAGTTGCTGGAGGCGCTCGGGACGCTGCCCCCCGATCAGCGGGCCGCCCTCGTGCTGGTGGACATGCAGGGCTACCCCGTCGCCGAGGCGGCTCGTGTGCTCGACGTGCCGACCGGCACGGTGAAGAGCCGTTGTGCGCGGGGCAGAGCAAGACTCCTGCCCCTGCTCGCTCATCTGCGGCCGGAATACCCCGGTGAGGGCAGAGAAACCGGCGAGGGGCGGAACCGGACGCAGGGGACATCCGTCCCACCCGCAGCGGGGTCGCATGCCGAAGGCCCACGCGGTACCGGGCCGAGTGATTCAGCTGCTGTGAAGGGCGGAGGTGGGCGAGCGTGACATCCACGACGGACGCGGCCGGGCACCCGGACGTCACCGAGATCTCCGACCTCACCGAGGGCCTGCTCTCCCCGCCCCGGACCACAGAGGTGCGTCGCCATCTGGACGAGTGCGAGCTGTGCGCCGATGTCCACGCCTCGCTGGAGGAGATCCGCGGCATGCTCGGGACACTGCCCGGCCCTGCCCGGATGCCCGACGATGTCGTGGGCCGCATTGACGCCGCTCTCGCGGCCGAGGCCTTGCTGAACGCCACCGCACCGGCTGACGCGGATGCCCCCACCCTCGTCGGTGCACCCCGGGCGCAGTCGGACGCGGATGACAGCACCCGTGTTTCACGTGAAACATCCCTACCGGCGGACCGTCCCGCAGGACACGCCCGCCCCTCGTCCACGGGACCGGGGCGCAAGGACCGCACCCGGCGTGGACGTCGCCGGATCGCCGTCCTGGGCACCGTCTTCACCGTCGCCGCCCTGGGGTTCGGCTCTCTGCTGCTGTCCTCTCTCAATGAGGGCGGGAACAGCAGCCCTGGGGCTGACGGCCGGGAGACCGCGGCTGCCGTGGACACCTTCGCCACGGGAACGCTGGAGAAGCAGGTCACCGATCTGCTCGCCCAGCAGCGGGAAAAGCTCGGTGGCTCCCGTACCCCGAACAGCAGCCTCGGGGTGCAGTCCGATCCCAGCAGCGGCGGTCCTCGCGTCTACAAGAAGCCCGCCGTGCCTGTCTGCGTCCAGGAGGGCATCGGTCGCAACGACGCCGCCCTCGCGACCGAGGAAGGCACCTACAAGGGGACAGAGGCACTGCTCGTCGTGCTGCCCGACCCTGCCGACAGCAGCAAGGTCACCGCCTACCTCGTGCAGGCGACCTGCGTGGCCGACCCGTCCGTGGACAAGGCCGAGGTGCTGCTGAAGCGCACCTACACCCGCTCCTGACGCCCACCTACAGCCGCTCCTGACGCCTCTCCCTGTACGCACGCTTCGTCCGTGCCCTGCGTGGTATCCCGTACGGTGTCTCGCCCTTCGTGTGCCCGGACACAGTGGGAATGCACGCCCCGTAGGATCCGTTGGGTGGGGTGAGAGTTCTGAAGGGAGCTCCCACCGGTCCGACGACGCAGTAGTCCAGAGACGAGGAATCAAGCCGTGAGCGACGTCCGTAACGTGATCATCATCGGCTCCGGGCCCGCCGGCTACACGGCGGCGCTCTACACCGCGCGCGCGTCGCTGAAGCCGCTGGTGTTCGAAGGCGCTGTCACCGCAGGTGGCGCGCTGATGAACACCACCGAGGTGGAGAACTTCCCCGGCTTCCAGGACGGCATCATGGGCCCCGAGCTCATGGACAACATGCGCGGCCAGGCCGAGCGCTTCGGTGCCGAGCTCGTTCCGGACGACATCGTCTCCGTCGACCTGACCGGCGAGATCAAGACCGTCACCGACACCGCGGGCACGGTGCACCGGGCGAAGGCCGTCATCGTCGCCACCGGCTCCCAGCACCGCAAGCTGGGCCTGCCCAACGAGGACGCGCTCTCCGGCCGCGGTGTCTCCTGGTGCGCCACCTGCGACGGCTTCTTCTTCAAGGACCAGGACATCGCCGTGATCGGCGGCGGCGACACCGCGATGGAGGAGGCCACCTTCCTCTCGCGCTTCGCCAAGTCGGTGACGATCGTCCACCGCCGGGACACGCTGCGCGCTTCCAAGGCGATGCAGGAGCGCGCCTTCGCGGACCCGAAGATCAAGTTCATCTGGGACAGCGAGGTCGCCGAGGTCCAGGGCGATCAGAAGCTCTCGGGTCTGAAGCTGCGCAACGTCAAGACCGGCGAACTCTCCGACCTCCCGGTGACCGGCCTGTTCATCGCGATCGGCCACGACCCGCGCACCGAGCTCTTCAAGGGCCAGCTGGAGCTGGACGAGGAGGGCTACCTGAAGGTGGAAGCGCCGTCCACCCGCACCAATGTGACCGGTGTCTTCGCCGCCGGCGACGTGGTCGACCACACCTACCGCCAGGCGATCACCGCAGCCGGCACCGGCTGCTCCTCTGCTCTCGACGCCGAGCGCTTCCTCGCCGCCCTCGCGGACGAAGAGAACGCCGAGCCCGAGAAGACCGCTGTCTGACCCTCACCCGCCCCACGCATCAACCAGTTAAGGAGCCCGCCGTGGCCGGCACCCTGAAGAACGTGACCGACGACTCCTTCGAGCAGGACGTCCTCAAGAACGACAAGCCCGTCCTGGTGGACTTCTGGGCCGCCTGGTGCGGACCGTGCCGTCAGATCGCGCCGTCCCTTGAGGCCATTGCCGCCGAGTACGGCGACAAGATCGAGATCGTCAAGCTGAACATCGACGAGAACCCGGGTACGGCCGCCAAGTACGGCGTCATGTCCATCCCGACGCTGAACGTCTACCAGAACGGCGAGGTCGCCAAGACCATCGTCGGCGCCAAGCCGAAGGCCGCGATCGTCCGCGACCTCGAGGACTTCATCGCCGAGTGACGCCTCCCGTGAAACGGAGCGACGTTTCACGTGAAACACGAAAGGGCCGGCCCTTGAAGGGTCGGCCCTTTCGGTGTCACAGGGGCCGGAGCGCCGGCTCCTTCTGCACGGCGCCCAGCAGCCGGTCCAGAGCCAACTCCACGTCTTCCTTCCAGGAGAGCGTCGTGCGCAGCTCCAGTCTCAACCGCGGATACGTGGGGTGAGGACGGACCGTCTTGAAGCCCACCGCCAGCAGGTGATCGGCGGGCAGGACGCAGGCGGGCTCTTTCCAGCGGGCGTCGCCGAAGGCCTCGATCGCCTTGAAGCCCCGCCGCAGCAGATCCTTGGCGACCGTCTGGACCATGACGCGCCCGAGCCCCTGGCCTTGATACTCCGGCAGGATGAACGCGGTCATCAACTGCACGGCATCGGACGAGACCGGGCTCGTGGGGAACGCCGTGGAGCGAGGAACGTAGGCGGGGGGTGCGTAGAGCACGAAGCCGACCGGGACCTCGTCGACGTACACCACGCGGCCGCAGGATCCCCAGTCCAGCAGGACCGCGGAGATCCAGGCCTCCTTCTCCAACGCCGGAGTGCCGGCCTTTACCGCGGCCTGCCCGCTGACGGGGTCCAGCTCCCAGAAGACGCACGACCGGCAACGCTCGGGGAGGTCCGGAAGGTTGTCCAGCGTGAGCGGTACGAGCCGACGCCCCATGAAGGCTGTTCCTCGCTTCCCTCGCCCGCTGCGTCGCGGGCGGCTGTCAGGGCGCTCCGTTCCCTGAGCAGGCTGCCGACGAACCCGCCGACCGCGCCCAAGCCCAGGCCTGCGCTCACCAGTCCGGTACGGCTCACCGTTCGCATGGCCCTCGCCTCCCCCAAGAGGTGCCGTCAGGTGGATGCGTCATACCCGAACGCATCGTATCCACGATGCGATTCCCGTGATACCGCCAGAAAGCAAAGGGCGGGCTGTTTTCCGGTACACACCGGACACAGCCCGCCCTGGACGTCCGCCGTGCGCGAGGCCGGCCGACCGGGACTCAGTCCTCCGAGTCCTCCGTGTCGCCCTCCAGAAGGCTCTTCTGAAGGACCGGTCCCTCGCCGGGAGCGAGGGAACCGAGGATTCGCTCCAAGTCCTCCATGGAGGCGAACTCCACGGTGATCTTGCCCTTCTTCTGCCCCAGATCGACCTTCACCCGGGTCTCGAACCGGTCCGAGAGCCGGGTCGCGAGATCGCTCAGCGCCGGGGAAACCCGGGTACCGGCCCGCGGGCCCTTGGCGCGCTGAGCCGTCTGCGGCCGCGAGCCCATCAAGGTCACGATCTCCTCGACGGCACGCACCGAGAGCCCCTCGGCCACGATCCGGTGAGCCAGGCGGTCCTGTTCCTCGGAGTCGTCGACGGAGAGCAGCGCCCGGGCGTGTCCGGCGGAGAGCACCCCGGCGGCCACCCGGCGCTGCACCGCGGGCGAGAGCTTCAGCAGGCGCAGCGTGTTGGAGACCTGCGGGCGGGACCGGCCGATGCGGTCCGCAAGCTGGTCGTGCGTGCAGTTGAAGTCCTTCAGCAGCTGGTCGTAGGCGGCCGCCTCTTCCAGCGGGTTCAGCTGGGCGCGGTGCAGGTTCTCCAGGAGGGCGTCCAGGAGAAGCTTCTCGTCGTCCGTGGCCCGCACGATCGCCGGGATTGCCTCCAGGCCCGCCTCTCGGCACGCCCGCCAGCGACGCTCACCCATGATGAGCTCGTAGTGGGCGGGACCGAGCTGGCGCACGACGACCGGCTGGAGGAGGCCGACCTCCTTGATGGAGGTGATGAGCTCCTGCAGCGCGTCCTCGTCGAAGACCTCACGCGGCTGGCGAGGGTTCGGCTTGATGGAGTCGAGGGGGATCTCGGCGAAGTAGGCGCCCATGGAAGACGCGGGCGCCTCCGCTGCGCCATTCACCGACGGCTCCTCGGTTTCATGTGAAACAGGCGGCAGCGTGGTGACCTTCGCCGCGGCCACTCCGCGGTCGCCGGTCAGCACGGGCACAGCCGTCGGCGAGGCGGAGGCGGGCCCGCCTCCCACTCCGGTCGGAGCCACCGTCTTGTCCGCAGGGCCGGGGATCAGTGCGCCGAGACCACGGCCCAAACCCCTCCGTCGCTCGCTCACTGAATGCCCTCCACCATGCTCGGGTCGCTCTGGGCGCCGATGTGGGCGTGCGTCGCGTCGTAACGGACACCGACACCCCTCAGCGCGATTTCTCGTGCCGCCTCAAGGTAGGACAGGGCACCGCTCGATCCCGGATCGTAGGTCAGCACCGTCTGTCCGTAGCTCGGCGCCTCGGAGATACGGACCGAGCGGGGAATGCTCGTCCGCAGCACCTCCTCGCCGAAGTGGTTGCGCACCTCGTCCGCGACCTGGGACGCAAGACGCGTCCGGCCGTCGTACATGGTGAGCAGGATCGTCGACACATGCAGCGTGGGGTTGAGGTGCCCCCGCACCAGGTCGACATTGCGCAGCAGCTGCCCCAGGCCCTCCAGCGCGTAGTACTCGCACTGGATCGGGATCAGGACCTCCTGCCCGGCCACCAGCGCGTTGACCGTCAGCAGACCGAGGGAGGGAGGGCAGTCGATCAGGATGTAGTCCAGCGGCTGCTCGTAGGCCTGGATCGCCCGCTGAAGCCGGCTCTCTCGCGCCACCAGGGACACCAGCTCGATCTCCGCACCGGCGAGATCGATCGTGGCAGGGGCACAGAAGAGTCCCTCTACATCGGGGACGGGCTGGACGACTTCCGCGAGCGGCTTGCTCTCGACCAGCACGTCGTAGATCGAGGGGACCTCGGCGTGGTGGTCGATTCCCAGGGCAGTGGACGCATTGCCCTGGGGGTCGAGGTCGATCACCAGGACGCGGGCGCCGTGCAGAGCCAGCGAGGCGGCCAGATTGACCGTGGTCGTCGTCTTGCCGACGCCGCCCTTCTGGTTCGCCACCACGATGAAGCGGGTCTGCTCGGGCCGAGGCAGGCCCTCACCGGCACGGCCAAGAGCCTCCACTGCCAGTTGGGCAGCACGACCGATGGGAGTGTCGTCCATCGGGGGCGGTGTTTCACGTGAAACATCCTCCCCCATCGACTCGGTACGGGGACCGGGGACCGGATCGGTCATCGGTCCCGCGATGTTGGCGTCGGACCGCAAGGATTCACTCTCCTCGACTTCAGGCTCGCAATGAACAGAGCCTCCCATGTCTTCGGGGTGGTGAACCAGTGAGCCCTGGGGTTCTGTGGAGAAATCCACCTCTGTGGACAACTCCTTTGCCCCTCCGAGTGAACCGAGAGGCTTACGGTCGCGCGGTTCGGCCGCGGCGCGGCCACGGCTGATGATGCCGTGCAGCAGTGAGCGACGTTTCACGTGAAACACGATGCCGATTGGTACCTGCCATCACCGCGCGACACTCCGAGATGCGTAGGTTTGGCAGCTTGTGTGGAGTACGTCTCGTCCTCATAGGACAGATCAGTTCCACCCAGCCGACGACACGTCAGCGTCGCCTGCGTGCCCGCCCCGTCCGAGCCGCCTTCGCACGCTTCGCGGCGAACCTCACACCGCCGGGGCTCTCTCCGACCTCGACGCGGACGACCGTGGACAGGGGGTCCACCACTCCCTCACCGACGTGCAGGATGGAGGTCCCCACGGCACCGAGCTTGCTCAAGGCCGTGGCGGCGCTCTTCAGCTCCTCCTCCGCGGTGTCACCCTTCAGCGCGAGCATCTCGCCGTAGGGGCGCAGCAGGGGGATGCCCCAGGTGGCCAGCCGGTCCAGCGGGGCCACGGCCCGCGCTGTCACGACGTGGACCGGCGGCAGCTTGCCCATGACCTCCTCGGCGCGGCCACGGACGACCGTCACATGGTCCAGGCCCAGCAGCTCGACGACCTCGGTCAGGAAGTTCGTCCGCCGCAGCAGCGGTTCCAGCAGCGTGATCTTCAGGTCTTCCCGGACCAGCGCCAGCGGGATGCCGGGCAGGCCGGCGCCCGAGCCGACATCGCACACCGTCACCCCCTCGGGCACGACCTCCGAGAGCACAGCGCAGTTCAGCAGATGCCGCTCCCACAGCCGGGGCACCTCACGCGGACCGATCAGACCGCGCTGCACACCCGCCTCAGCGAGCAGCTCCGCGTAGCGGACCGCGTCCGCGAAGCGATCACCGAACACCTCACGCGCCTGCTCGGGCGCAGGGGGGAGCTCCGCTGCCTCCGTCACGGGGGACCGTCCTTCCGTACCGCGCCGACGCAACCGAGCGCCGACACCAGAACCACCAGAACTATCAGGCTGACAAAGTCCGGCCCCGCCTGCCGGGCAGACGGGGCCGGAGGAACGTACGGACCGGTCAGGCAGGGAGCACGACGACGAAGCGCTGCGGCTCCTCGCCCTCGGACTCACTGCGCAGGCCGGCGGCCTTGACCGCGTCGTGCACGACCTTGCGCTCGAACGGCGTCATCGGCTTCAGCTTCACCGGCTCGCCGGTGTTCTTGACGTCGGCCGCGGCCTTGGCGCCCAGTTCGGAGAGCTCGGCGCGCTTCTTGGCCCGGTAGCCGGCGATGTCGAGCATCAGCCGACTGCGGTCGCCGGTCTCCCGGTGCACGGCCAGGCGCGTGAGCTCCTGGAGTGCCTCCAGCACCTCACCGTCGCGGCCGACCAGCTTCTGCAGGTCGCGGCTGCCGGCGTCGCTGATGATCGAGACAGCGGCGCGGTCGGCCTCGACGTCCATGTCGATGTCGCCGTCGAGGTCGGCGATGTCGAGCAGACCCTCAAGGTAGTCCGCCGCAATCTCGCCCTCCTGCTCCAGGCGGGTCAGGGTGTCTGCACCCTCGGCAGCGGCGGAGGTGGTGCCTTCCGTCACGGGATGGACTCCTTCTTACTTCTTGGACGGGGACTTGGGCCGCTGCGGACCCTTGCGCTGTCCGGACTGGGCCTTGCTGCGGGTTCCACCGCCGGGCTTCTGAGCGGCCTTCTTGGCGGCGGGCTTGGCGTCCTCGGGCTCGTCGTCGGACTTCTTCAGCGAGGTGGGCTCGCCGGCTGCCTTCGGAGCACCGGACTGGCGCTGGGACTTGGACTGTCGCTTGGGCTGCTGGCGCTTGGGCGCCGTGGTCGGCGTACCGTCCTCGCTCTCCACCACGACCGCCGTCTCGCTCTTCGCCACGGTGCCGTCGGCCTGGGCCGCGAGACCGGCCTTGCTCAGACCATTGATGAACTTGCGCTCGTACTCGTTGCGGTCGCGGCCCTTGGCGACGATCGCCTTGACGATGGCGCGCTGGCCCCGGCCACGGACCTTGCCGTGGTTCGTGACGTGCTTGGTGAGGCGCTCCAGGTACGCGGCCTGGGCCTTGGAACCCGGAGTCGGGTTGTTGTGGATGACGTACATCTGCTGGCCCATGGTCCACACGTTGGTGGTCAGCCAGTAGACGAGGACACCGACCGGGAAGTTGATGCCGAAGACGGCGAACATGATCGGGAAGACGTACATCAGCATCTTCTGCTGCTGCATGAACGGCGTCTTCACCGTGGTGTCGACGTTCTTCGTCATCAGCTGGCGCTGCGTGAAGAACTGCGACGCCGACATCAGGATGATCATGATCGCGGTGACGACGCGGACGCTGGTCAGCGACGCGTCGAGCCCTGCGACGTGCTCCGAGCTGTCGGTGAACTTCGCGGCCAGCGGAGCGCCGAAGATGTGCGCCTTCTGCGCACTGTCGAGCAGGCTCTGGTTGATCGCGCCGATGGTGTCGTTGTTCGCGATGCTGTTGAGCACGTGGTACAGGGCGAAGAAGAACGGCGACTGCGCCAGGATGGGCAGGCACGAGGAGAGCGGGTTGGTCCCCGTCTCCTTGTACAGCTTCATCATCTCTTCGGACTGGCGCTGCTTGTCGTTCTTGTAGCGCTCCTGGATCTTCTTCATCTCGGGCTGCAGTGTCTGCATGGCCCGGGTCGCCTTGATCTGCTTCACGAAGAGCGGGATCAGGCAGATACGGATCAGGATCACCAGGGACACGATCGACAGGCCCCAGGCCCACCCGGTGTCAGGGCCGAAGATGGCGCCGTACACCTTGTGGAACTGGACGATGATCCAGGACACAGGTGTCGTGATGAAGCTGAAGAGGCTGGCAATCGTGTCCACTAATCATGCTCCTTGGGCATGGGACGGGGTCTCTGCGGCCGGGCTCGAAGAAACATCGCTCGATGGCACATTCTCTTCGGTGGCCGTTTCGGCGGCGGAGGGCCCGCCCTTGCGTGCGCGCCACGCGTTGCGCAGCATCTCGTGCCACCGCGGGCGCTTGCGCGGCGGGACATGGTCGACACCGCCCAGCGACCACGGGTTGCACCGCAGAATGCGCCAGGCCGTGAGGCCCGTGCCCTTGATGGCACCGTGCCGGTCGATGGCCGTGTAGCCGTAGTGGGAGCACGACGGGTAGTACTTGCAGACCGGCCCCAGCAGGGGACTGATCGTCCACTGGTAGATCTTGATCAGAGCCAGCAGCGGGTACTTCATCGCGCGCCCCCTCCCAGCAGCCGCTGCAGAGCGGCATCCAGGTCTCGGGCCAGCTGTGCATGGTCGGCGTCACCCGCACCGGGCAGCGCTCGTACGACTACCAGGCTACCGGGGGGAAACAGAACGACCCGGTCACGCATCAGATGGCGAAGCCTGCGCTTCACCTTGTTGCGCACGACCGCGCCGCCGACGGCCTTGCTGACGACGAAACCCGCACGCGTCGGGGGAGCGCTCTCCCCAGGCGCGTGCGGGTCCGTGGCACCGCTACGAAGGTGGACGACGAGAGTCGGGCGTCCGGCCCGGCGTCCTCGTCGTACCGCGGTCGCGAAGTCCTCGCGCCGCCTCAGCCGGTTCTCGGTGGGCAGCACGACGTCATGACCTGACCGGGATCAGGCGGACAGACGGGCGCGACCCTTGCTACGGCGGGACGCGAGAATCGCGCGGCCGGCACGGGTGCGCATACGCAGCCGGAAGCCGTGGGTCTTCGCGCGACGACGGTTGTTCGGCTGGAAGGTGCGCTTGCTCACTCGGGGGCTCCAGAAATCAAATCGGTGTGGCGGGTGCCGTCCTGGCTGTCACCGTGCGCCCACGAGTAGCTCGCGTTACGCCCGAGTGCACCGCTTCCCGATCACCCAAAGCGATCTGTGCCCATCGGAGGCAGGCGGCAGCAGCCATCGACAACTCGACCTGGTTACGGTACGCGGGGCTACGCCATCCGGTCAAACCAGCGGCCACCGGGAGACACTATCCACAGCCTGGGGACAACAACTTGAACCGCACCCGTCGCCCTGACTACCGTGGCTGAACTCCGATTCGCCCGTCCCACCCGATGTGAATCCCGATCCGTCCCGCAACCACACGTTCGTGGGACCCGTGAGAGAGCGTGCCCTGTGGCTGACGTACCTGCCGATCTTGCCGCAGTGTGGCCACGCGTACTGGAGCAGCTCCTCGGCGAGGGCCGCGGACAGGGTGTCGAGGCGAAGGACGAGCACTGGATCCGGCGCTGCCAGCCGCTCGCCCTCGTGGCGGACACCGCCCTGCTCGCCGTACCGAACGAATTCGCGAAGGGCGTACTGGAGGGCCGTCTCGCGCCGGTCGTCAGCGACACGCTGAGCCGCGAGTGCGGCCGCCCGATCCGGATCGCGATCACCGTCGACGACTCCGCGGGCGAGCCCCCGGCCCCGCCGGCCCCCACCCGCCCCCAGCCGCGCTACGAGGAACCCGAGCTTCCCTCCTCCGGCCAGTACGAGGGGGGCTACGGCCGCCACCGCGGCGCCGACGGCGACGCGTACCCGCACCGCCCCGAGGGCGGCGACCCGCTCCCGACGGCCCGCCCCGCCTACCCCTCGGAGTACCAGCGCCCCGAGCCCGGCGCCTGGCCCCGCCCCGCGCAGGACGAGTACAGCTGGCAGCAGCAGCGCCTCGGCTTCCCCGAGCGCGACCCCTATGCCTCGCCGTCGCAGGAGTCGTACGGCCAGGACTCCTACGGCCAGCCGTCGCAGGACTACCGTCCGCAGTCGATGGAGCGCCCGTCCTACGACGACCGGCGCCCCGACTACGACCAGCCGCGCGGCGACTACGACCAGGGCCGCGCCGACTACGACAAGCCCCGCCCGGACTACGACCAGCGCGACGGCCGCCGGGAACTGCCCGAGCCGGGTCCCGGCGCCGGGCACGTGCACCGCGGCGGCCCGGTCGGCTCCGCGCTGCCCGCCGCCAGCGGTGCCCCCGGCCCGCTGGCCGCGCAGCCCGCGCCGGCGACCGGCCCCGGCGAGCCGACCGCGCGCCTGAACCCGAAGTACCTCTTCGACACCTTCGTCATCGGCGCCTCCAACCGCTTCGCGCACGCGGCTGCGGTGGCCGTCGCCGAGGCGCCCGCGAAGGCGTACAACCCCCTGTTCATCTATGGGGAGTCGGGGCTCGGCAAGACGCACCTGCTGCACGCGATCGGGCACTACGCGCGCAGCCTCTACCCGGGCACGCGGGTGCGGTACGTGAGCTCCGAGGAGTTCACCAACGAGTTCATCAACTCCATCCGCGACGGCAAGGGCGACAGCTTCCGCAAGCGGTACCGGGAGATGGACATCCTGCTCGTCGACGACATCCAGTTCCTCGCGGACAAGGAGTCGACGCAGGAGGAGTTCTTCCACACCTTCAACACGCTCCACAACGCGAACAAGCAGATCGTGCTGTCCTCCGACCGGCCGCCCAAACAGCTGGTGACGCTGGAGGACCGGCTGCGGAACCGTTTCGAGTGGGGCCTGATCACCGACGTGCAGCCGCCCGAGCTGGAGACGCGCATCGCGATCCTGCGCAAGAAGGCGGTCCAGGAGCAGCTCAACGCCCCGCCGGAGGTACTGGAGTTCATCGCCTCCCGGATCTCGCGCAACATCCGCGAGCTGGAGGGCGCGCTGATCCGGGTGACGGCGTTCGCCTCGCTCAACCGGCAGCCGGTGGACCTGGGGCTCACCGAGATCGTCCTGAAGGACCTGATCCCCGGCGGCGAGGACTCGGCGCCCGAGATCACCTCCACGGCCATCATGGGCGCGACCGCCGACTACTTCGGCCTCACGGTCGAGGACCTGTGCGGCACCTCGCGCGGGCGGGCGCTCGTCACGGCCCGTCAGATCGCCATGTACCTGTGCCGTGAGCTGACGGACCTGTCGCTGCCGAAGATCGGCGCGCTGTTCGGCGGCCGCGACCACACCACCGTCATGCACGCGGACCGCAAGATCCGCAATCTGATGGCCGAACGACGCTCCATCTACAACCAGGTGACGGAGCTGACGAACCGCATCAAGAACGGCTGACAGCCGCCGCGTCACGTCGTCGAGGGCGCCCTCCGGAGGAGATCCGGGGGGCGCCCTTCGTCATGCCGGGGCTCGGCTCGGGTCACCCGGTGTTCGAATGGTCGCCGGGTTACGGCCACTCTCCACAGATTCGGGGACTTTCTTCCGTCCACATCCTGGGGACTGCGAAGTTGTCCAGACCGTGTCCACAGGCGACGCTGTTGAAAGACCATCAGGCCAGTTCAGACGCCTGTGGATTCGTGGACGAAGGATCTCCACAGACTGTGGACAGAGCGGGGATCCACAGGCTGTGCACGGAGTTGTCCACCGGCAACCCACAGGTTGAGGACGGTTGTCCCCAGCGATCCCCAGCTTCTCCACATCTCTGTCCACTGTTCGGCAACACGGCGCACCTGATCACCGGCCCGAGTGAAAGCCGTCACACAAAGGTGCCGGGTTGGCCTGTGGGAAAGCTGGGTAAAACTGGGGACGGCGTTGGGGAGAACTCCCCTCGGGCTGTGCACGGAGTGTGCAGAACTTTCTGTTCTCCACAGACGGGCCCGGTTGTCCACCGCCTCCACCCACAGGGCCAGTGGATAAAAATCCCGCCCTGAGCTGGGAAAACGCGGTTATCCACGGTATCCACAGCCCCTACTACTACTCCCAACTAGAGAGAGCTGGGAATCCGTTTCGAAGGGGGTCCTGTGCACAACTCGCTGTCCGGCCGCCGACCGCCCCTCGTCACGACTTGACCCCGAGAGGCACCTACTGTCAGTGCCGTGCGTCAGACTGTTCCCCGGTGTCCTTCCCGTCACAGGAACCGATGACACTGGGAACGGCGGCACCGAGACAGACGACGAAGCCAGGCAGGGCGAGAAGCGCCGGCAACAGCAGGAGGCGGCAACAGTGAAGATCCGGGTGGAACGCGACGTACTCGCGGAGGCCGTGGCCTGGGCGGCGCGCAGCCTCCCGGCCCGTCCGCCGGCGCCTGTCCTCGCCGGCCTCCTGCTGAAGGCCGAGGACGGCCAGCTGAGCCTGTCCAGCTTCGACTACGAGGTCTCCGCGCGGGTGTCCGTGGACGCCGAGGTCGAGGAGGAGGGCACGGTCCTCGTCTCCGGCCGTCTGCTCGCCGACATCTCCCGCGCCCTCCCCAACCGCCCGGTGGAGATCTCCACAGACGGTGTACGGGCGACCGTGGTCTGCGGCTCCTCGCGATTCACACTCCACACCCTGCCTGTGGAGGAGTACCCGGCGCTGCCGCAGATGCCGACCGCCACCGGCACCGTCCCCGGCGAGGTCTTCGCCTCCGCGGCCGCCCAGGTCGCCATCGCCGCAGGACGTGACGACACGCTGCCCGTGCTCACCGGTGTGCGCATCGAGATCGAGGGCGACAAGGTCACCCTGGCCTCCACCGACCGCTACCGGTTCGCGGTCCGTGAGTTCCTGTGGAAGCCGGAGAACCCCGAGGCGTCCGCGGTCGCCCTGGTGCCCGCCAAGACGCTCCTGGACACCGCCAAGGCCCTCACCAGCGGCGACAGCGTGACCCTTGCGCTGTCCGGCTCGGGCGCGGGCGAGGGGCTCATCGGTTTCGAGGGCGCCGGGCGGCGTACGACGACCCGCCTGCTGGAGGGCGACCTGCCGAAGTACCGCACGCTGTTCCCGACGGAGTTCAACTCCGTCGCCGTGATCGAGACCGCCCCCTTCGTGGAGGCCGTCAAGCGTGTGGCCCTGGTCGCCGAGCGCAACACCCCGGTGCGGCTCAGCTTCGAGCAGGGCGTGCTGATCCTGGAGGCCGGCTCCAGCGACGACGCACAGGCTGTGGAAAGGGTCGACGCCCAGCTGGAGGGCGACGACATCTCGATCGCCTTCAACCCGACGTTCCTGCTGGACGGCCTCAGCGCGATCGACTCGCCGGTGGCGCAACTGTCGTTCACGACGTCCACCAAGCCCGCGCTGCTCAGCGGCAAGCCCGCGCTGGACGCCGAGGCGGACGACGCCTACAAGTACCTGATCATGCCGGTGCGGCTGAGCGGCTGAGCCTGTGCGCCCGCTCGGCTGGACGACTGCTGGGGGCGTGGGGGTTATCCCCCACAAGATCGCAGTATGCCGGTGCGGCTGAGCGGGTGAGCGGCGCCTGACGGCAACGCCGCAGGTCGGGGCAGACGTTTGAGCGCGTATGCCCACAGGTGTGCGTGAGAGTCCGGGTTTAGGCTCGGACGTAGGTACGAAGGTGCCAGTCACGCCACAGCAACCCAAAGGAACAACTGATGGAGCTCGGTCTCGTCGGCCTCGGCAAGATGGGCGGCAACATGCGCGAGCGGATTCGCCGCGCAGGCCACACCGTCATCGGATACGACCGCAACCCGGACCTCGCCGATGTCCACAGCCTGGAAGAGCTTGTGGGCAAGCTCAAGGGCCCGCGCGTGGTGTGGGTGATGGTTCCGGCCGGTGCGCCGACCCAGTCGACCGTCGACGAGCTCGCCGAGCTCCTTCAGCCGGGTGACGTCGTCGTGGACGGCGGGAACTCCCGCTGGACCGACGACGAGAAGCACGCCGAGCAGCTCGCCGCCAAGGGCATCGGCTTCGTCGACTGCGGTGTCTCCGGCGGCGTGTGGGGCCTGGAGAACGGCTACGCGCTGATGTACGGCGGCGACGCCGAGAACGTCGCCAAGGTGCAGCCGATCTTCGACGCCCTCAAGCCCGAGGGCGACTTCGGCTCCGTGCACGCGGGCAAGGTCGGCGCGGGCCACTTCGCGAAGATGGTCCACAACGGCATCGAGTACGCGATGATGCAGGCCTACGCCGAGGGCTGGGAGCTGCTGGAGAAGGTCGACTCCGTCACCGACGTGCGCGAGGTCTTCCGCTCCTGGCAGGAGGGCACGGTCATCCGCTCCTGGCTGCTGGACCTGGCGGTCAACGCCCTCGACGAGGACGAGCACCTGGACAAGCTGCGCGGCTACGCACAGGACTCCGGCGAGGGCCGCTGGACCGTGGAGGCCGCCATCGACAACGCGGTGCCGCTGCCGGCGATCACCGCGTCCCTGTTCGCGCGGTTCGCGTCCCGTCAGGAGGACTCCCCGCAGATGAAGATGATCGCGGCGCTGCGCAACCAGTTCGGCGGCCACGCGGTCGAGAAGAAGTAATCCACAGGACCGCCCAGCGGTCCACAACGCCGGGGGAGGTCGGCGAACGACCATGCACGTCACGCATCTGTCGCTGGCCGACTTCCGCTCGTACGCCCGGGTCGAGGTCCCGCTCGACCCGGGCGTCACCGCGTTCGTCGGCCCGAACGGCCAGGGCAAGACGAACCTCGTCGAGGCCGTCGGCTACCTCGCCACCCTCGGCAGCCACCGCGTCTCCTCCGACGCGCCCCTGGTGCGCATGGGCGCCGACCGCGCGGTGATCCGGGCACAGGTCAGGCAGGGCGAGCGGCAGCAGCTGGTCGAGCTTGAGCTGAACCCCGGCAAGGCCAACCGCGCCCGTATCAACAGGTCCTCGCAGGTCAGACCGCGGGACGTGCTGGGCATCCTGCGGACGGTGCTGTTCGCGCCGGAGGACCTCGCCCTGGTGAAGGGCGACCCGGGTGAGCGCCGTCGGTTCCTGGACGAGCTGATCACCGCCCGCTCCCCGCGCATGGCCGGCGTCCGTTCCGACTACGACCGGGTCCTCAAGCAGCGCAACACCCTGCTGAAGACGGCCGCGCTGGCCCGCAGGCACGGCGGCCGCTCGATGGACCTGTCCACGCTCGACGTGTGGGACCAGCACCTCGCGCGCGTGGGGGCCGAGCTGCTCGCCCAGCGCATGGACCTGATCGCCGCGCTCCAGCCGCTCGCCGACAAGGCGTACGAGCAGCTGGCCCCCGGCGGCGGCCCGCTCGCCCTGGACTACAAGCCGTCCGCGCCCGGCGAGGCCCACACGCGCGAGGATCTGTACGCGCAGCTGATGGCCGCGCTCGCCGACGCCCGCAAGCAGGAGATCGAGCGGGGCGTGACGCTCGTAGGGCCTCATCGGGACGATGTGAGTCTCAGACTCGGTCAGTTGCCGGCCAAGGGGTACGCCTCCCACGGCGAGTCCTGGTCGTACGCGCTGGCGTTGCGGCTGGCCTCGTACGACCTGCTGCGGGCCGAGGGCAACGAGCCGGTGCTGGTGCTCGACGACGTCTTCGCGGAGCTGGACACGCGGCGTCGTGAGCGGCTGGCGGAGCTGGTGGCGCCCGGTGAGCAGGTGCTGGTGACGGCCGCGGTCGACGACGACGTACCGCACGTGCTGACGGGTGCGCGGTACGCGGTGTCCGAGGGGACGGTGGAGCGCGTATGACGGACGACCGGCCCGAGAAGCCGACCGAGCCGACCGGCGTCGACCTCGCGCGCGTGGCGCTGCGGGCGGCCAAGGAACAGGCACGCGCGCGGGGGGACGCGCAGGCGCAGAAGAAGCAGGCGCGGCGCGGTGGCGGTCTGCGCTCCGGCGCGCGTTCCGACGGCCGCGATCCCATGGCGCTCGGCGCCGCCATCAACCGGCTGATCACCGAGCGCGGCTGGGAGACGCCCGCCGCGGTGGGCGGGGTCATGGGCCGCTGGCCGCAGATCGTCGGCGAGGACCTGGCCAAGCACTGTGTGCCGCAGCGGTACGACGAGGACGAGCGGGTGCTGGTCGTGCAGTGCGACTCCACGGCCTGGGCGACCCAGCTGCGCCATCTCGCGCCCACGCTGGTCGCCCGGCTCAACGAGGACCTGGGGCACGGCACCGTGCGGCTGATCAAGGTGCTGAACCCCGGCGGCCCGGCCCGCCGCTACGGCCCGCTGCGGGCGCCCGGGAGCACCGGTCCCGGCGACACGTACGGGTGACGTACATCACGCAGGGCTTTGTCCAAGGTGTCCGGGCGGTGCCCGGTCGTACAGGTGTGCGCGGTGCCGGACAGTGAGCTGACTCCCAAGTAGCAAAGGGTTGACGCCCCGAAGCGCTGAGTGCCGCTGTGAGCCTCTTGGAGCCCCGTTCCGTATATGGGGAGTCGGGAGCGGCCGATTCAGGGCGGCACATGAGGACTCAGGTACCGGCAAACCCCCATCACTGTCGGCGCTACCGGTAGACTGGAGGCTAATCCCGCCCCAAACGTGGGGACCGTCCGGGACAAGCTGAGCAACGCTGATCAAGGCTTACCAACGCAACATGCCGCAGCCGCTCCGGCAACCCGCCGACGAGCCCGGCTCGTGCTGTGCCAGAAAGGGCGCTTCGTGGCCGATTCCGGCAACCCCAACGAGAACATCCCGTCCACCGAGGCCCCGGCCCAAGGCGCTGAGGCCTCGGTCGCAGCGTCGTACGACGCCAGCGCCATCACGGTCCTTGAGGGCCTGGACGCGGTCCGCAAGCGACCCGGTATGTACATCGGCTCCACCGGTGAGCGCGGCCTGCACCACCTCGTGTACGAGGTGGTCGACAACTCCGTCGACGAGGCGCTGGCCGGGCACGCGGACACGATCGACGTGACGATCCTCGCCGACGGCGGTGTGCGGGTCGTCGACAACGGCCGTGGCATCCCGGTGGGCATCGTCCCGTCCGAGGGCAAGCCCGCCGTCGAGGTCGTGCTGACCGTGCTGCACGCGGGCGGCAAGTTCGGCGGTGGCGGTTACGCCGTCTCCGGTGGTCTGCACGGCGTGGGTGTGTCCGTCGTGAACGCGCTGTCGTCGAAGGTCGCCGTCGAGGTGAAGACCGACGGCCACCGCTGGACGCAGGACTACAAGATGGGTGTCCCGACGGCGGCCCTCGCTCAGCACGAGGCCACGGACGAGACCGGGACGTCGGTCACCTTCTGGGCCGACGGCGACATCTTCGAGACCACGGAGTACTCCTTCGAGACGCTCTCGCGGCGCTTCCAGGAGATGGCGTTCCTCAACAAGGGTTTGACGATCAAACTCACTGACGAACGCGAGTCGGCGAAGGCCACCTCCGGCGCGGACGAGGCGGGCGCCGACGAGAAGGCCGAGGTCAAGCACGTCACGTACCACTACGAGGGCGGCATCGTCGACTTCGTGAAGTACCTGAACTCCCGCAAGGGAGAGCTGGTGCACCCCACGGTGATCGACCTTGAGGCCGAGGACAAGGACAAGGCCCTCTCCCTCGAAGTCGCCATGCAGTGGAACAGCGGCTACAGCGAGGGCGTGTACTCCTTCGCGAACATCATCCACACCCACGAGGGCGGTACGCACGAGGAGGGCTTCCGTGCGGCGCTGACCTCGCTGATCAACAAGTACGCGCGCGACAAGAAGCTGCTGCGCGAGAAGGACGACAACCTCACGGGCGACGACATCCGCGAGGGTCTGACGGCGATCATCTCGGTGAAGCTGAGCGAGCCGCAGTTCGAGGGCCAGACGAAGACCAAGCTGGGCAACACGGAGGCGAAGACCTTCGTGCAGAAGGCCGTCTACGAGCACCTCAACGACTGGTTGGACCGCAACCCGGTCGAGGCCGCGGACATCGTCCGCAAGGGCATCCAGGCGGCCACCGCGCGCGTGGCGGCCCGCAAGGCCCGTGACCTGACCCGGCGCAAGGGTCTGCTGGAGTCGGCGTCGCTGCCGGGCAAGCTCTCCGACTGCCAGTCGAACGACCCGACCAAGTGCGAGATCTTCATCGTCGAGGGTGACTCCGCCGGCGGCTCGGCCAAGTCCGGCCGCAACCCGCAGTACCAGGCGATCCTCCCGATCCGAGGCAAGATCCTCAACGTCGAGAAGGCGCGGATCGACAAGATCCTGCAGAACCAGGAGATCCAGGCGCTGATCTCCGCCTTCGGCACGGGCGTG
The DNA here is from genome assembly GCF_014596915.1 of Streptomyces sp. TRM68416. Classification (GTDB taxonomy): domain Bacteria; phylum Actinomycetota; class Actinomycetes; order Streptomycetales; family Streptomycetaceae; genus Streptomyces. The sequence goes on from NZ_JACVWU010000012.1 coordinate 133,172, forward strand.
CACGAGGACTTCGACATCGAGAAGCTCCGCTATCACAAGATCATCCTGATGGCGGACGCCGACGTCGACGGCCAGCACATCAACACCCTGCTGCTGACCTTCCTGTTCCGCTTCATGCGGCCGCTGGTCGAGGCCGGGCACGTGTTCCTGTCGCGTCCGCCGCTCTACAAGATCAAGTGGGGCCGGGACGACACCGAGTACGCCTACTCGGACCGCGAGCGGGACGCCCTGCTGGAGATGGGCCGCCAGCGCGGCAAGCGGGTGCGCGAGGACTCCATCCAGCGCTTCAAGGGTCTCGGCGAGATGAACGCCGAGGAACTGCGCGTGACGACGATGGACCAGGAGCACCGGGTCCTCGGCCAGGTCACCCTCGACGACGCCGCCCAGGCCGACGACCTGTTCTCGGTTCTCATGGGCGAGGACGTCGAGGCCCGCCGCGCGTTCATCCAGCGCAACGCCAAGGACGTCCGTTTCCTCGACATCTGAGTCGGTCTCAGCTGACCGCACCAGGAAGGATCTTCACCAGCAATGGCCGACGAGAACACTCCAGTGACGCCCGAAGCGGACGGCGTCATCGCCCAGCGTGTCGAGCCCGTCGGGCTCGAGACGGAGATGCAGCGCTCGTACCTCGACTACGCGATGTCCGTCATCGTCTCGCGTGCGCTGCCGGACGTCCGGGACGGCCTCAAGCCCGTCCACCGCCGCGTCCTGTACGCCATGTACGACGGCGGCTACCGCCCCGAGCGCGGCTTCTACAAGTGCGCGCGCGTGGTCGGCGACGTCATGGGCAACTACCACCCGCACGGCGACAGCTCCATCTACGACGCGCTGGTCCGCCTCGCCCAGCCCTGGTCGATGCGCATGCCGCTCGTCGACTCCAACGGCAACTTCGGCTCTCCGGGCAACGACCCCGCGGCCGCCATGCGCTACACCGAGTGCAAGATGGCGCCGCTGTCGATGGAGATGGTCCGTGACATCGACGAGGAGACCGTCGACTTCACGGACAACTACGACGGCCGCTCCCAGGAGCCGACCGTCCTGCCGGCCCGCTTCCCGAACCTGCTGATCAACGGCTCGGCCGGGATCGCGGTCGGCATGGCGACCAACATCCCGCCGCACAACCTGCGCGAGGTCGCGGCCGGCGCCCAGTGGTACCTGGAGAACCCCGAGGCCTCGCACGAGGAGCTGCTCGACGCGCTCATCGAGCGCATCAAGGGCCCCGACTTCCCGACCGGCGCCCTCGTGGTCGGCCGCAAGGGCATCGAGGAGGCCTACCGCACGGGCCGCGGCTCGATCACCATGCGCGCGGTCGTCGAGGTCGAGGAGATCCAGAACCGCCAGTGCCTGGTGGTCACCGAACTCCCCTACCAGGTCAACCCGGACAACCTCGCGCAGAAGATCGCCGACCTGGTGAAGGACGGCAAGATCGGCGGCATCGCGGACGTCCGCGACGAGACGTCGAGCCGCACCGGCCAGCGCCTGGTCATCGTGCTCAAGCGCGACGCGGTCGCCAAGGTCGTCCTGAACAACCTCTACAAGCACACCGACCTGCAGACGAACTTCGGCGCCAACATGCTGGCCCTCGTCGACGGTGTGCCGCGCACGCTCTCGCTGGACGCGTTCATCCGCCACTGGGTGACGCACCAGATCGAGGTCATCGTCCGTCGTACGAAGTTCCGCCTGCGCAAGGCCGAGGAGCGGGCGCACATCCTGCGCGGCCTGCTCAAGGCCCTGGACGCCATCGACGAGGTCATCGCGCTCATCCGGCGCAGTGAGACCGTCGACATCGCGCGCACGGGCCTGATGGAGCTCCTGGAGATCGACGAGATCCAGGCCAACGCCATCCTGGAGATGCAGCTGCGCCGGCTGGCCGCCCTGGAGCGCCAGAAGATCATCCAGGAGCACGACGAACTCCAGGCGAAGATCACCGAGTACAACGAGATCCTGGCCTCGCCGGTCCGCCAGCGCGGCATCGTCAGCGCGGAACTCGCCGCGATCGTCGAGAAGTACGGCGACGACCGCAAGACCATGCTGGTGCCCTACGACGGCGACATGTCCATCGAGGACCTCATCGCCGAAGAGGACATCGTGGTCACCGTCACGCGCGGCGGCTACGTCAAGCGGACCAAGACCGACGACTACCGCGCCCAGAAGCGCGGCGGCAAGGGCGTCCGCGGCACGAAGCTCAAGGAAGACGACATCGTCGACCACTTCTTCGTGTCGACCACGCACCACTGGCTGCTGTTCTTCACCAACAAGGGCCGGGTGTACCGCGCGAAGGCGTACGAGCTGCCCGACGCCGGACGTGAGGCGCGCGGCCAGCACGTCGCCAACCTGCTGGCCTTCCAGCCGGACGAGGCCATCGCCGAGATCCTCGCGATCCGCAACTACGAGGTCGCGCCGTACCTGGTCCTCGCCACCAAGGCCGGCCTGGTGAAGAAGACGTCCCTGAAGGACTACGACTCCCCGCGATCCGGTGGTGTCATCGCCATCAACCTCCGTGAGCGCGAGGACGGTTCCGACGACGAACTGATCGGGGCCGAGCTCGTCTCGCCCGAGGACGATCTGCTGCTGATCAGCCGGAAGGCACAGTCGATCAGGTTCACGGCCACGGACGACGCGCTGCGGCCGATGGGCCGTGCCACGTCGGGTGTGAAGGGCATGAGTTTCCGCGAGGGCGACGAGCTGCTCTCGATGAATGTTGTTCGACCCGGTACGTTCGTGTTCACTGCTACGGACGGTGGGTACGCGAAGCGGACCCCTGTCGACGAGTACCGCGTTCAGGGACGCGGCGGCCTCGGTATCAAGGCCGCCAAGATCGTTGAGGACCGCGGATCGCTCGTCGGTGCGCTGGTGGTCGAGGAGACCGACGAGATCCTCGCCATCACGCTCGGCGGCGGTGTGATTCGTACGCGAGTCAACGAGGTCAGGGAGACGGGCCGTGACACCATGGGCGTCCAACTGATCAACCTGGGCAAGCGCGATGCCGTGGTCGGCATCGCACGTAACGCCGAGGCGGGGCGCGAGGCGGAGGAGGTCGACGGCGACGTAGCCGTCGACGAGACCGCCGAGGGCGTCGCGACCACCGGCACGGACGAGGGTGAGGCGCCCTCGGCCGAGTAGCACGAGGAGTGAGTCACGTGAGCGGAGCCACGGGCGCCGGATCGGCCGGTACCTCTACGGGTACGGAAACGGACGGCGGCGGCCGTGGCTCCGCCACGCAGGCGACCGACTCGCCCTCGCCCGACACTCATGGATCCCAGGGGGGAACTGTGACGGACACCCGAGGTCCGCAGACCCAGCAGTACGCGGCTGGAGCGGGCTCGGCCGCTCCGGGCGCCCAGCAGGCGCCCGGCGGGCCGTCGGCCTCCGCGCTGCCCGGCGAACGTCAGCAGCAGCAGCCCTCCGGGCCCTACCACCCGCCGCAGGCCTACCAGGCGGGCGCTCCGGCGGGCGCGGTACGCCGGCCCCGCACCGGGGCGCGCACGATGCCCCGCACCCGCAAGGCGCGGCTGCGGGTGGCCAAGGCCGACCCGTGGTCGGTGATGAAGGTCAGCTTCCTGCTCTCCATCGCGCTGGGCATCTGCACCATCGTCGCCGCCGCCGTGCTGTGGATGGTCATGGACGCGATGGGCGTCTTCTCGACGGTCGGCGGCCAGATCTCGGAGGCCACCGGCTCCAACGAGTCCAACGGCTTCGACCTCCAGTCCTTCCTGTCCCTCCCGAACGTCCTGATGTTCACCTCGATCATCGCGGTCATCGACGTCGTCCTCATGACGGCCCTCGCGACCCTCGGCGCGTTCATCTACAACCTCTCCGCCGGCTTCGTGGGCGGTGTCGAGCTGACGCTGGCCGAGGACGAGTGAGCGGGCCTCCCGCCTCCGCGGACGGCAGCGCGACAACCGATTTTGGGACTGCCCGCGTCGTGCGCTAATCTTCAGGAGTCAGCGCGCGGGACACACACCGCAGAGCGCGGCGGGGCTATAGCTCAGTTGGTTAGAGCGCATCCCTGATAAGGATGAGGCCACAGGTTCAAATCCTGTTAGCCCCACCAGCGAAAAGACCCCCGGATCATTGATCCGGGGGTCTTTTGACACCAGCGATTGACACCAACGGCCACGGTCAGCCGATGAGCGGATCTTCCAGCAGCTCCGCGAGCATGCCGACAGCCTCTCGCTCGCTGTCGCCGACCACGTGGGTGTAGACGTCCATGGTCATGCTGATCTGGCTGTGTCGGAGGATCGCCTGAGCGACCTTGGGGTGCACCTTCAGGAAGGCGAGCAGGGTCCCGCAGGTGTGCCGGGCGAGCCGTACCGTGATGCGGCGGACGCCGGCCCGCTTGACGAGGCGATTGAAGGTGCGGGAGAAGCCCACCGGGTCGATCATGCCGCCGTGTTCCGAGGAGAAGATCAGGTCATGGTCGAGTTCCTGCGACCAGTGCTCACCGGCGATCTTCTGTTCCAGCTCTTGAAGTTCCCGGCGCTCTTCCAGGGCGCGAGCGCAGAACTCCGGCAGGGGGAGCACCGCCTGTGACGACTCGGTCTTGAGATCCTTGAGGACCAGGCCGACGCCCTTGACTCGCTGCACCTGCTTGACCGGCGTGAACTGTCGCGCTTCGAAGTCGACATCTTGCCAGCGGAGGCCCAGAAGCTCACTGCGACGCAGCCCGAGCACCAGAACGAGCACGCAGGCCGCATAGAGGCGGTGAGTGCGGGCCGCGCGAAGGAATGTGATCGCCTCACGGGCGTTCCATGCTTTCCCCTTGTCCTTGCTGACCTTGGGCATGTCGACCAGGAGAGCGACGTTGCGCGTCAGGATCTCCTCTCGGATGGCCCGGTTGAGCGCGTTGCGGAGGACGCGGAGCACCTCGAAGCGGACGGACGCGCCGACCTCTTCGCGCCTCAGGGCGGCCATGAACGTACGGATCTGGGCGGGGGTGAGCTTGACCAGCGATTTCTTGCCGAGGTGCGGCAGCAGGTACAGCCTCACCTTGGACTCGTACTTGACGTACGTGTTGTGTTCGCGCTCCGGCTCGACGATCTGCTCAAGCCAGTACACGAGCCACTCGCCGAGCGTCCAGGAGCGGGACGGGACCGGGATGCCGTTGCGCTCTTGGTCCTGGAGCTTGCCGAGCTTCTCGTTGGCTTCGTCCCACGTGGCGCCGTAGACGGTCTTCCGGACGCGGTTGCCGTCCGTGTCGGTGACGTACGCACGGCCCATGTATCGGCCGTCCGCTCGCTTTGAGATCGTGCCCCCACCGTTGGGACGCCTCTTGGTCATCAGGCACCCCTCTCGATCTGGCCTCGGATGAAGTCCCCGACCGAGTCAGCCGGGATGCGACGACAGCCGTCGACTTTGATCGAGACCAGGCGGTGAGTGCGGATCAGGTCGTAGACCTTGGTCCGGCCGACCTTGAGACTCGCCATGACCTCCGGCACGGTCAGCAACTCGGGGGCAGCGGTGGTCATGCGGAGACTCCTTCCAGGTCGAGCAGAGCGGGTAGTTCCTCGCGGGCGGTTTCGCGGTTGTGTTGGATGTCGCGCCGGATGTTGGCGGCGAGCCAGGATTCGCCGGGGGTGTGGCCGTGGCCGGCGTAGGTCCAGTGGGCGAGGGTGAGCGTGGTTGCCTCTTCGTCGTCGGGGTCGGGCAGGCCGAGGGCGGCGCGCTGTTGGGCGGCGCGGTAGTCGGCGCGGGTCTGGCGGAGGGCGCCGAGGGTGGTGGAGTAGCGGCGGGACTTGGTGGAGAAGTGGCCCCGGAAGCCGAGCATGTGAGCCCAGTCCCGCAGCTTTCGGTCCGGGTAGAGGGCGTGCAGGTCGAGGCACGCGACGATGAGCCGGGCGGGGTGGTCGGGCACGTCGAGCAGGACCAGGGCCTCTTTGTTGCCGATCCGACGGTCGACGGTGCCGGTCGTCTCGGCCGCCTTGGTGGCGTACTTGGCGACGTAGGAGGCGACCGCCTGTTCGGTGATCTCTTCGCCGTGGCCGAAGGCGCCGATCGGCTGCACGTCGAGCTGAGTGCCCCAGCGCAGCGTGCGGGCCGGCTGCGTGATCGCGGGCTGCTTCGGGTCCGGCTGATACCGGGCCGGGGGCACGTCGACCGCGACGCGGGCAGCGGCGGCATGCATCGCGTCGGTGAGGAGATCGAGGGTGGCCCAGGCCGGCGGCGGATCGTCCGGGCCGTCGGGACCGTCGAAGCGGATCACGGCATGGAAGTGCACCGCGCCGCGCTTCTGGTACTCCGCGACCTTGCCGAAGGAGACCCTCGACTGTTCGCGAGCGTCTTTCTGTGTGAGTCCGGCCCGCTTGGCGATCTCGCGGCGCAGGTAGATCGTGAAGTAGCGCCACAGCTCCGAGGCGTGGTTGTTCCACAGCACCGCGCCCGCGTAGTCGTACGCCTCGGGGTCGAGCGGGGTGCCGAGGGCCGCATCATCCTCGGGGTGGCGGACACCGCAGCGGCAAGGCCGTTGACCGGGCCGGTTGTGGACCGGGCCGAACGAGGGCGCGGTGAGGGTCGCGAAGACCCGGGGATGGTCCCGGATCGTGTGCGGGGTGCCCTTGGCGGGGTCGCCGACGAGGCCGGCGCGGATGAGGTGGTAGGTGTCGCCGGCGTAGGTCCAGGCGCAGGCCGGGCAGCGCGAGGCGCGACGGTTGCCGCACGCGATGCGGAGCATGCCACCCGGCTCGTGCTCGGTCGTGTACGCGTGCAGCACGGTCTTCGTGGCCGGGTCGATCGTCTTCGTGCCGCCCATGAGGCGGATCGGGTCGGAGCAACCGCCCGTGCGCTTGATCTGTTCTTGCCAGCGGTCGAAGTCGCCGGACCCGGCCACCCTCAGCACGTCGGCGAGGGTGGCCGTATCCAGGCCCGCCAGGGTGGCGGTGTCGGTCACGCGAACACCTCCTGACGAGTGGTCAGGAAGGCGGTGGCGATCCATTTCGTGTAGGCGGGCGGAATCGCTTCGGTCAGTTCCTCGGGCACGTCGGTCCAGGTGATGCCCATGGCAGCTTGCATCTCGGGCACGGTGGCCTTGCCGCCCCCGTCGCCGTATGCGGCCACGTAGGGGCCCTCGCGGTAGACGCCGTGGCGCCAGCCGCGCACGTAGCCGCGATGCCGGGCGTGGGCGGGCTGCATGAGGCCGAAGCGGCCGAGTTCGAAGTTGCGATGACGCAGCACACCCAGGCCGAACATCTCCCCGCACAGGGTGAGGTCTTTGCGGATCTCCGCGCGGCCGTTGGGCTGCTCGATCACGTACGGCAGACCGGATGCGTCGAGGAGTTCACGGGTGGGGGCGACGAGGTCGGTGTGCGCGCCGCCCCAGCCCTGAGAGGCGTTGGTGCCCACCGTCAGCGCGCAGCCGGCCTGGCAGGGCGGGGAGGCGTGCACGAGCGTGTAGCGCTCGATCTCACCGGTGTCGATCAGGTGGGCGAGGTAGTCGAGGGCGTCGCCCCGGTGGTAGGCGAAGGGGTAGCGGGGGCGGTCGGCGATGTCGCAACCGTCCACCGCGAAGCCGGCGAGGTGGTAGCCGAAGCCGGCCCCGCCGGAGCAGGAGAACAGATCCAGGACCCGACCGGCGTTGGTCATCACTTGGCCTCCTGCACATCGCTGGTCAGGGCGTCCAGGGCGTCGGCGGCGTCGAACGCGGCGGTGGCGAGGTTGCGCAGGGTCTCGGCAGTGCCGAGGGCGGCCATCAGCGTGACCGCAACGGACTCACCCTCGATGCGGAGGCTGACGAAGGAGTTGGCGCGGTCCGGGAAGGCGGTGACGCGGAAGCGGGTGTCCGGCTCGATGTGGGCCGAGGTCGTCAGGCTCTTCACGCTGTCACCTCCCGGCCTGAACGGGGGCGGCGCGGTGGGTGTGGCCGGTGCCCTGGCAGACGTGGCAGACGACGCGGAGCAGGGTGCGGGAGCCGTCGCGGTGGCGGTCGCTGATGGCGATCGATACGACGGGGAAGCCGGCGCAGTTGTGGCAGACCGGACGGTTCAAGGCGCGGGAAGGCATGATGGACGGAGCCCTTTCGGATCGAAAGATCGGGAAGTGGTGGAGCCGTCCGGGGCGGCGGATACTTGGCGGTTGAGGCCGCCCCGGAGGGCGCTACTTGCGGTAGCGGTGGCTCTTGGACCGGACGGGCCGTGAGCGGACCGGAGGCTTGCGCGGCGAGCGGGAGCGCCGGCGGGTGCCCGCGCGGGATAACTCCCGCTTCTTCTTCGAGCTGCGGTTGATCGTGTAGCCGAGCCCGCCGGACGCGGAGAGAACTGCCACGGCCGAGGCGGCGACGACCTGAGCCACGAACGCGATGACCAGCAGCACGACCACGGAGGCCGAAGCGATGACCAGCGTCAGGACGATCGGGCCGGTGTAGGAGCGTGGGGCTTCCTGCACGATCACGACCTTGTGCACGTCGGTGCCGGGCGGGAGGCGCCGGTAGGTCTCGGCGGGGATGTGACCGGCGCGAAGCTGGTCCTCGGGTAACTGCACGGGTCTGTCCCTTTCTGGCTCAGGCGGTGCAGCGGTGGGTACGGGCGGCGAGTTCGGCGGCCGAGCGGTCGCGGTGTTCGGTGGAGAACCCGCAGTCGGGGGCGGTACAAGCGGCGGTGTGCTTGGTCTGGCCACGTCCGTTGTTGAACGTGCCGACCCGCACGGGGCCTATGCGGATCACGTCGTAGAAGCGGTTGGGGCGCATGGGATGAACCTCCTTGTCAGTCAGGCGAGTTGGGCGACGATCGCGCCGGCGAGGTCTTCCGGGATGCCGAGGCGAGCGCGCAGCGTGGCGGTGTCGATGTCAGATCCGGTGCGGGTGCGGTGCTCCGTGGCGACCTTCCGGGCGTGATCCACCAGGGCGGGCGGCACGGTCGGAGCGGGCGCTTGGGGCAGTGCCGGAGCCGGTTCGGGCTTGGTGATCTCCGGTGCCGGGGCGGAGGGCTCGGGGTGGTCGAGGTCGACGACCGGCGCGGGCCGGGGTGCCGGTTCCGGAGCGGACGCGGGTGCGGGGGTGTCAGGTTGGTGGGCGAGCAGGGTGCCGCCGAGGAAGGCGAGCGCGGGCCAGCCGGCGACCAGGATGCGCAGCCAGTCGGGCACGTGGTCGAGGTCGAGGAGTCCGGCGGTGGCGATGTTGGCGCCGAGGGAGGCGACCAGGGCGATCAGGAACCAGAACCAGGCCAGCCCGGACCGTTCGGTGCGCAGCCGCCGCCACACAGCGACCAAGAGCAGGTCGACCGAGACGGGGTAGGCCCACGCCTTCCAGCCGGTCTGTCCGGCCGCTTCGGCGAGGTCGTGCAGGTGGGCGAAGGACAGGGCGCCGGCGATCACGGCCTGAACGAGTACGGCGTCGAGGCGGAACGAGCGGGGCACGGGTCTTCACCTCCCTTCGAGAAGTTCAGTTGTCGGCGGGGATCTCGCAGGCGCCGAGGCAGGTCAGGCAGATACCGGTCTGCTTGCCGACCGCCCGGCGCTTGCGGCCGACGAGCACGGTGCGGGAGACCTCGCCGGTGCCCTTGCAGGTCGGGCAGGGCTTGGTCCGGGGCTTTGCGGTCTTGCGGGCCATGGGCGATCTCCCGTTCGGTTTTCGGCATGGCTCGGGTAGGGACCTGGCGCGAGGCGGTCGCGCCGACTGTGGAGCGGGGGTGTTACTCGCCGGCGGGCTGCGGCACGCGCGGCGGTGCGGCGGGCATCGGCGGTACGGCGGCGATCTGGCCGACCGGCCGGAAGGGTGCCAGGAACGGCAACTCCGGGGTGAGGTAGGCGAATTCGCGGCAGGTGGCCGCCGCCTGATCGGGGGTGACCTCGGGGGTGCGGATGCGGGACCAGTAGCCGGAGGCGTCACCGGCCACCGCGACACCGGGCCGGTCGGCACGGATGCCGGTCACGGAGACCACCGCGTCGGGGGCGATGTCACCGAGGCCCATCTCCGCCGTCTGCTTGTCGTTGACGCGGTGGCAGACGCGGCCGGTGAGCTGAGCCCGCAGGGCGGTTGCGCCCTTGCCGAGGTCGGAGCCGAAGCGCTGCCCGCACGCCTCCAGATAGATGCCGACCGCGCGGGCCATCTGGCCGAGCCGGACCAGTTGCATGACCATGTGGTCGCGGGCCGGTTCGTCCTTGCGGGACATCACCAGGAACAGTTCCGCCACCTCGTCGATCAGCACGACCAGCGGCACCGGCCGAAGCTGATCGGGCAGCTCCCACAGGTCCGAGACGCCGTGCAGGGCGAGCAGGTCGAAGCGGTCTTCCATCTCCGCAACCAGCGCGTCGACCAGGCGGCCGGCCGACTCGCGGTCGGTGGCCAGGGCCGACAGGCGCGGCGCGTAGCGGGACTGCTCGACACCGCGCTTGCAGTCGATCCCGATCAGGCCCACCGGCAGCCGCGCGAGCCCCTTGATCAGGTTGCGCTGATACATCGACTTGCCGGACTGGTTGGCGCCCAGAGTGAGGGCGTGCGGGATCTTGCGGTAGTCCCGCTCGAAGACCGTGCCGTCCTCCCGCAGCGCCACCGGCACGATCAGGTCGTGGGGTATGGCCTTGCGCGGCATCTTCACCCGGTTGAGCACGTCGTAGCCGGTCATCCGCACCTCGACGTATCCCGGCTTGGTCTCCGCCACCATCACCGAATGCACCCCGAAGGCGTGCCGAAGACGCTCGGTCGACGCGGCGAGGTCAGCCGGTTCCAGGCCGGCGGGAAGCCTCAGGGTGACCCGCAGGCCGGTCGAGGTCGGGCGGACCCGGCGGACCTTCGGCGGCACTGGACGCACCTCGCTGCGGGCCAGGTTCCGGCGGACGAAGGCGCCGAAGCCGGACGGCTGCACCGTCAGCCCGCACACCTCCATCGTGTTCCGGTAGGTCCAGGTGAACCGGCCCCAGGTGACCGGCAGGCCGACCACGGACCAGTACACGCGCGGGGCACGGTACTTGGCGTAGCCGATCCCGCCGGCCCCGGCCGCAACGCCGCCCAGCTCGACCCAGGTAGCGATGTCGGTCATGATCAGGCCGCCGTCGCGATGGCGACCGCGCGGAACGAGATGCCGTGCCGCTTCTGGCCGTTGAACTCGTTCTCCCAGTCCCGCGCCTTGAGCCCGACCACCCGCACCGGCATGCCCGGCGCGAGCCCCTCGGGAAGGCCGGTCTCGGGAACGGTGACCTGGTAGAGGTTGCCCTCCCCCTCGTCCGAGACCAGCAGGCCCACCGTCGACAGACCCACGTTCGGGTTGTCCCGGTCCATGGCCCGCTCACCGGTCTTCTTGTTGGCCATCTTCGGCTCCGGGGCAGTCGCCACGAACACCACAGCGGTCGAAAGGTCGATCTTGAAAGACGGCATGAGCACATCCCTCGTTCTCGGAGATCGCCCTGCGCGACCTCTCTAGACATCTCAAGGAAAGCGCACATGTCTAGAGACGTCAAGAGAGATGTCTAGAGACGTTTCCGAAGCCGGATTGGGACCACACGCACAGAGCGGGTGCCATACCCATGGCCTAGGCTGTCTAGAGAAGAGAGGAGGGCTCCCGAATGGCCACCACCGACGACGACCGTCGGCCGAAGTACCAACGGATCGCGGACTCTCTACGAGAGGCGATCCAGTCGGGCGAGTACGGTCCCGGTGATCGGCTTCCTGGGGAGAACGACCTCATGTCCGAGCACGGCGTAGCCCGCATGACGGCTCGCCAGGCTCTGGGAGTGCTCAAGGACGAAGGGATCGCGGAGTCCCGCAAGGGCGCCGGCGTGTTCGTCCGGGACTACCGGCCGCTCCGGCGGCGCGGAATCCAACGGTTGGCACAAGAGCAGTGGGGTAGCGGCCGGTCGATCTGGTCTGCCGACATCGAGAACCGCACGCTCGTTGTGGACCAGGTGACAGTGTCGGAGGAAGCCGCGCCGGAACGCGTCGCGCTGGTGTTGGACCTCGCCGACGATGACGACGTGTGCGTTAGGCGCCGGCGGTTCGTCCTGGACGGCAAGCCCGTTCTTCTCGCGACGAGCTACCTCCCGGCGTCGATCGTCGAAGGGTCGGCGATCACTCAGGAGGACACGGGCCCCGGTGGAACGTACGCCCGCCTCGCCGAACTCGGCTACAAGCCAGTGCACTTCCGCGAGGAGATCCGTTCGCGGATGCCCACGAAGCACGAGGCGGCGCAGTTGAGCATCTCCGCAGGGACGCCGGTCATTCTGATCTGCCGGACCGCTTTCGCGGACGAGGGGCGCCCTGTCGAGATCAACGAAATGACGCTCGATGCCGCCTCGTACATCCTGGAGTACGACTTTGACGCCTAGCGCGGATCAGGCGCCAGCCCAGGTGCGCGGATCACGAGCCACGGCATAGATCTGATCTACCTGTTTCCGCGTGAGCAGCGGGGACAGGCCGGACAAGGTCCGGTCGACCTCTTCGGCAGGCAGCACCAGGACTGGCGGCGCGGCGTTCTTCACCTTCAACTTGGCCGCGTGCACGACTGAGATCACCGGGCGGACGGGGACGTCGAACCCGCAGCGCCGAGTCAGAGTCTGGGACACCCGCCGTGCCTCTTGCTGGCTGATCACTATGTGACGGGTCGACGTCCCGTTGATGGTGATGGCATGGTCTCCGTACCAGACGGACTTCCCCTTGTGGCGCTTCGAGTTGATCGCGAAGACGCCGGCGCGGCCTATGGCCAGATGATCGATGTCCGAGCCGCTGTCCCACTGGACAGCGTGGAGTATGCGCCAGCCACGTCCCTGGAGTCGGTTGAGCCGCCGTCCGGTTACACGCTCGCCGACGAGACCGTTGCACCAACTGTGAATCTCGGTGCCGGGTAACCAGCGACCGATCAGCCTCATGAGGACGCTTGGTTGAAGTTCGATGATCTTCCGCCGTACTGCGTCACCGGGCCGGTTCAGGGCCAGATCGTTTGCCGCAGCGGTCATGCTGCACCTCCCCCAGAGAGCCCGATCTCACCAGGTCATCACGGAGGAGCGGCGCGGCCAAGGTCGGTAACTGGCCAGAACTCTGCCTAGTGTCGCTGTTGCATGGCTCAGCCGACATGAAGGAGAAGCGGCGATGAGCGAGGTCTACGCGGTGCGCATCACGGACGCTTCGTACGACGAGGCGCCGCACATCCGAGTGCATGAAGGCCACGAACTGACACCGCTATCCGGGAAATGATCTTTGACCGGGCCCCGGGACCTGTTACAGGTTTCTCTACCTCATCAAGCCCCGGCTGCGCTCCGCTCCGCCGGGCGCGCTTCCCGGCTCTGGCTGCGCCCGCGCTCCTGCCTTCGGCCCGCTCGGCGCTGCCGCCGCCGACGCGCGCCCACATGTGGATAGGGCCGGAAGCCATGAGTCGATCACCACATAGCGCGGCCCACGGTCAAGACGATGCCTCCGGCGGGGGATCGGCCGGCACCGGGATGGAGGGGGCGCCGTTCCCGACTGCGGGCCCGTAGTGGCGTGCGCGGGGAGCTCCCATCCCGACCACCATCGACCCAGGCAGAGCCGAGCAGACGCGGCCCCTGGCGTCCAGGTCGTTCGTACAGTGGCGCGCTCCACCTGGACGCCAGGAACCACGCCCGCTCCACGGTGTGTGGGTCGACGGCGGACGGGATGGGAGCGAGGTAGTGGGAGGTGCAGGTGGAGCTGGGAAGCGCGCCACCTGCACCGAGTCCTCAGTAGCGGGGAAGCGCGAGCAGGTTGTCGGTCCAGATGCCGTTCGCGTAAGTCCTGATGTACGGCGGGGAGGCTTTGACCACGCCGACCCGGACGTAGCTCGCGCCGCTGCGGACACGAGCCTCGTTCTCCTTGTTTTCCTCCAGCCAGCGGACGATCACTTGCTTGGTGCTTTCGCCTGTCTTGTTTGTGGACGGGTCCTCCCAGCGGACGCTTTCGATGTGCTCGTGCTTGGTGCCGCCGCTTAGGTGGATCGCGGTGATGTAGATCATTTCTCTCCCTTACGTGCGGTCACTGTTCTCGGTTGGGCCAGGACCGCAGGATGTCGATCAACGCTCGCGGCGGACGCCTTTGAATGGAGTCCCGCCGGTCTTGCCGTCCATGAAGCGCCCGTCCGTGCCCCGCTTGGTCCAGAGGCGGGTGAGCGGGTTCAGCGTCTGGCTCCGCCCCTTGACGCTGCCGTGCCGGAAGCCCTTGCCGGTGTTCTTGGCCATAGCTGGTACCTCTTTCCTGTTGGGTGATCGAAGTGATCACACTGGAGATTGCAAGTTCGGCATTAATTGCGATCTTGCAACCGAGTTCAGGGTAGAGCGTGCGATTCGACTTTCGCAACTGGTTCCCGTCGTGCAACACTGGCCTCGAAGGGAGGAGATCGTGAGCGAGCGGAATGCAGCAGGTCGCTTCGATGCAGCCGCGTTCCATGCGGCTCTAGATCGAACGCGGCAGGAGCGTGGACTTCTTTGGAAGGACGTCGCAAAGCAGGCCGGCGTCAGTGCCTCAACGTTGACGCGCCTGGCTCAGGGGCGTCGTCCTGACGTTGACGGACTCGCAGCCCTAGTCTCATGGGCCAATCTGAGCGCGGACGACTTTGTTCGCAGGCACGATGAGCCGCGTGAGGCGGACACTCTGGCAAAGGTGGCCACTCACCTACGAGGGGACCGTAACTTGACCCCCGAGGCGGCTGATGCACTGGAAGCTCTAATCGCTGTGGCCTACAAGCAGTTGGCAACGAGCGACCCGGAGTAGGGGGAGCCCTATGGCGTTGCGGCACGGCTTCAAAGCGGAAGCCAACCGCTTGGCGGTACTGGTACGGAAGGAGCTGGGGCTGCACGCCGCTGCTGCTTTGCCGCCCGCCGTGCTAGCGGAACATCTATCAATTCCGATCAGTACGTTCAGTGCTGCCGTGGCTGCCGATGCTCGCGTTGCGGTTCTGCTGGGGGCCGAGAAAGAGTCGGTGAGCGCCCTCACCGTGCACTGTGGGCCGCGTAGGCACATCTGGGTGAACGATGCGCACGAGGTTCCACGGCAGAACAGTTCTGTGCACCATGAGCTTTCGCACGCTCTTCTGCAACACACGCCCGGGCCCGCCTTTGACCCGAGGGGTTGTCGTCACTGGGATGGCGACGTAGAGGCGGAAGCTGACTGGCTTGCCGGGAACCTCATGATCACCAACGAGGCTGCCTGGCTTATTGCCCGCAGGCGCATGAAGGGCGGCGAAGCGATGCTCTGCTACGGGGTCAGTAAGCAGATGTTGACGTGGCGTATGAACATGAGCGGCGCCGCAGCTCGGCATCGATCGGCCTGACGACGGCAAGCGTCATGGTTGTGCCTGTCAAGTGGGCATCCGCAACCTGACACCAGCGTCTGACACCAACAGTCCCGAACAGCGGCGGCCAGCGCCGGACCTCAATGGACGATCAGCCGAGGAGCGCGGCCGGTTGACTCACCTCACCGACCTCATGTGATCGACCTGATAAGGATGAGGCCACAGGTTCAAATCCTGTTAGCCCCACCAGCACGAAGACCCCCGGTCCAGTAGGGCCGGGGGTCTTTGGCGTTCATGGCCCGCTTCGACCGGGCGGGGAGCGGGGATGCGAGAAGGCCCGACCGCTGGCGACGGGGGATGCACCAGCGATCGGGCTGTGGCCAACAGTAACAAGGCCGGCTGGGCCGTGGGAGGCGGCTGTTCGAGCGCGGGTGGGGGTTGTGAGCGGGATCACTCTTCTGTCAGGGGACGCTCAGCTGGTGCAGGGAGGGTCGTAGTCGAGGCGGGAGAGGTACTCCTGCCACTTCTCCTTGGTCAGGACGTTGCGCGTGGTGGCGCAGATGTGGCGGACGGCGTGGTCGACGTCGAGGTTCCACAGGCGGACCGTGTCGGTGCCGCTGGAGACCCCGAGCATCCGGGTTCCGGGGCTGAACGCCAGGAAGTTGCCCGTCCGGGCGTTGGGGCTCATCGACTGGCCGATGGGACGGGCCTCGGAGGGCGTGGCGACGTTCCACAGGCGGACGGTGTTGTCGTTGCCGCCGCTGGCCAGGGTGCGGCCGTCCTGAGCGAACGTCAGGGAGACGACGGCCTCGGTGTGGCCGGTGAGGGGGGAGCCCAGGTCGGCGGCCGCCGTGGGGTCGGTGACGTCCCACAGCCGGACCGTGTCGTCGTCGCTGCCGCTGGCGAGGGTGCGGCCGTCGGGGCTCAGGGCGAGGACGTTCACCGGTCCCCTGTGGCCGGTGAGCGGGGCGCCGAGCGCGGTGGCGTGCCCGGAGCCGGTGACCTTCCACAGCCGGATCGTGCCGTCCGCGCTGCCGCTGACGAGGGTGCGGCCGTCCGGGCTGAAGACGAGGGCGTTGACGTAGCCCTTGTGGCCGGTGAGCGGGGCGCCGGCCGGGACGGGGCGGGACCGGTCGGCGATGTTCCACAGCTGGAGGGTGCGGTCGTCGTAGGCGGTGGCCAGGAGGCGGCCGTCCGGGCTGAAGGCGAGCGCGTCGGGGCCCATGAAGCGGGTCCGCAGGGTGAGGGGCGGTCCGTGGGAGACCGGCTCGGCCGGGTCGCCGACGTTCCACAGGTACACCGTACGGCTGCCGGTCAGCACCGCCAGGGTGCGGCCGTCGGGCGAGAACAGCAGGGAGCGCTGGCCGCCGTCGCCGGGCATGAACGGCTTGTTCAGCGCCCGCGGCCGGTCGGGGTTCCGGACGTCCCACAGCCGGACGCTGCCGTCGCGCGCTGCCGTGGCGAGGACGCGGCCGTCGTGGCGGAACGCCCCGCTGCGGCCGACCATGTCCGAGGTCGGCACCGACCACAGGCGGACCTTGCTGTCTCCGCTCCCGGTGGCCAGGGTGCGGCCGTCGGGACTGAATCCCAGCGCGTACATCTCGCCGCTGCTTCCCGCGAGGGGCTCGCCGATCCGGGAGGGACCGGCCGGGTCGCTGACGTGCCACAGGCTGGCGGTGCTGTCCGCGCTGGCGGCGGCGAGCGTGGAGCCGTCGGGACTGAAGGCCACCGACCAGACCGGGCCGGTGTGGCCGGTCAGGGGCGAGCCGAGCGGTGCGGCATGCCGGGGGTCGGCCACGTCCCACAGGCGGATGGTGTCGTCCGCGCTGCCGCTGGCCAGGGTGCGGCCGTCCGGGCTGAACGCGACGGAGTGCACCAGGGCCGAGTGGCCGGTCAGCCGTGTGTCGTAGGACTTCGGGCGGCGGGGGTCGGCCACGTCCCACAGTCTGATCGCGTCGTCGTCGCCGCTCGCTGCGAGCGTGCGCCCGTCCGGGGCGAACGCCACCGTGCGCACCGCGGCGGTGGCGCCCTTCAGGATGCTGAGCGTGCGGGGCCGGCCCGGGCCGGACATGTCCCACAGGCGGACGGTGCGGTCCTCGCCGGCGGAGGCGAGGGTACGGCCGTCGGGGCTGAACGCCAGCAGGTAGATCGTGCCCTTGTGGCCCGTCAGGGGCGTACCGAGCGGCTTGGGGCGGCCGGGGTCCGTCACGTCCCACAACCGGATCGTGCCGTCGTCCGCCGCACTGGCCAGGGTGCGGCCGTCCGGGCTGAAGACGGCGCTGCTCACCCAGCTCGTATGGCCGGTGAGCGGCTTGCCCAGGGATTCGGGACGGGTGCGGTCGGCCACATTCCACAGCCGGACCGTGCGGTCGTAGCTGGCGGTCGCCAGGAGCTTGCCGTCGGGGCTGAACGAGGTGAGGTAGACGGCGCCGGTGTGGCCCACCAGGGGGGTGGCCAGGGGCGCGTTCACGATGGAGATCAGGCGGTTGTTCGTGCCCGCGTCGTCCGGGCGCAGCCGGTGGGCCACCAGGTCGAGCTGGGCCGAGAGCGAGGGGTCCGTGTACTGGACGCGGTCGGCCTCGGCGACCACCTGCTCGAACACGGCGTCGTTGCGCTGCTGCCAGGCGACGACGGCCGAACCGACGGCCAGGATCGCGAGGACGACCAGGGCCGACACCGCCCCGCGGCTGATCCACAAGGAGCGTCTGCGCAGCCGGACCGAGGCGGCGAGGAACTCCACCGCGCTGCGGGTCAGGAAGGTGTCCCCGGCGGACCTCGCCCAGTTGTGGGCCTGCTCCAGCCGGGAGCCCCGGTAGAGGAGGGAAGAGTCGCGGCGGGAGTCCTCCCAGGCCCTGCCGTCCTCCTCCAGCCGCTGGCGGAGCAGATTGCCGCCCCGGTCCTCGTCGATCCAGTCCCGCAGCCGCGGCCAGGCGTGCAGCAGCGCCTCGTGGGTGATCTCCACGGTGTCCGCGTCTAGCGTCACCAGCCGGGCGCGCACCAGCGCCTCCAGCGACTCCTCCGTCTTGCCGGGGTCGGTCGACTCCGCGGCCAGTTGGCGCCGGGTCCCGCGTCTGCGGGTGGCCTGGGTGTCCTCGCCCAGTCGGACCAGCCGGAGCAGCAGCAACCGTGCGGCGGTGCGGGCCGCGGGGTCCAGGCTGGACCAGGCGCGCTCGGCGGTCGCCGCCACCGCGCCCTGGATGCCGCCGGCCGCGCGGTATCCGGCCAGGGTCAGCCGGCCCGCCTTGCGGCGCTGCCAGGTGGCGAGCAGTGCGTGGGAGAGCAGGGGCAGGACGCCGGCGTCGTGCGCGCCGCGTGGGCCGTCGGCGCTGACCTCCCGGACGATCAGCTCGGCCAGTCCCGGTTCGAGTTCCAGGCCGACGGCCTTGGCCGGGCCGGTCACCGCCTCGCGCAGCTCGGCGCTGGTCAGCGGCCCGAGCACCATGTGCCGGTGCTGGAGCGCGTCGGCCAGTTCGGGATAGCCGAGGCACTGCTCGTAGAAGTCGGCGCGTATGCCGAGGACGACGAGTGCGGCGGCGGGGTCGCCGTCGGCGGTGGGCGAGGCCGCGGCGTGCAGGAGCTGGATGAAGGTGTGCCGCTCCGTCTCGTCGGTGCAGAGGGTGAACGCCTCCTCGAACTGGTCGACGATGATGACCGGCCGGGCACGGGAGGCCGCCCACTCCGTGATGGCCTTGCGCACGGCGGCCGTGAAGCCGGGGGTGCCGGGCTCGTGTTCCACGGTGGTGGCGGATGTTTCACGTGAAACACGGGCCCCGGTCGATGTTTCACGTGAAACATCCGCACCGGGAAGCCCGGGAAGCCCGGGAAGCCCGGGAAGCCCGGGAAGAGCAGGAAGTCCGGGGATGCGCCGGTACAGCTCCGCCAGCGGATCCGACCCCGGGACGAGCTGCAACACCTCCCGCGACCGTTCCTCGTCGTCGTCCAGGGCGCCGTTGCGTACGGCGGTCACCAGCCCGGCGTTGAGCAGCGAGGACTTGCCCGCGCCCGAGGCGCCCACCAGCATGAGCAGGCCGCCGGTCCTCTCGGCCGCCCGGAGATGACCGACGAGGGCGGCGGTGCTGCGCTCGCGGCCGAAGAACCAGCGGGCGTCCTGCTGGCGGTAGGAGGCCAGACCCCGGTAGGGGCAGACTCCGGCCGGGACGGCGGCGGGCGGTCCCTCCTCGGCAGACGGGCTCTCGTCGGCAGTGGCGGGGCCGGCCACCGCGCGTTCCCAGAGCAGCTGCCACTGGGCCATGTCGTAGAGGCCGGGGGAGACCGCTGTGGGGCGGGCGCGCCGGGCCTGCGGGATGAGGACGTGGAGCACGGCGGCGAGGGCGGCGAACTGGGCGGGTACGTTCTTCGCGCGTCGCCAGTCGCTGATGCGCTGTGCGGAGACGCGTACGGGCCGCCCGCGCTCGTCCACGCGCTGCAGGTGGGCGACCGCCTCGGACACGCGTTTGAGGGGAGGGTTTCCGGCCTCCTTGTACAGCAGCGCGAGGCGTTCGGCGAAGGCTGTGCGTGCTCCCGAGTCGGAACTCAAGGCCTCCACCCCTTACCTCCCCCGCAGCTGGACGTCCGGACCGGAAAACTCACTTTATACGGCTGACCTGGGAAGAAGCCGTGAACCGGACACCGGAACCTCCTCTGCGAGGGTCCCAACTGGCAGGATCACACCGCGTAGCCGACCCACCGCGCGTCGTCCGGACAGGCCTTCAGCCCATGCCTTGCAGGAGACAACTCAAGACGCCGAGTGTCTTGCCGGTGTCCTTGAGGCAGCAGCTTCCGCCGCAGTCGCGAGACGACGATCCCGTCGCGGCCTCGTGAGAGCCGGCGGCCTTCCGAGAGCCGTGGACTCCTGAGATCCGTGACGACCCCGAGCGCGTCGTTCGGCACCGGTCCCCGCGAGGGGAGGGACCGGTGCCGAACGACGCGGCATGCGCTCATGGACGCCCCCGCTTCTTGCCGCCTGTCGAGCGGCGCCGTACCTTCGTTTCTGACGAACCGTCAGATGCTGTGTCGCGCGAGGCGGAGGTAGCCGGTGTGGTCGACAACGTGAGCGGCACCAGGGAACTGCCCAAGGTCATCAGCGTGGACGATCACGTGATCGAGCCCGCGCACCTCTTCGAGACGTGGCTTCCGGCCAAGTACCGGGACAAAGGCCCCAAACCGCTGACCGCCGGGATCGGGGAGCTCGCCTACGTCGGCGGAAAGTACCGGTTCACCACCGACCCCGACGGCCAGCTCACCGACTGGTGGGAGTACGAGGGCGAACTCTTCCCGTACAAGCGCATCATCGCGGCCGTCGGCTTCTCGCGGGACGAGATGACCCTCGACGGGATCACGCGCGAGCAGATGCGGCGAGGCTGCTGGGATCCGAAGGCCCGCCTGGCGGACATGGACCTGAACCATGTCGAGGCCTCGCTCTGCTTCCCGACCTTCCCGCGCTTCTGCGGCCAGACCTTCGCCGAGGCCAAGGACAAGGAGGTCGGGCTCGCCTGTGTGCGCGCCTACAACGACTGGATGGTCGAGGAGTGGTGCGGGGACAGCGGAGGGCGGCTGATCCCGCTGTGCCTCATCCCCCTGTGGGACGTCGACCTGGCCGTCGCGGAGATCCGCCGCAACGCCGCGCGCGGGGTGCGGGCGGTGACGTTCAGCGAGATCCCGACGTACCTGGGGCTGCCGTCGATCCACTGCGGCTACTGGGACCCCTTCTTCGCGGCCTGCGAGGAGACCGGGACCGTGGTGAACATGCACATCGGGTCCTCCTCGCAGATGCCGGCGGCCTCCCCGGACGCCCCGCCCGCCGTCCAGGCCTCGCTGAGCTTCAACAACGCGATGGCCTCGATGATGGACTTCCTCTTCTCCGGGGTCCTGGTGAAGTTCCCGCGGCTGAAGCTCGCCTACAGCGAGGGGCAGATGGGCTGGATCCCGTACGCCCTGGAACGCGCCGACGACGTCTGGGAGGAGCACCGGGCCTGGGGCGGGGTGAAGGACCTGATTCCGGAGCCGCCCTCGACGTACTACTACCGGCAGATCTTCTGCTGCTTCTTCCGGGACCGGCACGGCATCGAGGCGATCGACACCGTGGGGGTGGACAACGCGACCTTCGAGACGGACTATCCGCACGTCGACTCGACCTGGCCGCACACCAAGGAGGTCGCGGCGGAGCATGTGGCGGGGCTGCCCGACGACGTGACGTACAAGCTGCTGCGGGGCAATGCCATCCGGATGCTGGAGCTGTCCTTCGACCGCTGATGCGGGCGGGTGCGGTGGGGAGTCGCCTCCTGCGCCGATTCGCGGCCGGTGCGGTGGGGAAGTCGCCTCCTGCGCCGATTCGCGGCGGGTGCCGCGAGGAAGTCGCCTTCTGCGCCGATTCGGGCGGGGGCGGCGGGGGCAGTCACCTCCTGACAGCGCCCGCTTGCCCCTGGAGTGGATATGAAGGTCTCCGTTGACTCCGAGCTGTGTTACGGATCCGGCGAATGCGCCTACCGCGTCCCGTCCGTCTTCACCGTGGAGGACGGATTCGGTGCCGTCATAGCGGGCCGTGAGGACACCGGCGACGACCCGGAGGTGCGGGAAGCCGCCGAGAAGTGCCCCTCGCAGGCCATCGTCATCCACAACGCCGGCTGAGGGAGGCCAGCGCCCGCGCCCTGGCCTCCACCACGGCCATCCGCGACGCCCGCTCGGCGGGATCGACGTGCGCGGCCTGGCCCGTGGCCTGCCCTTCCCACTTGCGGTACAGCAGTCCCACCTCGGCCGAGAACCAGCCGCGGCTCACGGCGTTCAGCGCGAGCAGCAGCCCGGTGTCCTCGGACGCGGGCAGCGCCATCCAGCCGCCCAGGGCGAGCAGGAGATCGCGGCGGACGAAGAGCGAGGCCGGGTGGACCGGGGCGCGGAAGTCGTGTGCCGTCCAGAAGTCGAGGAGGGTGCCGCGCTCGACGGGGCCCTCGCCGGGGTCGCCCGGGAAACCGGCCGTGGAGCCGTCCGGCAGCAGGTCGAGGACGCGGGAGGTGGCCCAGCCGAGGTCTCGGTCGCCTTCGAGGGCGGCCAGGTCGCGGGCGAGTGCGCCCGGCGTGAGCAGGTCGTCGGCGTCCAGCACCTTCACGTACTCCCCGTCGGCGTGCGCGAGCGCGATGGTGCGCGCCACGCCGGGCCCGCCGGGGCGGCCCTGGCGGAAGGTGACGCGGGCGTCGTCGGGGACGTACGGCGCGACGTCGTCGCTCGTGCCGTCCTCCTGGACGACCCAGTGCCACTCCCAGCCCGCGGGCAGCTCCTGCGCGCACAGCGACTCGTGGGCCTCGGGCAGGAAGGGGGCCGAGGGGCCGTGGACGGCGGTGACGATGATGATGCGCCGGTTCACCGCGCGCTCACCACCTTTCCAGGTGCGTGGTGAACAGCAGTTCCGTGCGGTCGCCGGGCAGTGTGATGTGGGAGACGTCCACGACCCGGTCGTGGATGTCGTACGACGTCTTGTGCAGCAGGATCACCGGCGCCCCGGCCGGCAGTTGGAGTTCGCGTGCCTCCTGGGGCGTGGGCGGACGGGCGGTCACGCGTTCCTCGACGCGGTCCACCTCGATGCCCACGGTGCTCAACTGGTGCTGTGTGCCTCCGGGCCAGGGCTCGTGTCCGGCGTCCAGGAGGTCGGGGTTCGGCGCGAGCAGCTCGCGCGGCAGATAGGAGCTGACGAGACTGAACGGGGCGCTCTCGGTCGCGCGGCGCGTCCGGTAGCGACGCCTGAGCAGCGAGGTCCCCTGCGGAACGCCGAATGCGGCGGCCAGTTCCTCGGACGCTGCGACCACGTCGTACTCGGCGTGGAAGACCAGGTCCTGGGAGTCCAGGCCGGTGTCGCGCTCGGTGGCTCCGGTACGGCAGCGTTCGGCCTCCGGCCGGCGTGCCCGGTTCTTCTCCCACTGGTGGCGCCGGTTGTCACGGACCGCGGGCGTGCGAGGCATGTGTCCAGGCTACGGCCGCGGTACGACAGGATCGGCCACTCCTTCGAGTGATCGGACCCGGTCCGGGGCTGTGCCGTACATGACGTTCGCCGTGACGGGCGGGGAGGAAGAGGCACGGAGGGCGCTCAGCGGTGGCCGGCCGCGGACTCGGCGGAGCCGCACTCCCGGGCCTCCGCGGCCACGCCCGCCTGGGCCTCCGCTGCTACGGGCGTCTGGGCCTCCGTGGCCACGCCCGCCTGAGCCTCCGCTGCTACGGCCGACTCCGCTTCGGTGTCCTCGACGGCGCGGTGGCGGCAGCTGGGGGACTTGCCGTGGGCCTCGGCACCGATGCGCTGCTTCATCGTGGGCGGCAGTGACCTGGCATGGGCCAGGGCCCAGTAGGCCGTCGCCGGTGCCACCACGGGTGCGGTGGCGGTGCTGTCGCTGTTGCGGGTGGTCTCGGTCTGCGGTACGGCCGCGGCGGTGGCCGTCGTGACGAGTCCGAGCGTGGTGCAGAGCGCCAGGAAGGCGGTGACGACGACGGTCCACAGCTTCATGACCTTGTTCCGGGCCATGGCCCCTCACTTTCGGGTTGGGCGATTTGCGTACTTTCCTCATGATGTGTATGGCGGCCGCGAAGTGGCGGACCGACGCCCGTGGCGCGTCGATCTTCAGATGAACACCACTCGGATGGGTGCAAGAGGCCGGAAAACCGCGGGAGAGGGGAGGAAGAGGGGCGAAAGGTGACGTTCCGTAGAGGTGTGATCACCCTCCGATCGGAGTGCGGGCGTCCGGTGCTACTGCGGTGTTCCGGGCGGGAGTTGAGCGTCGACGCAGGTCACCGATCGATATCGGTCGGTGTGTATAGTCGGGCGCCAGAGGTCCCCTACGTCAACGAAAGACGAGGTCGCGCGGTGAAGAAGCTTCTCCTGGTCGCACTGGCCGCCATCGGCGGGCTCCTCGTGTACCGCCAGATCCAGGCGGATCGCGCCGAGCAGGATCTGTGGACGGAGGCGACTGACTCCGTGCCCACGGGTTCGTGAGTAGCGAAGTATCGACAAGCCTGATCTGAACAGACCCCGGCCGTGGTTGCGGTCGGGGTTTTGTGTTGCCGGGGGCCGGGGGCCGGGGGCCGGGGCGACAGGGCGACAGGGGCGATGCGGAACCGGCCGTTTCGGACGCTCGTACGCATTGTGCGGGCGCAGTGCGGCCGGCGTGGGCAGGATGGGGGCACGGTCCCAGGGTCCGGCGACGACGAGGGGTGGCGCGTGATGGGGCGGCGTACGGCGTGGTGGGGGGCGGCGTGCCGGTTCGGCGCGCTGCGCGCGGCCGTGGTGACGGCGCTGGTGTGCGGCACGGCGGTCGCCCTGCCCGGCCGGCCCGCGGTCGCGGAGGACGCCCCGAGCCCGTACGCCTTCGCTCCGGACGCCCGTTCCGTCGCGGCCGCGACGGGTGCCGCGGACGCCGCGCGCCTGGAGGCCGGTCGGACGTACAAGAGCTCGCTGCCCGTCACCGGCGACACCTACTACCGCCTCGACCTCGACGCCACGTCGAACGCCTACGTCTCCGCCACCGCCATCCCTCCTGCGGACGCCGAGGTCTCCTCCTCCAACGGGCTCCGCATCTCGGTGCGGGACGCCGACGGCGGCTCCTGCTCCTTCAAGACGGAGACCTTCGCCGGCGGCAGTCTCAGCTCGCACGCGATCACGGCCGTGGGCATGCGGGAGATCTCCGCCGACCGCCCGCGCTGCGCGAAAGCGGGCACGTACTCCGTCGTCGTCGAGCGCGTCGGTACGACGGCTCCCGGCGACGTCACCTGGGACCTGGAGCTCTCCACGTTCCTGGAGCCACCCCTGAAGCGGACCGGCGCCACGACCGCCCCCGAGCCCTGGAACTCCGACGCCCCCCGGCCCGTCACGGACAAGCCCGAACGCCGGTCCGGCGGCGCGGGATTCGCCTCGGCGGTCCCGGTCGGACAGGGCGCCTGGCGCTCCGACCTCACCCCCGGACAGACCCTCTACTACAAGGTGCCGGTCGGCTGGGGTCAGCACGTGCACGCCACCGCCGAGCTGGCCGGTGGTGCCGGGGACTCCCGGATCGCCGTCGGCGCGCTGGAGCTGTCGCTCCACAGCCCCGTGCGCGCGTCACTCGACGAGGACAGCCTCAACTACAGAGGCAAGCCGATCACCGCCACGCTCGAACCACTGCCGCCGGTCCGCTACGAGAACCGGTACGGCGCCACCGACCGGGTGAAGGGCATGCGGTTCGCCGGCTCCTACTACCTCGTGGTGCATCTCGCCGCCCACGTGGCCGAACGGTTCGGGGACGGGCCGTACACGGTGACGCTGCGCGTGCGGCTGAGCGGGTCGGACCGGACCGGGCCGGGGTACGCCGGGCAGTTCGTGCCGCAGGGGGTCTTCGCGCCGGTCGTGGGGGCGCCGGGGGGTCTGCTGCCGGGTGGTGGGGACGGCGGCGGGGGCGGCGGTGGCCCGGAGGACGACACCGCCATGACGGTGCTCGCGGTGAGCGGGATCGGCGGCGGCACGGTGGTGCTGGTCGTGCTCGGGGTGTGGACGGTGGTGGGGCGCCGCAGGGCGCGGGCTCAGATCTGGGCCAGCGCCCAGAAACCCGCGGCGTAGCAGATCAGCGCGAGCAGCAGCAGCGGTATCGCCACCTTCGCGGGCGGCCCGGGGCGGCGGCGTGCGGCGCGGCGGCGGGCGGCACGGGGGCCTGGGTGAGGGCCTTGGTGCAGGCCTGGCGGGTGCTGGGACAGGGGCTCGGAAATCGGCTGAGCCGAGGGTGGAACCTGCGGGTCCTGAGCGGTGTATGAAGCAGTAGAGGCATCGGCGGGGCGGTGCGCGGGGTACTGCGGGGCGTACGGCCGGGGGGAGGACAGGACATGCGTGGGCTGGTAGGGGGTCTGTGGCTCCGGCTGGGGCGGCTGCGGTGGTGGTTGCGGTGGTTGCGGCCGTACCGGCGGCGGCAGAGGGAAGCTGCCGGTGTCCGACATGGGGGACGGCTGCCGGGACGGGGTGGCGTCGGTCGCCGGCCGTGCCCCGGTCATGCCCTGCCGGGGATCGGGCGGTACGGCGGTGGCCCGACGGTCCGCCGAGGTGGAGCCGGTGCCGGTCTGCCCGGAGTGCCCTGTCTGGCCGGTCTGCGAGAGCACCGCGCCGGTGCTGCTCTCCACACCCGGCGCCCGCTTGAGCGGGCCTTCGGGGGCGAACCCCTGGGGGAGCGGGCCGAGTTGGTCGAAGATCTCGATCAGCTCGTCGTCGGGGCCGGGCTCCGGCAGCAGTTCGGCGGCGGAGGCGAGCGCCTTGCGCGCCCCCGTGGCCGTGCGGAACCGCGCCTGCGGATCCGGCTGGAGCAGGGTCGCCACGACCTGCCACAGCGGCTCGGGGATCCCCTTGGGCGCGCTCGGCGTCCCGTGCGCCGCGAAGTACTGCACGAGCGCCTTGGCGTCGGGCTTGGCGCCCTCCAGCAGATACAGCGCGACCAGGCCCACCGCGAACAGGTCGGCGGGGAAGTCCGGTTCCGCGCCCAGCAGTTGCTCGGGCGCGAGATACCCGGGCGTGCCCACCACGAGGTTGGTCTCGGTCAGCCGCGGTTCGCCCAGCCGCATCGCGATGCCGAAGTCGGACAGCCGTAGCCGCGGCCGGCCCGTTCCGGTGGCTTCCAGCAGCACGTTGGCGGGCTTGATGTCGCGATGCACCACGCCCTCGGCGTGCACGGCGGCCAGTCCCGCGAGGAGCTGGTCGAGCAGGGTGCAGACGAAGGGGGGCGGCAGGGGGCCGTAGTCCCCTACCAGGTGGACCAGTGAGCCACCGGCGACCAGGTCCATCGTGAACAGGACCTTGTCGTCGTCGGCGGCCCAGCTGGCGGGGGCGAGCACATGGGGGTGATCGATACGCAGGGCCTGTTCGCGCACGAAGCGCAGCAGGGAGTGCGCGTCGCTCTGCTGGAGCACCTTGGCGGCCACATAACGGCGGCGGCGGTGATCGAAGGCGCGCCAGACGGCGCCCACTCCTCCGCGTCCGATCGGGTCGACCAGTTCGTACCGCCCGGCGAAGACCTCACCCATGGCTGTGCGTCGCTCCTCCCCCTCCGCTTTCCTCCTTGCCTCCCCCTCGACGAGCGCTACGACTCCCCCTCGCGCCGTTCTCGGCGGTGCGTCCGGCTGCCGAACCCCCGTGGGCGGCCGGACGCGGGGGTCAGCTCTGGTGGGACTGGTAGTGCGCGACGGCGTCCGACGTGCGGCCGGCGCCGTACACCCGGAGGAACTCTGCCAGCTCCGGGTGGCTGGGGGCGAGAGTGTCGGCGGCCTCGATGATGTCCCCGGCGGCGGCGACCGAGCGCAGCAGCGACTGGATCTCACGGACCACGCGCTTGACGGTGGGCGCCCCCGAACTGCTCGTCGACTGCGTGGTGTTGCTGAGCACCGAGCCCCCCTGCGACTTCTTGATCTCCTCCATGCGCTCGGTGGCCTCGGCCGCGCTCACACTGCCGTCGGCGACCTGCCCCGCCAGGTCCTGCAGCAGCTGTACGCGCTGCACCACGGCCGGGTTGCCGATCTTCGCCCGCTGACCGCTCATCAGCTGCGACAGCATCGGTGCGGACAGTCCCAGTACCCCCGCGAGACGAGCCTGATTGAGACCAAGATCGTCTATGAGCTTACGGAAGAGCGCCCCCAGCGGCTCCCCATACCAGTTCCGCTGCAGTTCCCGCGCTCTTGCGGTGGCTTCCTGCTGTGCGGCGTCCATTGCGTCTCCCCATCGCTTCCCCAGAACCGCGGTTCGCTGTAGCGAACCACGCGGAGCATCTTACGGAGAGTGGTCGGCCATCGGGACCCCCAATCTTTTTGCGAGATACCCGGGGTGACCCGGTACTCTGGTTCGCGACGCCCGCCGGACGTGTGGTTCTTCCGGTCGGACGTTCCCTTCCCGGGGCCTTAGCTCAGTTGGTAGAGCGCTGTCTTTGCATGGCAGATGTCAGGGGTTCGACTCCCCTAGGCTCCACATATAAACGCCCTCTGGCCTGTGGAAACGCGGTTTCGGAGGGCGTTTTTCATGCCCAGACGACAGTCGTCGGACTGTTCCGCCACGTGTATGTCACCGCCTGGGCGGTCTTGGCGGCCTGCCGCCCACCAGGCGCCGCGCTCCGGGCCGATCGTACGGGCAACGCCGACACTGAACTGCTGGCACCTGGTGTGATAGGAGACCGCCTGGGGGAAGCATCGAACTTCCCGGGGTTCTGTGATCCAGCGTTCCTGGGGCGGATCAGCAGAGGCGAGTACCCGGGCAGAAGGGGGAGAGCATGTCGGAAGCCTTGGTGGCACTGGCGGCTGCGGGAGGCACCGCGGTGGTGCAGGCGGCCGGTACGGATGCGTGGACGCAGCTCCGGGGCAGGCTGGCGCGGCTTGTCGGACGCGGCGGCGTTGAAGCGGAGCGGCGCACCTTGTCCCGGCTGGACCGTACGGCTGCCGAACTGGCCGATGCGGACGCGGAGGAGATCGGCGCGTTGCGAGCAGGCCATGGACGTGCCTGGCAGGAACGCTTCGAAATGCTGCTCAGCTCGCTGCCGGACGACGAGCGGGAGGTCGTTGCCGCGGAACTCCGGGAGCTCGTCGCCGAGTCGCAGCAGGAACGCCCCGGCGCGCGCAACCACTTCGAGATCAGCGGCGGAACGTTCAATTCACCGGTCCAGATCGCCGAGACCATCCACGGCACGACCTTCAACATCGGCCCGGCGTCGTCCTCTTCCGAAGGCGCGCGAGACCGCACGCACTCCCCGCAGGAAGGGGAAGGTGACGACGGTACGGACCCCGGACCGGCACCGGCAGGGCCCGTACGATGACGCAGCGGCCCGACGGCATCGATGCCGCCGTCGGGCGAAGTGCCGGCGCCCACTACGAGATCAGCGGCGGCACCTATCTCGCCCCGGTGATCCTCGGCGAGAACATCACCCTGCACCTGCCGCGTGCCATCACCCCGGCGATGAACGGCCTGCCGCCCCGCTCCGGGACCTTCGCCGGGCGCGCCGACGCGCTGGAACGGCTCATGGCCGCCCTGGCCCCGCGACCGGAGCGGGGCGACGCCGTGGTGGTTGCCGTCTCCGGGCTGCCCGGCGTCGGCAAGACCGAACTCGTCCTGCAGGCCGCGGACCGGGCCTGCCGCGAGGAGGGCTGGTTCCCGGGCGGGGTGCTCTTCGTCGACCTGCAGGGCTACCGCTCGTCGGAAGCCGACGGCTTCCTGACGACCCACCGGGTGCTGCGCTCCTTCCTCGCCTCGCTCGGGGTGTCCGCCGACCATCTCCCCGACGACGTGCAGGACCTTGCCCGCATCTACCGGTCGGCGCTGACCGCGTACGCCGACCGGAACCGTCGCGTCCTCGTCGTCGTCGACAACGCCGCATCCGCCGACGAGGTCCTGCCGCTTCTGCCCGGGGACCCGCGCGTCCCGGTCCTCGTCACCTCCCGCCATACCCTCTCGGACCTGAGCAACGTTGCCCTGAACGACCTGGAGCCCCTGACCTCCGAGGCATCGCTGGACCTCCTCCGGGAGGAGCTGGCCCGCAAGAGGGGACCGGAATACGGGCGCGTGGAGGATGAGCCCGAGGAGGCCGCCCGGATCGCCGAGCTCTGCGGGCATCTGCCCCTGGCCCTGCAGATCGTCGCCGCCCTGCTGGCCGACACCCCGGAGCGCACCCTCGCCTCCTTCGCCGGTGAACTGAGGGAGGCCGTCCGCCCGTTGGACGGTCTGGAACGCGAATCCTGGGGCGTACGAGGCGCCATCGACCTCTCGTACGCCATGCTGCCCGCCGACCAGGCCCGGGCGGTCCGGCTGCTGTGGCTTTCCGTCTACGACAGCATTTCCACCGAGGCGGCGGCCCGCGCCCTGGACGCCACCGAGGAGGAGACAAGGCGGCTGCTGCGCGCGCTGGCGCGGGCCAACCTGCTCCGCAACACCGGCTCGGACGGCGACCGGTGGAGCATGCACGACCTGATCGCCCAATACGCGGACGAACGCCGCGTGGCGGAGCGCGCGTCACACAACGACCGGCAGTCGCTGCCGCGGCTGACCCGGCACTACCTGTGGACCGCGTCGGAGGCCCATTCCCGCCTGACCTCGCAGGGCGTCTCCCCTTTTTTGGCGACGCTGGCGACTGCTTCCTGGGCGCCCACCGCCACGCCCGGGGCCACCCCGCGCTTCGACAGCCCCCAGGCGGCCCTGGCCTGGCTCGACGAGGAGCGTGACAACCTCGTCACCACGGTCTGGCTGGCCGAGTACAGCGAGGAGCCCCTGCTGTGCGTCGGCATAGCCGTGGCATTGTCCAGCTACCTCGACCTGCGGCATGACTCGGAGAGCTGGCTCCGGGTCGCGACGGCGGCCGTCGACACCGCGGAGAAGGACGGCGACCCGGATCTGCTGGCCAACGCCCTGGACGTTTTCGGCAACGCCTTGCACGCCGCTAACCGGCCCGAGGAGGCAGCGGGCGTGCTGTTCCGCGTGGCGGAGCTCTGCCGAGAGCTGGAGGACCCCGGCGGCGAGGCCCATGCCCTCAGCGCGGCCGCCGGCGCGTTGCAGGACCTGCACCGGCACGACGAAGCCATGGAGGCGCACGCCGCTGCCCGGGCTGCGTACCGGCGTTCCGGCGCCACGGACGACGACCCCCACCTGCTGCGCCGTTACGGCTCGACACTTCGGGCCATGGGACGCTTCGACGACGCGATCGCCTCCCACGACGCGGCCCTCGCCGCGCAGCGCGCCGCCGGAGACCGCGAGGGCCAGGCCGTCACTCTCAGCAACCTTGCCAACGCGCTGGCCGAATCGGGCCTCCACGTGAGGGCCGAAACCGCGTACGCCGAGTCCATCGCCCTCTTCCGGGAGATCGGACACGGCCGCGGGGAGGCCAATGCCCTGCACGGCTTGGCCACGTTGCTGCGCGAGCAGCAACGGAGCACCGCGGCCCTGGACATCGTCGAACAGGCCCGGGAAGTCGCCCGCGTGGCCGGCGATGCCCAGCAGGAGAGCCGCGCCCTGCACGCCATGGGCGTGATCCTGGCGGACCTCGACCGTATCGACGAGGCGTTCGAAGCGCAGCGTGCCGCGCGAGACGTCGCACGCGACGCCGCCGACGTACGGCGTGAAGCGGAGGCGCTCTTCTTCATCAGCCACCTGCTCCACACCACCGGACGGCCGGACGAGGCCATGGAATCCGCGCAGGAGGCGCTGGAACTGTTCCGCGCATGCGGAGACCGGCTCCGCGAGGGCGACGCGCTCAACACGCTGGCCGATGCACTGGACGAACTGGGGGATGTGGAACGGTGTCTCGAAGCGCGGAGGCTGGCCGCCGCCGTGTACGAGGAGGTCGGCGAGCCCCGGCTCGCCTCCACGCTCGCTCTGCTCGGACTGAAGCTGTTTGAGGAGCGGCGTTGGGCCGAGGCCGTCGAACCCCTGCAGCGGGCTGTGGAGCTGTACCGCGCGCGGGGCGAGGGTGCGGCCTCCCTCCTGCTGTTCCTCGGCAGGGCGCTGGTCAAGGAGGGGCGCTACGCGGAAGCGGTGGACATCCTCACGCAGGCCGTGGCCGGGCTCGGCGAACTCACCGCAGCCGGGGACAAGGAGGCGGCCTCGGACGAGGGTGAGGCGCTGCTCTGGCTGGGGCACGCGCTTGAACGCGTCGACCGCCCACACGAGAGAGTCACCGCATACGCCCGCGCCACCGTCCGCTTCCGGTCCCTGGGGGACCGCGACCGGAAGAAGACGGCACTGTCCTGTCTGCAGCTGGCGAGGATCGCCACCGGGACGGCCGGGTGGCGCGGCTGGCTGGAATGGCTCCGGTTGCGGCTCTTCCCCGGTACGGCACGGAAGAACCCGGCCCGGGCGGAGAGCCTGCGGTACCGCACGGTGGTCGACCGCCGCGCCCCAACTCGGGTGCTGCTGACGGCGGTGTTCCTGATGTCGGCACACCTGTTGACGGTGCCCGGCGTGCCGTTCGCCTCACGCCTGGTGACCGTACTGCTGTCGCTGGCGCTGCTGAGCGGAGTCCACGGCATCGGGCGTCGGCTGTGGCGCAAGCAGTCTTCCGAGGTCGAGCGGTGACCGGTGGGTGTGCCGTGCTCAGGGACTGGGGACACACGGCGACACTGGATCAATGTGGGTGGGCGGTTGGTACACCTGCGCGGTTGTATCCCTCGGCGCCGCGAGATCCAGTCCACCAGTGGCGGTTCGCGAGTCCGGCGGCCGTGGAACACCGGGTGCGATGCGGCACAGGTAGCGCATGGCCGGGAGGGCAGCGGCCGTGGGC
Source organism: Streptomyces sp. TRM68416 (assembly GCF_014596915.1). Classification (GTDB taxonomy): domain Bacteria; phylum Actinomycetota; class Actinomycetes; order Streptomycetales; family Streptomycetaceae; genus Streptomyces. The sequence goes on from NZ_JACVWU010000012.1 coordinate 165,567, forward strand.
CCGACGCGGTCGCCCACCTGTGTGTCGATCGTATTCTGGGAGGCGACGGGAAGGATCCGCTGATGAGCGTTGACGCGATCATGCACACCGAGTTCCCCGAGGGATACACAGTCTTCTTCGGTGTCGACGGGAAGGTGATCATGACCCCGCAGAGCGAGGAGCACTCCAGCACGATCCGCTCGATGCAGATCGACACGCTCGCTCTGGGGCGTCGCGCGAAGGTGACGTCCGACGTGTACCTGGACTTCCCGGCCGACGAGAACTCCGCCCCCGACCTGGCGATTCTGCGCGAGGACGCGCAGAAGCAGGGCAAGCGCTACAGCTTCGAGGACGTCCTGCTGATCGCGGAGGTGGTGTCGGTCTCCTCTGCGCGCAAGGACTACGACGACTGCACCGCCAAGTACGGCCGCTACGGCATCCCGGTCTACCTGGTCGTGGACCCGTACGCCGGGGAGGTCGTCGTCCACACCGAGCCCACCGGGACCGGCTACATCACCGCGCGCACACACAAGTACGGCGCGGGCAAGCTCCCCATCGAGCTGGCCGACGGGCGGACCTTCACTCTCGACCTGGACGAGCTGCCCCGGCCCGAACCGGAGACCGGTACCCGTTGATCGTGCCGGTCCGCAGGCGGCACCGGACGGTTGCTGCAAACTTCCTTATGGGCGGGGTGGAAACAGGGTCTTTGTCCCGGCTCTCCGGAGAACCGCAGGTGAGAAGCGTCGCCCTCTCGGGTTCGACCCCCCCTGCGCTCCACCCATGTACACCCCTCTGACCTGCGGAAACGAGGCCGGAGGGGTGTCTTTGATTTCCTACGTGTTCGGCACGATGGAGTCAGCTTCAGCGGCCGGCTCAGAGGTCGTCCACGTCCACCAGGCCGTCCTGGATGGCGCGGGCGACCAGGCTGGCCTTGGTGCGGGCGGGGCGGCCGAGGTTGGCGTACTTGATGCGTACACGGTCCAGGTAGGAGTTGACCGTGCGGACGGAGATGCCGAGGCGCTGGGCGACGAGTTCCTTGGACTCGCACTGGAACCACTCGATGAGGACGTTCTCCTCGCGCGCGGAGAGCTGGGGGCGGTCGGCGCGGGCGTTGGTGCCGAGCGCGCCGGCGAGGGCCGGCGGCATGTAGGGGCGTTCGTCGGCCGCGGCCAGCGTCGCCTCGACCAGGTGCTCCTGGCCCTCGCTCTTGGTCAGGAAGGTCGCCGCTCCCAGGTCCAGGCAGGTGAGCGCGGTCTTCTCGTCGTCCCGCATCGTGTAGACGACCACCTGTCGCCCGGCGTCGACAAGGCGTCGCAGATCGCCGAAGGCGGTGCCGGCCTCGCCGAGTTGCAGGTCCAGGACGACCACGTCGGCGGTGCTGCCCGGCGCGGTCCAGGCCTCCCGTGCGGAGCAGCCGGACGCGATCACGGTGATGGGCCGCGGTGATGCGCCGTACCACATTTCCACGCCCGCGAGGATGGCGGGATGATCGTCGATGACGACCACGCTGACCGGTGCTTCGCTGTTCATGACACGTCAACTCCCGGGGCTGCCGATCTGCTCCAACTGGCCTCCGCCCACACGCTTTCGCCGCGAACTGTTCTCACCACGGACACATACGAGCCGGTGGCGCGGTCGTGCGGGTGGTCGGTCTCTCCCGGGGGCGGGTGGTCGGTCTCTCCCGGGGTGCGGCTGTCGGCGCAGTCCACGCCGACGACGCTCACACGGACGCTGCGGGGGGTCCATACGACGGTCACGCGCGCCGTCGAGCGGGTACGGCCCAGCGTCACCGCCACCGGGTCGATCAGCTGCCTGCGTACCGCCACCGGCGCCTCGCCCGGCCGGCCGCGTACGGCCAGGCTCACCTTCACCCCCTGGTGCTCGGCCACCTCGACACAGGCCCGCAACTCGTTCAGCAGCGGGTCGGCGACAGCGTCGCCCTCGGCGAACAGGCGGCGCATCCGGGCGGCCTCCACCCCGCAGCGCCGCCTGACCTCCTCGTCGTGCGGGCTCAGCGCACCGTGGCCGAGGCCCACGAGCAGCGGCACGGTCGTCGCCGTCAGCGCGCGGTACCGCTCCTTGTGATCGCTCTGCAGGTGCTCGTGGAGACGCTCCCGGGTCCGCAGTTCCTCCTCCCGCGCCGCCGCCGACCCCGCCGCCGGTGCCGTGCCGTGCTGCAGGTGCGTCATCAGTACGCCGACGGAGAACTGGAGGCCGCAGCTGCCGATCGTGGAGATCCCCAGGACGGCCGCCTCGGCGGCGGTCGGCATCCCCGACAGGACCACGGCGGTCGCGTTGAGCGCGATGTGCGCCCCGAGGAACACCGCGTACACCCGGACCCGCAGGTCCGCCAGCAGGAACAGCGCATGCCAGCCGACCACTCCGAACGCCCAGTCCGCCGGCCCCGTCGACTGCTGCGGCGGGAGCGTGAACGCGCACACCGCCGAGGCGGTGAGCACCGCGGCCAGGCTCCCCGCGCGCACCCTCGGCGGGATCTTCCTGCCCCGCAGCAGATAGGCGCCCCCGGCCGCCGCGACGGCGGCGAGACAGACGAAGGCGGCTGTCTGTGCCCAGGCGTGGTGGTAGACGTCCTGGTGGACGACGAGCCGGCGCAGCGAGATGGTGAACTGCCACACCAGGCAGATCAGCAGCGCGACCTGCTGCGCCCCGTGCAGGAGCTGTCCGCGGATCAGGCGGACGACGGCCAGGTGCTGCGCCTGGACGCGGGGCGGGCGCGGTGCGTCGGCCGTCTGCGCCTCGTCCCCTGGCCGTGACGCCTGGGCCCGGTCCTGCCAGCGCCACTGCACGCGGGTCCCGGTGCCCGGGCGGGAGGTGACGGAGGCGGTGCCGCCGACCGCGTGCATCCTGCCGATGACGGACCCGGAGATGCCCCGCCGCCGCGCGGGGACGGACTCCGGGTCGAAGCCCCGCCCCACGTCGGACAGTTCCACGACGGTGGCGTCCCCCTCCGTCCATGCCCTGAGCTCCGCTTCCCGCACCCCGGCATGGCGAGCCACATTGGTGACGGCCTCCCGGACCCCGTTGAAGATCGCGAGCCCGGGCCCGGACGGGATCGTGAGCGGGCCGTCGACGAACGTCTTGAGCTGCACCCTGGCCTGCCCCTCGCCCTCGGGTACGCAGCGGAGCAGCGCCGCGAGGTCGACGCTCCCCGTCTCGAACCCGGGCATCGCGGAGAGCGCCTCCAGATCCTTCCGGGCCCGCGGCGGCAGCCACGACCAGTCCCGGCCGTCGCCCTGGGAGACCATCAGCAGCGTGGCGCTCGCCGTGTCGTGCAGGGTGGCCAGGTACTCGCGCTCGGTCGCCCGGCGTACGGCGGCGATTTCGGCCTCCCGGCGCAGGGCCGCCCTGTTCGCCGCCGACCGGTCGGCAGCCCTGGCCCGCGCCCGGACGATGAGGTAGCCGGCCCTCGACAGGCCCACCTGGATCAGCATGCGCACCAGGGGGATCACGTCGATGCCGTGTCCGGGCGAGGCGAGGAGGTCGCCCAGCGCGCAGGCGGCGACCCCCCACACGGTCAGGGCGGCCCCGGCCACGGGGCGCGTCGCCCACTCGAACTGGAAGGCGATGAGGCTGATGCCCACGACCGCCTCCACCAGCACGTTCGCGTCCTCACCGCCGAGCACCGGCTGGGACAGCCCCGTCAGCAGCACCACGGCCGCGTCCAACGGCCACAGCAGCGCGGGCGGGAGGGGGCGGCGCAGCGAGTAGAGGCGTACCCCGCAGGCGAGGAGAGCGGGCACCAACAGGGCCGTCGCCAGGGGGACTTCCGAACCCTCCGCCAGAACGAGGCCCAGCGCACCGCACAGGCAGACCACGGCGGATCTGAGCCACACCCCGTAACGCTCCACGGTCCGGGTCAGCAGGCGCTCGCTGCTCCCCTGCTCCGCCCCGAGCCCTCCGAGCCCCCCGGGCCGCACCGAATGCGCCTTGAGCCCCACCCCGTGCCCCCCAAGCCCCATGAGGCTGAGGGTAATTGACCGACGAACGAGTCAGCCGCGGATGCGGGGCGAACGATCGGCACACCCCAGGCCGTCTTCGTTCACCTGATTTCCGCCGCCCGTTGGTGTTTCACGTGAAACACCAACGGGCGGCGCACCTCACCGGTGCTCGTCACCGGTGCTCGTCGCGGTCGGCTGCCTCCTCCTCGGCCTCCTTCGCCTGGACCTCCGGGTCGAGAACGGACTGACCGCTGCCGTCCACCGAGGCCAGGCGGCTCGTCTCGGGTACCTCCGTCGCGGCGGGCGGCTCGACCAACCAGTCCGGGTTGGCCTGCTTGTCCCACCACTTCCAGGCGGCGAAGGCCCCGCCCGCCAGGATGCCCAGCACCGCGAGCCCCTTCGCGAGCCGACCGGCGCGTGCACGCCGCTCGTGCCTGCGGATCAGCTTGTGGATCTCCTTGGGCGAGACCTGCCCGCGCAGCGCGGCCAGCGCGGCGGCACTGCGCGCGGCGGCCTCGTCCTTGACTGGCCCCGCCGCGGCTACGGCATGTTCCAGCCGCGGCTTCGAATAGTCGGCCGCCTGCCGGGCAGCTAGGCGGGTACGGACGGCAGCCTCGTGGGCGGCATGGTCGATCTTCGGCGGCACATGCGTGCGGGCCTGCTCCAGACGCGGCGCGACATGGGCGCCGTACTGCGCGCGGGCCTGCTCGGCGGCGACCGATACCTTCGGCGCGAGTCGTACGCGTGCTTCGTGCGCGTAGTGCGCGGCCCTGTCCTTGGCGGTGTCGGCGTAGGGCGCCACCACTTCCGCGGCGTGCAGCACGCTGTCCTTCGCCGAGCCGGTCGCGGCGCGCACGCTGTCGATGCGGGTCACGGGATCCTCCTCCTCGGTGGCGTACGGTATTTCGACTTTCCACCCTTTTACGGATCATGCCTTCGAATGAACGCAGGAGCATGTGAGGGCGGGCATCCGGGTCACACACAGATGAATACGGGACAACGAGACCTTGCCGTCGACAATGCCACGGATCGTCGCCGCGCGCGCCCGGCCCGGAGTCACTCGACCGGATTTCTGCAAGGATCGTGGCGTCACCAGGTGACAGAAGACCGAAGACAACGGAAGGCAGACCGTGGCCGAGCAGCTCTACGCCACCCTGAAGACCAACCACGGCGACATCGAACTCCGGCTTCTGCCGAACCACGCCCCCAAAACCGTCCGGAACTTCGTCGAGCTCGCCGAGGGTCGGCGTGAGTGGACCAGCCCCGTGACCGGCGAGAAGTCCGTCAAGCCGCTCTATGACGGCACGGTCTTCCACCGGGTCATCGCCGGCTTCATGATCCAGGGGGGCGACCCGCTGGGCACCGGCATCGGCGGCCCCGGCTACGAGTTCGAGGACGAGTTCCACCCGGACCTGCGCTTCGACAGGCCGTACCTGCTGGCCATGGCCAACGCCGGCCCGGGCACCAACGGCTCGCAGTTCTTCATCACCGTCGCCCCGGCCGTGCACCTGAACCGCAAGCACACGATCTTCGGCGAGGTCGTCAGTCCGGCCGGTCAGAAGGTGGTGGACGCCATCGCGGCGTGCCAGACCAACCCGCACACCAACCGCCCGGACAGCGACGTCGTCATCGAGTCGGTCGTCGTCGAGACCCGCGAGCACTGACACCGCGGCCGCCGGCCGCCCCGGGGCGGTGCCCGAGGGGAACCAATCGCCCCGCCCGTCCGTAAGGATGAGCGGGGCGAGTGCATGCAGGACGACGACTTAGGGGATCTCATGGACCAGGCGCCAGACAGCTCGCACCAGGCGCAGGGCCTGCCCGGCTGCTACCGCCACCCGGACCGCGAGACCGGTATCCGCTGCACCCGCTGCGAGCGCTCGATCTGCCCCGAGTGCATGGTCAGCGCCTCCGTCGGGTTCCAGTGCCCCGACTGCGTCCGGTCCGGCTCCGGCACCGGACACGCGCCCGGCGCCTCCACCCCGCGCACCCTGGCCGGCGGCACCGTCACGGCCGACCCCCACCTCGTCACCAAGATCCTGATCGGGATCAACGTCATGGTGTTCGTCGCCGTGCGGGCCGAGTCGTCCCTGCTGAACGACCTGGTCCTGCTCGGCGCCTGGCCGCCCGCCCCCTTCACGCCCGTCCAGGGCGTCGCGAGCGGCGAGTGGTACCGCCTGGTGACCTCGATGTTCACGCACCAGGAGATCTGGCACATCGCCTTCAACATGCTCAGCCTCTGGTGGCTCGGCGGCCCCCTGGAGGCGGCCCTCGGCCGCGCCCGGTACCTCGCGCTCTACTTCGTCTCCGGCCTGGCGGGCAGCACCCTCGCCTATCTGCTGGCGTCCCCCACGACGGCCACCCTCGGTGCCTCCGGCGCCATCTTCGGCCTCTTCGGCGCCACCGCCGTCCTGATGCGCCGCCTCAACTACGACATGCGCCCGATCATCGCCCTGCTGGTGATCAACCTGATCTTCACCTTCAGCTGGAGCGGCATCTCCTGGCAGGCGCACATCGGCGGCCTGGTGGCCGGCGTCGTGATCGGCTACGGAATGGTCCACGCCCCGCGGGAGCGGCGGACGCTGGTCCAGTACGGCACCTGTGCGCTGGTGCTGGCGGTGCTCGTCGTCCTCATCCTGGTGAGGACCACGCAGCTCACCTGAGCAGGCAGTTGTCCACAGCGGGTGGCGGATCTTGTGCACACCGTGCGGGAACAGCTGTGCCCCCTGTCACCGACCTGAGTTTCCGCAGGTCAGACAGGGGACGAACATGTTTTCGATTGCCGGTCGTTCCGTCACACCAGCGTCAACCGCCGATGAGTTATCCACAGATCGTCTTTCTTTTCCCCATGTGGAAAACCGCTGTGGATAACTCAGTGGATAGCCCTGGGGAGAGCTAAGTCCACCGGCCCGTGGCCGTCACTTCCACTGCGTGGAGACACCGAATCCGGCGGCGATGAAGCCGAAGCCCACCACGATGTTCCAGTTGCCCAGCGCGTCAATGGGCAGCGAGCCGTCCGTCACGTAGAACACGACGATCCAGGCCAGTCCGAGGACGAACATGGCCAGCATGACGGGGGCGACCCAGCTGCGGTTGGTCAGCTTGATGGCGGTCGCCTGCTTCGCCGGCGGCGGCGTGTAGTCGGCCTTCTTGCGGATACGTGACTTCGGCACGAGGGTCTCTCCTGTCGATGCGCTGCGTGGCCGCGCAGGGAACTGTGGCTGGCTCGGGGCAGCGTACAAGGGGACACTGAGTGCTCCCCCGGGCGTCCGTTAGCGTAGTGCTTCCGTGGCGTTGAAGGAGATAAGGGTACGTTGAGCAATTCTGCCGACTCTCCCCCGTCGGGATCCAGTCCTGTCCGCGGGCGCCGCTTTCGGCCCGTGCGCGTGCTCACCGTGGGCGTCTTCGCCCTCGCGGGGCTCATCTTCTTCACCAGTTTCAATACGGCCAAGGGCACCAATATCCGCACGGACGACTCCTTGCTGAAGCTGTCGGACCTCATCCACGAGCGCAGCCTGGAGAACGGCCAGCGGGAGGAGTCCAACGCCGCCCTGCGCGACGACGTCGAGTCGCTGGCCGCGCGCGGGGACGGCAGTACCAAGGCCGAGGACGAGAAGCTCGCGGCGTTGGAGAAGAAGGCGGGGACCCAGAAGCTGACCGGCGACGCCATCACGGTCACGCTGAACGACGCTCCGCCCGATGCCACCGCCAAGCTGCCCGGCTATCCCGAGCCGCAGCCCGACTACCTGGTGATCCACCAGCAGGACCTCCAGGCCGTGGTGAACGCGCTGTGGGAGGGCGGGGCGAAGGGCATCAAGGTGATGGACCAGCGGCTGATCTCCACCAGCGCCGTGCGCTGCGTGGGCAACACCCTGATCCTGCAGGGCCGCGTCTACTCCCCGCCGTACACGATCACGGCCGTCGGCGACCCGGACAAGCTCCAGCAGGCGCTCTCGGCGAGCCCGGCGATCCAGAACTACATGGTCTACGTGAATGTCTACGGCCTCGGCTGGAAAGTCACCGAGGACGGGACGGTGACTCTGCCCGGCTACTCGGGCACAGTGGATCTGCAGTACGCCCAGCCCGTGGAGTGAGCCCCAGGAGCGGCCGGTGCGTGTAGTCGTCAGGACCGTCAGCGAGCTGTGCATCACCGTCGGCGCCGTGATCGTCCTCTTCGTCGTCTACGTGTTGTTCTGGACCGGCGTGAAGGCCGAGAACGTCATGGACGACCAGATCGACCGGCTCGAGGAGCAGTGGGCGCGGGAGAGCGTACGGCCCACCCCGAGCGGCGCCTCCTCCACCGGCCCGCCGAAGCCGGCGGCGTACAGGAGCGGCGAACCGTTCGCGATCATGTACATCCCGCGGCTTGGTTTCACGTGGAACAAGCCGGTGCTCGAAGGCACCGCGACCGGCACGCTCAAGAAGGGGCTGGGGCACTACGCGAGGACCGCGCAGCTCGGCCAGAAGGGCAACTTCTCCGTCGCGGGGCACCGGCGCACCTACGGCGACCCGTTCAAGGACTTCCCCAGGCTGCGGGCCGGGGACGCGGTGGTGCTGACGGACGGCACGACCTGGTTCACGTACCGGATCGACAAGGGCCCCTACAAGACCGTGCCCAGCGATGTCGGAGTCGTCGATCCCGTCCCTCGCAAGTCGGGATACACCCGCGAGGGCCGCTACCTGACCCTCACCACCTGCGATCCGGAGTGGGGCCACAGCCACCGGCTCATCGTGTGGGCGCACTTGGATGCCACACAGCCGGTCGAGGCCGGGAAACCTGCGGCCCTGCGCCGTTAGTCTGGTGCGGTACGGCGTGAGTCTGGTGCCGTGGCGCTACGGAAGGGACGGCATGTACGGCTGGATCTGGCGGCATCTGCCGGGAAACGCGTGGGTGAAGGCCCTGCTCTCACTCATGCTGGTCGTGGCCGTCGTCTACCTCCTCTTCCAGTACGTGTTTCCGTGGGCCGAACCCCTTCTTCCCTTCGGTGATGTGACGGTGGACAGCGAGTGAGCGCGCGCATTCTGGTCGTCGACAACTACGACAGCTTCGTCTTCAACCTGGTCCAGTACCTGTACCAGCTGGGCGCCGAGTGCGAGGTGCTGCGCAACGACGAGGTGTCGACGGCGCACGCCCAGGACGGCTTCGACGGCGTCCTGCTCTCCCCGGGCCCGGGCAAGCCCGAAGAAGCCGGGGTCTGCATCGAGATGGTCCGCCACTGCGCCGCCACCGGCGTCCCCGTCTTCGGCGTCTGCCTGGGGATGCAGTCGATGCAGGTGGCGTACGGCGGTGTCGTGGACCGGGCGCCGGAGCTGCTGCACGGCAAGACCTCGCTCGTCGAGCACACGGGCCGTGGTGTCTTCGCGGGCCTGCCCTCCCCCTTCACGGCGACCCGCTACCACTCGCTGGCCGCCGAGCCGGAGACCGTACCGGCCGAGCTGGAGGTCACCGCCCGCACCCACGACGGCATCGTCATGGGCCTGCGCCACCGGGAACTCCCGGTCGAGGGCGTGCAGTTCCATCCGGAGTCGGTGCTGACCGAGCACGGCCACCGGATGCTGGCGAACTGGCTGGTGGAGTGCGGCGACCAGGGTGCCGTGGCGAGGTCGGCGGGGCTCGCCCCGGTGGTGGGCAGGGCAACGGCGTGACCCAGCTGCGCCCCGAGCGCGAGTCCGGTGCCTCGTACGGAGAGCGGCCGTACGAGCACTCCGGCGCGCTCGGGGAGTGGTACGACAGCGCGGCCTACGACGGCGACGCGCCCGCCGGTGAACCCTGGATACCGCCCGCCGACGACGAGACGGTGGCACTCCGCATACCCACTGAGTCCATATCCGCCGCTACGGCCCCGTCGGCGCCCCCGGGACCCCACGCCGCCCCCGGCGGCCGTGCGGCCCGCAGAAAGGCCGCCAGGCGGCGCGGCGGGCGTCATGGCGGCGCACCCGAGCCCGAGGAAGCGCAGCAGCCGGACGGCAGACCGCTGTCCCGGGTGGAGGCCCGGCGCCGGGCCCGGGCCCGCAAACCGAGCCTGGGCGTGCTCGTCAGCCGGGCGATCGGCGAGGTGTTCATCACCACTGGCGTGCTGATGCTGCTGTTCGTGAGCTACCAGCTGTGGTGGACCAACGTCCGCGCGCACGCGCAGGCGAACAAGGAGAAGAACAACCTCCAGCAGGAGTGGGAGAGCGGCGAGCGCAGCCCGGGGACCTTCCAGCCGGGCCAGGGCTTCGCCATCCTGCACATCCCCAAGCTCGACGTCGTCGTGCCCATCGCCGAGGGCATCAGCAACAAGAAGGTGCTCGACCGGGGCATGGTCGGCCACTACGCCGAGGGCGCCCTGAAGACGGCCATGCCGCAGGACAAGACCGGCAACTTCGGTCTCGCCGGCCACCGGAACACGCACGGCGAGCCGTTCCGGTACATCAACAAGCTCCAGCCGGGCGATCCGATCGTCGTGGAGACCCAGGACGACTACTACGTCTACAAGATGGCGTCGATCCTGCCGGTGACGCCACCGAGCAACGTGAGCGTGCTGGACCCCGTTCCCAAGGACTCCGGCTTCACCGAGCCGGGCCGGTACATCACCCTCACCACGTGCACGCCGGAGTTCACCAGCAAGTACCGGATGATCGTGTGGGGCAAGATGGTCGAGGAACGGCCGCGCAACAAGGGCAAGCCGGATGCGCTCGTCCAGTAAGGGCAGATGAACAGTGGCAGCCACCACCGAGCAGCAAGAGCTGACGGGCACCCCCGCCTCCCCGCGCCGCCGGGGCACCGGCCGGATCGCGGCGGCGATCAGCGTCTTCGGTGAACTCCTCATCACGACCGGCCTGGTCCTGGGCCTGTTCGTCGTGTACTCCCTGTGGTGGACGAACGTCATCGCCGACCGCAAGGCCGACCAGCAGGGCGACAAGGTCCGCGACAGCTGGGCCCAGGAGGAGAAGGGCGGCCCGGTCGCCTACGACTCCAAGAACGGCATCGGCTTCCTGCACGTCCCCGCGATGACCGAGGACGAGATCCTGGTCGAGAAGGGCACCTCGCCGAAGGTCCTCAACGACGCCGTCGCCGGCTACTACACCGGGCCGGTCAAGGCGACCCTGCCCACCTCCGGCAAGAAGGGCAACTTCTCCCTCGCCGCCCACCGCGACGGCCACGGCGCGAAGTTCCACAACATCGACAAACTGGACAAGGGCGACCCGATCGTCTTCGAGACGAAGGACAAGTGGTACGTCTACAAGGTCTACGCCACCCTCCCCGAGACGTCGAAGTACAACGTCAAGGTCCTCGGCGCGATCCCCGAGGAGTCGGGGAAGACGAAGGCGGGCCGCTACATCACCCTCACGACCTGCACCCCGAAGTACACCTCCCGGTACCGCTACATCGTGTGGGGCGAGCTGGAGCGGGTGGAGAAGGTGGACGAGCAGCGGACGCCGCCGAAGGAACTGCGCGGCTGACCGAGGTCCCTCGACGAGCTCGGCGGAGAAGAACCGACGGCCCCGGCGCCTCCCTGCGGAGGAAGCCGGGGCCGTCGCCGTTCCGTGTCGGCCGGATCAGCCGTTCACGCCGCCGAAGAGGCCGCCGCCGTCATCGCCGCCACCACCACCGTTGCCGTTGCCGAAGCTCAGCGTGGTCAGGGTGATCTGCGTACTGGCGGGGTCGTCGACCTGCTTGCCGCCCTTCGGGTCCTGGTCCCGTACGAAGGCGTTGTCGCTGCCGTCGCCGTTGAAGACGATGTTGGTGAAGCCGGCCTGAGCCAGGATCTGCTTGGCCTCTCCCACCGTCCTGTTCCGGACGTCCGGGACCTGCACCTTCTCCTTCTCGACCTGCTTGCCGATGTTCAGGGTCACCGTGGAGCCCTTGTCGACCTGCTGGCCGGCCGACGGCGTGGTCGAGACGACCTTGCCGGACAGGTTCGGGTCCTGGTTGTCCACCTCGGTGCACTGGGCGGTCAGGTCGTCGCCGATCTGGGCCTTGGCCGCGTCGCAGGTCTGGCCCACCACATCGGGCATCGTGACCTGTTCCTGGGCCTTGGCGACGGTGAGGGTGATGGTGGAGCCCTTCTCGACCTCCTCGCCGAGCTCGGGGTCCTGTGCCGTGACGGTGCCCTCCCGCTCCGTCGACACCTTCTCCACCTTCTTGACGACGAACTGGTACTTGTCGCCCTCGAGCTCGGCCTTGGCGTCCTCGAAGTCGTCGCCGAGCACACTCGGCACCGCCACCTTCGGCGCCCCGGTCGAGACCACCACCTCGATGGTGGACTCCTTCTTGACGTCGGTGCCGGCGGTCGGGGTCTGCGAGCAGATCTTGCCCTTGGGCTGGTCCTCGCAGGGTTTCTCCGTGGACTCCAGCTTGAGTTCCGCGTTCTCCGCCAGCTGTTTGGCGTCGGCCAGCGTGAGGCCCACCAGGGCGGGCGCCTGCGTGGTGTCGTTGGCGACCCCGTTCCCGCTGAAGATCCACTTGCCGATCAGGATCGCGCCGACGAGCACCAGGACCGCGGCGACGGCCAGCAGGATCGTCGAGGTGCTCGACTTCTTCTGGCGGCGGCGGTCGGGGCGGTCGTCGTAGCCGAAGCCGCCGTCGTCCGGGTTCATGGGCGGCAGCATCGACGTGGCGCCGCCGTCCGTGGAGCGCAGGGCCGTCGTCGCCTGGTCGTCGGGGTAGCCGCCGTAGCCGACCGAGCCCATCGCCGCGGTGGCCGCGACCGGCTGGCCGTCGAGGCAGGCCTCGATGTCCAGGCGCATCTCGTCGGCCGACTGGTAGCGGTAGTTCGGGTCCTTGACCAGCGCCTTCAGGACGATGGCGTCCATCTCGGGCGTGATCTCGGGGTCGAAGACCGACGGGGGCTGCGCCTCCTCGCGGACGTGCTGGTAGGCGACCGCGACCGGGGAGTCGCCGACGAACGGCGGACGGACCGTCAGCAGCTCGTACAGCAGACAGCCGGTCGAGTACAGGTCGGACCGCGCGTCCACCTGCTCGCCCTTGGCCTGCTCCGGCGACAGGTACTGCGCCGTGCCGATGACCGCCGACGTCTGCGTCATCGTCATGCCGGAGTCGCCCATCGCGCGGGCGATACCGAAGTCCATGACCTTGACCTGGCCGTTGCGCGTCAGCATGACGTTGGCCGGCTTGATGTCGCGGTGGACGATCTGGTTGCGGTGCGAGTACTCCAGGGCCTGGAGGATGCCGATCGTCATCTCCATGGCGCGCTCCGGCAGCAGCTTGCGGCCGGAGTGCAGCAGTTCACGGAGGGTGGAGCCGTCGACGTACTCCATGACGATGTACGGGATCGACACGTTGTCGATGTAGTCCTCGCCCGTGTCGTAGACCGCCACGATCGCGGGATGGTTGAGCGAGGCGGCCGACTGGGCCTCCCGGCGGAACCGGGCCTGGAAGGACGGGTCGCGCGCGAGGTCGGCGCGCAGCGTCTTCACCGCCACGGTGCGGCCGAGGCGGGTGTCATGCGCGAGGTAGACCTCCGCCATGCCACCACGACCGAGCACCTGGCCCAGCTCGTACCGGCCGCCGAGGCGACGCGGCTCTTCCATAAGCTACCTACCAGCCCTCTCCGTCGGTCCCGACCCGCACGCTCGTACGGTTCGGAGGCTGCCGTCCGGGCCTACCGTACCCGGATCGCTTTGTGTGACCTGGCCAAGCCCGTCAGCCGATACAGGACCGGTATCGCAACGTGCACCGATGTGAGGGCGACGTGATCGGGGTCACTTCTTGCTGTCGATGACTGCCTTCATCACGTCCCTTGCGATCGGTCCGGCGAGACCGCCACCGCTGATGTCGTCACGGTTGGCGGCGCCGTCCTCGACCACCACCGCCACGGCCACCGGGGCACTGCCGTCGGACAGCTTGGCGTAGGAGATGAACCAGGCGTACGGCTTCTCGCTGTTGTTGAGACCGTGCTGGGCGGTACCGGTCTTGCCGCCGACCGTGGCGCCGTCGATCCGCGCGCTGGAGCCGGTGCCCTGCGGCTCGTTGACCACGGCCTCCATCATCTTCTGGAGCTTCTGCGCGGTCTCCCCGGAGACCGCCTGCGACAGCTCCTCCGGGTCGGTCGTCGCGATCGGGTCGAGGTTCGAGGTGAGCTGGTCGACCATGTACGGCTTCATCAGCTTGCCGTCGTTGGCGATGGCGGCGGTGACCATGGCCATCTGGAGCGGAGTGGCCCGGTTGGAGGCCTGGCCGATGCCGTCCATGGCGTTCTGCGGGCGATTGTCCTCGGGGTAGATGCTCTCCGCGGCGCGGACCGGGGTGTCCAGCTCGGGGTTGTTGAACCCGAACTTCTCCGCCTGCTCGATCATCTTCTCGTTGCCGATGTTGTCGGCCAGCTTCGCGAAGACGGTGTTGCAGGACACCATGAGCGCGTACTTCAGGGTGGCGTTCTTGCACTCGCCGTGCTGGTTGGTGAGCGGCTTCGAACCGTCGGTCAGGGGCAGCGGGTACGGGTCCGGCGTCTTGGTGGCCTCGTCGATGCCGGAGACCTCGCCGTTCTCCAGGGCCGCGGCCGCGGTGACCACCTTGAAGGTGGAGCCCGGCGGGTAGACCTCGCGCAGCGCCCGGTTCAGCATCGGGTCGTCGGGGTTGTTCTTCTTCTGTACGGCGTTCCAGGCCTCCGCGTCCTTGTTGGAGTTCCCGGCGAACTTCGACGGGTCGTAGGACGGGGTGGAGACGAGCGCCAGGATCTTGCCGGTGGACGGCTCGATCGCGGCGACGGCGCCCTTCTTGTCGCCGAGACCCTCGAACGCGGCCTTCTGGGCGGCGCCGTTGAGGGTGGTGACGACGCTGCCGCCCTCCTTCTCCTTGCCCGTGAGCATGTCGAGCGTGTTGCGGAAGAAGAGCCGGTCGTCGGTGCCGGTGAGGATGCCGTCCTCCAGCTTCTCCAGCTGGTTGGCGCCGAAGGCCTGCGAGGAGTAGCCGGTGACCGGGGCCCACATGGGGCCGTTGGTCCAGGTGCGCTTGTACTTGTAGTCGCCGGACTCGCTCTCGACGGATCCGGTGATGGCCTTGCCGTCGACGATGATGTCGCCGCGCGGCGTGGAGTAGCGCGCGATGTTGACGCGGCGGTTCTCGGTGTCGTCCGCCAGGTCGTCGGCCTTGACGTACTGCAGGTAGTTGTTGCGGAGGAGCAGGGCGAGGATCAGGAGTCCGCAGAAGACGGCGATTCGGCGCAGAGGCTTGTTCATGACGGTCGGACCACCTGGGTCATCTCGGCGTCGGGGTTGGGTGCGGGCGCGGGCGCCGGGCGGCGAGCGGTGTCGCTGATGCGCAGCAGGATGCCGATCAGGGCCCAGTTGGCGATGACGGACGAACCGCCGTAGGCGACGAACGGCAGCGTCATACCGGTCAGCGGGATGAGGCCCATGACACCGCCGGCCACGACGAACACCTGGAGGGCGAAGGCACCGGACAGGCCGACGGCCAGCAGCTTGCCGAACGGGTCGCGGGCCGCGAGCGAGGTGCGGATGCCGCGCTCGATGATCAGCCCGTAGAGCAGCAGGATCGCCATGACGCCCGCCAGGCCCAGCTCCTCGCCGAAGGTGGCCAGGATGAAGTCGGAGTTGGCGGCGAAGCCGATGAGGTCGGAGTTGCCCTGCCCGAGGCCGGTGCCGAGGGTGCCGCCGGAGCCGAAGGCCCACAGGGCCTGCATGGCCTGCTCGGAGTGGACGATGCCGTCCTGGACGCCCTCCCGGCTGAGCGTGTACTCGCGCATCGGGTCGAGCCAGGCCTGCACACGCGTCTGGATGTGCGGCTCGAAGCTCGCCACGCCGACGGCGCCGACCGCGGACATCAGCAGACCGAAGACGATCCAGCTGGTCCGCTCGGTGGCGACGTACAGCATGATGACGAACATCCCGAAGAACAGCAGGGACGTTCCGAGGTCGGTCTCGAAGACCAGGATGAGGATCGACATCACCCAGATCACGAGGATCGGACCGAGGTCGCGGCCGCGCGGCAGGTACAGGCCCATGAAGCGGCGGCTGGCCAGGGCCAGGGCGTCTCTCTTCACCATGAGATAGCCCGCGAAGAAGACCGCGAGGGCGATCTTCGCGAACTCACCGGGCTGGAGCGTGCCGAGGCCGGGAATCTTGATCCAGATCTTGGCGCCGTAGGTGGGGGCGCTGAGGCCGGGAATCAGCGGCATCACGAGCAGCAGCAGGGCCGCGGCCATCGAGATGTAGGTGTAGCGCTGCAGGACGCGGTGGTCCTTGAGGAGCAGCAGCACGCCCACCAGCAGGGCCACGCCCATCGCCGAGTACAGCAGCTGGCGCGGCGCCGCCTCCACGTAGGTGCGGCTCGCCTGGAGCTTCTCGGACTGGTCGAGGCGCCAGATGACGACCAGACCGAGCCCGTTCAGCAGGGTTGCCAGCGGCAGCATCAGCGGGTCCGCGTACGGCGCGAACTTCCGTACGACGAGATGGCCGACGCCGGCCAGCAGGGCGAGGCCCAGGCCGTAGCCGAGCAGGCCGGTGGGCACCTCGTCGTTGAGCGCCAGACCGACGTTGGCGTAGGCGAACACCGGGATGACGACGGCGAACGCCAGCAGCGCGAGCTCGGTGTTGCGCCGGCTCGGCGCGCCGATGGCGCCGATCGTGGACGTGTGGTGCGTCGACGTGTTGGGAGTACTGCTCATCGTGTGACAGGGCCTCTCACGGCTTGCCTACTGCGTACCGCACTTCGAGACGACCTTCTGCTCTTCCTCCGAGAGGGTGGGTCCGGGAGTGGGAGTGGGTGCGGTGGTGGACGGGGACGGGGAGGTCGACGGCGAACCCGACGGGGTCGGTGTCGGTGACGCCTTGGACGTGAAGGAGGTACGGGTGGTTCCCGTGGTGCCTCCGGCCTCGCCCTCGCCGGTCCTGGAGTTCTGCTCGCTCTCGGCCGCCTGCCGGTCGGCCTGCTTCTTGCACGCGCTGGCCTGCACGGCCAGTTCCTCGATCTTCGCCTCGGCGTTCTTCAGGCCGCCCTCGGTGATCGTCGCCCTGACGGCCTCCTGCTGGTAGGGCGGGAGGTACTTGAGTTCGATCTCGGGGTGGTTCTTCTCCACCTTCGAGAGCGAGACCCAGGCCAGGTCCTGGCTGATGCCGCGGTACAGGGCGACGTTCTCGCCGTTGACGCCGACGTAGTACTGCGTCTGCGTCCAGCGCCAGCCGCCGTACAGACCGCCGCCGATCACGGCGAGCGCGAGTGCGGAGTACAGGGATCTCTTCAGCCACTTGCGGCCCTTGCCGGGCTTGACGAAGTCGTCGTCGCCGTAGCCGCCGAAGCCGTCGGTGGAGATGAAGCCGGTGACGTCGCCGGAGCCGGGCGGGCCGAACTCGCCGCCCCCGCCGCCCTGTCCGGGCACCTGGCGGCCGAGCCCGGAGGCGCGGCCGGCCGGGGTCTGCATGATGCCGTTGTCGTGCAGCTGGTGCTGGTTCTCGGCGACCGCGCCGACCACGACCGGGGTGTCGGAGAGCTGCCCGGCGAGGGTGTCGCCGGTGTCCAGGTCGAGGACGTCCGCGACGATCACCGTGATGTTGTCGGGTCCGCCGCCGCGCAGCGCGAGCTGGATGAGGTCCTGCACGGTCTCCTGGGGGCCCTGGTAGCTGGCGAGGGTGTCCTCCAGGGTCTGGTGGGACACGACGCCGGAGAGGCCGTCGGAGCAGATCAGGTAACGGTCGCCGGCACGGACCTCACGGATGGAGAGGTCGGGCTCGACATGGTCGCCACTGCCCAGCGCGCGCATCAGCAGGGAGCGCTGCGGATGGGTGGTGGCCTCCTCCTCGGTGATGCGGCCCTCGTCCACCAGGCGCTGCACCCAGGTGTGGTCCTGGGTGATCTGCGTCAGGACGCCGTCGCGCAGCAGATACGCGCGCGAGTCGCCGACGTGCACCAGGCCCAGGCGCTGGCCGGTCCACAGCAGGGCGGTGAGCGTGGTGCCCATGCCCTCCAGCTGGGGGTCCTCCTCGACCATCGAGCGCAGCTGGTCGTTGGCACGCTGCACGGCGGTGCCGAGCGAGGTGAGGATGTCGGAGCCGGGAACGTCGTCGTCGAGGGCGACGATCGTGGAGATCGCCTCGGAGGAGGCGACCTCGCCCGCGGCCGCGCCGCCCATGCCGTCGGCGATGGCGAGCAGGCGGGGGCCGGCGTATCCCGAGTCCTCGTTGCCCTCCCGGATCATGCCTTTGTGCGATCCGGCGGCGAAGCGCAGTGACAGACTCATGCGCACCTCGCCCGTCGGCTCCGGGTACATCCGCACGGTGCCCACCCTCCGGTCGGGAGCGCGCCGGGGCCCGTCGTGGGGGCCCACGCCGCGTGCTCGCTCCGCTCGCGCCTATTCATGATGTAGCACTACTTCCGCAGCTCGATGACGGTCTTGCCGATGCGGATCGGCGCGCCCAGCGGAATCGGCGTCGGGGTCGTCAGCCGCGTTCGGTCGAGGTACGTGCCGTTCGTGGAGCCCAGGTCCTCGACGATCCACTGACCGTCGCGGTCCGGGTAGATCCTGGCATGGCGGCTGGAGGCGTAGTCGTCGTCCAGCACGATGGTGCTGTCGTGCGCCCGCCCCAGGGTGACGGTCTGGCCCTGGAGCGCGACCGTGGTGCCGGTGAGGGTTCCCTCGGAGACCACGAGCTTGGTGGGGGCGTTACGGCGCTGGCGGCCCCCGCCGCCGGCCTGCTGGCGCTGCTGCGGCGGCGCCGCCTGGCGGGCCGCCTGCTGCGGCCGGCCGGAGTCACGTCGCGACCCGCGCTGGGTGACGCGCGTACCGAACAGGTCGCTGCGGATGACCTGCACGGCCACGATCACGAACAGCCACAGGACGGCCAGGAAACCCAGCCGCATGACCGTGAGGGTCAGCTCTGACATTGCCCCCGCTTCACCCTTCGGCTTGCCTATAGATAACGGTGGTGCTGCCCACGACGATCCGCGAGCCGTCGCGGAGCGTAGCGCGGGTGGTGTGCTGCCCGTCCACCACGATGCCGTTGGTGGACCCGAGATCCTGGATCGTCGAGGGCGTTCCGGTCCGGATCTCGCAGTGCCGGCGGGAGACGCCGGGGTCGTCGATCCGCACGTCGGCCTCGGTGCTGCGGCCCAGCACCAGCGTCGCGCGGGAGATCTGATGGCGGGTGCCGTTGATCTCGATCCAGTAGCGGGTCCGGCCGCCGGCCACGGGGGCCGGGGGCCGCTGGCCGCCCGCGGGCTGCGGGTAGCCGTAACCGCCGGGGCGGGCGCCGCCCGGGGGCGGCGCGGCCGGCATGGGCGGGGCTCCCGCGGGTGCGGGGGGAGCGGCGGCGGGCGGGTAGCCGTAGCCGCCGGGACGGCCGGGGGCCGGGGCGGCGGGGGCCTGCGGGCCGCCCTGCTGGCTGGTGGAGCCGGCCAGTGTGCGGCTGCGCACCCGGTACAGGCCGGTGTCGAGGTCGTCGGCCTTCTCCAGGTGGACCTTGATGGGGCCCATGAAGGTGTAGCGCTGCTGCTTGGCGTAGTCGCGGACCATGCCGGCGAGCTCGTCGCCGAGCTGCCCGGAGTAGGGGCTCAGGCGCTCGAAGTCGGGCGCGCTGAGCTCCACGATGAAGTCATTGGGGACGACCGTGCGGTCGCGGTTCCAGATGGTCGCGTTGTTGTCGCACTCGCGCTGGAGCGCTCCCGCGATCTCCACCGGCTGCACCTCGGACTTGAACACCTTGGCGAAGGTGCCGTTGACCAGACCTTCGAGACGCTGCTCGAACTTCTTCAGGACTCCCATGGGGCACCTCCTCCGTAGCTGCTTCCGTCCTGCTTCCCGCCTTGCGGGTGCTGCCTTGCCTGGTACTGCTTACTGATCGTATCCACGCGCCCGTGAATCGGCTGGTTCCCCCTGTCAGCCCGGTCGACAGGTGTCGACGCCTGACGAAGTTCCCTGTCGGGCTCCCCTTCGAACTCTTCTCGGACGTCGTCCTGCCAAGGATCGTAGAGGCGGCCGGAGACCAGTGTCCCGCACCTGACTGTGGACCCGGTCCGGCTCCTGGGCAGACGGGCCGGACCGGTACGAGGTTGATACGTGAACAGATACGAACAGATACGCCTTGATACGCGACGGACACGTGACGGCGGGCACGGGAGCGGCCGACGGGTGGTGCGCCGGTGGGCTGCGGTGCAGGTGGGCGGCCGCCCGCGGGGAAGGGATGTGAATCCACCCCCTCCAGCGTGCTAATGTTCTGCGTGTCGGAAGGCGCCGAACCGCACGGCGAGGGGCCCGAGGACACACCCAATGCGCGGGTGGCGGAATAGGCAGACGCGCTGGATTCAGGTTCCAGTGCCCGCAAGGGCGTGGGGGTTCAACTCCCCCCTCGCGCACCACCGAGACGGTCGGCATCGTTCAGATGTCGGCCGTTTCGCTTTGTCGTCGCGGGCGGTCGTCGCGGGCGCGGGGATGTGAGGTCTCTCTCACTGGGTGCTCGGGTTCTGCACAGGCGCGGAGTTGTCCACAGGGGCTGATGCCTTTCGGTCACCGGCGGTACCGTCGGCACGAGTTGATGTTCGTGCGGGTTCGGGGGAGGCGGTCGGTGTGATCGGTAGTGGTGTGGAGGCGGAGGGGGCACGGCGGCTGCCGCAGGTGCGGGGGTTTGCCGGGTGGCCTGTGCGGGGGACGCCGAAGGAGGAGGGCAAGGCGCTGCGGGAGCGGGTTCCGCGGCGGTCGCACGACCTCCTTGATCTGGACCCCGCCCGTCCCGACGCGCTCGCCGCGGTCGAGGAGTCCAACCGCGGCCGGATTCCCGGGCTCACGCCGATACGGGTCGGCCGGATGGCGGCGACGCCGTTCGCCTTCCTGCGCGGAGCGGCGGGGCTGATGGCCCACGATCTCGCCCGCACCCCCATGACCCGCATCCCCGCCCAGCTCTGCGGCGACGCCCACGTCGCGAACTTCGGTCTGTACGGCGACGCCCGCGGCGGGCTGGTCATCGACCTGAACGACTTCGACGAGACGGTCCCCGGACCCTGGGAGTGGGACCTCAAGCGGCTGGTGGCCTCCCTGGTGCTGGCCGGCCGGGAGGCGGGCGCCGACGAGGACACCTGCCGCCAGGCGGCGCACGACGCGGCGGGGTCCTACCGGCGCACGATGCGACTGCTGGCCAAGCTGCCGGTGCTGGACGCCTGGAACGCCATCGCCGACGAGGAACTCGTCTCCCACGCCGACGCCCACGACCTGCTCGGCACCCTGGAGCGGGTCTCCGAGAAGGCGCGGTCCAACACCAGCGGGCGCTTCGCGGCGAAGTCGACGGAGCCAACCCCGGACGGCGGTCGCCGCTTCGTCGACGCCCCGCCGGTGCTGCGGCGCGTCCCGGACGCGGAGGCCGCGGCGGTCGCCGCCTCCCTGGAGGACTACGTCACCACCCTGGCCGAGGACCGGCTCCCGCTGCTCGCCCGGCACTCGGTGCACGACGTCGCCTTCCGCGTGGTCGGCACGGGCAGCGTCGGCACCCGCTCGTACGTCGTGCTGCTGCTGGACCACCGGGGCGAGCCGCTCGTCCTGCAGGTGAAGGAGGCCCGCCCCTCCGCGCTGGTGCCGCATCTGGCGACCGCCGGGTTCGAGCCGCCGGTCGTGGAGCACGAGGGCCGGCGGGTGGTGCTGGGGCAGAAGCGCATGCAGGTCGTCAGCGACATCCTGCTGGGCTGGACGACGGTCGACGGGCGCCCCTTCCAGGTACGGCAGTTCCGCAACCGCAAGGGCAGCGTCGACCCGACCGCCCTCGCCGCCGTCCAGATAGACGACTACGGCCGCATGACCGGCGCCCTCCTGGCCCGCGCCCACTCCCACAGCGCCGACCCACGGCTGATCGCCGGCTACTGCGGGAAGAACGAGGAGCTGGACGAGGCGATGGCGAGCTTCGCCGTCACGTACGCGGACCGTACGGAGGAGGATCACGGGGCGCTGGTGAAGGCGGTGCGGGAGGGCAGGATCGCAGCGGAAACAGGGGTGTGAGCAGCGCCCCCGGAGGGGCGCGGGGAACTGCGCGATCAACCACGGCGGTGCCGCGGAGCAGCAGCGACCTGTCGTGGCACGGGCACCGCTTACGCTGGTCGGGTGACGACTCCGGAAGCAGAGCACTCCCCGTCGGATGCCGCGCGGCCAGAAGAGCGGCTGGAGCGGGCCGTGCGCGCGGCGGAGCAGGCCTTGATCGAGTACGAGATCGCCGTGGAGTCCTTCCGCGTCGAAGTCGAGAACTTCTCCCGGTTGCACCACCAGAAACTCGGCCCGATGTACGCCCGCCTCGACGAGCTGGACGCGCAGATCGCCGAGGCCAGGGCCGCCCGCACCGGCGACCCGGAGGACGTCCGCAAGGCGGAGGAGGCCCGCGCGCGGGTCATGCCGATGCCGGGTGTCGAGGAGCTGTTCCACGGCTGGATGGACGGCGACGGCCTGTTCCCGGAGGCCTCGGCGATGCTCACGGACCAGCCGGTACGGCCCCCGCAGCGGGTGCGCCCCAGCGAGGAGGCCCGCAAGCTCTACCGCGAGCTGGCCCGCAAGGCCCATCCCGACCTCGCCCAGGAGGACAAGGAGCGGGCGCGGCGCGAGGAGTTCATCACCCGGGTCAACGCCGCCTACGCCCGGGGCGACGAGGCCCAGCTGCGGGAGCTGGCCGAGGAGTGGGCCGCGGGGCCCGCGCCGGAGGAGCGGGGACCGAGTCCCAGCGAGGAGCTGTACGCCCGCCTGGAGTGGCTCGCCCAGCGCAAGGAGCTGCTCGCGCTGGTCGCGCAGGACCTGGAGGAGAGCGCGATCGGCTCGATGCTGCGGCTGGCCCCGGACGATCCCGACCGCCTCCTGGAGGAGATCGCCGAGCAGTTGCTGGCCCAGGTCTCCGAACGCGAGGCGGAACTGGCGGAGCTGCTCGGGTAGCGTCGGGCCCATGCATTTCGGAACTGGCGTGCCCACGGTCGAGGTCTCGGACCTCAAGGACGGTGACTTCCTGCTGGACGTCCGCGAGGACGACGAGTGGCAGGCCGGCCATGCCGAAGGGGCCCTGCACATCCCCATCAGCGAGTTCGCCGCCCGGTACGGCGAGCTGACCGAGGCCGCCCCGCAGGACGGCCGGGTCAACGTGATCTGCCGCTCCGGCGGCCGCTCGGCGCAGGTCGCGATGTACCTCGTACAGCAGGGCATCGACGCGGTGAACGTCGACGGCGGCATGCAGGTGTGGGCGGCCGCGGGCCGGCCGGTCGTGACGGACGCGGGGCAGCCGGGCTTCGTTCTCTAGGAGCGGCAGCGCCTCAGCCCAGGCGGTGCGTGGCCAGTAGGTCGCCCAGGGCCTCCTCGTGTGCCGCTGCCGGGCCGAGGGACAGTTCCAGGTGCTTGGCCCAGGCGTGGTACCGGTGCAGGGGGTAGTCGACGTCGGCGCCGAAGCCGCCGTGCAGGTGCTGTGCCGTCTGCACGACCCGTCGTACGCCGTCCGCGGCCCAGATCTTGGCCACGGCCAGATCGCCGGCGACGGGCAGGGCGCCGGGCGCGCCCGAGGCGAGCCGCCAGGCTGCCTGCCAGAGGGTGGCCTCCATGGCGCGCAGGTCGATGTAGCGGTCGGCGGCCTGGACGGCGACCGCCTGGAAGGTGGCCAGCGGGAAGCCGAACTGCTCCCGCTTGCCGGTGTACTCGGCGGTCATCCGCAGCACCCGTTCGCCAAGACCCAGCGCCAGCGCGCACGTCCCGACGGTGAGCAGCCCGCGCAGCATGTCCCAGGCGCCCTCGGCGTCGACGACGTCCCGCGCCGCGATCCGCGCCGAGTCGAGCCGCAGCTCCCCGAGCCGCTCCCCGCTGGTGGAGTACTGCTCGGCGAGGACGACGCCCTCGTGCCCGCGCGGCACCAGCGCGAGGAGGGGCCGGTCCCCGTCCGCGGCGGCCGGTACGACGACGAGATCGGCGTCGTAGGCCCACGGCACCGCGGTCTGGACCCCGTCCAGGAGCCAGTCGTCGCCGTCGCGCCGAGCGGTCACCGCGCGCTCGGCGGGGTCGTGGCCGGTGCGGCCGTGTGCGGCGACGGTCAGCACGAGTTCGCCGCGGCCGGCCCGCGCGAGCACGGCGGACGCCTGCTCGGGGCCGCCGTAGGACTGGAGGGCGGCCAGCGCGGCGCTGTGCTCCAGGAGCGGCACCCGCGCCAGCACCCGGCCCGCCTCGCGCAGCACCAGGCACAGGGCCACGGCGTCCAGGCCGGCGCCGCCGCGCTCCTCGGCGAGCAGCAGGCTCAGCAGGTCCGCGTCGGCCAGCCGGGCCCACAGTGCGCGGTCGAAGTCGTCGGCGACGGCGCCCGGGGTCAGCGCGGGGCTCGGGACCGCGTCGGGTGCGACGCCGGCGAACACGCCCCGGGCCGCCTCGGCCGCCGCCTGCTGCTCCTCGGTGAAGGTGAAGTCCACGGTGCCTGCCCTCTCACGCGCGCGGAGATCTGACGGTGCGTCAAGATAGAACAGGTTCTAGAAGAAGGGAACGGCTCGGACAGTGGCCCTCCCGGTCGGTCGCCGGTGGGTCGTCGGTCGCGGTCGCCGGTCGGTCGTCGGTCGCGGTCGCCGGTCCGTCGCCGGGCCGCCGTCGGCCGACGTGACCCGGTCGTGAACCGAGGGCCGTAAGGTGGCACCCGCCGACCGGGCCGAAGGGGGCTGTGCCCGGCGGTGGGCCTGAGTACCGTTCCGGTGCGAACGCCGAGGCAGCACGGACCGGAAGCCGAGGATCGAAGCGACATGGACGCGTACGACGCAGAGGGCGGGGCCCGACACGGCCCGGACCCCGAGCCCGCCCTCGCGCCCCGCCCGGGTGCGGCTGCCGGGCACGGCTCCGGCCCCGAGTCCGCCCCTGTGCTCCGCCCGGGTGCGGCTGCCGGGCATGGCCCCGAGTCTGCCCCCGCGCCCCGCCCTGGCAGGGCCGCCGAGCACGGCCCCGACCCCGAGCCTTCCCCCGCGCCCCGCCCGCGTGTGGCCGCCGGGCACGGCCCCGGCCCCGAGCCTTCCCTCGCGCCCCGCCCGCGTGTGGCCGCCGGGCACGGCCCGGGCCCCGAGCCTGCCCTCGCCCCCCGCACCGGTGTGGCCGCTCTCTCCCTGCGCTACCAGATCGGCGCCGCCTTCGCCCTGGCCGTCGTCGCGATCGCCGTCTGTGTCCACATAGGCATGGTCTTCCTGCATGTCGCGCCCCCGAACACGGTGACCAAGCAGCACGGCAAGGCGATCGACGACTGGATCTACCCCGAGTTCGAGCAGAACTGGAAGCTCTTCGCGCCGAACCCGCTCCAGCAGAACATCGCCGTCCAGGTCCGCGCCGACGTCCGCGAGGCGGACGGTGACCTGCGTACCACCGGCTGGTACGACCTGTCCGCGCAGGACGGCCGGGACATCGACGGCAACCTGCTGCCCAGCCACACCCAGCAGAACGAGCTGCGCCGGGCCTGGGACTTCCTCGTCGCCACGCACGACAGCGACAACCGGCCGGTGGGCCTGCGCGGCTCCCTGTCCCAGGACTATCTGCGCCGGATCGTGGTGCTGCGGCTGCAGCGCGAGGAGGCCGCGGGGCCGGGCGGCGTGCTGGACCGCGTCCAGGTCCGTTCGCGCACTCTCAATGTGGCCCCGCCCGAGTGGAGCGGCGAGAAGGTGTCCGACCAGCCGGTCTACCGGGTGCTGCCCTGGTGGCCGGTGCCGGCGGCCGAGGCCGGGGGAGAACAGCGGTGAACCGGCTCGCCCTCGGGCTCTCGACCGGCATCGCCCGGGTCACCGAGTCCGCGCTCGGCCCGTACCAGACGGCCGTGATCCGTATCGGCTTCGCCACCACCTGGCTGCTCTTCCTGCTGCGTGAGCTGCCCCACCGGCATGAGCTGTACGGGCCCGACGGCCCCTGGAGCTTCGGGCTCGCCGAGCAGCTGATCGACACGAACGGCGCCTTCACGGCGCTGATGTGGTCCGACGGCCGGCTGTGGTTCGAGGCGGTCTACGCGCTTGCCCTCGTCTTCTGCGTCCTGCTGCTGCTGGGCTGGCGGACCCGCACGACGTCCGTGCTGTTCATGGTCGGCGTGCTCTCGCTGCAGAACCGCTCCGTCTTCATGGGCGACGGCGGCGACAACGTCCTGCACCTGATGTGCATCTACCTGGTCTTCACGCGCTGCGGCCAGGTGTGGTCGCTGGACGCGCGCAGGGCCGGCCGGGAACGGGCGGCACGCGCGCGTGGGGAGCGGGTGACGGACCGGGTGGGGCCGCCGCTGTGGGGCGTCTTCGGTCTGGTGCTGGTCGCGGTCACCGCCGCGGGCCGGCTCGACGGCGATCCCACGGTGCCCGTGATCCTGTGGACGGTATGGCTCGCCCAGGGCGTGTGGTGGGCCGTCGGACGCTGGGCGCGCACCGGCCAGCCGCGCATCCTGCTCGACGTCGTCGCGAACATCGTGCACAACGGCGCCCTGCTGGTGATCATGGCCGAGGCCTGTCTGATCTACGCGACCGCGGGCTGGTACAAGATCCAGGGTTCGCGCTGGCAGGACGGCACGGCCGTCTACTACCCGCTGCACCTGGACTACTTCTCGCCCTGGCCCGCGCTGGCCGACGCGCTCTCGGCCAGCGGCACGATGGTGATGCTGGTGACGTACGGGACGGTCCTGGTGCAGGTCGCCTTCCCGTTCGCGCTGTTCAACCGGCGGGTGAAGAACGTCCTGCTGGCGGTGATGATGTTCGAGCACGCCGTGATCGCCGTGGTCCTCGGGCTGCCGTTCTTCTCGCTGGCGATGATCGCGGCCGACGCCGTGTTCCTGCCGACCTCGTTCCTGCGCCGGCTGGGCGGCCTGGCGGCACGCGTACCGCTCCCCCGCCGGGCCGGTCCCGCGGACCTTCCCGAGCCGCGCGGCCCGGAGAACCCCGAGCCCACGCACGTAGGCTTCCCGTCATGAACGACCCCGTGCGCGCCTGGCACCGCCTCGCCGACACCGCCGTACTCCTCGACGGCTTCCACGCCCTCAAGCACGCGGTGCGTTTCGGGGCCGAGGTGCCGGTGGCGGTCGCGGTGGACCGCGGTGCCGCGCTCGCCCTCGCCGACGAGCTGGCCCCGGACGTACGGGACACGCTGGACGCCCTGCTGACGCAGGTGCCCTCGCAGACGTACGCGTCCCTGGTGCCGCGACCGCACCCCACGGCGGTGGCGGCCCTTGCGGTACGGCCGTCAAGGGCGGCCAACCTGGAGCGGCTGGCCCTGGTGCCGCGCCCCGCGCCCGTCGTGGTCCTCGACCAGCCCCGCAACCTCGGCAACGCGGGCGCGGTGATCCGCCTGGCGGCCGGTTTCGGCGCGACCGGTGTCGTCACCACCGGCACGCTCGACCCCTGGCACCCCACGGTCGTACGCGGCGGGGCGGGCCTGCACTTCGCGACGGCCGTGGAGCGGCTGGCGGTGGAGGAACTGCCCGCGGGGCCGCTGTTCGCGCTCGACCCCGAGGGCGACGACATCCGGGGCATCAAGCTCCCGGACGACGCCGTCCTCGCGTTCGGCTCGGAGCGCAGCGGGCTCACGGCGGAGGTACGCGCGCGTGCCGACCATCTGCTGCGGCTGCCGATGCGCCCGCAGGTGTCGAGCTACAACCTGGCGACGAGCGTGGGGATGACGCTCTACCACTGGAGCTACGGTGGGCATGGCGCCCCCTAGGGGCGCGGGGAACTGCGCGACAAGCCACAACGGAACCGCAGCCGCCAGTGGTCCCGTACCCCCGAGCTCTCAGGCCTCCCGCCGCACCTCAACAACGCGGAAACGATTCGCGACGAACGCCCCGTCGCACAGCGCCGCGTTGGCCGCCGGGTTGCCCCCCGACCCGTGGAAGTCGGAGAACGCGGCCGTCTGGTTGACGTACACGCCGCCCGTCAGGTTCAGCGACAGCTGTGCCGCCTCCTCCAGGCAGACCTCCCGCACCGCCTGCTCCACCTCGGGGTCGGTGGTGTACGCGCCGACCGTCATCGCGCCCTTCTCGCGGATCGTCAGCCGCAGCAGCTCGACGGCGTCGGACGCCGAGTCGACGGCGACGGCGAAGGAGACGGGGCCGAAGCACTCGCTCATGTAGGCGGCCTCGTCGTCCGGCTTGGCGCCGTCCAGCTTGACCATGACCGGCGTGCGGACGACCGCGTCCGGGAAGTCGGGGTTGGTGATCTCCCGGGAGGCGAGGGCGACCTCGCCGAGGCCCGTCGCGGCCTCCAGACGGGCCTTGACGTCGGGGTTGACGATCGCGCCGAGCAGGGCGTTCGCGCGCGCGTCGTCGCCGAGCAGGCCGTCCACCGCGCGGGCGAGGTCCGCGACGACCTCGTCGAAGGTGCGCGGGCCGTCCTCGGTGCGGATGCCGTCCCGGGGGATCAGCAGGTTCTGCGGGGTGGTGCACATCTGGCCGCTGTACAGGGACAGCGAGAACGCCAGGTTGGACAGCATCCCCTTGTAGTCGTCGGTGGAGTCGACGAGCACCGTGTTGACGCCGGCCTTCTCCGTGTAGACCTGCGCCTGGCGGGCGTTGGCCTCCAGCCAGTCGCCGAAGGCGGTCGAGCCGGTGTAGTCGATGATCCGGATCTCGGGGCGCACGGCGAGCGTCTTGGCGATGCCCTCGCCGGGGCGCTCGGCGGCCAGGGCGACGAGGTTGGCGTCGAAGCCCGCCTCCGTCAGCACCTCGCGCGCGACCCGCACGGTCAGCGCGAGCGGCAGCACCGCGCGCGGGTGCGGCTTGACCAGGACCGCGTTGCCGGTGGCCAGGGAGGCGAACAGGCCCGGGTAGCCGTTCCAGGTCGGGAAGGTGTTGCAGCCGATCATCAGCGCGATGCCGCGCGGTACCGGCGTGAACGCCTTGGTCAGCGCCAGCGGGTCGCGCTTGCCCTGCGGCTTGGTCCACTCCGCGGTGTCGGGGGTGCGGACCTGCTCCACGTACGCGTACGCCACCGCCTCCAGGCCGCGGTCCTGTGCGTGCGGGCCGCCCGCCTGGAACGCCATCATGAAGGCCTGGCCGGAGGTGTGCATGACCGCGTGCGCGAACTCGTGCGTCCGGTCGCTGATCCGCTTGAGGATCTCCAGGCAGACCACCGCGCGGACCTCCGCGCCCGCGTCCCGCCAGGCCCGCTGTCCGGCCTTCATGGCGGGCAGCAGCACGTCGACGTCCGCGTGCGGGTACTCCACGCCCAGCTCGATGCCGTACGGGGAGACCTCGCCGCCCACCCAGCCGTCGGTGCCGGGCTGGCCGAGGTCGAGGCGGGTGCCGAGGACGGCGTCGAAGGCGGCCTTGCCCGCGGCCATGTCCAGGCTGCCGTTCTCGCCGTAGGCCTTGGGGTGCTCGGGGTGCGGGGACCAGTACGCGCGGGTGCGGATGGCTTCGAGCGCCTGGTCGAGGGTGGGCCGGTGCTTGGCGATCAGCTCGTGGGTGGTCAGGTCGGCGGCCATGCGGGACCAACTCCTCGTCTTCCGAACTCTGCGTCGAGTTCATGACCTGGCAGAAACATGGGCAGGAACGGGCAGTCGGAGTTAGAGTAACCGAACGATCGGTCGGGACAAGGGGGTCCGCCGCTTCTGTGGACAACCCCGTGCGGGAGGATCGCGCACATGACAGCACTCGACCTCAGCAGCCCCGTGGCCGTCGTCGGCACCGGCACCATGGGCCAGGGCATCGCCCAGGTCGCGCTGGTCGCCGGTCACCCCGTACGGCTGTACGACGCCGTGCCCGGGCGGGCCCGGGAAGCGGCCGTCGCGATCGGCGCCCGTCTCGACCGGCTCGTCGAGAAGGACCGCCTGACCGGCGCCGAGCGGGACGCGGCCCGCGCCCGGCTGGTGGCCGCCGAGCAGCTCACCGAGCTCGCGGACTGCGCCCTCGTCGTCGAGGCCGTCCTGGAGCGCCTGGACGTCAAGCAGGAGCTGTTCCGGCAGCTGGAGGACGTCGTCGGCGAGCACTGCCTGCTCGCCACCAACACCTCCTCCCTCTCCGTCACGGCGATCGGCGGCGCCCTGCGCAACGCGGGCCGGTTCGTCGGCCTGCACTTCTTCAACCCCGCCCCGCTGCTGCCGCTGGTCGAGGTCGTCTCCGGGTTCGCCACCGACGTCACGTCGGCCACGCGCGCGTACGAGACCGCCCGCGCGTGGGGCAAGACCCCGGTCGCCTGCGCCGACACCCCCGGCTTCATCGTCAACCGCATCGCGCGGCCCTTCTACGCCGAGGCCTTCGCCGTCCACGAGGCGCAAGGAGCCGACCCCGCCACCATCGACGCCGTACTGCGCGAGTCGGGCGGCTTCCGGATGGGCGCGTTCGAACTGACCGACCTCATCGGGCAGGACGTCAACGAGTCCGTCACACACTCGGTCTGGCAGTCCTTCTTCCAGGACGTCCGCTTCACGCCGTCCCTCGCCCAGCGCCGCCTGGTCGAGTCGGGCCGCCTCGGCCGCAAGAGCGGACACGGCTGGTACGACTACGCGGACGGCGCCGAGCGTCCCGAGCCGCACACCGCGGAGCGCGAGCGGCCGCCCGCGTACGTCGTCGCCGAGGGCGACCTGGGACCGGCCGCCGAACTGCTCGCCCTGATCCGCGAGGCGGGCATCGGGGTGCGCGAGGAGGACGAGGACCACGGCAGCCGGCTCGTCCTGCCCAGCGGCGGCCACCTGGCGCTCGCCGACGGGCAGACCTCGGTGGAGTTCCGGGACGTCGTCTACTTCGACCTCGCGCTCGACTACCGCCGGGCCGGCCGGATCGCCCTGTCGGCCTCCCAGGACACCTCACCGCAGACCCTCGCCGAGGCGATCGGCCTGTTCCAGGCGCTCGGCAAGGACGTCAGCGTCATCGGGGACGTGCCCGGCATGATCGTCGCCCGGACGGTCGCCCGGATCGTCGACCTGGCGCACGACGCCGTGGCCAAGGGCGTGGCCACCGAGGAGGACGTCGACGTCGCGATGCGGCTCGGGGTCAACTACCCGCTCGGGCCCTTCGAGTGGAGCCGCAGGCTCGGCCGCGACTGGGCGTACGCCCTCCTGGACGACCTGCACCTGCGCGACCCCTCCGGGCGCTACGCGCCGTCCCTCGCGCTCTACCGGCACGCGCACGCCACCGACAAGCGGGAGGGCAGCGGCTCATGACCACCGCCAAGCGCGACACGTACACCCCCGAGACACTGCTGTCGGTCGCCGTCCAGGTCTTCAACGAGCGCGGCTACGACGGCACCTCCATGGAGCACCTCTCCCGCGCGGCCGGCATCTCCAAGTCCTCGATCTACCACCACGTCACGGGCAAGGAGGAGCTGCTGCGCCGGGCCGTGAGCCGGGCGCTGGACGGCCTCTTCGGGATCCTCGACGAGGAGCACGCGCGCGTGGGACGCGCCTCCGACCGCCTGGAGTACGTCGTACGGCGCATGGTCGAGGTCCTCATCGCCGAACTGCCCTACGTGACGCTGCTGCTGCGGGTGCGCGGCAACACCGGCACCGAGCGGTGGGCCCTGGAGCGGCGCCGCGACTTCGACCACGAGGTCGCCGAGCTGCTGAAGGCGGCGGCCGCCGACGGGGACGTGCGCGGGGACGTGGAGGTCCGCCTCGCCACCCGGCTCGTCTTCGGCATGATCAACTCCATCGTGGAGTGGTACCGGCCGGACGGGCGCGGCATGGGCGAGCGCGAGGTGGCCGACGCGGTCGCGCAGCTGGTGTTCGGGGGGCTGCGCCGGGCCGCCTAGGTCATCCCTGTGGTTCCAGGTCGGTCCGTACAGGTCAGCCCTGCGGTTCCAGGTCCTCCTCCTCGAAGACCAGCAGGGTGCGGGTGCTGAGTACCTCGGGGATGGCCTGGAGGCGGGTGAGGACCAGTTCGCGCAGGGCCCGGTTGTCGGGGGTGTGCACCAGGAGCAGGACGTCGAAGTCGCCGCCCACCAGGGCGATGTGCGAGGCGCCGGGCAGCTGTCTGAGCTGCTCGCGGACCGTGCGCCAGGTGTTCTGGACGATCTTCAGGGTGAT
Organism: Streptomyces sp. TRM68416; assembly: GCF_014596915.1. Taxonomy (GTDB): domain Bacteria; phylum Actinomycetota; class Actinomycetes; order Streptomycetales; family Streptomycetaceae; genus Streptomyces. Next base: position 197,407 of record NZ_JACVWU010000012.1, read on the forward strand.
GTACGCCGATGTGCCGTGCCCCGCGCGCTCGTGGTCGACGCGGGCGCCGAAACCGCGGATGACGCCGTCCTCGATGAGGCGGTTGATCCGGGCGTAGGCGTTCGCGCGCGAGACATGGACCCGTTCGGCGACCGACCGTATCGAGGCGCGGCCGTCCGCCTGGAGCATCTGCAGGATGTCCTGATCGATGGCGTCGAGCGGCCGGGGCGGGGGCGGGGTGCCGCCGCCCTCGGGACCGTCGGCCATTTGTTCAGGTGCCATGTCCCCCCGCCTCCCCCTCGTGGACGTACTGCATTCATTCCAGGCTGTGGAGAACCGTTTGTCCACAGCCTGGCGGTGCCTGTAGCCAAAATGTGCCGACGACCGAACAATCGGTAGGTGAGGCGCGTCACAGCCGCTGCGCCTCCCGTAGCCGCTCCCACGAGGAGGTGCCGTCATGACGGTCATGGAGCAGCGAGGCGCGTACCGGCCATCGCCGCCGCCCGCCTGGCAGCCCCGTACCGACCCCGCGCCGCTGCTGCCCGACGCGGAGCCCTACCGCGTCCTCGGCACAGAGGCGGCGGCCGAGGCCGACCCCGGTCTGCTGCGCCGCCTCTACGCCGAACTGGTGCGCGGCCGTCGGTACAACGCCCAGGCCACCGCCCTCACCAAGCAGGGCCGGCTCGCCGTCTACCCGTCCACCACCGGCCAGGAGGCCTGCGAGATCGCCGCCGCGCTCGCTCTGGAGGACCGCGACTGGCTCTTCCCGAGCTACCGCGACACCCTCGCGGCCGTGGCCCGCGGCCTGGACCCGGTCCAGGCGCTCACGCTCCTGCGCGGCGACTGGCACACCGGCTACGACCCGCGCGAGCACCGCGTGGCCCCCCTGTGCACCCCGCTCGCCACCCAGCTGCCGCACGCCGTGGGCCTCGCCCACGCCGCCCGCCTCAAGGGCGACGACGTGGTCGCGCTCGCCATGGTCGGCGACGGCGGCACCAGCGAGGGCGACTTCCACGAGGCACTGAACTTCGCCGCCGTCTGGCAGGCCCCGGTCGTCTTCCTGGTCCAGAACAACGGCTTCGCGATCTCCGTCCCGCTCGCCAAGCAGACCGCGGCCCCGTCGCTGGCCCACAAGGCCGTCGGCTACGGCATGCCCGGCCGCCTGGTCGACGGCAACGACGCGGTCGCCGTGCACGAGGTCCTCACCGAGGCCGTGCGCCACGCGCGCGCGGGCGGCGGTCCCACCCTCGTCGAGGCGATCACCTACCGGATCGACGCCCACACCAACGCCGACGACGCGACCCGCTACCGCGGCGACGCCGAGGTCGAGACCTGGCGCGGCCACGACCCGATCGCCCTCCTGGAGCACGAACTGACCGAACGCGGCCTCCTCGACGAGGCCGGCAAGCAGGCCGCGCGGGACGCCGCCGAGGCCATGGCCGCCGATCTGCGCGAGCGCATGAACGCCGACCCGGTGCTCGACCCCATGGACCTGTTCGCCTACGTGTATGCCGAGCCCACCCCGCAACTGCGGGAGCAGCAGGCCCAGTTGCGGGCCGAGCTGGACGCCGAGGGGGACCAGCGATGACCACGGTCGCGGTGAAGCCCGCCACCATGGCGCAGGCCCTCACGCGCGCGCTGCGCGACTCCATGGCCGAGGACCCCGCCGTCCACGTGCTGGGCGAGGACGTCGGCACCCTCGGCGGCGTCTTCCGCGTCACCGACGGACTCGCCAAGGAGTTCGGCGAGGACCGCTGCACGGACACCCCGCTCGCCGAGGCCGGCATCCTCGGCACGGCCGTCGGCATGGCGATGTACGGACTGCGCCCGGTCGTGGAGATGCAGTTCGACGCGTTCGCCTACCCGGCCTTCGAGCAGCTGATCAGCCATGTCGCGCGGATGCGCAACCGCACCCGCGGCGCCATGCCCCTGCCGATCACCATCCGCGTCCCCTACGGCGGCGGCATCGGCGGCGTCGAGCACCACAGCGACTCCTCCGAGGCGTACTACATGGCGACCCCGGGGCTCCATGTCGTCACGCCCGCCACGGTCGCCGACGCCTACGGGCTGCTGCGCGCCGCCATCGCCTCCGACGACCCGGTCGTCTTCCTGGAGCCCAAGCGCCTGTACTGGTCGAAGGACTCCTGGAACCCGGAGGACCCGCAGAGCGTTGAACCGATTGGCCGCGCGGTGGTGCGGCGCTCGGGCCGGAGCGCCACGCTCATCACGTACGGTCCGTCCGTGCCCGTCTGTCTCGAAGCCGCCGAGGCGGCGCGGGAGGAGGGGTGGGACCTCGAAGTCGTCGATCTGCGCTCCCTGGTGCCGTTCGACGACGAGACGGTCTGCGCCTCCGTACGGCGGACCGGGCGAGCGGTCGTCGTGCACGAGTCGGGCGGGTTCGGCGGCCCGGGAGGGGAGATCGCGGCCCGCGTCACGGAGCGCTGCTTCCATTACCTGGAGGCGCCGGTGCTCCGGGTGGCCGGCTTCGACATCCCCTACCCGCCGCCGATGCTGGAGCGTCACCACCTGCCCGGCGTGGACCGGATCCTGGACGCCGTGGGGCGTCTGCAGTGGGAGGCCGAGAGCTGATGGCACACGCTTCTGACATGCACAGCCTTGAGTTCAGGCTCCCCGACCTCGGGGAGGGGCTCACCGGAGCGGAGATCGTTCGTTGGCTCGTCGAGGTCGGGGACCTCGTCGCCGTCGACCAGCCGGTCGTCGAGGTCGAGACGGCCAAGGCCATGGTCGACGTGCCCTGCCCCTACGCGGGCGTGGTCACCGCGCGCTTCGGCGAGGAGGGCACCGAACTGCCCGTGGGCGCGCCGCTGATCACGGTCGCCGTCGGCGCGCCGCCCGCCGACGGGGGGCCGGAGGGCTCGGGCAACGTCCTGGTGGGGTACGGCACCTCCGAGGCACCGGCGCGGCGCAGGCGGGTGCGTCCGGCGCAGCCGTCGGCCAGCCCGGTGCAGCCGCCGGTCAATCCGATCCCGCCGTCCGCCAGCCCGGCCCAGCCGCCGGTCAATCCGATCCCGCCGTCCGCCAGCCCGGTGCAGCCGTCCGCCAACCCGGCCCAGCCGTCCGCCAACGGCACGGCCGTGACCGCTCCCGAGGCGCCCGAAGGGCCCGTCCCGGTCATCTCCCCGCTGGTCCGCCGCCTCGCCCGGGAGAACGGCCTCGACCTGCGCGAGCTGACCGGCTCCGGCCCCGACGGACTGATCCTGCGCGCCGACGTGGAGTACGCCCTGCGGGCCGCCGCCGCCCAGGCCCGCCCGGCGGCCCCGTCCCGCGCACCGGCCGCGCCCGCGCCCGCCCCGGCCGGCACCGGCGAGATCCGCGTCCCCCTCAAGGGCGTCCGCGGTGCCGTCGCCGACAAGCTCTCCCGCAGCCGGCGCGAGATCCCGGACGCGACCTGCTGGGTGGACGCCGACGCCACCGAGCTGATGCGCGCCCGCACCGCGATGAACGCCTCCGGCGGCCCGAAGATCTCCCTCCTCGCGCTGCTGGCCCGGATCTGCACCGCCGCCCTCGCCCGGTTCCCCGAGCTGAACTCCACCGTCGACCAGGAGGCCAGGGAGGTCGTCCGGTTCGACCACGTCCACCTCGGCTTCGCCGCACAGACCGACCGGGGCCTGGTCGTCCCCGTCGTGCGGGACGCCCACGCGCGCGACGCGGAGTCGCTGACCGCGGAGTTCGCCCGGCTGACCGAGTCGGCCCGCACCGGCTCCCTGACCCCCGGGGAACTCACCGGCGGCACCTTCACGTTGAACAACTACGGCGTGTTCGGCGTCGACGGCTCCACCCCGATCATCAACCACCCCGAGGCCGCCATGCTCGGCGTCGGCCGCATCATCCCCAAACCGTGGGTGTACGAAGGCGAGCTGGCGGTGCGTCAGGTCGTGCAGCTCTCCCTCACCTTCGACCACCGCGTCTGCGACGGTGGCACGGCGGGCGGCTTCCTGCGCTATGTCGCCGACTGCGTGGAACAGCCGGCGGTCCTGCTGCGCACGCTGTGATCCCGGGGACTGCCCCGCGTTCCCCGTGATGCCGGTGCCGCCCCCCGCGTTCCCTGTGATCGCGGGGGCACGCATACTCGGGGGGTGACCGCGTACGAGCCCGAGGGCAGCCCCGGTACCGAGACGTACGACGCCGTCGTGCTCGCCGGGGGTGCCGCACGGCGGCTCGGCGGGGCGGACAAGCCCGGTCTGCGCGTCGGCGGGCGCGCGCTGCTCGACCGGGTGCTCGCCGCCTGCGCCGACGCCCGCGCCACCGTCGTCGTCGCCGACCCCCGGCCCACCGCCCGCCCGGTGACCTGGGAGCGCGAGGACCCGCCCGGCGGCGGACCGCTCGCCGCCCTCGCCGCAGGACTGCGCCCCACCACCGCCGGTCACGTCGTGGTGCTCTCCGCCGACCTGCCGTTCCTCGACGCGGGCACCGTACGGCGACTGCTGGCCGCGCTGCGGGACACGCCGGCGGACGGCGCGGTGCTCACCGACACCGACGGCCGCGACCAGCCGCTCGTCGCCGCCTACCGCGCGTCCGCGCTGCGCCGTTCACTGGGTGCGCTCACCGATGACCGGGGCGGCGGCCTGACCGGCCTGCCGCTGCGCCGGCTGACTGCCGCGCTCGACCTCATCCGCGTCCCCGACCCCGTCGCGTCCTTCGACTGCGACACCTGGGACGACATCGCCACCGCCAGGGCACGCATCAGGGAGCATGGGCACGTGTTGGACGAATGGATTTCCGCAGTCAAGGACGAGCTGGGCATCGACCTCGACGTCGACGTCAAGGTCCTGCTGGACCTGGCCCGCGACGCCGCCCACGGCGTGGCGCGGCCCGCGGCGCCACTGACCACCTTCCTCGTCGGCTACGCGGCGGCACAGGCCGCAGGCGGCCCCGAGGCCGTCGCCGAGGCCGCCCGCAAGGCCGCCGCCCTCGCCGAGCGCTGGGCGCAGGAGGCCGCGCCCGGCACGAGCGGGGACGGCGGCAGCGGTGACGCCGCGAGCGGTGACGCCGTGAGCGGTGACGCCGTGAGCGGTGACGCCGAGCCCAACGCCACCCCGGACGCCGGATGACCGCCCGCGGCGTCCGGGACGGCCAGGACGCCGAGGAACTCGACGTCGAGGAGGTGCTCGCCCTCGTGAACGAGGACACCGGCCGCCAGGTGCCCCCGCCCGCCCCCGCCCCGCAGGCCACCCGGAGCCCCGGCAGCGACCCGCACCACCGGGCCACGCCCTGGCCCGAGGCCCGCGCGCTCGCGGCCCGCGCCGGCCGGCCGCGCGGCGCCCGCCGCGACCTCGTCTCCGTCACCCTCGACCACGCCCTCGGCCTCACCCTGGCCGCCCCCCTCACCGCCCTCACCGACCTGCCCTCCTTCAACACCTCCGCGATGGACGGCTGGGCGGTCGCCGGACCGGGCCCCTGGGACGTGCGGGAGGCCGGCGTCCTGGCCGGGCACGCCGAGCCCGAGCCGCTCACCGACGGCGAGGCGGTCAGGATCGCCACCGGTGCCCGGATCCCCCCGGACACCACCGCCGTCCTGCGCAGCGAACACGGCCGCAGCGACGACAAGGGCCGCCTGCACGCCACCCGGGACCTCCAGCACGGCCAGGACATCCGCCCGCGCGGCCAGGAGTGCCGTTCCGGCGACCAACTGCTGCCCGTGGGCACCCTGGTGACCCCGGCCGTGCTCGGCCTCGCCGCGGCCGCGGGGTACGACACCCTGACCGCCGTACCGCGCCCCCGTGCCGAAGTGCTGGTCCTGGGCGACGAGCTGCTCACCGAGGGGCGGCCGCACGACGGGCTGATCCGCGACGCGCTCGGGCCGATGCTGCCGCCCTGGCTGCGGGCCCTCGGCGCCGAGGTGACCACCGTGCGCCGGCTCGGCGACGACGCCGAGGCGCTGTACAAGGCCGTCGCGTTCTCCGAGGCCGACCTGATCGTCACCACCGGCGGCACCGCCTCGGGACCGGTCGACCATGTCCACCCCACCCTGCGCCGCCTCGACGCCGAACTCCTGGTCAACGGCGTCAAGGTGCGCCCCGGGCACCCCATGCTGCTGGCCCGCACCAAGGAGAACCAGCACCTGGTCGGCCTGCCGGGCAACCCCCTCGCGGCCGTGTCCGGCCTGCTCACGCTCGCCGAGCCCCTGCTGCGCACCCTCGCGGCCCACCCCGCCCCCGAGCCGTACGCGCTGCCCTTGCGGGACGCGGCGCACGGACACCCGTACGACACCCGGCTCGTGCCCGTCGTCTTGCGCGGTGACGGAGCCGTGCCGCTGCACTACAACGGCCCGGCGATGCTGCGGGGTATCGCGGCGGCCGACGCCCTGGCCGTCGTACCGCCCGGCGGGGCGCGGGAGGGGCAGGAGGTCGAGCTGCTCGATCTGCCCTGGGCGTCCTCGGGGATCGGAGTGTGTTTCACGTGAAACTTCCGGGCCAAGACGTGATCGCCCGGCAGCCGGACGAACACCTCGTCACCCACCGGGTGAAGCTGCCGCAGAAGGTGGTGGCGCACCCGTTCCGCCAGGTCGCCCGACGGGTGCTCATGGCCTTGCTGCTGCTCGTGTCGACCGCGCTCATCGTCTACGCCGACCGTGACGGCTACACCGACAGCTCCGACGGAACCGTCGACTTCCTCGATGCTTTCTACTACGCGACCGTCTCCCTCTCCACCACGGGATACGGCGACGTCAGCCCGGTCAGTGACGCGGCCCGGCTCACCAACATCCTCGTCGTGACGCCCATGCGCGTGCTGTTCCTGATCATCCTGGTCGGCACCACGCTGGAGGTCCTCACCGAACGCACCCGGGAGGAATGGCGTCTGAACCGCTGGAGGTCCACCTTGCGTGACCACACCGTCGTTGTCGGCTTCGGTACGAAGGGGCGGTCGGCGATCCAGACCGTCTGCGCCTCGGGCCTGAAGAAGGAGCAGGTCGTCGTGGTCGACCCCAGCGCCAAGGTGATCGACGCCGCGACGGCCGACGGGTACGCCGGGATCGTGGGCGACGCGACCCGCAGCGAGGTGCTCAAGCGGGCCGAGGTGCACAAGGCGCGGAAGGTCATCATCGCCACCCAGCGCGACGACACGGCCGTCCTGGTGACGCTGACGGCCCGGCAGCTCAACCGGGGCGCGAAGATCGTGGCCGCGGTCCGCGAGGAGGAGAACGCGCCGCTGCTGAAGCAGTCCGGCGCCGACGCGGTCATCACCAGCGCCAGCGCGGCCGGACGGCTGCTCGGCCTCTCCGTGCTCAGCCCCGCGGCCGGCATGGTGATGGAGGACCTGATCCAGCAGGGCAGCGGCCTCGACATCGTCGAACGGCCGGTCATAAAGGCCGAGGTGGGCAAGGGGCCGCGGGAGATCTCCGACCTGGTGCTGAGTGTCCTGCGCGGCCACCGGGTGCTCGGTTACGACGATCCGGCCGTCGGCACGCTCGAACCGACGGACCGGCTCATCACCATCGTGCGGGTGACGCCGAGCTCGCAGGTCGCGCCCGACGCCCGCCCGCTTCCGCAGGACTGAGGGCCACCCCCGTAGGCCCTCGGTCCCGGGAGCTACTTGCGGTTGTACAGCCGCATCGTGATCGGCCCGAAGACCAGCACGAACAGGCCCGCCCACCCCAGCGACCAGGCGATTTCGTCGGCCGGCCAGTCGCCCGCCATCAGCTCGCGCACGGCGGACGCCAGGTGGCTGATCGGGCTGTTGTTGACGAACGCCTGGAGCCAGCCCGGCATGGTGCTGGGCTCGACGAAGACGTTGGACAGGAAGGTCAGCGGGAAGATCACCATCATGCTGACGCCCATCACCGACTTCTCGGTGCGCAGCAGCAGCCCGAACATCGTCCAGATCCACGAGAACGCGAACGAGAACACCACCAGCAGCGCGATCCCGGCGAGTACGCCGACGACCCCGTCCGGCCGGTAGCCGAGGATCATGCCGACGGTGAGCATCACCACGGACGCGATCGTGTAGCGCAGGGCGTCGCCAAGCAGATAGCCGACCATCGTCGACGGCCGCCAGATCGGCAGCGAGCGGAAACGGTCGAAGACGCCCTTCTCGATGTCCGTGTTGACCGAGACGCCGGTGTACATGGTGATCATCACGACCGACATCACCAGGATGCCCGGCAACAGGAACTGGATGTACTCCTCGGGGGACCCGGCCAGGGCGCCCCCGAACAGGTACGTGTACATCAGCACCATCATGATCGGGAACGCGGTGACGTCGAAGAGCTGCTCCGGAACGTGCTTGATCTTCAGCATCGCCCGCCAGCCGAACGTCAGCGACGCCGACCAGGCGCTCGGCCGCGGCGGACGCTCGCCGGAGACGAGCAGCGCGGCGAGCGACTCGGCGCTGACGGGGGCGAGTTCCTTGGTCTCCGGGGTCGTCGCGGTGCTCATGCCGCCACCTCGTCCTTGTCGTCGTGGCCGGAGCCGTGTCCGGTGTCTTGTCCGGTGTCGTGTCCGGTGAGGGCGAGGAACACCTCGTCCAGGCTGGGCTGTCCCAGCGAGAAGTTGTCGACCGTGATGCCCGTACGGGCCAGCTCGGCGAGCGCCCGGGCGGCCTGCTCCGCCGCGGAGTCGCTCGTCGCCGTGCCCAGCCGCGCCGTGAGCGCCACCGGATCGGGCTCCAGCTGAACGTCCGAGTCGAGCGCCAGCCGCAGCACGCGCTCCGCCTCCGGCCGCTGCCCGGCGTCCCGCAGCCGCAGATGTACGGAGCCGGCGCCGACGGACGCCTTCAGCTCGCCCTTCGTGCCCTCGGCGATCACCCTGCCGTGGTCGATGACCGCGATCCGGGACGCCAGCTGGTCGGCCTCGTCCAGGTACTGCGTGGTCAGCAGCACGGTCGTGCCCTGGGCGACCACCGCGCGCACGATGTCCCACACCTGGTTGCGGCTGCGCGGGTCGAGCCCGGTCGTCGGCTCGTCCAGGAAGAGCAGGTCGGGGGTGTTGAGGATGGACGCGGCGATGTCGATACGGCGCCGCATGCCGCCCGAGTAGTGCTTGATCTGCTTTCCGGCCGCCTCGGTCAGCCCGAAGGCCTCCAGCAGTTGCTCGCTGCGCCGGCGCGCGGCCTGTTTGCCGTGGCCCAGGAGCCGGGCCAGCAGGACCAGGTTCTCGGTGCCGGTGAGGTCCTCGTCCACGGAGGCGTACTGGCCGGTCAGGCTGACCCGGCTGCGTACGTCGTCGGCCTCGCGCACGACGTCGTGGCCGAAGACGTGGGCCGTTCCGCCGTCGGGCTTGAGGAGGGTGGCGAGCATCTTCACGGTCGTGGTCTTCCCGGCGCCGTTCGGGCCGAGGACGCCGTAGACCGTGCCGGCCGGGACCGCCAGGTCCACGCCGTCGACGGCCCGGGTCTCACCGAACGTCTTCACCAGGCCTGCGGTCTCGATCGCGAGCCCGGACGTCGTCTGCGTGCTCATGGTGCGGGGTCCTTCCGGAGTTCCGTCCGCGTAAGTGGGGCTACGCAAGGGGAGACCCTCACAGTCGCGCAAACTCATCGGTGGCGCACAGGGTTTTTCCGCGGGTTCCGACCATGGACCGAGGGTGGGTAGGACCAGCGACGGAGGATCCGGACGGGGCGGGGCAGCGGGGCGGGGGCGGCTGGGGAGTAGCGTCCCCTTCATGCATGCGATCACGATTCCCGAACCCGGTGGGCCCGAGGCGCTGGTGTGGGCCGAGGTCCCGGATCCGGTGCCCGGCGAGGGCGAAGTCCTGGTCGAGGTGGCGGCGAGCGCCGTGAACCGGGCCGACATCCTCCAGCGGCAGGGCTTCTACGACCCACCGCCCGGCGCCTCGCCCTACCCGGGCCTGGAGTGCTCCGGGCGGATCGTCGCGCTCGGCCCGGGGGTCTCCGGGTGGAGCGTCGGCGACGAGGTGTGCGCGCTGCTCGCCGGGGGCGGTTACGCCGAGAAGGTGGTCGTACCGGCCGGTCAGCTGCTGCCGGTGCCGAAGGGTGTCGACCTGGTCCGGGCCGCGGCGCTGCCCGAGGTGGTCTGCACGGTCTGGTCCAACGTCTTCATGGTCGCGCACCTCCGTCCGGGTGAGACGCTGCTCGTGCACGGCGGCTCCAGCGGCATCGGCACCATGGCGATCCAGCTGGCCAAGGCGGTCGGGGCGAGGGTCGCGGTGACCGCGGGCACGGAGGAGAAGCTGGCGCGGTGCGCCGAGCTGGGCGCGGACATCCTGGTCAACTACCGGGAGCAGGACTTCGTCGAGGAGGTGAAGGAGGCCACGGGTGGGGCGGGGGCCGACGTCATCCTCGACAACATGGGGGCGAAGTACCTGGACCGCAACGTCCGGACCCTTGCCGTCAACGGGCGGCTCGCGATCATCGGTATGCAGGGCGGGGTCAAGGGGGAGCTGAACATCGGTGCGCTGCTGAGCAAGCGGGCGGCGGTCAGTGCGACGTCGCTGCGGGCGCGGCCGCTGAACGAGAAGACCTCGATCGTGGCGGCCGTGCGGGAGCATGTGTGGCCGTTGGCGGAGGCCGGGCATGTGCGGCCGGTCGTCGACCGTGAGCTGCCGATGCCGGAGGCTGCTGCCGCGCACCGGGTGGTGGAGGAGAGCGGCCACGTGGGGAAGGTGCTGCTGGTCGCTCCCTGACCGGCGTCTTTTGCGGGGTGCCGCCGGTTGTGCTGGCCGGGGGTGGGGCGCGCGGCCCGGCGCCAACGGGGTGCCGCCTGCGCCCACCCTCCCCCACGCTCGGCTTCGCTCGCGCGGGGGGACCCCCATCGCCCCAGGCGGCACGCATGCCCGCAGGCCGGACGGTGGCGCGCGTGCCCGCAGGCCGGACCGTGGCGCGCGTGCCCGCAGGTCGGGCGGTGGCGCGGGTGTCTGCAGGTTCAGCGGTGGCGCGCGCCCGCGGTCTCAGCAGTGGCGCGCGTGCCCGCAGGTGGGGCGGTGGCATGCATGCCCGCGGGTTCAGCGGTGGCGCGCGTGCCTGCGGGCCCAGGGGGAGTGGGGTGGTGCCGTCTGCTTCAGGGGGTGCGGCGGAGGCGTAGGCCCAGGAAGGTGAGGGCGAGGCCCAGGCCGGTGAGGAGGAGGCCGAGGCCGAGGGGGAGGAGTTCGAGGGCGGGTTCGGGGTGGGCGGAGGCGGGGCGCGGCGGCGGGTCGTGCGAGGGCGGCTCGGCGATGGTCAGGTGCTCCTCCTCCGCCATTGCCTCCGGCTCCTCCTCCACCAGCACCTCGTGGCGGCCCGGCCGCTCCCGGCCCTCACCGGCCGCGCTGCCGGCCCGGGAGGGCACGGGGGCCGACACCGATGGCTTCGGTGCCTTCTCCGCCCCGAGGGCCGGTGGCGCGGTGAGGACGGTCAGCAGGGCCGCCGCCCCCACTGACCGCAGCACTGTCTGCCGAGGAGTCACGGGACCAGCCTCACACCAGCGGCGGGATCCGGCATTCCGGGAGCACGGCGGAAAGTCGGCCCCGTAAACGGTGGATCACCCCCCGCAGGGGGCACCACGCTGATGAGATGTACGGGTGCGAGAGAATGGCGGCATGGAGATGCCGAGGAACGAACGGTCGCCGGAGAATCCGCAGATCCTGGTCGTGGGCCAGGACGGGATGGCCATCGGCGGCGGAGGAGACGAGGACTCCCGCGAGGTTCCCGTGACGGACATGGTCGAACAGCCGGCGAAGGTCATGCGGATCGGCAGCATGATCAAGCAGTTGCTGGAGGAGGTCCGCGTGGCCCCTCTCGACGAGGCCAGCCGGGTCCGGCTCAAGGAGATCCACGCCAGCTCGGTGAAGGAGCTGGAGGACGGCCTGGCCCCGGAGCTCGTGGAGGAACTGGAGCGGCTCTCCCTGCCGTTCACGGACGAGGCCACCCCGAGCGACGCGGAACTGCGGATCGCCCAGGCCCAGTTGGTGGGCTGGCTGGAGGGCCTCTTCCACGGCATCCAGACCACCCTCTTCGCCCAGCAGATGGCCGCCCGGGCCCAGTTGGAGCAGATGCGCCGCGCCCTCCCGCCGGGCGTCGGCCACGACGGAGAGGACCCCAACCACGCGGGCGGCCGTACCGGCGGCCCCTACCTGTAGTGCCGTAGTCGCCGCAGCGACCCGGCCGCGGGATCAGCCCTAGGCCGGGTTACCGGTGGAGACGGCGAACGACAGCTTGCCCGGGTCCTCCGGGTCGATGTCCGTGCCCGCCTGGGGGTACTGCTTGATGACCGTGCCCTCGCCCCAGGTGTTCTCGTCGGTCTCGGTGGTCTCGATCTCCCAGCCGGCGGCCTGGAGACACTTCCGTACCGAGTCGATGTTCTTGTAGAGGAAGTTGGGCATGCGCACCTTGTCGGGGTCGTTGTACGACTCCTGCGGTTCGCTGCACACCTCCGGGTCGATGGTGCGGTTCGGGTCCGGCCCGCGGTAGCCCTCCGCCTTGGTCGGGGTCGGGCTGGTGGTGGAGGCGCCCTCCTCCTTCTTGGAGCCGTCGCCGCCGCTCAGCGTCAGCGCCGCGACCAGTCCGCCGACCGCGAGGACCGAGACGACGGCCGAGCCGATGATCACCAGTCTGCTGGTCTTGCGACCACCACCGCCACCGCCACCCCCCGCGGCCACCGACACGGTCTGCTGGGGCGTGCCGTTGTACGGCGGCGGCGTCGCCGAGTACGGGGTCGGCGCCGGCGTCGCGTACCCCGGCTGCTGCTGCGGATAGCCGTACGAGGGCGCGGGGGTGGGGGCGGGCGTCGGCGTGCCGTACGCGTTCGGCTGGTACGGCGTCTGGACCTGCCCCGAGGGCGGCGGCGTCTGCTGCCCGACCGGCGGGAAGACCGCGGAACCCACGCCCGCGCCGCTGGAGGTCTGCGCGCCCGGCACGATGCTCGGCGCCGCGGCCTGGAAGGACGAGGCCACCCGCAGGCACTCGTCGCGCATGGACTCGGCGCTCGGGAAGCGCTCGTTCGGGTTCTTCTTCAGCGCCCGCGCGACGAGCGCGTCCACCGCCGGCGGCAGCGAGCGGTTGACGGAGGACGGAGCCACCGGCTCCTCCTGGACATGCGCGTACGCGATGGCCAGCGGCGAGTCGGCGTCGAACGGCAGTCGCCCGGTGACCAGTTGGAACAGCATGATGCCGACCGAGTACAGGTCGGAGCGGGCGTCCACGCCCCGGCCGAGCGCCTGCTCGGGCGAGAGGTACTGCGGGGTGCCGACGACCATGCCGGTCTGTGTCATCGAGGTCACGCCGGACTGCATGGCGCGCGCGATGCCGAAGTCCATGACCTTGACCACGCCACGCTTGGTCATCATCACGTTGCCCGGCTTGATGTCCCGGTGGACCAGGCCCATCTCGTGGCTGATCTCCAGGGCCGCGAGCACGTCCGCGGTGATCTTCAGCGCCTTGTCGGCGGGCATCGCGCCGTACTGCCGGATGTCCTCGTCGAGCACCGAGCCGAGCGGGCGGCCCTCGACGTACTCCATGACGATGTACGGCATCGTCATGCCGTCGAGGTCTTCCTCGCCGGTGTCGAAGACCGAGACGATGTTGGTGTGCGTGAGCTTGGCCACGGCCTGGGCCTCGCGGCGGAAACGCTCGCGGAAGGCCTGCTCGCGGCCGAGTTCGGTGTGCAGGGTCTTGATCGCGACCTGGCGGTCGAGCACGGCGTCGTACGCCAGGTGCACCGAGGCCATGCCGCCCTCGCCGAGCAAATCGCGCAGCTGATAGCGGTTGTTGGCCAGTGCCCGTCCCGCGTACCGCCCCTTGGCGCCGTCCTGGCTCATGTCTCCGTGTCCCCCATAGCCCGTTGGCGCCGGCGATGTAGTCGTCGATCAGTTCTCGTTGATCGAAAGTGCTATTCCCGGCCAAGTCTGCCCCAGGGCACTGACACGTCAAGCTCGGTGCCCGTTCCGTGACCGTACGCGAAAGAAGAGTCGCGCAAGCGTTACAGGGGTCGTACGGCCGGTACACAGAATTTGCACCACGGCCCGGCTTGCGGGTTTCATGGCCGCTCCCGTACCGGACCGGCCCCGGGTCCCGTCCCGGACCGGCGGCTTGCGCGGAGGCTGTAGCGTGGCCGACGGAGACCGTAACAACACCGCGCGCACCGCGGGCAGAAACGACGGCGAGGACCGATGGCACAGCAGCAGCGCGCTCAGGGCCCGTCCGACCCCGAGGCGACTGGCGGCGGTATGTCAGATGCGCCGGAGCTGTGGGGTAACGGCGGGCTGGTCGGCGACGGCCGATATCGGCTGACCCGCAGACTCGGCCGGGGCGGCATGGCCGAGGTGTTCGCCGCCGAGGACGTCCGTCTGGGGCGTACCGTCGCCGTCAAGCTGCTGCGCGCCGACCTCGCCGAGGACCCGGTCTCCAAGGCCCGTTTCACCCGCGAGGCCCAGTCGGTGGCCGGCCTCAACCACCACTCGATCGTCGCCGTGTACGACTCCGGCGAGGACGTCGTGGGCGGCCAGAGCGTGCCGTACATCGTGATGGAGATCGTCGAGGGGCGGACCATCCGCGATCTGCTCCTCAACGCCGAGGCGCCGGGGCCCGAGCAGGCGCTGATCATCGTTTCCGGTGTGCTGGAGGCGCTGGCCTACTCGCACCAGCACGGCATCGTGCACCGGGACATCAAGCCGGCCAACGTCATCATCACGCACAACGGCGCCGTCAAGGTGATGGACTTCGGCATCGCCCGCGCCCTGCACGGCGCGTCGACAACGATGACGCAGACCGGCATGGTCATGGGCACCCCGCAGTACCTCTCGCCCGAGCAGGCGCTCGGCAAGGCCGTCGACCACCGCTCCGACCTCTACGCGACCGGCTGCCTCCTCTACGAACTCCTCGCACTCAGGCCCCCGTTCACCGGCGAGACCCCGCTGTCGGTGGTCTACCAGCACGTCCAGGACATTCCGACGCCCCCGTCGGAGGCCTCCGACGCCTGCCCGCCGGAGCTCGACGGCCTCGTCATGCGCTCCCTGGCCAAGGAGCCGGACGACCGCTTCCAGACCGCCGAGGAGATGCGCGGCCTGGTCCAGTACGGCCTCCAGATGCTCTACGACCAGGGCGGCCACACCGGCACCTGGAACACCGGCCCGGTCGACGTGCACGACAGCCGGAACACGCCCTCGGCGGGCTTCGCGCAGACGGCCGTGATGGGCCACCCCGGCGCGGACGCCTCCGGCACCACGCAGATCCCGCAGCCGATCCTGCCCGGCCGCTACGGCGGCGGGGACGACGGCGGCTTCGAGGGGAACGGGAACAGGGGCAGCGGGCGCGGCAAGCTGTGGATCCTCGCCGTCCTCGCGGTGATCGCCATCGCGGCGGGCGTCGCGCTGGCGCTGAACGGCGGCAACGGCAACAAGCCCGGCCCCGGGACCACGCAGTCGCCGACCGCCTCGGAGACCAAGGACGACAAGTCGGCCGACGCGACGCCGAGCGACGAGGCGACCGAGGAGGAGACCGGCTCCTCCACCGGCGACACCGGGCCGGGCGCGGGCGGGGGCTGGACGCCGTCGTACACGCCGTCGTACACGCCCTCGCCGTCGTTCACGGACGAGCCGACGACCGAGCCGACCGAGACGGAGACCGAGCCGACCGAGCCGACGGGCGATCCGAGCCAGACGGTGACCGAGCCGACCGAGCCGACGGGCGATCCGACCGGTGGCACCGTCGAGGGCGCGGGCGGCGAGGAAGGCGACGACTGACGCCGGCCGAACCGACAGCCTCCACGCGCACGCGTGGGGGCTGTTTTCGTATCGTCAGCCCGCGAACGCCTCGCACACCTCCTCGTACGCCCCCGTCCACCACACCACCAGCGCCGAAGCCGCCGGGAACTGGGAGTCCGCGCGCGTGTCGCCGCGCTCGTAGTGCCAGCGCAGCATCCAGAAGTCGTTCAGGCGCTCCCACCACACGCGGTGCACGGCCGCCGCGAGCTCGGACGGGCTGGCGCCCGCGGTGCGCCGGTACGCGCGCGCGTAGGCCCGCACCTTCGGCAGGTCGAGGGTGCCGACGGGGCGTACGAAGAAGATCGCCGCGGCGCGTACGGCCTCCTCCGCGCGCGGCTGGACGCCGAGCCGGTCCCAGTCGACGATCGCGGCGGGCGCGTCGCCCCGGTAGAGCAGGTTGAACGGGTGGAAGTCGCCGTGCACCCAGCCGACCGGGCCGCCGTGCGGCGGGCGCCGGCCGGCGTGCCGTTCCAGCAGGGTGCGGCGTTCCAGGAGGCGGTGGCGGGCCAGCGCGTCGAAGGGGTCGGCGGGGCGGTGCCGGCCCACGCGCGCGAGCAGGTCCGTGATGAGGGCGAAGGTGTCGGCGGGGTCGGCGCTCGCGGCGGGCGCCCGCCCGTCCGGCGGCATCACACGCTCCAGACCGGCGTGCACGGCCCCCAGCAGGGCGCCCAGCCTGGTGCACTGCTCCGGGGTGAGCTGGCCGCCGTGCCGGTGCCTGCCGTCGATCCACGGGTGCAGGGCGTAGGCGTGGCCGCCGACGACGGCGACCGTGCGGCCGTCGCGGCCGGACAGCGGCGGCGCCACCGGGACGCCCAGGTCGGCCAGGCGCCGGGTGGCCCGGTGCTGGCGGGCGATGGCGGCCGGGTCGGCGGTCTCGGGGTCGAAGTGCTGCTTGAGGAAGTAGCGGCCGCGGGTGGTGCGCAGCCGGTAGCCGCGGTTGAGCAGCCCCTGGTCGACGGGTTCGCAGGTGACGGCGTGGCCGGCGGCGTACCGGCTCAGGAGGGCGCCCAGCGGGGGCGCGTGAGGCACAGGGGGTGGTACACAAGGGCGCGGCACGCGCCAGATGCTAGGGCACGGGATGAGCCGGTGAGCTGGGCGTTGTCACAGAACGTCGTTGGCGGTCGCTTTCGGTCACGGGGTGCTCGCGAAGTGGCGTTCCAGGCCATCCGGGCCGGTGTCGGTCGAGTGGACGGTTCCGAACCGCGGCCGGAGGCTCAAATAGACGGGCTCGAAGGGCTCGCCGTCCACCAGGAGGGGTGCCGGGCCGAAGCGCTCCAGCTCGGCGGCGGTCGGCTCGTGCGCTGCGCACTCGCCCACGACCTGGACCGACCACAGGGACTCGCCCGGCCGGGCCGAGCCCAGGTTGTCGGAGCCGTAGGCCACGACACCGCCGGCGCACGCCCGGTGGTAGCCACAGCTCCCCGGCATGCGCAGCAGGACGCGGCCCTCGCTCACGATGTGCCGCGCGAAGGCGAGGAAGGGCAGGGCGCGCATGCTGGTGGCGATCCGGCCGTAGTCGGTGCGGCTCAGCAGGTCGACCGCGCGCTGTTCGGCAGTGGGCATGCACCCACTGTGCGTGGGCGACGACACACGGAACAGGGTCGTAAGTCCTGAGCGCCGAAGGGCTCTGCCGGGTCGGCAGCACCCTGAAGGGGCGCGGGGCTGTGTCGGCGTGTGCGGCTCCGCCTGCTGGGCCGGGGGCTGTGTCGGTGTGCGGCTCCGTCTGCCGGGCCGCGGAGCTGCGTCGATATGCGGCTCCGCCGCGATGGGGGCGCGGCCGGCCACGACGGTGCCGCGGACGACCGCACCCCGTCGCGCATCGCGGTACTCCCAGCGGAGCGCCTACCGTTTCTCCGCCTGCATGCGCGCGACATACGCCGCCGCCTGCGAACGTCGCTGCATGCCGAGCTTGGCCAGCAGATTCGACACGTAGTTCTTGATTGTCTTTTCGGCCAGATGGAGTTCCTCGCCGATCTGCCGGTTGGTGAGCCCCTCGCCGATCAGGTCCAGGATCCGGCGCTCCTGCTCGGTGAGGTGCGCGAGCCTGTCGTCGGCCCGCGCGGTGCCCCCGTCCCGCAGCCGCTCCAGCACGCGCGCGGTCGCCACCGGGTCCAGCAGGGACTTCCCGGCCGCCACGTCCCGTACGGCGTCCAGCAGCTCATGGCCCCGGATGGCCTTGAGGACGTATCCGGAGGCGCCAGCCATGATCGCCTCGAAGAGGGCCTCGTCGTCGGCGAACGACGTCAGCATCAGGCACTTCACCGACTCGTCCCGCGAGCGGATCTCCCGGCACACCTCGACGCCGCTGCCGTCCGGGAGGCGGACGTCGAGCACCGCCACGTCGGGCCGGACGGCCGGAATCCGGGCCAGCGCGTGGTCCGCCGTACCGGCCTCGCCGACCACCTCGATGTCGTCCTCGCCCGAGAGCAGCTCGTGGACGCCGCGCCGGACCACTTCATGGTCGTCGAGGAGAAATACCCGGATTTTTCCTTCTTCGCGCACGGGGTAAGTCAAACACACAAAGTCTTCCGGTGAGCCGGGTGCGCGGGATAACGTGCCGTTGCTCCGGCCTCCTGCAAGGCTGTGACCAGCACCCTTCGAGTACTGCGCGATTTACTTGGAAATCCAAGCAAAATCGCAGGTCAAATGGGGTTTCACAGAAATGTGGAGCACTGGGTAACGTGAGGATTGCAGGGCGCTCGCCGGGGCACCTGTCACGCCTGTTCCGGCCGAGTGACACCCACCCCGTGCACGGGTGTCGGACCAGGTGGAGCCGCACTGGTTGTCCCGGCAACCCCGGGGACCGGACCGACGGAGGAGCACACGTGACCGTGGAGAGCACTGCCGCGCGCAAGCCGCGACGCAGCGCCGGGACCAAGAAGTCCCCGAGCACCGCCAGCAAGCCCGAACTGGTTCAACTGCTGACGCCGGAAGGCAAGCGCGTCAAGAACGCCCAGTACGACAAGTACGTCGCCGGCATCACCCCCGAAGAGCTCCGCGGCCTGTATCGCGACATGGTGCTCACCCGGCGCTTCGACGCCGAGGCCACCTCCCTGCAGCGCCAGGGAGAGCTGGGCCTGTGGGCCTCGCTGCTCGGCCAGGAGGCCGCCCAGATCGGCTCCGGCCGCGCCACCCGCGAGGACGACTACGTCTTCCCGACCTACCGCGAGCACGGCGTCGCCTGGTGCCGTGGCGTGGACCCGACGAACCTGCTCGGCATGTTCCGCGGCGTGAACAACGGCGGCTGGGACCCGAACGGCAACAACTTCCACCTCTACACGATCGTCATCGGCTCCCAGGCGCTGCACGCCACCGGGTACGCGATGGGCGTCGCCAAGGACGGCGCGGACAGCGCGGTGGTCGCCTACTTCGGCGACGGCGCCTCCAGCCAGGGCGATGTCAGCGAGGCCTTCAACTTCGCGGCCGTCTACAACGCGCCGGTGGTGTTCTTCTGCCAGAACAACCAGTGGGCGATCTCCGAGTCCAACGAGAAGCAGACCCGCGTGCCGCTCTACCAGCGCGCCCAGGGCTTCGGCTTCCCCGGCGTCCGCGTCGACGGCAACGACGTACTGGCCTCCCTCGCGGTCACCCGGTGGGCGCTGGAGCGCGCCCGGCGCGGTGAGGGACCGGCGCTGATCGAGGCGTGGACGTACCGCATGGGCGCCCACACCACCTCCGACGACCCCACCCGCTACCGCCACGACGACGAGCGCCAGGCCTGGGAGGCCAAGGACCCGATCCTGCGCCTTCGCCGCTTCCTGGAGAGCTCAAACCACGCGGACGAGGGATTTTTCGCGGAACTCGAGGACGAGAGCGAGGCGTTGGGCAAACGAGTGCGCGACGCGGTCCGCGCCATGCCGGACCCGGACCACTTCGCCATCTTCGAGAACGTGTACGCGGACGGGCACGCGCTCGTCGACGAGGAGCGAGCCCAGTTCGCCGCCTACCAGGCGTCGTTCGCGGACGGAATGGGGGCCTGATCATGGCAGCGGAAAAGATGGCTCTGGCCAAGGCGATCAACGAGTCGCTGCGCCGCGCGCTGGAGGCGGACCCCAAGGTCCTCGTCATGGGCGAGGACGTCGGCAAGCTCGGCGGCGTGTTCCGGGTGACGGACGGCCTGCAGAAGGACTTCGGCGAGGAGCGGGTCATCGACACCCCGCTCGCCGAGTCCGGCATCGTCGGCACCGCCATCGGGCTCGCCCTGCGCGGCTACCGCCCGGTGGTGGAGATCCAGTTCGACGGTTTCGTCTTCCCGGCGTACGACCAGATCGTCACGCAGCTCGCGAAGATGCACGCCCGCTCGCTGGGCAAGGTGAAGCTCCCGGTCGTCGTGCGCATTCCCTACGGCGGCGGCATCGGCGCCGTCGAGCACCACTCGGAGTCCCCCGAGTCGCTGTTCGCGCACGTGGCGGGCCTGAAGGTGGTCACGCCCGCGAACGCCTCGGACGCCTACTGGATGATGCAGCAGGCCATCCAGAGCGACGACCCGGTGATCTTCTTCGAGCCCAAGCGGCGCTACTGGGACAAGGCCGAGGTCAACACCGAGGCGATCCCCGGCCCGCTGCACAAGGCCCAGGTCGTCCGCGAGGGCACCGACCTGACCCTGGCCGCGTACGGCCCGATGGTGAAGACCTGCCTGGAGGTCGCCGCGGCGGCCGCCGAGGAGGGCAGGTCCCTGGAGGTCCTGGACCTGCGCTCGGTCTCCCCGATGGACTTCGACGCCATCCAGGCCTCGGTCGAGAAGACCCGCCGCCTGGTCGTGGTCCACGAGGCGCCGGTGTTCTTCGGCTCGGGCGCGGAGATCGCCGCCCGGATCACGGAGCGCTGCTTCTACCACCTGGAGGCCCCGGTGCTGAGGGTCGGCGGCTACCACGCCCCGTATCCGCCGGCGCGTCTGGAGGAGGAGTACCTGCCGGGCCTGGACCGGGTACTCGACGCCGTCGACCGCTCGCTGGCGTACTGAGGAGAGGGTCGTGACGACGATGACGGAAGCGTCCGTACGCGAGTTCAAGATGCCCGACGTGGGCGAGGGGCTCACCGAGGCGGAGATCCTCAAGTGGTACGTCCAGGTCGGTGACACGGTCACCGACGGACAGGTGGTGTGCGAGGTGGAGACGGCCAAGGCGGCCGTCGAACTGCCCATCCCGTACGACGGCGTGGTGCGCGAGCTGCACTTCCCCGAGGGCACCACGGTCGACGTGGGTACGGCCATCATCGCGGTCGACGTGAGCGGCGGCGCCGCCCCCGCAGAGACGCCGGCCCCGGCACCCGCACCGGCCGCCGCCGAGGAGGACGAGGACAAGCCCCAGGGCCGTCAGCCGGTCCTCGTCGGCTACGGCGTCGCCGCGTCCTCCACCAAGCGCCGCCCGCGCAAGGGCCCCACGGTCCCGGTGCAGGAGGCGTCGGCCGCGATCCAGGCCGTCCAGACCGAGCTGAACGGCCACAGCCCCGCGCCCACCCCCACCCCCACCCCCACCCCCGCCCCCGTCAAGGAGCGCCCGCTGGCCAAGCCGCCGGTGCGCAAGCTGGCCAAGGACCTCGGCGTGGACCTGACGACGGTGGTTCCGTCCGGCCCGGACGGCATCATCACGCGCGAGGACGTACACGCGGCGGTGACGGCGACTCCGGCACCCGAGCCGGTCGTAGAAGCGCCCGCGCCGGCCCAGGCCCCGGCCCCGGCGCCGGTGGCGACGTACGACACCTCCCGTGAGACCCGCATCCCGGTCAAGGGCGTCCGCAAGGCGACCGCCGCGGCGATGGTGGGCTCGGCGTTCACCGCGCCGCACGTCACGGAGTTCGTGACGGTCGACGTCACCCGCACGATGAAGCTGGTCGAGGAGCTCAAGCAGGACAAGGCGATGCAGGGCCTGCGGGTCAACCCGCTGCTGCTGATCGCCAAGGCCCTGCTGGTGGCGATCAAGCGCAACCCGGAGGTCAACGCCTCCTGGGACGAGGCGAACCAGGAGATCGTCCTCAAGCGCTACGTCAACCTGGGCATCGCCGCGGCCACCCCGCGCGGCCTGATCGTGCCGAACATCAAGGACGCGCACGACAAGACCCTGCCCCAACTGGCGGAGGCCCTCGGCGAGCTGGTGTCGACGGCGCGGGACGGCAAGACGTCCCCGGCGGCCATGCAGGGCGGCACCATCACCATCACCAACGTCGGTGTCTTCGGCGTCGACACCGGCACGCCCATCCTCAACCCGGGCGAGTCCGCGATCCTCGCGGTCGGCGCGATCAAGCTCCAGCCGTGGGTCCACAAGGGCAAGGTCAAGCCCCGCCAGGTGACCACCCTGGCCCTCTCCTTCGACCACCGTCTGGTGGACGGGGAGTTGGGCTCGAAGGTACTGGCGGACGTCGCGGCGATCCTGGAACAGCCGAAGCGGCTGATTACGTGGGCGTGACGGTATAGGTTGAAATCTGAAGGGACGGCCGCAACTGAAGCTTGCGGCCGCCCCTTCAGCTATTCGTGCGGCGTCAGGCCTGGTTGAGCACGTACACCGGCGCTCCGTCCGCCGCCGCCCCCTGCGAGCGGATGCAGGCATGCTTGCGCAGCAGCCGCAGGCACTCGTTCACCCGCTGCACGGTCAGCCCCGTACGCGCCGCGATCGCTTCGAGCGACTGCCGGAGTTCACCCTTCTCGACGAGAACCGGCGCGATGACCACGGCCACCGTCCAGACGTCCTCCGTCACGGCCAACCTCCGCCGCCAGTCGGCCAGGACGGACTCCGTGGTGGGCTGCGCCGGGAAGTCGGCGGCGGGCGCCGGGCGGTCGAGGGCCAGGGCATCGAGCCGGTCCGCGATGCGCTCCATGGCCCGGGCGATGGTCTGCTGGACGGCAAGGGTGGCGCGCTGCATCTCCACCATTTCCCGCTGTGCTTCTGCGATGTCCTGTTGCAGGGCGAGCGACTTGTGCTGCGCCTCGGCGAACTGCTCGTCCGCCCGGAGATTGCGCTCTTCGAGCCGGACAATGGCATCGGCGATCTGCTCCGGCATGGCGTAGGCGACGGGGCCGCCAGGCGCGGAGGGCTGCACCTCGGCTTCCGCGAGCCGGTACGAGCCGTACTGCTGGACGGCCTCGATCACCTCGGCGGCCCACTGCTTGAAGGGCAGACAGGAGGGCTTCGTACAGGCGTTGACGAGGAGGATCAGACCTTGGAGAGAGATGACGTTCAGGTCTCGACGCCACTCTCTACCTGCGGGAATGTCGAGACCGTAAGCTCCAGTTACGGTCTCAAGAATGTCTCGGTGCTCATCCGGGACATGGTCGGCGAGAGCTTGCCGAGAGTTGGTGTGCCCCAACTGCTTGCACACATCCACCGCCGGAAACCAGTGCGCCCCGTCCGGCATGGTCAGCCGCCGGACGCGGGCCCCCGTCGCCGCGTACACGAAGTCGCCGATGTCGATCGCCTCGTGCTGTGTGGTCGGGTTGGGCTCGTGCTTGCTGGGTTCGATCACGTGAACCACCTCCGCTGCGGAAGATAGAGCGGAGGAAATCGAATATGCCAAGTCACATAAGGATGTTCACGATTGCGAGGGAAGAGATCGCCATTTCTCCCACGCCGGACGCCGGACGCGTGTAGGGCAGACCCTGTCGCCGAATTCACGTGCGATTCATGGACTTGGGTGAGCCCTTGACGGCCATGAGGCCGAGCGGGTGGCCGTCGGTTTCCCCTCTCACATCCCACGACCAGGGGCCCACCGCGAAAACCCGCGGTGGGCCCCTTCATGCTCGTGCCGTGGTTCAGTCCTGCTGGGCGCCTGCCGGGAGGGTGCGGAGGCGCATGGTGGTGGCCGTGGTCGTGCCGAAGGCGTAGTCCATCAGCTTTGCGGCGTCCGTGAAGCGGTTCGGGTCGTTGAGGAGGACGCCGATGACGGTCTTGCCGTCGCGGGTGGCGGAGAAGACCAGGCAGGGGCCGGAGGGGGTGTTGGTGCCCGTCTTCACGCCGGTGGCGCCGGTGTAGGAGCCCAGGAGCTGGTTGGTGTTGTACCAGGTGTAGGTGCGGGTGCCGCCGGTGCTGGTCGGCGCGGACTGCACGGTCTTGGGCTTCTTCACGACACCGCGGAACACCGAGTACTTCATCGCGCTCTGGGTGAGCTTGGCGAGGTCGCGCGGGGTCGTGTAGTTCGTGTTCTGCGTCGAGTTGCCGTCGAACGAGTCGAAGTGCGTGTTCGTCAGGCCGAGCGCCGCGGCCTTCTTGTTCATTTTGGCGACGAAGTTCTTGGTGCGGGCCGCGACCGTGGTGCCGGTGCCGAACTTGTCGGCCAGGGCCATCGCGGCGTCGCAGCCGGAGGGCAGCATCATCGCGTGCAGCAGCTGGCGGACGGAGACCTTGTCGCCGGTCTTCAGGTCCGCGGTGCTCGCGCCCACCTTGGTGACGTAGTCACGGTAGGCCTGCTTGATGGTGACCTTGGCGTCCAGGTTCACGTCCGGGATGGACAGCACGACCCGCGCCGTCATGATCTTCGTCGTGCTGGCCATCGGCCGCTTGGTGTCGGCCGACTTGGCGAAGAGCTTGGCGCCCGTCGTGCCGTCGAGCATGAACGCACCCTTGGCACCGACCGTGGGGGCGGCCGCCGCGTGGGCGGGGGCGGTCAGGGCGCCGCCCGCCAGCAGCGCGCCGGTGGTGACGACGACTGCTGCGGCTCTGCGGACACGTACGCCCTTGATGCCGGTTATCACTATGAACGCTCCCGATGGAGAGGGTGGCCGCCCTGGGCCATGACGAAGGGGGTGCTCACAGAAGACGCGGAAAGAGCGCCAACGGTTGTACGTCCAGGGGGAATTCGTCCACGGCGCGGTCGTTGTCGTCCCGGTGCGTCAACGAGGAGGGGGCCCGTACCGGTGCACGGGCCCCCTCCTGTGCGCCCTCGCGTCAGGTGATCTTCGCGTAGCCGTAGTTGATGAGCTTCTTCACGTCCGCCGTGCGGTTCGCCGCCGAGGAGGAGGTGAGGACGGTGCCCATCACCGACTCGCCGTTGAGGGTGGCGGCGAAGACGAGGCAGTACTTGGAACTGGAACCGGAGCCGGTCTTGATGCCGAGCGTGCCGTTCCAGCCGAGCAGGGTGTTCGTGTTCTTCCAGGGCGCCATCGTGCGCGTGGAGCCGGACGACGTGATCGTCTTGGCCGTGTACGTCTTCTTCTTCACGATCGCCCGGAACGTGGAGCTCTTCATCGTGCTGCGGGCGAGCAGCGTCAGGTCCTTCGGCGTGGAGTAGTTGGAGCCATTGCTTATGCCGTCGAACGAGTCGAAGCGCGTGTTCGTCATGCCGAGCTGCGCGGCCTTCTTGTTCATCTTGGCGATGAAGTTCTTCACGCGCGCGTTGACCGTGGTGCCGGTGCCGAACTTGTCGGCCAGCGCCATCGCGGCGTCACAGCCGGAGGGCAGCATCAGCCCGTGCAGCAGCTGGCGGACCGTGACCTTGTCGCCGACGATCAGCCGGGCCGAGGAGGCCCCCCTGGACACGATGTAGTCGCTGTACGCCTTCTTGATCGTGACCTTGGCGTCCAGGTTCAGGTTCGACTGCGTGAGCACGACCTTGGCGGTCATGATCTTCGTGGTGGAGGCGGTGAGGCGCTTGGTGTTGGGGGACTTGTAGTAGAGCGTCTTGCCGGTGGCGCCGTTCATCAGGTAAGCGCCCTTGGCGGTGACGGTGGGCTTGGTGAGAGCCTGCGCCGGTGCCGCGGTGAGAACTCCGGTGGAGAGCATCGCGCCTGCCGTGACGGCGACGGCCGCGGCTCTGCGGACACGGAAGCCCTTGGTGGCGGTAATCACTGAAATACCCCGATTTATGTCGAAAACCCCTGATGTGCGGCCGAATTGAAGGTGGAACAGCTAGGCCGCACATGTGTGACACGTGATTAGCACAAAAGGTTGTGTGATCGCTGGGGTGGAAAAAGAGGGCGGCCCTCCGGGTCGGCTTCCTGGGCCGGCCTCCGGGTCCGCATCCTGGACGGCGCTCCGGCATGCGTCCCTGTTGTATCTAAGATGTGCGCATGCCGTCTGCCCCGCCCACCTCCGCCTCCGCCCCCTCCACCGCCCCCGTCAAGCAGCCCCCCGCCGCCGAGCGCGTCTACGGCCACGTCAAACAGGGCGTCCTGGACCGCCGCTACGAGGGCGGCACCCTGCTCACCGAGGGCGAGCTGGCCGAGGCCGTCGGGGTCTCCCGCACCCCGGTGCGCGAGGCGCTGCTGCGGCTTGAGGCGGAGGGGCTGATCAAGCTCTACCCGAAGAAGGGCGCCCTGGTCCTGCCGGTGTCCGCGCAGGAGATCGCCGACGTCGTGGAGACCCGGCTGCTGGTCGAGGAGCACGCCGCCCGCAAGGCCGTACCCGCCCCGCCCGCCCTCGTCGAACGCCTGGAGCGGCTGCTCGCGCGGCAGAAGGAGGAGGCGGCCCGGGGCGACCTCGCCGCGGCCGCCGTCACCGACCGCTGCTTCCACGCCGAGATCGTCCGCAATGGCGGCAACGAGATCCTCTCCCGGCTCTACGACCAGCTCCGCGACCGGCAGTTGCGGATGGGCGTCGCCATCATGCACGCCCACCCCGACCGCGTCGCCAAGAACGTCCACGAGCACGAGGAGATCCTCGACGCGCTGCGCTCGGGGGACGCGGAGGCCGCCGTAGGCCTTGTCCACCGGCACATCGGGTGGTTCTCGCACCTGGCGCGGGGTGAGGTCCGGTGACCGCGCTGCCGGGAGACCCTCCGGGCGGGCGGCGCGCGCTCGCCGTCTGGGGCATCGGCGTCTCGGTCTACTTCGTCGCCGTCATCTTCCGTACCTCGCTCGGCGTGGCCGGTCTCGACGCCGCCGACCGCTTCCACGTCAACGCCTCCGCGCTGTCCACCTTCTCCATCCTCCAACTCCTCGTCTACGCGGGCATGCAGATACCCGTGGGCCTGCTGGTCGACCGGCTCGGCACCAAGAAGGTGCTCGGCCTCGGGGTCGTGCTGCTCACCGCCGGCCAGCTCGGCTTCGCCTTCTCCCCCACGTACGGCATGGCCCTCGCCTCCCGGGCGCTGCTCGGCTGCGGCGACGCGATGACGTTCATCAGCGTGCTGCGGCTGGGCTCCCGCTGGTTCCCGGCCCGGCGCGGGCCGCTGATCGCCCAGCTCGCCGGTCTCGCCGGCATGGCGGGCAACCTGGTCTCCACGCTCGTCCTGGCCAGGCTGCTGCACGGCGTCGGCTGGACGGCGGCCTTCGCGGGCAGCGCACTGGCCGGCGCGCTCGTCTTCGTCCTGCTCGTGCTGTTCCTCAAGGACCACCCCGAGGGCCACGCGCCGGAGCCCGTCCCGCACCAGGGCGTGGCCTACGTACGCCGCCAGATCGCCGCCTCCTGGCGGGAACCGGGCACCCGGCTCGGCCTGTGGGTGCACTTCACCACCCAGTTCCCGGCCATGGTGTTCCTGCTGCTGTGGGGCCTGCCCTTCCTGGTCGAGGCCCAGGGCCTGTCCCGCGCCACGGCCGGCGAACTGCTCACCCTCGTCGTCCTGTCCAACATGGTGATCGGCCTGGTCTACGGCCAGATCGTCGCCCGGCACCACGGCGCGCGCCTGCCGCTGGCGCTGGGCACGGTCGGAGCGACCGCGCTGCTGTGGGCCTCGACGCTCGCCTATCCCGCCGACCGCGCGCCCATGTGGCTGCTGATCGTGCTGTGCGCGGTGCTCGGCGCGTGCGGGCCGGCGTCGATGCTGGGCTTCGACTTCGCCCGCCCGGCCAACCCGCCCGAGCGCCAGGGCACCGCCTCCGGCATCACGAACATGGGCGGCTTCGTCGCCTCCATGACGACGCTCTTCGCCATCGGTGTGCTGCTGGACGCCACCGGCGACAACTACTCGATCGCCTTCTCGGCCGTGTTCGTGCTCCAGGCCCTGGGTGTCAGCCAGATCCTGCGCCTGCGCGGACGCGCGGCCCGCCGGGAGCGGGAGCGGCTGGTGGCGAGCCGGGTGGAGACGGTGCACGTCCCGGCGTGAGCCCTCCTGGTCAGCGGACGGGCACGAGCGTGAGGTAGGCGAAGCCCAGCACGCCGCGGTAGGCCATCCACCGGGCGCGGTGCCCGTCGAGGCGCTCGCGGGTCTCGGCGGCGAGCGGATGGTCGCCGTTGCCGGCCAGCCACACCTCCGCGTCCGCTTGGTACGCCGACTCGAACGCCTCCCACTCGTCGAGGCTCGCCGTCTCCGTCCACTCGGGCCGGAAACCGGCCGCTACGGCGAGATCGACGAGGCCCGCGAGGTCGTGCAGTTCCTCGGCGGCGGCGCCGGGCCACATGCCGGACAGCTCGGCCGGGGTCGGAGGCCGCTGCCAGATGCCCTCGCCGAACAGGACACGGCCGCCGTCGGTGACCAGGCCACGCAGGGTGCACAGCGCCTCGGAGGTGTGGTGGGGCGGGGCGGCCGGGGACAGGGCGTGGCTGGAGCCGAGGCAGAGGACCAGGTCGGCGGGGCCGTGCGCGGTGCCGCGCGCCGACTCCTCCCGGAACTCCGCCCGCCCCGCGAGCCCGCGCGCCTCGGCCGCCCGACGGCCCCGGTCCAGGTCCTCGGCGTTGACGTCGACACCGATGCCCTTCGCCCCGGGTACGGCGGCCAGGACCCGCAGCATCAGCTCGCCCCAGCCGCAGCCGAGGTCGAGGACGGTCCCCGGGCCGGTCCCCGCGAGCCGCCGGACCAGGTTGTCGGCCCGTGCCTCGGAGAGCGGTCCGTGAAAGGTCAGACGGGTCAGGCGGGGCGGCCCTTCGTTCTTCGCATCGGTCACGGCAGGCACGCTAGGTGCGAACGAGGTTGCCCGGACACCGAATTACCGGGGCCGAGGCCGGGACCGCGGTCGCGCTACGGCGTCACCGTGAAGTTCCGCAGGATCGCCGACGTCAGCGCCGGGTCTCCCTCCGTCTTCACCCGGTCCGCCACCGCATCCGGGGTCACCCGGCCGCAGGCCAGGCGGACGAAGGTCTCCCAGTCGAGGGTGAGGGTGGCGGCGGGGCCGAGGGCGGGGGCCGTCTCCACGGTGCCGCGGCCCTGGATGTCTATGCGGATCGTGCGCAGGAACTCGACCGGGCCGTGGACGTCCAGCACGATCGCCGAACTGCGCGGGGCGTTCGCCCTGTTCGCGATGGTGTCGGGGAGGGCGGCCAGCAGCACGTCCCGCGCGATGTGCGCGCCCGGCGAGTCGAGGTTGCCGGGGCGGCCGAGGGCGGCGCGCAGGTCCTGCTCGTGGACCCACACGTCGAAGGCGTGACCGCGCATGGCCTCTTCGAGGGTCTGCTCGGTGCCCAGCGGGCCGCGCACCTTCGTGCCCGGGGCCCGCGACTCGTTGCGCAGCTGGCGGTTGCGCCGGATGATCGTGTACTCCAGCTCGGAGGTCATCTCCGGTGCCGTGTGGTGGCGGCGGACGTCGACCTGCATCTCCATGTAGCGCTGGTGGTCGTTGGTGACGTGGAAGAGGTCGCGCGGGAGCGTGTGGATGGGGCGGGGGTCGCCGAGCATCTCGCTGTCCAGGCCGATGACATGGGAGACCACATCGCGGACCGACCAGCCGGGGCACGGCGTACGCCGGTTCCACTCTCCCTCCACGAGCGGCTGCACCAGCTCGGATATCGCTTCGATGGAGTGGGTCCAGGCGTCGGCGTAGGGCTGGAGGGTGGGATGCAGACTCACGGAACGGGACCCCTCGGCGGTCGGTACACGGGCGGTGGCTGCTGTCGGCGGGTGTCTTGAACCGCTAAGTTACGCTGCTGCGAGGCACCCCGGCAGTGCTTTCGTGTGACGATCGTAGGCCCGTGTTGACGGCTCGAATGCCAGGACGGTGGTAGTGTGCGCGCCTCGTTGATCCAAATCGCTGTAGACGAGGGTGAATCGGTCGAATCGCGCCGGGTGCGGGTCGCTTCGCTGGTGCGCGCGCAGGGGGGTCGTGCGCAGGGGGGTGGCGCCGACCTCGTCGTCCTGCCGGAGCTGTGGACCACCGGTGCCTTCGCCTACGAGGAGTTCGGGCGGGAGGCCGAGCCGCTCGAAGGGCCCACGTACGAGGTGATGGCCAAGGCGGCGAGTGACGCGGGCGTGTGGCTGCACGCGGGGTCGATTCCGGAGCGGGATCCGGACGGGCCGCTGTACAACACCTCCCTTGTCTTCTCCCCTTCCGGTGAGCTGGCCGCCGCCTACCGCAAGATCCATCGCTTCGGCTTCGACAAGGGCGAGGCCGTGCTGATGGGGGCGGGGCGGGAGCTGGTGACGGTCCGTCTGCCGGAGACGGTGCTGGGGGTGGCCACCTGTTACGACCTCCGTTTCCCTGAACTCTTCCGTGGGCTTGTCGATGCCGGGGCCGAGACCCTGGTCGTCCCGGCGGGGTGGCCGGAGCGGCGGCGCGGGCACTGGACGCTGCTGGCTCGGGCGCGGGCGGTGGAGAACCAGGCGTTCGTGCTTGCGTGTGGAACGGCCGGGACCCATGCGGGAGTTCCGCAGGCCGGTCACTCGATCGTGGTGGATCCGTGGGGCGAGGTGCTGGCGGAGGCCGGTGCGGGCGAGGAGATCCTCACGGTGGATTTCGACCCCGGGAAGGTCGGGGTGACGCGGGAACAGTTCCCCGCGCTGAAGGACCGCGTCCTTGGCCTGGAGCCGCCTCGCCGCTGACCGGTCGCCCGGCGCTGCGGTGGCCGGGGGCGGGTCGCGCAGCCCGGCGCTACCGGGGTGCCGCCTGCGCCCACCCGTGCCGCCCCGGGCGGCACTCTGCCCGCAGGCTGGACGGCGTGAGGCAGCACCGCCTGCCAGGGTGGGCGCCGCCCCGGGCGGCACGCATGCCCGCAGGCTGAGCGCCCCGAAGGAGCGCGGGGAACTGCGCGATCAGCCCCCGCCGGGCCGCGGACGACCGCCTACCCCTCCCGTTCCTTCTCCGCCAGGTTGATCACGCACACCGCCACCGCGATCAGCAGCGCGGGGTCCGCGTCGTCCCGTACCACGTCGACGCCGTAGGTCTCGCGGAGGCGGAGCCAGCGGCGGGAGATGACGGCGAGGAGTTCGCCGTCGTACTCGATGGCGAACTCCCGGTCCAGGACCTTGCCGCTGACGTCGAGTTCGGTGGTGCCGTCGGCCAGGGCGACGCGGTAGTGGTTGCGCAGCAGGGACAGGCGCTTGCGCCGCACCGTGGCCAGCGGCTCGTCGCCCCGCTCGATGACCATCGTGTCCCGCAGGGCGAACATCTTGCGGCGGATGTCGATCAGTACCCGCCCCTGCCGGTCCTTCAGCTCGAAGGTGTCCCGCAGCCGCATGGCCTTGCCGTCGACGAGGAACACCTTCTCGCCCCGGTCGTCCTCGATCCAGTAGTCGTCACCGAAGCCGAGGAGCCGGTCGCGCACGAGGAATCTCATGACACCAGGGCTTCCCCGCCACCGGTTCCGAAACGCCGCCGGTAGGCCGACGGGCTGAGCCCGGTCTCCCGCCGCAGCCGCACCCGCAGGTTCGCGGCCGTCCCCAGCCCGCTCCGCTCCGCCACCACGTCCAGCCGCTCCTCGCCGCGTTCGATGAGCCGGCAGGCCAGCGCCACCCGCTCACCCGTCAGCCAGGCCAGCGGTGTCGTGCCGAGCTGGGTGCGGAAGCGCCGGTGGAGCGTGGCCGGCGACACCGCCGCGCGTGCCGCGAGGTCGGCCACCGTCAGCGGCTCGTCCAGCCGCTCCTGTGCCCACGCCAGCAGCGGCGCCAGCGACTCGTCGGGCACGTCCGGCAGCGGCCGTTCCACGAACTGGCGCTGCCCGCCGTCCCGGTGCGCGGCGAAGACGAGCCGTCGGGAGACCGCGTTGGCGATCTCGGCGCCGTGGTCCCGGCGGACGAGGTACAGGCCCAGGTCGAGCGCGGCGGCGCTGCCCGCGGCGGTGAGGATCCGCTCCTCGTCGACGAAGAGCACGTCGGGTTCGAGACGTACCCGCGGATGCAGTTCGCGGAAGGCGTCGGCCCACATCCAGTGGGTGGTGGCGCGGCGGTCATCGAGCAGCCCGGCCTCGGCGAGCGCGAAGCTGCCCGTGCAGAAGCTCAGGATGCGCGCCCCGCGCGCGTGGGTGCGGCGAATGGCGTCCAGCACCTCGGGGCCGCGCGGTACGACGTTGTCGGGCCGCCCCGGTACGACGAGGGTGTCGGCGCTGTCCACGGCGTCCAGTCCGGCCGTACCGGTCATGGAGAAGAACCCGTGGTTCATGCGCACCACGCGCGTGGGCGTGCACAGCGTCACCTCGTACAGCGGCCCGGGCAGCCCCAGTTCGGGCCGGGGCAGGCCGAACAGCTCGGTGGCCACCCCCACCTCGAACGGGTTGGTGCCCTCGTCGACGATCACGGCGACCCGATGCGGAACACGCTGAGAGGATCCTTGCGCCATGTGCGATTCCTAGCACTCGCGCACCACCCCGATCCAGCCCCACGATGACGGCATGACCAAAGAACCCGTCGGCATGCCCCACGACCCCGTCTCCCTGCCCGCCGCCCTCGCCTCCTTCACCGAGCAGTGGAGCCCGCGCATCGCCACCACCGTCAACGACTACGACGTCCGGATCACCCACGTGGAGGGCGAGCACCTCTGGCACGTCCACGACGACACCGACGAGTTCTTCCTGGTCCTCGACGGCGAACTGCACATCTCCCTGCGGGAGCCGGCCGGGGAGCGCACGGTCGTCCTGCCGAAGCTGTCCGTCTTCACCGTCCCGCGCGGCGTCGAGCACAAGCCGTACGCCCCGGTCCCCACCGACATCCTGCTCCTGGAGCCCACCGGCACCTCCACCGTCGGCGACCGCCACGACGAGATCCCGGCGCACGTGGACGCCACCACCGGGCACGCGCTGGCCGGGACGGCCGCTCACAGGCCGTCGTCGTAGCCGTCCCGCCGGTGCTGCCCGTGCACGTCGATGACCTGTGTCGAGTGGGGCATCATCACCCGGCGCCGGCGGGCGACGGAGCCGAAGACCGCGAGGCCGATCAGTCCGACGATCATCAGAATGACCCCGGTCAGGTCGAGGTTGATGCCCTCCATCTCCCAGTCGGTCGCGAACGTGAGAATGGCTCCCGCGGCGATGAGGATGATGCATCCGCCGAGGCCCATGACGCGTCGCCTCCCTCGTAGGTGCTTGCGTCAACGGCGGGTACCCGGGGCCGCGCGAACTACCCCTCCAGGAACGCCACCAGCGCGTTCGCCAGCAGGAACGGGTCGTCCGCGCCGCACAGTTCGCGCACGCTGTGCATGGACAGGATCGCCACGCCGATGTCGACGGTGCGGATGCCGTGCCGGGCGGCGGTGATCGGGCCGATGGTCGTGCCGCACGGCATGGAGTTGTTGGAGACGAACGACTGGAACGGCACGCCGGCCTTCTCGCAGGCGGCGGCGAACACCGCCCGGCCCGAACCGTCGGTGGCGTAGCGGTTGTTGACGTTGACCTTGAGGATGGGCCCGCCGTTGACCCGCGGGTGGTGCGTCGGGTCGTGCCGCTCCGCGTAGTTGGGGTGGACGGCGTGCCCGGTGTCGGAGGACAGGCAGACGGTCCCGGCGAAGGCACGGGCCCGGTCCTCGTACGACCCACCGCGCGCGAACACCGAACGCTCCAGCACGCTGCCCAGCAGCGGGCCGTCCGCCCCCGTGTCCGACTGCGAGCCGTTCTCCTCGTGGTCGAAGGCGGCCAGGACGGGGATGTACGACAGGTTCTCGCCGGAGGCGGCCACCGCGGCCAGCGCCGCCGTACCTGCGTGCACGGACAGCAGGTTGTCCATGCGCGGGCCGGCCAGCAGTTCGCGGTCGCGGCCGAGGTAGGCCGGCGGCTCCACGGGGTGGGTCATCAGGTCCCAGCCGGTGACCTCGCCCGCCGAAAGCCCGCTCTCCTCCTCCAGGAAGGCGATCAGATCGCCGTCGCGCACGTCGGAGCCGAGCCCCCACACGGGCTGGAGGTGACGCTGCTTGTCGAGCTTGAGGCCGTCCGCGGACACCGTGCGGTCCAGGTGGATGGCGAGCTGCGGCACCCGCAGCAGCGGCCGGTCGACGTTCACCAGCCGGGTGGAACCGTCCCGCAGCGTCAGCCGCCCGGCCAGGCCCAGGTCACGGTCGAGCCAGGAGTTGAGCAGCGGACCGCCGTAGATCTCCACGGCCACCTGGCGCCAGCCGTGCGCCCCGGTGTCGGGCAGCGGCTTGACCCGCAGGTTGGGGGAGTCGGTGTGGGCGCCGACGATACGGAACGGGGTGTGCGCCTCGGCGCCCTCGGGCACGTACCAGGCCACGATCGCGCCACCGCGCAGCACGTACTTGCCGCCGCTCGTCCCGTCCCACGCGTCCGTCTCCGCGACCTGCCGGAAACCGGCCTTCTCCAGCCGCTCGGCCGCGCTCGCCACGGCGTGGTACGGCGACGGCCCGGCCGCCAGGAAGGTCATGAGGTCGTCGGTGTGCCCGCGGTCGAAGCGGGAGGCGCTGCTGCTCATGCCAGCCACCATAAGGCGCGGCGTGTCCGCGCAGGGTCGGGGTTCGGTGAAGCTCGCGGCGCTGTGGACATGGGCTGGCCGGAAAGAGCGGGACGGATCGGCAGATCACCGGCGCAGCGCCTCCGCGGGCTGGATCCGGGCGGCGCGCCATGCCGGGTAGAGGCCGGCCAGGAGGCCCGTGGCCAGGCCCACGGCAGGGGCGGCGGCGACGGTGACCGGGTGCACCACGGGAGTCCAGTCCCGTACCACCGCCACCGACACCACCGTGATCACACCGACGCTGGTGCCGACCAGGCCGCCCAGCGCGCCGAGCGTGCCCGACTCGGCGAGGAACTGGACCGTGATGTGGCGGCTGCGCGCGCCGAGCGCACGGCGCAGGCCGATCTCGCCGGTGCGCTCCAGCACCGCCACCAGGGTGGTGTTGGCGATGCCGACGGCGCCGATGACCAGACAGATCGCGGCCAGCAGCAGGAAGAGGTCGCCCAGGTCGGAGGTGACCGACGTACGCAGGGACTTCGGGTCGGGCGGCGGGACGGCCTTGAGGTACTCGGGGTGGTCCGGCCGCAGCGCGGTCGGTGCCTCGTGCGCCACCTGGGCCGCCGCGCCGGTCCTGGTGGCCACCAGCATCTTGGCGCCGCCCTCCGCGGGGGCGCCCCACAGCCTCTCCGCCGTGCTGCTGGGCACGACCACACTGAGCAGCAGGTCGGCCTTGCGCTGCACGTCGTCGATGATGCCGATCACCGCGAACGGCTCGCCGTCGATGAAGACGGCCGGGCGCGTGTCCAGCGTGGTGATGCCGAGCCGGGCGGCGGTTCCGGAGCCGAGGAGCGCCACCTGGGAGGCGGTGTTCTGCTGGAAGTCGTCGTACAGCCGCCCCTGGGCCAGGGTGGGCAGGGCGGCCCGGAGCGTTCCGGGTGAGGCGGCCAGGATCTGGGCCCGTTCGCCGGACGCGTCGCCGAGTGGGGAGGCGCGGACCGTGTCCTGCCCGGCGGTCCGCACCTGCCAGTACACGCCGGCGTGCTGGACGCCGTTCAGTGCCTCGATCCGGTCGTCGGCGTCGTCGGGGAAGGCGAAGCCGGCGAACTCGTCGTGCTCGCGGCTCACGTCCTCGATGGTGACCTCGGTGGCGCTGAGCAGGTCGAAGCGGGAGTCGATTTGCGAGGAGGTCGTGGCCGTCAGACCGAGTACGGCGACGAAGGTGCCGACTCCCAGCACGGTGCCCAGTGCGGTGAGCGCGGAGCGCGCCGGACGCTGGAGCATGCCGGCGAGGGACTCGCCGAACAGGTCGCGCGGGGAGAAGGAGGAGAACGCGGAGAGCCCGTCGGAGCGACGCAGCCGTGGCAGTCGCCTTCGCTTGTCGGTCACCCGGCGACTCCCGCCCGGGCCTGCTCGGCGAGTACGCCGTCACGGATGGCGATGGTGCGTTGCCCGTGCGCGGCGACCGCCGGGTCGTGGGTGATGACGAGGACGGTCATCCCCTCGCCGTGCAGCTCGTCGAGGAGCGCGAGGACGCTCTCGGCCGTGGCCGTGTCGAGGTTGCCCGTCGGTTCGTCGCACAGCAGCAGCGAGGGCCTGGCCACCAGGGCGCGCGCGATCGCCACCCGCTGCCGTTCACCGCCGGACAGCCGGGTCGGCAGGGCGTCGATGCGGTGGCCGAGCCCGACCCTGGTCAGGGCGGCACGCGCGCGTGCCGTGCGGTCGGTGCGCGGGGAGCGGTTGTAGACCATGGCGAGCGTGACGTTCTCCAGGGCGCTGCGGTGCGGCATGAGGTGGAACGACTGGAAGACGAAGCCGATGTGCCGCCCCCGCAGTGCGGCGCGGGCCGCCTCGCCGGCGCCGGCGACGTCGATGCCGTCCAGGAGGTACGAGCCCTCGGTCGGCGCGTCGAGCAGCCCCGCCACGTTGAGGAAGGTGGACTTGCCCGATCCGGAGGGCCCGATCACCGTGACGAACTCGCCCCGCCGCACGATCAGGTCGCAGGGCCGCAGCGCGGTGACGGGCGGCGGGCCGGGGTAGGTCAGCCTGACTCCGCGGAACTCCATGACCGGGGTCTCCCGGCCCTGCGGGGACACGGCCGCCGGTGACGTTGCACGGCGGCGGACGGGGACGCGCAGCCTCATGCACCGCCTCCCGAGGTCTGCCGTATGCCGGTGACCACGAGGGCGCCGGACTCCAGACGGCCTCCGCCCACGGGAACCACCTCCACGTATCCGTCGCCCTGGGTACCGGCCCTGACCGGCACGCGGCGCTGTGTGCCGCCCGCCGCGACGACGGTGACGACGCTCTTGCCGTCCGAGCCCACGGACACCGCCGTCACCGGCACCACCAGGGCCTTGCCGGCCGTGGAGCCGGCCTCGACGGTCAGCCGCACCTCCTGGCCCGCCAGCGCGGGGTCCAGGGGTTTGCCGGGCTCCACCACGACCGGATAGCCCTGGGGCGCGGCCGGGGCCCGCTCGCCGTCCGTCCCGTTCGCGGACGTGCCGCCCTGCTCCTGGCCCGCGTCGAGGGTCTTCGCCACGGACCGCACCTCGCCGGGGACGGTGGTGCCGGAGCGTTCGGCGAGGATCTCGACCCGCTGACCGGCCCTGACCAGCCCCTTCTGACGTTCCTGGAGGTATCCCCGGACGACGAGCTTTCCCGCGGACACCGTCATCACGCCGCCGGTCACGCGGGCGCCGATCGTGGCGGACACGGAGTCGACCCGGGCCGGGAACCCGGGCAGGAACACCACTTCCCCGGCCGGCAGCATCGGACCGGCGGCGGCCTGGGCTTCGGTGAGGGCCTGCCGGGCGGTCTGGAGGTCCTCCTGTGCCCACTCGACGGTGCGCTCGGCCTCCGCGTTGCCGGCGCCGCCGGTGGTGTCCTCGCCGTCCTCGCCGTCCTGCTCCTGGCCCTCCTCGGCGGTTTCGGCGGCCGACTGCGCCTGCTCCAGCGCGCGTTCGGCGGCGCGTACGCCCTGCTCCGCCGCCTCCACGGCCTCGCCGTCGTCGTCGACCGCGGGCCTGGGGTCGTAGCCGAGCCCGGCGTAGAAGGCCTGGAGCGCCGCCTTCGTACCGGCCCCGAAGGTGCCCGACACGTCGTTGCCGGTGCCGTGCCCGAGGTCCCGCAGCGCCTGCTGCACCTGGGCGACGTCGTCGCCCTTGGCCCCCGGCTTGAGGTCCCGGTACACGGGGAGTTCGCCCTTGAGTACGAACACCGGGCGGCCGGAGACCTCCAGCAGGAGCTGTCCGGCCCTGACCGTGCCCCCGGCGTTGACCGGCAGCTTCGTCACCACCGGCTCGGCGGCGCTTTCGCCGCCGCCCACGGCGGGCGTGACGGTCACGGACTGCCCGGCCGCCACGGTGCCGCGCAGTACCACGGTCTCCTTCAGCACGCGCCGCTCCACCGGCGCGGTCAGCACGTCCGCGGCCGGCGGTTTGGTGTCGGCCGCGGCCTGGGCGGGTGACTTGATGACCTGTGAAGCGGCGAAACCGGCCGCGGCCAGCAGGGTCGAACCCGCGGCCACGGCGGCCACCCAGCGGCGGCGGGTCATACGGACCGGGGTGGTCGGCTCGGCTTCCGGCTGCTGGTCCATCGCTCACCCGGCCTGCGCGGTCGCGGCAGCCTTGAGCATGTCGTCGATGCCGTTCCTGACGTCGGCCAGCGCCTCGGCGTTCTGCTCCACCGCCTGCTCCTGGTAGGCGTAGTCGACGGCGAACCAGACACCCACCACGTTGTGCTTCTTGCGGCAGTCCTGGTCGGCGGTGGCGACCTGGATCTCGTGCTGGGTGGGTTGGGGGGTCTTCGACCACTCCTCGTCACCGTTGGCCTCTATCGGGTCGGCGTAGTCGAATCCCTTGCCCTTCATGCAAGTCGACCATTTGGCGAAGACGGCGCGGGTGCGCTTGTCCTGCTGCGCCTTGGTCAGTGTGTCGAACTTGAGGTCGGTGGCCAGTTTCGCGTCGACCGTGTTGCCGTTGACCGAGCCGGTGAGCTTCTTGCGTGCCTCTCCGACGCAGCCGTGGTCCGGCACCTTCTCGCCGTTGATGACCTGTCCGCCGGGGCCGAATTTCTGCTTGGGGTCGGATGATCCGTTCATGGCCGTTTGCATCCCGGCCGTCAACTTCGGTCCCCCCCAGGGGTTGCTGTCCTCGCCGGTATCGCTCCCCACGGAGTGGTATCCCCACTTTTCCGCGTCCTCGGCGCTCTGGCGGCCGAAACGGCCGTCGATCCGCGTGGTCGGGGAGTCGCCGTAGCCCGAGTCCGGGTCCTGCGAGAGCGTGTAGTCGAATCCGAAGCGCTTCATGCAGTCGGACACGATCCCCCTGTAGGCGTTGTCGATGGTCTCGCTCTGCTCGGGGTTCAGAAGGTATGTATCCAACGGCATCGACTTTTCGTTGGCGTTGGTGATCTTCGGAGTCTCGGCCACGGCGGGGGGTGCCTTGGGGTTCTCCTTCGATCCCGCTGATGAGCTGTCGTCGTCCGAACAGCCAGCCAGGAGAAGCGGCGTACAAACCAGGAGAGCCGAAAAGCGGCGCATTGTACGAGACACGATGGTGGCTTCTTCCGATTCTTCTGAGGGGATTGGGGTCGATGCCGGGTTCGATTCCCGTGCCGGGGGTGCGGGCAGGTGCCCGCACCCCCGAGCTGCTTGGATCAAGAGACGTTCTGACCCGACGCGTTGTTGTTCTTCACCGACGAATTGAGATTCGCGGTGGCGCGAGGTGCGATGGTCTGACAGGCGATTTCGCAGTTGTACTTGCTGTTGTAGTAGACCCTGAACTTGTCGTAGATCCAGCTGTCCACGGCCGCGGCGTGGTTCTTGACCTCGACGCCGGCACCGCTGCTGCCGTTTCTGCCACTGCTGAAGTAGCGGCCCTGGTAGTCCGAGACCTTGTCGTACTGCACGTAGACCGCGCGGGAATCTTGTGCCCGGTGTGACGGACGGGGCCTCAGTCGCCGACCCGCGCCGCGGCGGCGTTCACCTCCGGATCGACCCACTGCTGCCACCGCTTGCTCGTCGCGAGGGCCTGCACCTGGGCCGCCCGGTAGTCGGTCCCGGTCGCGGTCACGACCACGCGCGTGCCGTCCGGGCGCAGTACGTCGGCCGTGAGTTCGGAGCCGCCGTCGTGCTCCCGGAAGAGCAGCACCGCCCCGTCACCGAGCTTGGCGATCCGGCAGCCGTCGTCCCCTTCCCGGCAGGAGTAGTGCCTGCCCAGCTCGGACAGCGACGGCATGTGGGTCGGTCCGGTCATCTCGGGCTTGCGCGTGGGGCGGTTGAACCCGGAGCCGTCCTCGCCGCTCTTCTCCGCCTCCTGCACAAAGGCCCCTTGCAGCCACACGGCCACTGTCCCCCCGCCCCCCAGCGTGACCTTCCCGTGCGTCTGCACGGCGGTGTACGCCGGATCGCTGTCCCGCGACTCGGTCTTCGTCACCGAGGGCCTGTCCGGCAGGAGTTCGGCCAGCAGCGCGACCGTGGCGGCGCCCGTCACGGCCTCCTTGCCCGGTGGGGCGGAGCGGCTGCCGACGGAGAAGTCGGGCAGGGCGACGGTCTGCACCGTGTCCTGCTGTTCCGGCAGGGTGAGCAGCAGTGCCGCGGCGGTCAGTGCCGCCGTCGCCGTCACGGCCGTGCTCCACAGCGCCACCCGCCTGTGCCGCCGGGTGCGGGTGCCTCGGGCCACCGCGCCCGACACCAGGAACTCGGTGCGCAGCGGGAGGTCGTTCAGCGCGGTGTCGAGGGCGCGGGACAGCTCGGGGCCGTACCGCAGGTCGTCGTCGAGGGGAGTGGACTCGTCGTGCCGCATGGGTGCACCGTCCTTTCCGGTGTCGCGGGGTCCGGGACGCGGGGCGGGGTCCGGCCGGCGGGGCCGGGATCGGGGTCAGCGCACGGCTATCGAGTCCTGTCCGTCCCCTATCGTGCGGCGCAGTCTGGCCAGCGCGCGGCTGCTGCGGTTGCGCACGGAACTCTGGGTCATCCCCAGCACGGACGCGGTCTCCTCCACGCTGCGGTCCTCCCAGTAGCGCAGGACGACCACGGCACGGTCGCGCAGGGGCAGTTCGGCCAGCGCCGCGAGCAGGGTGACGCGCAGCGCGCCGTCCGGGTCGGAGGCGGCGGACGGTTCGGGCAGGGTCGCCACGGGACGCTCCGTGGAGCGCCGCAGCCGCCGGTGCGAGATGTAGGTACGCATGAGCACGGTGTGCGCGTACGCCTCCGGGCTGTCCGTGCGCCGTACCCGGGACCAGGACGAGAAGATCTTGCCGAGTGCCGTCTGCACCAGATCCTCGGCCAGGTGCCAGTCGCCGCTCATCAGCAGGGCGGTGCGGAAGAGGCGCGGCGTGAGGGCGCGGGCGAACCCCTGGAACTCCTCAAGAGTCCTGGCAGTCGACACTCGGTTCCGCCCTTTCCCCGCCGTCAGCTCCTCCACATCCGGTAGACGCTTCGGCCGGCCGCCCGTGTCGCACCCGGAGCGGAGATTTTTTCGCGGCCGCCAAAACGGCGGCGGCCCGCTCCCCACCAGGGGGAGCGGGCCGCCGCAGAGCGGTCGGGTCAGAACGCGGCCTCGTCCAGCTCCATCAGGTCCAGGTCCACGCCCGCGGCGAGCTTGCGCGCGCCGGTGACGCCCGGCAGGACGTTGGCCGCGAAGAACTTCGCCGCCGCGATCTTGCCGGTGTAGAAGGCCTTGTCCTTGGCGGAGGCGGTCTCCAGCTTCTCGGCGGCCACGGCCGCGCCCTTGAGGAGCAGGTAGCCGACGACGACGTCACCGGAGGCCATGAGGAGGCGGGTGGTGTTGAGGCCCACCTTGTAGATGTTCTTGACGTCCTGCTCGGTGGCCGCGAGGTCGGTCAGCATCAGGCCGACGATGGCCTCCAGCTCGACGGCGGCCTTGGCCAGGTGGTCCCGGGCGCCCGCGAGCTCCTCGCCGCCCGTGCCGAGGGCCAGGAACTTCTTGATGTCCTCGGCCAGGGCGTTCAGGGCCGCGCCCTGGTTGCGGACGATCTTCCGGAAGAAGAAGTCCTGGCCCTGGATGGCCGTGGTGCCCTCGTAGAGGGTGTCGATCTTGGCGTCCCGGATGTACTGCTCGATCGGGTACTCCTGCAGGAAGCCGGAGCCGCCGAAGGTCTGCAGCGACTGGGCGAGCTGCTCGTAACCCTTCTCGGAGCCGTAGCCCTTGACGATGGGCAGGAGGAGGTCGTTGAGCGCGTGCTCGGCCTTGGCGTCCTCGCCCGCCGCCTCCTTGACCGCGATGGTGTCCTGGATCGAGGCCGTGTAGAGGACGAGGGCGCGCATGCCCTCCGCGTACGCCTTCTGCGTCATCAGCGAGCGGCGCACGTCCGGGTGGTGGGTGATGGTGACCTTGGGCGCGGTCTTGTCCATGAAGTTCGCCAGGTCCGGACCCTGGACGCGCTCCTTGGCGTACTCCAGGGCGTTGAGGTAGCCGGTGGAGAGCGTGGAGATCGCCTTCGTGCCGACCATCATGCGGGCGAACTCGATGATGCGGAACATCTGGCGGATGCCGTCGTGCTTGTCGCCGATCAGCCAGCCCTTGGCGGGGTGCCGGTCGCCGAAGGTCATCTCGCAGGTGTTGGAGGCCTTCAGGCCCATCTTGTGCTCGACGTTGGTGGCGTAGACGCCGTTGCGCTCGCCCAGCTCGCCGGTCTCGAAGTCGAAGAGGTACTTCGGGACGAGGAAGAGGGACAGGCCCTTGGTGCCGGGGCCGGCGCCCTCGGGACGGGCGAGGACGTAGTGGAGGATGTTCTCCTCCATGTCGTGCTCACCGGAGGTGATGAAGCGCTTGACGCCCTCGATGTGCCAGGAGCCGTCCTCCTGCTGCACGGCCTTGGTGCGGCCGGCGCCCACGTCGGAGCCCGCGTCGGGCTCGGTGAGCACCATGGTCGAGCCCCAGGTCCGCTCGACCGCGATCTGCGCGATCTTCTTCTGGACGTCGTTGCCCTCGTCGTAGAGGATCCCGGCGAACGCCGGGCCGGAGGAGTACATCCACACGGCCGGGTTCGAGCCGAGGATCAGCTCCGCGTACGACCAGATCAGCGACGGCGGGGCGGTGGTGCCGCCGATCGGCTCGGGCAGGCCCAGACGCCAGTACTCGGAGTCCATGAAGGCCTTGTAGCTCTTCTTGAAGGACGCCGGGACCGGCGCGGTGTTCGTCTCGGGGTCGAAGACCGGCGGGTTGCGGTCGGCGTCCGCGAAGGACTCCGCCAGGTCGTTCTCGGCCAGGCGGGTCATCTCCTCGAGGATGCTCTTCGCGGTCTCGACGTCCATCTCCTCGAAGGGACCGGTGCCGTACAGCTTGTCGCGTCCGAGTACTTCGAAGAGGTTGAACTCGATGTCACGCAGATTCGACTTGTAGTGCCCCATGGCGACGGCTCCGTAGAGAGATCGGCGAGGCACTGGATCCTCGCGCTAGTTCACGTACCAACAAGTAGCTACGATGATGCTACCCGTCAGTAATAAGCCGCAACCCCGATCCGGCCATCTGTGACGGGTCACACCGGAACCACCAGCGTGGCGGTGTATCCCTCCTTCGCGTTCCCCCGCACGGTCGCCAGCTGCCGGTCGTAGCCGTCGCTGAAAATGTTGTCCGTCTCGATCGAAAGCCGCCGGAGGTTGGCCACACTCCCGCTGTAGCCGTCCGTCGCGTACACCGCTTCGCACACGTCGGCGGGGAGCGCGAGCTGCGAGGTGTTGGTGATCGCGGTGGCCGCGGTGGCGTCCGCCAGGCTGCCGTAGACCTCGAAGTGGATGTGCGGCCAGCGGCCCGGGTAGCAGCCCGGGAAGACGCTTCTGAAGGTCACCCGCCCCTTGTCGTCCGTCTCCTGGACGCCCCGCAGGTAGTTCTCCTCCGTGACGCCCTCGGAGTACAGCGAGTAGGCGCCGTCCCGGTCGCAGTGCCAGACGTACACGGCCGCACCCGCCTTCGGAGTCCCGCAGCCCGCCGAGTCCGCGTCCACCACCGTGAGCGTGAACGTCAGCGGTACGCCCTCGGCGGTGCCCCCGGCCGAGTCGCCGAAGCTGGAGGTGATGTCACCGCGCACGACACCGCTCTCCCGCAGCACGTTCACGCCGTTGGAACCGTCGCCCGGGAAGGGACCGGCGGTCTCCTCGGGGATGGTCGCGCACTCACCGGGGGAGTCGGGGGATGCGGGATCGGGGGACGCGGCGCCCTCCTCGGACGTGCAGCCCACCAGCGGGATCAGCCCCGCTCCCGCCCCCGCCATCAGCCGGATCATCCGCCGACGGGCGAGGACGGGAAGGTCGTAGGACAACCCCCGGTCGTGCTCGTCGTGCGCGGTGTGCTCATGGGGCCCTGCGTGGTCATGGCTCGGCATGCCACGACGCTACGAGCGGCGGACGCGCGGAAACCAGGGCGGCGGCTTGTCAAACTCCTGTCGATTTGCCGCGGCCCCCTGCACCGGCCCGCCTCTCGGT
The DNA here is from genome assembly GCF_014596915.1 of Streptomyces sp. TRM68416. Classification (GTDB taxonomy): domain Bacteria; phylum Actinomycetota; class Actinomycetes; order Streptomycetales; family Streptomycetaceae; genus Streptomyces. The sequence continues at coordinate 240,889 of NZ_JACVWU010000012.1, forward strand.
ACGCTTGCGCCTATGTATGGATACGGCCAGCCCATGGAAGGAGGGGCTGCACAGCAGGGCTACGTCCCGCCGCAGCAGCCCATGTCCGGCGGTTACGGCCAGCAGCCACCGCTGTACCCCGAGCCGTCCCCGCCCTCGCTCGCGGACGCGGTGCGGGCCTTCACCACCGGCCAGCTGGCGGCGGAGGACTTCCAGCAGGTCTTCGCGACCTCCAAGGTCTACTGCCCGCGCGGCGACAACCCGGGCTTCCTCGCCCTGCACAACACCCAGCAGCCGGTGATCCCCATGTTCACCTCGCTGAAGGAGCTGCGCCGGTACGCGGGCAAGGAGTCCAAGTACTTCGTGATCACCGGCGCCGAGGTGATCGACCTCCTGCCGACCGGCTACGGCTTCGTCCTCGACATGGAGGGCGAGCACCGCATGGTCTTCGACGCGAAGGCGGTCGAGGAGATGGTCGACTTCGCGATGCGCAGGATGTACGGCTAGGCCTTCCGCTCACGGAGGTGAGTGCAGGAACATCTCGCCTGGACATCACCCCCCGGATATTCCTCCCCCCTTGTCACAGCCATGCCATAGAGTGCCCCTGGCAGCCGCGCCCCGCAGGCCATCGCCTTCCGGCGATCCGCTTCCGGGCGTCGCGCGGCGCTCTCAACTCCCCGGCACTGCCGGGTCCTTCTGTGGGGGTACATCACTGTGCGCATGCGCAGCACTTCGGCCGCGACGGCACTCGCGGTCCTCTTCAGCTCGGCGGCCCTGAGCGTCGCCGCGGCCGGCCCCGCCTCGGCCGCGACGGCCGTCGTCGCCTCGCCCGGCGGAATCGTCACGGACGGCCAGCGGGTCTTCCTGGGCGACAGCTCGGCCGGCAAGGTCCTGGCCGCCGACCACACCGGCGCCGTGCGCGCCTCGGTGAGCGGGGTCGCCGGGGTCACCGACCTGGCGCTGTCGGAGGACGGCGCCACGCTGTACGCGGCCTCGCCCGCCCGGCACGAGATCGTGGCCCTGGACGCGGCCACCCTGGGCGTCAAGGCCCGCTACGCCGTCGCCACCGACACCGGCCCGCGCCACGTGGCGTTCTCCGCCGGCAAGGTCTGGTTCACGTACGGCGACCAGTGGGACGGCGACCTGGGCTCGGTCGACCCGGCGGTGGACCCGGAGACCGGCGCCGACCCGGTGGCGCTGGCCCAGTTCCCGAAGGAGGGCACCTCGGTCGGGATGTGGGGCCAGGCCCTGCTGGACACCGACCCGCAGCGTCCGGGCGTGCTGGCCGTCGGCGAGACCGGACTGTCCACGGGCTCGATGGCCGTCCTCGACGTGTCGAGCGGGACGCCCCAGCTGACCGCCTGGCACTCCGGTGACTACTCGCTGAACCACGGCATCGGGGACGTCGACCTCGTCGCCGGCGCCGACGAGGTGCTCGTCAACGGCACCGACCGGGACGCCTACGCGGACGGCAAGTTCGCCAAGGCCGGCGCCTACCCTGCCGGACAGCGGGCCGACGTCGCGAGCGACGGCCTGATCGCGCAGATCGCGGGCAGCAAGGTCGCCGTCTACCGGCCGAACGCCAAGCAGCCCGTACGCACCTACAGCGTCACCGCGTCCGACGTGGCCTGGGCCCCGGACTCCTCCCGGATCTTCGCCCTGGTCCCGAGCGGCGGCGGCTACGCCCTCAAGGCGCTCACCAACCCGACGCTCAACGTCCCCACCCTCACCGTCAACGCCCCGGCCACGGCCGCCCGCGCCAAGCCGCTCACCGTCACCGGCAAGCTCTCCGCGACGGTGCCGCTGCCGGCCGGCGCCCAGCTCTCGGTCACCCGCACCGACATCGAGAGCCCCAACGGCAAGGCGCTGCCCGCCGTCACGGTCAAGGCGGACGGCACCTACTCCTTCACCAACACCCCGCCCGCCGGCGGCAAGGTGAAGTACACGGTGAAGTACGCGGGCGACGCCACGCACACCTCGGCGACCGCCTCCGACACCGTCGAGGTCTCCCGCGCCGCGACCTCGCTCAGCCTGAACAACAACGGCAAGGTGTACGGCTACGGCGCCGACGTCAGGTTCACCGCCCACCTCGGCAAGACGTACAAGAACCGCACGGTGGAGATCTGGGCCGACCCGTACGGCAAGGACAAGCCCAAGAAGCTGATCAAGAAGGGCACGGTCAACTCCAACGGCAACCTCTCCGCCGTCGTGGACATGAAGCGGAACACCGCCGTCACGGCCGTCTTCAAGGGTGACGCCCGGTACAAGCCGAAGACCGTGAAGTCGACCGCGTACGCCAGGGCGAAGGTCTCCGTCGCCGTCTCCAAGCACTACAAGAAGGCGAAGATCGGCACGAAGACGTACTACTGGTTCCGCAAGAGCACCGACCCGCTGCTCACCACGACCATGAACTACTACCAGGGCCGCCAGCAGCGCTTCGACCTCCAGGTCTACTACCAGGGCTCGTGGTACGCGCTGGACTCCGAGTACTTCCAGCTCGGCCCGGACGGCAAGTCGGCCGTGAGCCTCGGCGCGCCCGGCGAGGCGGGCATCAAGGCGCGGATGCGTTCGGTCTACGTCAAGGGCTCGTCCGGTGACAACGTGAACGCGACGACCTACAGCTCCTGGAAGTACCTGTACTTCAGCAACTGACGCCACTGAGAGAGAGCCCGGAGGGAATGCCCTCCGGGCTTTCTGTGTTGGGGCTGGCAGAAAGTTCAATGCTCAACTAAAGTGGACGCACAAGGAGGTACCGACATGCCTGCAGTGACCGTCGAGAACCCACTGACGCTGCCGCGCGTCACCGCCCCCGCCGACGCAGCGGCCCGTCCCGTCCTCACCGTCACGACCGCCCCGAGCGGCTTCGAGGGCGAGGGCTTCCCGGTACGCCGTGCGTTCGCCGGGATCAACTACCGTCATCTGGACCCGTTCATCATGATGGACCAGATGGGAGAGGTGGACTACGGTCCGATGGAGCCGAAGGGGACCCCCTGGCACCCCCATCGAGGCTTCGAGACCGTCACGTACATCATCGACGGGACCTTCATCCACCAGGACAGCAATGGTGGCGGCGGCACGATCACCAATGGCGACACCCAGTGGATGACCGCGGGCTCCGGCCTACTCCACATCGAGACCCCGCCCGAGTCGCTCGTGATGTCCGGCGGACTCTTCCACGGCCTCCAGCTGTGGGTGAACCTCCCCGCCAAGGACAAGATGAAGGACCCGCGCTACCAGGACATCCGCGGCGGCCAGGTCCAGCTCCTGACCTCGCCGGACGGCGGCGCCCTCGTGCGCGTCATCGCCGGTGAACTGGACGGCCACCAGGGTCCGGGCATCACGCACACCCCGATCACGATGGTCCACGCGACCCTCGCGCCGGGCGCGGAGATCACGCTTCCGTGGCGTGAGGACTTCAACGCGCTGGCCTACGTCCTCGCCGGCCGCGGCTCGGTCGGCACGGACCGGCGTCCCGTCCACCTCGGCCAGACGGCGGTCTTCGGCGCCGGCGGCTCCCTGACCGTCCGCGCGGACGACAAGCAGGACTCCCACACCCCGGACCTGGAGGTCGTCCTCCTCGGCGGACAGCCGATCCGTGAGCCCATGGCCCACTACGGCCCGTTCGTGATGAACACCAAGGACGAGCTCATGCAGGCCTTCGAGGACTTCCAGAAGGGCCGCCTGGGCACGATCCCGGCCGTGCACGGGATGTCGGAGGGCGGCCTGTAGGGGCGCGGACCTCACAGGTCGGGCGAGGCCCGAAGCCGCACGTCGGATCCGCGGCTTCGGGCTCCCGCGCGCCGGTCCACGGCAGCACGTCGAGACGGACGCCGCCTGCCCGCCGGCCAGGGTGCGGACGTCCGCGAAGGCCGTCGCGGGGCGGACCTCGATGACCATGCGTCCACGGTCGTACGACGGGAGAGGCCGTCGCGGCGGGCGCATACTGAGAAAGAGTCCTGTTCCGGGACCCTCGCGTGAGTGTCTTCACGTGGGAGGCCGACATGACGACACCGACGACCACCCCTGCGGCGCACGGCGGCGCCGGGGAGAGCCCGCGCAGAACCCTCTGGCCCGGTCTCGCCGGGGTCGCCTCGGGCGTACTGATGCTCGTGGCGCTGCTGGTGATCTTCGCCGGTGGACCGGACACCGAGGGCAGGGACGGGCTGCGCGAGACCCTCGCCTTCTACAGCGACGACGGCAACCTCGACCGTACCGAGGGCATGGCCGTGATGCTGCTGCTGTCGGCGCTGCTGTTCCTGTGGTTCCTCGGGGCGCTCGCGCGGCTCGCCGGGAACCGCTCGCACCTGGTACTCGCCGGCGGAGCCGTCTACGCGGCGCTGTTGATGATCGCCACGCTCGCCGGGTCCATCTACGCCATCTCCGCCAACAACACCGACTCCTTCCAGGTCGGCCCCGGCACGGCCATGGTCGCGCTGCTGCTCCTGGACATGGCCTACGCCGGTTTCGTCGCCGCCATGGCAGCCGCTGCGGTGCTGCTGTTCACGGTGTGGCGGGTGGCCGTGACGACCCGGGCGGTGCCGGCCTGGCTGGGCTGGTGCGCGTTCGCCATCGCGGTGCTGTCCCTGGCGGGGCCGTTCAGCGCCTGGCTGACCGTGCTGCTCATGCCCCTGTGGACGCTGGCCGCGGGACTGCTGCTCGCGCTGCGCGGACCGGCCGCACCCTGACCGGCCGCTGACGCCTCGTCACCCGAGTGGGTCCGCCGAGGGGTGGGGGCGGGGCGGGCGTGGTCGGCTGGAGGGGTGCAGCTCCTCCCCGAACCCGTACGGCGGCTCGCCGCCTGGTGCGCCGTGATCCTGCTCGTAGCCGGGGTCGTCTACGTCGGGATCCGGCTGTGCGTGGAGTTCCGCACGGCGGTCGTGCCGGTGCTGCTCGCGCTGCTCGGCACGGCGCTGCTCGGGCCGTTCCACCGGCGGCTCGTGCGGGCGCGCGTGAACAGGTCCGTCGCCGCCGGGCTGACCTGCGTGGCCGTGGTCGCGGTGGTCGGCGGGGCGGTGTACATCGTGGTGGCCGCGCTCATCGAGACCGGCGACCAGATCGTCGCCTCGCTCAAGGCCGCGGCGCAGGATCTCGCCGAGCACTTCGGGGCGGCCGGGACCTCGCTGGAGGACATCGCCTCCAACGCCCGCGAGCTGCTGGCCAAGTTCGGCGGGACCGCGGCGTCGGGCGTCATCAGCGGGGTCAGCGTGGTGGGCGAGACCATCGCCATGGCCGTACTCGCCCTGCTGCTCGTCTTCTTCTTCCTGCGCGACTCCCATCTGGCCGCCGGGACGCTGCGGGCGATGGCGCCCCGCGGGACGGGCGACACGGTCGAGGCGATGGCGCGGCGGGCCTTCCAGGCCGTCGAGGGGTTCATGCGGGGGACGACCTTCATCGCGTTCATCGACGCGGTCTGCATCACCGTGGGCCTGCTCGTGCTGGACGTGCCGGGGGCCGTGGGGCTCGGTGCGCTCGTCTTCGTCGGCGCCTACATCCCCTACCTCGGCGCCTTCATCTCCGGGGCGGTCGCGGTGCTGGTGGCGCTCGCCGACCGCGGGTTCGTGATCGCGCTGTGGGCGCTGGGGGTCGTCCTCGCCGTGCAGGTGCTGGAGGGGCATGTGCTCCAGCCGATGATCCAGAGCCGGACCGTCCAGATGCACCCGGCGGTGGTGATGTTGACGATCACCGCGGGCGCCTCCGTGGCCGGCGTCCTCGGCATGCTCCTCGCGGTGCCGTTGACAGCGGCGGCGTTCGGGGTGGTCCATGAGCTGCGTACGCATTACGGGGCACCCGAGCCGTCCGAGTCGTAGAGGAGGCCGTATGAACGGCAGTCCGGCCGACGTCGTCGAGGCCGCGTTCCGGTTCTACCGGGCTCAGGACCGTGAGGCGGCGCTGCCGCTGTACGCCGACGACTTCACCTTCACCAGCCCGCGCGACGACCACATCGACCGCGCCGCGTTCTTCGCACGCTGCTTTCCCACGGCCGACCGGATGCGCGAGCAGCGGATGCTGCATCTCACGGAGGCCGGTCCCGAACTCGTCTTCGCCTACTACGAGTACGAGCCGACGGCCGGCGGCCGCTACCGCAACGTCGAGGCGATCACCGTCCGCGACGGCCTCATCCGGGAGGTGCGGGTCTTCTTCGGCGGGGAGGTGTGAGCGGGGGCCGGGGAGGGGGCCTACGGCGTCTGCGGGACCGTCCCCTCCGGCTCCGTCAGTTCGAACCAGATGCTCTTGCCCTCGCCCCGCGGGTCCACTCCCCAGGCGTCCGCGAGGAGTTCGATGAGCATCAGGCCGCGGCCGGAGGAGGCCAGTTCGCCGGGGCGGCGTTTGTGGGGGAGGTCGTCGCTGGTGTCGGTGACCTCGACGCGCATCCGGCGTCCGTCCGGTCCGCTGTGCACCTCGGCGAGGAGCAGGGCGTCGGCGTCGGTGTGGACCAGGACGTTCGTCAGCATCTCGGAGAGCAGCAGGACGGCGGAGTCGACCTGGTCGGGGGAGGCCCAGTCGTGCAGCAGTTCGCGCAGTTGCTGGCGGCCGATCGCGACCCGTTCGGGCTCGGCCTGGGCGACCGTCAGTACCGTGCGGCGGACGGTCGGTCCGACGACGGTCGTGTCCCCGTGGCCGCCGCCTCCCGCCCGGCCCAGCAGCAGGACCGCTATGTCGTCCTCGCGCCGGTCGGCCAGCGGGCCGGTGGTGTGGTGCGAGGAGGGGCCGTGCACGGCCTGGAGCAGGGCGTCGGCGAGCTGCTCCAGATCGCCGTCGTGCTCCTCCAGGATGGAGCGGATCCGCTTCCAGCCGGTCTCCAGGTCGTGGCCGCCGGTCTCGATGAGGCCGTCGGTGCACAGCAGCATCGTTTCGCCGGGTTCGAGGGTGAGCCGGGTCGTCGGGTAGTCCGCGTCCGGGTCGATGCCGAGGGGCAGCCCGCCCGCCGTGGGCCGGGTCAGTACCGTGCCGTCCGCCATGCGGATCGCGGGGTCGGGATGGCCGGCGCGGGCGATGTCGAGGGTCGCGGCGGCGGGGTCGACCTCGACGTACAGGCAGGTCGCGAAGCGCAGGTCGGCGGAGTCGGGGCCGTCGTCCGTCATGCCGTGCAGGAAGCGGGAGGCGCGGGAGAGGACCGCGTCGGGGCGGTGGCCCTCGGAGGCGTAGGCGCGCAGGGCGATGCGCAGCTGGCCCATCAGCCCGGCCGCCCGCACGTCATGGCCCTGGACGTCACCGATGACCAGCGCGAACCGGCCGCCCCCGGACGCCGCCCGGGAGGTGCCCCCGGGCAGCGGGATCATGTCGTACCAGTCGCCGCCGACCTGGAGGCCGCCGCCGGTGGGCACATAGCGCGCGGCAACGCGCATGCCGGGTATCTCCCGCGGGCCGAGCGTCGGCATCATCGAGCGCTGGAGTCCGTCGGTCAGCTCCCGCTGGGTCTCGGCGGCCCCGGCCCGCGACAGCGCCTGCGCCAGCATCCGGGCCACCGTCGTCAGCACGGACCGCTCGTCGGGGGTGAACGCGACCGGGTAGGTGAAGGCCGCCATCCAGGCGCCCATCGTGCGGCCGGCCACGGTCAGCGGCAGGAACGCCCAGGAGCGGCGGCCGAAGTGTGCCGCGAGCGGCCAGGTGAGCGGGTAGCGGGCGCGGTACTGCTCGGGCGTGGAGAGGTAGACGGCCCGGCCGGTGCGCACCACCTCGGCGGCCGGGTAGTCGGTGTCCAGCGCCATGTGGGTGAAGGGGTCCTCCTCGCCGGGCTGATGCCCGTGGTGGCCGATGATCGTCAGGCGGTCGCCCGAGACCCCGAAGACGGCGAGCCCGTCCGGTGAGAAGCCCGGCATCGACAGACCGGCCGCCACCCGCAGGACCTCGGCGGTGGAGCGGGCCTCGGCCAGCGCCCGGCCCGCGTCCAGCAGGAACGCCTCCCGCGAGCGCCGCCAGTCCCCGGTGACCGCCCGCCGCCCGGCCGGGGTGCCCGGAGTCGGCTCGGTGACCTCCTGGAGGGTGCCGATCACCTCGTAGGAGCGTTTCTCGGGGTCGAAGCCCGGCTTGAAGCGGCTGCGGGTGACGCGGACGACCTCGCCCCGCTCGTCCATGATCCGCACCCGCACCTCGCCGAGGGTGTCCTCGGCGACGGCCAGCTGGATCACGCCGGCGATCTCGTTCCAGTCGACCGGGTGAAGGCGGGCGCGTACCTGTGACTCCCGGAGGGTGGCCTGCTCGGCGGGCAGCCCGAGGAGCCGGGCGGCCTCGGCGTCGACCGTGACCTGCCCGGTGGCGGTGGACCAGTGCCACTGGCCGGTCGCGAGGGCGGCCAGAACCTCCCCCACGGCGGGCAGGGGCTCACCAGTGCGCATTGACCCACTCTAAGAACAGGCGCTCGCACCCTGCCACCGAAGACGTCCTCCGCGCAGTGGCCGCGGTCAATGGTGGGGAGCCGATCGTGGGGCGGCCGGTAGTCTTGGAGGCGTTTCACGTGAAACAGGTCCCCGATCCGCGAAGACTGGATGAACGACGATGCATCGGTACAGGTCCCACACCTGCGGCGAGCTCCGCGCCTCTGACGTCGGCACCGACGTCCGGCTCAGTGGCTGGCTGCACAATCGGCGCGACCTGGGCGGCATCCTCTTCATCGATCTGCGCGACCACTACGGCATCACGCAGCTCGTCGCCCGCCCCGGCACCGCCGCCTACGAGGCCCTGGACAAGCTCTCCAAGGAGTCCACGGTCCGTATCGACGGCCGCGTTGTTTCACGTGGAACCGAGAACGTGAACCCCGACCTGCCCACCGGCGAGATCGAGGTCGAGGTCGGCGAGGTCGAGCTGCTCGGCGCCGCCGCCCCGCTGCCGTTCACGATCAACACCGAGGACGGGGTCAACGAGGAGCGGCGCCTTGAGTACCGCTTCCTGGACCTGCGCCGCGAGCGCATGCACAAGAACATCATGCTGCGGTCGTCGGTGATCGCCTCGATCCGCTCGAAGATGGTCGCCCTCGGCTTCAACGAGATGGCGACGCCGATCCTGTCCGCGACCTCCCCCGAGGGCGCCCGCGACTTCGTCGTCCCCTCCCGTCTGAACCCGGGCAAGTTCTACGCCCTCCCCCAGGCGCCGCAGCAGTTCAAGCAGCTGCTGATGATCTCCGGCTTCGACCGCTACTTCCAGATCGCGCCCTGCTTCCGCGACGAGGACGCCCGTGCCGACCGTTCGCCGGGCGAGTTCTACCAGCTCGACGTGGAGATGAGCTTCGTCGAGCAGGAGGACGTCTTCCAGCCGATCGAGAAGCTCATGACGGAGCTGTTCGAGGAGTTCGGCGGCGGCCGTCACGTCACCTCGCCGTTCCCGCGGATCCCGTTCCGCGAGGCGATGCTGAAGTACGGCTCCGACAAGCCGGACCTGCGGGCCCAGCTGGAGCTCGTCGACATCACCGACATCTTCGAGGGCTCGGAGTTCAAGGCGTTCGCGGGCAAGCACGTGCGTGCGCTGCCGGTGCCGGACGTCTCCGCGCAGCCGAGGAAGTTCTTCGACCAGCTCGGCGACTTCGCGGTGACGCTGGGCGCGAAGGGACTGGCCTGGGTGCGAGTGGCCGAGGACGGCTCGCTGTCCGGCCCGATCGCCAAGTTCCTCACCGAGGAGAACGTCGCCGAGCTGACCAAGCGCCTCTCGCTCGCCGCGGGGCACGCCGTGTTCTTCGGCGCGGGCGAGTTCGACGAGGTCTCGAAGATCATGGGCGCGGTGCGGGTGGAGGCCGCCAAGCGCGCGGGCCACTTCGAGTCCGATGTCTTCCGCTTCTGCTGGATCGTCGACTTCCCGATGTACGAGAAGGACGAGGACACCGGGAAGATCGACTTCTCGCACAACCCGTTCTCCATGCCGCAGGGCGGCCTTGAGGCCCTGGAGACCCAGGACCCGCTGGACATCCTGGGCTGGCAGTACGACATCGTCTGCAACGGCGTCGAGCTGTCCTCCGGCGCGATCCGGAACCACGAGCCGGAGATCATGCTCAAGGCCTTCGAGATCGCGGGCTACGACCGCGAGACCGTCGAGGAGCAGTTCGCGGGCATGCTGCGCGCCTTCCGCTTCGGCGCCCCGCCGCACGGCGGCATCGCCCCCGGCGTCGACCGCATCGTCATGCTCCTCGCCGACGAGCCCAACATCCGCGAGACGATCGCCTTCCCGCTCAACGGCAACGCCCAGGACCTCATGATGGGCGCGCCGACGGAGCTGGACGAGACGCGGCTGAAGGAACTGCACCTGTCAGTGCGCAAGCCGCAGCCGAAGTAGCCGGTCGAGCGACTGAGGGAAGGGCCCGGGACCGTGGTGATCGGTTCCGGGCCCTTTTCGGTTTCAGGGCTGCGCGCGGAAGGCCGGGTCACCCCTCGCGCTGATAGCGCGGCAGGTCCTCGGTCGAGATGGTCCAGTCGCCGATGGTGACGTCCTCGCCGTAGACGAAGTCCTTACGGGTGGCGTAGCGGGGGCCGTCGGGGGTGGGGTGGATGTCGGTGAAGACGGCACCCGTGCCGGTGCGGGGATCGAAGATCGCGTAGACGGGGACGCCGATCAGGGGGTAGTCGCGGAGCTTGGAGACCCAGTCGTTGTCGGGGTTGGAGCGGGAGACGACCTCGATGGCGGCGACGAGCGTGCGAGGGTCGATGGAGCCCTCGACGTTCAAGTCGGCCCACGCGATCACCATCACGTCTGGATGGCGCATGATGCCCGCGGGCTCGTCCTCCACATCGGGGGTGCCGGTGTGGGCGAGCAGATCGTCCGGCATGATCCGTTCCAGGCGACGGCTGATGTGTGCGGACGTGACCTCATGAGGTCCTCCGGGCGACATCATGTCGTGAACGATCCCTTCCTTGGTGATCTCGAACCTGCCGGGGAGGGTGTCGTCCATCGACTGAATGACATCCCTCATGGCCCGGTAGACATGGGAGGCGCCCTGCTGCGCGTGGTCCGGGGCGATGGTCATGGCGCTCGCTCCTCGTGCTCTGTGCCCAGGGGCAAGGATCGTCACGTCCATGCTAGGCGGCCTCCGGGAGATCGGTTCGGCAGTCGCGGCAGCGGCCGGGGGCGGGGGCGCGGAAGGCGCGGTCGCAGCCGTCGCAGTTCTGGAGGGGGTGTCTGGGGTCCGAGGGCGGCTGGAACGGGGGCGGGGGCGGGAGCTGTGCGGTCAGCCGGTGGGCGAGCAGGGCGGCCGGGCGGGTCAGGGGTTCGGGCGGCAGGTTCTCGGTCAGGGCTCTGGCTACGGCGGCGGGGGTGAACTCACGTTCCAGCCAGGCGGCGACCCCGGGAGCCAGGTGTTCGGCGTCGGCGGCGGAGAGCAGCAGGCGGGGGTCGTGGCGGCGGAGGCCGGCGAGGACGTCGACGGCTGCCTGGAGCAGGGCGGGGGATGTGGTCGAGGGCCGCGGCACGGCGGGGAGGCGCTTCTTGCGGAGCGGCGGCTTGTCCTTGACGGCCGCCGTGCGTCGGGCGGGCTTGTCGGAGGTCGTGGCAGCCCGGTGCCCCGGCTTGTTGCAGGAGACCGTACGGGTGACGACCTGCCCGGTGGGCGTGCGCTCACGGGTGCGGCGGAGGTAGCCGTGGGCTTCCAGTTCGCGCAGCGCGGCGGCGATACGGGTGGGGCCCTCGGGGAAGCGGTCGGCGAGGCTCTTGATGTCGACGGCGGTGCCCTGCCGCACGGACTGCAGGTAGCACGCCAGCCCGATGGCGAGCAGGGAGAGCTCCTGGTGCTGGACGAGGTGGTTGCCGATCACCGTGAAGTTCTCGGTGTGGCGGATGTTGTCGTGGATCACGCCGGAATGGGGTCGCGCGTGGGGGTGGTTTTTGCCCGGGACGCGGGACTGGGCGTGCGGGGGCGCGCTAGGGTTCTGCGTATCCAACGGGAAGCTCCTACTTCCTCGGTGGTCAGGCCCTCGCACTGGGATGCCAGTCCCGGCGGGGGCCGTCGCATGTCTGGGGTTGTGTGGTGCTGCTCGCGCTGAGCCTAGAGCAGGCAACCGGGCCCGAATCCAGTCCAGTTGCGCATATTCACTCGCGGGAGTGAGTTTGCCCGGCGGGAGGGAGGGGTGGGGTTTGGTGGGGGTGCTTTCTCTTCCGTGGGTGGTTATTGGGGAGCGCAGGTCGGACCGGAGCGCGAGCGGTCGGGCTTCGGTGACTCGCGTGCTGAGGTGCCGAGTCGGGGCGGCGCCGCCGGGATTCTGTCCAGGGCTTGTCCAGGAGTGTCCCGACTGTCCGGAGGGCCCGTACGGGTAGGGGCGGTTGCGGCACGGTCGTACGGCGGAGGGGTGCGGGATGGCGGTGGAATCGGCCAACGGCGACGTGGACGAGCCGGGTTGGGAGGTGGATCCGGACGACGACTGGGGCGTCGCGGTCGTCGCGACCGTGGGGCGGCAGCTGAGGCTGCGGAGGGAGGCGGCGGGGATGCGGGCTCCCGACTTCGCCAAGGCGATCGGATACGGCGAGGGCCTCGTCTACAAGGTCGAGGGCGGCAAACGGATTCCCCGCCCCGAGTACCTGGCCAGGGCCGACGAGGTGTTGGGCGCGGGCGGACTCATCGCGGCTACCTGGGAGGACGTGAAGAAGGTCCGGTATCCGAAAAGGGTGCGGGACCTGGCGGAGCGGGAAGCCAAGGCCATCGAGCTGGGTGTATACGTCGGGCTCAGCATCCACGGCCTGTTGCAGACACCGGAGCACGCGAGAGCCCTGTTCGAGGTGTCCCAGTCCGCCTATTCGGAAGAGGAACTGGATCGCCTGGTGGCCGCGCGTATGGCACGAAAGTCGATCTTCGAGCGGTCTCCCGCGCCCCTACTGAGCTTCGTGCAGGAAGAGGTGACGCTGCGCCGACAGGTTGGAGGCCCCATGGTGTGGCGTCAGCAGCTCGAACATCTGCTTACGGTGGCGCAGTTGCGTAATGTCACCTTCCAGGTGATGCCGACGGACTCCGGGGCTCACCCCGGGCTGAGCGGCAAGATCGAGGTGCTGAAGTTCGAGGACGGTATGGCGCTGGGCCGTTCCGACGGAGCGTTCAACGGACGGCCGGTCTCTGAACCGAAAGACCTTCGTATCCTTGAACTGAGGTACAGCACCATCCGGGCTATGGCTCTCACTCCGCGGGAGTCACTGGCCTTCATCGAGCGCCTGCTGGGAGAAACATGATCCGCAAGCACACTGCCGGTGACGCCTCCGAGCTGGCGTGGTTCAAGAGCAGCTACAGCGACGGTCCTGAGGGCGACTCCTGCATAGAGGTCGCCGCCACCCCCGCCACCGTCCACGTCCGCGACTCCAAGCACCGCGAGACAGGTCCCCGGCTCGCGGTGGCGCCGGGGGCGTGGGCTGAGTTCGTTACGTACGCCTCGGAGGGCTGCCGCCAGCGGTGATGCGGGACGCGATGCTCAAGCGTCGTCGGACGGGTCCTCGGCGAACAGGTCCTCCGCCCGCGTGGCCGTGACCGCCCTGCGCAGCCAGCCGTCGATGCGGTTGATGTCGGTGCAGGTGGTGACGCGTTCGCGGATGGCGTCGGAGACGGGGATCTCACGTGCCTCCAAGACGGACAGCACCGCCTTGGCTTCGCCCCTTGCCTCCCCCTTGGCCTCGCCTTCGGTGTAGGCCTTCTCCAGGAGCGTCCCCTGACCGGGGAAGTAGTTGACGAACCCCATGATGTCCTTCCATTTCTCTCCAGCTGGGGTCTTCCCCAGGGTCTTCTCCAGGAACTGCCAGAAGTATCCGCTCGCGTCCAGGTCGAGCCCCGAGAGGGCGTGGCCCAGTGCGTCCAGTATGGCGTCGATGTCAGGGCTGTTGGCGTGTGCGAGGGCGGAGAACGCGGCCATCGCGGGTTTCTCGGCTGCGGTTCTCGCGTCAGTGATCGCCGGGAGGTTGTCCGGTCCGATGACCAGAGGGAACGTCCTCTGCGCGGTCCAACCGCGTGTTCCGCAGTCGAAGGGGCCGGCTGCCCACTTGGTGGTGGCCCGGTCCCGGCAGACCACGAGCAGCAGCACCGGGAGCTCGTACTTCGACTGAAGGTGCGCGACGTAGTAGGGCCAACTGGACTCCTTCTTCGCGTCGCGCCGTTCCTGTGCCTCCACGGCGAGCAGGAAGTCCTCGCCGTCCGACGGACTGACGCGCAGCACGGTGTCGATGTGACGGGCCATCGGCCGCGTCTCCGTCGCGTCGGAGACGATCGCGTCCACCGTCATCTTCTCGGGTAACTCGATCCCCAGCACTCCGAATACGGGAGCCAGGATCTCGGGCCGCTCCTGGAAGATGCGGTGCATGCCCTCGTGAGCTGGTGTGACCATGGGCTCAAGCTAGGTGGATCAAGGGGCGGGGCGATCGGAGGATCCGGGTCGTTCACTCTTTCGGGGTGCGAATAAACGTTCAGTCGCCCGGAGTGGTCGGCCCTGGGGGCCCTACTGCACAGGTACTTGGGCGAGCAGAGCCGAGCCGCACCCCACAGGGTCGGTCGACTGCGCCGTAAGCGCGTGGTGGACGTCGGCAGAGGTCAGCCCTTCATGGCCGAGCCCGTGACCTTGCGGGTGCGGCGGCGCAGGGCCGGGCCGATGCGGACGAGGAGGTGCTTTTCGGCGCCTGCGAGGCGGCGTTCGATCGTGTCGAGCTGCTTGCGCGTGGTCTCCAGCTGCTGGGGGCGCGGTGTCGAGCTGCTTCTCGGTGGCGGTGAGCCTGGTTTTCAGGGCGTCGTTCTTCTTGGCGGCCGCCGTGAGCTTGGTTTCGGACACGACCCGAGCGGACCGGACTCGCCACAGCGTGTGCCAGTGCACACGAGTCGCCGGCCGGCTCAACAGCCGCACACGCGAAACGCTCGGCTGGGAAGCCCAGCCGAGCGTCTCTCTTCAGTGCTCGCAGCCACATGAAGCGATCATGTGTTGCAACAGCCGCGGGGATCCGCCCCGTGCAGGGCGGGCGGGGACGGCACCACTGCCGTGCGATCAGCCTGGCGGCCACCAGCGCGGCCGAGCCCCGTCTGCGTCTGCGTATGTCCCTGCGGCCTGATCGGAGGCTGTTCGACCTGTTTTGCGCGTGTGTGGAGGCCTGCTATGCCGTCACCGATCCGACGAACCCGTACGCCGGGCGCCAGGTGAACGCACCGCCACCGGTTCAATGGGCGTCGAGCTCACCTCCCTGTTCTGGCCAGCGCAGCCGCATCGACGCATCGGTGCCTCGCGGGGCGGAGGAAGAAGCGACGACGGTCCCCTGAAAGGTGGTGTAGATCCATTCCTCCGTGCTGTCTGGTTCTGCCCCGTCTCCTGTAGCGAAGCCGCGGAGGACCCACCCGGGGCCGTCGCAACCCAGGACTCGCACAGTCTGTCTGCCGTTGCCGGACGCACCGCGAACTGAGGTTCCCCCGAGATGCGGAGTGTGTTGACAGAGGGTCAGATGGTGTTCGCTGGTCAGCAAGTTCCGGTCTGCCCGTGGACCTGCATGGAAGTATCGTACCGTTCGCCTCTGTTTCCGTCGGCGTTACCATCAAACGGCACGGAGGCCTCATCGACATTTCTATCAATGAGGCCTCCGTTACGCTGCTACCAGACTCCTATAACTCCGCCAGGAATCGTGGGGAAAATGTCGGAGTATTCCACTCGGCGCACTCCGCTACGACTCGCGCAATCTGCCGACGCTTCGTGCAACTGGAGCGAGCGCCAGCCCCGCGCATTCACTTCCCTCAACGCGCGGGGCTGTAGCAGGAGAATCGACTCATGCAGTGTCGATGATCAATCACTATCTCCTGCATTGGATTCAAGCCATGCGGCACCCAATGCAGTCAAGCGCCAGCGTGGACCCGTTCCGTGGGGCTCGCTGCTGTCTTCTTGGATCAATAGCCGCTCCGCAAGCTGGCGGAGGTCGGGGAGAACTGATCCCTCGATGCAGGCGCCACGCCTTCCAAGTTCTAGGTCGATTGTTCTCGTATCCCACAGACCATCGCCGTCACGAATCACCTGCAGCGCCAGACGCGTAGGGATGATGTTCATCTCGATCACCTGACACTCGGATGGTAGAGGTCCTGAGGGCCCACGACGTGTTAGGCCATAGTCGTTCAGAGACTGCGTGTGCAATTGATCCCAGAGTACGTATGCAGGTCGCTGACGGTCAGGTTGTGAACTGTTGCCTTCTGTGCCGTCCACCGTTCGACTGCCGTGATCTGCACGCGGACGCCGGTGCTGGTGTGCAGCCAGTCCCCGGACGTCAGGTCCGTGGCGTCTATCCACTCACCGAGTTCCGGAACCCAGAAGGGGTGGCCGTCGGTTGCGGTGACCGACGCCGTCTTGGTTCCCTTCTTGCCGTCGACGTCAATGGTGACCTTGACGAGGTGCTTCAGGGGCCCGTACAGCTCGACGGACGGGACCGAGACATCGGTGCCCGTCTTGCCGGTGTGGTCGATGGCGTTCAGCCACAGGGACTTGGAGGCGTCGCCTCCTCGGCGAGCAGGAAGTCCTCGCTGTCCGACGGGCTGACGCGCAGCACGATGGGCGAATAAACGTTCAAGCGCCCGGGCGATCGGCCCGGGCGCTTTGATGCGGGCAACTTGAGTCCTACGAAAGGGCCTTGTAGCTCCCGAAGCCGGTCGCGATCTTCGCTCGCGCCCCGAACGAACCCTTTCCGTCGCCGCTGTTGCGGTACAGGTTGCCGTTCGTGTCGCGGGAGACGAGGTCCGGCTTGCCGTCGCCGGTGATGTCGCCGACGCCGACGACGGCGTTGTAGGAGCCGCCCCAGTTCGAGAACAGCTTCGTCCGCGCGGTGAACGTGCCGGCGCCCTTGCCGTTGTAGCGGTAGAGGTTGTTCGACTTGTCCTGGGCGAGGAGGTCGGCCTTGCCGTCGCCCGTGATGTCGCCGACGCCCACGATCTTCTTGTACGTCTTCCAGTTGTCGTAGAGCTTCACGCGGGCGGAGAGCTTGCCCGTGCTGGTGCCCTTGTACAGGTAGACCGCGCCGGTGGAGGCGTTGCGGGCCAGCAGGTCCGGGCGCCCGTCGGAGGTCAGGTCGCCCGGCGAGGTGAGGATGTCGTACTGGGTCCAGCCGCTGGTGGCGAGGGTGGTGTACGACGTCGACGGCGTGACCGCCTTGCCGCAGCCCGGCTTGTACAGACGCAGGGCACCGCTGCTGTAGCGGACGAGGACGTCGTTGCAGCGGTCGCCGTTCAGGTCGCCGAAGGGGACCGCCTTGATGCTTGTCGCCCAGCCACTGCCGCTGACCTTGCCGGAGAACGCGCCGGTGGTGCGCTTCCCGAGCTGGTAGGTCAGCGTGCCGGAAGAGTTGAGGGTGAGCAGGTCGCCCGTGCCGTCGGGAGTGGCCGACGGGCCGCCGAAGTCGCGGTTGACCGCGGTGCCGCCGGTGACCGTGACCCTGCCGGAGGCCAGCTTCACGGCCGAGTCCGCGCCTTCTTGGGTGGCGCGCAGCGTCCAGGTCAGCGGGCCGTTGGGGGCGCGGGTCCCGGATGCCGTACGGCCGTTCCAGTCCGCCGTGACCGTCAGGTCGTCGGTCGTGCCGGTGAGGGTGCGGACCGTCCTGCCTGCCTGGTCGGTGATTGTCACCGACCAGGACGAGGTGGGTCTGCTGAGCGTCCAGGTCGGTGCCCAGGCGGTGCTGGAGCTGGTGGTGCCCTTGAGAGCGGCTGTGGCCGGCACTGTGGAGTCGCTGACAGCGAGCGAGGGCCAAGCAGTGCGCGAGCCGTACAGTCGCCAGTTCGCGCTGCTGCTCGCGGCGCCGGACCAGACGGCGGTGGCGGTGCCGTCGGCGCCGACGCTGACCTGGCCGAGGACGTAGGCGCTCGCGGAACCGGGCACCTGCGCGGCCGGTGTCCACTTCCCGTCGCTGCGGACCGCTTCCATCATCACGCGCCCGCCGCCGCCCGTCTGCGGCCACAGCGCGCGTACGGTGCCGTCGTCGCCGATGGCGGTGTCGTACGCCTCGGGAACGTAGGACGTGGACAGAGTCCGTACGGTCGACCACGCGCCGGTGTCGGCCTCGCGGGTGGCGGTGCGGGTGCCGAAGGTGGTGGTCCAGTCGACCCAGACGAGGGTGACGTCGCCGTCGGGGGCGATGAGCGGTTCGGGGGTGCCGACGAGGTCGTCAGTGGTCGTCACGGTCTCGGGGGCGGACCAGGTGCCGTCGGAGGCGCGGGTCGCGGTGTGGATGGTCTCGGGTACCGACTCGTCGGTGCGGCTCTGCCAGGCGAGGGTCACCGAGCCGTCGTCGGCCGCCGCGATCTCCGGTTCGCTGAGCGACTGGTAGGTGCCGGTGGCGGCGACGGGCGCGGTCCACTTGGTGGTGTCGGCAGCCCGGGACACCGTACGCGCCTGCGCGGTCTCGCCGGCGGACTGCCGGTAGGCAACGACGGTGGTGCCGTCGGGCGTGATGGCGATGCTCGGCGAGAAGGCCGCGTTGGCGTTGTCCTCGGTTGCCGTGCTCAGACGTACGGGCGACGACCAAGTGCCGTCGGTTTCCCGGGTGGCGGCGCTGACCTCCCACTTGGAGGCGGAGTCGGCACGGGCGGCCCAGACAGCGGTGAGGCTGCCGTCAGGGGCCTCGGCGAGGTCGATGCCGCCGTCCCCCCAGCCCTTGTCGGTGCCGATCAGCTCGGCGGGCGCGGACCAGGCGGACCTGTCGGCCGCGAGCACGGAGCTGACGATCCGGATGTTGTTGACGCCGGAGCCGGGTGAGGTCTCCTGCGGGAACTCCACCCACAGGACGGTGACCGTGCCGTCGGCGGAGGCGTGCAGCTTTACGCTCCCGGCCTCGGTCGGGGTTGTCGCCAGCAGCGTCGGGGTCCCCCAGGCGTCGCTGTCGGCCGGACGTACGGCGGTGTACAGCTTGCGCTCGTAGCCGCCCGTGCCGGAGCGCTGATTCCATACCGCGACGGCGGAGCCGTCCGCGGCTGTGACGACATCGCGCACGGAAGCGTCGACGTCGTTGCTCGTGATGCTGGTGGCGGTGCCCCAGGGGGCGACCGGGGCCGCGACGGCCGCCGAGGAGAAGCCACCGACTCCGGTGACGGCGAGTGTGACGGCGGCGGCCAGGGCGGTCGAGCGACCGCGACCAAGGGCGTGTCTGCCCACGTGAGTTTCCCTCCCCCGCGAGGACCCTCTTCCTCGCACAAGTGGCCGGATGTTAGCAGCCACTTGGCGTCCCGAGCGCAGGTGTCCTCGCAGGTGTGAGAGGGCATTAGCCCTTGGTGTCGCCCGAGCCGGAGAACTTGCGGCTGCGGCGGCGCAGGGCCGGGCCGAGGCGGACGAGGAGGCGCTTTTCTACGCCGGAGAGGCGGCGTTCGATCGCGGCGAGCTGCTTGCGCGTGGCTTCCAGCTGCTTGAGCGCGGTGTCGAGCTGCTTCTCGGTGGCGGTGAGCTTGGTCTTCAGGGCGTCGTTCTTCTTGGTGGCCGCCGTGAGCTTGGTTTCGGACACGGTGATCCGCTCGCGCAGGCGGGCCATGCGGTAGCGGTTCTGGCCGTCCTCCGTGCCGTCCCAGACCTGCATCGACGGCGGCAGGTCGAGGGCGGCGACCTGGGCGTCGTAGGCGGCGCCGCCGTCGCCGTGCTGGTAGGTGTTCTCCAGGCCGTTGCGGGTGAGGAACGCGGTGATGCGCTCGAAGCGCTCGCCGTGACCCGAGATCATCGCCGACCAGTCGGCGGCCTCGTACAGGTCGCGCGGGTCGGTGTCGGCGGACAGCGTGGAGAGCTGGCGGTGCGGGATGTCGAAGTACCGGCACAGCTCAAGGGTGCGCGAGTCGTGGGTGAGGACGACCGCGGGGGTGCCGGCCAGCAGGGCGGCGATGTTGCCGTGGATGCGGGTGCCGTACGCGAAGTCGTAACCGCGCAGTTCGTCGATCCAGGTCGCCGGGTCCAGCGGCATGCGCACCTTGTTCTCGCGCAGCAGGGCGTGGGTGAGCCGCTTCGGGAAGGGGTCGGTGGCGCCGGACTCGGGCGTGGTGTCACCCCACAGCAGCAGCTCCGCGTCCACGGTGTTCTGGGCGTAGTAGGTGAAGTTCGGGTAGTGCGCGCGGCCGTGGTCGGCGATGGCGGAGATGGGGCCGACGGGGCGGGCGTTCGGCGACATGTTGATCGCGATGCGCGAGTCCGCGGTGATCTGCGTCTCGCGGATCGCCGGGAAGGTGTCGCCGTACAGGAACATCGACGGGCAGCCCATGATGTCGATGTTGTCGTCCGGGACGCCGTGGTCCCTGAGATAGCGGGCGGTGAGCTCGCCGCGGACGCCGATGGACGCGGACCGGTCGAGGACGGCCCGCGTGAAGCGCTTCACGGAGGCTTCCATCGGCTTGAGCATGTCGGTCGCGTAGTCGTCGGTGGCCTGGGCGCCGACGCCGAAGACGACCACCGGGATGGTGAGCTGCTCGATCAGCGTGGAGAGCCGGTCCAACGCGCCCTGGAACTGGGGGCGGAAGGCGTTGGCGAGGGGGACGACGAAGACGTCGTACTGCTCGTTGATCTCCGCGGCGCGCTCGGCGGAGTGGTTGGTGCGGATGCCGTTGGAGGTGACCTCGGTGTTCGGGGTCGTGAGCATCTTGTGGGCGGAGTCGCTGAAGAGCAGGTTGCCCGTGTTCGTCCCGATGAGGTCCTGGTGGATGAACTCCGCCGGGCTGGCGACCCGCAGGGGGCTCTTTCCGGAGCGGATCAGTATGCGCTTCACGACATTCCTTGGTTGCTGCGCCGCGGGGTCCGACGAAGTGGTCATAGGGGCACATGAACATTATGGGGATGTAAACGAAAAATGAAGCAAGTAAAAGTAACGGTAAGGGATGGAACCTGTTCGCTTCTGTTCCCCTCTTGCTGGTTCCCCCTCGTGGAGAGCCTCGGCATGGCGACGGCCGTCCGCCCCCGAAGGAGGCTTCGGGGGCGGACGGCCGTCGGGAGAGGTCAGCGGGCGACGAACTGGGTGAGGATGGCCTGCACCTCGTAGATGTCCACGCCCTTGGTGAAGGTCTTCTCCACCGGGACGGAGTTGCCGGAGATCCAGATCTTCAGTTCGGCGTCCAGGTCGAAGGTGCCGGCCGTCTCCACCGCGAAGTGCGTGATGCTGCGGTACGGGATGGAGTGGTACTCGACCTTCTTGCCGGTGATGCCCTGCTTGTCGACCAGGATCAGGCGGCGGTCGGTGAACAGGATCGTGTCGCGTATGAGCTGGTAGGCGGCCTGTACCTGCTCGCCCTGGCCCAGCAGGCGTGCGTAGTCCTGCTGGGCCGAGGCCGGGTTCACGGTGTGCGCGTTGCCGAACAGTGCCATGTGAGTCCCCCTGTGGGTTGGTGTTGTATCAGGGGACGTGGTCGGCCGTCGGACAGTTGCGCGGGTGGATGGTCGGGCGGGTGGATGGTCGGGCGGTCAGGCGTCCTGGCCGCCGAACTGGGTCCTGTACGTCTCCAGGTCCTCGTCCGTCAGCTTGGCGAACAGGACCGGCGGGACGGTGAAGGGGGTTCCGGCGGGCACCGTGGTCAGGGACTTCGCCTCGGACTCGGTGACCCAGGTCGCGGTGTCGTCCTTCAGGGAGAACGCCTCGCGCATCGCCTTCGACGTCGACGGGATGAACGGTTCCGAGACCACCGCGTACAGGTGGATCAGGTTCATCGCCGTGCGCAGGGTGAGCGCGGCCGCGTCCTTGTCGGTCTTGATCTCCAGCCAGGGGGCCTTCTCCTCCAGGTAGGAGTTGCCCGCGGACCACAGCGCGCGCAGGGCGGCGGCGGCCTTGCGGAACTGGAGGGCCTCCATGTGCTCCTCGTACTCGGCGAGGAGTCGGGAGATCTCGGCGCCCAGCTTCGCCTCCGCCTCGCCCGGCTCGCCGCCCGCGGGGACGTCGTCGCCGAAGCGCTTGCGGGAGAAGGACAGGACGCGGTTGACGAAGTTGCCGAGGGTGTCGGCGAGGTCCTTGTTCACCGTGGCGGTGAAGTGCTCCCAGGTGAAGGAGGAGTCGTCCGACTCGGGGGCGTTGGCGATCAGGAAGTAGCGCCAGTAGTCCGCCGGGAGGATCTGGAGGGCCTGGTCGGTGAAGACGCCGCGCTTCTGCGAGGTGGAGAACTTGCCGCCGTAGTACGTCAGCCAGTTGAAGGCCTTGACGTAGTCGACCTTCTTCCACGGCTCGCGCACACCCAGCTCGGTGGCCGGGAACATCACCGTGTGGAACGGGACGTTGTCCTTGGCCATGAACTCGGTGTAGCGGACGGTGTCGTCGGCCTCGTACCACCAGGACTTCCAGTCCCGGCTCTCCCCGGCGGGTGCCGCGTCCGCCCACTCCTTCGTCGCGCCGATGTACTCGATCGGGGCGTCGAACCAGACGTAGAAGACCTTGCCCTCCGCCGCCAGCTCCGGCCACGTGTCCGCCGGGACCGGGACGCCCCAGTCCAGGTCGCGGGTGATGGCGCGGTCGTGCAGGCCCTCGTTCAGCCACTTGCGGGCGATGGAGGAGGCGAGCTGCGGCCACTCCTCCTCGTGGGCGGCCACCCACTGCTCGACCTCGTGCTGCAGCTTGGACTGGAGCAGGAAGAGGTGCTTGGTCTCGCGCACTTCGAGGTCGGTGCTGCCCGAGATCGCCGAACGCGGGTCGATCAGGTCCGTCGGGTCCAGGACGCGGGTGCAGTTCTCGCACTGGTCGCCGCGGGCCTTGTCGTAGCCGCAGTGGGGGCAGGTGCCCTCGACGTAGCGGTCCGGGAGAAAGCGGCCGTCGGCGGGCGAGTACACCTGGCGGATGGCGCGCTCTTCGATGAAGCCGTTCTCGTTGAGGCGGCGGGCGAAGTGCTGGGTGATCTCGACGTTCTGGGGGGAGGAACTCCGGCCGAAGTAGTCGAAGGCCAGCGCGAAGCCGTCGTAGACCGCCTTCTGGGCGTCGTGCGCCTGCGCACAGAAGTCCGCTACGGGGATGCCCTGCTCCTTCGCGGCCAGCTCGGCGGGGGTGCCGTGCTCGTCGGTGGCGCAGATGTAGAGGACGTCGTGGCCGCGCTGGCGGAGGTACCTGGCGTACACGTCCGCCGGGAGCATGGACCCCACCATGTTGCCCAGGTGCTTGATCCCGTTGATGTAGGGAAGGGCGCTGGTGATGAGGTGTCGAGCCATGGCTTGGCTGCTCCCGGGTGTGGTCGGGTCGAATTACTCGGCGTACTCGGCTTGCATACGAACCTTGAAATCGTAGCCGACACGGGTGGGCCGCCCGCTTCCCGTTTTGAGGGGTGGGAAGGGGCGGCCGGGGGCGTCTTTCGGTTCTTCGGCGCTCGGGTCTACGGGCGCCAGTTCTCCAGTACGCCCTGGTAGAGCTCGGTGTCCGTGAGCTCCCGGGGAGTCGGGCCCGCGTGGAAGAACGACGTGTTGCCGGTCTTCAGTTTGCGGAGGTAGTCGAAGGCCTTGTTGTCGTGCTCGCCGAAGGCGACGAAGGCGAAGTGGATGTGCGGGTGGGTCTTCGCGGCGTCGGCGAGGGCCTGGGTGGCGGGGGTCTTCGCGTCCGGGGCGCCGTCCGTCTGGAAGATCACCAGGGCGGGGGTGTCGGGGGTGGTGCTGTGCTTGTCGTGGTGGGTGACGACTTCTTCGACGGCCACGTGGTAGCTGGTACGGCCCATGCGGCCGAGGCCCGCGTGCAGCTCGTCGATCTTGTTCTCGTGGTCGGTGAGGGTGAGCTCGCCGGTGCCGTCCAGTTCCGTGGAGAAGAAGGTGACGTGGACCGTGGCCTCGGGGTCGAGGTGGGCGGCGAGGGCGAGGGTCTGCTCGGCGAGGGCCTGGGCGGAGCCGTCCTTGTAGTACGGGCGCATGGACGCGGAGCGGTCCAGCACGAGGTAGGTCTTGGCGCGGGTGCCGGTGAGGTTGTTCTTGTCGAGGGTGGTGGTGGCTGCCTTGTAGGCGGTGAGGAGGGAGGGGGCGTGGGTCTTGAGGTGGGTGAGGGGGGTGGCGGGGGTGGCGGGCGGCGCGTGGGCAGCGGGCG
>NZ_JACVWU010000120.1 GCF_014596915.1 Streptomyces sp. TRM68416
CTAGGGTCTGTTGCGAAAGTGGATCTTGTTCGGTGATGATCACGTCCTGTGGGACGTGGGGATCTGACGAACGGCCAGTGGGCCCGGCTTGAGCCTCTGCTGCCGACGGGCATCAAGTCGGGCCGGCCGCAGGTGTGGACGCGGCGGCAGCTGATAGACGGCATACGGTGGCGGACCCGGACCGGTGCTCCGTGGCGGGACGTGCCCGAACGTTATGGGC
>NZ_JACVWU010000121.1 GCF_014596915.1 Streptomyces sp. TRM68416
GCGATGTGCTTGGGCACCACGACCACGCGGCCGCCGAAGGCGAGCGCGCCCCACATCTCGAAGACCGAGAAGTCGAAGGCGTACGAGTGCATCATCGACCACACGTCATCGGCCGTGTAGGCCATGTCCGCGTGACAGGTCTCCAGCAGGCGCACCACATTGCGGTGGGTGAGCACCGCACCCTTCGGGCGGCCCGTCGAACCCGACGTGTAGAT
>NZ_JACVWU010000013.1 GCF_014596915.1 Streptomyces sp. TRM68416
TGGTTGAACAGGGTCATCAGCGCTCTCCTTGGGTGTGGACGCGTGCTCGTGCGGGCTCCAGCAGGGAAGGGGCGGGCTCCAGCTTGTTCTGCAGCCAGGTGTGGAAGGCGCCGATGTGGTGCTCGCTGGGCACCAGGACACCGCCCTTGGCGTACATCCGGGACCCCATCCCGGGCTGGGTACGTTCGCAGGCGTCGAAGTCCTGCCGGTTGACCCGGTCGAACAGCTCCACCGACCGGCTGACGTCCTTGCCGCTCTCCACCACGTGCGGCAGATACAGCCAGTCGCACTCGACCACCGTACGGTCGGCCGCCACCGGATACATCCGATGGAAGATCACATGGTCGGGCACGAGGTTGACGAACACCTGCGGCCGCACAGTGATCGCGTAATAGCGCCGGTCCTGCTCCTCACCCACCCCCGGTATCCGGTCGAGCCCCTCCGAACCGTCCACGGTGAACCCCCGCACGTCCTGGCCGAACTCCGCGCCGTGGCCGACGTAGTACTGCGCGGCATACCCGTCCGCGAACTCCGGGAGCACCTCGGTGAGTTCGGGATGGATGGTGGCACAGTGGTAGCACTCCATGAAGTTCTCGATGATCAGCTTCCAGTTCGCCTTCACGTCGTAGGTGATACGACGGCCGACGGACAGCTCCTCGATGCCGTAGCGCTCGATCGACCCGACGTCCCCCAGGCGCGCGACGACGTCCCCGACGACCTCCTCCTCGAACGAGGGCGGGTTCTCCGCGAGGCACACCCACACATACCCGAGCCACTCCCGGACATGGACGGTGACCAGGCCGTACTCGGTGCGGTCGATGTCCGGCATCGACGTCAGGTTGGGCGCGGCGACGAGCTTGCCGTCCAGGCCGTAGGTCCAGGCGTGGTACGGGCACTGGAAGGCCCGCTTGACCTCGCCCGCCTCCTCGGTGCACAGCCTGGCCCCGCGGTGCCGGCAGATGTTGAGGAAGGCCCTGACCGAGCCGTCCCGGGAGCGGGAGACCAGCACGCTCTCGCGTCCGACCTGGTAGGTGCGGAAGGCGCCGGGCTTGTCCAGGTCGGCGGCGCGCGCGACGCAGAACCACATCGCCTCGAAGATGTGCTCCTGCTCCCGGGCGAAGATCTCGGGGGCGGTGTAGTACTCGCCGGGCAGCGTGGGGATCAGGCTGGGCGGCAGGTTCGTGAGGGTCATCGTGTCACCTTCGGAGGATGTTCAGACGCGCACGCGGCGAGGGTCGAAGAGGTCGATGGGGTGGTCGGTGGTGCCCTCGGTCGCCAGGTCGGCGAGGATCTCGCCGATCACGGGCACGAACTTGAACCCGTGGCCGGAGAATCCGCAGGCGACGGTCACCCGCGGCTGCTCGGGGTGGTGGGCGAGGACGAAGTGCTCGTCGGGGGTGGTGGCGTACATGCAGGCCGCGCCCTTGAGGAAGCGGCCGGGCAGGGTGGGGATGCGGGGGCGCAGGTAGTCGGCGATGGCCGCGATCTCGCCGGGGTGGATCTCGCGGTCGAGGGCGTCGGGGTCGCAGACGCCGCCCTTGCGGAAGAAGGCGACCTTGGCGCCTCCGTCGGGGCCGTCGAGGGCGGGGAAGCCGTAGATCTGGCCGCCGTCCGGGTCCTCCCAGATGTAAACGGGGTGCCGGTCGTGGGTGAACGGGCCGGTTCCGCCCTCGGGTTGGAACCAGTACATGACCTGGCGCTCCACCGTCACCCGCACCCCGAGGTCCGTGAGGAGCTTCGGCGCCCAGGCCCCGGGGGCGATGACCAGCCGGTCGGCGGTGTAGGCGCCGCGATCGGTGACCAC
Source organism: Streptomyces sp. TRM68416 (assembly GCF_014596915.1). Classification (GTDB taxonomy): domain Bacteria; phylum Actinomycetota; class Actinomycetes; order Streptomycetales; family Streptomycetaceae; genus Streptomyces. The sequence goes on from NZ_JACVWU010000013.1 coordinate 1,805, forward strand.
CCAGGGCCTGCCGCCCCGCCCGTCGGCCTCCCAGCCGAGGACCGTTTCGGCGAAGTGCAGGTCGGCGCCGTGGGACTTGGCCAGGTCCAGGTGGGCCGCGACGGTCGCCTCCGGCCGGGCGATGCCGGCCTTGCGCTCGTAGAAGGCGACGTCCTCGGCCGCCGGGGTGAAGGTGGGGAAGCGGCGCCGGATGTCGGCGGCGCCCAGGACCTCGTGGTCCAGGCCCCATTGGCGGGCGCTGCGCAGGGTGCCGGCGAAGGCCGTGCTGTCCTCGCGGCCGATCATGAGACCGCCGGTCTCGGTGAAGACCTCGCGGCCGGAGTCGGCGGCCAGCTTCTGCCACAGTTCGTGGGCGCGCAGCAGCAGGGGGACGTAGGCGGGGTCCTCGAAGTAGGCCTGCCGGTAGATGCGTGAACCGCCGTGGCTGGAGCCGAGGTTGTGGGCGGGGCCGAAGCGCTCCAGGCCGAGCACGCGCCGGCCGCGGGCGGCGAGGTGGTAGGCAGCCGCGCTGCCCATCCCGCCCAGGCCCACGACGATCACGTCGTACGAAGAGGCCATGTCCATCTCCTGGGAGTCATGCCGGTTGTGGTGTCGGGGTTCCGGGGACAGCAAGCCTGAGTTGCATATGAGGGAACGCTTATCGCTATAAGCAACGACTTCCCAAACTGTCCCTTCACCGGCAGGCACTGTCAAGAGGGTGATTCGGCGAAGTCGCCGACCACCTTCCGCCGATGTGCGCACACCCCTAGGGTGTGGAGGAGCGCTTTTGTATGGTTGCGCCATGAGCAACCACACCGCACATAGCGAAACGACTGGCCCCGCGGTGAGCGGGGTGCAGTCCGTCGACCGGGCCGTCAGCGTTCTGGAGATCCTGGCCCAGCGGGGCGAGGCGGGGGTCAGCGAGGTCGCCGCGGAGATCGACGTCCACAAGTCGACCGCGTTCCGCCTGCTCGGGGCGCTGGAGGCACGCGGTCTGGCCGAGCAGACGGCCGAGCGGGGCAAGTACCGGCTCGGCTTCGGCATCGTGCGTCTGGCCGGCGCGGTCACCGGGCGCCTCGACATCACTCAGCAGGGCCGGCCGGTGTGCGAACGGCTCAGCGAGGAGATCGGCGAGACCGTCAACATCGCGGTCCTTCAGGAGCAGTACGCGGTCAACCTCCACCAGGTGCACGGCCCGGGCGCCGTCGGCACCCACAACTGGGTCGGACAGCTCACCCCGCCGCACGCCACGTCGAGCGGCAAGATCCTGCTGGCCCACCTGACGGAGGAGCGGCGCACGGAGGTGCTCGCGGTGTCCGGGCTGCGGAAGCTGACGTCGCGCACCCTGACCAGCAGGGCGAAGCTGGAGAAGAACCTCGCCGAAGCGCGCGAGCGCGGGTACGCGGTGACGCTGGAGGAACTCGAACTGGGCCTGCACGCCCTGGCGGCGCCCGTCCGGTCCCGGGAGGGCGAGGTGATCGCCGCGCTCAGCGCCTCCGGACCCGCCTACCGGTTCACCGAGGAGCGGCTGCACCAGATCGCGCCCGCCGTCGTCGAGGGCGCGGAGGAGATCAGCCGCCGGATGGGTTGTCCGGGCTGATCCCCTCGGGGTTCGGCGGAGCCCCGGCCGGGGCTCCGCCGAGGCAGCCGCTCAGACGTACTCCGTGGCCGCGTCGAGCAGCCATTCGGCCAGATAGCCGGCGAACGACGAACGGACCAGGACCCAGAATCCGGCCCTCGGCTCGTCCCGGGCGACCAGGACGACCTGCGTGCGGCCCAGCGTCGTCTGGGCGCAGCGCCCGGGTCCGAAGACCCTCGGGTGCAGGTCCAGCGCGCAGCCGTGGGCCAGCAGGTCGCGGGCGCGGGGGCCGGTGACGAGGAGGGTGGTGCGCTGGGCGGAGACGTCGGTCACCGAGACGGGCTCGCCTTCCGCCGCCTCCCGGATCCGGCGCTCCAGGTCCCGTTCGCTGCCGGGCGGCCCGATCAGCAACCATTCGTCCGGACCGAGCCACAGCGCGGTCAACTCCCCAGCGCGTACGGCGGTGTTGGGCTGGATCGGCAGGGGGAGGCCCAGGGTCAGGCCGACGGCTTCCGCCGCCGCTCCCTTGGCGTCCAGGCGTACGTTCACCTGGGCCAGGAAAGGGAGTTCGGCCAGCCTGATCTCGCCGCTGGAGCTGCGGGTCGCGGCGGCCAGACGGTCGGCGACCCGCACCAGCGGGCTGCGCGGCGGGACGGTCGGGGCGGTGTCAGCCATCGCGGCGGGCTCCCTCGGGGTCGTAGAGGACGGGGCTTGCGACGGTCACCGGGACCAGCCGGTCGCCGACGGGGGCGTAGAGGCGTTCGCCGATACGGTCGCGGCCGCCCTTGATGAGGGCGAGCGCGAACGTCCTGCCGAGGGCCGCGCTGCGGTAGCTGGAGGTGACATGGCCGAGCATCGGCACGGGCGGGGCGGGCAGTTCGCCGGTCGCGACCAGGTGGGTGCCCTCCGGGAGGAAGGCGGCCGGGTCCTCTGGGAGGAGGCCCACGAGGTGTTTGCGGTCGGGACGGGCGGTGTCGGCGCGGGCGTAGGAGCGCTTGCCGATGAAGTCGGGCTTCTTCTTCGACACCGCCCAGCTCATGCCGAGGTCCTGCGGGGTGACCGTGCCGTCGGTGTCCTGACCGATGATCGGGTAGCCCTTCTCGGCGCGCAGAACGTGCATGGTCTCGGTGCCGTAGGGGGTGATGCCGTACAGGGCGCCGGCCTCGTACACGGCCTCCCAGAGGGCGAGGGCCTGCCACGGTGAGACGTTGATCTCGTAGGCGAGTTCGCCGGAGAAGCTGATCCGGCAGACCCGAGCGTCGATGCCGGCGACGGTGGTCTCCCGCCAGGCCATGAACGGGAAGTCCTCGTTGGCGACGGCCAGTTGCGGGGCGAGGGCGCCGAGGACCGCGCGGGACTTCGGGCCGACCAGGGCGATGGTGGCCCACTGCTCGGTCACGGAGGTGCAGTGGACCTTCAGCTCCGGCCACTCGGTCTGCAGCCACTCCTCCATCCAGTCGAGTACGGCGGCGGCGTTGCCCGTCGTCGTGGTGACCAGGAAGCGGTCCTGGGCGAGGCGGATGACCGTGCCGTCGTCGAAGACCATGCCGTCCGGGCGGCACATGACGCCGTAGCGGATCATGCCGACCTTCAGGGTGCTGATCATGTTGGTGTAGAGCAGGTCGAGGAAGACGCCGGCGTCCGGGCCCTGTACGTCGATCTTGCCGAGGGTGGAGGCGTCCATGAAGCCCACGCTCTCGCGGGTGGCGGCGCATTCGCGCAGCACCGCCGCTTCCATGTCCTCGCCGTCCCGCGGGTAGTACCAGGGGCGCTTCCACTGGCCGACGTTCTCGAACAGGGCGCCGTGCGCGACATGCCACTCGTGGATCGCGGTCGTCCGGACCGGGTCGCTCAGCGCGCCCCGGTCGCGGCCCGCGAGGGCCGCGAAGGAGACCGGCGTGTACGGCGGGCGGAACGTGGTCGTGCCGAGCGCCGAGATGTCCACGCCGAGCAGCTCGGCGACGACGCCACTGGCCAGGACGCCGGAGGTCTTGCCCTGGTCGTTGGCGGTGCCGGCCGTGGTGTAGCGCTTGGTGTGCTCCACCGAGTGCAGGCCGGCGCCGGTCGCGCGGGCCAGGTCGTCGACGGTGACGTCCCGTTGGAGGTCGACGAAGCGGGGGGCGTCGTCGGTGCCGCCGGGGACGACGTACACGTGCATGGGGGGCGTCTGGCGAGGCTGTGCGGCCGTCCGCGGGAGGCGGGGCGTCTCGGGCGTGTACCCCAAGGCCGCCACGGCGCGGGCTCCGGCGGCCGCGCCCTGGGCCAGGACCGTGGCCTGGTCGAGGGCGCCGCTCGCGCTGCCGGCCACCTCGACCGCCTGGCGGCAGGTGTCGGGGACGAAGGAGCCGAGCGCCTCGTCGTAGCGGAGCTTGCCGCCGGACTGGCTGAACAGGTGCGCGACGGGGTTCCAGCCGCCGGAGACCAGCAGCAGGTCGGCGGCGAACTGCCGCTGTCCCGCCGCTTCTCCGTACGGGGCGACGGTCACGGCGGTGAGGCGCGGGGCGCCCTCCGTGCCGGTGACGGCGTGGCCGGGCAGGACCTCGATGCCGGCCGACCTCGCGCGGTCGGCCCACTCCCCCGGTTCGGGGCGGGTGTCGACGATCGCCGTGACGGCCACGCCCGCGGTGTGGAGGTCCAGAGCTGCCGCGTAGGCGCTGTCGTTGGTGGTGAAGACCACCGCGTGGCGGCCGGGCAGGGCGCCGTGGCGGTTGACGTGCGTGCGGGCCGAGGAGGCCAGCATCACTCCGGGGCGGTCGTTGTCCGCGAAGGCCAGGGAGCGCTCGTGGGCGCCGGTGGCGAGGACGACGCGACGGGCGCGGATGCGCCAGACGCGTTCGCGGGAGACGTGCTCGGGGGCGTCGGCGCCGAGGTGGTTGGTGCGGCGTTCGACGGCGAGGAGGTGGTTGTCGTCGTAGTGGCCGAAGACGGTGGTGCGGGTCAGGACGCGGACCTCGGGGGCGGCGGCGAGCTGTGCGGTGATCTCCTGGACCCAGTCGAGGTGTTCGGCCGTGCCGAGGAGGCTGCCGCCCGGTTCCGGCTGGTCGTCGGCGAGGATGACGCGGGCGCCACCGGCCGCTGCGGCGGACGCTGCGGCGAGGCCTGCGGGGCCTGCGCCGACGATGAGCAGGTCGCAGTGGGCGTGTACGGCGTCGTAGCGGGCCGGGTCGGGGGCGGTGGCGAGGCGGCCCTGGCCCTGGAGGCTGGTGGCGACGAGGCCGTCGTAGAGCTCGACGGTGGTCGCGGGGAGCATGGGCTCGGGGAAGGGTTCCTCGATCTGGACGACCGCGTTGGGTTCTTCCGCGCCGGCCGAGAAGATGCCTCGGGGGCGGCCCAGTTTGATGCTGGTGCCGGTCTGGATGATGCCGTTGGCGAGGAGGGCGGAGGCGAGGGTGTCGCCTCGGTAGCCCTGGTACTCCGTGCCGTCGAAGGTGAAGGTGAGGGGGGTGTCGCGGTCGATCCGGCCTCGGGTGGGGTGGCGGAACGGGGTTTTTTCGCCCCCGCCGCCCCTACCCGTCCCGTCCTGAAGGGGCGCTGCCCCTTCTACCCCGCCCGTGTTGTCGGTCGGCTGCGGGTGGGTGGGGGCTGGTCGCGCAGTTCCCCGCGCCCCTTCCGGGGCTGCCGCCCCGGACCCCGCCGAGAACGCCGGCCTGGGTTCCACGGCTGTCGGGCGTTCCTCTCCCGTTCTGTACACCGCCAGGATTTCGTTCGTCGACGTGTCGCGTACGGCGTTGAACCAGCGGCGGCAGCCTGCCGCGTGGGTCCAGCGTTCGGCGAAGGGGCCCTTGGGGTTGTCGCGGAAGAAGAGGTAGCGGGCCCATTCCTCGTCGGTGAGGGAGGCCGGGTCCTCCGGGTAGGGGACGTGGGCCTGGCCGCCGTAGTGGAACTCGGCCTCGTCGCGGGGCCCGCACCACGGGCAGGAAATGAGCAGCATGGTTCGGCTCCCTAGTGGGCCACCGCGGCCGCGCCGTGCTCGTCGACGAGCGCGCCGGTGGTGAAACGGTCGAGCGAGAAGGGGGCGTTGAGGGCGTGCGGGGTGTCGTGGGCGATGGTGTGGGCGTAGACCCAGCCGACGCCGGGGGTGGCCTTGAAACCGCCCGTTCCCCAGCCGCAGTTGAGGTAGAGGTTGTCGACGGGTGTGAGCCCGATGATCGGTGAGGCGTCGGGGCTGGTGTCGACGATGCCGCCCCAGGTGCGCAGGACGTGGGCGCGGGCGAAGACCGGGAACAGCTCCAGGGCCGCCGCCATCTGCTCCTCGATGATGTGGAAGGCTCCGCGCTGGGTGTAGGAGTTGTACGCGTCGATGCCCGCGCCCATCACCAACTCGCCCTTGTGGGCCTGGCTCACGTACACGTGGACCGCGTTGGACATCACCACCGTGGGGTGCACCGGCTCCAGCAGCTCCGAGACCAGGGCCTGCAACGGGTGGCTCTGGAGGGGGAGTTCGATGCCCGCCATGGCGGCGAGGACGGAGGTGTGGCCGGCCGAGCAGAGCGCCACCTTGCCGGCGGCGATCGGGCCGAGGTTCGTGCGGACGCCCACCACGCGGTTGCCGACCACGTCGAGGCCGGTGACCTCGCAGTTCTGGATGATGTCGATGCCGGCGGCGTCCGCCGAGCGGGCCAGGCCCCAGGCCACGTAGTCGTGCTTGGCGATGCCCGCGCGCGGCTGGTAGGTGGCGCCCAGGACCGGATAGCGCACGTCCGGCGAGGTGTTGACGATCGGGCACACTTCCTTGACGCCGTCCGCGTCGAGCCACTCCGCGTCCACGCCGTTCAGGCGGTTGGCCTCCACGCGGCGCACGCTGTCGCGCACGTCCTGGAGGCTGTGGGCGAGGTTCAGCACACCGCGCTGGGAGAAGAGGATCGGGTAGTCGAGTTCCTCCGCCAGGCCCTCCCACAGCTTCAGCGCGTGCTCGTAGATGCCCGCGCTCTCGTCCCACAGGTAGTTGGAGCGGATGATCGTGGTGTTGCGGGCCATGTTGCCGCCCGCGAGCCAGCCCTTCTCCAGCACGGCGACGTTCGTGATGCCGTGGTTCCTGGCGAGGTAGTGGGCGGTGGCCAGACCGTGCCCGCCGCCGCCGACGATCACCACGTCGTACGCCTTCCTCGGCTCGGGATTGCGCCACAGGAAGTCGGGGTGGTCGGGGAGGCCGGCGCCGGGTGTGCGGGGGCTCATCGGGCGTCTCCGTTCAGCACGTTCATACGGTGTTCGCGTTCCTCTCGGCGGCCTCGACGACGTTGGCGAGCAACATCGCCCGGGTCATGGGGCCGACTCCCCCGGGCATGGGGGCGAGCCATCCGGCGACCTGGGCGGCGTCCGGGTGGATGTCGCCGACCAGGCCCTGGTCGGTGCGGGTGATGCCGACGTCCAGGACCGCGGCGCCGGGGCGCAGCATGTCCTTGGTGACCAGTGCGGGCGAGCCGGCGGCCGCGATGACGATGTCGGCCTCGCGCACGTGCCAGGCCAGGCCCTTGGTGCCGGTGTGGCAGAGGGTGACGGTGGCGTTCTCGGAGCGGCGGGTGAGGAGCAGGCCGATCGGGCGTCCCACCGTGATGCCCCGGCCGATCACGCACACCCGTGCTCCGGCGAGCGGCACGTCGTGGCGCCGGAGCAGTTCCACGATGCCGCGCGGGGTGCACGGCAGGGGTGCCTCCGCGCCCAGGACGAGCCGGCCGAGGTTGACGGGGTGCAGGCCGTCGGCGTCCTTGGCCGGGTCCATTCGTTCCAGTACGGCGCCCGCGTCCAGGTGGCGTGGGAGCGGGAGCTGGACGATGTAGCCGGTACAGGCCGGGTCGGCGTTCAGCTCGTCGATGACGTCCTCGACCTGCTCCTGGGAGGCGTCGGCGGGCAGCTCCCGGCGCAGGGAGGCGATGCCCACCTGGGCGCAGTCGCGGTGCTTGCCGGCGACGTAGGCGCGGGAGCCGGGGTCGTCGCCGACCAGGACGGTGCCGAGGCCGGGCGGCCTTCCGACGCTGGCACTCAACTTGGCCACACGTTCGGCGAGTTCACGACGGATGACGGCGGCGGTCGCCTTCCCGTCAAGCACTTGGGCTGTCACCGGGGTGCTCCTTCCCACGAGGCTGAGGCTGAGCGCCCCGGAAGGGGCGCGGGGCTGCATCTGTCAGCGGCTCCGCCGCGGGGCGCGACCGGCCACGACGAAACCGCAGGCGAACGCGGACACATCGCGGCACGGCCCTCGCAGCGCTCACCCACGAAGACGGGACATCGTCGGGTCGAACAACGGCTCCTCGGCGACGACCGCCTCGACCCGCCGGTCGAAGTAGCCGATCCCCAGAGCCGTGCCGGGCACGGCGAGCTCGGCCGGGAGCCAGGCGTAGGCGATCCCCTTGCCGATCGTGTAGCCGTAGGCGGCGCTGGTGACGTAGCCGACCGGGCGGTCACCGTCGTACACGGGCTCCTTGCCCATCACGACCGACTGCGGATCGTCGATGGTGAGGCAGGTCAGCCTGCGCCGCACGCTCTCCTTGCGGAGCAACACCGCCGCCTTGCCGATGAAGTCGTCCTTGTCGAGCTTGACGGCGAAGCCGACGCCGGCCTCGTAGGGGTCGTGCTCGTAGGTCATGTCGGTGCCGAAGGAGCGGTAACCCTTCTCCAGGCGGAGGCTGTTGAAGGCGCCGCGGCCCGCGATGACGCCGCCGAGGGGCTCGGCCGCCCGCCACAGGGTGTCCCACAGCTTCTGGCCCTGGTCGGCGGTGGTGTACAGCTCCCAGCCGAGTTCGCCGACGTAGCTCAGGCGCATCGCGGTGACGGGGACGGACCCTATGTAGGCGCGCTTGGCGCGGAAGTACTTCAGGCCCTCGCCCGAGAAGTCCTCGTCCGTCAGCGGCTGCAGGACCTTGCGGGCGAGCGGGCCCCACAGGCCGATGCAGCAGGTGCCGGGGGTGATGTCGCGGACCTGGACCGTGCCGTCGGCGGGCAGGTGGCGGGTGAGCCAGTCGAGGTCGAGGTTGCCGTTGGCGCCGACCTGGAAGAGGTCGCGGCCGAGGCGGGCGACGGTGATGTCGCTGCGGATGCCGCCGTCGTGGTCCAGCAGCAGGGTGTAGGTGACCGAGCCGACGGACTTGGCGACCTTGCCGGTGCACAGGCGCTCCAGGAAGGCGGCGGAGCCGGGCCCGCTGACCTCCAGGCGCTTGAGGGCCGTCATGTCGTACATCGCGACGGTCTCGCGGGTGGCCTGGGCCTCCGCGCCGACGATCGGCGACCAGAACTGCGCGGCCCATGCGTTGGGGGTCGGGATGTTGCGGCCTTCGACCAGCTTGGCGTTGGCCTCGTACCACTGGGGGCGCTCCCAGCCGTTCGCCTCCAGGAAGAAGGCGCCCAGCTCCCGCTGGCGGGTGTGGAAGGGGCTGGTGCGGATCGGGCGCGGGTCGCCGGAGGGCTGGAGGGGGTGGAGGATGTCGTAGACCTCGACGAAGTTCTGGCAGTCGCGGGCCAGGACGTACTCCGGGGACAGCTGGTGCGGCTCGAAGCGGTTGACGTCGCACTCGTGCAGGTCGAAGGACGAGCAGTGGCCGTCCACCAGCCATTCGGCCATGGCCCGGCCCACCCCGGCGGAGTGGGTGACCCAGACGGCCTCGGCGACCCAGAAGCCCTTGACGTCCGGGGACTCGCCGAGGAGCGGGAAGTTGTCGGTGGTGAAGGAGAACAGGCCGTTGATGCCCTCCTCGATCTTCGCCTCCTGCGTCGCGGGGAGCAGGGACTGCGTCTCGGCCCAGGCGGGCTCGAAGTCCTCCTCGGTGAACTTCAGGACGGACGGCATCTCGGCGGCCTCGTCCACGGAGAGGATGTCGTCGGCGGAGATCGGCATCGGGCGGTGGCCGTAGTAGCCGATGCCGATGCCGTCGTAACGGTCGCGGTAGTAGAGGTCTGCGTCCTGGTGGCGCAGGATCGGGCGGACCGCTTCCTCGGTCTGGCCGGCGAGGGCCGGGACGGGGCCGGTCCAGGCGAGCTGGTGGGCCAGCGGGGTCAGGGGCAGGTTCATGCCGGCCATGCGGGCGATCCTCGGGCCCCAGATGCCGGCGCAGCACACCACGATGTCGGCCGCCAGGTCGCCCTGGTCGGTGCGGACGCCGGTCACCTCGCCGTCGGTCGTGAGGATGTCGAGTACCTCGTGGCGGGCCAGGAAGGTCACGCCGCGCTCGGTGGCCCGGCGGATCTGTGCCTCGACGGCGAGGACGGCCTTGGCGAGGCCGTCGGTCGGGACCAGGAGGCCGCCGAGGACCTTGTCGCGGTCGACCAGCGGGTGCCGCTCGACGCACTCGTCGGCGGTCAGCAGGCGGGACTCGATGCCCCAGGCGGTGATCCAGCCGTGGCGGCGGTGCAGTTCGGCGAGACGTTCCGGGGTGGTCGCCACTTCCAGGCCGCCCACCTGGAGGAAGCAGGGCTTGCCGTCGACGTCGAGGGAGCAGAACTTCTCGACGGTGTAGCGGGCCAGCTCGGTCATGGTCTTGGAGGAGTTCGTCTGGAAGACCAGGCCCGGGGCGTGCGAGGTGGAGCCCCCGGTGGCGGGGAGCGGGCCCTGGTCGACCACGGTCACTTGGGTCCAGCCGCGCGCGGAGATCTCGTCCGCGAGGGCCGCTCCCACGACACCCGCTCCGATGATGACCACTCGGGGTCCCGCCATCGCCGCACCTCCGGTTGAGTTGCTTTCTGCGCAACGTGATTCAGGTTGCGCAACTCAATGTGCCTGCCGTGCGAGTGGGTGTCAAGGGGTCCGTGACGTCGGAAAACAGCCCGAAACACGGCAATGCCCGGTGGGCGGTGCACGTCCGTGCGCACCGCCCACCGGGCATGTGTGAAGGGGTTGCTCAACCCAGGGTGAAGGTCCTACCTGATCCAGCGTGAAGGGCCTTCTCGATCCAGGGCGAAGGGCCTACTCGATCCAGCGTGAGGGCCCTACTCAATCCAGCGTGAAGGGCCTACTTGATCCAGGCCTCCACCTTGTCGCGGTTGGCCTCGACCCACTTCTTCGCGGCCGCCTCGGGCTTCATCCGGTCCACCGCGATGTACTTGGCCACGACGTTCTGGTCGTCGTTGGTCCAGGTGAAGTTCTTCACCAGGTCATAGGCCGGGCTGCCCGACTCGGCGAACTTCTTGCTGACGATCTTGTCCAGCTTGTACACGGGGTAGTCGCAGGCGACCTTCTCCGCGTCGGCGTCGCACCCGTCCTCGTACTCGGGCAGCTTCACCTTCTTCAGCGGTACCTCGGACATGAACCACTGCGGCTCGTAGAAGTAGCCGATCGCCCATTCCTTGTCCTTCTCCGCCTTGCGGAAGGCCTGGATGAGCGCGGTCTCGCTGCCCGCGTACACGACCTTGTAGTCCAGCTCGAGGTTCTTCACCAAGGCCTCGTCGTTGGTGACGAACGACGGGTCGCCGTCGAGGAGCTGGCCCTTGCCGCCGGACTCGGACGTCTTGAACTTCGCCGCGTACTTGTTGAGGTTGTTCCAGTCGAGGATGTCCGGGTGCTCCTCGGCCAGCCACGGCGGCACGTACCAGCCGATGAGGCCTTCGTTGCCGGTGGGGCCCGCGTCGACGGCGGTCTTCTGGTCGGTGATGTACTTCTTCTTCAGGTCGTCGTGGCCCCAGTTCTCCACGACCGCGTCGACCTCGCCCGTGCCGAATCCCTGCCAGGCGATCTCTTCCTTCAGGTCCTTCTTGTTGACCTTGCAGCCGAGATCGTGCTCGGCGACGTAGGCGATGACCGCCGCGTTGGCCTCGTACCCCACCCACGGGTTGACCGCGAGGTTGAAGGTGCCGCACTTGCCCGACTCGCCCGAGCCGCCGGCACTGTCGTCACCGACCTTCGCCCCGCCGCAGGCCGTGAGGGTGAGGCCGAGGATCGCTGTGCCGGCCGCGCAGGCCCGCCAGTGTCTTGCCATGGTGTGGTGCTCCTTATGCGCCGGCGCGGCGAGCCGCTGCCTGAGTGATCCGGTCGAACATGACTCCGAGAAGGACGATGGCGAGCCCGGCGGCCAGCCCCTTCCCGTACAGCTGTCCCTGCGAGAAGCCGGCCACGACGTCGTAGCCGAGGGCGCCCGCGCCCACCAGGCCGCCCACCACGACCATCGACAGCACGTAGATCAGGCCCTGGTTGGTGGCGAGCGTCAGGGCGCCGCGCGCCATCGGCAGCTGGACCTTGGTGATGATCTGCCAGGTGTTGCACCCGGCGGAGGTGGCCGCCTCCACGGTGGTGGCGGGGACGTTCCGTATCCCGTCCGCGACGATCTTGATGGCGACGGGCGCCGCGTAGACGACGGCGGCGACGATCGCCGTGAAGCGGGTGGCGCCGAACAGCGCCAGGAACGGGACGAGATAGACGAACGGCGGCATGACCTGGGCCGCGTCCAGGGTGGGCCGCAGCAGCCGGTCCACGAGCGCGCTGCGTCCCATCCACACCCCGAAGGCGATCCCGAGCAGCATCACCAGCACGGTGGCGACCAGGGTCGACGCCATCGTGGTCATGCTGTCCGACCACAGGCCGGTGCCGACCAGCAGGCCCACGCACACCACCGTGGTCAGTCCGGCGCGCCGGCCGCCGAGGACGGTGCCGAGCGCGACCAGGACCGCGCCGACGAGCCACCACGGGGAGTCGGTGAGCAGGGTCTGGAACGGGTTGAGCAGCCCGTTGGTGAGGGCGTCGCGGAAGGCGTTGGTGAGGCCCGACAGGTTGTCCTGCGCCCAGGTGGTCACGGAGTCGGCACCGCGCGCGACGGCGCTGCCGGTGTCCCCCTCGCCGGGGAACTCCGCCGCCCACACATAGGTGTGGGAGAGGTAGACCAGCACGGCGGTGACCGCGGCGCCCGCGCCCAGCAGCGGACGCCGCCAGGCCAGGAAACGGTTCTTCGAACGCCGGGCCGCCTCCTCGCGTCCGCTCGCCGCGGTGGTCACCCGGTCCAGCACGATGGCCATGACGACGATGGCCAGGCCCGCGTTGAAGGCCGTCCCGACGTCGAGGGACTGCAGTGCCTGGATGACCGTCTTGCCGAGGCCGGGGGCGTCGATCAGGGCGGCGATGGTCACCATGGCCAGGGCGGCCATGATGGTCTGGTTGACGCCCATCACCAGGGTCCGCCGGGACATCGGCAGCAGGACCTTGGTGAGGGACTGCCGTCGGGTGGCGCCCAGCGATTCGGCCGCCTCGACGGTCGTCCTGGGTACGGAGCGGATGGCGTGCGCGGTGATGCGGATCGTCGGGGGCGCCGCGTAGATCAGGGTGGCGATGGTGGCGGAGGCCGGGCCGATGAGGAAGAAGAGGGTGAGCGGGGCCAGATAGACGAAGGTCGGCATCGTCTGCATGAAGTCCAGGAAGGGCGTCACGATCCGGTTGAACCGGTCGGACAACCCCGCCCACACGCCCAGCGGGATCGCGAACAGCAGTGCCACGAGGACGGCCGAGACGGTCAGCGCCAGGGTGTCCATGCTCTCCTGCCACAGGCCCTGCAGGCCGAGGAAGGTGAAGCCGGCCACCGCCAGCAGCGCGACCCGCCAGTTGCCCACGGCCCAGGAGACATAGCCGGCGATGCCGACGACGCCGAGCCACCCGATCTGCGGGAGGGGCCGGCCGGCGGAGGGCTGCGAGATCAGCTCCTGCACGAAGGTCACCACGGAGTCGATGACCAGGCGGATCTCGTTGAAGAAGTACAGGAAGAGCGGGTTGGAGTTGCGGTTGGCGCCGATGGAGTCGTTGACGTCGTTGAACCACCGGTGCAGATCGGTGAGGTCGGCGGCGGCCAGGGCGAGGGTCTGCTTGCCGCGCAGCAGGGCGAAGAGCAGCAGCCAGCCGACGAGGATGGCGGCGACGACCATGGACCGGCCGACCTTGCGCGGGGTTCTGGCGGGCGCGGCCGGTTTCTCGACGGGTTCGGTCTGCTCCGGTTTCTCCATCACGGCGGTCATCAGGCGCCGCCTTCCTGCCCGGCGACCACCGCGAGGATCTCCTCGTCCCCGACGATGCCGAGCAGCTTGCCGTTCTCGACGACCTTGACCGGCTTGTCGGCCGCGAGCACCGCCCGGGTGGCCTCCTTCACCACGACGTCCGGGCCCAGCTCGGGGCCGTCCAGGGCATCGTCGTCGGCGGGCGGGCGCATGATCCACCGCAGGGTCAGTACGTCACCGCGCGGCACGTCCTTGACGAACTCGCGCACGTAGTCGTCCTGCGGGGCGCCCACGAGTTCGTCGCCGGTGCCGCACTGGACCATCTTGCCGTCGCGCATGATGAGGATGCGGTCGCCCAGTTTGAGGGCCTCGGAGAGGTCGTGGGTGATGAACACCATGGTCTTGCCGACCTCGCGGTGCAGCCGGATGACCTCGTTCTGCATGTCGCGCCGGATCAGCGGGTCGAGCGCGGAGAAGGGCTCGTCGAAGAAGAGCACGTCCGGGTCGCCGGCCAGCGCCCGGGCGAGGCCGACGCGCTGCTGCATGCCGCCGGACAGCTGGTCGGGGAAGGAGTTCTCGTAGCCCGCGAGCCCGACCAGCTCGACGACCTCCTGGGCGCGCCTGGTCCGCTCGGCCCTGCTCATGCCGCGGATCTCCAGCCCGAACGCCACGTTCTCGACGACGCGGCGGTGGGGCAGGAGACCGAAGTGCTGGAAGACCATGGAGAACTTGCGGCGGCGCAGCTCACGCAGGCGCTTGTCGTCCGCCTTGCGGATGTCCTCGCCCTCGAAGACGACCTCGCCGGCGGTGGGTTCGATCAGCCGGGTCAGACAGCGCACCAGCGTGGACTTGCCTGAGCCGGACAGGCCCATGACGACGAAGACCTCGCCGGGCGAGACGTCGAAGTGGACGTCGCGTACGGCCGCGGTGCATCCGGTGCGGTCCATCAGCTCGCGACGGGTGAGCCCGCACAACTCCTCGGAGTCCGGGACCTGTTCGGCCTTCGGTCCGAACACCTTCCACAGCCTGCGCACGGAGATGACGGGGGTGGTGCCCGAGTCCTGGGACGTGCCGCGCCGCTGCGGCACCTCGGTCTGTGTGGTCACGTTCGACCTTCTTTCGGCGTTCAGCCGCGGAACCAGTGCTGCGGCCGGGGTCGGATGTTCTGCCAGATGTGCTTGGGCTCCCGGTACTCGTTCAGGCCGGTCGGTCCCAGCTCGCGGCCCACGCCCGAATGCCCGAAACCACCCCATTCCGCTTGCGGCACGTACGGGTGGTAGTCATTGATCCACACAGTGCCGTGGCGCAGTCGCCGGGCGACCCGCTGGGCCTTGCCGCCGTCCTGTGTCCAGACGGCTCCGGCGAGCCCGTACTCGGTGTCGTTGGCGATGCGTACGGCGTCGTCCTCGTCGGTGAAGCGCTCCACGGTGAGCACGGGTCCGAACGACTCCTCGTGCACGACCCGCATGTCCTGTCGGCACTCGTCGAGCACGGTCGGCAGATAGAAGTGGCCCTGTCCCAGGGCGGGGTCGTCGGGGCGTGCGCCGCCGCAGCGCAGTACGGCGCCCTCGGCGAGGCCGGCCGCGACGTACGCCTCGACCTTGGCCAGGTGCTGTGCGGAGATCAGCGCCCCGGTCTCGGCCTCGGGGTCGAAGGGGCCGCCGAGCCGGATCCGCCGGGCGCGGCGGACGACCTCGTCGACGAAGCGGTCGTGCAGGGAGTCCTCGACGATCAGCCGGGCGCCGGCCGAGCAGACCTGCCCGGAATGCAGGAAGACGGCCGTGAGGGCGAAGTCCACGGCCGCCTCGAAGTCGGCGTCGGCGAAGACCACGTTGGGGTTCTTGCCGCCGAGTTCCAGCGCCACCTTCTTCACGGTCGCGGCGGCGGTGGCCATGATGCGCTTGCCGGTCTCCACGCCGCCGGTGAAGGAGACCAGGTCGACGCGCGGGTCCTCGGAGAGCGGCGCGCCCGCCTCGGGCCCGGCGCCCAGCACGAGGTTGGCGGCGCCGGCCGGGAGTCCGGCCTCCTCCAGCGCCTTCATCAGCAGGATCGAGGTGGAGGGGGTGAGCTCGCTGGGCTTGAGGACGATCGTGTTTCCGGCGAGGAGCGCCGGGGCGACCTTCCAACTGGCCTGAAGCAAGGGGTAGTTCCAGGGGGTGATGAGCCCGCACACGCCGACCGGCTCGTACACCACGCGGCT
Source organism: Streptomyces sp. TRM68416 (assembly GCF_014596915.1). Taxonomy (GTDB): domain Bacteria; phylum Actinomycetota; class Actinomycetes; order Streptomycetales; family Streptomycetaceae; genus Streptomyces. Next base: position 17,461 of record NZ_JACVWU010000013.1, read on the forward strand.
TACGGCGTCGTCGCGCCCGGTGTCGATCACCCGTCCGGCGTCGGTGCCGCCGAGGCCGCCGTAGTAGCGGAAGCAGGAGACGACGTCGGCGATGTCGTACTCGCTCTCCACCAGCCGTTTGCCGGTGTCCAGGGACTCCGCGCGGGCGAACTCCTTGGCGTCGCGCTCGATGATGTCGGCGGTGCGCAGCAGCAGTTCGCCCCGCTGCCGCTCGGGGGTGCCCGGCCAGGGCCCCTCGTCGAAGGCCCGGCGGGCGGCGGAGATCGCCGCCTCGGTGTCGGCGCGCGTCGCTTCCGATACGGTCGTGACAGACCTCCCGTCGGCGGGACATCGGATCTCCCGGTACCCGCCGGCCACCGGGTTGCGCCATGCGCCGTCCACGTACAGGTCTGCCACGCGCCGAGCCTTTCCAGGGAAGTCGTTGCGCATTGTGCACCCAATTGCTTGTGGTGGAACCCTGGCGAATGTCCGGACAGACGTCAAGGGGTTGGCGGATGACGATTTCGCAAGGGGCCCATTGACCCTCCTCTCTTGACCGGAGACCCTCGTCGAGCCGAACATGTTGCGCATCGCTCATCGTGTTGTGCAATACGCACCGACGGAGGCCGAACGTGTCCCCCAAGTTCCCTCGACCGCACTCCGGCCGTGAGTACGTCCTCACCCTCTCCTGCCCCAACAGCGCCGGACTGGTCCACGCTGTGAGCGGCTTCCTCGTCCGCAACTCGGGCAACATCCTGGAGAGCCAGCAGTTCGACGACCGGCTCCAGGGCCGCTTCTTCATGCGGGTCCACTTCGACGTCTCCGACCCGACGGCCGATCTGGAGCAACTGCGCTGCCGCTTCGGCCCCGTGGCCCAGGCCTACGGCATCTCCTGGAGCCTGAGCGACGCGGCCACGCCGACCCGGACCCTGATCATGGTGTCCAAGTTCGGCCACTGCCTGAACGACCTGCTCTTCCGCCGGCGCACCGGCGCCCTCAACATCGAGATCCCCGCGATCGTCTCCAACCACCGGGACTTCGAGGAGCTCGCGCGGACGTACGACATCCCCTTCCACCACATCCCGGTGACCAAGGAGACCAAGCCCGAGGCCGAGGCCCAACTGCTGGAACTCGTCCGGGAACTGGGCATCGACCTGGTGGTACTGGCCCGCTACATGCAGGTCCTCTCCGACGACCTGTGCAAGGAGCTGGAGGGCCGTGCCATCAACATCCACCACTCCTTCCTCCCCAGCTTCAAGGGCGCGCGCCCCTACGAGCAGGCCTACCAGCGCGGGGTGAAGCTCGTCGGCGCGACGGCGCACTATGTGACCCCGGACCTGGACGAGGGCCAGATCATCGAGCAGGACGTGGTCCGGGTGGACCACTCCCTCGACCCCGGCGACCTGGTCACCGTCGGCCGCGACGTGGAGGCACAGGTCCTCGCGCACGCGGTGAAGTGGCACAGCGAGAGCCGCGTGATGGTGGACGGCAACCGCACGGTGGTCTTCCGCTGAGCGACACGCGAGCGCAGGGGGCCGGCCCGGAATCCGGCCCGGCCCCACCCCCGTTCCGCTTCAGGCTTGCTGCTGCCGCAGGAACTCCCCCAGTACGGCGGTGAGTTCGGCCGGCGCGTCCTCCTGTACGAGGTGCCCGGCGCCGCCGATCGGTTCGAACCGCGCGCCGGGAACGAGCCCGGCGAGTTCGTGCCCCTTGGCCACCGGGATCCAGGTGTCGTCCTCGCCCCAGCAGACGAGCACGGGAATGCCGATCGTGCCGTAGCGCCCCTGGATCTCGTCGGTGTGGCGCTGGTCGGCCTGGGCGATCTGCCGGTAGAAGGCCCCCTGGCCGGGGTCGCCGAGCCAGGGTTCGACGAGCCGGTCGAGGACCGCCGGGTGCAGCCCGGGACCGCTCGCGGAAGCGACGTACTCCCGCACCAGGGCCCGGTGGAGCGCGGGCGGCAGCCGCTCGAAGACCCCCGAGTGCTCCCCGAGGAGCCGGAAGGCCGGTGACCCCCACGGCGCCAGCGCGACCGGATCCACCACGGCGAGGGCCCGGTAGCGGGCGCCGTGCAGCAGGTGGGCCCGCAGGGCCACGGCCCCGCCGAAGTCATGGGCGACGACGAGCGGTTCCGCGAGCCCCCAGTGGCCCAGGAGTTCGACGAAGACGCGCCCCTGGGCGGCCAGGGAGACGTCCTGCCCGGCCGCCATCTCGGAGGTCCCGTAGCCGGGCATGTCCCACACGAACACCTCGTGGTCCCGCGCGAGCGAGCGGGCGACGGCACGCCAGACGTACGACGAGAAGGGCGTGCCGTGCAGCAGGACGACCGGCGGTCGGCCGGGAGGACCCAGCCGGTCCCAGCGGACGTCACCGGATGTGCTGGTGAAGGTTCGGGTCAGCTTCCAGTCGGTGTCCGTAGCCATCCTTCTCCCGGTTCAGCCGCCCAGCCGGTCCAGCAGCGCGCGGCGCCACCGCTCCGTCTCGGCGATCTGGTTGAACGTGAACAGGTGCAGACCGGCCACGCCCGCCGAGGGTGCGGTGAGCGCCTCCTGCGTGCGGGTCAGCAGCCGCTCGGGTGCATACCCGCCGGGGGCCGCGAGACGCGCGAACCAGGAGGCGTGCTTCGTCAGGAAGCGCGTCGACTCCCCCACGCCGATCTTCGTGGCCATCGCCAGCAGCTTCGCCCGCTGCACGGGGCCCGCGACGCCCACGTGGACCGGCAGGGTGACCTCCCGGTGTCGTATACGAACGAGCCACTGCCCCAGCACCCGCGGATCGAAGCAGAGGTTGCTCACGATGTACGTGGCGTGCTCGCGCTTGTCCCACATGGCCTGGACGGTGATGTCGTCGTGGATGAGCGGATGACTCTCGGGGTAGCCGGTCACGCCGACCCGGGCGAAGGGCCCGCCCAGTTCGGTCAGCCCGCGCAGCACCGGCAGCGCCCCCTCGTAGACCCCGGCCGGCGGGTCGGCGTCGCCGGCCGGGACGAAGACGTCGTCCACGCCCGCCTCGCGCAGCCGGCCGGTCACCTCCTTGAGGTGCACCTCGTCCCGCAGCAGCCGCGCGGGCACGTGCGGGACGACCCGGTAGCCGTGCGCGGCGAGCCGGACGGCGAGGTCGAGGGTGGGTTCCAGGCCCTTGGCCGGTGACGCCGTCACGGTGACGACGACGTCGCGCGGGACATGGGCGAGGACCTTGTCCTCGGTCGCCCGGGTCGGCAGCACCTCGTAGCGGACGCTGCCCAGCAGCGCCCTCAGCCCCGCGGTGCCCAAGGCCTACCCGGCCTGCTTCTGGGCGTCGCGGTGGCGGTAGTACGCGGCCTTCGACGGCGCGAGCGGCTCCTTGCCGAGGATCAGGTCGGCGGCCTTCTCCGCGATCATCATCACCGGGGCGTAGATGTTGCCGTTGGTGACGTAGGGCATGACGGAGGCGTCCACGACGCGCAGTCCGTCCAGACCGTGCACCCGCATGCTGCCGGGGTCGACGACGGCCATGTCGTCGGTGCCCATCTTGCAGGTGCAGGACGGGTGCAGGGCGGTCTCGCCCTCCTTGGCGACCCAGTCGAGGATCTCCTCGTCGGTCTCCACCTGCGGGCCGGGCGAGACCTCGCCTCCGTTGTACGGGGCGAGCGCGGGCTGGTTGAGGAGCTTGCGGGCGACCCGGATCGCCTCGACCCACTCGCGGCGGTCCTGTTCGGTGGAGAGGTAGTTGAAGCGCAGCGCCGGGTGCTCGCGCGGGTCCCTGCTCTTGATCTTCACGGAGCCGATGGCGTCGGAGTACATGGGCCCGACGTGCACCTGGTAGCCATGGCCGCCGGCGGGTGAGGAGCCGTCGTAGCGGACCGCGACCGGCAGGAAGTGGAACATCAGGTTGGGGTAGTCGACGTCCTCGTTGCTGCGGGCGAAGCCGCCCGCCTCGAAGTGGTTGGTGGCGGCCGGGCCCTTGCGGAAGAGCCACTGCAGTCCGATGAAGGGGGCGCGCCACTTCGCCATGTACGGCTGCATGGAGACGGGCTGCTTGCAGGCGTACTGGACGTAGACCTCCAGGTGGTCCTGCATGTTCTCGCCGACGCCCGGCAGGTCGTGGACGACGTCGATGCCGAGGGCGCGCAGTTCCTCGGCGTTGCCGACGCCGGAGAGCTGGAGGAGTTGCGGGGAGTTGATGGCTCCGCCGCAGAGGATGACCTCCTTGGCGCGGACCTGCTGGAGGGCGCCCTTGCCACGCCGGAACTCGACGCCGACGGCGCGCTTGCCCTCGAAGAGGACACGGGTGACGAGGGCGCGTGTGGTGACGGTGAGGTTCCGGCGCTTCATCGCGGGCCGGAGGTACGCCTTCGAGGCCGACAGGCGGCGTCCGCGGTGGACGTTGCGGTCGAACGCGGCGAAGCCCTCCTGCCGGTAGCCGTTGACGTCGTCGGTGGGGGCGTAGCCAGCCTCCTCGGTGGCCTTGAGGAAGGCACCGAAGAGGGGGTTGGTGGCCGGGCCGCGCTCCAGGACGAGGGGTCCGTCGTGGCCGCGGAACTCGTCGTCCGGGTCGGCCGCCAGACAGTTCTCCATGCGTCGGAAGTACGGCAGACAGTGCGCGTAGTCCCAGCTCTCCATGCCCGGGGCGGCGGCCCAGCGCTCGTAGTCCATGGGGTTGCCGCGCTGGAAGATCATGCCGTTGATGCTGCTGGAGCCGCCCAGTACCTTGCCGCGCGCGTGGTAGACGCGGCGGCCGCCCATGTGGGGCTCGGGCTCGGACTCGTACTTCCAGTCGTAGAACCGGCTGCCGATCGGGTAGGTCAGCGCCGCGGGCATGTGGATGAAGACGTCCCACGGGTAGTCCGACCGGCCGGCCTCCAGGACGAGCACGCGGTGGGCCGGGTCGGCGGAGAGCCGGTTCGCCAGTGCGCTGCCGGCCGAACCGCCACCGACGATGACGAAGTCGTACTGCACAGGAGCCATGGTGCCTCGTCTCGCTCGCGCCGTAGATACGCGAGGCATGCTAACGGCGTCGCGTCATACGCACTAGGTTGCGAATGGCACAACTTTCGGGACCCTCGTTTCGGCTCCGTTACTTGCAGGAAAGTTGTTTACTACGCGTATAGTTTCACTGTGAGCAACTACAGCACTGATCCGGAAACGTCGAATTCACCTGCCGGCGGAGTGCAGTCGGTGGACCGCGCCATCAGCGTCATGGAGATCCTCGCCCAGCGTGGCGAGGCGGGCGTCAGCGAGGTGGCGGGCGAGATCGAGGTGCACAAGTCCACCGCCTTCCGCCTGCTGGGGGCCCTGGAGGCGCGCGGTCTGGTGGAGCAGGCGGGCGAGCGCGGCAAGTACCGGCTCGGCTTCGGGATCGTCCGGCTGGCGGGCGCGGTCACCGGCCGTATCGACATCACCCAGCAGGGCCGCCCGGTCTGCGAGCGGCTCGCCGAGGAGATCGGCGAGACCGTGAACATCGCCGTCATGCAGGAGCACTACGCGATCAACCTGTACCAGGTGCGCGGTCCGGGCGCGATCACCGCGCACAACTGGGTCGGCCAGCTGACGCCCCTGCACGCCACCTCCAGCGGCAAGATCCTGCTGGCCCACCTGCCCGCGACCGAGCGCGCGACGGTGCTGTCCGACGCCGGAATGAAGAAGGTCACCCCGCGCACCATCACCGCGAAGACGAAGCTGGAGAAGAACCTCGCCGAGGCCCGGGAGCGAGGCTACGCCTTCACCCTGGAGGAGTTCGAGCTCGGTCTGCACGCCATGGCCGCGCCGGTCCGCGACCGGGACGGCGAGGTCGTCGCGGCCCTCAGCGCCTCCGGCCCCTCCTACCGGTTCACCGAGGAGCGCCTGCACGAGCTCGCCCCGGTGCTCACCAAGGGCGCCCAGGAGATCAGCCACCGCCTGGGCTACCTGGGCTGAGTCACCCCCGAGGGGTGCCCAGACGCTCGTTCACCCAGTCGTGGAAGGCGCCGATGTGGTGCTCGCTGGGCACCAGGACACCGCCCTTGGCGTACATCCGGGACCCCATCCCGGGCTGGGTGCGTTCGCAGGCGTCGAAGTCCTGCCGGTTGACCCGGTCGAACAGCTCCACCGACCGGCTGACGTCCTTGCCGCTCTCCACCACGTGCGGCAGATACAGCCAGTCGCACTCGACCACCGTACGGTCGGCCGCCACCGGATACATCCGATGGAAGATCACATGGTCGGGCACGAGGTTGACGAACACCTGCGGCCGCACAGTGATCGCGTAATAGCGACGGTCCTGCTCCTCACCCACCCCCGGTATCCGGTCGAGCCCCTCCGAACCGTCCACGGTGAACCCCCGCACGTCCTGGCCGAACTCCGCGCCGTGGCCGACGTAGTACTGCGCGGCGTACCCGTCCGCGAACTCCGGGAGCACCTCGGTGAGTTCGGGATGGATGGTGGCGCAGTGGTAGCACTCCATGAAGTTCTCGATGATCAGCTTCCAGTTCGCCTTCACGTCGTAGGTGATACGACGGCCGACGGACAGCTCCTCGATGCCGTAGCGCTCGATCGACCCGACGTCCCCCAGCCGCGCGACGACGTCCCCGACGACCTCCTCCTCGAACGAGGGCGGGTTCTCCGCGAGGCACACCCACACATACCCGAGCCACTCCCGCACGGCCACGCTCACCAGGCCGTACTCGGCGCGCCCGACGTCGGGCATCCTGCTGAGGTTGGGCGCGGCGACGAGCTTGCCGTCCAGGCCGTAGGTCCAGGCGTGGTACGGGCACTGGAAGGCCCGCTTGACCTCGCCCGCCTCCTCGGTGCACAGCCTGGCCCCACGGTGCCGGCACACGTTGAAGTACGCGCGGATCGAGTGGTCGCGCGCCCGGGTGACCAGGATGCTCTCCCGGCCGACGTCGACGGTGCGGAAGGCGCCGGGCTTGTCCAGGTCGGCGGCGCGCGCGACGCAGAACCACATCGCCTCGAAGATGCGCTCCTGCTCCTGGGCGAAGACCCCCGGATCCGTGTAGGCGGAGCCGGGGAGGGTGGCGATCAGACTGTCCGGCAGGCCGGTCGAGGTCACGGTGGACTCCTCGGGGGACGTCGTGGAGGGGTCAGGTGTCACGCCGCGGCGGCGAGCTGCTTGCGCCAGCGCATGAACAGCCGCGGCTGGTTCATCCCGAGCACGGCGACCGGGGTCCCGGCCCGTCGGTAGACGGCCAGGACGTCGCGGCCGTCCTCGGTGCCCGCCTCGACGGTCACACTGTCCGCGCCGGACGCGTGACCGACGAACTGGATCTTCACTCCGTACTGGTCGGACCAGAAGTACGGCGGCCGGGGCACACCCGGTTCCACCGCGCCCTGCGCCAGCAGGGCGGCGACGGCTGCGTCGGGGCGCTCGCGCGCGCCGGTCCAGTGCTCCACGCGGCGATGGAGGCCCGCGCGCGGGTCGTACCAGTTGGCGCAGTCGCCGACCGCGACCACGCCGGCCAGGCTGGTGCGGCCGTCCGCGCCGCACTTGACGCCGTTGTCGAGCGCGATGCCGGAGCCTTCCAGCCACTCCACGCACGGGCGGGCGCCCACGCCGACCACGACGACGTCGGCGGGGATGCTGCGGCCGTCCTCCAGCAGGACGGCGGTCACACGGGTCTCGCCGCTCAGCCCCTTGACGCCCGCGCCGCACACCAGCCGGACACCGTGGTCGGCGTGGAGGGCGGAGACGAGGGCGCCCATGGTCGCGCCGAGCGGCCCGGCGAGCGGAGTCGGTGCCGCCTCGACGACGGTCACGTCGAGCCCCAGGGCGTACGCGGTGGAGGCGACCTCGGCTCCGATGAAGCCGCCGCCGATCACCACCAGCCGTCCGCCGCGGGCCAGTTCGTCCCGCAGGGCACGGGCGTCGTCCAGGGTGCGCAGGGTGTGCACTCCGGCGAGGCCCTCGGAGCCGGGCAGGGTGCGTGCCGCGGCGCCGGTCGCGAGGACGAAGCCGTCGGCGCGCACCGCACGTCCGTCGGCGAGCCGGACGGCGCGGCCGGTGTGGTCGAGGCCGACGGCTCGGGTGCCGAGCAGCCACTCGGCCCCCAGGTCCTCGTCGTCGACCTCCAGGGCGAGGTCGGCCTCACCGAGGGTGCCGGCCAGGAACTCCTTGGACAACGGCGGCCTGTCGTACGGGCGGTGGAGTTCGTCGCCGATGACGACCAGCCGCCCGTCGTAGCCCTGCTTGCGCAGTGAGCGTGCCGCCGAGAGGCCGGCCAGCGAGGCGCCGACCACGGCGACGGTCCTCACGCGGGACCCGCGGCGAGCCGGGCCGCGATGCAGGGCGGCAGGTTGGGCGCCGCCGTGGACAGCCTGACGTAGATCATGCCGTCCTCGACCGCGACCTCGTGCGTCCGGACCGGGAGCTTGGCCGGCGGGGCGTCGACCGCGCCGGTCCGCAGGTCGAACTTCGAGGCGTGCAGCGGGCATTCGACCTCGCAGCCCTCCAGCCAGCCGTCGGCGAGCGAGGCGTCCTGGTGGGTGCAGGTGTCGTCAATGGCGAAGAGTTCGCCGTCGTCGGTGTGGAACACCGAGACCGGCGGATCGATGTCGAGCCGGTGGGCCTCGCCTCGCGGGAGATCCACGAGTCGGCACGCGGGAATCATCATGACACCTCGGTGCGTATAACGAAACGGATTGCGGTAAGCGCAACGCCAGTCTGGGGGCCGTCCAGAAGCGTTGTCAAGGCGTCAAAAGACCTCGTTCGGACAGGCCGGTCACCCCGTCTCCGGGCACCCCGAAGCGCCCGAACCACCTGCGGAAACAGGCGGAACGGGCGCCGCGTGCCGCCCCTCGGGGCACGTCAGAAACCGCGGTCGATCCACTCCTGCAGCTGCGGCGCCTCGGCCGCGACCGTCGTGGTCCCCCCGTGCCCGGTGTGTACGACGGTCTCCCCGGGCAGCGTCAGCAGCCGGTCCCGGATCGACTCGACGATGGTCGGGAAGTGGCTGTACGACCTCCCCGTCGCCCCGGGCCCGCCGGCGAACAGCGTGTCCCCGCTGAAGAGCGCGCCCAGGGCCGGCGCGTACAGGCAGACCGCGCCCGGGGCGTGACCGGGCGTGTGCAGCACGGTCAGCTCGATACCGGCCACGGTGAGGCCCTGGCCGTCGGCCAGTTCGGCGTCCGGCGCCCGGTCGGGGTGGGTCTGCTTCCACAGCGGCAGGTCGTCCGGGTGAAGGAGGACCGGGGCGCCCGTGCGCGTGGCGAGTTCGGGCGCGGCGTCGATGTGGTCGTTGTGGGCGTGCGTGCACACGATGGCGGTCAGCCGCCGGTCGCCGACGGCCGCGGCGATGGCGTCGGCGTCGTGCGCGGCGTCGATGACGATCACCTCGGTGTCGTCGCCGACGATCCACACGTTGTTGTCGACGTCCCAGGTGCCGCCGTCCAGCGAGAACGTGCCGGAGGTGACGAGGTGCTCGATGCGGGCGGCCATCAGAGCACCACCACCGAGCGCAGGACGTCGCCGTGGTGCATCCGCTCGAAGGCCTTCTCCACCTCGTCCAGCGCGATGGTCTCGGTGACGAAGGCGTCCAGGTCCAGCCGGCCCTGGAGATAGAGGTCGACGAGCATCGGGAAGTCGCGGCTGGGCAGGCAGTCGCCGTACCAGGAGGACTTCAGCGCACCGCCGCGCCCGAACACGTCCAGCAGCGGCAGCTCCAGCTTCATCTCCGGGGTCGGCACGCCGACCAGGACGACCGTGCCGGCGAGGTCGCGGGCGTAGAAGGCCTGCCGGTACGTCTCCGGGCGGCCGACCGCCTCGATGACGACGTCGGCGCCGAAGCCGTCGGTCAGCTCGCGGATCGCCGCGACCGCGTCGACGTCCTTGGAGTTGACGGTGTGGGTCGCGCCCAGCTTCTCGGCGGTGGCCAGCTTGCGGTCGTCGATGTCGACGGCGATGACCTTGGCGGCGCCCGCCAGATGCGCCCCGGTGATCGCCGCGGCCCCGACACCGCCGCAGCCGATGACGGCGACCGTGTCGCCCCGGCCGACGTTGCCGGTGTTGAGGGCGGCGCCGATGCCCGCCATCACACCGCACCCCAGCAGTCCGGCGGCGGCCGCGGACGCGGCACGGTCGACCTTGGTGCACTGTCCGGCCGCGACCAGCGTCTTCTCCGCGAACGCGCCGATGCCGAGGGCGGGCGCCAGTTCGGTGCCGTCGAGCAGGGTCATCCTCTGCTTCGCGTTGTGGGTGTCGAAGCAGTACCAGGGCCGGCCGCGTCGGCAGGCCCGGCACTGGCCGCACACCGCACGCCAGTTGAGGATGACGAAGTCACCGGGGGCGACATCGGTGACCCCCTCCCCCACCGACTCCACGACGCCCGCGGCCTCGTGGCCCAGCAGGAACGGGAAGTCGTCGTTGATGCCGCCCTCGCGATAGTGCAGATCGGTGTGGCAGACGCCGCAGGCCTCGACCTTCACCAGCGCCTCACCCGGGCCCGGATCGGGCACGATGATCGTTTCCAGGCTGACGGGGGCGCCCTTGCCCCGCGCGACGACGGCACGGACCTGGTGCGTCATGGCCACTCCTCGACTGATGTGAGACCTGATCAGATGTTGCTCATTACGGCACGCATCTCATGTTCCGCAACACAGCATCCTGGAGTGCCGACCGGAGGTCAAGGAGTGGGAACGCTCTGGCGAGAGGGGTTGACGGAGGGACCCAAGACGTGTTCGCTGTTGCGCCAACAGCGAACAATTTCTCATTACGCAACAGGCTCTTGACGTAACACCGCCGCATCGCGCCCGAGACACCGACGTATCACGCCCGAGCCCGACAACCGAAGGAATGTGAGCATGGCTGCTCCCCGGATGGCCGACAGGCCGACCAGTACCTCGGACCCAGAAAAGGCGGAGCATCGCTCCCCCTTGGCGTCGATCGCTCCGCGGGTCTTCTGGCCGTCCGCGCTCGTCATCGTCGCCTTCGTGGTCTACGCCACGGTCTTCGAGACCTCCGCGCAGAACGCCATCAGCACCGTGCAGGAGGAGATCGTCAGCGGCCTCGGCTGGTACTACACCGCCCTGGTCTCCCTCTTCGTCATCTTCGCCCTCTGGGTCGGCATCGGCCGCTTCGGCGACATCAAGCTCGGCAAGGACGACGAGCGGCCCGAGTTCACCATGGGCTCGTGGCTGGCGATGCTGTTCGCCGCGGGCATGGGCATCGGGCTCGTCTTCTGGGGTGTGGCCGAGCCGTTGAACCACTTCGTCTCGCCGCGGCCGGGCGTGGCCGAGGGCGACGCCGCGCGGAGCGAGTTCGCCATGGTCCAGACGTTCCTGCACTGGGGCATCCACCCCTGGGCCATCTACGTCGTGGTCGGTCTCGCCGTCGCCTATGCCGTGCACCGCAAGAACCGTCCCATCTCGATCCGCTGGGCCCTGGAGCCGCTCTTCGGCGACCGGGTCAAGGGCGCCTGGGGCGACGCCGTCGACACGATCGCCATCGTCGGCACGGTCTTCGGCGTGGCCACCTCGCTCGGCTTCGGTGTCCTGCAGATTTCGTCCGGGCTCGGCTTCCAGGGCTGGGTGACCGACACCGGCACTCCGCTGCGGATCGCCCTCATCGTCGGCATCACCCTGCTCGCCACCGTCTCCGTGGTCACGGGTGTCGGCAAGGGCATCAAGTGGCTGTCGAACATCAACATGGGCCTGGCCGGCGGGCTGATGCTGTTCGTGCTCGTCACGGGCCCGACGCTGTTCCTCCTCAACGGCTTCGTGGACGACATCGGCGCGTATCTGCAGAACCTGCTCGCGCTGAGCTTCGACACCGGTTCCAGCCAGGGCGCGGAAGGCACCGCCTGGGTGAGCGGCTGGACGGTCTTCTACTGGGGCTGGTGGATTTCCTGGGCGCCGTTCGTCGGCGTCTTCATCGCCCGTATCTCCCGCGGCCGGACCGTGCGTGAGTTCATCACGGGCGTGCTGCTGGTACCAACCCTGCTGACCTTCTTCTGGTTCGCCGTCTTCGGCGGCTCGGCGATCCACCGCGAGACCGTCGGCGACGGCGGCCTGGTGGGCGAGGACGGCGCGGTCGGCACCGACAGCGCGCTCTTCCAACTGCTCGACACCCTGCCGGGCGGCGCGTTCGTCGCCGGGTGCGCGCTCCTGCTGATCGTGCTGTTCTTCGTCACCTCCTCCGACTCCGGCAGCTACGTGGTCGACGTGCTCGCCTCCGGCGGCAACCCGGAACCGCCCCTCTGGAGCCGCGTGTTCTGGTGCGCCGCGGAGGGGGCCGTGGCCGTCGCGCTGCTGGTCGCCAGCGGCACGGGCACGTCGTCCCTGTCCACCCTGCAGACGGCGGCGATCATCACCGCGCTGCCCTTCAGCCTGGTGATGATCGGCATGTGCGTCGCCACGGCCAAGTCCTTCCGCCGCGAACACCACGCCCGGCTGGCCGCGCAGCGCAGAAAACAGGAGGCCCGGCTCGTCGACAAGGCCGTCACGGCGATCGAGGAGGGCCTGGAGAACGGAACATCCGCGGCCGTCGCCAAGGACGACCCGGTGAACACGCGCACCCCCTAGCTGGAGGTGATCGCAGTTGGCCTCCTGGAGCCCGCTCCAGGAGGCCAACTTCCTTTTTCGGCCCCGTTTCCACGGAGTCCGGGGCGGGTCACGCTCCGGCGGCAGGTTCCAGCCGGACCACGACGGACTTGGACGTGGGGGTGTTGCTGATCGCGGCCGTCGAGTCCAGCGGTACCAGGACGTTGGTCTCCGGGAAGTAGGCCGCGCAGCAGCCGCGGGGCGTCGGGTAGGCGACGGTGCGGAAGGCGGGTGCCCGGCGCTCCACGCCGTCGGCGTACTCGCTGACGATGTCGACGAGGTCGCCGTCGGCCAGACCGCGGGCGGCGAGGTCGTCCCGGTGCACGAAGAGCACGCGGCGCCCCTGACGGATCCCGCGATAGCGGTCGTCGAGGCCGTAGACGGTGGTGTTGTACTGGTCGTGCGAACGCAGCGTCTGCAGCAGCAGGCGGCCGTCCGGCACGCGCGGGAACTCCAGTGGATTCGCGGTGAAGTGGGCGAGGCCGGTGGCGGTGGTGAAGCGGCGCTCGTCGCGGGGCGGGTGCGGCAGGGCGAAGCCGCCCGGCCGCCGTACCCGGGCGTTGAAGTCCTCGAAGCCGGAGATCACGCGCTCGATGCGGTCACGGATGCGGTCGTAGTCCGCCTCGAACTCCTCCCACGGCACCTGCGCCCCCGTGTCCCCGAGAACGGCCCGCGCCATCCGGCAGATGATCGCGGTCTCGCTCAGCAGGTGCTCGGAGGCGGGGGCGAGCCGCCCCCGAGAGAGATGCACCATGCCCATGGAGTCCTCCACCGTGACCTGCTGCGGCCCGCTCGGCCGCAGGTCGGCCTCGGTGCGGCCGAGGCACGGGAGGATGAGCGCCTGCTCCCCGGCGACGACGTGCGAGCGATTGAGCTTGGTCGATATCTGCACGGTGAGGCGGCAGTTGCGCAGCGCCCGCTCGGTCAGCTCGGTGTCCGGGGCGGCGGCGACGAAGTTGCCGCCCAGCGCCACGAAGACCCGTACCTCGCCGTCGCGCATGGCGCGGATCGTCTCCACGGCGTCGTGACCGTGGTGCCGCGGTGGCGTGAACCCGAACTCGGCCCCGAGCGCGTCCAGGAACGCGTCGGACGGCTTCTCGTGGATGCCCATCGTGCGGTCGCCCTGCACGTTGGAGTGGCCGCGCACCGGGCAGAGTCCGGCGCCGGGCCGGCCGATGTTGCCGCGCAGCAGCAGGAAGTTGACGACGTCGCGGATGGTGGGCACGGAGTGCTGGTGCTGGGTGAGTCCCATCGCCCAGCACACGACGGTCTTCTCGGCGGCCAGGACCTCGCCGAACGCGGCCCGGATCTCCTCCTCGGGCAGCCCGGTCGCCGTCAGGATCTCGTCCCACGGCGCCTTGCGGGCATGCTCGGCGAACTCCTGGAAGCCGTGCGTGTACCGGTTGATGAAGGACAGGTCCAGGCAGGTGCCGGGGGCCTCGTCCTCCGCCTCCAGCAGCATGCGGCTGAAGGCCTGGAACAACGCCTGGTCCCCGCCGAGCCTGATCTGGAGGAACCGGTCCGCCAGCCGGGTGCCGCCGCCGGCGATGCCGGAGGGCCGCTGCGGGTTCTTGAACCGCAGCAATCCGGCCTCGGGCAGCGGGTTCACCGCGATGATCCGGGCGCCCCGCCGCTTGGCCTTCTCCAGCGCGGAGAGCATACGGGGGTGATTGGTGCCGGGGTTCTGGCCGACGACGAGGATGAGGTCGGCCTCGTAGAGGTCGTCGAGGCGGACGCTGCCCTTGCCGATGCCGATGGTCTCCGTCAGGGCCGAACCGCTGGACTCGTGGCACATGTTGGAGCAGTCGGGCAGGTTGTTGGTGCCGAAGGCCCGGACGAAGAGCTGGTAGGCGAACGCGGCCTCGTTGCTCGCCCGGCCGGAGGTGTAGAAGGCTGCCTGGTCCGGGTGGTCGAGCGCGCCGAGTTCGCGGGCGATCACGGCGAAGGCGTCGTCCCAGGAGATCGGCCGGTAGCGGTCGCCGCCCGCCGGGCGGTACATGGGGTGGGTGAGGCGGCCCTGCTGCCCGAGCCAGTAGTCGCTGTGCGGGAGCAGGTCCGCCAGAGTGTGCTCGGCGAAGAAGTCCGGGGTGACCCGGCGGAGCGTGGCTTCCTCGGCCACCGCCTTGGCCCCGTTCTCGCAGAACTCCGCGCGATGCCGGTGCTCCGGCTCGGGCCAGGCGCAGCCGGGGCAGTCGAAACCCTCCTTCTGGTTCACCTGGAGGAGGGTGAGCAGGCCGCGGCGCGCGCCCATCTGCTCCCCGGCGTGCCGCAGCGAGGACGTGACCGCGGGGAGGCCGGCGGCGAACTCCTTCGGGGTTCCGACCCGCAGGCGGGCGTCACCGGGATCTTCAGCAGGTGCCTTGCGAGTCATGTGAAGCGCTACTCCGAGGTGCAGTGGGATCACAACCGGGCCAAGTTGCTTATAGCGCAACGGTATCTCTATATGCAACACACCAAAGGAAGCCCGCCCCCCGACCTCCTGTCAAGACCACGGCCGCGCCGGACTCGGACCGAACCCACGCAAAAAAGGGCCCCCACAGGTGGTTACCTGTGAGGACCCTTCGCACCGTCGGGACGACAGGATTTGAACCTGCGACCCCTTGACCCCCAGTCAAGTGCGCTACCAAGCTGCGCCACGTCCCGGTGCCGTCTGACCTGGGCTTTCCCCTGGCCGTACGAACAGGAAAACAATACCGCACTCGGGTCCGTGGTCGCGCACCGGTTTACGCGTGGGGATTTCAGTCCGCCGCCGGAAGTCCCAATTCCGGGTAGGCGTCGAGAAGTCGGCTGGGCGCCGCCTGCCGCCAGGAGTCGGCCAGGATGTCCCTCAGTTCCCCCTCGTCCTCCAAGGAGGCGAGGCGGACCCGGACCCAGGCGAACTGCGCTTCGTGGTCGGCGATCCAGAACTTCTCCGGCTCGGCCAGCACCAGTTCGTCCCGCTCCTCCTTCGGGCAGCGCACGGCGACGGAGCTCTCGTCCTCGGGCAGCGTGGCGAACATCTTGCCCGCGACCCGGAACGTGGGCATGCTCCAGGCGATCTTCTCCGTGGTGTCCGGCAGCGACAGGGCAATACGGCGTACGTCTTCGGCATCCTGCATGCCACGCACCGTAGCCGCTCCCACTGACAGTCACCTGATCACTGCGTCCGCTCCAGCTTCTTGTAGTAGAGCGTCGTCCCCCGCAGCACCCCGCCCGGGTCCGCCGCGTAGTCGGGGATCACGCCGGCCCGGGTCCAGCCGGCCCCGGCGTAGAGACGCTCGGCGGGGCTGTCGGTCTCGGTGTCCAGGTGGAGGAGGGTGATACCGGCGGCAGCGGCCGCCTGCTCGGCGGCGGTCAGGAGCGTACGGCCGAGGCCGCGTCCGCGGGCGGACCGGTGCACCATCAGCTTGACCAGCTCGGCGCGGTGGGCGCTGTTGGGCTTGTCGGGCAGGGCCAGGCCGACGGTGCCGACCGGCCGGTCACCGTCGAGGGCTGCCCAGACGGCCAGCCGCCCGGCCGCCGCCGCTGCGGCGCGCTCCTTCCACCAGGCGGCGGCCTCGGCGGGGTCGAGCGGGGCGAGGAATCCGACCGACGCTCCCCCGTTCACGATGTCGACCAGCAGCTCGGCCAACTCCTCCGCACGGTCGAGGAGTTGTGCCGCGTCCAGGCGGGTGACGATCACGGCAGCACCACCGCCAGCACGTAGCGCGCCGCCCGGGGGCCGGCGCAGCGGAACCGGGTCGCTCCCCACACCCGCATCCGCAGGCAGTCGCCGACCGTGAGGTGGTGCTCCGTCTCCCCGTCCGTCACGTCGAGCTCCCCCTCCAGGATCCAGAGGTGCTGTTCCAGGCCGGGGACGGGCGGACGGTCGTAGGCGATGTCGGCGCCGGGGGCGAGGCGGCCCTCGACGAGTTCGCCGCGGAGCGCGGCGTGCGGCGGGGAGACCGAGCGCCGTACGAAACCGGCGGCCGGGTCCTCCCACACCTGCTGGTCGGCGGCGCGCACCACGCGCGCGGGTGCCGCCTCGACCTCGCTGAGCAGCTGGGACATGGTCCGGCCGTAGACCGCGCAGAGGCGGTTCAGGAGGGAGGCGGTGGGGCTGGTCTCGGCGCGCTCGGCCCGGGACAGGGTGGACTTGCTGACCCCGCTGCGCTCGGCCAGCTCGCCCAGGGACCAGCCGCGTTCGGCGCGCAGCTCGGCCAGGCGGTCGCCGAGCCGGGCGTCGACGGGATCGGGTTTGGGTCGCGCCTCCTGCTGTTTCACATCCGGGATGGTATCCCATATCCAGGACGATCATGTCGCGCCGCAAGCCGGGTCCGGAACAGCGGGCCGGGTGGCTCGGTCAGGGCCGCGGGGATCGTCGTCACCCGCGCGACGGCCCGGACCGGTGCCGGCCCGTGGCCGCTTGCCTATGCTTCGGCGGCGGCGCGCAGTGCGTCCAGTACCGGGCGGATCAGCGGGTGCTCCTCGGCCCCTCGGCGCACGGCGGCGAAGACCCGTCGGGTGGGCGCCACCCCGTCGACCGGGCGGACGACCACTCCGGTCAGGTCCATGCCGCGCAGCGCCGAGCGCGGTACGAGCGCGACGCCCACGTCCGCCGAGGCCAGCGCCACGACCGCCCGGAAGTCGTCCGAGGAGTGTTCGAGGCGTGGCTGGAATCCGGCGCTCTCGCAGGCCAGGACGACCACGTCGTGGCAGGGGTTGCCCGGGTACGGCCCGATCCACGGGTCCTTGGCCAGCTCGCCCAACGGCACCTCGGCCGCGTCGGCCAGCCGGTGGCGCACGGGGACGACCGCGTCGAAGGGCTCGGCGTACAGCGGGACGTGCGCGAGACGCGGGTCGTCGGCGGGCGGGGCCCCGCGGTACTCAACGGCGACGGCGACATCGACCTGCCGGTCCAGGACCATCGGCAGGCTGGCGTCGCCCTCGGCGTCCTGCACCCGGATGCGGATCCCGGGCGCCGACTCGGCGAGCCGGGCCACGGCGGGGGCGACGACCTGGGCGATGCCGGTCGCGAAGGAGGCGACGGTGACCGTGCCGGCGGCGCCCGAGTCATAGGCGGCGAGTTCGGCCTCGGCCCGCTCCAGCTGGGCGAGGACGGCGTTGGTGTGGCTCAGCAGGATCTCGCCGGCCGGGGTGAGCCGTACGCCCTTGGCGCCGCGCTCGACCAGGCGGTGGCCGGTCTCCTGCTCCAGCGCGGTCAACTGCTGCGAGACGGCCGAGGGCGTGAGGTACAGCGCGGCGGCAGCCGCCGTCACCGTGCGGTGGTCGGCCACCGCACGGAGGATGTGGAGCCGCCGCGCCTCGATCATGGGATCGATTCTCTCAGGTCAGGCGTCCAGCTCCGCGCGGGCGGCCACGAAGGCGTCGACCGCCCGGTTCACGTCCTCCGTGGAGTGCGCGGCGGACAGCTGCACCCGGATGCGGGCCTGGCCCTGCGGCACGACCGGGTAGGAGAAGCCGATCACGTACACGCCGCGCTCCAGCAGCAACTCGGCCATGCGGCCGGCCCGCGCCGCGTCCCCGATCATCACCGGCGCGATGGCGTGGTCGCCGGGGAGGATGTCGAAGCCCTCCTCGGTCATCCGGCGCCGGAACAGGGCCGTGTTCTCGGCGAGCCGCACCCGCAGGTCGTCCGCGGACTCCAGCAGGTCGAGCACCTTCAGCGAGGCCGCGGCGATCACGGGTGCAAGGGTGTTCGAGAACAGGTACGGGCGCGAGCGCTGGCGCAGCAGGGCGACGATCTCGGCGCGGGCGGCGACATAGCCGCCGGAGGCGCCGCCGAGGGCCTTGCCGAGGGTGCCGGTGATGATGTCGACGCGGTCCATGACACCGTGCAGCTCGGGGGTGCCTCGCCCGCCGGGACCGACGAAGCCGACGGCGTGCGAGTCGTCGACCATGACCATGGCGTCGTAGCGGTCGGCGAGGTCGCAGATCTCGGCGAGGGGCGCCACGTAGCCGTCCATGGAGAACACGCCGTCGGTGACGATCAGCCGGCGGCGTGCGCCTCCTTCAACGGCCTCCTTCAACTGGCGTTCCAGGTCGGCGAGATCGCGGTTGGCGTAGCGGAAGCGGCGGGCCTTGGACAGCCGGATGCCGTCGATGATCGAGGCGTGGTTCAGGGCGTCGGAGATGACGGCGTCCTCGGGGCCGAGGAGGGTCTCGAAGACACCGCCGTTGGCGTCGAAGCAGGAGGAGTACAGGATCGTGTCCTCCTGGCCGAGGAAGGCCGAGAGCCGCGCCTCCAGCTCCTTGTGCACCTCCTGCGTGCCGCAGATGAAGCGCACGGAGGCCATGCCGTAGCCCCAGCGGTCGAGGGCCTCGTGGGCGGCGGCGATCACCTCGGGGTGGTCGGCGAGGCCCAGGTAGTTGTTGGCGCAGAAGTTGAGGACCTCGCCGGGGCGGCCGCCCGCGGTGACGGCGACGGTCGCGGACTGCGGGGTGCCGATCACGCGCTCGGGCTTGTGCAGGCCGGCGGCGCGGATCTCGTCGAGGGTGGCGCGCAGGTCGTCGCGCACGGAGTCGAACATCGGAGAAGCTCCTAGGAAGAGACGCGGGGAACGACGCGAGGGATGACGTGAGGGATGATCGCGAGGAACGACACGAGGACTGACGCGGGGGTTCACGCGGTCCAGTCGAGGATGACCTTGCCGCCCCTGCCGCCGGCGGCGTCGGCGAAGGCGGCCTCGAAGTCGCGGTAGCCGTAGCGGCCGGTGATCACCGGCGAGAGGTCGAGGCCGCCCTCCAGGAGGACCGACATCGCGTACCAGGTCTCGAACATCTCCCGGCCGTAGATGCCCTTGATCGTGATCATGGAGGTGACGATCCGGGCCCAGTCGACCGGGAACTCCTGTGCGGGCAGGCCGAGCATGGCGATCCGGCCGCCGTGGGTCATGTTGGCGATCATGTCGCGCATCGCTACGGGGTTGCCCGACATCTCCAGGCCGATGTCGAAGCCCTCGCGCAGGCCGAGGGAGCGCTGGCCGTCGGCGATCGTGGACTCGGCGACGTTCAGGGCAAGGCTGACGCCGATCTTGCGGGCCAGTTCCAGGCGCTCCTCGCTGACGTCGGTGATCACGACGTTGCGGGCGCCCGCGTGCCTGGCCACCGCGGCCGCCATCAAACCGATCGGCCCGGCGCCCGTGACGAGCACGTCCTCGCCGACCAGCGGGAAGGACAGCGCGGTGTGCACGGCGTTGCCGAACGGGTCGAAGATCGCGGCGACGTCGAGGTCCACGGGGACGCGGTGCACCCACACGTTCGACGCGGGCAGGGCGACGTACTCGGCGAAGGCGCCGTCGCGGCCGACCCCGAGTCCGACGGTGGCCCGGCACAGGTGGCGGCGGCCGGCCAGACAGTTGCGGCACTTGCCGCACACCAGGTGGCCCTCGCCGCTGACCCGGTCACCGGCCTTGATGTCGGTGACGTTCCGGCCGGTCTCGACGACCTCGCCGACGAACTCGTGCCCGAGGACCAGCGGGGTGCGGATCGTCTGCTGCGCCCAGCCGTCCCAGGACCGGATGTGCAGGTCCGTGCCGCAGATGCCGGTGCGCAGCACCTTGATGAGCACGTCGTCGGCTCCGACGGCGGGCTCGGGAACGTCCGTGAGCCAGAGCCCGGGCTCCGCCTTCTGCTTGACCAGCGCCTTCAACGCGACGGCTCCTGTCGGTGCGACCCCGGGCGCGGGCATGCCGAAGGCGCCCGCGTCCGGGGAGAGGGGTGGAATCGCCTAGCAATCTGCCGTACGGCACCGGCCCGGGTCCATCGAGGTTTTCTTAACCCGCGCCACAGCTGGGCTTCACACCCGCTCCTCCCCCACGCGACGACGCGCCCCCTTCCGGCGCGACTGCCCCGCGCCGCACCGGCGTTCGGCGGGGCTGATTCCGGCACCTCACGGTCGTGGCGGGACGCGCGCGGCACCCGGCGACGGCGGTCGTCGGACGACGTAGGAACTCTCGCACCGCGCCGTTCGTCCGACAGGCATGGAGCCGCTCATGACCACCGCACGGGACCTGGCGATCCTCGCCCTGGACACGGCGGGCGACCGCCCGGTCGATCAGGGCGAGGTGTCGCTCGCGCTCGCGGCGGCCGAGATACTCGACCTCGTCGGAGCCGGGGCCGTCGTTCTGGACGGCGACCACATCGTGCCGAACGCCCAGGCGCCCACGGGCGACCGCCTGCTGGACGAGGCCGCCGCCGCCCTCGTACGACAGCAGCCCTACGAGTCGGTCGAGGACTGGCTGTGGCGCCGGGGCCGCGGGCTGTCCTCGGCCTACGTCGACGACCTGGAGCGGATCGGGCTGACGACCCGGCCGCGGGGCCGCATGCTCCCGCTGCGGTCCGCGCGGACGGTGCTGGTCGACTCGCCGGCCCGGCGCGCGGCCGAGGAACGCCGGGCCGCGGGCGAGCCGGTCCTGGCCGCACTCGCGGCCACCGCCGGCATCGGCGACGAGCCGGCCACGGAAGCCGTCGGGGACACGGCCACCACCGTGCTGGCCGTGGTCGGGGACGCGGTGATGGAGCTGGAGGCGGTACGACAGCGCAAAGCGATCGAGAACGCGGCGTTCGACAATCTCTGGCGCGGCGTCTAGGACGCGGCACCGCCCCTCGTTCCGGGTACGGCAACCGGGGCCCAGGCGCCTCAAGTGGACTTCAGGCGCGCGGCGTTGTTGCAGTACAGAACTTGGCGCACGTCATCCGGCCCGCCCGTCGGGCCACCACCGCCCGTGCCTCCTCGCCCTGCACCGCGACGGACGCCCTCACAGTGCCCGGAGCCCTGCACGGCGACCAGCGCCCCTCACAGCGCCGGGAGTCCGTCCGCCTCCCGTCGCTCCAGTCGTGCGACCAGCTCCGCGGCGGACGCCTTGATGGCCTCCAGGCCGGCCTTCCCCCAGGACCGCGGCGCCACATCGACCACGCACACCGTGCCCAGCACCATCCCCGTGCTGTCGATGAGCGGGGCGCCCAGATAGGAGCGGAACCCGAACTCGTCCACCGCGGGATTCCCCGCGAACCGCGGGTAGTCGAGGACGTCCTCCAACACCAGCGCCTTGCCCCGTGCCACCACATGGGGGCAGAAGCCGTGGTCGCGCGGCAGGTTCCGGCCGACCTGCGGGCTGGTGCCGTCGGCCTTGCGGTGCGGCCCGGCCGCCGGGCGGCGCAGGCCCGCGAAGAACTGCCCCTGCTCGTCGAGGAAGTTGACCATGGCGTACGGCGCCCCGGTGGCCTCGGCGAGGCGGTCGGCGAAGGCGTCGAGGGCGGGGTCCGTGCGGTCCCCGAGTCCCAGCCTGCGCAGTCGGCGCGCGCGGGCGGGGGCTTCCGTGTCCTCCGGGGTGAGCAGCAGACGACCGGCCGGGCGGGGCGGGTCGTACCTCATGGACACACTCCGTCGATAGGGGCGTAAGGCATGGGCGGGCTCCGTGGGGTGTGCGTCGATCACATGTGGGCGCCGTGGCTGGGCGCGGGGGCCGGGGTGTGGGCGATGAGGTGTTTCACCAGGGTCAGCAGGGTCTGGACGCCCGAGCTGGAGATCCGGGCGTCGCAGCGGACGACCGGGATCCCGGGGTCGAGGTCGATGGCGGCGCGGACCTCCTCGGGGTCGTAGCGGTAGGCGCCGTCGAACTCGTTGATCGCGACGATGAAGCCGAGACCGCGTTGTTCGAAGAAGTCGACGGCGGCGAAGCACTCCTCCAATCGGCGGGTGTCGGCGAGGATGACCGCGCCGAGGGCGCCCTCGCACAGTTCGTCCCACATGAACCAGAACCGCTCCTGCCCGGGCGTGCCGAACAGGTAGAGGACGTGTTCGGGGTCGAGGGTGATGCGGCCGAAGTCCATGGCCACCGTCGTCTCGACCTTGTTCTCGATGCCGTCGAGATTGTCGGTCGCGGCGCTGACGGTGGTCAGCAGTTCCTCGGTGCTGAGCGGCGCGATCTCGCTGACGGCGCCGACGAAGGTCGTCTTGCCGACCCCGAATCCGCCCGCCACGAGGATCTTCAGCGCGGTGGGGAACGGGTCGGCGCCTTCGTCGTACTCAGAGCTGTCGTCGTAGTCCATCGAGCACTGCCTCCAGAAGAGCCCGGTCAGTGGGGTTGTGGTGGAACTCGGGGGGCTTGGTGGTGAGCGCCCCGCAGTCGACGAGATCCGACAGCAGCACCTTGGTGACCGCCGCCGGCAGCTTCAGGTGGGCGGCGGCCTCGGCGACCGAGACGGGTGCGCGGCACAGGGCGAGCGCTTCCGCGTGCTCGGGTCCGAGGTAGCCGAGGGGGGTCGCCCCAGTGGCCATCACCTGCGAGATCAGGTCGAGCGCGACGGTGGGCCGAGTACGGCCGTTGCTGACCGTGAAGGGGCGCACCAGTCGTCCGGCCGCGTCGTCGAGCCAGGGCCCGTCGCCGGCCGCCGTCACGCTCAAGGCCTCGACGCCGAGGGTTGGACGGCGTGCTGCCGGGGGGCGGTCACCAGGTAGGGGCGGACGCTCTTGACCAGCATCGCCATCTCGTAGCCGAGCACGGCGGCGTCGGCCTCGCGGCCGGCCAGCACGGCGAGGCAGGTGCCGGAGCCGGCGGTGGTCACGAACAGCAGCGTCGAGTCGAGTTCGACGACGACCTGCCGGACGTCTCCGCCGTCGCCGAACCGGACTCCGGCGCTGCGGCCCAGGGAGTACAGGCCGGAGGCCAGGGCCGCCATGTGGTCGGCGCTGTCCGGGTCGAGGCCGTGGACGGACTTCACCAGTCCGTCGCAGGAGAGGAGTACCGCGCTGGTCGTGTGCGGTACGCGCTGCACGAGGCCACTCATCAGCCAGTCGAGATCGGATGCATGGCCGGTCGGCGCTTCGCTCGCCATGGTGGATCGACTCCTTGAGGTACGAAGGTCTGCGGGAGCGCTGGGGGTGGGGGTGGGAAGGGGGGTCATCCGGCGGGTGCGCTCCCGTCGTGCCGGGTGGTGTGGTCGAGGCGGGACATGCGCGCGGGGCGCGCCTCGGTTATGCGGGTCGTGGGCGTGTCCGGTTCCATGGGTCCGGACACCAGGTGGATCGGGTCCGCCGTGTGCTGGGGCTCCATGGTGTCCGGGCCCGGGTGGCCCGCCTCCATGTGCTGTTGGGCCTCGGCCAGGCCCATTCCCCGTTGGAAGGCCGCCATCAGACCGGGGTCGTGTCCGGCGAGGTGTTCCGTGTCCGGGCGCGGCACGGCGGCCGGGCCCCCGCGCAGTTGGGGCGCGATGTGTTCCTGGGCGCGGCGGCGGGGCAGTTGGGGCTTGCCCATGGTGCCGCGGACGGTGCCGTTGCGCGGGGTGGGCGGCGCGGCCGTGTGCTCCGCGACGAGGGGGCGGTCGTCGGGCCGGATGCCGGGCACGGCCTCGGCGGGGGTGGGCCGTTCCCGGTGCGCGCCGCGCACGGGCAGCGGCACGGGCCCGCCGCCGTTCGCCGCCGGTGCCGCGCCCCGGTACTCGCCCACCGGCGTCCGGGGCACCCCGGGCTGTGCGTGCCGCGGCGCCTGCGCCCCGTGCTGCGGCCCGCCCTGCACCTGCGGCGACTGCTCCTGCGCCACAGCGGTCATGGCGCCGCCGGCCGCCCCCTGCTCGGCGCCGAGCAGGCCCTGCGGTACGACGAGCACGGCCTGGACGCCGCCGTAGATGTTGGTCTGGAGGCGGACGTTGATGCCGTGCCGCCGGGCGAGCTGGGAGACCACGAACAGTCCGATGCGCCCGTCCGCGAGCAGCCTGCCGACGTTGACCTGGTCGGGGTCGGTGAGCAGGGCGTTCATCTTCTCCTGCTCCTCGACGGGCATGCCGAGTCCGCGGTCCTCGACCTCGACGGCGAGTCCGGAGGTGACGAGGTTGGCCCGCAGCAGCACTTGGGTGTGCGGGGCGGAGAACACCGTGGCGTTCTCGACGAGTTCGGCGAGCAGGTGGATGACGTCGGCGACGGCGTGCCCGCGCAGGGTGCCGTCGACCGGCGGCACGAGCTTGACCCGCGAGTACTGCTCCACCTCGGCGATCGCCGAGCGCAGCACCTCGGTCATGGAGACGGGGTTGCTCCACTGCCGGCGGGAGACGGCGCCGCCGAGGACGGCGAGGTTCTCGGCGTGGCGGCGGATCCGGGTGGCGAGGTGGTCCACATGGAAGAGACTCTTGAGCAGGTCGGGGTCCTCGATCTCGTTCTCCAGCTCGTCGAGGATCGAGATCTCGCGGTGTACGAGGGACTGCAGCCGCCGGGCGAGGTTGACGAAGACCTCCAGCTTCTGTTCGCTGCCGGCCTGGCTGGAGAGCTGGGCGGCCTGCACGACGGCGGTGACGGCGCCGTCGTGCGCGCGGGCCAGGTCGGCGGCGAGCAGTTCGAAGTCGTCGGCATCCTCGGGCGGGCCGCTGCGGGGCTTGCGCCGGGGCGGGGCGTCGCCGCGGCGCAGGGTCTCCACGAGGGCCCGCAGGTCGGCCTCGTGGCGGGCGCTGCTGCGGCGCAGGGCGCCGATGCGCTCGCTCACGGACTTCGCGGTGCGGTCGGCGGCCACGGCGGCGACCACGATGCCGGCGAGGGCCACCGCGATCGCACCGGCGAGCATGCCCCACAGGGTGAGGCTGGGCACTGCACCGGTGGAGCGGACGGTGAACAGTACGGCGGCGCAGGCCGCGAGTGCCACCGCGACCGGCGGCAGCACGGCGAGCCGCAGGAGTTGCGGCCGTATGTGCGTCTCGGGCAGCGCGGGAACGGGGCGGGCGACCGGCCGCCCGTGCCGCCCGCCCTCACGGCGGTCTGCACGTGCGGCCGGTGCGCGGAGGTGAGACATCGGTGTCCTCGTACTGTCCGTCGGGCGGGTTGCCTGGGGTCGCGGTCTGCGCGTCGGACGTGCGCCATCGCGGTGTCGGTCGAGAGAGTCGAAGAATTCGGCCCCGCGTCGCCCGACGGACACTGACAGTAGTCGGCAAGGCATCATGTGCGATGGGCAGTTGACAAACTCGTACGTGGAGCGTCCCGCTCTGGTATGAGCGCTCGCACGAAAGATCGAGAGCCCGCACGGGAACCGGCCCGGGATAGGAAAGTTCTCGATCACACCTGCTCAGAAGCGGTCACAGGCAGAAGCCGGGAGCCGCGGAGTACCGCACGCCCCCTCCACCACCGACGAGCCCTTCCACGCCCGCCCGCACACCCCGCGCCCCCTACGGCGGCCACCTGGGCGGCGCCGCCGATGTCACCCACCGTGTTGATGAGGCCATGGAATGAGGCCATGGAATGAAGGACCTGCGCTTCAACTCCGCGCGCAGGGCGGCGGGATACGCGGTGAACCCGCCCTCGGTGCCCAACGCCCCGGGGACGGTCGCGGGCGCCGACTCCTTGAGCGCCTCGACCGGCCGCGGGTGCACCACGCGCGCGCCGCGCGGCATTCCAGGCCGCCGCCGTCGAGGGGACGGCGCCTCCTGCACCGGTCGATTGAGCAGGGCGGCGACCCGGCGCCGCCGGGCGCCCCGGGCCGAGGGTCCGGCGTTGGAACGCCGGTCACCCCATCGCCGGGCCGCCGGGCCGCCGGAACGGGGCGATGATCTTCCGTACGGCCTCCACGGCTCCCCAGTCGTCGTCATGGGCGATGACGCTCAGGAGTTCCCGGAGATGGAAGAGATCCATCGTCCCGCCAGCCGTCATGCGCCGCTCCGCGAGGAACGCGTGGCCGTCGCTGTCCCAGGTGTTGTCCTGGCGTAGCCGGCCCAGCCGGCCCAGCCGGCCCAGCCGGTGCCGGCCGAACCGCTCGGCGGTCGTGAAGGTGTGCAGGGCGGCGACCGTGTGGGCGAGCTGCTCCCAGAGACGCTCGTCGTCGCGGCGCGGCCGCATCTTCACGACCGCCGAGCGGTCAGGCCGGCGGCTTCGACCGGGAAGATGTCCCGTTCCGGTCGCAGCGCTGCGGTGTGGTCCCCGGCTTCCGCGATCTGGCCGCGCTCGACCACGACGAGATGAGGTCGGCCATTCCCACCGTGGAGAAACGGTGGGAAACCAGCATCGTGATCCCCCGTACGTCCTCCTCCGGGCCGGCCCGGGGCACGGCCTGCCGGACAGTGGACTCGTACCGGACGACCTCCGCCACTCGCCTCAGTTCCTACGCCCTCAAGCCTCGGCCACCAGGTCGAGGTCCTCGCGACTCGCCGTCGCAGCAAGCTCCGGAACGGGCCACCTGCGGTCGGGCACATACCCCACGCCCCGCCACCACGGCTCGACCGGCAGGACGCCCGCCGGCTCGAACGGCTGTCCCGGAACGGGAAGAGCCGCGGCCTGTCCCACCGCGTCGGCGGCGGCCTTCGTCCACTCGCCGGGCTCGGCCCACGCGTGGAAGGCCAGGTTGAACGTCGC
Source organism: Streptomyces sp. TRM68416 (assembly GCF_014596915.1). Lineage (GTDB taxonomy): Bacteria > Actinomycetota > Actinomycetes > Streptomycetales > Streptomycetaceae > Streptomyces. The sequence goes on from NZ_JACVWU010000013.1 coordinate 44,251, forward strand.
CCAGTGGATCGGGAGCAGGACGCCGTGCGGCCGGCCGCCCTGGAGGTCGAGGTGGGCGCGCATGCCCTCCTCGGGGGTCATGTGGATGTCGGGCCAGAAGTCGCTGTAGGCGCCGATCTGGATCATCGTGGCGTCGAACGGGCCGTGCTCGGCGCCGATGTCCTTGAAGCCCTCGAAGTAGCCGGTATCGCCGCTGTGGTAGATCCGGTGCTCGGTGCCGGCGACGGACCAGGAGGCCCAGAGGGTGTGCTGGGTGTTGCGCAGGCCTCGGCCGCAGAAGTGGCGGGCGGGGGTGGCGGTCAGGGTGAGTCCGCCGATCCTGGTGGCCTCGTGCCAGTCCAGCTCGCGCAGCCGGTCGGCGGAGACTCCCCAGCGCTCCAGGTGGGCGCCGACGCCGAGCGGGACGGCGAACACCGTGTCCGTGCCGGCCAGCGCCTTGATGGTGGGCAGGTCGAGGTGGTCGTAGTGGTCGTGGGAGATGACGACGACGTCGACCGGGCCGAGCGCGGCCAGCGGCAGCGGCACCGGGTGCAGCCGCTTGGGGCCGACGAAGGGGAACGGGGAGCAGCGCTCGCCCCACACCGGGTCGAAGAGCACCCGGTGTCCGTCGATCTCCGCGAGGACACTGGAGTGGCCCATCCAGGTGAGGCGCAGCCCGGTGGCGGGCAGGCGCGCGATGTCGGCCAGTGTGGTGGCGTGCACCGGGAGGGTGCCCTGGGGGGCGCGCCGGGGGCGCTGGTCGCGGTCGAAGAAGACCTTGGCGAATTCGCTCATCGAGCCGGACGGCCGGGTGCGGGCGATGCCTCCGGGGTTCTGGAAGACGCCGTCCTTGAAGTGGGGCGACCTGCGGATGCGTGCCAGGCGTTCACCGCTCGGGTCCGCGCCGAAGGCCTCCGGCTCCAGCGCGCGGAGCCTGGAGCTCAGGGAACGGAAACCGGTCACGGTACCTCCAGGTGGAGTCGTCGAGGCATCCATTATGGTCGCCCGCTCCGACAACTCCCGATCACCGTTCTCCCGGATCCGTCCGGCGACTGCGTTGACAGTCCGGACACCACGTCTCAATACTGACCAGTAATTCAGTAAGGAGACTCCATGGCCGCCCCCCTCCTGTCCCTCACCTGGACCGATCACATCACCGGCCGCAAGGGCTTTCTCGTGGTCGACCGGCTCGTACGAGGGGTGTCCAGCGGCGGGCTGCGGATGCGCGAGGGCTGCACCCTCGACGAGGTCACCGGCCTCGCGCGCGGAATGACCATGAAGGAAGCGCTGCACTACGACCCCGAATGCCGCTACGTGCCGCTCGGCGGCGCCAAGGGCGGCATCGACTGCGATCCACGGGACCCGGGCGCGTACGACCTTCTGGTGCGCTACCTGCGGGCGATGCGGCCGTACGTCGAGGACTTGTGGACCACCGGGGAGGACCTCGGTCTCAGCCAGGACGTGGTGGACCGTGCCGCCGCCGAGGCCGGGCTGGTGTCGTCGGTCCAGGCCGTGTATCCGCTGCTGGACGACGAGGCCGCGGCCCGTCGGCGCCTGTCGGACGCCTTCGCCGTCGAGGTGGACGGCATCGGACTGGCCGAGCTGGTCGGCGGCTGCGGCGTGGCCGAGTCGGTGCTCACCGCGCTGGACCGGGCGGCGGTGCCGTACTGGAGGACGCGCGTCGCCGTGCAGGGATTCGGAACCATGGGCGGCGCGACGGCCCGCTTCCTCACGCGCGCGGGGCTCACGGTCGTGGCGGTGGCCGACATCAAGGGCACGATCGCCAACCCGGCGGGCCTCGACGTCGAGAGCCTGCTCGCCGCGCGGGACGCGCACGGCACCGTCGACCGCGCCGCCCTGCGCCCCGGCGACCGCGAACTGCCGGGCGACGCCTGGCTGTCGGCCGAGGCGGAGGTGCTGGTACCCGCGGCCGTTTCCTACGCCGTCGACACCGCCAACCAGGGACAAATCACCGCCCGTTGGATCGTCGAGGCGGCCAACATGCCGGTCCTGCCCGAGGCGGAGAACCTGCTGGCCGCGCGCGGCGTCACCGTGCTGCCCGACGTCGTGGTCAACTCCGCCACGAACGCCTGGTGGTGGTGGACCCTCTTCGGTGACGTCGGCCCGGACGCGGAGGAGGCCCTCGCCCATGTCCGCCGCGCCATGCGCACCCTGACGGAAGGCATGCTCGCCCGCGCGGAGCGGGACGGCACGACACCGCGAGCCGCCGCACACGCGATCGCCGCGGAGCGACTGCCGGTGATCGCGGATCGGTACGGGTGGCACCGGTGACCACGGGACGGTACGCGTGGTACCGGTGAACCGGCCGACAGGAACCCCGAATCCGGCCGGTCGCCCGGCCCGCGCCCGTGGCCAGGACCTGTCGGTCCCCCTCCGTCGCCGCGCGTGCCGGGGATAGGGTGAGTCGCGTGGCGAGAGTGCGATTGAGCGTGGCGGAGCGGCGTGAGGAGCTGCTGCGCGCCGCCATCGAGCAGATCGAGGCGCGGGGCGTGGCGGCGGTCAGGATCGCCGACGTGGCCTCGGTGCTCGGTGTGAGCAACGCGCTCGTGCTCTACCACTTCTCCACGAAGGAGAAACTGGTCGCCGCCGCCTTCGCCTACGCCGCCGAGGACGACCTCGCCCATCTGCGCAAGCTGCTCGGCCGCCGTACGACGGCGTTGCGCCGGCTGCGTGCGGCCGTCCGCTGGTACGCGCCGACGGGCCAGGCCAAGGGCTGGCGGCTGTGGATCGAGGGCTGGGCGGCGGCGCTGCGCGAGCCCGCCCTGCGCGAGGTCACCCAGGATCTTGACCGGGAGTGGAAGGCCGCGATCGCCGACGTCATCGCGGAGGGCGTGGCCGCGGGCGAGTTCCACTGCCCGGACCCCTCGGCCGCCGCCCTGCGTCTGACGGCCCTTCTCGACGGGCTCGCCGTGCAGCTGACGTCCTACCCCGGCTCGCTCTCCCGCGCGCGTGCGCAGGAATGGGCCGACGAGGCACTGGCCCGGGAGCTGGGCCCGGCACGGGAGTCGTCGGCGCTCACTCCAGCTCGTACACGGCCGTGACCGTCACGGTGTCCCGGATCTCGCCGGGCGCGACCGGCACGCCCGCGCCGCCGTCGGCGATGTCCGCGGGGGCCGGGTAGGGGTACGGACCGCCCGACGCGCCCTCGGTGACCGAGACCAGACGACCCAGACTCCGTCCGCTGAGGCGGGCGTACTGGAGCGCCTTGGCGTGCGCGTCCCCGTAGGCGGCCTCACGCGCGCGTGCGCGCAGTGCGGTGCGGTCGGAGACGTCGAAGGCGACCCCGTGGACGCGGCCGGCGTCTCCGGTGGCGTCCGTGATCGCCTGGATGACCTCGCCGGTCCGGCCGATGTCCCGGACCGTCACCGAGAAGGTCTGCGCGGCCTGATACCCGGTCAGTCGGGCGGCGCCGTCCTGGTAGTTGTGGACGGGCACGAGGGACAGTCCTTCGGTACGGATGTCCCGCTCGGCGATCCCCTGTGCGCGTACGGCGCGCAGCAGGGCGCCGGCGGCCCTGCTCTGGGCCTCCTGTGCCGCCCGGGCGGTCTCGGCGACGGCCTCGACCCCGGCGCTGACGACGGCCAGGTCGGGCGCGGCGGTCGCGCTGCCGGCGCCGGTCACGGTCACGGTGCCCGGGGTCGGCGCGAGGCGCGCCGCGGCGGTGACGGGGCCGGTCAGCCCGCTCGACACGACGACGGGGCCGGTCAGCGCGGTCGCCGGGGTGGCCGCGAGGGCGGGCAGGCCGAGGGCGAGGAGGGCGGCCGCGAGGGTGGCGGCGGTGCGGGGCAGCGGTGCGGGCATACGGTGCCGGCCTTCCGGGTACGGCGGGGACGGTGCGCGCCCGCCCCAGCAGGACGGCGCGCGCCCGTCCCAGCACGACGGTGCGCGCTCATCCCAGCACCGGGCCCGGCACCCGCGCGTGCACCACTCCCCCGCGGTCACCTCACTGGTCGAGCCCGCGCCACGACGCGGGCGGCGGCGGCCTTCAGGCCACCGACTCGATCCGCATCTTGATGTCGTACGGCGACAGACTCCCCTTGGCCGTCACGTGGTCGCCCGACGACTCCCCGCGCAGCCGGCGTCCGATCCACGGCACGAGGTACTCGCGTGCCCAGTTGACGTCGTCCCTGCGGATCTCCAGGGTGCCGCGCGGCGGAAGCGGCGGCCACGGCTGGTCGGGGTCGGCCGGGACCTCCAGGCCGAGGACCTGGCCCGCGCGCAGCGCCACGCGCGTGTGCCCCTCGGGCGAGAGATGCAGCCGGTCGTCGTCCCAGGCGCGCCGGTCCTGGACGGTCTTGAGGGACCACAGGTCCAGCACGGGGCAGCCGTACCGGTCGGCGATGGCCCGGACATGCAGGTTGTACGTGGCGATCTTGCCGCGCAGGTGCTTCAGCACCGGCACGCCGCGGGTGTCGAAGCCGGTCGTCACCAGCACGGTGCCGGCGACCTCGGTGAGCCGCGCGATGGCCCGCTCGTAGCGCTCGGCGACCTCGTCGGGGTCGCTGCCGGGCCGGATGATGTCGTTGCCGCCGGCACAGAAGGACACCAGGTCCGGTCTGAGTTCGACGGCCCGTGGGACCTGGTCCGCCACGATCTGGTCGAGCAGTTTGCCCCGTACGGCCAGGTTCGTGTAGTCGAAGTCGCCCTCGGGCCGCCGGTCGGCGAGCAGCACCGCGAACCGGTCGGCCCAGCCGACGAAGGCCCCGTCGGGGCCGGGGTCGCCGACGCCCTCGGTGAAGCTGTCCCCCACCGCCACGTACGACCCGATCACTGATCTGTTGTCACTCTTCGAATCGTCTGCCACATCGGCACATGATTCACCGTTGAATGTGACCTACGCGACCGTAGGCAGGGGTTGACGAGCGGTGAGATAAGCCACTCCCAAAGGATTGGCCAAACCTGGAATAAGCCTCCGATCAGGGCTGTTGCCCGCTCATCCGCCGTCCCCGCACACGGACCGCCGAAGGCCGGACCCGGGGATCGGGGTCCGGCCTTCGGGGGCGTGTCAGGCGGGGTGGTGCGGGCGGCGTCAGCCGATGGCGACGCCCTTCGAGCGGAGGTAAGCGACCGGGTCGATGTCCGAGCCGTACTCCGGCGTGGTGCGCATCTCGAAGTGCAGGTGCGGGCCGGTCGAGTTGCCGGTCGAGCCGGAGAGGCCGATCTGCTGGCCCCCGGTCACCGTCTGTCCGCTGGAGACGGACAGCGAGGACAGGTGGGCGTACTGGGCGTAGTAGCCGTCGGCGAGCCTGATGACGACCTGGTTGCCGTAGGCCCCGGCCCAGCCGGCGGAGACGACGGTGCCCGCGCCCACGGCCTTCAGGGAGGTGCCCGTCGGCGCCGCGAAGTCGACGCCGGTGTGGTAGCCGCTGGACCACATGCTGCCCGCGACCTTGTAGGAGGTGCTGACGCCCGCGCCCGTCACCGGGGCGGAGAAGCCGCCGGAGGAGGACTCGGCGGCCTGGGCGGCCGGTGCCGGCTGCGCAGCGGAGGACTGCGCGGAGCCGGAGGACTGCGTGGGCGCGGAGGAGTCCGTGGAGGGCTTCGGCGCGGACTGCGAGGCGGAGGAGCCGGAGGAGCGGGAAGCCCTGGAGGGGGACCTCTCGGCCGTACCCGCGGAGGCGGCCTTCTGGCCGATCGACAGCTTCAGGCCCGGGTGGATCAGCGACGGGTCGCCGCCGACGGCCTCACGGTTGTCCCGGTAGAGCTTCTGCCAGCCGCCGCTGACGTCCTGCTCGTCGGCGATCTTCGACAGATAGTCGCCCGGCCGCACCGTGTAGCTCTTCACGGCGGTCGTGGCGGCCTTCTTCCCGGCCGACTTCTTCGCCGCCGCCTTTTCGGCCGCCGTCTTCTCGGCGGTCTTCTTCTCCGCCACCGGAAGGGACTGGACGGCCTTTTCCGAAACGGACTGCGACTCGGCCGCGTGGGCGCCGGTGGCACCCAGGAGCGGAAGGGCGAGTGCGGCTCCGCCGGTTCCGGCGACGGCGATCGAACGGGTGAAGCGCTGGGTCTTGGGACGGCGGTGCTTACCCCTCGCGGGCATGACGAATTCCTCTCCGGCGCCTACGAGGTGAGCTGTCGGGTGCGGACTGGAGATGTCCGGCCGCGCACTGGGCGCGACTTGACCCCAAGCCTGTTCCGGAGACCGGAACAGGCGGTTGTGCCTGTGGGTCCCCCGCTCCTGCCGGGTACGGGTGAGTGTGCGGATCCCGGACGGCGGCAGGATTAGGCGTCCGTCCGGAGTGGTGGCGAACGTAAGCGACCAAGACGCAAAGGGACAAGCAGAAGGTTCCGCTCCCATGCGTTCCTCTTGATCCCCTGTGAGAATTCCCGGTCACCCTCCGTGCATGGGGTGGCCCGCCGTTTCCGTAAACCCCCTTGAAAACCACTTGAATTACGTGAACATGACGGGCGACGCACGGTCACGGATATGACGCTGCTCACGTGACGTCGCTCCAGACTCCTTTACTCCAGAGCGAGTTGGAATGAAGGCTGCAATTCGGGCAGAACTCTCAGATGCGACGCAGTCGGAGAACCGTCGCATCGAGGTCGCCCCGCAGCCCCGTGCGCAGCCCGTGCTGCATCAGGACCGCACCCCGGTGAACTTCACCCGTTTCGCGGCATTCGTACGACGCCGTCGGGTCGAGTCCGCGCAGCCGCACCGCCGGTGCCGGCTCGCCGAACCGCTGCGCCTGGAGCCAGGCGAGGACGACGCTCTCGTCGCCGAGCACGTACTGCACGGCGCTCAGCCCGCCCCGCGGGGGCCGCAGCCGATGGAGGTCGCCGCGCTGCACGAGGGGCCGGATCTCCTTGTAGAGATCCACCCATTTGCGGGCCTCGGCCAGTTCCTCCTCGGTCCACCGCGTGAGGTCTCCGCCGACCCCCAGCACCCCGGCCATCGCGCTCACGAACCGGAACCGGAGCGAGCTGACCCGGCCGTTCAGCATGGCGTTGGGGCTGTCCGTGACCCAGGCGGCCATCACGCGCGCGGGATGGAGCTGGCTGAAGCCGTGCTGGATGGCGAGCCGGTCGAGCGGGTCGGTGTTGTCGGAGGTCCACACCTGGTCGGTACGGCTCAGGACACCGAGGTCGATCCGGCCGCCGCCGCCCGAGCAGGACTCGAAGGCCACGCCGGGATGGGCGGCCCGCAGCCGGTCCAGCAGGCCGTACAGGGCGTGCACGTGGTCGGTCCACAGCCGCTGCGGGTACGGCTCCCCGGGCCAGCCGGCGTCGGTGAAGCAGCGGTTGAAGTCCCACTTCACGTAATCGATCGGAGCGCTGGAGAGAAGGCTGTCGAGCTGGGTCCAGAGGTAGTCCTGGACGTCCTCGCGCGCGAGATTCAGTACGAGCTGATTGCGGAACTCCGTCCGCTTTCGTCCCGGATGGTGCTGCACCCAGTCCGGGTGGGCGCGGTACAGGTCGCTGTCCGGGTTGACCATCTCCGGTTCGACCCAGATGCCGAACTGCATGCCGAGGTCGTGCACCTGGTCGGCGAGCGGCTTGAGGCCGGACGGGAAGCGGTCGGGGTTGGGGGTCCAGTCGCCGAGGCCTGCGCGGTCACTGGTGCGCGCCCCGAACCAGCCGTCGTCGACGACGAACAGCTCGACGCCGATCGCCGCGGCCCGCCGGGCGAGCGCGAGCTGCTGGTCCTCGGAGATGTCGAACTCCGTGGCCTCCCAGGAGTTGAACAGCACCGGCCGGTCCCGGTCGGCGTCCGGCACCACGTACGCCCTCTGGTACGCGTGCCAGGCCCGGCTCGCCCCGCCGAAGCCGCCGTCGCTCCACAGACCGGCGAAGACGGGGGTGGTGAACGACTCCCCGGCCGCCAGCCGGAGCAGTCCGGAGTCGTCGTGTCCGGCGCCGCCGGTGATCTGTACGCGCGCGTCGGGGAGTTGGGCCACGGCGATCCGCCAGGACCCCGACCAGCCCAGGGCGCAGCCGTACACCTCGCCGCGCTCCTCGGTGGCGTCGGTGTCGAGGGCCACCCAGGGCAGGTGCTGGTGTCCGGTGTGGCCGCGGCGGCTGCCGATGACCTTCTCGCCGTAGGTGAGCGGGGTGCGCACCAGGCGGGACTCGGCGGCCCAGCGGCCGTGCAACTGGGAGAGCCGCCAGTCCTCCCGCTCGGGCAGCGTCCAGGTGGCGGAGTCCGCGCGCAGCACCTCGACGGCGGGCCCGTCGTTGCGCAGGGTCACCCAGCGCTCGACGACGTCGCCGCGCATGCGGTAGTGCAGCGTGACGGCGAGCCCGTCGTCGCGGAACCGCAGTCTCAGTTCCTCGTCCTCCGTCTCGGCCGCCTCGAAGCGCCACTCGGTGCCGCGCCGCTCCTCGGTGCGCACCGACAGGGCGGGCCGGACGAAGCGGGGACCGCCCTCGACCGGGTACTCCTCATGTCCGTCCAGCAGGGACTCGAAGGGCCGGTAGTCGGGCAGCGGACGGGCCGCGAGCGCCTCGGCGTCGGCCAGGGCGATGCGCGCTCCCCAGTGCAGGTGCAGCAGCTCGTCGTCCGCGCCGAGATGCAGGGCGTAACTGCCCGTCGGCCCGGACAGCAGCCACGTACGTCCGTCATCGGAGATCTCCAGCATCGCCCACCTCACAGATCCGCACACGCACACTCAAGTACCAACATCATCAAGCGTGACGAGGCCTCACGGCAATGCCTTGTGGACAACCGGCGGACAACCGCCTGTGGACAACTCATTGCCCCAGGAACCCATGTCGTATCGTCGAGAGGTGCCCGTCGACGAGCCGCGTCGGCGGCACCGGCTGGGAGGAGCCCCCGTGACGCAGCAGATCCCGTCGACCGAACCCGAGCTGGCCGGAGTCCGCAACTTCCGCGACGTGGGCGGGCTGCCGACGGTGGACGGACGGCGGGTGCGCCACGGAGTGCTGTTCCGCAGCGGCCACCTCGCGCACGCCACCGACGAGGACGCGGCCTTCCTCGGCTCCCTCGGCCTGCACACGATCTTCGACTTCCGCAACGCCGCGGACCAGAAGCTGGAGGGTCCGGACGTCGAGCTGGCGGGCGTGCGCAATGTGAACCTGCCGCTGTCCGACCCCGCGGAGGGCGCCGAGTTCTGGAAGATGGTGCGCGACGGCGACCTCGACCAACTGCGCGCGATCCTGGCCGACGGCAAGGGTGCGCAGCGCATGATCGACTCGTACCGCATGATCATCAAGGAGCGCACCGCCGAGCACTCCCAGGTGCTGCACTCCCTCGCCGAGGACAGCGTTCCGGCGCTGATGCACTGCGCCGCGGGCAAGGACCGGGCCGGCCTGTCGATAGCGGTGACCCTGCTCGCCCTGGGTGTCGAGCGGGAGGCGATCGTCGCCGACTACCTGGAGTCGAACGCCAAGCACCGCCGCTACAAGGTGCACCGCAGCAGCACCGCCGCCTCGGCCTACTCCCCCGAGATCATGGAGCTGCTCAGCCCGCTCTTCGACGCGCGCGCCGAGTATCTGACGGCGGCCTTCGAGACCATCGAGGAGACCTGGGGCGGCGTCGAGAGCTACCTGGAGCAGGGGCTGCGGCTCACCCCCGGGCTGCGGGAGCGGCTGCGGGACCTGCTGCTCGACTGAGCCCGGCGGCTACTGCTTGGCCCCCAGCTCGAACAGCAGGTAGATGAAGGCCGCGAAGACATGGCCGACCGCGATGTAGATGATCAGGCGCACCCACAGGGCGCGCGGGAACTTCTCCTCCATGTCGCTCATGGCGTCGCTCCGGTCTCCGAAGGGGTCGGCCCCAGGCACAGGGCGGCCGTGGGGCTCTGCAGCAGGGTGTGGACGAACAGCAGGTCGACCCCGTCGCGGTCGAGCGCGGCGATGCGGTGCGGGGTCAGCGAGTCGAAGTGCGCGCTGTCGCCGGGCGCGAGCCGGTGCACGGTGTCGCCGAGGCGCAGCCGCAGCCGCCCGGTGAGGACGTAGAGCCACTCCTCGCCGGGGTGCACCCGCACGATGTCGCCCTGCGAGCCGTGCGGGACGTGCACCCGCAGGGCCTGCATACCGCGGCCGGGCGCGCCGGCCTGCCAGTAGGTCCAGCCGCCCGCGGGGGCCGGCTCCATGTCGGCGGCGCGCACGACGGCGTCCCGGTCGGCGACCGTCTCGCCGAGCAGCTCGGAGACGGTCGTACCGTAGATGCGGGCGAGTGACAGCAGCATCGGCAGGGACGGCTGGCGCTGCCCGGTCTCCAGCCGGGAGAGGTGGGCGGGCGACAGTCCGGCCGCGCGGGCCGCGGCCTCCAGGGTGAGGGAGGCCTGGCGCCGCAGGGAACGGAGCTGCGGCGCCATGACGGGCAGGTCGTCCACCGGCCCGGTCTCGGGAGAGCTCATGCTCTCCATTCAGCCGGAGCCTTGCCCGTGGGGCAAATTCCTTGCCTCAGAGGCAAAAGGTCGATGTGCTCCGGTCCCTACCGGTTGGCCACCGCCTGCTTCACCAGGGTCCGCCCGAACTCCCACATCAGGCCACTGCCGCTGTGCGCGTCGTCCATCACATCGGTGAAGGCGTCCACGAAGCGGTCCACCTCCCGCTCGCCCACGATCAGCGGCGGGATCAGCTTGATCACCTCCAGGTGGTCGCCGGAGACCTGGGTGAGGATCCGGTGCCGCTGGAGCAGGGGTACGACGACCATCTGCGCGAACAGGCCCTTGCGGGCGGCCTGGAGCATGGTCCAGCGGCCGCGCAGCTTCAGGGAGGAGGGCCGGCCGAACTCGATGCCGATCATCAGGCCCCGGCCGCGGACGTCGGCGAGCAGCTCGTACTTGTCGACCAGTGTCGCGAGTCGGGACTTCAGCAGCTCGCCCGTGGCACGGGCGTTCGCGACGATCTGCTCGTTCTCCATGACCGCGAGCACGGCGAGCCCGGCCGCCATGGCCTGCGCGTTGGACCCGAAGCTGGCCGAGTGCACCAGCACCCGGTCCATCGACGAGTACACCTTCTTGAAGATCCAGTCCTTGCCCAGGGTGGCGCCGACCGGCACATAGCCGCCGGAGAGCGCCTTCGCCACGCACACCAGGTCCGGCTCGACGCCGTCCTCGTGCTGGTAGGCGTAGAAGTCCCCGGTCCGGCCGAGGCCGGTCTGCACCTCGTCGGCGATGAGCAGGGCCTTGTGCCGGTGCAGCAGTTCCTGCGCGGCGCGCAGATAGCCGGGCGGGGCCTCGTGCACGCCCTTGCCCTGGATCGGCTCCACGATCAGCGCGGCCACGTCGCCCTTCTTCAACTCCCGGGCCAGGGCGTCGAGATCACCGAGGGGTACGGCGGTGTCGGGCAGCAGCGGGGCGAAGCCGTCGCGGAAGCCGTCCTCGCCGTTGACGGACAGGGAGCCGGTGGTCAGGCCGTGGAAGGCGTGGTCGCAGTACAGGATCCGGGGCTTGCCGGTGGCCCGCCGGGCGAACTTCAGCGCGGTCTCGACGGCCTCGGTGCCGCTGTTGCCGAAGAACGCCCGGTCCAGGTGCGGGCTGTGCGCGAGCAGCTTCTCTGCCAGCAGCCCGGGCAGCGGCTGGCAGTCGAAGCGGATGAGGTCGGCGAGCGAGGCGTCGAGGACGTCGTGCAGCGCCTTGCGGACGACGGGGTGGTGGCGGCCCAGGCCCATCACCCCGAACCCGGCGAGCATGTCCAGGTAGTCGTCCCCGTCCGCGTCCCAGAAGTAGGCGCCCTCGGCCCGCTCGTAGACCTTGTCGAAGCCGATGGTGTGCAGCATGCGCGGGAGCTGGTGGTTGAGATGTCTGCCGTGCAGCTCGTAGCGCTCGGCTCCGCGCTCGGCGAGCAGGGCGCCGAGGTCGAACTCCGTGGTCATTCCGCTGTCTCCTCGACTGGCTCCTTGACGGCCAGGCTCGCGCTGATCCGCCCGGCGACCTCCACCGGGGTGAGGCCGATGTCCGCCAGCACCTCGCTCCGCTTGGCGTGCGCGAGGAACTGTTCGGGGATGCCGAACCGCCGTACCGGTACGTCGACTTCGGCGTCCCCCAGGGCCAGCGCCACGGCGGCGCCCACGCCGGACGCGCGGCTGTTGTCCTCGACGACGGCCACCAGCCGGTGCTCGGCGGCGAGGCCGGTCAGGGCGGGGTCGACCGGTTTGACCCAGCGCGGGTCGACGACGGTGCAGCCGATGCCGCGGGCCTCAAGCAGCTCGGCGGCCTGGAGGCAGACCGGCGCCATGACGCCGACGGCCACCAGGAGCACCTCGGGCCGTGCGTCCCGGTGCAGCACGTCCAGGCCGCCGACCCGGTCCACCGCCGGGATCGAGGGGCCCACCGACTCCTTCGGGAAGCGGACCAGCGTGGGCGCGTCGTCCACGGCGACCGCCTCCCGCAACTGGGCCCTGAGCTGGTCGGCGTCGCGCGGCGCGGCGATCCGGAGGCCGGGGACGACCTGGAGCACCGACATGTCCCACATGCCGTTGTGCGAAGCGCCGTCGGCGCCGGTCACCCCCGCCCGGTCCAGCACGAACGTGACGCCGCAACGGTGCAGGGCGACGTCCATCAGCAACTGGTCGAAGGCGCGGTTGAGGAAGGTGGCGTAGACGGCGACGACCGGATGGAGGCCGCCGGTGGCCAGGCCCGCCGCCGACACCGCCGCGTGCTGCTCGGCGATGCCCACGTCCCACACCCGGTCCGGGAAGCGGGCGGCGAACGTGCCGAGACCGACCGGGTGCAGCATGGCCGCCGTGATCGCCACGACGTCCTCGCGCTCCTCGCCGATCCTGACGATCTCCTCGCCGAACACCGAGGTCCAGGAGGGGCCGTTGGACGGGGCGAGCGATTCGCAGGTGAGCGGGTCCATCACGCCGACGGTGTGGAAGTGGTCCTCCTCGTGGGCGAGGGCGGGTTCGTAGCCGCGGCCCTTCTCGGTGAGGCAGTGGACCAGGACGGGGCCGTGGAAGCGTTTCGCGCGGCGCAGCGCGGACTCGACGGCGCCGATGTCGTGTCCGTCGATCGGGCCGACGTACTTCAGGCCCAGGTCCTCGAAGAGACCCTGCGGGGCGAAGGCGTCCTTGAAACCCTTCTTGGCGCCGTGCAGGGCCTCGTAGACGGTGTGGCCGACCACGGGGGTGCGCAGCAGGACGTCCTTGCCCCAGGCCAGGACCTTCTCGTAGCCGTCGGTGGTACGCAGGGCGGCCAGGTGGTTGGCGAGACCCCCGATGGTCGGTGAGTACGACCGCTCGTTGTCGTTGACGACGATGATCAGCGGCTGGTCCTTGGCGGCGGCGATGTTGTTCAGCGCCTCCCAGGCCATGCCGCCGGTCAGGGCGCCGTCGCCGATGACCGCGACGACGTGTCCCTTCTCCCCCTGGACCCGGCGGGCCTTGGCGAGTCCGTCGGCCCAGCCGAGCGCGGTGGACGCGTGGCTGTTCTCCACGATGTCGTGCTCGGACTCCTCGCGCGAGGGGTAGCCCGACAGACCGCCCTTGCCGCGCAGCTTGGAGAAGTCCTGACGTCCCGTCAACAGCTTGTGCACATAGCTCTGATGACCGGTGTCCCACACGATGCGGTCGACCGGCGACTCGAAGACCCGGTGGAGCGCGACGGTGAGTTCCACCACCCCGAGATTGGGTCCGAGGTGTCCGCCGGTCCTGGCCACCGCGTGCACCAGGAACTCCCTTATTTCTTCGGACAGTTCACCGAGTTCCGCCTCGGACAGCGCCTTCAGGTCGCGTGGTCCCCGGATGTTCTCCAGAATCGTCACGTCGGGCCCCCTTCGGTCCGTGCTGCTCAACTCACGGTGACGGCCGGCTCCCCCGACGCGACGCCGTCCTGCTCCATCTGTTCGGCGATCTTCATCGCCTCCTCGATGAGGGTCTCCACGATCTTCGACTCGGGTACGGTCTTGATGACCTCGCCCTTCACGAAGATCTGCCCCTTGCCGTTGCCGGAGGCGACCCCCAGATCCGCTTCCCGCGCCTCGCCGGGGCCGTTGACCACACACCCCATGACCGCGACGCGCAGCGGCACTTCCATGCCCTCCAGACCGGCCGTGACCTCGTCGGCCAGCTTGTAGACGTCCACCTGGGCGCGCCCGCAGGACGGGCACGACACGATCTCCAGCCGCCGTTCCCGGAGACCCAGCGACTGAAGGATCTGGATGCCGACCTTGACCTCCTCGACGGGCGGCGCGGAGAGGGAGACCCGGATGGTGTCGCCGATGCCCTGGGAGAGCAGCGCGCCGAAGGCCACCGCCGACTTGATCGTGCCCTGGAACGCCGGGCCCGCCTCCGTCACACCGAGGTGGAGCGGGTAGTCGCACTGGGCGGCGAGCTGCCGGTACGCCTCGACCATGACCACGGGGTCGTTGTGCTTGACCGAGATCTTGATGTCCCGGAAACCGTGCTCCTCGAAGAGCGAGGCCTCCCACAGGGCGCTCTCGACCAGCGCCTCGGGGGTGGCCCTGCCGTACTTCTGCAGCAGTCGGCGGTCCAGCGAGCCCGCGTTGACGCCGATCCGGATGGGCGTGCCGTGGTCCTTCGCGGCCCGCGCGATCTCCTTGACCTTGTCGTCGAACTGCTTGATGTTGCCGGGGTTCACCCGGACCGCCGCGCAGCCCGCCTCGATCGCGGCGAACACGTACTTGGGCTGGAAGTGGATGTCCGCGATCACCGGGATCTGCGACTTGCGCGCGACGGTCGCGAGGGCGTCCGCGTCGTCCTGCGTGGGGCAGGCGACGCGGACGATCTGGCAGCCGGAGGCGGTGAGTTCCGCGATCTGCTGCAGGGTGGCGCCGACGTCCGACGTACGGGTCGTCGTCATCGACTGCACCGACACCGGGGCCCCGCCCCCGACCGGCACCGGTCCGACCTGGATCCGGCGCGACGCGCGCCGCTCGGCGATCGGGCGGACCGGTACCTCGGGCACGCCCAGGGGGACGGCGGTCATGACATCACTCCCGGTTCCCGTTGACCGTCTCGCGCATGGCGCGCAGGGACTCCTTCAGGGACCCCATGGTGGCGAGGACGGCGGTGGGCTCGTAGCCGCAGTGCGCCATGCAGTTGGCGCAGCGCGGGTCCTTGCCGCGGCCGTACTTGTCCCAGTCGGTCTCCTCGATCAGTTGGCGGTACGTCGGCACGTACCCGTCGCTCATCAGGTAGCAGGGGCGCTGCCAGCCGAAGAGCGAGTAGTTGGGGATCGCCCAGGCGGTGCACGGGAAGTCGACCTTGCCCTCCAGGAAGTCCAGGAAGAGCGGCGAGTGGTTGAGCCGCCAGCGGCGCCGGTTGCCGCCGGAGAAGGCCTTCTTGAACAGCTCGCGGGTCTGCTCCACGCCCAGGAAGTGCTCCTGGTCGGGCGCCTTCTCGTAGGCGTAGGCGGGCGAGATCATCATCTCGTCGACCTTGAGGTCGTCGTTGAGGAAGTTGAGCACCTCGACGATGGTCTGCGGGGTGTCGGTGTTGAAGAAGGTGGAGTTGGTGGTGACCCGGAAGCCGCGCCGCTTGGCCTCCTTGATGGCCGCCACGGCCTCGTCGAACACGCCCTCCTTGGCCACGGACTCGTCGTGGCGCTCGCGCAGGCCGTCGATGTGCACGGCGAACGCGAAATAGGGCGAGGGCTTGAACTTGTCGATCTTCTTGCGCAGCAGCATGGCATTGGTGCACAGGAAGACGTACTTCCGCTTGGCCACCAACTGCCGCACGATTTCGTCGATCTGAGGGTGCATCAGGGGCTCACCGCCGGCGATGGACACCATCGGGGCGCCGGATTCGAGCACCGCTCCCACGGCCTGAGCGACCGGCATGCGCTGCTTGAGGACCCCCGCAGGATGCTGGATCTTGCCGCAGCCCTCGCACTTGAGGTTGCACGCGTAGAGCGGTTCCAGCTCGACGATGAGCGGAAACTTGTCGCGCCTGCGGAGCTTTTGTTCGGCCAAGTATGTAGCGACCTTGATGGACTGGCGCAGCGGCATGGCCATCTGGCTCACCTCCTGGGGAGCAGCAAAGAACGGTGCCATTCGAAGAAAGCGGGAAGGACCGACCTGAGTACACGGAATGCCGATATTCCACCGCGCACCGTGCCGATCCGGACCAGTTCGTGTTCTGGAGCGTCCACGACCACCCGTACGGCCGCAACGGGGCGCTCACCCGCGCGCACGGCGCTCAGGAGCGTGGCCGCGGACTCCATGTCGACCGCGATTGCGCCGGTCGCGAGCAGGTCGGACCGTTCCTGACCACGCACGACGTGATCGGAACCGGTGAGCGGTCCGGTGTGGACAGTGCGCCCCGGTACGGCGCGGGCCAGTTCCTTGACGAGCAGGTCGGTGGCGACGCACGGCGTGGTCCCGCGCCGGTCCCGGGTCTCCTCGGCGACGACCAGGTCCCCGGGGTGCATGCCGGGGGCGAGCCCCGCGCAGAAGCCGGTCGCCAGCACGGCGGCACCGTACAGTGCCGGGTCGGCCAGGGCCCGCGTGACGGACCGCTCGGCCGCCTTGGGGCCCATCCCGGTGCGCAGCACGGTGACCGGCCCGCCCGCCCCCCGCTTGTACGGTTCGGCTGCGGGGCGCTGAAAGCCGGTGCGCAGGGCGAGGTGCTCGATGCCGAGCGCGCAGGCGATCAGCAGCGGGGCGGTGGCGGGCTGGGGGTTCATCAGCGCCTCTCTGCCCCGGAGAACGGCTCTCCGTGGACGTACCGGCCGAGCGCGGTGAGCGGGAAGACCTGCCGGTAGAGGTGGTAGTTGATGGAGAAGTCCCAGGGGAATCCGGTGCCGGTGAAGTACGGCTCGTCCCAGGAGCCGTCCTCGCGCTGGGTGGCGGCGAGCCACTCGACTCCCCGCTCCACGGCCTTGGACTCCCGCTCCCCCGCGGCCAGCAGCGCCATCAGCGCCCAGGCCGTCTGCGAGGCGGTGGAGGCGCCCCGGCCGCTCCAACCCTTGACGTCCCGGTAGGAGCGCAGGTCCTCGCCCCAGCCGCCGTCGTCGTTCTGGACGGACTCCAGCCAGGCCACGGCCCGGCGGATCGCCGGGTGCGAGCCCGGGAACCCGGCGGCGACCAGGGCGGGTACGACGGACCCGGTGCCGTAGACGTAGTTGACGCCCCAGCGCCCGAACCACGAGCCGTTGGGCTCCTGTTCGGCCAGCAGCCACTCGATGCCCCGCCGGGTGCGCGGATCGTGGGCGAGCCCCTCCACCGCGAGCATCTCCACGACGTGCGCGGTGACGTCGGCCGACGGGGGGTCGATGACCTCGCCGAAGTCGCAGAAGGGCAGCCGGTTGGGGAACGGGCTGGTGTTGTCGACGTCGAAGGCGCCCCAGGCGCCGTTCTTCGACTGCATGCCGAGGTTCCAGCGCACCCCGCGTCCGATCGCCTTCTCCACCCGCTCCGGGTCGTGGTGGCGGACCCGGCGCAGCGCGAGGACGACCTCGGCGGTGTCGTCGATGTCGGGGTAGTTGTCGTTGTGGAACTCGAACGCCCATCCTCCGGGCGGCAGTTGGGGACGCTTCACGGCCCAGTCGCCGGGCCGGACGATCTCCTCGCCGAGCATCCAGTCGGCGGCCTTGACCAGTTGCGGATGGTCGGCGGGCACCCCGGCGTCGGCCAGCGCGATGGTGGCCAGGCAGGTGTCCCACACCGGCGACTGGCAGGCCTCGATCATCCGGGCCCCGTCCTCCCGCCAGACGGCGAAGCGGTCCAGCGACTCCAACCCGGCCCGCATCACGGGGTGTTGGAGGTCGTAGCCGAGGAGGTGCAGGGCGATCACCGAGTACACGGCCGGGGGCTGGATACCGCCCCAGCAGCCGTCGTTCTCCTGCCGTTCGATGATCCAGCGGGCGGCGGTGTTCATCGCGGACCGGCGCAGACCGCGCGGCGCGACTTTGCGCAGCACGTGCAGCGCCTTGTCCATCCGCTGGAAGGCGCCGTCCCAACTCGCCATCGGAGCAAGGGGCTTGGCGGGATTGGGGCGGGCGGGGTCGGTGTGCAGCTCGTCCAGCGGGAAGGGGGCGGGCCGCACCGGGCGCTTGGCGGAGACGATCGTCAGCGGAACGATGGTCTGCCGGGCCCAGCAGCCGAAGTCGTAGATGTTGAGCGGCACCCACTTCGGGAAGTAGATGAGCTCGGGCGGGAGTTCGGGCAGGTCCTCCCACTTCCACCAGCCGAACAGGGCCAGCCAGATCCGGGTGAAGACCCGGGCGGAGGCGATGCCGCCCCGGTCGCGGATCCACTGCGCCGCCCTGGCCATGTGCGGCGCCTCGGGCGCGTCACCGGCCAGGCGGAGGGCGACGTAGGCCTCGATGGTGGCGGAGAGTTCGCCCGGTCCGCCGTAGAAGGTGGCCCAGGTGCCGTCCTCGCGCTGTTCGCCGCGGATGTACAGGGCGGCGGCGCGGGTGGTGGCCTCGTCGCGGATGCCCAGGAACTGGCGCAGCAGCAGGTCCTCGGCGTCCATGGTGACATTGGTCTCCAGGTCGCCCTTCCACCAGCCCTGGGCGTCCTGCCGGGAGAGCAGATGGTCGGTGGCGCGCCGGACGGCACGCACTGCGGCGTCATGGACCCCGGCCGCTGCGGGGCCGACGCTCTCGGTTTCGCTGGCCGCGGCAGCGCGGGGCTGCAGGGCCCCGGTGCTTCCGTCGGTCGTCGCTGTCATGGCTTCCCCTTCGTGCAGTGTGCAAGTGGTGCGTCTGCTGTGGGTCCGCCGTCGGCCGGTGCGCGATCAGCTCACGAACACCGGCCGGCGACTACGCGAGGGCTATTCGACCGATAATGATCATCTCTTTCGTACGACGACGAAGTCGGCGAGCGCCGCGAACTGCGCGCGCACCCGGTCGGGCATGTCGATGGAGTCGAGGGCCTCGAGGGCGACGGTGTGCTGACGGCGTGCCTCCTCGGCGGTCCACTCGCGGCCGCCGGCCTCCTCGATCAGGGCGGCGCGGGCCGCGAACTCCTCCTCGGAGAAGTTCGCGAAGTCGCTGCTCTCGGCGTCCGCGGCGAGGAGTTCGCCGAGCCGGTCCGAGGCCGGACCGCCGGCCGCGAGCGCTGCCACGACCGGCAGCGACTTCTTGCGCTGGCGCAGGTCGCTCCAGGTCTGCTTGCCGGTGGCGACCGGGTCGCCCCAGATGCCGAGGAGGTCGTCGACGGCCTGGAAGGCCAGGCCCAGGTGGTAGCCGTACTTCTCCAGGGTGTCGGCGGTACGGTCGTCCGCGCCGCCGAGCACGGCGCCGATGGAACTGGCGCAGGCCAGCAGGGCGCCGGTCTTGTTGCCCTCCATCTCCAGGCACTCCTCGACGCTCACGCGGTCGCGGTGCTCGTAGGAGATGTCCTGGGCCTGACCGTCGATGAGGGCCCGGGTGGCGCTGGTCAGCCGACGGGTGGCGCGGCCGGCCTCGACGGTGCCGAGTTCCAGCAGGATCTCGTTGGCCAGCGCGAACAGGGCGTCGCCGACCAGGATGGCCTGGGCGGGCCCGTGCACCTTCCACACCGTGTCCCGGTGGCGGCGCTGCTCGTCGCCGTCCATCAGGTCGTCGTGCAGCAGCGAGAAGTTGTGGACCAGTTCGACGGCGACCGCGCCGGGGATGCCCGCCTCGGGCGCGGCACCGGTGACCTCGGCGGAGAGCACGGCGAGGGCGGGGCGCACGGCCTTGCCGCCGTCACCGGCCGTGGGCCTGCCCTCGGCGTCGATCCAGCCGAAGTGGTAGGCGGAAACGGTGTCCATGGGAGGGGCCAGGCGGTCGATCGCCGCCCTCAGTACCGGGCTGGCCAGCGTCCGGCCGCGCTCCAGCAGCGCGGTCACGTCCACCGCGTCGGCAGCCGTCGAGGCCGGGGGCACAGGGGGCACAGTCTCTCCTCTTGTTGCGGTACCGGGGGTGCGGGGACCTGCCGCGTACTGATCGACCTTCACCGAAGCTCACCTCGCAGGGACGCTCCGGTCGCCTCCGGCTCTCGGCCGGGGGTCCGGGGGTGGTCCCCCGGCCTGGCGCTGTAGGCCGCCTCCTCGACGTCGAAGAGGTGGTGACGGGGCCGGCCCAGGGCGCTCAGCGCGGCGTCCGCCGCGCTCACGCCGCTGCGGACCGCACTCTCCATGGTCGCGGGCCACCCTGTGGCGGTCCACGCTCCGGCCAGGTAGAGGCCGGGTGCCTTGGTACGGGCGCCGGGCCGCAGCCGGCCGACGCCTGGGGCGGGAGCGAACGTCGCCGTGCGCTCCCGGGTCACGAAGAAGTCCTTCACCTGCGCCCCGCGCGCGCGGGGCAGCAGCCGCTCGAGCTCCGGCAGATAGCGCTCGCGCAGCGCCGCCACCGGAACGTCGATGTCGTCCTGCGCGGCCGACTGGGACAGCGCGAGGTACTGCCCCGCGCGCAGCCCGGAGGCCTCGGTCCGGTCGAAGACCCACTGCACGGGCGTGCCGAGGGCCGCGAAGAACGGCCTGCTCAGCACCTTCCGGTCGTACACGACATGGACGTTGAGGATCGGCGCGGTGCCGATCTCCAGAAGCTGCTCGGGAGCGTCGAGGGCGCCTTCGGGCAGCAGGTCGTACGCCTCGCGCTGGGCGACGGCGAGGACGACGGCGTCCGCCCGGAGCGTCTCGCCGGGAACCTCGACGCTCCACCGCCCGTTTTCATCAGTGGAGACGGAGGTGGCGCGTGTACGGACCTCGGTACGGACGCCCGCGGAGTCGAGCGCCTTGCGGGCCAGCCGGTCGTGCAGTTCGCCCAGCGGGACGCGCGCCCAGCCGATGTCGGCCGCGCCCGGGTCGGAGAGCAGACCGGTCTTGAACACCATCGCGGCGAGCCCCAGCGAGGCGTCGCCCGCGACCGCGTTGAGGGTGGCGACCCCGACCAGGTCCCACAGGGCCTCGACGGCACGCGCCGACTGACCGTGCGCGGTCAGCCAGCTGCCGAAGTCCTGCGCGTCCAGGGCCGGATCGGCGAGGTCGAGCCCCTTGAGCGCGAGCGCGGCGCGCCCGACCGCCGCCCGCTCGGCGAGCGAGAGATGCGGGTAGGTGGCGAGGCTGCGCCCCAGATGCAGCGGTACGGGCAGCGCGTCGCGTCGCAGCCGCCCCAGTCGCCGCCCCTCGGGCCGGTTCACGTCGAGGACGGGCACGTCGAGACGATCCTGCAGCGGGGCCAGCGCCTGCCCCTCGATCCGGTCGAGGAACCAGCGGTAGGCGGTGCAGCAGCGCAGATAGACGTGCTGGCCGTTGTCGACGGTCAGCTCGCCGCGCCGGAAGGAGAAGGCGAGCCCGCCCAGGCGCGGGCGGCCTTCGAGCAGTGTCACGCGCACTCCGGCGTCGGCGAGCGCGAGCGCGGTGGTGATGCCGGCCAGGCCGCCGCCGATCACGACGGCGTCACGCCCCGGCTGCCGTCCCGGCGTGGCCGTGAGCGGTTCCTCGGACCGCATGCCGTCGCTCATCGTGCGTCCTCCCCCGAGCGGCCGCCGCGGTGCTTGAACGATGCACGGTCGGCCGTTGCAGTCAGGGACGCCGCCCCGCCGCGGAGGGTTGCGTACGCCTTTTTGCCGGTGGCATCACTTTGGGCCGGATTGTCCATCAGGTGCGCCTCCTGACGGCCCGCCGGGTCACATGCCGGGCGTCCAGCCCGGACAGGCCGCGCACGGCGACGTAGGCCTTCTCGCGTCCGGGCAGTGAGACCCGGCCGCGCAGCACGGCCTCCGGGTCGCGCTCGATGCGGTCCAGCAGGCGGCGGTAGATGCCGGCCATGGCGGCGACGCAGGCGCCGCTGCGCCGGTCGAGCAGCGGGAGCAGGCGATATCCCTCGGCGAAAAGGGCGCGGGCCCGTCGCACCTCGAAGTGCACGAGCCCCGCGAAGTCGGCGCCCTCGGGTGGTTTCGGTCCGCTGAACCCGGCCGAGCAGCCGAACTTGGCCAGGTCGTCGGCCGGCAGGTAGGTGCGCCCGCCCTCGGCGTCCTCGCGTACGTCCCGGAGGATGTTGGTGAGTTGGAGCGCGAGCCCGAGCGTGTCGGCATACTCCGGCGCGCGCTCGGCGCCGCGCGCCCCCGGTTCGGTGCCGAACACCCCGAGCGAGAGCCGCCCGATGGCGCCCGCCACACAGCGGCAGTACACCTTCAGGTCGTCCCAGGTCTCGTAGGTCTCGCCGCGTACGTCCATCAGCACGCCGTCGATCAGCTCGTCCAGGCCGTCGAGCGGGATCGGGAAGACCTCCGCGGCATGGGCGAGCGCGACGGCGACCGGGTCGGTGTCGTCCTCGTCGACCGCGCCGCCGCGCACCCGGGTGAGCATCGCCCGGGTCTCCTCCAGCCGCGCCGCCTTCACCTCGTCGGCCAGCGCCCCGTCACCGATGTCGTCCACGCGGCGCGAGAACGCGTACAGCGCCGACATAGCGCGGCGCTTCGGTGTGGGCAGCAGCCGGATCCCGTAGGCGAAGTTGCGCGCCTGCTGTCCGGTGACGGCCTCGCAGTAGCTGTAGGCAGCGAGTACCGGTGCGGACACGTGTGGTGCAGACTCCACGGTCCGGATCACCCCTTTCCTCGCAGAGTCACGCCCGCCTCGCGCAGCAGCTGGATCTTGCCGGGCTTGGGCGGGCCGGGAAGTACGTCGTATTCGGCGGCGGCGATCGCTCGGATCGCCGCCCTTCCCCCCGCCACGAACCCTGCGAGCAGCAGCCTCAACCTGCCGTGGACGCTACCCACGAGGGGGGCGCCTTCATTCAGGAGATCCCGGGCTCTTTCTGCTTCGTATGCAACCAGTGCGCGCACCGATGCGCCTGCGGTCTTCGTGGCGAGATCCGCCTCCTGGACGTGAAAGCGCTTCATGTCCTCGGCGGGCAGGTAGATGCGGTCGCGGCCGAGGTCCTCGGCGACGTCCTGGAGGTGCTCGACGATCTGGAGGGCGGTGCAGACCGCGTCGGAGCGGCGGATGCGCTCCGGGGTGGCGGTACCGGTGACGCCGAGCACGAGATGTCCGACGGGGTTGGCGGACAGTTCGCAGTAGGCAAGCAGATCGTCGTAGGTCTCGTAGCGGGTGACGAGCTGGTCCTGGCGGTTGGCCTCGATCAGGCCGAGGAAGGGTTCGGGGGTCAGCGAGCGGCGGCGGACCGTCGGCTGGAGGCGGCGCAGCAGGGGGTGGCGGGGGGTGCCGTCGAAGACCCGGCGGAGGTCGGCCTCGAAGGCGTCCAGCATGACCAGGCGGTCGTCGGCCTCCGCGGGCGATACGCCGAGCAGGCGGGCGTCGGCCCCGCCGGGGGCCAGGTCGCCGTCGCCGATGTCGTCGACGAGGCGGGCGAAGCCGTAGACGGCCATGAGGTCGGTGCGCCAGGCCCGGGGCAGGAAGAAGGGGGCCACCGGGAAGTTCTCGTGCGCAGCCTTGTCGAGGGTGCCGCGCTCCGCGTCACCGGCGTGCGGCATGCCGGTTCCCGTCACCGCGAGCCGTCCGACGCAGGGACGGCACATGCTGCGTTGAGCTGGGGAGTTTCCGTAGCCATTGCCGTCACATCTCCCGTTCTACACCGCAGACCCAATACGCACTATTTCGGACACGCCGCCCGGCCGCCCGCGCGACCGCCCTGACAGAGGGTGTGGGGCATTATCGCCCCACTTGCCGCGATTCGGGACCGGTACAGCTTACGTTGTACAACGCACTGCGGGTCCCCGGGGTGCCCTGCACATCACAACAACACACCGATTGGCCCCAAGATTCCTACGGGAAGCCGAAGTTGACGTTTCCTTTGCAGACGCGGAGCCCCGCCGGAAGAGTTCCGACGGGGCCGTGGGAAGCGAGGTCCGCCGCGTGTGCCGGTGCCGGGTGGACTACTTGCCCGTGAACTTCTCGTACTCCTTGAGGACCTCGTCGGTCGGGCCGTCCATGCGCAGCTCGCCGCGCTCCAGCCACAGGACGCGGTTGCAGGTGTCACGGATCGACTTGTTGCTGTGGCTGACCAGGAAGACCGTGCCCGCCTCCGCGCGCAGCTCGCGGATGCGCGCCTCGGAGCGCTTGCGGAACTTGGCGTCACCGGTGGCCAGCGCCTCGTCGATCATCAGCACATCGTGGTTCTTCGCCGCGGCGATGGAGAAGCGCAGGCGGGCCGCCATGCCGGAGGAGTAGGTGCGCATCGGCAGGGTGATGAAGTCGCCCTTCTCGTTGATGCCGGAGAAGTCGACGATCTCCTGGTAGCGCTCCTTGATCTCCTCGCGGGTCATGCCCATGGCGAGCCCGCCCAGGATGACGTTCCGCTCGCCCGTCAGGTCGTTCATCAGGGCCGCGTTGACGCCGAGGAGGGAGGGCTGGCCGTCGGTGTAGACCTTGCCGCTCTCGGCGGGCAGCAGGCCCGCGATGGCGCGCAGCAGGGTCGACTTGCCGGAGCCGTTGGAGCCGATCAGGCCGATGGCCTCGCCGCGGTAGGCGACGAAGGAGACGCCCCTGACGGCGTGCACCTTGCGCACCCCGCGCGCCGCGTCGTCCGAGCCGCGCCTCAGCATCCGGCTCAGCGCCGCGGTGGCGCTGCCCCTGCCGCCCTTCGCGCCGTTGACGCGATAGACGATGTGCAGGTCGTCGGCGATGACGGTGGGGACGCGCGCGTCCGTCTTCGGGTCAGCCACGGCCGTACCTCTCCTCCGCCTTCCAGAAGTACACGAACCCGCCGGCCGCGACGAGCAGCGCCCAGCCGCCCGCGGCCGCCCAGACGTGGTCGGGGAGGTTCTCGGAGCCGTAGCCGTCGATCAGCGCGAAGCGCATCAGGTCCATGTAGATCGCGGTGGGGTTCCACTGCAGGACGGTCGCGATCCACTGCGGCTTGTCGGCCAGCATGATCGGGATCGAGTACATGACGCCGGAGGTGTACATCCACGTACGCATCACGAACGGCATCAGCTGGGCCAGGTCCGGGGTCTTGGCGCCGGCCCGGGCCATGATCAGGGCGAGGCCAGTGTTGAACACGAACTGCAGGCACAGCACGGGCACGATCAGCAGCCAGGACAGCGCCGGGTAGCTGCCGAAGACGCAGGTCACCACGAACAGCACGAGCATCGAGGCGAGCAGTTGCTGGAGCTGCTGGAACGCGAAGGAGACGGGCAGCGAGGCGCGCGGGAAGTGCAGGGCGCGCACCAGGCCCAGGTTGCCGGAGATCGCGCGCACGCCGGACATCACCGAGCTCTGCGTGAAGGTGAACACGAAGACGCCGGTGACCAGGAACGGAATGTACACCTCGCGCGACATGCCGCGGTCGGCCCCGAGGATCACGCCGAAGATGAAGAAGTACACGGCCGCGTTCAGCAGCGGCGTCACCACCTGCCACAGCTGGCCGAGCTTGGCCTGGCTGTACTGGGCGGTCAGCTTCGCCCGGGAGAAGGCGAGGATGAAGTGACGCCGGTGCCAGAGCTGGCGCACGTACTCGACCAGCGAGGGGCGGGCGCCACTCACGGACAGCCCGTACTTGGCGGCCAGCTGGGCCGCCGTGAGGCCGTCGTCGGGCGACGGGGGCTCGCTCACCGCGACTCGGCCGTCGTGCGTTGTCTCACTCACTAGCGAAAAACTTTCGTCTTCGAGATGCACGCCTGTGCGGGCATGGCATGACCCTGGGGCCGTGGGTGCGGCCCGGTTGCTCTCAGGGACGAGCTTGTCAGATGACGGGAGGCCGGCCCAGTCGGGTCAGCCGCCACACCGTACGCCACTTCATGGGCCGGCGGGGGCCGCACGGGCTGCTCCAGCCCTCCCGGAAGCCGCCGAACCAGGCCTTGAGCGCGGGCCGTGAGGGGCGGCGCACCAGGGTGAGCAGCATCCAGACGCCGAGGTAGACCGGCACCAGGAGCGCGGGCAGGTTGCGGCGGGCCAGCCAGACCCGGTTGCGGGCGACCATGCGGTGGTAGACCGCGTGCCGCGAGGGCGCGGTCGTGGGGTGGTACAGCACCATGTCGGACCGGTAGTCGATCGTCCAGCCCGCGTCGAGGGCCCGCCATGCCAGATCGGTTTCCTCGTGTGCGTAGAAGAATTCGTCCGGCAGGCCGCCGACTTCGGCGAAGACCTGGGTGCGTACGGCGTTGGCGCCGCCGAGGAAGGTGGTGACCCGGGAGGAGCGCATCGGGTCCGAGGCGCGCAGCCGCGGCACGTGGCGGCGCTGGGTCTCGCCGGTGTCCGGGTCGGCGATGCGGAAGCTGATGATGCCGAGCGTGGGGTCGTCGGCGAAGGCCTGTCGGCACAGCTCGGCGGTGTCGTGCTGCGCGAGCAGGCCGTCGTCGTCGAGGAACAGCAATATGTCGACATCGCGACCGCTGGGGCCGAACGCGTCGATGCCGACGTTGCGGCCCCCGGGGATGCCGAGGTTCTCCGGCAGTTCCACGGTCCGCACGCCCTCGGGCACGTCCGGGACGGGCGAGCCGTTGCCGACCACGACCACCTCGACGCGGTCGCCGTCCTGCTTGGCGACCGAGTCGAGCAGGGCACGCAGCTCGTCGGGGCGGTTGCCCATGGTGATGACGACCGCGCCCACCTTCAGTGAGGACCCCACGCCGCTCACCTCAGCCTGCTCGACACGAGGATGGAGACCAGGTGCAGCAGCGTCTGCAGCAGCGCGATGCCGGCCAGTACGGCGACCCCGAGCCGGGAGAAGAACAGGTCGCCGCGGATCTGGTCGGCGACCGCGAGCACCAGGATCAGCAGGGACGCCTCGATGCCGAGGATCAGCCGGTGGAACTTCAGCGCCGCGGCGGCCCTGCGGGCCAGTGCCATGCCGGAGGAGCGCGGCTCGGAGGCCGACTCCTTGACGGGCGGCAGGCCGTTCTGGTGGCGGGCGACGCCCACCAGGTCGGTCTCGGCCTTGATCAGGATCGCGCCGAGCGCGGCCAGCGTGCCGAGGAAGGCCCACAGCCAGTCGATACGGCCGCTGCCCCACAGGTCGGCGGCGCGCAGCCCGAAGCCGACCAGCACGGCGGCGTCGGTCAGGTAGGCGCCGACGCGGTCCAGGTAGACCCCGCCGAGCGAGTACTGCTTGCGCCAGCGGGCGATCTCGCCGTCGACGCAGTCCAGCAGCAGGTACAGCTGGACGCACACCACACCGAGCACGGCGCCCGGGATCCCCGGCACGAGCAGTGCCGGGGCCGCGAGCACACCGAAGACGGTCATCAGGTACGTGAGCTGGTTGGGCGTCACCCTGGTGTTGACCAGGTAGCGGTCCACCCGCAGGGACACCTCGCGCATGTAGAGGCGTCCCATCCAGTGCTCACCGCTGCGCCGGTCCTTCACCCCCGGGGGGTGGACGACCGGACGGAGTTCAGCTACCGATGGCCTTGACATAGTCGGCGTAGATGTCCTTGATCTGGTCGGTTTTCAGGTCGAGGTGTTCGAGGATGGTGTACCGGCCGGGGCGGGTCTCCGGAGCGAACTCCACGACCCGGACGAACTCGTCCCGGGTGAAGCCGATCTCCTCCGGCAGCACCGGCAGTCCGTGCCGGCGCAGCACCTCGGCCATGTAGGCCGACTCCTCGTGGGCCCCGCGCAGGTACATCGCGAAGGCCGCGCCCAGTCCGCACTGCTCGCCGTGGGCGGCGGCGCGGCGGGGGAACAGCAGGTCGAAGGCGTGGTTGATCTCGTGGCAGGCCCCGGAGGACGGGCGGGAGTCGCCCGACACCGACATGGCGATGCCGCTGAGCACCAGCGCCTCGGCGAGCACCTGGAGGAACTCGGTGTCCCCTATGCCGCCGGGGTGCCGGAGGACGGCCTCGCCGGCCTGGCGGGCGATCGCGGCGGCGAGGCCGTCGATCTTCTCGCCCTTGACGCGGTGGGCGAGCTCCCAGTCGGCGATCGCGGAGATGTTGGAGATCGCGTCGCCGATGCCGGCGCGTACGAAGCGGGCCGGGGCCTCGTGGATGACGTCCAGGTCGATCACGACGGCGATCGGGTTCGGTACGCCGTACGATCCGCGGCCCGCGTCGTTGTCGAGGGTCGCCACGGGCGAGCACAGGCCGTCGTGCGCGAGGTTCGTCGGCACGGCGACCAGGGGCAGGCCGACCCGGGCGGCGGCGAACTTGGCGCAGTCGATGATCTTGCCGCCGCCGAGGCCCACGACGGCGTCGTAGTGGCCGGCCCTTATGTCACCGGCCAGCCGGACCGCGTCGTCGAGGGTGCCGCCGCCGACCTCGTACCAGGTGGCGCCAGGCAGTGAGGGCTCCAGCCGCTCGCGCAGCCTCGCGCCGGAACCGCCGCTGACCGCGACGGCCAGCCTGCCGGAGTGCGAGATGCGCTCGTCGGCGAGCACACAGCCCAGGTCGTCGAGGGCTCCTGCGCGGATGTCCACGACGACCGGCGAGGGGATGAGCCTTGTCAGTACTGGCACGCGATCTCCCGTCCGCGGGCGAGATCGTCGTGATTGTCGATCTCGACCCACTTGACGTCACCGATCGGCGCCGTGTCGATCTTGAAGCCGCGGTTCACGAGCTCCTGGTAGCCGTGCTCGTAGAACTGCTGCGGGTCGGTCTCCCAGACCGTCTTCAGGGCGTCGACCAGCTCGGGGGCGGCGTCCCCCTCGATGAGGGTGACGCCGATGTACTCGCCGGTGGCCTCGGACGGGTCCATCAGCTTGGTGATCTTCGTGACGCCCTTGTCGGGGTCGACGACGACCTTCATCTCCTCGTCGGCCAGGGCCTTCACGGTGTCCAGGGCGAGGATGATGCGCTTGCCGTCGCCGCGGGCGGCGAGCAGCGTCTTCTCGACGGAGACCGGGTGGACGGTGTCGCCGTTGGCGAGGATCACGCCGTCCTTGAGGGCGTCACGGCCGCACCACAGGGAGTAGGCGTTGTTCCACTCCTCGGCCTTGTCGTTGTCGATGAGGGTGAGCTTGAGGCCGTACTTCGCCTCCAGGGCCTCCTTGCGCTCGTACACGGCCTCCTTGCGGTAGCCGACGATGACCGCGACCTCGGTCAGACCGATCTCGGCGAAGTTGCCGAGGGTGAGGTCCAGGACCGTGGGTTCGCCCTCTATGCCCGCGGGCCCCACCGGCACCAGCGCCTTGGGAAGGCTGTCGGTGTAGGGGCGCAGACGCCGTCCGGCGCCGGCCGCCAGCACGAGGCCGATCATGCGGGTTCTCCTTCATCGTGTACGGCGGGTGCCCCTGCGGACACCCAGAAGCGGATGCTCTCGACGAGCACCAGCAGGGCCACGGCCACGGCGAGCGCCGTGAGCGCGACCTTGAACTGTGCGGCGGTGAACAGCACGGCCAGCACCGTGACGGCCAGCGTCCGGCCCTCGTGCCCCCCGATCGCCCGCACCAGCCAGTGCGGGGGCGCTCCCGCGTTGCCGCGGATGCGGTAGACCGTGTCGTAGTGATGGTAGGCGACGGCCGCCACCAGGCCGAAAGCCGCAGGAAGGGCTCCGTTCACCCCCGCGTTGACGGCGAGGGCGAGGACGGTGCCGTACTCGGCCGCGCGGAAGAACGGGGGGACCAGCCAGTCGAGGGCGCCCTTGAGGGGGCGGGCGACGGCGAGGCCGGAGGTCACGGCGTAGAAGAGGGCGGCGAGGACCGGCCAGGGGCTGCCGGACTCGGTGAGCGCGGCGGTGGCCACCACGGCGAGGCCGCCGAGCAGGGCGAGTGCGGGCGTCGCGATGCCGGGCAGCCGGCGCGCGGGGTTCTTGAACGCCTCGGCGAAGCCCTGGGCGAGCGGGCCGGAGTCCGCGAGGTCGGCCAGCGCCTGCGCCGCCCGGTCGGTGCGGCGCGCCTTGCGGGTCAGGGAGCGCAGCACGCGGCCGGCCGTGGTGTACGTGGCCGCGAAGGCGCAGCCGACGAGCAGCGCGTAGAAGGTGATGCGGGGGGTGGTGACGGCGGTCAGGACGGCGATCATCGCCCAGCGCTCGCCGATCGGCAGGACGATCATGCGGCGCACCCAAACCGTCCAGCCGACGCTGTCGAGCTTGTCCGAAAGGGCCGCCGTGGGGCTGGTGTTGGCGGTCGCGTCGTGGTTCGCCTCGTTGAAGGAGAAGTCCACGACGTGCCGGCAGGTCTGCAGGACCATCGCGCCGAGGGCGAGCGCCCACACGTCGTCACCGCCGCGGGCGGCGCCGAGGGCGAGGCCCGCGTAGTAGGCGTACTCCTTGGCCCGGTCGAAGGTGGCGTCCAGCCAGGCGCCGAGGGTGGAGTACTGCAGGGAGTAGCGGGCGAGCTGGCCGTCTGTGCAGTCCAGCACGAAGGAGAAGAGGAGCAGCAGGCCCGCCGCCACGAATCCGCCGCGGGTGCCGGTGGCCGCGCAGCCCGCGGCGATGAGCGCGGTGACCAGCGAGGCGGTGGTGACCTGGTTCGGGGTCAGGCCCCGGCGGGCGCACCAGCGGGCGAGGTAGCGGGAGTAGGGGCTGATGCAGAAGGTGGTGAAGAAGCCGTCGCGGGCCTTCACGGCCGACTTCAGGCGTACGGCCTCGTCGTCGACGGCGGCGACGGACTGGCGTGCCTCGTTGCGGGCCTGCGGGTCGGCGGGCACGGCGGCGACGAGGCTGCCCAGCTCGGGCCGGTGCACGGCGGTGCCGTCCTCGTCCAGGGCGGTGACGACGCGGTCGGCGAGGCTGTCCACGGCGAGTGCCGTACCGCCGCCCGCGGAGTTCTCGCGGGCCATCGCGCGGGTCAGCGCCTGGCGGCCGGCGGGCTGGGCGGTGAGCGCGCCGGGCACCGCGGCGAGCGGGAAGCGCGGGTCGGTCAGGCCCAGGCGCAGGGCGTGCAGGTGGCCCACGAAGCGGGCGTCGACCAGGGCGACACGCTCCTGGGCGGGGACCTGGGCCAGGAGCGTCTCGGCGTCGGCGGCGTCGGCGGCCGTCCGGACCTCGAAGCCGAGCGACCGCAGATCGGCCTCGATCGACGATCCGGGGACCGGCTGACCGGTGAGGATGGCGGTCGACAACCGAACTCACTCCCTGGGTGCCGACGCCGGGACGTCGGGCTTGCGCATGATGGGGGCGCCCTTGCCTGTGGCCCCGGGCGGCATGTCGGCAGAGGCTATCGGATGCCGGGAACGCCGCGTTCACCGACCGTTTCACGGCCCGATCGACGTGGTTCGCACACGCCGTTGCCGCGATCATCATCGGGGATGCGGGGCCCGGCCCACAAACCGCGCTTCCAGAACGGGCATTCGGGACATTCCCTTCGCCGCGGGTGCCTCGGCATAGGGTGAGCCACCATGACATGGCTGATCACAGGCGGGGCCGGATACATAGGGGCGCACGTGGCGCGGGCCATGACCGACGCCGGGGAACGCGTGCTGGCGCTGGACGACCTCTCGGCCGGGGTGCCCGCGCGGCTGCCGGACGGCGTGGCGCTGGTGCACGGTTCGTCGCTCGACGGCGAGCTGCTCAAGCGGCTCTTCGCGGAGCACGCGGTGACCGGTGTGGTGCACCTGGCCGCGCGCAAGCAGGTGGCCGAGTCCGTGGCCCAGCCGACCCGCTACTACCGGGAGAACGTGGGCGGCCTCGGCACGCTCCTGCAGGCGGTCGCCGAGGCCGGGATCCGGCGGTTCGTCTTCTCCTCGTCGGCGGCCGTCTACGGCAATCCGGACGTGGACCTCATCACGGAGGACACCCCGTGCGCGCCGGTGAACCCCTACGGCGAGACCAAGCTGGCCGGCGAGTGGCTGGTGCGGGCGGCGGGACAGGCGCACGGGATCTCCACCGCGTGCCTGCGCTACTTCAACGTGGCCGGCGCCGCCGCTCCCGAGCTGGCCGACACCGGCGTCTTCAACATCGTCCCCATGGTCTTCGACCGGCTCACCCGCGACGAGGCGCCGCGGATCTTCGGTGACGACTACCCGACGCCGGACGGCACCTGCGTGCGTGACTACATCCATGTCGCCGACCTCGCCGAGGCCCATCTCGCGGCCGCCCGCCGGATCACCGGCCGGAGCGGCGACCTCACGGTGAACATCGGCCGCGGCGAGGGCGTCTCCGTCCGCGAGCTGATCGACGTCATCGGCGAGGTCACCGGCGACGCCCGGCCGGCCGTGGTGGAGGGCCGTCGCCCCGGGGACGCGCCGCGGGCGGTGGCCTCGGCCGCGCGGGCCGCCGAGGAACTCGGCTGGAGTGCCCGGCGCGGAGTGCGCGAGATGGTCGAGTCCGCGTGGCGGGGATGGCAGCTGCACCACGACCGATGATCACACCGGCGCCCTGACCTGCGGATCGTTTCTGCAGGTCAGGGCACATGACAACGGTGTTCAATGCAGCGTTGCCTCATACGCCCCACCCGTAGTTCACTGTGGTCCCGGACGACCCACCGGACCACATCAGGAGGCGGCTTTCATGGGGGCTGGGCACGATCACGGGCATGCGCACGGTGCGCCCGCCGGCGGTACGGCGACCGCGGCGTACCGCGGCAGGCTGCGCGTCGCGCTGTCGATCACGCTCACCGTCATGGTGGTCGAGGTCGTCGGAGGCGTCGTCGCCGACTCGCTCGCCCTGGTCGCGGACGCGGCGCACATGGCGACCGACGCGCTGGGCCTGGGCATGGCCCTGCTCGCCATCCACTTCGCGAGCCGCCCGCCGAGCGGCAACCGCACCTTCGGCTACGCCCGCGCCGAGATCCTCGCCGCGCTCGCCAACTGCCTGCTGCTCCTCGGGGTCGGCGGCTACGTCCTGTACGAGGCGATCCAGCGGTTCATCACGCCGGCCGACACCCACGGCGGGCTGACCATCGTGTTCGGCGCGATCGGCCTGGTCGCGAACATGATCTCGCTCACGCTGCTGATGCGCGGCCAGAAGGAGAGCCTGAACGTGCGCGGCGCGTTCCTGGAGGTGGCCGCCGACGCGCTGGGCTCGCTGGCGGTGCTGATCTCAGCGGTGGTGATCCTGACGACCGGCTGGCTGGCGGCCGACCCGATCGCCTCGCTGGTCATCGGTCTGATGATCGTGCCGCGCACCCTCAAGCTGCTGCGCGAGACCCTTGACGTCCTGCTGGAGTCGGCCCCCAAGGGCGTCGACATGATGGAGGTACGGGCGCACATACTCGCCCTGGACGGTGTGGAGGACGTCCACGACCTGCACGCCTGGACGATCACCTCCGGGATGCCGGTGCTCTCCGCGCACGTGGTCGTCAGCTCCGAGGCGCTCAACGCGATAGGGCACGAGAAGATGCTCCACGAGCTGCAGGGCTGCCTGGGCGACCACTTCGACGTGGAGCACTGCACCTTCCAGCTGGAGCCGGGCGGGCACGCGGAGCACGAGGCGCGACTGTGCCACTAGGCGCTCCGCTGGGGGTGCGGTGACGTGGTGTCGGTCGTCCGCGGGCTCGTCGTGGCCGGGCGCGCCGTTCCCCGCGCCCCTTCGGGGCGCTGCCGTACCGCAGTCGAATGCGCCGGGCCCGCCCGGGAGCGCCGCGGGCACGCCATCCTTCGGCCGCGGCGCCGTCGGGGCCGGGCGCGCAGTTCCCCGCGCCCCTTCGGGGCGCTGGCGCACCGCAGTCGAATGCGCAGCGCTACGGAGCGGTTCGGGGGGCGGTGGCGTCTTCACCCTCACAGCTCGGCCGTTCGAGGTTCCGCCACCGCCGCGCCGGGCACGATCAACTGCCGGGAGTGCCGGATTCGTGCGGCACACTTGGGGCGCGAAGACTGAAGTGAAGGATGGGTATGCCGATCACACCTGCCACCACGGCGCAGAGCGCGTCGAACGGCACCGCGGACGCGATTCTGCTCGAACTGGTCGACGAGAACGGTGTGACGATCGGCACCGCCGAGAAGCTCGCCGCCCACCAGCCGCCGGGACAACTGCACCGCGCGTTCTCGGTGTTCCTCTTCGACGAGCGGGGCCGGTTGCTGCTCCAGCAGCGGGCGCTGGGCAAGTACCACTCCCCCGGCGTGTGGTCCAACACCTGCTGCGGCCACCCGTACCCGGGCGAGGCGCCGTTCGCGGCGGCGGCCCGGCGGACCTTCGAGGAGCTCGGGGCCTCCCCGTCGCTGCTCGCCGAGGCGGGCACGGTCCGCTACAACCACCCGGACCCGGACTCGGGCCTGGTGGAGCAGGAGTACAACCACCTCTTCGTGGGCCTGCTGCAGGCCCCGCTGCGGCCGGACGCGGAGGAGGTCGGGGACACCGCCTTCGTGACCCCCGCGGAGCTGGCCGAGCGGCACGCCAAGGACACCTTCTCGTCCTGGTTCATGACCGTCCTGGACGCGGCCCGTCCCGCGGTCAGGGAGCTGACGGGCCCGTCCGCGGGCTGGTGAGCCGGACAGACCCTAGGCCACCTGTTCGGGCTTGAGCGGCAGGGCGGCCCAGATCACCTTGCCGCCGCTCGCGGTGTGCTCGACGTCGCACACCCCGCCCGCCTCCCGGGTGATCTCGCGCACGAGGAGCAGCCCGCGCCCGCCGGTCCGGCCGTGGTCGGCCTCCAGGGCCGTCGGGCGGTAGGGGTGGTTGTCCTCCACGGACACCCGCACCCACTCGGCGCCGACGGCGACCTCAACGGCGAGCATCGGCGACAGCAGTGCCGCGTGCCGGACGGCGTTCGTGACCAGCTCCGAAACGATCAGCAGCAGCCCCTGCACCAGCTCGTCCGAGATCGGTACTCCCTGGCGGTACAGCAGGTCCCGCACCGCGTGCCGCGCCTGCGGGACCGAGGCGTCCACCGCGGAGGCGGTGAACCGCCACACCCCTTCGTAGGGCAACGGGTCCGGGGACCCGTGGTTGTCCATCGGCCGGTCGCCACCCTCGCGCTCGATTGTCGCCACACGACGAGTGTTGGTAACGCACCGCTCCACACCGGATGCCTGAACAGAAGTCAGCGGATATCGAACGTTTCTGACCGTTGACGTATGACACAGTCGACTACGAGACCGCCCCTGCCCTTCTCGCACCAACTTTACGAACTATTCGGGTTGTACGGGTTTGGCGGCGCCCTCCTGCTGTTCCGCTTCCGTCACCATGCCCACGATCCGCCGCCCGCCGAAGCCGGTCGCGATCAGCCCCAGCCCGTCGAAGAGCAGCGCGAGGGCGAAGAACGTGCCGATGACGTACTTGCTGCTGCTCGGCCAGGAGGCCAGCACCAGGATGCCGAGGAGCAGGCCGAAGGCGCCCTGCACCAGGGTCCAGCCGAACTGGGGGCCGCGCACCACCAGACTGCCGACGAGCCGGAACACCCCGCCGGTGAGGAAGAGCAGCGCGGCGAACATGGTCAGCGCCTCGGCGGCCGCCTCCGGCCTGCGCATGATGACCACGCCGGCCGCGATGTTCAGCGCCGCGACCACCACGCCGAGCCAGAAGAAACTGGTGCCGCGCGCCTGGATCGCGTGCAGCAGGCCGACGGTGCCCCCGATCAGCAGCAACCATCCGAACAGGATCATGGACGTCAGCGTGGCGACGCCGGTGTAGACGAGACCGACGAGGCCTGCCAGGACCAGGATCATGCCGAGCGCCGCGAGCCAGCCGAAGCCTCGGTGCAGCTTCGCCGCCTCGCCCGTGGGACCGGTGGACTTCGCCATGCGGCACCTCCTCGATCGGATGTCTGTTCCCGGTTCCCTTCGACCCTGCGCCGTAACGCGCTCGGGCGCCCTTCTTGATCGGCCGTCCGGTGGGGGCGGATAGCATCCGGCCATGGAGCCGCAGCTGCTGCACGGCGTCACCGACTCGGTGGCCACCGTCGTCATCCACCACCCGGCCAAGCGCAACGCCATGACGGCCGCGATGTGGCGGGCGCTGCCGCCCCTCCTCGACGCCCTCGCGGCCGATCCGGAGGTGCGGGCGCTGGTGCTGACCGGAGCGGGCCAGACCTTCTGCGCGGGGGCGGACATCTCCGGCCTCCAGCACTCGGCGGAGGAGGCCCAGGGCCTCGCCGTACTCGCCGAGGAGGCCCTCGCGGCCTTCCCCAGGCCGACCCTGGCGGCCGTACGCGGGCACTGCGTGGGCGGCGGCGCACAGCTCGCGGCCGCCTGCGACCTGCGGTTCGCCGAGGAGGGTTCGCTGTTCGGCGTGACACCGGCGAAGCTCGGCATCGTGTACCCGGCCTCCGCCACCCGCCGGCTGGTGTCGTTGACGGGACCGGCGGCCGCCAAGTACCTGCTGTTCTCGGGCGAGCTGATCGACGCCGAGCGGGCGCTGCGCACCGGCCTGGTCGACGAGCTGCTGCCGGCCGGCGAACTGGACAAGCGGGTGGCGGAGTTCACCCGGGTGCTGGTGAGCCGCTCCCAGCTGACGCAGGCCGCGGCCAAGGAGTTCGCGAACGGGCGCACCGACCGGGACGCCTACTGGACCGAGCAGGCGCGCGGCAGCGGCGACACCGCGGAGGGCGTCACCGCCTTCCTTGAGCGCAGGGCGCCGCGCTTCACCTGGACTACGTCGGGCTGACGCGGCTCCACGCGCGCGGGGAGGCAGTCGACCGGCGTCCCAAGGTGCCTGCCTGCCCGGCCGCGGCTCCACGCGCGCGGGAGGCAGTCGCAATGACGGGTTCCCCACCTTTTCCGCCACCCTTGACCGCGGATACCAAGCGGTCGGTAACCTGCCCGGCATGACTACTGCCGTCCTTGACGCGCGCGCGGGCCGCCGCTGCCACAACGCGCTCAACACCCTGCACTCGATGCACTACTTCGCCCCCGAGCTGGGCCAGGAGCTGGGCGCGCTCGGGATCACCCATCCCAAGGCCGTGAACCTCGCGGTGCGGGCCGCCGCGCTGGGCGCGGTCGGGGCCGGCACGGTGGCGGCGACCTTCTACAACTACAAGTACGAGACCGTCGCCCGGCATGTCCCCGCCGTCTGGGAGACCGCCGCCCCGGACCGGGTCCTGGCCGCACGCGCGCGTGCGGCCGACGCCATGCTGCGCCGGCTGCTCGGCGAGGAGGCCCTGGCGTCCGCGGAGATGGCGGAGGCCGCACAGCTCGCCCTGCGCGCCACCGAGGCCTGCTCGCGCGCCGCCCGGCCGCTGTACGCGGCCCACGCCGACCTGCCGGTCCCCGAGGAGCCGCACCTGGCCTACTTCCACGCCGCCACACTGCTGCGCGAGCACCGGGGCGACGGGCATCTCGCCGCACTGACGGCCGCCGAACTCGACGGTCTGGAGGCCGTGGTCACGCACACCGCGACCGGCCGCGGCTTCACCCCGACGTGGGTGCTGCGCACCCGTGGCTGGACCCAGGACGAGTGGGACGCGGCGGTCGGCCGGCTGCGCGAGCGCGGGCTGGTGGACGCGTCCGGCGAACTGACCGAGAGCGGAGTCGCCCTGCGCGACGAGGTCGAGCGGCAGACGGACCGGCTGGACCGGGCCCCCTACGAGCACCTGGGCGCGCAGGCCGTCGCCCGTCTGACGGAACTCGGCACCGGATTCGTACGCACCGCCCTCGCCGCGGGCGCCTACCCGGCGGACCTGATCGGCAAGGCCTGATCCATCCGGCGGCGCATGGTGGGACGCGGGCGAGGTACCCGGGGCCTCCCGGTCGGGTGCGGCCGGGGAGAGGAAAGGGGACGTCCGTGTTCCGTGCCATCGGAGATGTACTGCGCCAGATCGGTGGGGCGATCGCCACCGTGGTGACGCTGCCGTTCCGGGCGCTGGCCCGGCTCTTCGGCGGAGCCTCGGGTTCCACAAGGAGCCGCCGGGTCTGATGCCCGCGCCCTGATCCCCGGCTGTCGGTGTCACCTGCCACAATTGCCGCGCAACCTCAGTGAGAAGGCGGTACGGGATCGTGACGACACCCGGGTCCAACGGATCGAACAACGCGGGATCCATCGAAGGCAGGATCGCCGGGGAGCTCGGCGTACGGGAGCGGCAGGTCAAGGCCGCCGTGGAACTGCTCGACGGCGGTTCGACGGTGCCCTTCATCGCCCGCTACCGCAAGGAAGCCACCGACATGCTCGACGATGCGCAACTGCGCACGATCGAGGAGCGGCTGCGCTATCTGCGGGAGCTGGAGGAGCGGCGGACGGCGATCCTCGACTCGGTGCGTGAGCAGGGCAAGCTCACCGAGGAGCTGGAGGCGCGGATCCGCGGTGCGGAGACCAAGGCCCGCCTGGAGGACATCTACCTCCCCTTCAAGCCCAAGCGCCGCACGAAGGCGCAGATCGCGCGCGAGGCGGGTCTTGAGCCGCTCGCCGAGGGGCTGCTCGCGGACCCGGCGGTCGAACCGCAGGCCGCGGCCGCCGCGTTCGTCGACCCCGACAAGGGCGTGGCCGATCCGCAGGCCGCCCTGGACGGCGCCCGGGCCATCCTCACCGAGCGGTTCTCGGAGGACGCCGACCTGATCGGCGAGCTGCGCGAGCGCATGTGGGTGCGCGGACGGCTGGCCGCCAAGGTGCGGGAGGGCAAGGAGGAGGCGGGCGCCAAGTTCGCCGACTACTTCGACTTCGCCGAGCCGTTCACCGAGCTGCCCTCGCACCGCATCCTGGCGATGCTGCGCGGCGAGAAGGAGGAGGTCCTCGACCTCGTCCTGGAGCCGGAGGAGGCCACCGAGGGGCCTTCGTCCTACGAGGGGATCGTCGCCGCGAAGTTCGGGATCGCCGACCGGGGCCGCCCCGCCGACAAGTGGCTGACGGACACGGTCCGCTGGGCCTGGCGGACCCGGATCCTCGTCCACCTGGGCATCGACCTGCGGCTGAGGCTGCGGACGGCCGCCGAGGACGAGGCGGTCGACGTCTTCGCCGCCAACCTCCGTGACCTGCTGCTCGCCGCCCCGGCCGGCACCCGCGCGACGCTGGGCCTCGACCCGGGCTTCCGTACGGGTGTGAAGGTCGCCGCGGTGGACGCGACCGGCAAGGTCGTCGCGACGGACGTGATCTATCCCCACGTCCCCGCCAACAAGTGGGACGAGGCGATCGCCAAGCTGGCCCGGCTGGCGAAGGAGCACGCGGTCGAACTGGTTGCGATCGGCAACGGCACGGCCTCCCGCGAGACGGACAAGCTCGCCGGTGAACTGATCACCAAGCACCCCGAGTTGAAGCTCACCAAGGTGATGGTGTCCGAGGCGGGCGCCTCCGTGTACTCGGCCTCCGCGTTCGCCTCGCAGGAGCTGCCCGACATGGACGTGTCGCTGCGCGGCGCGGTCTCGATCGCGCGCCGCCTCCAGGACCCGCTCGCCGAGCTGGTGAAGATCGACCCGAAGTCGATCGGCGTGGGCCAGTACCAGCACGACCTGTCCGAGGTGAAGCTGTCCCGCTCGCTGGACGCGGTCGTGGAGGACTGTGTGAACGGCGTGGGCGTCGACGTGAACACGGCGTCCGCCCCGCTGCTCGCCCGCGTCTCCGGCATCACCTCCGGCCTCGCCGAGAACATCGTGGCGCACCGCGACTCCCACGGCCCGTTCCGGTCGCGCGCGGAGCTGAAGAAGGTCCCGCGGCTCGGCCCGAAGGCGTACGAGCAGTGCGCGGGCTTCCTGCGGATCCGGGGCGGCGACGACCCGCTGGACGCCTCCAGCGTGCACCCGGAGGCGTACCCGGTGGTCCGCCGCATGGTGAAGACGTCCGGCCAGGAAGTGGCCGCGCTCATCGGCAACACGGGTGTGCTGCGTTCGCTGCGGCCGCAGGAGTTCGTGGACGACACGTTCGGTCTGCCGACCGTGAGCGACATCCTGAAGGAGCTGGAGAAGCCGGGGCGCGACCCGCGGCCCGCGTTCAGGACGGCCACCTTCAAGGAGGGCGTCGAGAAGATCTCCGATCTGTCGTCCGGGATGGTCCTGGAGGGCGTGGTCACCAATGTGGCGGCGTTCGGCGCGTTCGTGGACGTCGGTGTCCACCAGGACGGGCTGGTGCATGTCTCCGCGATGTCGAAGACGTTCGTGAAGGATCCGCGGGAAGTGGTCAAGCCCGGTGACATCGTCAAGGTGAAGGTGCTGGACGTCGACATTCCGCGGAAGCGGATCTCGCTGACGTTGCGCCTGGACGACGAGGCAAAGGCCTCCGGCGGTGAGCGGCGACGGGAGCGTGGCCAGCGTCCGCCTCAGCAGCGGCAGCAACGGCCGCAGCGGCAGGCTCCGCCGGCCAACGGGGCGATGGCCGACGCGCTTCGGCGTGCGGGGTTGTTGGATCCGAAGAACAAGGGGCGGTAGCGGTGGTGGGGAACTGCGGGCCGGTTGTGGCCGGTCGCGCGGTTCCCCGCGCCCCTCACGGCGCTTCGGTCACCTTGCCTGCATGGACCTCCAGGCGGCGGGTCACCCTGACCGCGTCCAGCATGCGGCGGTCGTGGGTGACCAGCAGGAGCGTGCCCTCGTACGCCTCCAGGGCCGACTCCAGTTGTTCGATCGCCGGGAGGTCGAGGTGGTTGGTCGGCTCGTCGAGGACGAGGAGGTTGACGCCTCGGCCCTGGAGCAGCGCCAGCGCGGCTCGCGTGCGCTCGCCCGGGGAGAGTGAGGCCGCCGGGCGCAGGACGTGGTCCGACTTCAGGCCGAACTTGGCCAGCAGGGTGCGGACCTCGACCGGTTCCGTGTCGGGGACGGCCGCGTGGAACGCGTCCAGCAGGCACTCCTCGCCGTGGAAGCGCTTGCGGGCCTGGTCGACCTCGCCGATCAGGACGCCGGAGCCGAGGGAGGCCTCCCCCGCGCTCAGCGGGACACGGCCCAGCAGGGCCCCGAGCAGGGTCGACTTGCCCGCGCCGTTCGCGCCGGTCACCGCCACCCGGTCCGCCCAGTCGATCTGGAGGGAGACGGGGCCGAGGGTGAAGCCGTCGCGGCGCACCTCGGCGTCGCGGAGGGTGGCGACGACGGCGCCGGACCGCGGGGCCGACGCGATCTCCATGCGCAGTTCCCACTCCTTGCGGGGCTCCTCGACGACGTCGAGGCGTTCGATCATGCGCTGGGTCTGGCGGGCCTTGGCCGCCTGCTTCTCGCTGGCCTCGCTGCGGAACTTGCGGCCGATCTTGTCGTTGTCGTTGCCCGCCTTGCGGCGCGCGTTCTTCACGCCCTTGTCCATCCAGGAGCGCTGCATCTGCGCCCGGTCCTGGAGGGCGGCCTTCTTGTCGGCGTACTCCTCGTAGTCCTCGCGCGCGTGCCGGCGGGCGACCTCGCGTTCCTCCAGGTAGGCCTCGTAGCCGCCGCCGTAGAGGTTGATCTGCTGCTGGGCGAGGTCGAGTTCGAGAACCTTGGTGACGGTGCGGGTGAGGAACTCGCGGTCGTGGCTGACGACGACCGTGCCGGCGCGCAGGCCGGTGACGAAGCGTTCGAGGCGTTCCAGGCCGTCGAGGTCGAGGTCGTTGGTGGGCTCGTCGAGGAGGAAGACGTCGTAGCGGGAGAGCAGCAGGGAGGCGAGGCCCGCCCGTGCCGCCTGGCCGCCGGACAGGGACGTCATCGGCTGGTCCAGGTCGACGGCCAGGCCGAGGGAGTCGGCGATTTCCTCGGCGCGTTCGTCGAGGTCGGCGCCGCCGAGGTCGAGCCAGCGCTCCAGGCTCGTCGCGTACGCGTCGTCGGCGCCCGGGGCGCCGTCGACCAGCGCCTGGGTGGCCTCGTCCATGAGGCGCTGGGCCTCGCTGACACCGGTGCGGCGGGCCAGGAACCCGCGCACGGTCTCGCCCGGGCGCCGCTCCGGCTCCTGCGGGAGGTGGCCGACGCTGGCCGTCGGCGGGGACAGGCGCAGTTCGCCCTCCTCCGGCGCGGCGAGGCCGGCGAGCATCCTGAGAAGGGTGGACTTGCCGGCGCCGTTGGCCCCGACCAGTCCGATCACGTCTCCGGGGGCGACGACGAGGTCGAGTCCGCTGAACAGGGCGCGGTCGCCGTGGCCGGCGGCGAGGTTCTTCACGACGAGAGTGGCAGTCATCAGGGCCCTGATCCTAGTCGCCGGGTCCGGGGGCCCTATGTCCCCGTCTCACCTGGCCATCGCCGCCACCAGCACGCTTCCCGAGGTCCGGGCCACCACGAAGGACTCCCCCTTCACGGCCCTGGCGTCCAGGGCGATGCGGTGGCGGCCCGCATCCAGGACGCCGTCGAAGACCTCGTGGACGTGGGCGCGGTACAGGCGGTCCAGGCGGTAGGCGGTCAGCCGGACCCGGCAGGGTGAGCTCACCTCGATGCCCGCCTCGCCGTCGGCGGCCACCAGGCGGGTCAGCCGGCGCTGCTGCACGGGGCTGCGGTCCAGCGCGTGCTCGATCTGCGCGACGAGCAGGGGCACGATCGGGGCGAGGCCGTCGACGTAGGCCACGTCGACGCCGGCGCGGTCGAAGGCGCGGCGCACGGCGGAGCGGTCCTGCTCGATGACGGCGCGGCCGAAGGCGACGGCGCCGTAGGCCCGCAGTTCGTCGGCGGGGACGTGCTCGGCGTCCCGGGTGATGTCGGCGCCGATGCCGATGGTGCGCAGGGCGGCGGCGAGCTTGGCCAGCAGGGCGACGCGGGCGCCGATGAGCAGGACGCGGCGGCGGGAGGCGTGGGCGGCCCGGTCCAGGAGGGAGGCCAGCGCCGCCCGGTACGCGGCGCCCTGGAAGCGGAACGGCCCTATGCCGTGGTAGCCGTTGAGCTCCAGGTCGGCGTGGTCGGCGGTCTGCCAGGCGAAGTCGCGCCAGATGTAGTCCTCGCCGTCGCGCTCGACGGCCGCGGTGACCGCGCCGCAGCTGAGGTTCTCGCACTCGGGGCAGCCGTAGATGACGTAGCGGCCGTCCGGGAGCGGTGGTTCGGCTTCCAGCAGGAGGCTGCGCACCTGGGCGGTGAAGATGGCGGGCGGGACGTCGGAGGCGAGCGGGGAGACGGCGTCGAGGTCGGAGAGCCGGAACAGCAGCGGGCGCCCGTCGACGATGAAGTCCACGAAGTCCCGGTGGACTTGGTAGTCACCGTTGGCGAGGACTCCACCGGCACGCATCGCCGGTGCCAGGCCGAAGGACGCGTACTCGGCAGACATGCTGTGAGTATCCCCAGCACGGGGGTGGTGCGAGCACGGCATGGCACATTCCGCTACCGTCCCCGCGTGGAGACTGGGCGCAGCGACGAAGTCATCGTGGTGGGCGGCGGGGTGACGGGCCTGACGACGGCCGTGGTCCTGGCCGAGCGCGGCCTGCGGGTCCGGGTGTGGACGCGGGACCCCGTCGAGCGGACCACCTCGGCGGTCGCGGGCGCACTGTGGTGGCCGTACCGGATCGAACCGGTCGCGCTCGCGCGCGTGTGGGCGCTGCGGTCCCTCGCCGTGTACCGGGA
This sequence comes from Streptomyces sp. TRM68416, assembly GCF_014596915.1. Lineage (GTDB taxonomy): Bacteria > Actinomycetota > Actinomycetes > Streptomycetales > Streptomycetaceae > Streptomyces. The sequence goes on from NZ_JACVWU010000013.1 coordinate 87,157, forward strand.
GCTGGCGCTGCGTCCGGAGGTCACCGGCGTACGCATGGTCGAAGGGGTACTGGGCGAGGGCGACCTGGACGGGGCGGACGCGTGGGCCGCGGCTCAAGTGCCGGGTCTGCGCCGGGCGAGGGCCGAGGAGTACGGCGGGACCGGGCTGTGGGCCCGGCTGCCGCTGATCGACATGTCGACTCATCTGCCGTGGCTGCGGGAACGGTTCCTCACGGCGGGCGGGGTCGTCGAGACGCGTACGGTGTCCTCGCTCGCCCAGGCCCCGGCGCCGGTCGTGGTGAACTGCACGGGGCTCGGGGCGCGCGAGCTGGTGCCGGACACGGCCGTACGGCCCGTGCGGGGGCAGTTGGTGGTCGTGGAGAACCCCGGGATCCGCACCTGGGCCACCTCCACCGAGCCGTCCGGGGAGATGGCGTACTTCTTTCCGCAGCCCGAGAGGCTGGTGCTCGGCGGGACGGCGGAGGACGGGCAGTGGTCGCTGGAGCCCGATCCGCGGGTGGCCGAGGCGATCGTGCAGCGGTGCGCGCGCCTGCGTCCGGAGATCGCCGGGGCCCGGATCCTGGACCACCGGGTGGGGCTGCGGCCCGTCCGGGACGCGGTCCGGCTGGAACGCGAACCGCTCCCGGACGGGCGGGCGCTGGTGCACAACTACGGCCACGGCGGCGCGGGCGTCACGGTGGCCTGGGGCTGCGCGGAGGAGGCGGCCGCGCTGGCCGCCCCCTGACGCTCAGCAGTCGGCGACGGGCTGTCCGGCCGTGATGTGGTACGGGGCGCGTTCGTCGAGGAGCAGCGGGACGAGGGCGCGCAGGGACTGGCGCAGCGGGACGTACGTGCCGTGGGTCCGCACTCCGTGCACGGCGAGTACGTCCTTGACCTGCGCGTACTGGTCCGAGGTGAGCCGGTAGCCGCAGGGCGGGTCCTGGATCACCTCGGCGGGCTCGGGCGGGTCGTTGTCGGCGCCGCCCACGTAGACCGGTCCGGTGTCGCGCCATCCGGCGAGCCGGGCGGCGGCGGTGGCCGCGTCGACCCGTGCCCCCCGCTCGCCGGCGAAGGCGAACAGGCCGTCCAGCGCCGAGAGCTGGGAGTCGACCCGGCGCAGGTTGTTGACCGCCTCCGGTACCGCGGTGAGGGGTTCCACGCGGCTTTCGATGAGCAGGCCGACGGCGTGCTTGATGCCGGACATGTTCCGCAGGATGCGTTCCTGGCCGTCACCGGCGACCTGCCGGATCGGTTCGCCGGTGACCGGGTCGGTCCAGATGCCGTACGTCCCGGTCGTGTAGCCGTCGGCCTCGGCGGTGGGCCGCACGTAGTCCAGCGACAGCTTCCGCGCCTCCTTGTGCACGGCGGTGGCGGTGTTGAGGTTGCGCGGCCACAGGTCGAAGAGGTCCTTGTCGTAGTACCGCGGGGTGCCTCCGTACTCGTGCAGGTCGTAGATCACGTCGGGTTTACGGTCGCGGACCACCGCGGCCAGCGCGCGGCCCTCGGCGGTCCGCAGGGCGAGGTGGTCGCGGTTGATGTCGATGCCGTCGCTGTTGCCGCGGGTGTCGGCGGCCCGGCCGTCGGGGTTGGCGGTGGGGACGACGAGCAGGGTGGTGGTTCTCAGGAACCGCTTCGTCCGGTGGTCCTGGGCGTAGGCCAGGTCGCGGATCGTGGTCAGGCACGCCTCGCGTCCCGAGGGTTCGTCGCCGTGCTGGCTGCACACCAGCAGCACGGTGCGGGTGCTGGGCCGGGTGCCGAGCCGGACCAGTTGGAGCGGGCGGTTCTGCTCGGTGGTGCCGATCCGGCTGACCGACACCCGGTCGCTCGCCCGGTCGACGGCCGCGAGGAACTCCCGCTCCTCGGCCTGGCTGGTCCAGCGGGCACCGCCCGACTCCTCGAAGCCCGTGCGCGGCGGGGTGTCCGCCGCGTGCGCGGGAATCGACAGCAGGGGTGCGGCGAGTACGGCCGCGATCACCGCGGCGATACGGGACTTCACGAGGCCTCCGGGATGCGCTGGGCGGCGCGCGGTCCGGCCACGCCGTCGAGGACGGACGGGCTCGGGGCGGGCGCGGTGCCCGAGGTCGCCTTGCGGAACGCCTCGGCGCCGCCGACCAGCGGCACCCGGGCCTTGGTGCGGGACAGGTCGAGCGTCAGGGTCGGCCGGGTGGACGGCGGTTCGATGAGGCCCCTGTCGGTGCCGGCGACGATCAGGGCGAGCCGGTGGCCGGCCGGGACGACATGGTCGGTGGCCGCCAGGTCGAGGGTGATCGTGTACGGCGTGCCGGGCCGGAGCGAGACGCCCTTGCGGTCGGAGGCGTGGTTGCCGAGGTCGGCCCAGCCGCGGCTGAGGATGGTGTAGTCGACGTCGGCCGTCTTCGTGGCGGTCTCCCGGAAGCAGGCGCTGTCGCCGGTGGTGCTCGCGCCCCAGCAGGTGCGCCGGGTGAGGGTGGTGATGCCCTCGCCCGCGGTGGCGTAGTCGCGGATGGTGTCAGGGCCGAGGTCCACGAGCACGGCCGACAGGTGGGCCGTGGAGGTGCTCGGGGTGGCGGTGACGGTGACCTTGGAGGAGCCGGACAGGCGCAGGTCGCGGGTGAGCGGGCCGGTGACGAAGCCCGCCTTGTCGGGGGTGGGCCGGTCGATGTGGGCGGCCCAGTCGGTCTCGTTGTGCCCCGGGTCGTCGGTGAAGGTCTCGGTGCCGGAGCCGCGGGTCAGGCCGAGGGTGCCGACGCCGTCCTGGGTTCCTTCGGCGGGGCGCAGTGTGGTCGGCTGGGTGGCGCGTGGCGGCCAGACGTTCGAGGTGACCCAGTGGTCGGGGCTCCGTTCGATGTCGGCCATGGGCTCGTCGTCGATGCCGTTGTCGTAGCCGAGGAGTTCGTGGTCGAACCAGCGGTGCAGGGTGTCCACCCACTCGGCGCGGCGGAAGTCGAAGGGGTCGACGTGACCGACCTGGGAGAGCCAGATTTTGCGCTCGACGCCGTGCTTGGCCAGGGCGTCCCACCACTGGCCGAAGTGCTTGGCGCGGACGTTGAGGTCCTGCATCCCGTGGATCACGAAGACGCTGGCCCTGACCTTGCGGGCGTCGGGCACGTAGTTCCGCTCGCTCCACAGCGGGGTCCAGTCGCCGGTGCGCGGGGCGCCGGCCACGATCCTCTGCTGGACGGCGGCGCAGCGGGCGCGGGCGTCGGGGCTCTCGACGTAGTTCGACAGCCAGTCGGGGCCGGAGCCGAACAGCGGGGCGCCCTTGGCGAAGTAGTAGTCGTACCAGGAGGAGATGGCGCCGATGGGGACGATCGTCTTCAGGCCCTTGACCCCGGTGGCGGCGACGCCGTTGGCGATCGTGCCGTCGTAGCTCTTGCCGATCATTCCGGTCCTGCCGTTGGTCCAGCTCGTGGCCTTGGCGCGGGTGGGGCCGGTGCGGGTGGTGTAGCCCTTGGCACGGCCGTTGAGCCAGTCGACGACGGCCTTGGCGGACTGGATGTCGGAGCGGCCGCCGACGTCGACGCAACCGTCCGAGCGATTGGTTCCGGCCAGGTCGACGCCGACGAAGGCGTAGCCGCGCGGGACGAAGTAGTTGTCGTAGTACAGCGGCATCTGGACGACGTCGCCGTTCGCGTCGTAGGTCTTGCGCTGGCTGTCGTTGCCCCGCCCGCAGCAGGAGTAGTACGGGCTGGCGTCCATGATGACGGGTACCTTGCGGCCCTGCTGGGCGGGTTCGCGGGGGCGGACGATGTCGACGGCGACGCGGTCGCTCCTGCCGTCGCCGTCGCCGTCGAGTCCGGTGTCTACCCATACGGACTCGCGGATGGCGTTGTCGTAGGAGTGGACGGGTTCACTGGTGCGCGGGCCGGCCTGGGCCGTGGCAGGAGTGAGGGCGGTGGCCATCAGGGCGGCTGTGGCCGCCGTCGCGAGCGGTCTCCAGATCGTGAAGCGCATGCGTATGGACATGCGCGGACGGTACATCGATCAACTCCCGTACAGAAGAGGGCAACTGGAGACGGAAGTGGTCCGAGGGGGGTGCCGGAGCATGGCGGCCGAATGGCGATCGTGTGACGGGCGGGCCGGTGGACACGCGCGGGACACAGGGAGTGAATAGGCTTCGAACAGCCTTCGGTCCCCTACGACTTGGAGCTTTCGTGCACCGCAGATTCTTCGCGCCGGGCGCGCTCGCGGCGGCCACCGTGTTGCTGGCGATCCCGGCATCGGCCGCGAGTTCCGTCCCCGGCGCTCCGGGCATCGGCGACCCCTACTACCCGGCCTACGGCAACGGCGGCTACGACGTCTCCCACTACGACCTGCGGCTGACGTACCAGCCGGCCACCGACCTGTTGCAGGGCACCGCGACCCTGCTGGCGCGCACCACGCAGGACCTGTCGCGGTTCAACCTGGACTTCCTGCTCGACGTCAGCGAGGTCCGGGTCAACGGCGCCAAGGCGTCGTTCACCACCTCCGGCGAGCACGAGCTGGAGATCACCCCGAAGCGGCCGCTGGCCAAGGGCTCGGACGTCACCGTCGTGGTCCGCTACAGCGGTGTGCCGTCCGCGAAGAAGGCGTACGGCTTCACCAGCTGGCACCGCACCCCGGACGGCGGTGTCGCCGCCAACGAGCCCGAGGCCGCCTGGTGGTGGTTCCCGAGCAACGACCACCCGCTCGACAAGGCCACCTACGACGTGTCGGTGGCGGTGCCGGACGGCACCCAGGCCATCTCCAACGGCACGCTCCAGTCGACGAGTTCACGGCTGGGCTGGACCCGGTACAACTGGCGCTCCAACAAGCCGCAGGCGACCTACCTCGCCACGCTCGCGGTCGGGAAGTTCGACATCACGACCGGCACCACCGAGAGCGGGATCCCGGTCCTCAACGCCTACAGCAAGGACCTGGGCGACAACTACCCCGCGGCGAAGGCGAGCATCGAGCGGACCGGGGAGATCGCCGACTGGCTGAGCGAGTACTTCGGGCCGTATCCGTACAACGCGCTCGGCGGCTACGTGCCCAACACCACGACCCGGTACGCGCTGGAGACGCAGACCCGGCCGTTCTACAGCCCGGTGCGGTTCGCGAACGGCACCAACACCTATCTGGTCGTGCACGAGCTGGCGCACCAGTGGTACGGCGACCTCGTGTCGGTGGCCGGGTGGAAGGACATCTGGATCAACGAGGGCTTCGCTCGGTACTCCGAGTGGCTGTGGTCCGAGCACGAGGGCGAGGGCACCACGCAGGAGATCGCCGACTACGTGTACGCCTCGCGCGCGGCCGACGACCCGTTCTGGACGGTCCTGCCCGGTGATCCGGGGCCGGACAACCAGTTCCACATCGCGGTCTACGACCGGGGCGCGCTGGCGCTCCAGGCGCTGCGGAACGAGATCGGCGACGACGACTTCTTCGCCATCCTCAAGGGCTGGACGGCCAAGTACGCCCACGGCAACGCGACCGTGGCCGACTTCCGGGCGTACGCGGAGGAGGTGTCCGGTCAGTCGCTGGGCGCGCTGTTCGACACGTGGCTGTTCCAGCCGTCGAAGCCGCCCGCGGCCGCGGCACGTGCCGTGTCCCTCGCGCAGGAGAAGACGGCTCCCGCGCAGCCGAAGTCGTGGAAGAAGCTCGTGTCGACGGGCGATGTGCACGACCACGACACGCACGAGGGCCACGAGGGCCACGAGGACTAGGCCGACTACGGTTCGCCCGCGCCCCGAAGGGGCGCGGGGAACTGCGCGGCCGGCCACGACGGCGCCGCAGCGGCTGAGGCGAGAAGGTCGCCGCGGCTGATCGCGTCGGCCCGTGTCGACGGCACCGTGCAGGCGTACGCGCCCGCCACCGATCCGTACTGGGCGCAGCGGTGCGGGGGTTCGCCGTTCAGGCGGCCGAAGAGGAAGCCTGCGGCGAAGGCGTCGCCCGCGCCGTTGGAGTCGACGACCGGGGCCGGGGGCGTGACCGTCGGGACGTGGGTGAGTTCGCCGTCGGTGAGCAGGTGGGCGCCCTCGGCTCCGGCGGTGGCGACGACTACCTCGGCGCGCCCCCGCTCGGCTATGCGGCGCATGGTGCGCTCCGGGTCGGCGAGGGCGGTGGCGGACAGGAAGACGACGTCGGCCGCGAGGGCGAAGGCCTCGTGGTAGGGGTTCTCGCCGTCCCAGTTGTGCAGGTCCGTCGAGATCGTCACGCCGCTCTCGGCCAGGACCGGCAGGGCCCCGGCACAGGGGTGGGTGATCGACACGTGCGCGTGGCGGCTCGCCCCGGCCAGGGTGCGGACGGTGTCCTCGGGCAGGCGGTCGCCGGCGTGCCCGCGGCTCGTGTCGTACAGCGACAGCCGCCGACCGTCGGGCCCGACGAGGTTCACCGCCCGCTTCGTGCCGAGCGGCTGCGGTACGGCGGTCAGGGCGATGCGGTGCTCGTCGTGCAGGGCGCGGACCAGGTCGCCCTCGGGGTCGTCGCCGAGGAAGTCGAGGTGGTGGACGCGCAGGCCGAGCGCGGTCAGGCCGAGGGCGACGAAGTCACCGGTCTGCCCGGCGCGGGTCCGGATCCCGTCCTCGATCATGTAGCTGTCGGCGTACGGCAACGGCAGCTCCGGCACGTGGACGATGGTGTCCACTCCGGCTCCGCCCAGTACGAGAACGTCGGTGTCGCGGCTCAACTCCGGCCCTCCCCGTGGTCGTAGACCGTGACGGGGATACCCCGCCGGACGAGCCGCTGCTCGATCAGCGGTTCGACGCGGGACCACTTGCCCCCGGCCAGACCGCACCCTATCCGGGGCATGTGCACGGAGGCGCCGAGTTCGACGGCCCTGTCGGCGAGGCGCTCCAGGGCGGCGTCGATCGCCTCGTAGCGCACGGGGACGCCCTTGCTGCCGGTCCGTATGCCGCGCTGGCCGACCAGGTTGGCCACCCACACGTAGGGCTCGACCTGGACGAACTGCGCGGCTCCCAGGCCGAAGTCGTTCGCCGCGCGGTCGCGGTGCCAGGCGCGGTAGGCCTTCTCCGGCTCCGGCCAGCGGCGGGACAAGGCGAGGACGAAACCCTTGCCCCAGCCCCCGATGTCGTTGCAGACATGGGCGATCACCTTGACGCCCTTGACGGACGGAACGGTGGCGTCACCCCGGACGTATGTGATCTCCGACATGACGCCACCGTAGGCGTTGGCACTGACAGCGGCAGTGGGATTACTTCGTGAGGTCGGCCAACTCCTGGTCCTGGGCCCTGGCGACGCGGCTGCGGATCGCGTACCAGCCGACGACCAGCATCGCGGCGATCACGGGGATGAGGAGGAGGGTCTTGCGGCCGACCTCGGGGTCGTTCCACATCAGGCCGAGGACGGCGATCAGGAAGGCGATCGTGACGATCTCGGTGACCGGGCTGCCGGGGAGGCGGAAGGAGGGACGGGCGAGCAGGCCCTCCTTGGCGCGGCGGACGAACAGCAGGTGGCAGATCATGATGATCACCCAGGTGCTGATGATGCCGAGGGAGGCGACGTTCAGCACGATCTCGAAGGCCTGGTCCGGCATGAGGAAGTTCAGGCCGACGCCGAGCACGCAGACCGCGCAGGTCAGCAGGATGCCGCCGTAGGGGACCTGGCTGCGGTTCATGCGGGCGGTGAACCTGGGGGCCGAGCCCGCCATCGCCATCGAGCGCAGGATGCGGCCCGTGGAGTACAGGCCGGAGTTCAGCGAGGACATCGCCGCCGTCAGGACCACCAGGTTCATCACGTCGCCCGCGCCCTCGACGCCGATCTTCGACAGGACCGTCACGAAGGGGCTCTCGTCGGCCGAGTAGACCGAGCCGGGGAGCAGGAGGGCCAGCAGGACGACCGAGCCGACGTAGAACAGGCCGACGCGCCACATGATCGAGTTCACCGCGCGCGGGACGACCTTCTCCGGCTCGGCGGTCTCGCCCGCGGCGACGCCGACCAGCTCCAGGGCCGCGTAGGCGAAGATCACGCCCTGCATGACCAGGACGACGGGCATCATGCCGTGCGGCAGGATGCCGCCGTTGTCGGTGATGACGTGCAGGCCGGGCGTCTCGCCGCCCACCTTGTGCTGGGTGGCCAGCAGGAAGATGCCGATCAGCATGAAGCCGACCAGGGTGGCGACCTTGATGATCGCGAACCAGAACTCCATCTCGCCGAAGATCTTCACCGAGATCAGGTTCACGGCCAGGACCACCGCGAGGGCGGCCAGGGCGAGCACCCACTGCGGGATGTCGGTGAACATGCTCCAGTAGTGCGTGTACAGCGCGATGGCGGTGATGTCCGCGATACCGGTCGTCGACCAGTTCAGGAAGTACATCCAGCCGGCGACGTAGGCGCCCTTCTCGCCGAGGAACTCGCGCGCGTAGGACACGAAGGAGCCCGAGGAGGGACGGTGCAGGACCAGTTCGCCCAGGGCCCTGACCACGAAGAAGGCGAAGATGCCGCAGACGAGGTAGGCGATCGCGAGCGCCGGGCCCGCGCTGTGGAGGCGTCCGCCGGCGCCCAGGAAGAGGCCGGTGCCGATCGCGCCGCCGATGGCGATCATGTTGACGTGGCGGGCCTTGAGGTCCTTGCTGTAGCCGGCGTCACCCGCGTCCGCGGTGATTCCGGTCGCCTGGGGGTGGGCGGCGACCTGTGCCGTGTCCACGGCGTCCTTGCTCACAGGGGGTACCACTCTCTGGTGCGCCCGGGCGGGGGTGTGCCCGGGTGTCCTTGCATAGCTGTGGCCCGTACCCCGCGGTCGCGCGGTACAGACCAGTGCAGCACCTTCCCACATCGATCACCCCGTACGCGGTGGCCCATGTCACAGCGCGTCGGTTCTCACATGGTCGTCGGGGGCGTGCGGAATGGTTTCACAGCACTGGTGAGACAGCGATACTGCTGCACATGACGACCGAGGCCGGGCAGCTGACCCTCACCATCGACGAGCTCGCCGCGCGCGCGGGTGTCACCGTCCGCACGGTGCGGTTCTACGGCACCAAGGGCCTGCTGCCGCCGCCGGTCATCGGCCCGCGCCGGGTGGGCCACTACGGCAGGGAGCACCTGGGGCGGCTGGCGCTGATCGAGGAACTCCAGCAGCAGGGGATGACGCTGGCCGCGATCGAGCGGTACGTGCAGCAGCTGCCGCCGGACCTGAGCGCGCAGGACCTCGCCATCCACCGGGCGGTGGTCGCCTCCTGGGCGCCGGACACCGTGGAGACCGTGCCCCGGGCGGAACTGGAGCGGCGGGCCGGGCGGGAGCTGGGCGACGAGGACGTGGAGCGGCTCGCCGCGATGGGGGTGATCGAGCCGGACGGCACCGCGTTCCGGGTGGACACGGGCCTGCTCCGGCTCGGCGTGCGGCTGCTGGACGTACCCCTGTCGCAGGAGGCGATCCTCAAGGCGCGGGGCGTCCTCATGGAGCACTCCCGCGCCGCGGCCCACGAGCTGTCGCAGCTGTTCCGCGGCGAGGTGTCCCAACGCGCCGCACAGGACGTGAAGTCGCTCTCCGCGGACATGCAACCGCTGGTGGTGCAGGCGCTGTTGACGACCTTTCAGCGCTCGCTCCGGGAGGAGCTGCGGGAGTGGCTGAGCGACGGGCACGGGCCGACGGGTCAGAGGTAGGTGGATCCGCCTGACACGTTGAGCGTCTGGCCGGTGAGGAAGTCGCTTCCCTCGTCGACGACATAGAGCAGGGTGGAGACGAGGTCGGGCGGCTCCGGGGTGCGCCGGACCGCCTGCCCTGCGCGGACGTCCTCGAAGCCGCCGTCCGCGCCGGACGTCCGCTCGGTCGTGGGCGTGCGGACCATGCCGGGTGCGATCGCGTTGGCGGTGATGCCGTAGGGCGCGAGGGCGCCGGCCAGGGCCCGGGTGAAGCCGATCAGGCCCGCCTTGGAGGCGATGTACGGGACCATCGTGGGCGGCGCGCTGAACACGGCCGCCGAGGCGATGTTGACGATGCGGCCCCAGCCGGCCGCCTTCAGGTACGGCAGCGCTGCCCTGGTCACCAGGAACGGCGCCTCCAGGTTGACGCGCATGATCCGGCGCCAGTCCTCGGCCGTCGTCTCCTCGAAGGGCTTCGCCGGGTAGATGCCCGCGTTGTTGACGACGACGTGCAGCGTGCCGAACCGGTCGATGAGCCGCTCAAGACCCTCCCCTATCTGCGTCTCGTCGGTGACGTCGCCGACGAGTTCCACGTAGTCGAGGATCTTCGCGGCGGTCTCGGGCTGCGGGGCCAGGTCGAGGCCCGCGACCCGGTACCCGCGTGCGGCGAGCGCCACGGCGAACTCCTGTCCCAGGCCCTGTGCCGCTCCGGTCACCAGCGCGGTACGCGTCTCCATGCAGGCGAGTGTGACGATCCGTCAGGGGGTGGGCAAGGGTGCCTTTTCAGCAGCGCGGGACGGGTTTGCTGTACGTCGTGTTGCTGGAATTGGACACGTAGTAGTCCGAGACGTAGCGGCCGTTGTCCAGCCGGTTCCAGACCTTGGTGGTGCCGACCGTCGTACCGGCGCGCTGGCAGGTGACCCAGGCCAGGGCGCCGTTGGGCGAGGTGCCCACGGCGGGGTAGCCGGAGCCCGGTCCGCTGCGCTCGGTCAGGCCGCCGGTGGCGGTCACCTGGTACGGGTACGTGCAGCGGGGCAGGGGTGAGCTGTAACCGGTGCCGGACGGGGTGCTGACGTAGTAGTCGGAGACGTAGCTGCCGTTGCTGAGCTTGTCCCAGACGGACGTGGTGCCGACCTTGGATCCCGGTGTCTGGCAGACGACCTTCAGGGACGCGCCGGGGGCGTACGTGGCGGCGACGGGGTAGCTCGTCGAGGGGCCGGTGCGGGCGTTGAGCGGGGTCGTGCTCGTGACCTTGTACGGGTGGGCGACCGTGGCGACGGGGGCGTCCAGGCGGTCGTTGTCGATGTTCAGGGTGACGCCGCCGTACGTCTCGTTGTGGCTGCCGCGGTACTGCTTGGCTCGTTGGTGGACGGCCCACTTGGAGTCGGCGATGCCGGTCCAGCCCTTGAGGGAGTCGACGCCGTCGTAGCGGGCGATCCACAGGGCGTCGGGGCGGGCGTACGTCGTCGAGGTGTAGACGTCGGAGAGTTGCTTGGCGCCGAGGTTGAGGTTCATGTAGACGCCGGAGACGTAGCCGCGGCGGTGGAGTTCCTTGGTCCAGGCCGAGACGTAGTTCAGTACGGCGGTGCGGCAGACGGTGTCGGTCTGGGAGTAGTGCTCGATGTCGTTGTAGAGGGCGCTGCCGGGGAGCATGCCGAGGCCCTTGGCCGCGGTGATCGCCTCACCGGCCGCGGCCGTGCCCTGGGAGCGGGCCGTGGCGGGGGTCTTGCTGATCTTGGCGTCGGAGGGGCGGGCGCCGCAGGGGGGTTGCAGGCCCTTGTGGATCGGCAGCAGGCGCCATTTCAGCCGGGAGACGGAGGCTGCCCAGGGGGCGGTCAACTCCGGTTGGGCGCAGGTGCGGTTGATGCCCGAGACGTAGACGCCGAGGGCGCGGTACGGGGAGGCGTTCCAGGCCTTGACGGAGGCGAGGGGTGGGGCGGTGCAGGTGTCGAAGGCGAGGCCGGAGTAGCGGGTGGCGGTGGCGCCGGTGGGATAGCCGATGGGGGTGGCCGGTTCGGCGGTGGCGGTGGGGGCGAGGGTGAGGGTGGCGGTGGTGAGGAGGGTGGCGGCGGAGGCCAGGACGAGGAGTCTTCGGGTGGTGGGGTGTGGGTGCGGGTGTGGGTGCGGGTACGGCATGGCAGCCCCCTGGCGAAGCGGTGGTTGTCCGTCAGGTTCGGGGTGGGTTCCCGCTGCGGGCAAGGGGCCGACCGGCCCAAGGTGGTTGGGTGGCGGGCGGCGAGAGTTCTTCGCCCCCGCCGCCCCTACCCGTCCCATCCCCAGGGGCTCCGCCCCTTCGACCCCGCCAGGGGGCTCCGCCCCCAGGACCCCCGCGGGGCTCCGCCCCTGCACCCCGCCGGGGCTCCGCCCCTGGACCCCGCGCGGGGCCTCGCCCCTGCACCCCGCCGGGGCTCCGCCCCTGGACCCCGCGCGGGGCTGCGCCCCCTGTACCCACGCAGGGCTCCGCCCCAGCACCCCGCCGGGGCTTCGCCCCTGGACCCCCGTTCGGCCTGAACGGCCTCGTCCTCAAACGCCGGACGGGCTGGACATGACGACCGGCGCCGACAAAGGCCCCGCCAGGGCGTTACGCGTCCGTGAAGTGTTCGCCGTTTTCTGCCTTCTGTACCAGCAGGGGCGGCGGGGTGAAGCGGGTGCCGTAGCGGGTGGTGAGTTCTTGGGCTCGGGATACGAAGCCGGGGAGGCCGCCCTCGTAGCCGTTGATGTACTGGAGGACGCCGCCGGTCCAGCCGGGGAAGCCGATGCCGAAGAGGGAGCCGATGTTGGCGTCGGCGACGGAGGTCAGGACGCCCTCCTCCAGGAGGCGGACGGTGTCGAGGGCCTCGGCGAAGAGCATGCGTTCCTGCATGTCCTTGAAGGGGATCTCGGCGTCCGGGCGTGTGAAGTGCTCGCGCAGGCCCGGCCACAGGCCGATGCGCTTGCCGGTGTCGTCGTAGTCGTAGAAGCCCGCTCCCCCGCTGCGGCCGGTCCGGCCGAACTCGTCGACCATGCGGTCGATGACGGCCTCCGCCGGGTGCTCCTGCCAGGTGCCGCCCGCCTCCTCGACGGCCCGACGGGTCTCGGTGCGGATCTTGCGCGGGAGGGTGAGCGTCAACTCGTCCATCAGGGAGAGGACCTTGGCGGGGTAGCCCGCCTGGGCCGCCGCCTGTTCGACCGACGCGGGTTCCACGCCCTCGCCGACCATCGCCACGCCCTCGTTGATGAAGTGGCCGATGACCCGGGAGGTGAAGAAGCCGCGGGAGTCGTTCACCACGATCGGGGTCTTCTTGATCTGGCGGACCAGGTCGAAGGCCCTCGCCAGTGCCTCCTCCCCCGTCCGCTCGCCCTTGATGATCTCCACGAGCGGCATCTTGTCGACCGGTGAGAAGAAGTGCAGGCCGATGAAGTCCGCCTGGCGCTCGACTCCTTCGGCGAGGGCGGTGATGGGGAGGGTGGAGGTGTTGGAGCACAGCAGCGCGTCCGGCTCGACGATGTGCTGGATCTCCTGGAAGACCTTGTGCTTCAGCTCCGGGTTCTCGAAGACCGCCTCGATCACCGCGTCGCAGCCCGCGAGTTCGGCAGGGTCGGCGGTCGGGGTGATGCGGGCGAGCAGGGCGTCCGCCTTCTCCTGCGTCGTACGGCCCCGGCTCACCGCCTTCGCGCAGAGCTTCTCGGAGTACGCCTTGCCCTTGGCGGCGGCTTCCGGGGACACGTCCTTCAGGACGACGTCGATGCCCGCGCGGGCGCACGAGTAGGCGATGCCCGCGCCCATCATTCCGGCGCCGAGGACGGCGACCTTGCGGACCGGGCGCGGTTCGATGCCCTTGGGGCGGTTGGCGCCGGAGTTGACGGCCTGGAGGTCGAAGAAGAACGCCTGGATCATGTTCTTCGAGGTCTGTCCGGCGGCGAGTTCGACGAAGTAGCGCGCCTCGATGACCTGGGCCGTCTCGAAGTCGACCTGGGCGCCCTCGACCGCCGCCGCGAGGATGTTGCGCGGGGCGGGGTAGGGGGCGCCGTTGGTCTGCTTGCGCAGGGTGGCCGGGAAGGCGGGCAGGTTGGCCGCGAACTTGGGGTGGGCGGGGGTGCCGCCGGGGATGCGGTAGCCGGGCTTGTCCCAGGGCTGGTGCGACTCGGGGTTGGCCTCGATGAAGGCGCGGGCCTTGGCGAGCATTTCCTCGCGGGTGACGGCCACGTCGTCTACCAGGCCGTTCTGGAGGGCGCGCTGCGGGCTGTACTGGGTGCCCTGGAGGAGGACCTTCAGCAGCGCGTCGGCGATGCCGAGGAGGCGGACGGTGCGGACCACACCGCCGCCGCCCGGCAGCAGGCCGAGCGTGACCTCGGGGCAGCCGATCTTCGAGCCGGGTGCGTCGAGGGCGATGCGGTGGTGGCAGGCCAGGGCGATCTCGTAACCGCCGCCCAGGGCCGCGCCGTTCATGGCCGCGACGACCGGCTTGCCGAGGGTCTCGATGCGGCGCAGGTTCCGCTTGATCGCCAGGCCGCCGTCGAACAGCTCCTGCGCGGTCTCGGGCGTGACCCGGATCAGGTCGCGCAGGTCGCCGCCGGCGAAGAAGGTCTTCTTGGCGGAGGTGATGATGACGCCGCGGATGGTGTCCTTCTCGGCCTCCAGGCGGTCGGTGACCGTCGCGAGGGAGTCGCGGAAGGCCTGGTTCATGGTGTTGGCGGACTGGTCGGGGTCGTCGATGACGAGGGTGACGACGCCGGTGCGGTCCTGTTCCCAGCGGATGGTGGTGGTCATGAGGGGGTCTCCGTTGAAGTCTCGTGGGGCCGCTGGGGTGTTCAGACGCGTTCGACGATCGTGGCGATGCCCATGCCGCCGCCGACACACAGGGTGGCGAGGCCGTAGCGCTTGTCCTGGCGCTCCAGTTCGTCGACGAGCGTGCCGAGGATGATCGCGCCGGTGGCGCCGAGGGGGTGGCCGAGGGCGATGGCGCCGCCGTTGACGTTGACCTTGTCCAGGGACAGGCCCATGTCCTTCACGAAGCGCAGGACGACGGCCGCGAACGCCTCGTTGATCTCGACGAGGTCGATGTCGTCGATGGTCAGCCCGGCCTTGGCGAGGGCCTTGCGGGTGGCGGGCGCGGGGCCGGTGAGCATGATGGTGGGCTCGGACCCGGAGACGGCCGCGGAGACGATCCGCGCGCGCGGGGTGAGGCCGTGGCGCTCGCCGACCTCCTTGGAGCCGATGGCGACCAGGGAGGCGCCGTCGACGATGCCGGAGGAGTTGCCCGCGTGGTGGACGTGGTCGATCTTCTCGACCCAGTGGTACTTCTGCAGCGCGACGGCGTCGAAGCCGCCCAGGTCGCCGATGTCCGCGAAGGACGGCTTGAGCTTGGCGAGCGAGTCGGCGGTGGTGCCGGGGCGCAGGTGCTCGTCGTGGTCGAGGACGACCAGGCCGCTGCGGTCGCGGACGGGGACGACGGAGCGGTCGAAGCGGCCCTCCTTCCACGCCGCGGCCGCCCGCTCCTGGGAGAGGGCCGCGTACTCGTCGACGTCCCGCCGGGAGAACCCCTCGATGGTGGCGATGAGGTCGGCGCCGATGCCCTGCGGCACGAAGTTGACCGCGAGGTTGGTCATCGGGTCGTTGAACCAGGCGCCGCCGTCCGAGGCCATCGGCACCCGGGACATGGACTCCACGCCGCCCGCGAGGACCAGGTCCTCCCAGCCCGAACGCACCTTCATGGCGGCCATGTTGACCGCTTCGAGGCCCGACGCACAGAAGCGGTTCTCCTGTACGCCGGCCACCGTGTCCGGCAGTCCGGCGGCCACGGCGGCGATGCGGGCGATGTCGGAGCCCTGGTCGCCGACCGGGCCGACGACGCCGAGCACGATGTCGTCGATCGCGGCCGGGTCGAGGCCCGGGAAGCGGTCGCGGAGTTCGTGGATCAGCCCCACGACCAGGTCGATGGGCTTGGTGCCGTGCAGGGCGCCGTTCGCCTTGCCGCGGCCGCGCGGGGTGCGGATCGCGTCGTACACGTACGCTTCGGTGCTCACGGGGAAGCCTTTCGGTGAGGGTCGGCCGGGCGACGGTGCTTCAGCCCAGCAGGGAGCGGCCGATGATCTCCTTCATGATCTCGGTCGTCCCTCCGTAGATGGTCTGGATCCGGCCGTCGGTGAAGGCACGGGCGACCGGGTACTCGCTCATGTAGCCGTAGCCACCGTGCAGTTGGAGGCAGCGGTCGGCGACGCGCTTTTGCAGCTCGGTCGCCCACCACTTGGCCATGGAGGCGTGCACGGCGTCGAGTCGGCCGTCGGAGTGGTCCTCGACACAGCGGTCGAGGAAGGTGCGGGTGACGGCGCATTCGGTGGCCATCTCCGCCACCTCGAAGCGGATGTGCTGCTTGGTGGCCAGGGGCCGGCCGAAGGCCTCGCGCTGCTTGACGTATTCGGTGGTGATCTCCAGCAGGTGTTCGGCGGCGGCGATCGCGGAGACGGCGATGCTCAGGCGCTCCTGGGCGAGGTTGGTCATCAGGTGGACGAAGGCGCCGTTCGGCTCGCCGAGGAGGTTCTCCTTGGGCACGCGGACGTCGTGGAAGAACAACTCGGCCGTGTCCTGCGCCTTCTGGCCGATCTTGTCGAGGTTGCGGCCGCGCTCGAAGCCCTCCGTGCCGCGCTCGACGACGAGCAGGGACAGACCGTGCGCGCCGCCCTCGGGGGTCGTTCTCGCAACGACGATCACCAGGTCGGCGAGGATGCCGTTGGAGATGAACGTCTTGGAGCCGTTGAGCAGCCAGTGGTCGCCGCGGTCCTCGGCGTGGGTGCGGATGCCCTGGAGGTCGGAGCCCGCGCCGGGCTCGGTCATGGCGATGGCCGTGATCAGCGAGCCGTCGCAGAAGCCGGGCAGCCAGCGCCGCTTCTGCTCCTCGGTGGCCAGGCCGGTCAGATACGGGCCGATGATGTCGTTGTGCAGGCCGAGGGCGAGGCCGGGGGTGCCCGCGCGCGTGAACTCCTCGGCGAGTACGGCGCTGTAGCGGAAGTCGGCGGTGCCGCCACCGCCGTACTCCTCGGGCACGGCGAGGCCGAGGAGGCCCTGTTTGCCGGCCGCGCGCCAGGCCTCGCGGGAGACGATGCCGTCCTTCTCCCACTGCTCGTAGTGGGGCAGCACCTCCCGGGCGAGGAAGCCGCGCACGGTCTCGCGGAACGCGTCGTGCTCGTCGGAGAAGATCCGCCGCTTCATGCAAGGCCCTTCGTCAGGTCGGGTACGTCCCAGTCGCGCGCCACGTCGGCCGTGCCGGCGCCCGGGCGCGCGGGGCCGGAGCGGACGGTCGTGGGGGTTGCGGAGAAGCGGGGCGCCGGGGCGGGCTGGATGATGCCGTCGTGGTCGGTGAAGGTGGAGCGGGCGGCGAGGTGCGGGTGGTGCGGGGCCTCGCGCAGCGACAGGACCGGGGCCACGCAGGCGTCGGAGCCCTCGAAGACGGCCGTCCACTCGTCCTGGGTGCGGGATGCGAAGCGGGCGGCGACGGCCTCGCGCAGGTCGCCCCAGCGGGTCCAGTCCTTGCGGGCCCCGCCCTGGTCCTCGATGCCGAGCAGGCGCAGGAACTCGTCGTAGAACCGCGCCTCCAGGGCGCCGACCGCCATGTACCTGCCGTCGGCGGTCTCGTAGGTGCCGTAGTAGGGGCAGCCGCCGTCGAGGAGGTTGGCGCCGCGCCGGTCCTGCCAGCCGCCGGCGGCGAGCATGCCGTGGATCATCGCGGAGAGGTGGGCGGTGCCGTCCACGATGGCCGCGTCGACGACCTGGCCGGTGCCGGTCGCGCGCGCGTGGTGGAGGGCGGCGAGGACGCCGACGACGAGGTAGAGGGAGCCGCCCGCGTAGTCGCCGAGCAGGTTGGCCGGGACGGCCGGGGGCTCGTCCGGGGCGCCGATCATGCCGAGGGTGCCGGTGAGGGCGATGTAGGCGATGTCGTGGCCGGCGCGGTCGGCGAGCGGGCCGTCCTGGCCCCAGCCGGTCATGCGGCCGTAGACGAGCCGGGGGTTGCGGGCGTGGCAGGCCTCGGGGCCGACGCCGAGGCGTTCGGCGACGCCGGGGCGGTAGCCCTCGATCAGGACGTCGGCACGGGCGGCGAGGTCGAGGACGCGCGCGGGGCCGTCGGGCGACTTCAGGTCGACGATCACCGAGCGCTTGTTGCGGTTGGTGATGTCGTACGCGGGGTCGATCGCGAGACCCGGGCCGCCGGGCCGGTCCACGCGGACGACGTCGGCGCCGAGGTCGGCGAGGAGCATCGCGGCGAACGGGCCGGGCCCGATGCCGGCCAGCTCCACCACGCGTACGCCGGTGAGCGGGCCGTGCCCTGGCGTCTTTGCCATCCGGTCCCCAGGTTGGTGTGTGACACGACTGATGTAACACCAGCGATGCTAGGAACGTGTTCCAGTGAGCACAAGACCTGACGAGCAAGCGCTTAGCCAAACTGTGGCGGGTTACCAACGGCCCCCTCGTCGAGCTCCGCACCCTTCACGCTAGCCTCGGCCACCGACAACGGCGCGAGGTACGGGACCGAGGAGTGTCATGAGCAGGCCGAACAGGACCGACCGTCCCTACGACATCGTGCTCTTCGGGGCCACCGGGTTCGCCGGGACGCTCACCGCGGAGTACCTCGCTGCGCACGCGCCGGAGGGGCTGCGCTGGGCGATCGCGGCCCGCAGCGAGGAGAAGCTGCGACGCCTGCGCGAACGGCTGCCCGGCGGCGAGCGCGTCGGCGTCCTGCGGGCGGAGGTCTCCGATCCGGCCTCGCTGCGCGAACTCGCCGAGCACGCGCGCGTGGTGGCCACGACGGTGGGCCCCTACCTGACGTACGGCGAGGAACTCGTCGCGGCCTGCGCGGACAGCGGGACGGACTACATCGACCTCAGCGGTGAGCCGGAGTTCGTGGACCTGATGTACGTCCGTCACGACGCACGCGCGCGGGAGACGGGCGCACGGCTGGTGCACGCGTGCGGTTTCGACTCGGTGCCGCACGACCTCGGCGTCCGGTTCACGGTAGAGCAGCTGCCGGAGGGCGTGCCGCTGACCGTGGACGGGTTCGTGACCGCGGACGCCATGTTCTCCGGGGGGACGCTCGCGTCGGCGCTGGGCCAGTTCGCCCGCGGACCGCGGATGCTGGCCGCCGCGCGCGACCGCGCCCGGCACGAGCCGCGGCTGGTGGGGCGTCGGGCGCTCGCCCCGGCGGGGGCGCCCCGCTACTGCGGTGAGATCGGCGCGTGGGCGCTGCCGCTGCCGACGATCGACCCGCAGATCGTCCGCCGGTCCGCCGGGGCCCTGGACCGCTACGGCCCCGACTTCCGCTACCGCCACTACGCGGCCGTACGCCACCTGCCGGTCGCGGTGGCCGGCGTCGCGGCCGTGGGCGGCGTCCTGGCCGCCGCCCAGGTGCCGCCCGCGCGCCGGTGGCTGTCGGAGCGGCTGCGGCCCGGCGACGGCCCGAGCCCCGAGAAGCGCGCCAAGAGCTGGTTCTCCGTCCGCTTCGTCGGTGAGGGCGGCGGTCGTCGCGTCTTCACCGAGGTGTCGGGCGGCGACCCCGGCTACGACGAAACGGCCAAGATGTTCGCCGAGTCCGCCCTCTGCCTGGCCCTCGACCCGCTCCCCGCGACCTCCGGCCAGGTCACCACGGCCACGGCCATGGGCACCGCCCTCACGGAACGGCTGCGCCGCGCGGGGATCGTCTTCCGGGTGGCGGCGACTCGCTGAGCGCTCCGCCGAAGTGGCGTGATGTGTCGTCGGTCGGCTGCGGACTCGTTGTGGCCGGTCGCGCAGTTCCCCGCGCCCCTAGGGCCTGTCCGGCGGACCGCAGCCGAATGCGCCGGGTCCGCCCAGTGGCTCACAGCGGCCACTGCATCACCGTGTAGACCATCCCGCAGATCCAGGCGAACCCCGCCACCACGGCCAGCACCAGCGCGGCCGTCACGGCCCGCTCCACGGGGCGGTTGGGGTCGGCCAGCGGCTTGGGAGCGCGATGCGTCGTCATGCGCCCCAGCCTGCCGGTGGGTGCGGCGGGGAACATCCGTGCGGGTACTCAGGCGGGGTACTCAGGTGGTGCGTGAGTACCCCTCGCCGTCCGGCAGCCGGTGGCCCAGGGCCGCTTCGAGGCGGACCCGCACGGCCGGGTCACGGGCCTCGGCGGCGATGCGCTCGGCGAGGGGGCCGATGGCCCAGCCGGCGGAGTGGTCGAAGTACGGCGCTGGACCTGCCGTGTTGTGGGCGACCTTGGCCACCAGTTCCGCCAGGCGGAACACCGACCGCTCCTCCGCGGCGACGGAAGCGGCGCGCAGACGTTCGAAGACCGCACGGCCCCCGCTCCACCGGTCCCGGTCGCTCGCCGTGTCCAGCGCGGCGACGATCTCAGGTCTTCTCGGCTCGCCCGCCACAGCCGCTTCGAGCACGCGGCCCGCCCAGCGCACCGGATCCCGCTGGCGCTCGAACAGGGTTCGGCCCCACGACCGGCTCCGGTCCGTCCGCGCGCGGGCGGCGACCTCCTCATTCGGCGCCGTCGCCTCCCGCAGCGCCCGTCGGCACAGTGTGTCTGCCCTTCGGGTCGTCTCCGGGAGGCGGTATGCGGGGGTGAGGGCGAGGGTGTGGGCGCAGGCGTTGGGGAGGGTGGTGCGGTGGCCCACGGAGACGAAGACCGGCTTGACGTCGGTGCGGGTGCGCAGGACGCGGCCGACCTCCTCCGTGCCGGACAGGAGCGGGGCGGACGATCCGCGCGGGGCGGCGGGGGTGTCGTAGGTGAAGGTGAAGGGGTTCTTGGCGATGCCGATGGTGGGCAGGCCGGTGAGGACGCCGAGGTGGGTGGCGAGGCCGAAACGGCGGGGGTGGGCGAGGCCGTAGCCGTCGCAGACCACCAGGCCGGGTGGGCGGGGCAGGGCGTCCAGGGCGGCCAGCACCGTGGGGATTTCGCGGAAGGCGAGCAGGCCCGGGACGTAGGGGAAGGAGATCCGGCCGACGGCCGTCGACTCGGCGACGACCTCCAGAGTCGCCGCATCCAGCACGACGGCCGCGGCGGCGACGACGTCCCGCTCGTCGTCGTAGGCCACGTCGACCCCCGTGACGTGGCCCGTTCCGGGCGGTGGTCCGGGGTCGTCGAGCACCACCCGCTCCCGCAACTCGTCCTGGACGGCGCGGGCTTCCTCCTCGGTCGCGGGCCAGCCCGCGGGAATCTGTACGGTCGTCATGATGCGGACGAGCGTACGGGTCCCCGCGACGGAGGCGTGACCCCGGCCGTCGCGAGGGACCGCGCGGAGATCGAGGAGGTCGCCGCCGGGGAACTGTTCGTCGACGCCGGGGTGCGCGCGTACCGCGTCACCGAGTTCGTCGCCCCGAAGACCGCGCCGGAGCCGGAGCGGTATCGCGAGACGCCCGGCGGAGCGCTCAGCTCTTGCCGCCCAGCGCGCGCTGCAGCTGGCTCTTGTTCATGTCCGAACGGCCCTGGATGTTGCGGCGCTTGGCCTCCTCGTACAGCTGGTCGTACGTGGGCCCCTGGGAGCCCTTGCCGGACCGCTGGCCGCCGCGCTTGCCGGACGACATGTCCTGGGTCGAGGTGCGGCTGGCGCTCTTGGACTCGCCGGACCGGGCGCGTTCCTTGTTCACCGTGCGTGCGGCGATCTCCTCGGCCCGCCCGGTGCTCTCCCCCCGGTCCTGCGCACTCTTCTTGATGTGCTCGTACTGCCGTTCCCGCTTGGGGCTCGAACCGCGTGGCATGTGCGCTCACTCCTCTCGCAGTCAGCGGCCGAGTACCCACATTCCGGTTCCGCTCTCCAGCCGCGCCACGCGTCCGCGCTCGCCCGCGGCCCAGCAGCCCAGGTCCGGGGTGCAGTCCACGGTGTCGTACGAGCCCGTGTCGACGGTCCGCCAGGTGCGGCCGCCGTCGGTGGTGAGGTCGGTGCCGGTGGGGCCGACGGCGAGGGCGGCCGTGCGGCTGTGCGGGAGCCAGGCGACGCCGGAGCGGTAGGCGTGCACCGGCGTCGCGGCGGGCCGCCAGGTGGCACCGCCGTCGCCGGTGCGGGCCGCCGCGCGCGGGGAGGCCTGGTCGGGCCGGTAGTCGCCGCCGACCGCGAGACCGTGGGCCCGGTCGCGGAAGGCGAGGGCGAAGACGCCCCGGGCCGGGTCTCCCGCCGGGACCGGGGTGTCGGTGGCCGTCCAGGTCAGCCCCCGGTCGGCGGAGTGCAGCACGCGCGCGCGTGCGGCGCCGCCGGTGGCCAGCCACACGTCCTTGGGGCCCGCGGAGACCAGGCACTGCCCACTGGCGGCGAAGCCGGCCTCGCCCTCCAGCGCGGCGGGCATCCCGTCGTCCGGCAGGACCGTCCAGGAACGGCCGCCGTCGGACGTCGACAGGATGCGGAACTTCCCCTCCACCGGGTCGCTCATCGCCAACCCGTGCCGACGGTCGAAGAAGGTCATGCAGTCGTAGAAGGCCCGCGGATCGGTGTTGCGGAACGACTCGGTCCAGGTCGCTCCGCCGTCGTCGGTGCGGTAGACCCGGGAGGCCTCGCCCTCGCCGATGGCCAGGACCACGGCGCGGCGCGCGTCGAAGGCCTCGACGTCCCGGAACTGCAGATCGCCCGCACCGGGTGGCGAGACGTTTCGCCAGGAGTCCCCGCCGTCCGTGGTACGCAGCACGGTGCCCCCGGTCCCGGCCAGCCAGGCGGTGTCCCGGCTGACGGCCGCCAGCCCGCGGAACCGCACCGCCGTCGTCCCGGTGTCCTTCGCCTCCCAGTGCGGAGCCGACCGCTCCGCGTCCCGCGCCTGCGCGGGTACGGCCGTCAGCGCGGCCAGCGCCGCCCCGCACACCATCCCCGCGGCCGCCGTACGAAGCCTGCGTCCCGTCCGTCGCGTGTTCCCCGAGCGCCTCATGGCAGGCGAAGCTAACCGCTCCGCTGGAAGTGCCGCAACGGGGTGTGCCTCGCCCGCGGCGCCGCCGTGGCCGGTCGCTCCCCCACGCTCGGCTTGGCTCGCGCGGGGGGGACCCCATCGCGGCGGACCCCAATCGCGGCGGACCCCCATCGCGGCGGAGCCGCATATCGATACAGCCCCGCGCCCCTTCCGCGCGCCGCCGAACCGTAGCCGACTTCACCCGACCGGCCCCCGTCCAGAACGCCTCCACCGCCCCACCCGGCGAGCACGGACGAACCCGTCACTCCCGTGCATGAAAAGCGGTGACCGAGGTCACTCGCCTCCGGTGTGCACGGATTGGCGGATTCCGTCGTCTCTTCCAGTGCCAGGTCTCGTCCGCCCGGAGATACGTCCAGCCGTCACAAGGGAGCAAGGCGTTGTCCATCGTCATCGAGCAGCCCGTCGAGGCCCGTCTCGTCGCCGCCGCGCCGCGGATGCCGAGCATTCCCGCCACGCTGCACTACGACCGGCGCGACCCGTTCGCGGTCCGCATGACCTTCCCTGCCCCGGCCACCCTGGAGGGCGTGGAGGTCTGCTGGACCTTCAGCCGCGAACTCCTCACGGAGGGTCTCACCGAGTCCGTCGGCCACGGCGACGTCCGCGTCCGCCCCTACGGCTACGACCGCACCGTCCTGGAGTTCCACGCCCCCGAGGGCACGGCCGTCGTCCACGTCCGCACCGGCGAGGTGCGCCGGTTCCTGGACGCGACCGGCGAGCTGGTACCGGTCGGCCTGGAGCACCTGCAGCTCGACCTCGACCATGATCTGGCGCAGCTCATGCGCGATGTCTGAGCGCTCGGGGCGAGCCGGAAGGGATCCGGCTCCCACGTTATTCCGTTGACGCCCCTCCCCCTCCCTCGTACTGTGTAGAACGGTTCTGTTGCCGTCGATCGGAGAAGGACGTTGCTCGTCTGAGGTCTTGAGACACCGCGTCACACCACACGTGTGTGCGTCGCGTGCGACCTCGGCGTTCGAGCCGTCCTCCGGAGCAGGGCCTTTTCTCATGCCCCCGGACTGCCTCCGTCCGCAGGTCGCCGGTGTCTCGATACGCGTTTGCCATTGATCACTGCGAGCAACCGCGGAGGCATGCATGCCCAGTTCCATCACCTGTACGTCCCTCGCCTACGCCTGGCCCGACGGCACCCCCGTCTTCGAGGGCCTCGACGTCGCCTTCGGCTCGGGCCGGACCGGTCTCGTCGGTGTCAACGGGTCCGGCAAATCAACCCTGTTGAAGCTGATCGCGGGTCGGCTCACCCCGGCCGACGGCGCGGTGCGCGTGGCGGGCGAGGTCGGCTATCTCCCGCAGAACGTCACCCTGGACACCACGCTCAGCGTCGACGAGGCCCTCGGCATCGCCGCGCAACGGGCCGCGCTGCACGCCATCGAGGCGGGGGACGTGGCCGAGGAGCACTTCGAGACGGTCGGCGACGACTGGGACGTGGAGGAGCGCGCGCTCGCCACGCTCGGCGAACTCGGGCTCGCCCACATCGGGTTGGACCGCACCATCGGGGAGGTGTCGGGCGGCGAGTCGGTCCTGCTGCGGCTGGCCGCGCTGCTGCTGCGTCGGCCGGACGTCCTGCTGCTCGACGAGCCCACCAACAACCTCGACCTCTACGCCCGCAGGCGGCTGTACGCGGCCGTCTCGTCCTGGCCGGGCGTGCTGGTCGTGGTCAGCCACGACCGCGAACTCCTCGAACTCGTCGACCAGATCGCCGATCTGCACTCCGGGGAGATCACCTGGTACGGCGGCAACTACTCGGTGTACGAGGCAGCGCTCGCCGCCGAGCAGGAGGCGGCCGAGCGCATGCTGCGGGTGGCCGAGGCCGACATGAAGAAGCAGAAGCGCGAACTGGTGGACGCCCACGTCAAGTTGGCCCGCCGCAAGAGGTACGGCCAGAAGATGTGGGACCAGAAGCGCGAGCCGAAGATCGTCATGGGTGCGCGCAAGCGGGCGGCACAGGAGTCCGCGGGCAAGCACCGGATCATGCACGAGGAGAAGCTCGCCGAGGCCAAGGAGCGGCTCGACGAGGCGGTGGAGGCCGTACGGGACGAGGACGAGATCCGCATCGACCTGCCGTACACGGCCGTGCCGCCGGGCCGTACCGTCCTCACCCTCCTGGACCTGGAACTCGCCTACGGGGCACGGGTGGCCGGCGGGCTCGATCTGCGCGGCCCGGAGCGGGTCGCGCTGCTCGGACGGAACGGCTCGGGCAAGACCACGCTGCTGCGCACGATCGCCGGGGAGCTCGCGCCGGTGTCGGGCGAGGCGACGGCGCATGTTCCGCTGCGGTTCCTGCCGCAGCGGCTGGACGTCCTCGACGACGAGCGGACCGTCGCCGAGAACGTGGCCCGGTTCGCGCCGGGTGCCACCAACAACCGGGTCCGGGCCAGGCTCGCCCGCTTCCTGTTCCGGGGCGCCCGCGCCGACCAGAAGGCGGCCACGCTGTCCGGCGGCGAACGCTTCCGGGCGGCACTGGCCGCGCTGATGCTCGCCGAGCCCGCACCGCAGCTGCTGATGCTGGACGAGCCGACGAACAACCTCGACATGGCGAGCGTGCGTCAGCTCACCACGGCCCTGGAGTCGTACGAGGGGGCCCTGATCGTGGCCAGCCACGACCTGCCGTTCCTGGAGTCGCTCGGCATCACCCGCTGGCTCCTGCTCGACGGGGAGCTGAGGGAGGTCACCCCGGACGCGCTCGCACGTCCCGCGTAGGGGCGGGGCAGTTGGGCCTCGGGCCGGGCGGCCCATGACGCGGGCCGCCCGGCCGGGGGCTGCTACCAGACTCCGCTGCGGAGGTACGGGTTGGGGGTGTTGAGGTTGCTGTCGTAGCTGGCCCTGAACACATAGTTCGGATCAGCCCGGGTCAGCCACCCGGACGTGTGCGTGTAGCCGGTGCCGTCCGAGAGGTAGGTGGCGTCGGCGAAGGTCCACCTGTTGCCGCCGTCCGAGCTGATCTCCAGCCAGACCCAGCCACGCGGGTCCCAGCCGGAGCCTTGGATCCGCCCCCAGCCGTACTGGAACCCGTTGTAGTAGCCCGACCGGATCTCGATGGTTATGGTTCCGCGCGTCCTCGGGACGCGGGTCACGCGGTTGGTGGTGGACTCGAACACCTGGTCGGCATTGATCGTTTCCGGTGCCGCGTGCGCGGGAGTGGCGAACGCCCCGACGCCCAACGCGCCCAGCGTTCCCGCCACCGCCGCAGATCCGGCCGACCTCAGCAGCATCCTTCGGTCCATGGAGTGACTCATAGATCCCCTCGTCTCAGGAGTGAAGGTGTGGGTGTGCGGTGCGTGACGTCGGCCGTCCCCGGCCGGGGACGGCCGACGCTCAGGTCCTGCCGCGCGCCGAGGCAACCCCCGTGTGCCTCAACGGTTCTCGGGCAGGTCCGACTCGGCCGGGAGCGCGGACGCCGTGGCCCGCGCCGACGACGAGGCCTTCGCGGTGGGCTTCTTGCCGCAGAACGCGGCTTCGAGGGTGCCGCCGAGCGCGGTGTTGGCCGAGCCCTTGTTGGAGGTGTTGGCCATCGCGGAGAGGCTGCGGCGGCCGTCACGGGTCGCGAAGGCGTAGGTGTAGTAGCCCTGGACGGTGCCGGTGTGGCCGTAGATCTGCGTACCGCAGGACAGGTCGTAGCGGCGCAGGCCGAGGCCGTAGAAGCGGGTGTCGGTGGCGTCGGTCGGCGTGACGGTGGTCATCGCCTCCATCATGGTCGGCGACAGCAGCCTGCCCCGCATCAGCGCGGTCGTGAAGGTGTTCAGGTCCGCCGGGCTGGAGATGACCGCGCCGGCCGACTGGGCCCAGGAGACGGTCTGTTCCGTGGAGTCCACGAGCGGGCGGCCGACCTCGTCGTCGTGCAGGTAGCCGCGGACGTGCAGTCCGGCGATGCGGGCGTCGGGGTGCACGTACGAGGTGCTGCGCAGCCCCAGCGGGCCGATGATGCGGCGCTGGTACGCCTCTGCCACCGGCTTCCCGGAGATCTTCTCGATGAGCATGCCGACGACCACGAAGTTGGTGTTGGAGTACTTGTACGAGACGCCGGGCTCGGTGGTGCGGGGCTCGCTCAGCGAGAGGTCCAGCAGTTCCTGGTAGCTGAAGACACGATGGCGTACGGCCTCGAAGCCGGGCACCGTGTGCTCGAACATCGCGTTGGTGTAGTCAGCGAGACCGCTGCGGTGGGTCAGGAGGTGCCGGACCGTGATCCGGTCATCGGGCAGCAGCCCGGGAAGGTACCGGTTCACCGGCGCGTCGAGCTGCAGTTTCCCTTCCTGCACCAACTGCAGCAGGACCACGCTGGAGAAGGTCTTGCTGACGCTTCCGATCCGGAAGCGGGCGCGGACGTCCATGGCGGCGCCCGACTCCCGGTCGCGTACTCCCAGGGCCCGGGTCTGGACCCTCTTGGAGTCGGTGAACCGGGCCATCGCTCCGGGTGCGCCCTCGGCCATGGCGGCCTTCAGCGCGGCCGCGACGCCCTCCATGTCGGGGGCGGGTGCGGGAGCGGGCTTGGTGGTGCGCGTGGCGTCGGGAGCGGCAGGCGCGGCCTGCGCGGTGGTGGCGGGCACGATGCCGGCGGCGAGCGCGGCGATCAGGGTGGCGCCGGCGGCCAGCCGGCGGTGGTTCGACGTCATGTGAGGTCCGAAGGACATGCAGCGCCCCGTTTCTCTTTCCTGTTCTGCGCGGGGCACAGCGATGTGCGCGGTTGGTCGTCCGCCACCGTCCCCCGTGGTCGGGCACAGTCTCCTGCAAGGCGGCGGCACGGCCCAGCATTTCGAGCGGCTTCAAAATGTGTTCCGGTCGACTTCTTCGCTCGGGCCCGCTCGGTCATTGCTCGGGCCGGGGCGAAACCGCTGCTCGGGCCCGTGCGTCCCAAGGGGTGGTGGTGGCAAGACGGCAGGGGAGTGTTCATGGCCCGGTTCTCCGAGTTGTGTCTGGGGCCGCTGGAATCGGTACCGGTGTCGGTCGTGGCGCAGCCGGGCGTCACGCTGATGTCGCTCGTCGCGGATGCGCTGGGCGGCCGCTCCCAGGGGGTGCACCCGGCGTGGCGCCGCGCGCTGTCCTCGGCGGTGCCCGACGGGGCGGAGACGGTGCTGCGGCCGCTGTTCACCCCGGAGTACTCGATGGTCCCCGACTGCCTCACGCCCACGGCCCCGCTGTGGGAGACCGATCTCTCCGTCCAGCTCGACCGTCTGGCGGAGGTCGCGCCCCATGTGCTGCTGCGGGAGCTGGAGACGGACTTCGGCGGGACGGTCCCCCGGCAGTGGCAGTCGGTGATCGACCGGCCGAAGGCCTTCATCCACGCGTACGCGGCCATTCTCCGCGCCGTGTGGGAGGCGTTCGGACCGGTCTGGGCGAGGGCCGGTTCCCTGCTGGCCCGGGAGACCGAGCGGGTGGGCGTGGCGGTGGTCAGCAACGCCCTGCCGCTCGTGCTGGCCGGACTGGGGCCCAAGATCCGCTTCGCCGGGCAGACGCTGTACGTGCCGGATCCGCACCCGGAGACGTTCGAGCGGGGTGCCCGGCGCGTGGTGCTGGTGCCCATCGTGTCCGGCAACGGTGCCTCGGTCTTCAGTTTCGACCGTTCCGACGCCGTGTGGTTCGGCTATCCCGTGCCGGGCCTGAACACGCTGTGGACCACCGAGAGGGCCGAGGAGGCCGCCACCGAACGGGACCCGCTCAAGCTGGTGGTGGGCACCCTGCGGGCGGGCATCCTGCGCGAGCTGGCCCGCCCGTGCACCATGGGCTCCCTGGCCGCCACGCTCAACTGCACGCCGGCGACCGTGACGTACCACTGCGGCCAGTTGGAGGCCGCCGGTCTCCTCACCCGGGAGCGCCGAGGACAGCACGTAGTGGCCCGGCGCACGGAGACGGGTGCGGCACTGGTCAGCCTGCTGACGCGGTGAGGCCGCGGGTCGGAGCGCCCCGGTCCGCTCCCCCGCGCCACGGCCGCCTCGTGCGTCTCAGGAGGGGCACAGCCTGGTGACGGGGGTTTTGTCCGGGCGGGTCCGGCCTGCATGATGGCGGACCGGCGCTGCATGACGGCGTCCACACCCCTGCCGCCGATTCGGAGATCCCCGTGCCCAGCAAGAAGGCCCTCGTCCGCCGCCCCAGCCCGCGCCTCGCCGAAGGCCTGGTGACGCACATCGAGCGGGAGAAGGTCGATGCCGACCTCGCGCTGGAGCAGTGGGAGGCGTACGTCGAGGCGTTGCGCACGCACGGCTGGGAGACGATCGAGGTGGACCCGGCCGACGACTGCCCGGACTCGGTGTTCGTCGAGGACACGGTCGTCATGTACAAGAACGTCGCCCTGATCACGCGCCCCGGCGCCGAGGCCCGGCGCGCCGAGACGATCGGCGTGGAGGAGGCCGTCGCGGCGCTCGGCTGCTCGGTGAACTGGATCTGGGAGCCCGGCACGCTGGACGGCGGCGATGTGCTGAAGGTCGGCGACACGATCTACGTCGGCCGGGGCGGGCGTACCAACGCGGCCGGTGTCCAGCAGGTCCGCGCCGCGTTCGAGCCGCTCGGCGCGCGCGTCGTCGCCGTTCCGGTGAGCAAGGTGCTGCACCTGAAGTCCGCGGTCACGGCGCTGCCCGACGGTACGGTGATCGGCCACATCCCGAAGGTCGACCGGCCCTCGCTCTTCCCGCGCTTCCTGAGCGTGCCCGAGGAGGCCGGCGGCCATGTGGTGCTCCTCGGCGGCCACAAGCTGCTGATCGCGGCGAGCGCGCCGAAGACCGCCGAACTGCTCGCCGACCTCGGTCACGATCCGGTCGTGGTGGACATCAGCGAGTTCGAGAAGCTGGAGGGATGTGTGACATGCCTCTCGGTGCGCCTGCGGGAGCTGTACGCCTGACCGGGTGATCCCCTCACTCCAACGGCCCCGGGACCTGCGGTTCCGGGGCCGTTCGGCATGCCCCGAAACCTGACACGACGGTACCTGATCAGCAATCTTTACATGATTCTTAACCTACGGCTTCGTAACCTACGGATTCGTAGCCTACGATCCCGTAGGTTCGCCTTGCGCAAACCGGTCCCCTCCGCTCGTGTTACGTCCCCCCTGGAGTTCCCGTGACGATCACTTCTCCGCACCTCGGCAGCCCGTCCGCCGCCTGGACCGACGCCCGGCTGCTCTACGCCCTGGAGGAAGTGGTCGAGAAGGAACTCAACCGGCACCTGAAGATCGCCAAGGACTGGATGCCGCACGAGTACGTGCCGTGGAGCGACGGCCGCAACTTCCCCGGCCAGTTCGAGGACGGCGAGGCCTGGGAGAAGGAGCAGTCCAAGGTCACCGAGATCGGCCGGATCGCCCTCGTGGTGAACCTCCTCACCGAGGACAACCTGCCCAGCTACCACCACGAGATCGCCTCCCTCTTCGGCCGCGACGGTGCCTGGGGCACCTGGGTGCACCGCTGGACCGCCGAGGAGGGCCGGCACGGCATCGTGATGCGCGACTACCTGCTCACCTCGCGCGCGGTGGATCCGGACAAGCTGGAAGCCTTCCGCATGTCCCACATGAGCGAGGGCTTCGAGTCGGACAACCGCCACTCGATGCTGCACTCGGTCGCCTACGTGGCCTTCCAGGAGCTCGCGACCCGTATCTCGCACCGCAACACCGGCCACCAGAGCGGCGACCCGGTCTGCGACCGCATGCTGTCGCGGATCGCGACCGACGAGAACCTGCACATGGTCTTCTACCGGAACCTGCTGAAGGCCGCCTTCGAGCTGGCGCCCGACCTGACCATGCAGGCGGTGCGCGACGTGGTGGTGAACTTCCGCATGCCCGGCCACGGCATCCCCGGCTTCGAGCGTGCCGCCGCCCAGATGGCGATCGGCGAGGTCTACAACCTGCGGATCCACCACGACGACGTGCTCCAGCCCGTGCTGCGCTTCCTGAAGGTCATGGAGATCGACGGGCTCGGCCCCGAGGGGCGGCAGGCACAGGAGGAACTCGGGCTGTTCATGGGCGGGCTGGACGCCGAGGCGCTGAAGTTCGACGAGAAGCTGGCGGCGCGCAAGGCACGGATGGCCTCGCGGGCCGCGGGCTGACGGTTCCCTGCGGTTCCTTGGGCGGGGGCTGACCGTTCCCTGCGCTTTCCCCCCCGGCGAGGCTGACCGTCCCCGGGCGGGGGCTGACCGTCCCCGGGCGAGGGCCGAGCGTTCCCCGCCCTTCCCCGGGCGGGGCTGGCGGCTCCCGGTATTCCCTTGGGCGGGATCGCGGGCCTGCGGCATCATGCGGGCCATGCGTGACCACAGCAGATCGGAACAGGCGGTCGGATTCCTGCTCGGGCTGGTCGGCGAGGAAGCCGCCGCCCGGGTCCGGGCCCGGACCGGCCTGCCCGGCCCCGAGAGCCGTGCGGCGGCCGAGCGGCGGCTCACGCGCGCGTGGGCATGGGCACGGCGACTGCCCTCCTCGGTGGTGCTGTGGATCCTGGAAAACGACGATCCGAAGCTCAACGCCCTGGTGTGGCACCACGCCGACATCGACGCCGGTCTGCGGCGCGCGCTCGCGCGCGGAGTGCCGTTCGGCCCCGGCCGCACCGGGTCCCTCCTCACGGCCCGTTTCCGCCCGGGCGAGGAGCCCGAGGTGCCCGAGAGCTACGTCCGCCACGGCCTCGTCGGCGCCCTGCGCGCGGTCACCTCGATGAACGAGGGCCGCGCTGCCGCGTCGATGGTCGTCACCCGCGCCGACTGGCACACGGTCGCCGAGGCGGACGGCGAACGGCCGCTGCCGGGCTACGCGCGCTGGGCGCTGTCCGTCCGCCCGGACTGCCCGCCCTCCGTACGCGCCGGCTTCGGCTCGCACGCCAAGTTCACCCACCGGCTGCGCACGGCGGGCGTGCTCGAAAGCCCGGCCCGGTACGCGACGTCCTACGCCCCCGCCGTCGAGGTCCTGGAGGTGCTGGCGATGGGGCACCTCCTGTTCCCGGCCCGCCTGCCCGAGGCCGAGGACGCGCTGCGCCCCCTCGTCCACGACCACTTGGGCGACCGCGAGGAGGCCTGGACGGCACTGGCACAGCAGATGGAGACATTCCCCGGCACCGCACCCGAGTTGCTGATCACAGCGGGTGCCGCCGCCTGACCGGCCATGAAGCGGCGCGGCGGCCGGATGCGAACCGGCCTCCGGCCGAGCTCAGCCCGACGGCAGCTCACCCCGTGCAAGCAGGGCCTGAGCACGAGCCGGGCCACAGCGCAACGACCCGCACACCGATCCCCAGGAACGACGGCTCACCCCGTGCAAGCAGGGCCTGTGGCACGGGCCGGGCCGTAGCGCAGCGGCCGGTGCGGCGGGCTCCGGAGCCGGAATGCGGCGAAGTGCCGCTACTCGGGAGCCGTTCGGCCGGTGCGGGGCCGCTGGACCGGCAGGGCGCGGCCCGCGTACGACACACCGGCGTGCTCCTGCCCGTCGCTCACCACTCCGCTTCCCGGTAGTCCTTCAGGAACACTCCGGAGACGGGGTCTCCGGCCTCGCCGCGCACGATCGGGTCGTACACCCGCGCCGCCCCGTCCACGATGTCCAGCGGTGTGCGGAATCCGGCCCCGGCCATGCGGGCCTTCTTCGGGGCCGGGTTCTCGTCGGTGATCCAGCCGGTGTCGACGGCGCACATGTGGACGCCCTGGTCGGCGAGTTCGGCGGCGCTGGTGCGGGTGAGCATGTTGAGGGCGGCCTTGGCCATGTTGGTGTGCGGGTGGCCGGCCATCTTGTTGCGGACGGCGAACCGCCCTTCGACCGCGGTCACGTTGACCACGTACCGGCGCGAGTGCGGCGAGGCGAGCAGCAGCGGCAGCAGCCGGTCGCACAGCAGCGTCGGCGCGAGGGCGTTGACGAGCTGGGTTTCCAGGACCTCGGCCGGGTCGAGCCCGCCGATCCGCGCCGACCAGGAGTTGTCCGGGGACGGGTCGGGCAGCAGTCCGGCCTCGTCGGCCTCGCGCAGCGCGGCGGGCAGGGCAGCGGCCCCGCTCTCCAGCATCCGCATCGGCGTGAACCCTGGTGCCTCCCGGGCCCCGGAGGGCAGCGCGTCGTACTCGCCGGCGGCGAGCAGGGCATAGGACTCGGGCGGCCGCCGTACGGTCTGGGCGGCGTTGTTGACGAGGATGTCCAACGGGTCGCCCTCGGCCCGCAGTTCCTCGCACAGGCCGAGCACCTGGCGCGGGTCGCGCAGGTCGACGGCGAGGACGGTCAGCCGGTCGAGCCACTGGGCGCTGCCCGGCTCGGCCCGGAAGCGGCGCACGGTGTCGTGCGGGAAGCGGCTGGTGACGAGCAGTTCGGCGCCGTCGCGGAGCATCATCAGCGCCAGTTGGAAGCCGATCTTCACCCGGCCGCCGGTGAGCAGTGCCCGGCGCCCGCTCAGGTCGGTGCTCAGGGCTCGGCGGGCGGTGTTGTCGGCGGCGCAGCGCGGGCACAGCCGGTGGTAGAAGGCGTCGACCTGTCGATACGGGGACTTGCAGACATAGCAACTGCGGGGCTTGCGGAAGGCGCCGCCGCTGCCGGGGACGGCCAGCGGAGCGTCCTCGCGGCGGTCATGGGCGCCGGTCGCCGTCGCGGCCATGGTGGCGGCGTCGGCCGCCGAGGCCTCGGCGCCGCGCGCCTTGCGCCGCCGCAGCCGCCCGTCCCGGGCGAAGGAGGCGGCGACCTGTTCGGCCCGCAGCCGGACCGGGTCGTCGACGGGCAGGTCCCGCAGCCTGCCGACCGTGCGGTGGAAGGCGGCCAGCTCCTCCGCGTCGATGCCGTCGCCCATCCGTCCCCACCCGTTCGTACCGTGCCGTGGGCCGGGCCGGAATCGAACCGGCTTCTCCTCCATGCCGTAGAGGTGCACCTGCCATTGTGCTACCGGCCCCGCACGGCCCGGACGACCGGATTCGAACCGGCGTATCCGCCCTGAGAAGGCGGCGAGTCTGCCTCTGCTCCACATCCGGGACCGCCCCCGAATCCTAACCGCACCGCACCCGGCCGGTCGCACGGATTTACGACCGGCCCCGTCGGTGCAACGGTGCCCGAAGGGGGTGACACACCATGGCCCAGACCCATGAGTGGATGTTCTACGAGGTCATGTGGCGCGGCTGGGCAGGGCGGGACCGGGTCCCGTATCCCGTGCCCTGGTGGGCGCAGCAGGCCTTCCGGCGCTGGAGCGACGACTTCGACTCCGGCACCTACGAATCGAAGGAGGCGGCCCTCGCCTCCAACGCCCTGTACCGCTACTGGCACATGGTCGGGGTGAAGGACCACCGCCAGGAGTCCCTGATCGGGCAGGCGGGCGAGATCGAGCCGGTCTACGACAAGTACTGCCTCTGCTTCTTCCTGTACGACCCGGCGACGGGCGGCCTGCGGCTGCCCCAGCTCCCGGACGACGGGCAGGTGGAGCAGCGGATGGAGGCACCGCATCTGCCGGTCGTGCTGACGACGTTCCGCACGCCGGAGGAGGTCGAGTTCGTCCAGCGTACGTTCGCCGCCCCGATCGGCCCCAGGCAGCGGGACCTGGCGGTCACCCGGGTGACCGTGGGCAGCCCCACGGGCCGGCCGCGCGAGGGCCTGCTGTGCGCGGCGGTCCTGCCGGCCGGACCGAGCGGCTTCCAGCGGCACGACCGCAACGGGCGCCGGATCACCGACCGGCGGCTGACGTTCCTGCGCTATCTGCCGGACGAGCAGCGGGTGGAGACCAACTCGGGCTGGGGTCCGGTCTTCGACAGCGCCCCGGAGCAGTTCGGTGTCTACGGCAACCCGGACTTCTCCTTCGACCCGGACGCCTACCTCACCCGCAGCCCGTTCCACGACCTCGTCGTGGGCGGCAAGCTCAACAGGGCACCGGAGGCGCAGGACCAGGTGGCGGGCCTGTGCAGCGCGGTGTTCGGGTGGCCGTTCCGGGTGGCGGAGGACGAGGTCTTCGAGATCGGCGTACGCCTCCCGGTGGACCTCTTCAGCGGCAGCGACGACCTCACCGAACTGCGCGGCCCGTCGACGGCCGAACTGGAGTCGGCGAACCGGGACTTCTGGACGGCGAAGCTCCTCGAACAGGGCGTGCAGCCCGGACTGCCGCGCCCCGTCGGCCACTTGACGGACCTGTTCCGGCAGGCCCGCTCGCAGTTGCTGATCCTCTCCGACCACGGCGAGATCCATCCCGGTCCGACCGTGTACGACTCCTTCTGGATCCGTGACTCCTCCGTCGAGGCGACGGCGTGCTCACTGGTCGGCGACGCGG
This sequence comes from Streptomyces sp. TRM68416, assembly GCF_014596915.1. Classification (GTDB taxonomy): domain Bacteria; phylum Actinomycetota; class Actinomycetes; order Streptomycetales; family Streptomycetaceae; genus Streptomyces. Next base: position 121,744 of record NZ_JACVWU010000013.1, read on the forward strand.
CCCTGGCGGAACGGCAGTTGGGCACCCACTACCCGCTGAGGTTCAACCACGGCACGGGCCGTATCGGGCCGTGCGCCGAGTACGGCTTCTACGGCGGCCCTCACGAGAAGGACGACCACGAGTGGGACAGCAACGGCCAGGCGCTGTGGGCGATCGGCCGCTACGACCGCACCGGCGGCCCGCACTCGGCGTTCGGCGCCAGGCTGTACGTCCCGTACGTGCGCGACGCCGCCCGCTGGCTGCGCGACAACCGGGACCGGTACGGCCTGCTGCACAGCGGCTGGAGCGCCGAGCACCTCGGCGAGCGCGACAAGCCGCACTACTGGGACGACCTGTGGGCGCTGGCCGGGCTGTACGAGGCGGCGCGGCTGGCCGAACGGATCGGGGCGCCCGAGGTCCCCGAACTCTGGGGAATCTTCGACGACGTGAAGCGGGCCACCGGTGACTCGGTCCGCTGGGTGCTGGCGGAGCAGCGCAGGCGCGGCGCCTGGGAGACGTACATTCCGACCGGGCCCGCGGACGTGGGGCGGCTGGACTCGACGATGATCGGCACGGCCGCCTACTTCCATCCGCTGCGTCTGCACATGGGCAGCAAGCTGGGCGACGACATCGACACCGCGGCCCGCTTCACACTCGACACGATGTACGCGCACTTCGTGACCGGCGGCTTCCGGCACGACGCGGCCTGGAGCGCCTACGGTCCGTATTTGACCCTGCAGTTGGCGCACGCGTATCTGCTCGCCGGGAACCCCGAGCGCATGGACGCGCTGCTCGGCTGGACCGTCGCCGCGGGCTTCCCGGCCGTCGCCGGGCGGAAGGCGGCGCTCGGCGCCTGGAACGAGCAGCACGCGTACCCGGTGGCCTCCGACTTCCGTGAGGCGCCGTACGGGCGCTGGTACATGGGCGACATCCCGCACGGCTGGGCGGCGGCCGAGTATCTGCTGCTGATCCGCGACATCCTCTTCTTCGAGGCCGACGAGGACCGCGACCCGCACCTGTACATCGCACCGGGCGTACGGCCGCACTGGGTGCCCGATGCCGAACCGGTGACCGTGGCGGCGGCACCGACCCTGTTCGGGGCGCCGTTCGGCTACCGGCTCGCGCACGACCGGGCGGGGCGGACGGTGGAGGTGGAGGTCACGCAGGCGCCGGAAGGGGTGCGATTCGTGTATCCGTGTGCCTTCGGCGAGGTGCGGTCGGCGTCCGCGGACGGTGGTGAACTCGCGGTCGCGGGCCGGGACGTACAGGTGCCGGCCGGGACGCGGCGGTTCAGCGTGACGTACGCCTGAGTCAGCGTGACGTACGCCTGAGCGCGAGACGCTCCTTCTCCGACAGGCCGCCCCAGACGCCGAACCGTTCGTCGTTGTCGAGCGCGTACTCCAGGCAGGCGGAGCGGATCGGGCACAGGCCGCAGATCCGCTTCGCCTCCCGTACGGAGCTGCCCGGCTCGGGGAAGAAGAAGTCCGCCCCCGTCTGCGCGCACAGCGCCTCCGCCTGCCAGTCCAGGTCGGGCCTGGTGAGTGTGTCGGTGTGCATGCCCTGAAGCGTGCTCGGCAGCGAAAAACGTTCGATCAACGCCGCATCAACGCCCGGCGGCGGGGCCTCGGGCGGCGACCGCACGATGATGACCCCGGCGTACGCCCGCATGCACGGCGGCGCGCGGCAGGCATGTGCGCGCGGTGTGTCGGGCCCCCGCGGCCGTCGTGGCCGTCAGCCCTCCCGCGGCGCGCTCCTGATCACGCGAAGCGTGCCCCGTAGAGGTCGGTCGGCTTGGCCGTCCGGCCGACGCCCGGCACGTCCGCCGCGGGCACCCGGGCGCTCCCGCCGTGCTCCTCCGAGCGGTTCCGTCTCCTGCTCTGCCGATCCTCGTACCGCCCACCGGCCGCCGCCGTCGGAGCACGCCCGGACGGCCGGGAACCGGAGGCCTGCACGCCCCTCGGCCGGTCATCTCGCCGGAACACCGGTGGATCACCACGGGACATCGCCGCCGATCACCACTGGATATCGCTGTGGATCACCACTGGACATCTGAGCAGATCACCGGTGGAATCCTCCTGTCCGGGAGGACGGCCCGCCACGATCTGCGGCGGCCATCGGGGGCGGGAGAGTGGGACACGTGGACCGGAGCGAGGATCGGATCCTGGCCGAAGAGCTTGCCGCCCTGGGCGCGCTGACCGGGGGCAGCGGTCGCCTGGTCGGCATGGTGGCCAAGCTGATGAGCAAGAACGTCCGTGAGATCGACCTGCTCGTTCCGCTGCCGTTCGAGGAGGCGGTGGAACGCGTTGCCCATGTGCTCGGGGAGGCGGGCCAGGCGGTCGACTGCGTGCCGGTCGGCCCCGCCACGGAGGAGCGGACGATCCGCGTCGTGGCGAGCGGTGGCGTCGGCGGCCTGAATCCCGTGGTGGTGACCGCGCGGGTGCTGAGGGCCGAGCAGAACAGCACGGAGGTCTGGCTGCGCGCCGCCGCCAAGGAGGGTCTGATCAGACAGCGGGCCGGAGACAAGACCGCCGTCCGCGTCGCCGAGATGCTGAGCAGGGCGACCGGAGCGGCCGAGGCGGGCGGGGTCCGGTAGGCCGGCCTCAGTGGCGGTGTTCCGTGGCTGCCTCGCCGGACTCGCGCCGGGTGTGCGGTCCGTGCGGTTCGTAGCCCGGAATCGTCCCGTCCGTCTTCTTCACCAGGAACAGCCCCACCATCCCCATGTCGGAGTGGCTCTGCACATGGCAGTGGTACATCCACGCGCCCGCTCCGACGCCCTCGCCCGCGATCACCTGGAAGCCGAAGGAGTCCGCAGGGCCGACGATCTTGTTGTCGATGACCTGGGAAGGGTCGTCGGGGCCGGTGAGCATGCCGGTGCGGTTGTCCGCCCAGCGGTGACCGTGCATGTGGAAGGTGTGGTAGAACTCGCCGTGCGTGATCACCACGAACTCGACGCGATCACCCACCGTGGCCTCGAAGTCGGGCCCGGAGTGCGCGGGTTTGTTGTTGATGAGCATGTCGTTGAAGACGATCGTGTGGGTCGCGTCCGGGAGGACGTCTCCCTTGCGCCGGACGATCACCGGACCGTACAGGCCCTTGCGGAGGCCGCCGGTGCCGTGTTCCGTGCCGACGACGTGGTCGTGGTAGTGCCAGTAGCCCGCGCTGCCCGCCCGCCAGGTGCCGTCCTTGCGGCGGCCGGGGACATGGGTGCGCCAGGTGTAGGTGCGGGTGCCGCCGGGCTCGACGTCGCTTCTGCTCAACTTCGTGCCGTCGCTGGAGATTTCGTAGTCGAGGCCGTGCACGTGCAGGCTGACCGGGACGTCCATGGTGTTCTCGAACTCGATGTGCAGCGTGTCGCCCTCGTTGAGTTCGATGAGCGGTCCGGGGATCGTCGCCTTCCCCTTCTCGAAGCCGTAGCCCATCTGCCCTCCGGCGAGCTTCTCGGCGTAGAGCTTGAGGTGTCTCACCTCGCCCCCGGCCGGGGCCGCCTTCGCCGGTGCGCCGGCGCTCGCGGCCTCCGGCACGACGGACAACGATGTCGCGACGGCCGCGCCGCCCAGCAGCACCCGACGGTTGAACCCGCGTCTGTCCATGCGGAACTCCCCACCCTGATACGGAACTTGCGGAGACGCACCTGTGACGAACCGGGGAGACGGTACCGAGCACGCCCCTGTTTTTCCACACTCAGGACAAAGTTCGTGCCATTGCGGTCATAGGTATTGGCGTGCAGCGCAAAGAGGTCTAGCTTCCTTGGCGCTGCTGCCGTGACCGAGGAGACGCCCATGCACTTACGAGGGTTGAGTACCAGAAGACGGGTCTGTGCGGCCGGTGTGACCGCCGGGGCCGTCCTGGCCGGGCTGATGTCGGGCCCCGCCGCCGGCGCCCTGCCGGAACCGTCCTCGACAACGATGTCTGTCAAGTCGCCGCCGGGCGGAGCGAATGTACGGGTGCTGATCTTCCACGGGTCCGCCGCGGCCGGCGAGGAGTCGCCGGTCGTCAACGCCGGAATCGAGGCGATCGAGCGGATCGGTCTGAGCGGTCCCGCCGACCAGCGCTTCAGGGTCGAGGCCACGGACGACGCCGCGGTGTTCACGAACGGGACGAGACTCGGCCGCTACAACGCGATCGTGTTCCTGACCGGCGGCGGTGACGTCCTCGACCCGGAGCAGGAGGCGGGCCTCGAGGCCTACATGGAGGCGGGCGGCGGCTTCGTCGGCCTGCACGACGCCGCCCGCGCGGAGCCGTACTCGGACTGGTTCACCGGCCTGATCGGCGCACGGCCCGCCGCCTCCGGGCCCACGACCGTGCAGCGCGCCACCGTCGAGGTCGGTGACCGGCGGCACCCGGCCACCAAGGACCTGCCGGTGCAGTGGAAGCGGGCCGACCGGTGGCTCAACTGGAGCAAGAACCCGTCGGGCGACGTGCACACCGTCGCCCGCGTCCGCGAGTCGACCTACCAGCCGGGGGCGAGCGCCAACGGCTGGGACCATCCGGTGAGTTGGTGCCGGGACTACGACGGCGGGCGCTCCTTCTACACCGGGATGGGCGGCACGGTGTCGGCGTACGACGAGACCGACTTCCGCACCCATCTGCGCGGTGCCCTGCTGTGGACGACCCGGCTGGTCCGGGCCGACTGCAAGGCCACGATCACCGGCAACTACCGGGCCGAGCGCCTCACCCGGCCCAACCAGCCGGGGCAGAACGACCAGATCGGCGAGCCGCACGGCCTGGTCACCGCCCCCGACGGGCGCGTGCTCTACATCGGCCGCGGCGGCGCCGACTCCACCCAGCCCGTGGTGACCGACTGGGGCGACCCGGACATCGGCAAGGGCAAGGGCGAGATCCACGTCTACGACCCGCGGACCGAACAGGTCACCCTGGCGGGCGCGTTGACGGTGTTCGGCAACAAGGGCGGCGGCGACGAGCTGGTCAAGGTCGAGGAGGGCCTGCTCGGCATCGAGCTCGACCCCCGCTTCCAGCAGAACGGCTGGGTGTACCTGCACTACACGCCGCACGCGGGGATCGACCGCGACACCCGCACGGCCGAGCGGCGCGTCTCCCGCTTCACCCTGGACCTCGCCACCAACCGGCTCGACCTGGCGAGCGAGAAGGTGCTGCTCAAGTGGCCGGTGCAGATCCACAGTTGCTGCCACGCGGGCGGCGGGATGGCCTGGGACTCCAAGGGCAACCTGTACATCGCGACCGGTGACAACAACTCCAGCCGGTTCAGCGACGGTTACTCGGGCAACAACCCCGAGCCGAACTACAAGGGCGTCTCCTTCGCCGACGCGCGCCGCACCGCCGGCAACACCAACAACCTCAACGGCAAGATCCTGCGCATCCACCCCGAGCCGGACGGCACGTACACCCTCCCCGAGGGCAACCTGTTCACCGGCCGGGAGACGGCCGAGGGCGGTGGCAAGACCCGCGGCGAGATCTATGTGATGGGGGTCAGGAATCCGGCCCGTATCTTCGTCGACCGGCAGACAGACATCCTCTACGCGGGCTGGGTCGGCCCGGACGCCGGTGCGCCCTCGCCGACCTGGGGGCCGGCCAAGTACGACACGTTCGCCGTGATCACCAAGGCGGGCAACCGGGGCTGGCCGTACTGCATGGGCAACAACCAGCCCTACCGGGACCGCAATCTGCCGGACCCGTCGAAGCCGCTGGGCTGGTACGACTGCGACCACCCGAAGAACGAGTCGCCGAACAACGACGGCCTGGTCAACCTGCCGCCGGTCACCGGCAACAACATCTGGTACTCGCCCCAGGGCGGCGCCCCGGACTTCCCGCGTGACGCGAACGGCATCCCCTCCTACCGGCAGGAGGAGTCGACCTACCTGCTGCCGTGGCTCAAGGGCGGCGGCCAGGCCGCGATGAACGGCCCGGTCTACCGCTACGACGAGACGAGCACCAGCACGGCCAAGTGGCCCGCGTACTGGGACGGCAAGTGGTTCGTCGGCGACTTCTACGACGGCACCCAGCCGCGCAACGCCGTCATCACCGACCCCAGGACGCACGGCGACGGCGGACTCCCGGTGCACTCGGAGTCGTTGAAGAAGATCGTGCCGGTCGGCAACGACGGCATCAAGAACCTCATGGACTGGAGGTTCGGCCCGGACGGGGCGCTCTACGTCCTCGACTACGGCCGGGGCTTCTTCACCTCGGACGCCAAGTCGGCGCTGTGGCGGGTCACTTACACGGGCGGCGGGCCGACCCCGGCCGCCGACCGGTTGGCGAGGGGAGAGCGGTGACACGGCAACGAAGAGTCTCGACCGGCCTGTTGGCTGCCGTGCTGCTGGTGCTCGGCGTGCTGTCGGTGCCGTCCACCGCGCGGCCCGAGGAGCCGCGGGCCGCCGCCGCGCAGGTGCTCACCTGGACGGCCGACGACGACATCACCAAGTACGCCTCGGCGCCCGCGACCGCGGTCGCCGGTCCGGCGACGATCGTCTTCGAGAACAGCGCGGCGACCGGCAACACCACGGGCATGCCGCACACGCTGACGTTCGCGACCAGTGACCCGGAGTTCAACAGCGACGTCCAGCTCAACATCCTGGCCAGCCCCAACGACGACCAGGGCGGCCGGTACACGGCCGAGGTCACGCTCACCCCGGGCCGCTACTTCTACTCCTGCACGATCCCCGGCCACGGCCAGATGCAGGGCATCCTGGTCGTCACCGAGGGCACCGGCGAGGACACCACCCCGCCCGAGGCCGCAGCCCATGTCAGCGGCACCCAGAACGCGCAGGGCCAGTACGTCGGTTCGGCGAGCGTGACGATCCACGCCACCGACGAGGGCGGCTCCGGGGTCGACGGCGTCGAGTACGCGATCGGCGACACGGGACCCTGGCAGCCGTACACCACGCCGGTCGTGGTCGACCAGGTCGGCGACCACGAGGTGCGCTACCGGGCGTTCGACAAGGCGGGCAACGTCTCCGCCGAGAAGAGCGCCGCGTTCACGGTCGTGGCGCCGCCCACGGACGACACGACTCCGCCGGAGACCTCGGCAACGGTGAGCGGCGAGCGGGATGCCGACGGCGCGTACCTCGACATGGCGACGGTCACGGTCTCCGCCTCCGACACCGGCTCCGGGGTGAACACGATCGAGTACGCCCTCGACGGCGGCGCCTGGCAGCCGTACACCGGGCCGGTGATGGTGCATCAGGTCGGCACGCACACCGTGCGGTACCGGGCCACCGACAAGGCGGGGAACGTGGCGCCGGAGAAGAGCGTGGAGTTCACGGTCGTCGCCGCGCCGCCGGAGGACACCACGCCGCCCGTGACGGGCGTGACCGTCGAGGGCACCCGCAACTCCGACGGGGCGTACGTGGCGAGCGCGAAGGTCACCGTCACCGCGACCGACGCGGGCGGGGTCGCGGGCATCGAGTACTCGCTCGACGGCGGGCCCTATCTCGCGTACACCGCGCCCGTGGTCGTGGACCGCGCGGGCGCGCACACCGTGGCGTACCGGGCGACCGACAGGGCGGGCAACACCTCCGAGGCCCGGACCGTGAGCTTCACGGTGGTGGCGGGCCAGGTGCCGGCGCCGCCCTGTCCCGAGTACGACGAACGGCTGACGGTGATCGTCGGCACCGTCGACTCGGGCGTACCGAACCGGGTGACCAACAACCGGTGCCGGATCAACGAGTTGATCGAGGACGAGAAGGAGTGGACGTCCCACGCGCTGTTCCTCAAGCACGTGACGTCCGTCCTGGACGCGCTGCTGAAGGCAGGCGTCGTCGACCGGCGCGAGCACCGCGCGATCCAGAAGGCCGCCCGGCAGTCGGACATCGGCAGGCCGGGCCAGACCGAGGGCTACCGCAAGATCCTCGACGGCACGGCCGAGTCCTTCGCCAAGTGGCAGCACGTGGGCGGCGGTTCGTTCGCGCTGAATCCCGACGGCTCGATCACGAGCGGAACCACGAGGGCGGGGCTCGGCATGCTGTGGTTCCCGCAGCGCAAGTACGGCGACTTCTCGCTGCGCCTGCAGTGGCGTGACGACGCGCCGGGCACCGGCAACGCCAACTCCGGTGTGTTCGTGCGCTTCCCGTGGGTCCACGACCACCCGGAGGAGCCACGGCCGGAGTGGGCCGCCATCAAGTACGGGCACGAGGTGCAGGTGTTCGACCGGCCCGACGGCGACATGTACAAGACGGGCTCGGTCTACGGCTTCGACCGGGTGGGCCTGGCCGGGGCGGGCGTGACCGAGAAGGGCACCTGGAACGACTACGAGATCCGGGTGGTGGACCAGCACTACTCGGTCTACCGCAACGGCGTGCTGATCAACGAGTTCGACAACACCGGCGGCCAGGAGTTCGTCCCGCCCCGCTCGGACGACCCGGGCACGGACGGGCGGCGGTTCGCCTCCGGCTACCTCGGGCTCCAGGTGCACGGCACGACCGACGTGATCTCCTACCGGGACATCCGGATCAGGGAGCTGTAGGCGGCTCCTTGCGGGCCCGGCTCGGCTGTACCCGCTTGGGCTCCCCCGGCATCTTGGGGTACTCGGGCGGGTACGGCAGGTCGCCGAGGGCGTGGTCGCGCTCGTCCTTGGCGGCCAGCTCCAGCAGGGCCTCCAGCGAGAAGCGGTGCTCGTCCATGTCCGCGTGCACGTCGCCGAGTTCGGCGAAGCGCGCGGGCATGGTCGCGAGGTCGAAGTCCTTCGGGTGCGCGACGCCGACCTCGTCCCAGCGCAGGGGCGCGGAGACGGGGGCGTGCGGGTGGGGCCGTACGGAGTAGGCGGAGGCGATGGTGCGGTCGCGGGCGGTCTGGTTGTAGTCGACGAAGATGCGCTCGCCGCGCTCCTCCTTCCACCACTTGACGGTCACCCGCTCCGGCATCCGGCGCTCCAGCTCCCGCCCGACCGCGATGGCCGCGCGGCGCACCTGCGTGAAGGTCCAGCGCGGTTCGATGGGCACGAAGACGTGCAGCCCGCGCCCGCCGGAGGTCTTGGGCCAGCCGCGCAGCCCGCCGAACTCCTCCAGCACCACCCGTAGTTCGTGGGCGGCGCGGACCGCGTCGTCGTAGTCGGTGCCGGGCTGCGGGTCGAGGTCGATGCGGAGTTCGTCGGGGCGGTCGACGTCGTCGCGGCGCACCGGCCAGGGGTGGAAGGTGAGCGTGCCGTACTGGGCGGCCCACAGCACGGCGGCCTCCTCGGTGGGGCACATCTCGTCGGCGCTGCGGCCGCTGGGGAAGGTGATGTGGGCGGTCGGGATCCAGTCCGGCATGTTCTTCGGGGCCCGTTTCTGGAAGAACCACTCGCCGGTGACCCCGTCCGGGTAGCGCTCCAGGGTGGTGGGCCGCTCGCGCAGGGCGCGCAGGATGCCGGGGCCGACCGCGATGTAGTACCGGGCGAGGTCGAGCTTGGTGAAACCGCGCTCCGGAAAGAAGATCTTGTCCGGGTTGGACAGCCGTACGCTCCGCCCGCCCGCCTCCAGCTCCACCGCTTCGCCCATGCGAGCCACGGTAGGCGCACTTCACATATCAGGCATCCCCTGACATATGCGAGCAGAATCGGGACCATGGATCTCCCGGTGATGCCGCCCGTGAAGCCGATGCTCGCCAAGTCGGTGGCGAGGATCCCGCCGGGCATGCAGTACGAGGCGAAGTGGGACGGGTTCCGGGCGATCGTGTTCCGCGACGGAGCCGAGGTCGAGCTGGGCAGCCGTACCGGCAAGCCGTTGACCAGGTACTTTCCCGAGCTGGTGGAGGCACTGAAGCAACGGGTGCCCGAGCGCTGCGTGCTGGACGGGGAGATCGTGATCGCGCGCGACGGGCGGCTGGACTTCGACGCGCTGACCGAGCGGATCCATCCGGCGGACTCCCGGGTGCGGACGCTCGCCGAGCGCACCCCGGCCTCCTTCGTCGCCTTCGACCTGCTGGCGCTGGCGGACGAGTCCCTGCTGGACGTGGTGCTGTCCGACCGCCGGGCGCTGCTCGCCAGGGCCCTGTCGGACGTCACGGCGCCGGTGCACCTCGCGCCGGCCACGACCGACCCGGCGGTGGCCGGGCGGTGGTTCGAGCAGTACGAGGGAGCGGGCCTGGACGGTGTGATCGCCAAGCCGCTCGCCTCGCCGTACCTCCAGGACCAGCGGGCCATGTACAAGATCAAGCACGAGCGCACGGCGGACGTCGTCGTCGCCGGGTACCGCTTCCACAAGAGCGGCCCCGTCGTCGGTTCGCTGCTGCTCGGCCTCTACGACGGTCAGGGCGTCCTCCAGCACGTGGGCGTGTCCGCCGCCTTCGCCATGAAGCGCCGCGCCGAGCTGGTCGAGGAGCTGGAGCCGCTGCGCATGGACGACGTGTCGGGGCATCCCTGGGCGGCGTGGGCCGAGGAGGCGGCGCACGAGACGGCCCGGCTGCCGGGGGCGCCGAGCCGCTGGTCGGGCAGGAAGGACCTGTCCTGGGTGCCGCTCAGACCGGAGCGGGTGTGCGAGGTGGCCTACGACCACATGGAGAACGGCGCACGGTTCCGGCACACGGCCCGGTTCCGCCGCTGGCGCCCGGACCGGACGCCGGAGACCTGTACGTACGCCCAGCTGGAGGAACCGGTGCGCTACGACCTCGACGCGATCCTCGGCGGCTGATCAGGGCCGCATCAGCACCTTCACCGCGCCGTCCTGCTTGCGCTGGAACATCTCGTACGCGTGCGGCGCGTCGGACAGCGGCACCCGGTGGGTGGCGAAGTCGTCCACGCCGAGGGTGTCCTCGTCCGTCAGGTACGGCATGATCTCGTCGGTCCAGCGGCGCACGTTGGCCTGGCCCATCCGGATCTGGATCTGCTTGTCGAACATCGTCAGCAGCGGCAGCGGGTCGGCCATGCCGCCGTAGATACCGACCAGCGACAGCGTGCCGCCGCGGCGGACCAGGTCGATGGCGGTGTACAGGGCGGCGAGCCGGTCCACGCCGAACCGTTCGGTGAGCCTGCTGCCGAGCGCCCGCGGGAGCAGGCCCGAGGCCTGCTGGGCGAGGCGGGCGGCCGCGCTGCCGTGGGCCTCGGTACCGACCGCGTCGATCACGGCGTCGGGCCCGCGGCCGTCGGTGCGGTCGCGGATCGCCGTGACCAGCTCCTTCTCGCTGTCGAAGTCCCGGAGGTCGAAGGTCTCCACGCCCCGGGCGCGCGCCCGGCGCAGCCGTTCGGTGACCAGGTCCACCCCGAACACCGTGCCGGCGCCGCGCACCCGGGCAATCCGGCACGCCATGTCGCCGATCGGTCCGAGACCGAGCACGGCGACGCTGCCGCCCTCGGGGAGGCCGGCGTAGGCGACCGCCTGCCAGGCGGTGGGCAGGACGTCGGAGAGGTAGAGGAAGCGGTCGTCGGGCGGCCCCTCGGGCACCTTGATCGGCCCGAACTGTGCCTGCGGAACCCGGAGGTACTCGGCCTGGCCGCCCGGTACGGCGCCGTACAGGCGAGTGTATCCGAACAGGGCGGCGCCCATGCCCTCACCCGTCACCTGGGTGGTCTCGCACTGGGTGGGCAGGCCGTTCAGGCACATCCAGCAGTCGCCGCAGGCGATCTGGAACGGCACCACCACCCGGTCGCCCGCCTTGAGGTCCGGCACCCCGGCGCCGACCTCCTCGACGATGCCCATCGGCTCGTGTCCGAGGATGTCGCCGGGCGTCATGAACGGCGTGAGCACCTCGTAGAGATGCAGGTCGGAGCCGCACAGGCCGGTGGAGGTGATGCGGACCACCGCGTCGGTCGGCTCCTGGATCCTCGGATCGGGCACGTTCTCCACGCGGACGTCCCGTTTGCCCTGCCACGTCACAGCCTTCACCGTCGGCTCCCTCCGTCGGGTCCCGGCCCCGGGTACCCGAGGGGTCCGGCGCGAACCGCGCGTGCGCCGATCGGTGTATTGCACGCGAGCAATCAGATTCAAGCGGGTATGGCCAGCAATGAACTTATAAGCGCACAATCATTGACAACAGAACGGGGTGGCTTCGGTGGACACGGGACACAGGGGGCGCAGGCGACGCGCCGCGACGACGGCGGCGCTGCTGGCCACGGCACTGACGGCCGCACTGGCGGCGGGCTGCACCACGTCGGACGGACGGCTCGACGACGGGCGCGCACCCGACCGGACCGCGGCGCAGAGTCCCGCCGAGAGCCGGGCGAGCGAGGACTCGGTCCTCGCCGTGAAGATCGACAACGTCCGCCGGGCCAGACCCCAGACCGGCATCAACTCCGCGGACGTCGTCTACGTCGAGCAGGTCGAGGGCGGGCTGAGCCGGCTGATGGCGGTGTACGCGACCAAGCTGCCCAAGGTCGTCGGGCCGGTGCGCAGCGCGCGCGAGTCCGACCTGGAGCTGCTGCGCCAGTTCGAGGAACCGACGCTGGCCTTCTCCGGCGCCCAGAGCAAGCTGATGCCGCTGATCAACAAGGCCCCGCTGGACGCCCGGACGCCGGAGAAGGCCGCGGGCGCCTACTACCGCGGCACCGGCAGGCCCGCACCGCACAACCTCTATCTGCGCCCCGCCCGCCTGGTGCCCGGAACACCGGGCGCCGCCACCCTCACGACCGGCTTCCGCTACGGCGCCGCTCCCTCCGGCGGCACACCGCAGACCTCGCACACGGTCAGGTACCCGGCGGCACGCTTCACCTTCACCTGGTCCGCGAGCAAGGCCCGTTGGCTGGTCTCGATGGACGGCACCCCGAGCAGGACGACCGACGGGAGGCGCATGGCGCCCGCGACGGTCGTCGTGCAGTACGTGAAGGTGCGCAAGTCCGCCTACCACGACTCCCTCGGCAACAACACGCCCTACACCGAGACGGTGGGCTCCGGGAAGGCGAAGGTGCTGCGCGGCGGACGGGTCCACGACGTCAACTGGGCGCGCCCGAAGGCCACGAGCGGCACGACGTTCACGACCTCGTCGGGCGCGCCGGTCAACTTCGCCAAGGGGCAGGTGTGGGTGGTGTTCGCCAAGGCGTCCTGAGAGGCGGCGCTCCGGGCGTCAGGGCTGGCTGACGAGGGGCTCGGCCGGGTTGCGGAGTCCCTCGGCCGCATCGGCGACCCGCCGGATGAGGTCGAAGAACACCGTCTGCTCCGCGGCGGAGAGCGGAGCGAGGAAGACCTGGTTCATCCGGGCGGTGCGCACGGTGAGCTTGCGGTGGACGCGCTGCCCGTCCTGCGTCGGCCGCAGCAGGGAGCGCCGGCCGTCCTGCGGGTCGCGGACCTTGTCCAGCAGTCCGCGGCGGCCGAGCCGGCTGATCACCTCGGCGACGGTGGAGCGGTCCAGGCCCACCCGCTCCCCCACCGTCCGCTGGTCGAGCCCCGGCTCGGCGACGAGGGTGTTGAGGACGGCGAACTGCGGCGAGGTGATCTCCTCCGAGACCATCGTGTTCCACAGCAGGTAGTGCGCCTGCTGGAGCCTGCGGGCGAGGTGCCCGGGATGGGTGGTCAGATCCACCGCAGCCATGTGCGCTCCCGAGGTCGTGTTCGTTGGTGCACTGAACGATACCCGCAGGCGCCCGCTCCTGTCTGCAACGCATCGCTGCAGCTCAGATACAACCTCTTGACGACCAGGTACGCGAGTGGCAGCGTGAGGACGACCTCGCTGAAATACTCAGTGCCCTGAGTAATTGGAGAGATGGGGCTTGCGGATGGACAAGGTGGTCGCCACGGCCGTGGAGGCGGTGGCCGATGTGCCGGACGGCGCGTCGCTGGCGGTGGGCGGATTCGGGCTCAGCGGTGTGCCGAACGTACTGATCCAGGCCCTGTACGAGCGTGGCGTGGGCGACCTGTCGGTGGTCTCCAACAACTGCGGCGCCATGGAGTCGGGTCTCGCGGTGCTGCTGTCGGCCGGGCGGATCGCGCGGGTGACCGGCTCCTACATCGGCGCCAACAAGGAGTTCGCCCGCCAGTACCTCGGGGGCGAGCTGGAGGTGGAGATGATTCCGCAGGGCACGCTGGCCGAGCGGCTGCGGGCCGGCGGCGCCGGGATCCCCGCCTTCTACACGCCGGCCGGGGTGGGCACCCAGGTCGCCGAGGGCGGACTGCCCTGGCGCTACGACGGCTCCGGCGGCGTCGCGCTGGCCTCGCCGGCGAAGGAGGTGCGGGAGTTCGACGGCACCGAGTACGTGCTGGAGCACGGCATCCGCACCGACTTCGCGCTGGTCCGGGCGGCCCGGGGCGACCGGCACGGGAACCTGGTGTTCGCCAAGTCCGCCCGGAACTTCAACCCGCTGGCCGCCATGGCCGGGCGGGTGACGATCGCCGAGGTGGAGGAACTCGTCGAGCCGGGCGGGATCGACCCGGACGCCGTACACCTGCCGGGGATCTTCGTGCAGCGGGTGGTGGCCCTCACCCCCGAGCAGGCCGCCGACAAGGGCATCGAGCGGCGCACGGTCTCCGCGCCCCGGGCACGAGGGACGGTGAGCGGCTGATGGCGTGGACGCGCGAGGAGATGGCCGCGCGGGCGGCGCGCGAGCTGAGCGACGGGCAGTACGTCAATCTCGGCATCGGACTGCCCACCCTGATCCCCAACCACCTGCCACCGGGCGTCGAGGTGGTCCTGGAGTCCGAGAACGGCATCCTCGGCACCGGCCCCTATCCGACCGAGGACGCCGTCGACCCGGACCTGATCAACGCGGGCAAGGAGACCGTCACCGTCCTGCCCGGCGCCTCCTTCTTCGACTCCGCGCTGTCCTTCTCGATGATCCGCGGCGGGCACATCGACGTCGCCGTGCTGGGCGCGATGCAGGTCTCGGCGGGCGGAGACCTGGCCAACTGGGCCGTCCCCGGCAAGATGATCACCGGGATCGGCGGGGCGATGGACCTGGTCCACGGCGCCCGCACGGTCATCGTCGTGATGACGCACACCGCCAAGGACGGCTCGCCGAAGATCCTCACCGAGTGCGCGCTGCCGCTCACGGGCAGGGCGTGTGTGAACCGGGTCATCACCGATCTCGGGGTGATCGACGTGACGCCGGACGGGCTGGTGTTGACCGAGGTCGCCCCCGGCGTGGCCGTGGAGGACGTCGTCGCCCGGACCGAGGCCAAGCTGACCCTCGCGGAGGACCTGCTGTGAACCCGGTCTACATCGTCGACGCGGTCCGTACCCCGATCGGCCGCTACAACGGCGGCCTGGCCGGCGTCCGGCCCGACGACCTGGCCGCCCACGCCCTGCGCGAACTGCTCGGCCGCACGCCCGGCCTGGACCCGGCCCGCATCGAGGACGTGTACTTCGGCAACGCCAACGGCGCCGGCGAGGAGAACCGCAACGTCGCCCGCATGGCCGCGCTGCTGGCCGGGCTGCCCACCGGCGTGCCGGGCGTGACCGTCAACCGGCTGTGCGCCTCCGGCCTGGAGGCGGTGATCCAGGCGGCCCGCGCCATCGCGGTCGGCGACGCCTCCATCGCCGTGGCGGGCGGTGTGGAGTCCATGACGCGGGCGCCGTACGTGCTGCCCAAGTCCGACCGGCCGTTCCCGGCCGCGCACACCGAGCTGTTCTCGACCACCCTGGGCTGGCGCATGGTCAACCCGAGGATGGACCCGCAGTGGACGGTCCCGCTGGGCGAGTCGGCCGAGCTGATCGCCGACAAGCACAGGATCAGTCGCGAGCAGCAGGACGCGTACGCGCTCGGCAGCCACCGCAAGGCCGCCGCGGCACAGGAACAGGGGCTGTTCGAAGCCGAGTTGGCGCCCGTGCCGATCCCGCGGCGCACGGGTGACCCGGTCGTGTTCGGCGCCGACGAATGCGTCCGCCCGGACGCCTCCCCGGAGGCGATGGCCAAGCTCGCGCCGGCCTTCCGCCGCGAGGGCGGCACGGTCACCGCGGGAAACGCCTCCCCGCTCAACGACGGCGCCGCGGCCCTGCTGCTGGTCGACGAGGAGGGCCTGAAGGCCACCGGCCGGGAGCCGCTCGCCCGGGTCTCCGCCACCGGGGTCTCCGCGATCGACCCGCACTACTTCGGACTCGCCCCGGTCGAGGCCGTCAACCGGGCTCTGGGCAAGGCGGGCAAGGGCTTTGACGACCTGTCAGTCCTCGAACTGAACGAGGCCTTCGCCGCCCAGGTACTCGGCTGTCTCGCCGAATGGCCGGAGTTCGACCCGGCGGTCCTCAACCCCCAGGGTGGCGCCATCGCCCTCGGCCATCCGCTCGGCGCCTCCGGCGCCCGGCTC
Source organism: Streptomyces sp. TRM68416 (assembly GCF_014596915.1). GTDB lineage: Bacteria > Actinomycetota > Actinomycetes > Streptomycetales > Streptomycetaceae > Streptomyces. Next base: position 137,841 of record NZ_JACVWU010000013.1, read on the forward strand.
GCCGGCACCGTCGCCCATCAACTCGCCCGCCGGGGCAGCGGAGTCGGCGTCGCCGCCCTCTGCATCGGCGTCGGCCAGGGCCTCGCCCTCGTCCTCGAACGCTAAGACTCCCCGGGGAACCCCATGACTCTCACCCAGCACGACATCGACCAGGAGATCGCGGCCGAGCGCGCCGCGTACGAGAAGCGGATCGCCGACGGCGCGCCGGTCGAGCACCAGCCGCGCCGCGACTACGCCCCCTACCGCTCCTCCGTCCTGCGCCACCCCAAGCAGCCGCCCATCGCCATCGACGTCGCCCAGGACCCGGAGCTGGTGGAGCTGCACTCCCCCGCCTTCGGCGAGCGGGACGTCACCGAACTGGACAACGACCTCACCCGGCAGCACACCGGCGAGCCGATCGGCGAGCGGATCACCGTCTCCGGGCGGCTGCTGGACCGCGACGGCCGCCCGGTCCGCGGTCAGCTCGTGGAGATCTGGCAGGCCAACTCGGCGGGCCGCTACGCCCATCAGCGCGAGCAGCACGACGCCCCGCTGGACCCGAACTTCACCGGCGTGGGCCGCACTCTGACCGACGACGAGGGCACCTACCGCTTCACCACCGTCCAGCCGGGCCCCTACCCCTGGCGGCAGCACCTCAACGCCTGGCGTCCGGCGCACATCCACTTCTCGGTCTTCGGCACGGCGTTCACGCAGCGGCTGGTGACCCAGATGTACTTCCCGGCCGACCCGCTGTTCCCGTACGACCCGATCATCCAGTCGGTGACGGACGACGCGGCCCGGCAGCGGCTGGTCGCCACGTACGACCACAGTCTGTCCGTGCCGGAGTTCTCGATGGGCTACCACTGGGACATCGTGCTCGACGGCCCGCACGCCACCTGGATCGAAGAGGGACGCTGACCTGCCATGACGAAGATCGACACCAGCCGTCCGGAGACCGTGCTGCCCACGCCGTCGCACACGGTCGGCCCCTTCTACGGCCACGCCCTGCCCTTCCCCGGCGGCGGTGACATCGCCCCCGTCGGCCACCCGGACACGATCGCGCTCCAGGGGTACGTCCTCGACGGCGAGGGCAAGCCGCTGCCGGACGCGTTCGTGGAGCTGTGGGGTGCGGACCCGGACGGCCGGGTGCCGCGGGTCGACGGCTCCATGCGCCGCGATCCCGCGAGCGGCGGCTTCCTGGGCCGCAACGGCGTGGAGTTCACCGGCTGGGGGCGCGTCCAGACCGACGCGAACGGCCACTGGACCGCGCGGACGCTGCGGCCCGGGGCGCGGGGGCGCAGCGCGCCGTACCTCAGTGTGTGCCTGTTCGCGCGGGGGCTGCTCGTGCACCTGTACACGCGGATCTACCTGCCGGGCGACGAGGCCGCGCTGGCCGCGGACCCGCTGCTCTCCCGGGTACCGGCCGACCGGCGCGACACGCTGATCGCTACGGACCAGGGCAACGGGACGTACGGTTTCGACATCCGCCTTCAGGGCGAGGGCGAGACGGTCTTCCTGGAGTTCCAGTGAATCCTCCCGACACGGACACCGGCCTGCTCTCCCCCGGGTGGGCCGGTTCCCCCGCCGCCGACGCGACCGGTGACGGCGCGTTCCTGCAGGCGCTGCTGGACGCCGAGGCCGCGCTGACCCGCGCCCAGTCCGCGCTGGGCCTGGCCCCGGCCGAGGCGGCGACGGCGGTGGCCCGGGCGGCCGAGGCGAGCCGGTTCGACGTACGGTCCCTGGCGGAGCGCGCCCGGGCGGGCGGGAACCCGGTGATTCCCCTGGTGGCCGAGCTGACCGGGGCGGTCGGCGCGGAGTACGGCCCGTACGTCCACCGGGGCGCGACCAGCCAGGACATCATGGACACCGCGGCGATGCTGGTCGCGCACCGCACGCTGGGCCTCGTCCTCGCCGACCTCGCCCGCGTCGCGGAGGCGCTGGCCCGGCTCGCCGCCGAGCACCGCACCACCGTCCTGCCCGGGCGCACGCTCACCCAGCACGCCGTGCCGACGACGTTCGGGCTCAAGGCGGCGGGCTGGCGTGCGCTGGTGCTCGACGCACGGGACCGCGTCACCGCCGTACGCGGCTCGCTGCCCGTGCAACTCGGGGGCGCTGCCGGGACGTTGGCCGCCTTCGCGGTGTACGGCGCCGAGGACGCGACCGCGCTGGTCGCGGCGTACGCCCGGGAGGCCGGGCTCGGTATCCCGGTGCTGCCCTGGCACACCCTGCGCACCCCGATCGCCGACCTCGCCGGATGTCTCGCCTTCACCGCCGGGGCGCTCGGCCGGATCGCGGCGGACGTGCTCACGCTCTCCCGCACCGAGATCGCCGAGCTCGCGGAGGACAGCGGGGGCGGTTCCTCGGCCATGCCGCACAAGGCCAACCCGGTGCGGTCCACGCTGATCGCGGCCGCCGCCCGGCGGGCCCCCCACCTCGCTGCCACGCTCTACGGCTCACTGGTCGCCGAGGACGAGCGGCCGGCCGGCGCCTGGCACGCCGAGTGGGAGCCGCTGCGCGAGCTGCTCCGGCTCACCGGCGGGGCCGCCCGGGACGCCGCCGAACTGACCGAGGGGCTACGGGTGAACGCCGCCGCCATGCGCGAACACCTCGACCTCACCCACGGGTTGATCGTCTCCGAGCGTCTCTCCGCCGAACTCGCCCCGGTCCTCGGCCGCGCCCGCGCCAAGACCCTCCTCACCGAACTGGCCCGACGCTCCCACACCGAGGACCGCACCCTCGCAGAACTACTGGCCGAGGAACCCGAGTTGAAGGACCTGGACCTCGCCGACCTCACCGACCCCGCCCGCTACACCGGCAGTGCCACCGCCCTCACCGACCGTGCCCTGGAGCGACGTTGACCGACACCCTCCTCAACCACCGCACCGAAGGGCCCGCGTCGGCGGACCCGCTGCTGCTCGGGCCGTCGCTCGGGACGTCGTACGCCCTGTGGGACCAGGTGGCGCCCGAGTTGTCGATCACGCATCGGGTGGTGCGCTGGGACCTGCCGGGGCACGGCGGCAGCGCGGCCGGGCTGATCGGGCCCGGCGCCACCGTCGCCGACCTCGCCGATCTGGTGCTCGGGCTCGCCGACTCGCTCGGGGTGGAGCGGTTCGCGTACGCGGGGGTGTCGCTGGGGGGTGCGGTCGGGCTGCATCTGGCCGTGCATCATCCGGAGCGGATCTCGTCGTTGGCCGTCCTCTGTTCCTCGGCGCACTTCAACGGTTCGAAGCCATGGGAGGAACGGGCCGCGCTGGTGAGGCGGGAGGGGCTGGCCGCGCTCGCGCGGGGTGCGAACGACCGTTGGTTCACGGCCGGGTTCACCGTGCCGGAGCTGGTGCGGGACCACCGCGACGCCGATCCGGACGCGTACGCGGCCTGCTGCGACGCGCTGGCCGCCTTCGACCTGCGCGACCGGCTCGCGGAGATCTCCGCGCCCACGCTGCTGGTGGCGGGCCGGGAGGATCCGGCGACGCCTCCGGCGCATCTGCGGGAGATCGCCGACGCGGTGCCGGGCGCCGCGCTGGTGGAGATCCCGGGCGCCTCCCACCTGGCGCCCGCCCAGTGCCCGGAAGCGGTGCTCACCGCGCTGCGCGCGCACTTCGACGGCGGCGCCACGCGCGGTATGCGGGTGCGCCGGGAGGTGCTCGGCGATCCGCACGTGGACCGGGCCCAGTCCCGGCAGACCCCCTTCACGGCACGGTTCCAGGACTTCATCTCCCGTTACGCCTGGGGCGAGATCTGGACCGATCCGACGCTCACCCGCCGCGAGCGCAGCATGGTCACCCTGACCGCGCTGGTCGCGCACGGGCACCACGACGAGCTGGCCATGCATGTGCGGGCGGCGCGGCGCAACGGGCTGACCGAGGACGAGATCGGCGCGGTACTCCTGCAGACGGCCGTGTACTGCGGGGTTCCGGCGGCGAACGCGGCGTTCGCGACCGCGCAGCGCGCGCTGGCCGAAGACGAAGGGTGACCCCGACGGTCGTGGCCCCAGGCCTCGCGCAGGTCTTCGCCGCATGTCCACGGTGAGGGCATGGCCACGATTCTGACCACCGGCGCCTCCTTGGGCCTGGGCCGTTGCGTCGCCTTCGAGCTGGTCCGCTCCGGGCATGTCGTGCCGGCCCACGGCCGCGACGGCCGCCGTACGGAACGGCTCGTCGAGGAGCTGCGCACCGAGGGCGACGCGGAGGGGTTCGTCGTCGGCCTGGCCTCGTCGGCGCAGGTGCGCGAGCTGGGCGCGCGGGTCGCGGCGGCCCGCCCCGACCTCGATGCGCTGGTCGACAACGCGGGCGTGGGCCCGGGTTCAGGGGGCGCCGGCCGTGAGCTGAGCGAGGACTGAACGTCGGACGGCCCCGGCTACTCCGGTCCCGCGCCGGTCGCCAGCGCCTCCTGTGCCCTGGCCACCAGCCCGTCGGCGCCGCACAGCCGCGCCAGCGTCAGACCGCGCTGGAGTTCCGCGGTGGAGCGGGCGGCGATGCCGTACTCGACGCGGGCGGCGGCGTGTTCGTACTGGCAGGGCGAGGCCTCCAGGTAAGTGACCGCCTGGGCGGCCAGCCGCACCGCGCGCTGGCCGGTCTCCAGGGCCGCCTCGCAGCGCAGGGCCTCGCCGATGGCCGTGTCGGAGCCGAAGCGCTCGGCGTGCCGGCGGACGTCGGCGGCGAGCTGGGCGGCCCGGGTGGGGTCCTCGCCGGCGAGGGCGCGGGCCAGGTCGAGGGCCCAGGGCACCAGCACGGGGTTGTGGTGCCCGCGCACGGTGGCGGCCTTCCCGGCCTCCTCCAGCTCGTTGACGCCGTCCTTGGTGCGCCCCACGGCAAGCAGCAGCCGGCCGCGTACCGAGCGCGGGTCGGGCAGCACGATGGTGGACGGGTACGGCGGCGCGAAGCCGTACCGGTCGGCGACCTCCCAGGCCTCCTCGACATGGCCGCGGGCCAGCAGTGTGTCGACGAGGTTGCAGGTCGCGGACCAGTGCAGGGGCAGCCGACGGCCGACGCGCTCGGCGAGCCGCAGCGATTCGCGCAGGCTCTTCTCGGCCTCGCGCAGCCGCCCGCGCCTGCGGTGCCCGACGCCGACGTAGGCGTGGGCCAGGGCAAGGTGGCCGCCGCTCCAGCCGGCCGACTCGTAGGTGCGCAGGGCCTCCGTGTACAGGGCCTCGGCGCGGTCCAGCCGGTCGGCGAAGGCGTATGCGTTGGCGAGCATCATCAGCAGCTCGATGCCCCACTCGGGGTCGGTCTACCCGAGGCCGGGTGCGAGGCGGCCGTTGACGAGGGCGCGGTCGCACAGCTCGACGACCTCCTCGGCGTTCTCCCCGTGGGTCATGGCGTCGAAGCCGCGCAGGATGATCAGGGCGCGCTCGGAGTTGTCCCGGCCGGTGCAGGTCGCGGCGAGCGCGGCGAGCCGCTCCGAGCGTCCCGGTGAGGTCGCCTCGCCCGCGTGGATGCCCTCCCACATGAACTGCACGGCCTGGAGCCGCAGTTTGGCCGGTCCGGACTCGTGCCGGGCAGCCTCGGCCTCGACGGTGCGGACGGCCTCCTCCAGTTGGTCGTTGTGGATCAGGGCCTGGGAGAGGCGGTAGACGGCGTCGACGCGCTCGGCGCCGTCGAGGCCGGGCATGGCGAGCGCGGTCCGCAGATGGCCGATGGTGGTGGCCGGGGAGGTGAGCAGGGCGGCGCAGCCCAGTTCGAACAGGACGTGCGGGTGGACCTCGGGGCGGGGCGGTTCGCGCAGGGCGCGTTCCAGACAGCGGCGGGCCGCGTCGGGGGCACCGACGGCGAGGTGTTCGCGGGCGGCCTCGCGCAGTTGCTCGACGAGTTCGGCGTCGTCGTCGGGGTGGACCTCCAGCAGATGGCGGGAGGCGGCCGCGGCGCCGCGCCCGGAGTCGGTGACCACGCGGGCGGCGATGCCGTGCATGGCGGTGCACAGGGCGGGCGGGATGGAGTTGTAGACGGCGGTGGCGATCAGCGGGTGGACGAACTGCAGGTCGCCGTCCTCCGCGGTGGCCGAGGCGGGGTCGGGTGCGGTCAGGATGCGGGCGACGCGCAGCCGTTCGGCGCAGCGCACGGCCTCGTCGCGGCTCATGGTGGCGAGCCGCGCGACCTGGTCGACGGTGATGCCGGTGCCGAGGATGGCGGCGGCCCAGGCGAACCGGGTGGCCTCGATGCCGAGCCCCTCCAGGCGGGCGACGAGGCCGCCGCCGCGGGCCGAGCGGTTCAGGGCGCGCAGTTCGGCGGCGGAGGACTCGACCGGATCCATCTCGCTGTCCTGCACCTTGGCGAGGAGTTCGACGGTCTCGTAGGGGTTGCCGGCGGTGACGGCCCAGACCTCGCGGCAGAACGCGGCGTCGGCGTGGTCGCCGAGGGTGGCGCGGGTGAGGCCGGCGGTGGCGTCCGGGGTGAGCGCGCTGAGGTTGGCGACGGGGCTGTGGGCGGCGGCGGCCACCGCGTCGAGGTGGCGGGCGCTCTCCCCGCCCACGTCGTCGGGGCGGCGGGCCACGACGACCAGCACGGAGAGGTCGTCCAGGCGCTCGGTGAAGGCGGCGAGCCAGCGCAGGGTCTCCTGGTCGGCCCAGTGGGCGTCGTCGATGAGCAGCACCAGGGGCCAGTCGCGCCGGGCCAGTCGGCGGACGGCGGCGACCAGACCGTCGCACACGCCCTGCGGGTCCGCCTGCCGCTCGCCGGGATCCACTATGCCGAGGGCGGGGCCGGCGATGTCGTACCAGTCGCCGAGGTACTCGCGGGCCTCCTCGGGCAGCAGGGAGACGAGGGCGGGCTGCAGCAACTGCCGTACCACGTTGAAGGGGACGGACCTGAGCGTCTCGCCGCCGCGGGCCGACCACACCGTGCAGCCGCGGCTCTCGGCGATGCGCCGGGTCTGGGCGAGCAGGGCGGTCTTGCCGAGGCCCGCCTCGCCGCGGAGCACCAGCACGCTGCCCGCGGAGGACCGGTCGGCGCACAGCGTGTCCACCGCCCGTACGACGGCGGCGACTTCTTCCTCGCGCTCCCACAGGGAGGCCGAGGCGGCCGCCGTGGGCGGTACCTCCGTCATCCCGCTACCTCCCTGAGTCGCCCGAACGACGTACAGACCTTGAGCGTAGCCTTCCGGGACCTCGCGCGGAGGCGGGTCCGGCGAGCTGTTGCCGTCAAGGGTGACGGCGGCTGCGGGAAGGTGACCGCGGCGGCGGCGCGGCGGCGGAGTGCCTCCCTCTCATACGGCTTTCACCGAGGCCTCATACGGTGGGGGCATGACGCAGGTGACTCCCCCCGGCTGGTATCCCGACCCGGGGCAGACAAGTGACGGTCCCGCCACCGAGCGCTGGTGGGACGGCAGTGCATGGACGGACCGGACCCGCCCGGCGGGGTCGGCCGACGTAGGGGGTCCGCCGGCGCCGTCGCCGACCGCCGGGACACCACCGGCGTACCAGGCCCATCCGGCCTACCCCACCTATCCGGCGTATCCCGGTCAGCCACCGGCCGGCGGGCGGCGCGGACTGCGCACGGGCATAGCCGTGGCGGTGGCGGCGGCGGTGCTCGCGAGCATCGGTGTGGGCGTGTACGCGCTGGCGGACAGCGGCACTTCGGACGGCGGCACCGCCAACTCGCAGCAGCGGCCGGACGGTCGGGGCGGGCCGTTCGGCGACTCGGGCGGCTCCGGCGGGCCGTCTCCCGAGCCGCGGGAGTCCGCGCCGGGGTCGCAGCCCCCGAGGGTGGAGAGCGGTTCGGTGACCGACTCGGTCAGCGGCATCAGCCTGCCGGTCCCGGACGGCTGGTACGGCCAGGCGATCAGCGTGGGCGCGTCGGTGACGTCGAAGGAGTCGTACAAGTGCCCCGGTGACACGGCCGAGACGTGCACGAAGGGCGGTGCCTACTCGGCGCCCGCCATCGCGCTCGGCGCGAACGGCGACACCCCCGAGGAGGTGGCGAAGGCGGACATCGCCAAGAACGCCGAGGACTCCTACGGCGAGGGCTACGGCGGGATCACCTCGCACGAGGTGCTGGCCTCCAGGGCGGTGACGGTGGCCGGGCAGAAGGGCTATCTGGTGCGCTGGAAGGCGGTGACGAAGACGGGGGCCGACGGCTATGTCGAGTCGCTCGCCTTCCCCTCCCCCGCGAACTCCGGGCAGATGGTCCTGGTGCGCTTCGGCGTCGACGTGGGCGAGAAGCAGTCGGTGATCGACGAGATCACGAAGGGCATCAAGGTGGCGGCCGGCAGCGGCAACGGTCAGGACGTCTGAACGACGGTCGGCCGGGTGGGGCACCCCTCCGCTCAAGAGGTGACCCACCCGGCCGGGGGGTGCGCGCCGCCCCCGTCCCCACGGTGCGGCGCGAGCAGACCGCCGTCCAGTCATCCCGTGGACGGCGGCCCGGTTCTCAGGTCAGGCCCAGCGCGGGCAGTACGGCGGCCTCCACGAAGCGGAGCAGGTAGTCCGCGTCGGGGCAGCCGCCCTCCATGATCGGCCGGACCCGCATGACGCCGAAGAGCTGCGCCGGGACGAACGCCAGCGCCGGGTGGTCGGCGGCGATCTCGCCCCGCTCGACCCCGCGCTGAAGGATCCTCTGCAGGGCACCGATCTCGGGTTCGATGAGGGTCTCGCGCAGCGCCTGCTGGAGTTCGGTGTCGTTCAGGACGGCGTGCCCGAGGGCCTGGTGCAGGTCGGAGATGTGCCCGGAGAGCTCGCCAGCGGCCCGTGCCGCGGCGCGCAGGTCCTCCGCGAGCGAGCCGGTGTCGATGTCGGCGAAGAGCGGCCGACGGCTGGCGCGCAGCGCCGCCGCGACGAACCGGGGCTTGGTCTTCCACTGGCGGTAGAGCGTGGACTTGCTGCATCGCGTGCTGGCGGCGATGCCCTCCATGGTGACGGCGTCGTAGCCGCAGGTGCGGATCTGCTCCAGGACGGCGTCGAAGAACTCCCGCTCACGCTCAGGCGTGATCTTGGAGCGGCGCGAGGCGGCGACCGTCTCCGGGGGGTGCACGGCCTGCGACGTCATCGGCGCTTCCCTTCGTTGGCTTTCGGTCACTTTCCCAGTGTGGCGCACGTCTATCGATACGCCACTGTACCGGAACGCCGACGTATCGGTACAGTGGCGTATCGGTACAGCGGCGTATCGGTACACACCCGTATCGATGAGTTTCGTGTCGTCGACGAGTCACCCACCCGTCGGGCAGCCGCCTGCACCACCGAACGCACCACCGCCAGCGAAAGGGCCGGGGGATGAATGGCCGCACAGAGCTTGGAGAGCCGGGGCCCGGCGCAGTAGCGCGACCCCGGCTCGTCCGTGAGCTCCTGCTCGTCGCAGGGCTCTTCCTCGTCTACAAGTTCGGCCGGCAACTGGCCACCGGCCACACCGGCGAGGCGTTCCGCAACGCGGACCGCGTCTGGGACTGGGAACGGACCCTGCGGCTGCCCGGCGAGGGCTCGGTGCAGTCCGCGCTGCTGCACGGCGACACCCTCGTGCACCTCGCGAACACCTACTACGCGACCGTGCACTTCCCCGCCACCGCGGCCTTCCTGGTCTGGCTCTACCTGCGCCGCCCCGCCCACTACGTGTGGGCCCGGCGCGTCCTGGCCGCGGTCACCGCTGCCTCCCTGGTGGTGCACCTGCTCTTCCCGCTGGCCCCGCCGCGGATGCTGGCCGCGACCGGCCTGGTGGACACCGCCCGGGTCTACGGCCCCTCCGTCTACGGCCCGCCCGAGAGCGACCAGCTGTCGAACCAGTTCGCCGCGATGCCCTCCCTGCACTTCGGCTGGGCGCTGATGCTGGCGATCGGACTGATCGTCGCCACCCGCTCCCGCTGGCGCCTGCTCTGGCTGCTGCACCCGGCGCTGACCCTGCTGGTGATCGTCGGCACCGCGAACCACTACTGGCTCGACGCGATCGTGGCAGCCGTCATGCTCGGCCTCGCCCTCGCGGTGATCCGCCCGAGGACGCCGTCCGGCGGGGCCCGCCGCCCGCCTCGCTTGCCGCACCGCACCGGGGCCGCCGCCGGACGCGGCACGGACCCGTCCGTACCCGCCACCGAGGAACCGTCCGAACTCGTGGGAGCCGGCCGATGAACGCGACCCTGATCGCCGTAGTCCTGTCCCTCTTCTCGGCCGTCGCCTACGCGACCGCCGCCGTCGCGCAGGAGCGGCTCGCCTCCCGCGCGCCCTCGACCGGGATCCTCGGGATGATGGCGTCCGGCGCCTGGTGGGCCTCGGTGGGACTCAATGCCGGCGGCGCGCTGCTGCACGTCGTGGCCCTGAAGTACGGGCCGCTCACGGTGGTGCAGCCGCTCGGCGCGCTCACCCTGGTCGCGGCGGTGCCGCTCGGGGCGCGGGTCGCCGGGCGGCGGGTCAGCGGCGTCGAGTGGCGGGGCACCGCGCTCACCCTGACCGGCCTGGCCGCGATCCTGGTCACGGCCTCCGGCCCCGCCCCCGACGACGTGCTCAGCACCCCCGAGGCGCTGGCGGTCGCCGGCACCACGGTCGCGCTGATCGGCCTGCTGGCCCGGCCCGGCGCCCGGCCGGGACTGCGGCACGCGACCGCGTCCGGCTTCGCCTCCGGGGTCGCCTCGGCGCTCACCCAGACCGTCACGGTGGCCGCGACGGACCGCTCCGGATCGCTGCTCGGCGTGCAGGTGATCGGGGTCGCGCTGCTGGTCGCCGCGCTCGCGGTGGGCGGGCTGCTGCTGTCCCAGACGGCCTACCGCAGCGGGCTCGACGCCCCGCTCGCCGTGGTCACCCTGACGAACCCGGTGGCCGCCGCCGTGATCGGTCTGGTGCTGCTGGGCGAGCGGCTCCGGGGCGGGGCGGCCGGCATCCTGCTCGCGCTCGTCGGCGCGGGGCTCGCCTCCTGGGGCGTGGTCCTGCTCACCCGGGTCACGCCGCACGAGGGCGAGGCCCGTGCCGTAGCCCCGCACCCGGTCGAGGGCCCCGCCATGGCCCCGCGCCAGGACGACGACCACCCCGTGGCCGCCGTCCTGGCGCTGGAGCCGGGCACGGCATCGGTGGAACCGGTCCTCGTGCCCCGCCGGCCGGAACCGAGGCACCTGACCGCCCTGTGAGCCGCTCCGTGACCCGCGCTACTCGACGACGAGTGCCGGGTCGCTCACCCCGGGACGCCCGTTCTCGACGTGCCCGGCGAACCTGCGCAGGAACGCCGGGTCGGTGTCGGCGGTGACCGTCAGGTCGTACCAGCGACGGCTCGCCGCGAGGCCGATCGTGCGCCGCACGGTGACACCGGGGCGCACGGTCAGCGTCGCGCCGGGGCCGCCGTACCCGTCGGCGATCTTCAGGCGGACGCTCGACGGTCCCTTGTTGGTGCAGGTCAGCGCGATGTCGTCGCCGCTGTGCCGCGCGGTGACCTCGGGTCCGTCGGTCTTGTTGGCGCCCTTGAACCAGCGCACGAATCCGTTCGGGCCGTGCACGGTCAGGTCGTACGAGCCGCCGGAGTACACCGAGTTCCAGGTGTCGGAGAGGGTCGTGCCGGCCTCGGTGGTGTAGAACCAGGGCCCGTCGGTACGGCTGCCGGAGCTGACGTGGAAGGCGGCCCCGGCGTGCGGGCCCGAGGCGAACGTCAGGGTGAACTTCCCGGCCGCCGCGTCCACCGAGCCGTCCACATGCGGCGCGTACTTCAGCGGGCGCGAGGGGCGCCGGCCGCGCTCCTGCCGGGGCATGTCGGGGTCGGCCGGCGGCGTCGGACGGTAGTCGGGGTGGCGCTCGCGGTCCTGCGGCTCGTACGCGTCCGTCCCCGGCAGGTGGGCCGGGCGGCTGTCCCTGCGGGAGAAGTCGAAGGCCGAGGTGAGGTCGCCGCAGACGGTCCGGCGCCACGGCGAGATGTTGGTCTCCCGCACCCCGAAGCGGCGCTCCATGAACCGCAGGATCGAGGTGTGGTCGAGGGTCTCGGAGCAGACGTAACCGCCCTTGCTCCACGGCGAGACGACCAGCATCGGAACGCGCGGACCGAGTCCGTAGGGGCCGGCCGGACGCTTGCTGTCGCCGGGGTGGACGTCGAGGGAGACGTCGACCGTCGACTTGCCCCGGGAGGCGTCCTTCGGCGGGAGCGGCGGGACCACGTGGTCGAAGAAGCCGTCGTTCTCGTCGTACGTGATGAACAGCGCCGTCTTCGACCAGACCTCCGGGTTGGACGTGAGGGCGTCCAGGACCTGGGCGATGTACCAGGCGCCGTAGTTGGAAGGCCAGTTGGAGTGCTCGGAGAACGCCTCGGGGGCGCAGATCCAGGAGATCTGCGGCAGCCGGCCGGCCCGGACGTCGGCCTTCAGCGCGTCGAAGTAGCCGTCGCCGTTCCTGACGTCGGTGCCGGTGCGGGCCTTGTCGTACAGCGGGTCGCCGGGCCGGGCGTTGCGGTAGGTGTTGAAGTACAGCAGGGAGTTGTCGCCGTAGTTGCCACGGTAGGCGTCGTCGATCCAGCCCCAGGAGCCGGCCGCGTCCAGGCCGTCGCCGGTGTCCTGGTAGATCTTCCAGGAGACGCCGGCCCGCTCCAGGCGCTCGGGGTAGGTCGTCCAGCCGTAGCCGAGTTCGTCGTTGCCGAGGACCGGTCCGCCGCCGGTGCCGTCGTTGCCGGTGTGGCCCGACCACATGTAGTAGCGGTTGGGGTCGGTGGAGCCGATGAACGAGCAGTGGTAGGCGTCGCAGACGGTGAAGGCGTCGGCGAGGGCGTAGTGGAAGGGGATGTCCTCTCGGGTCAGGTACGCCATCGTCGTGGTGCCCTTCGCGGGCAGCCACTTGTCGTACTTGCCCCCGTTGTAGGCCTGCTGACCGTCGGTCCAGCCGTGCGGCAGGCCCTCCAGGAACTGCATGCCGAGGTCGTCGGCGTCCGGGTGGAACGGCAGGATCTCCCGCGTGCCGTTCGACTGGTGCCAGACCGACTTGCCGCTGGGCAGGTTCACCGGTCGCGGGTCGCCGAAGCCGCGCACCCCGCGCAGGGTGCCGAAGTAGTGGTCGAAGGAACGGTTCTCCTGCATCAGGACGACGATGTGCTCGACGTCCTCGATCGACCCCGTCCGATGGTTCGCCGGGAGCGCGGCGGCCCGCTGGATACTCCCCGACAGCGCGCTGAACGCCGTCGTGGCACCCGCGACTTGAAGGAATCGACGCCGGTTGACTTCGGGCATGAGCGAGGGACCTCTTCCCTTGAGGGTGTTCGACCGGTCGGAACCGAGTGACCGAAAGTGCGCGGAACGAGTGTTCCAAGAGCATCAAACGTCAGGGAAGGGGGCGGTGGCGGCCGCGTGAAGCTCGGCGGTACGGGTGGTGCCCGGGCGTCAGGAGTGCAGTCGCTGGACGGCTCTTCTTCTTTCGGCCCGTACGCGAGGACCACCCAGCCGACGCCCACGAGTGCCGAGACCGCGATCGACCACTCCACCAGGCGCCGATGCCAGACGTTGGGCCGCAGGCGTGTCACGGGGATTGGCCCCGTCTCTGCCACGACCGTGCTCCGGTCCGCACCGTCCCGCTCCCCCGCCGCCCGGTTCCGCACCACCCCCAACGCCGCATACCCGTCCGACCCCTGCTGCCGCGGACGGGGCATGTTCCGCCGTTCCAGCGCCTCGGCCAGCGGCTCGAACAGGGTGCTGAGCGGGAGCAGTTCGGGGCCGCCGGGCACACCGTCGCGGAGGAGTTGGATGAGTTCGCCGGTGAAAGCGGTGTAGCGGTCCGTCGGCGGCGCGTAGGACTTCAGGTCGCCGGAGGAGGAGGTGAGGAGGTAGGTGCCGCGGATCTCCAGTGGCGCCTCCCCGCCGCCGGTGTCCCCCATCATCGCGTCCAGGACCCAGCCGCTCTGGCAGCAGTCGAGGACGAGGATCTTGTTCCGGCAGGGGGCCGTCTCGAAGATCTCCCGGATCGCCTGGAACGGAACCGTCGTCCAGCGCAGGTCGTTCTGGTCCGCTCCGCTCAGTGCCAGATGCAGCTCGGTGTAGTCGTGGTTGAGGATGCCGTGGCCGGAGAAGTAGACGAGCAGCGTGTCCGGTGCGTCGGCCGCCGCCTCCCGGATCGTGCGGCACACGCCCCGCGGGTCGGCGGAGTCCTGCACGACGGTGCATCTGCCGGGCAGGAACGCTCCGTTGTCCCCGGTGAGGAGTTCGGACAGCACCTCCAGGTTGTTGCGCACGGCCAGCAGCGGCTTGAGGTCCGGACTGTCGTAGGAGGAGGTGCCGATCAGGACCGCGCGCGACCCGCGAGGGTCCGGCAGCCGGGTCTTCATGCCTGCGGCGGGTCGAGGCGGTCCCGGAAGGCCTCCTCCAGCAGGGTGCGCGCGTCCTCGACCGAGTCGGCGGTGACCTTGGCGCTGCGGCCGTCGGCCAGCGTGATCTCGACGGAGGTGGGTGACCGACGGGCCCTCAGCAGCGCGGGGAGCGTGCCGATGAGCGCCGTGATGGCGCCTCCGCTGCCCAGTCCGACGAGGAGCAGTTCCAGGCCGGTGCCCATCTCGCCCTCGGCGGGGCTGCTCCGCACGAGGTCGACATGGCCGCGAAGCTCCGGACGGGCCGTCAACTGCCGTCGCAGGGCGGCGAGATCGGTCCCCGAAGCCGCCTGCCCGCTCTCCTCGACCAACCGCAGCCGGATCTGCATGACCGGCCTCCCCTCGTTGCGCGGTGTGGGGGTCAAGTGTGCAGCACGGGGACGGGAGTTGTACCCGTTTCGGCAGGTGGCGCGGACCGATGTCGGCTTCGGCGGGGCCGGATCCGGGGAGTCAGGAGCCTCGTTCGGCAGCGGCGCGTCGATGAGGGTGGCGGCCGGCCACTGTTCTACGGCTGCGATGTGGAGCGTGGCGGCGGAGGCGGCCAGGAGGGCCCGGGCCGAGCCGGCCGCGGGCCACGCCTATTCCTGCTTCTCGCCGGAGGCGAAGCGGGAGATGATCAGGGCGACGATGATGATCGCGCCGTTGAGGAACTGGTTCCACAGCGGCGGTACGCCCGCCAACGTCATGACGTTGACGACCAGTTGGAGGGTGAGCACGCCGGTCAGGGCGCCGAAGACGGAGCCTTTTCCGCCGTTGAGGCTGACGCCGCCGATGACGGTCGCCGCGAAGACCTGGAAGATCCAGCCGCTGCCCTGGGTCGCGGAGACGGAGCCGTAGTGGCCGCTGTAGAGGATGCCGGCGAACGCGGCCAGCAGGCTGCCGAGGACGAGGACGACCCAGACGATCCGGTCGACGCGGATACCGGCGGTGCGGGCGGCCTCCGCGTTGCCGCCGATCGCGTACAGCGCCCGTCCGTGCCGCAGCCACGCCAGCGCGCTGCCGCCGAGGGCGAAGAGCACCGCGCAGATCCAGATCGCGGCGGGAACGCCGAGCCAGGACGCCTTGCCCAGGTAGGTGAAGGAGGGGGGCAGGTCGACGATGGACTGCCCCTCGGACAGCGCGACCTGGAGGCCGCGCAGCATGGTCAGACCGCCGAGGGTGACAATGAACCCGTTGAGCCGCAGCTTGAGGATGAGGAAGCCGTTGGCGGCGCCGATCAGGACGCCGGTCAGCAGGCAGAGCGGCACCGCCGTCCACTCGGGCAGCAGGCCGAGGCCGGTGAACCGTCCCCCGCTGCTGGGCAGTACCAGCCATACGGCGATGACGGGGGCCACGCCGATGGTGGACTCCAGCGACAGGTCCATGCGGCCGACGATGAGGATCAGCGCGGTGGCGAGGACCAGCAGGCTCAGTTCGGTGGACTGCTGCGCCACGCCGATGAGGTTGTCCGCGGTCAGGAAGGCCGGGGAGACGATGAAGCCGATCAGGCCCAGCACCAGGATGACCGGGACCAGGGACAGGTCGCGGAAGCGGCCGAGGGCGAGGCCGCGTCGGGCGGTGTCGGCGGCGGGCGCCTGCACCGAGCCCGTCTCGGGCTCGGTGACGTCGGTGGTGGCGGTCATGGCTACCTTCCGGGCTCTTCGGTGTCGGATGCGGCGACGGTGTCGGCGACGCCCTCCACGGCGGCAACGCCCTCCACGGCGGCGACGCCCTCCATGGCGGCGACCACGTGCTCGTCCCGCCAGCCGCGGGCGAACTCGCCGACCACACGGCCGTGGAACATGACGACGACCCGGTCGCACACCTTGAGGTCGTCCAGTTCGTCGGAGACGATCACGGCGGCCTTCCCGGTGTCGGCGATCTGCCGGATCCGGCCGAGCAGGAACTCCTTGGACCTGACGTCCACGCCGTTGGTGGGACGGATGGCCACCAGGACGTGGGGGTCGGTCGCCAGGGCGCGGGCGACCACGACCTTCTGCTGGTTGCCACCGGACAGCGCGGAGACGGGAACGGCCGCGCTCGGGGTCTTGATGTCCAGGTCCTCGATCATCCGCCGGGCGAAGCCGGCGGTGCGGCCGGGCAGTACGGTGCCGAACGGTCCCAGCTGGTCGGTGACGGTCAGCGTCGCGTTCTCCGCCACACTGCGGTCGCCGACGAGCCCCTGGAGGTGGCGGTCCTCGGGGACCAGGCCGACTCCGGCGGCCAGCGCCGCGGGCACGCTCCCGGCCCGCACGGCACGGCCGTCGACCGAGACGCGGCCCTCCTCGGGGCGGTGCAGACCGGCGATCGCCTCGCCCACCCGCACGTTGCCGCTCGCCGTCGCGCCCGCGAGCCCGATCACCTCGCCCGCGCGGACCGTCAGCGACAGGCCGCGGCAGGCGCCGGGCAGCGTCAGGTTCTCGACGGTCAGCAGTTCCCGGGAGTCGGGCCGCGCGGACGCGGTGCCACGCCCGGTGGTCGTACCGGGGGCGGCGGACTCTCCGGTCATGGCCTCCACCAGGGCCTGGTGGCCGAGTTCGGCCACCGGCGCGGTGAGGATGTGCCGTGCGTCGCGGTAGACGGTGACCGTGGTGCAGAGGTCGTAGACCTCCTGCAGGTGGTGGGAGATGAAGAGGAACGCGACGCCCTGGCGCTGGAGGTCGCGGAGCCGGTCGAAGAGCCGGGTGATGCCGCGGGCGTCGAGCTTGGCGGTGGGCTCGTCGAGGATGATGAACCGGGCCCCGAAGGACAGGGCGCGGGCGATCTCGACGAACTGCCGCTGCTCGACGGTCAGATCCTTCGCGCGGGCGTCGGCGTCCACGTCCACGCCGTACTCGCCGAGGAGTTCCCCGGCCCGTCGGCGCAGCCCCTTCCAGCGGATGGGGCTGAGCGGCCGCGGGCTCTGCCGGTTGAGGAAGAGGTTCTCGGCGACGGTCAGTTCGCCGATGATGGTGGACCGCTGGTAGACGCAGGCGACCCGGGAGCGCCAGGCGTCGATGTCGCCGAAGGCGGGGGCCGGTTCGCCGGAGAAGCGCAGGGTGCCGGTGTCCGGCTGCCGCAGTCCGGTGAGGACGGAGACGAGCGTGGACTTGCCGGCGCCGTTGCGGCCGACCAGGGCGTGCGACTCGCCCGCGGAGACGGTGATGCGGGCGTCGCGCAGGGCGACGGTGGCGCCGAATCGCTTGCTGATCCCGGTCGCCTCGGCCACGGGGGCCGGGCTCCTGGTTCCGATCGCCGAGACGGTCGCGGTGTCCGCCATGCTGGTTGCCGTCCTTTGCGTACGGAGGGGGTGGGGGTGCGGCGGGGGGCGGCGGACGCGGTGCCGCCGTCCCCGCGCCCCGGTCGGCGGGCTCGTGGGTCACTGGCCGATGCTGTTGCCCCAGAGGGTCTTGTCGTCGACGTTGTCCTTGGTGACCAGCGGTGCGGGCAGCTGGTCCTCCAGGCCGTTCGGGATCTTGACGATGGTGGAGTCGTGGTCGGTCGGACCGGGCTCGAACGTCTTGCCCTCGGCCGCGGCCTGGGCGTAGAAGAGCGCGTACTTGGCGTAGAGGTCGGCGGGCTGCGAGACGGTCGCGTCGATGTGGCCCTTGCGGATGGCGTCGAACTCCTGCGGGATGCCGTCGTTGGAGACGATCGCGATGTGCCCCTTCTCGCCCGCGGGCTTGAGCAGGCCCTTCTGCTCCAGGAGCGCGAGGGTGGGCTGCAGGAAGGCGCCGCCCGCCTGCATGTAGATGCCGTTGAGGTCCGGGTGCTGGGCGAGCAGCGACTGGAGCTTGGCGGAGGCGACATCGCCCTTCCAGTCGGTGGGGAGCTCGAAGACCTTGATCTTCGGGTACTTCTCCTTCATGCACTGGGCGAACGCCTCGGAGCGGTCGCGTCCGTTGATGGAGTCCAGGGCTCCCTGGAGTTCGGCCACCTTGCCCTTGCCGCCGAGCCGCTCGCCGAGGAACTCGCAGGCCCGGGTGCCGTAGGCCCGGTTGTCCGCCCGTACCACCATGTACACCTCGCCCTTGTCGGGTCTGGTGTCGACGCTGACCACCGGGATCCTCGCGGCCGAGAGGGAGTCCAGGGTGGAGGCGATCGCGCCCGTGTCCTGCGGGGCCATGACGATGGCCTTGGCCTTGGTGTTCTGGAACACCTGCACGTTCGACACCAGCTTGGTGACGTCGTTCTGCGAGTTGCTCAGCGGAAGCGCGTTGACGCCCTGGGACTTGATGTCCTTCTTCAGGTACTGCGCGTAGGAGTTCCAGAAGTCGGTGTCGGAGCGGGGCAGGTCGATACCGATGGCCGGCTTGCCGCCCGAGGCGCCGGAGTCGGCGCTGTCGCGGTTGCACGCGGTGGCGAGCGCCAGCACCGCGAGGACGACGGTGGTGGCTGCGGCTGTGGAGCGGGTGCGAGCGAGCTTCATGGCCGGGTGATCTCCTTAGCCTGGGCGGGAGGGGCGTATCGCCTGCGGGACGAGACAGCCGCCGGGCACGTCGGGGCCGAGCACGGGAGTGCGCGGGCCGCGCCCGGTGGAGGGGGACGGGCGTCAGCCGTGTCCGAGGGAGCGGAGGCCGGGCAGCCCCACGCCCACTGAGCCAGTCCTCGGATGAATCTCGGACGCGGCGACGTTACGACGACGTTGCCAGCGTTGACAAGGGTGCGCCTCCACGTAATTCCGAAGTCCGGTGGGCGCGTCGTCGTCGACGGCTCATCTCGGGCCGAACTCCTTCCGGCCGGGCGGCCGTTCACCGCAACGGACGCCCTCCGACCGCCTGTCCTCGCGGACCGAGTGCGCGCGGCCCGGCACCCTGACCTCCTTGTTCTCCGACCTCGGCCACAAACGTCCGAGGTCTGCCTTGCCAGACTCTCCCTGTGCCCTTACATTCGCGGTGCCGTGAAACATCGGATGACTCGCGATGAGCACGGACGGATCCTGGCGGGCCCCGGCCCGCACGAACAGCGGGCGGACCGTCCGGGCCGGTCGGCACGGTCGGCACAGCGCCCGCGGTGACCCCACCCGCGACAAGGGAGCTCCTCAGTGAAACTGCTACGCGTCGGTGCCCCCGGTGAGGAACGGCCCGCCGTCCGCACCGAGGACGGCCGGCTGCTGGACCTTTCGTCGGTGACGCCCGACATCGACGGCGCCTTCCTCGCCTCGGACGGCATCGAGCGCGCCCGCGCCTCGCTCCGGGCGGGCGACCTGCCCGAACTGGCCCCGGAGGGGCTGCGTATCGGCGCCCCGCTCGCCCGCCCCGGCAAGATCGTCTGCATCGGTCTGAACTACCGGGACCACGCCGCCGAGACCGGGGCCGCGATCCCGCCCCGCCCGGTGGTGTTCATGAAGGACCCGGGCACCGTCGTAGGCCCCTACGACGAAGTCCTCGTCCCGCGCGGCTCGGTCAAGACCGACTGGGAGGTCGAGCTCGCGGTCGTCATCGGCCGCCGGGCCCGCTACCTCGAAGGACCGCGGGCGGCGCGGGAGGTGATCGCGGGATACGCGGTCAGCCACGACGTCTCCGAGCGGGAGTTCCAACTGGAGCGCTCCCCGCAGTGGGACCTGGGCAAGTCCTGCGAGACGTTCAACCCGCTCGGCCCCTGGCTGGTCACCGCCGACGAGGTCGGCGACCCGCAGGACCTCTCCCTGTCCCTCAGCGTCAACGGCGTCAAGCGGCAGGACGGCCACACCCGGGACATGATCTTCCCGGTCGACCACATCGTGGCGTACCTGAGCCAGTACATGGTTCTCCGGCCGGGCGACGTGATCAACACCGGTACGCCCGCGGGCGTGGCCCTGGGCCTGCCCGACACCCCCTACCTCCGGTCCGGCGACACCGTCGAGCTGTCCGTCGAGGGCCTCGGCGAGCAGCGCCAGACGTTCGGCCAAGCGTGAAAGGCACTCCTTTGACTGCACCGTCCGCCCGGATCACCGCGGTCGACACCTACGACATCCGCTTCCCCACCTCGCGGGAGCTGGACGGCTCCGACGCGATGAACCCGGACCCCGACTACTCGGCCGCGTACGTGGTGCTGCGCACGGACGCCGGCGACGGCCGCGAGGGGCACGGCTTCGTCTTCACCATCGGGCGCGGCAACGACGTGCAGGTCGCCGCCGTCGGGGCCCTGCGTCCCCATCTCCTCGGCCGGTCCGTCGAGGAACTGTGCGCGGATCCCGGCTCGTTGAACCGTGACCTGATCGGCGACAGCCAACTGCGCTGGCTCGGCCCCGAGAAGGGCGTGATGCACATGGCGATCGGCGCCGTGGTCAACGCCGTGTGGGACCTGGCCGCCAAGCGCGCCGGTCTGCCGCTGTGGCGGCTGCTCGCCCGGGCCGATCCGGAGTGGCTCGTCTCCCAGGTCGACTTCCGGTACATCGCCGACGCGCTCACCCCGGCCGAGGCCCTCACCCTGCTGCGCGCGGGCCGCACGGGGCTCGCCGAGCGCGAGGCGCTGCTGCTGGAGCGCGGCTACCCCGGTTACACCACCTCGCCGGGCTGGCTCGGCTACTCCGACGAGAAGCTCGCCCGGCTGGCCAGGCAGGCGGTCGCCGACGGCTTCACCCAGATCAAGCTGAAGGTCGGCGCCGACCTCGGGGACGACATGCGGCGGCTGCGCATCGCCCGGGAGGCCGTCGGTGACGGCATCCGCATCGCCGTCGACGCCAACCAGCGGTGGAACGTCGGCGAGGCGATCGACTGGGTCAACGCGCTCGCCGGCTTCGACCCGTACTGGATCGAGGAGCCCACCAGCCCCGACGACGTGCTCGGACATGCCTCCGTCCGCAAGGCGGTCGCCCCCGTGAAGGTGGCCACCGGCGAGCACGTGCAGAACCGCATCGTCTTCAAGCAACTGCTCCAGGCCGGCGCCGTCGACGTGCTGCAGATCGACGCCGCCCGGGTCGGCGGGGTCAACGAGAACCTGGCGATCCTGCTGCTGGCCGCCAAGTTCGGCGTGCCGGTGTGCCCGCACGCGGGCGGGGTGGGGCTGTGCGAACTGGTCCAGCACCTGTCGATGTTCGACTACCTCGCCCTGTCCGGCACGACGGAGAACCGGGTCATCGAGTACGTCGACCATCTGCACGAGCACTTCACGGATCCGGTGCGGATGCGTGCGGGGCACTACCGGGCGCCGCTCGCCCCCGGTTTCTCGGCGACCATGCGCCCGGGCTCCATCGACCACTACCGCTATCCGGACGGCGGCTTCTGGGTCGCCGACCGCGCCGAACGGGAGGACGTGGCATGACCGAGCTGACCGGGCTGAGGGCTCTCGTGACCGGCGGGGCGTCCGGCATCGGGCTCGCCACCGCCCGCGCCCTGACCGCACGGGGCGCCTCCGTCGCCGTACTCGACCTGGCACCGGACGGTGTGCCCGAACCGGTTCTCGGACTGCGGGCCGACGTCGGCGACGACGCCTCGGTGCGGGCCGCCGTGGAGACCGCGGCCACGCGCTTCGGCGGCCTCGACATCCTCGTCAACAACGCGGGGATCGGCGCGGCCGGAACGGTCGAGGACAACCCCGACGAGCAGTGGCACCGCGTCCTCGACGTCAACGTCCTCGGCATGGTCCGCACCACCCGCGCCGCCCTGCCCCACCTGCGCCGCGCCGCCGAGGCCCGTCCGGGTGCCGCGGCCGTCGTCAACACCTGCTCCATCGCGGCCACCGCCGGACTGCCGCAGCGTGCCCTGTACTCCGCCAGCAAGGGTGCCGTCCTGGCGCTGACCCTGGCCATGGCCGCGGACCACGTCCGGGAGGGCATCCGCGTCAACTGCGTCAACCCCGGCACCGCCGACACCCCGTGGGTGGGCCGGCTCCTCGACGCGGCGGAGGATCCCGAGGCCGAGCGGGCCGCGCTCAACGCCCGCCAGCCGATGGGGCGCCTGGTCACCGCCGAGGAGGTCGCCGCCGCCATCGTCTATCTGGCGAGCCCCGCCGCGGCGTCCGTCACCGGCACCGCGCTCGCCGTCGACGGCGGTATGCAGGGGCTCCGGCTGCGACCGGAACCCCGCTCATGAGGACCGCGCCGCTGGGCCGCGGCGGCGTCCGGGCCACCCGGCTGGCGCTCGGCTGCGCGGCCCTCGGCAACCTCTACCGGCCGGTGGACGACGAGACGGCCGCCGCCACGGTGGACGCCGCCTGGGACGCGGGCATCCGCACCTTCGACACCGCTCCCCACTACGGACTGGGCCTGTCCGAGCGGCGGTTGGGCGCGGCGCTGCGCGGCCGCCCCCGCGACACGTACACCGTCTCCACCAAGGTGGGACGCCTGCTCGTGCCCTACGACGGGGGCGGCGCCGGGGACGACCTGGCGCACGGTTTCGCCGTGCCCGCCACGCACCGCCGGGTCTGGGACTTCAGCGGTGACGGCGTACGGCGCTCCCTGGAGGCCAGCCTGGAGCGCCTCGGCCTGGACCGGGTCGACATCGTCCTGCTGCACGACCCCGACGACCACGCCGAGCAGGCCCTGCGCGAGGGGTACCCGGCGCTGGAGCGGCTGCGCGGCGAGGGCGTGGTCGGGGCGATCGGCGTGGGGATGAACCAGTGCGCGCTGCCCGCCCGTTTCCTGCGCGAGACCGACATCGACGTGGTGCTGCTGGCCGGCCGCTACACCCTGCTGGAGCAGGAGGGGCTCGCCGAGCTGCTGCCCGAGGCGGCCGCCCGTGGCAGGAGCGTCGTCATCGGCGGTGTGTTCAACTCCGGGCTGCTGACGGATCCGGGGCCCGGGGCCACGTACGACTACGCGCCCGCCCCGCAGGCGGTGCTCGACCGGGCGTTGCGGCTCAAGGCGGTGGCCGAGCGGCACGGGGTGGCGCTGCGGTCGGCGGCGCTGCACTTCCCGTTCGGGCATCCGGCGGTCGCGAGTGTCCTGACCGGGGCACGGTCCCCGGAGGAGGTGCGCGACAGCGTGGCACAACTGCGGCGGCCGGTCCCGGACGCCTTCTGGCACGAGTTGCGCGCCGAAGTCCTGCTGGACCCCCACGCCCCCGTCCCCTCCGTCCGCTGAAGGAGTCGTTGTGAGGATCGCCCTGCACACGAAGGTGCGTGCCGACCGCATCGAGGAGTACGAGGCGGCGCACCGCGAGGTGCCCGAGGAGCTGACCGCCGCCATCCGCGCCGCCGGGGTGAACCGGTGGACGATCTGGCGCAGCGGTACGGATCTCTTCCACGTCCTGGAGGTGGACGACTACGCGGCGATGATCGCCGAACTGGAGAAGCTGCCCGTCAACATCGCCTGGCAGGCGCGCATGGCCGAACTGCTGGACGTCGTCCACGACTACTCCGCCGAGGGCGCCGACTCCTCCCTGCCGGTGGTGTGGGAGCTGTGACCGGCCTGCCGTAGGCAGGGCCGCACGAAGCCGCCCCCGGGAACTCCCCGGGGGCGGTTCGCGTGCGTCGGGGTCAGCCGATCCTGGTCACCACCCACCGCTGCGGCGATCCGCCGTTGGCGGTCCACTGGATGACCGAGGCACCTTCGGCGGTGGTGTTGCCATTGTCCAGCGCCTTGCCGGAGCGCACGCTGACCAGCTTGTAGTAGCCGTGCTCCAGGCCGGTGACCGCCCACTGCTGCGGGGAACCGCCGTTCTGGGCCCACTGGATGACCTGGCCGCCCTCGGTGGTGGTGTTGCCGTTGTCGAGGGCCATGCCGCTGCGCACGCTGACCAGCCGGTAGACGCCGTTGGCGAGGACGGCCGGCATGCCGCTGACCTCCACACAGACCACCGAGACGTTCGCGTTGGGCGCGCCGGCCGGCACGGCGACGTCGATGGTGCCGCCGCTGACGGTGTAGGAGAGCGACGTGGAGGGGTTGTTAAGCAGGTAGACGCGGTTGACGGTGTTGTGGACGGCCGGTATCCGCAGGGTGCCGTGCGTGGGCCAGTCGAAGACGTGGGCGAAGAGCTTGCCGTTCTTCTTGGTGATCCTGCCCCAGGACGGTTCGGTGGCGAAGGGGCTGCCGCTGGTGCCGTGGATGCTGTCGGCGTGGACGGACATCCAGGAGGCGAAGCCGTTCAGGACGTTCACGGATCCGGGGCTCACGCTGCCGTCGCCCTTGGGGCCGATGTTGAGCAGGTAGTTGCCGTCGCGGGAGGCGACCGTGACCAGCTCCTGGATGAGGGTCTTCACGGACCGGTAGTTGTTCTCGGCCCAGTCGGCGTAACCCCAGGCGCCGTTCATGGTGGCGCAGGCCTCCCAGGGCCGCTCCAGCGGCGCGTCGGGGATCCCGAACTCCGCGACCGCGTAGTCGCCGAGGCCGACGTCCCGCTTGACGCGCTCGTTGACGACGAGGTTGGGCTTGCGGGCCATCAGCCAGTTGTACAGGTCCTGGCCGTCGGCCCGGGTCCACCAGGACTGCAGGGTGGGCGAGGCCGGGTTGCCGCCCCAGTCGCCGTCGAACCACAGCAGGGCCGGGTCGTAGCGGTCCAGCAGTTCCTGCAACTGCCCCTTCATGTCGTTGATGTAGGCGGCGCGGGCACTCTGCGAGGCCATGGGAGCGTCTGCTGCGGGTCACTTCGCTACGTCAGCCGGTAGGCGCGGGTCGCCGTACCGCCGAAGACCTCGGAACGCTCGGCCTCGGTGAGGCCCGCGGTCAGCTCCTCGGCGACGGCGACGACTTCCTCGTAGGAGGCGGCCAGCAGGCAGACCGGCCAGTCCGAGCCGAACATCACCCGCTGCGGGCCGAAGGCTTCCAGCACCACGTCGGCGTACGGGCGCAGGGCCGACGCGCTCCAGTGGCCCCGCTCGGCCTCGGTGACCATGCCGGACAGCTTGCAGAACACGTTGGGCTGCGCGGCGAGTTGGCGGATCAGCGATGCCCACGGCTGGAGTTCGCCCCAGGCGATCGGCGGCTTGGAGAGGTGGTCGAGGACGAACGTCGCCTCGGGCAGGGCCCGTACGGCGGCGATGGCGGCGGGCAGTTGGTGCGGGAGGGTGAGCAGGTCGTAGGCGAGGCCCGCGGCGGCGACCGCGTGCAGGCCCCGGCGGACGTCGGACCGGTTCAGCCAGTCGGGGTCACGTTCTCCCTGCACCAAGTGCCGTATGCCCAGCAGGAGTTCACCGCCGGGCGCGGCCCGCAGGGCGGCCAGCGTGTCGGCGACGCGATGGGAGGTGAGGTCGGCCCAGCCCACGACGCCCGCCACCAGGTCGGTCCCCGCGGCCAGGGCCAGGAACTCCGCCGTCTCGTCCGTCTCGGGCAGGACCTGGACCAGGATCGTACGGTCGATGCCCGCGGCCGCGGTCTCCCGCGCCAGGTCGTTCAGGGTGAAGTCCCGGCGTACGGCGGCCATGTCCGGCTCGTCGAGCCAGCGGTGCGCGCGGCGGCGCGGGCCGAGGTCGGCCGCCGCGGCGGAGGCGGATGTCGGCCGCCAGATGTGGTGGTGCGCGTCGATCCTGGTCATGCTCTGTGAGGCCAATCAGCTACGAGACGGCGGAGCGGGGCGATACATCCAATGAATGAGGAAGCGGCCTCGATGGTCGCCGCTGTGACGCCGAGCCACACATCCCATTTCCGCGCACGTTAACACATACATCCCACGTTTACGTGAGGGTCATTTCCGCCTCGCCACCCCCGGAGGGGAGGGCTCCGCTGAGGCGCAGGTGCTCCCTCAGCCACTGCTCGGTGTTGCTCACGTGCAGCAGGGCCGCGGCCTGGCTGAGGGCGGCGTCCCGGGTGGACAGGGCGTCGAAGATCGCCTCGTGCTCGGCGATGGTGCGGTCCGCGGCCCTGTCGTCGACCACACCGCGCCAGGTGCGGGCCCGCAGGGTGCGGCCGGAGATCCCTTCCAGGAGGGCGAGGAGCGTCTCGTTGCCCGTGGCCGAGACGACGGCCCGATGGAAGGCGGCATCGTGGGCGCTGAGCCGCTCGACGTCGTCGCGGGCCTCGCGCATGGCGTCCAAGTGCCGCTTCACTTCGGCCAGTTGCTCATCGCAAATCCGCGTGGCCGCAAGGGCCGTGGCCATCGGTTCGAGGAGCCGCCGGACCTCCATGAGGTCCCGCAGCGCCACCGAGTCGCCCTGCAGCAGCTCCACCGCGCCGCCGAGCCCCTCCAGGAGCAGACTCGGCTGCAGGCTGGTCACGTACGTCCCGTCACCGCGCCGGACCTCCAGAACCCGGGCCACGGCCAGCGCCTTGACCGCCTCACGGGCGAGGTTGCGTGACAGACCCAACTGCGCGGCCAGGTCCGGCTCCGGCGGGAGCTTCGAGCCCGGGGGCAGCGCGCCGGTCCGGATCAGCTCACGGATCCGCTCGATGGCCTTGTCCGTCAGAGACACCGCACACCCCTCCCCCCACCGTGCCCCGAGAGCACGTACGACGTGCCCAGCCCCTGCGCCGGCAGTAGCTCCGGGTCCACGCGCCGAGGGCGACGCCGATGATACCGAGGGGGCGACCACGCACGGGGCGTGGGTACCGCCGCGGTGCCTCCCATCGACCCAGGCCATCAGGCGCACACAATCGGTCATGACGACCCGTCAGACATGCCATGTCTGGGGCACGGCGAAACACACCAAACGCACCTCAAAACTGGCCAACTGGCCAGCGGTTCGGCTGTTTTCATCCCTGCACGCCGGGTTGACATCCCACGGCGATATGACGGACCTTCATGCGTAACGAGCGGCACTCCCCTGCACATCAGCCACAGGGATGTCTTCATGTCGAGTTCGATCAACAGACGCCACTTCCTGGCCGGTGCCACCTGCGTCGCCGCGGCGGCCGTAGCCGGAGGTGTGTTCGGCTCCGGGGTCGCCCAGGCGGCGCCCACCGCGTACACACCGGACTGGGACTCGGTCGACCAGCACCCGGCGGCCCCGGAGTGGTTCCAGGACGCGAAGTTCGGGATCTACTTCCACTGGGGCGTCTTCAGCGTCCCCGCCTACGGCAACGAGTGGTATCCGCGCAATATGTACCGGGCAGGCGACTCCGCCCGCCAGCACCACATCGAGACCTACGGTCAGCCGTCGGCGTGGCCGTACCACAACTTCATCAACGGGGCTCGGGACCTGGCGGGCAACTTCAAGCAGTTCGCGCCGAAACTGAAGTCGGCCGGCGGGAAGTTCGACCCCGACGAGTGGGCGCAGTTGTTCGTCGACGCGGGCGCCAGGTTCGCCGGCCCGGTCGCCGAGCACCATGACGGCTTCTCCATGTGGGACAGCCAGGTCAACGAGTGGAACTCGGTGCAGAAGGGCCCGGGACTGGACCTGCTCAAGCTCTTCTCCACGGCCATCCGCGCCAAGGGCCTCAAGCTGCTGGTGGCCATGCACCACGCGTACAACTTCACCGGCTTCTACGAGCACGCCCCCGCCCAGACGGACCCGAGCCTCAAGAAGCTCTACGGGCAGCTCGGTCCGGCCGCGGAGAACCAGCTCTGGTTCGACAAGCTCAAGGAGGTCGTCGACCGCGCCCAACCCGACATCCTCTGGCAGGACTTCAACCTGGACGAGGTCGACGAGCAACAGCGCCTGAACTTCCTGGCGTACTACTACAACCAGGCGATCGGCTGGGGCCGTGAGGTCGTCACCACGTACAAGGACGGCATGAACGGCAAGGGCGAGGTCTTCGACTACGAGCGCGGCGGCCCGGCCGACCTCACCACCCCGTACTGGCTGACCGACGACAGCATCTCCAGCTCCAGTTGGTGCTACACGCAGGGCATCGGCTACTACAGCATCCAGCAGATGCTGCACTCGTTCATCGACCGGGTCAGCAAGAACGGCAACGTGCTGCTGAACATCGCGCCGATGGCCGACGGCACCATCCCCCAGGCGCAGAAGGACATCCTCCTCGGCATCGGCGACCACCTGAAGCGCTTCGGCGAGTCGGTGTACGCGACGCGCGCCTGGACGGCGTACGGCGAGGGCCCGACGAAGATGGGCGGCGGCTCGTTCACCACCCCGCACGCCGGCACCCCGCAGGACATCCGCTTCACCCGCGACAAGGCGGGCACCGTCCTGTACGCCACCGTCCTCGGCTGGCCCGGGAGTTCACTGACGATCAAGACGCTCGGCTCGGACCGGATCAACCTCTCCTCGCTGACCTCGGTCAAGCTCCTCGGCACCACCGCGGGCACCTACATCGACCTGCCCACGCCGGTCCAGAACTCCTCCGGCCTCACGGTCACCCTGCCCTCCTCTGCGCCGTACAGCGCGGGCGCCTACGTCCTGAAGCTCGCCTTCTCCGGCCCGATCCCGGGGCTGCGGCCGCTGGCCGGCGCCATCGCCTTCGCGGACGTCAACTACACCGGTACCGCCGGTGTGTTCACCGTCGGCGACCACACGGCGGCCGACCTGACCGCGGCCGGACCGGGCCCGGGCACGATCTCCTCCCTGCGACCGGCCCCCGGTTACCAGGTGGTCGGCCACTCCGGGGACAACTTCACCGGCACCTCCTGGACCTTCACCGCCGAGAACCCCGATCTGCGGGTCACCGGCAACAACGACCGGATCGCTTCGCTGCGGGTCCAGTTCAACCCGGCGACGTACTTCCGGATCATCAACGCCACCAATGGACTCGCCCTGGACAGCGGCGGCGACGTGGCCTCCGGATCCAACCTCAAGCAGTGGACCTGGAACGGCAGCACCAACCTCCAATGGCGGGCGGAGGCGGTCGGTGGCGGCTACTACCGGCTGGTCAACCGGACCAACGGCATGGTCGCCGACGGCTGGGGCGCCACCGACATCGGCTCCGCCGCCCGGCAGGCCCCCTGGAACGGCGGCAGCAACCAGCAGTGGCGCATCACCCACCGGGGCGGCGACCACTACACCATCGCCAACCGCACCACCGGCCTGGTCCTCGACGGCGGCGGCAACGTCGGCTCGGGCTCCGTCACCAAGCAGTGGACGTACGGCAGCAGCGCCAACCTGCTGTGGACCTTCACGGCCGTCTGATCCCCGCAACGCACTCCCCCGATCAGCCCTCGTTCCCGCACACCCCGCTCACCCCTCGTTCGTCGAGTCCTGAACCGGCACCCGTGACGTGACCCCGAGGCGGAGAAATCACCGGCAACCTTTCCGCCTCCGGCGGTCACTGAAGGGTGCAGCATCGGCTCGAATCTCCGAACGGACGGCTAATGACGACAGCGAGGCAGGCCGCGAGACAGCGCAGGCGCAGGCGCCGACTCATCCTGGGCAGCACGGTGGCGGTGACCGCCATGGGCGTTCTCGCCTACCTGCTCGTGGGGTTGGTCCCCGACCGGAAGGAAGAGGCGGCGCCCGCGGCCGCAACGCCCGCCGCCAGCACTCAGGTGAGGTCCGCCGCCCCGACCGGCACGAGCAGCCCGACCGCGTCGGGGACGCCGACCCCGAGCGGCAGTCCGAGCCAGAGCCCGAGTCCGACGGCCACCGCCACCACCGCGTCGGCGAAACCGTCGGCCGCAGCCACCCCGCGTCCCCCGCAGGCGGCGACCACCACGGCCCCGTCGGCGGGGCGAATCAAGCCCGGCGTCACCTACACCGGGGTCGCCACCGCCTACGAGGCCGCGGACGGAAACGGCGCCTGCCTGTTCGGCCCGAGTCCCGACCTCATGATCGCGGCCATGAACACCACCGACTACGAGACGTCCCGGGCCTGCGGCGCCCACGTGCTCGTCCGCGCCTCGAACGGCAAGTCGATCACGGTACGGATCACCAACGAATGCCCCCTGCCCTGCGCACCCGGTCAACTCGACCTCAGCCAGCAGGCCTTCGCCAAGCTCGCCGACCTCAAGGTCGGCCGGATCTCGATCACCTGGCAACTGCTGAGCCCGGGCACCTCCGAGACCATGTCCGTCCGCTACAAGACCGGGTCCAGTCAGCACTGGTGCGCCATCCAGGCCATCGGCCACCGCAACCCGGTCGCACGCCTGGAAGTGCAGACCGGCGGCGGCTGGCGGCAGTTGCCGCGCACCGAATACAACTACTTCATCTCCGCCGACGGCAGCGGCTGCGGCGGCGCGATCCGAGTCACGGACATCTACGGAGAACGACTGACCGTCACCGGGATCGCCCTACGGCCGGACGTCGCGCAATCGACCGGGGTGCAGTTCGCCCGGCACTGAAGGCAGCCCCCGCACCGCACGAACATCGAAGCCACCGGACTGAGCGGCCCGGCGCCGATGGCTCCTCGGAGTGCGCGCCCTGGGCTGAAACGGGATCTCGCGGCGCCGGGTCACCCAGGCTCGGCGCTGCCGAGGAGGGGGTCCGGGAGTTCTCTCCAGCCGTCCGGGCCGAGTGCCAGCTCGGCGTCGGTGAGCAGCGCCTCGTCCAGTGCGCAGCGGATCCGCCATGCGTCCAGGCCGGTGCCGGTGACGTTGAGTTCGCTGCGGCGTTCGCCGTAGGGGTCGCGCCAGAACCAAGAGGCGAGCGTGCGCCGCAGGGGCGAGGCGGCCGCCCAGGCGGCTCCGTCCCGCGGCTCCAGCCAGCGGCCCGTCTCCCTCAGCTCCAGGTGCGCCCCTGCCGAGCGCCAGGTCACGACCTCGTCGGGGCTGCTGCCCAGCCACAGATGACCGCGGCCGCGTGCGACGCCGTCCAGCACGGTGTCGAGCGCGTCGGCCAGTCTCGCCGGGTGCAGAGGGCGGCGGGCCCGCCAGAGCACCGACTCCACGCCGTGATCGGCGGTGCGCGGTGGCGGTGGCGGTGGCGGCAGGACGGGTTCCAGCCGGGCCCGCCACGCGTCGGCCGCGCCGGACGGCAGGGCCTCGGCGATCGACGCCGCGCGCACGTCCCCGCCCGGCGCCACGACGACCCGCGCCTCCCGGTTCAGGTGGCCGACGAGCGCCGCGACGCCGGACGCGCTCCGGTCGCCTCCGGCCGACCCGTCCCGCACCGCCACCACGTCCGCCGCTTCCACCTGGCGGGCCGCGGCCTCCGCGGGCGTCAGGGCCTCGCCGAGGCCGCGCCCGTCCCACAGCCGGACGGGCCGGTGGACACAGCCGAGATCGGTCATGAAGGCGGCGGGATCGATGCCGACCGCGACGGGAGCCGGATCGTAGAAATCCGTCAGGGGCCCGCTCGCGACCCGTGCGCGCCACAGCTCCACCAAGAAGGGCAGGACATCGAGGGTCGCCGGAAGAGCGAGGACGACATGCGGCCGCCCCGGGCCCGCCGCTCGCCGCAGGGCCACGAGGTCCTGACGCAGAATCACCACCGGGTCCCCGGTGACACCCAGGGGGCCGGGCTCCCGGCCGTGCGGGCCGGTCCCGGAGAAGGAGCGCTGGACGACCGGGTAGCCCTCGTCGCCCCTGTCCTCCACCGACACGGCCAGCACCGTGGCCTGCGGGGAGACACGCAGCAGCGCGTCGACCACAGCGCCCCGAACGGCCGGGGTGTTGCCGGTGACCACGCTCAACAGGCCCTTGGACATGCGATCTTCCGTCAGTTGAGGTGGGCGACCTGCCGCGGCGCCGGAGCGGCGAGCAGGGATTCGGCAAGGCTGCCGTCGTCGGGCATTCCGGCCCGCAGCCATGCGGCGACCGCCTCCGCGTCGGCCCGGGTCGCGATCGGGCCGAGACGCACCACCGCCCCGACGGCACGGCGGTCCGCCGCGCAGGGCTGTACGGCGGCGTAGAGGCCGCGGCCCGAACGGCAGTGCAGGAACCGGTCCAGGCACCCGGTGGAGATCATGACGCCGTGGGAGCAGGCACGGACGGCCCGGCGCAGCACGTCCATGACGTGATCGTCGGCGGCGTCCCGGCACGTGGCACAGACGACCAGGGTGAAGGGGCGGTCGTGGGGGTCGCGTGCGGTGGGGTCCATGCGTGCGTTCCTCTCTCGCCCTCGGGGCGTGCCGCGGCACACCCTTGGCCACCGGCTGCCTCCGCGGTGCCGCACCCAAGCTAACAGCAATCGAAAACGATTTTCAATAAGCCGACGGGGAGGGGCCGCCGGGCGAAGAGGCGGCGGGTCGGCCAGGTCAGGTGAACCAGGCCCCCGTGGAAAGCTCCGGGTGCGCACCGCGGGCGGCGCGGGCGAGCGCGACCGCGCTGGAGACGAGGCCGACATGACTGATGGCCTGCGGAAAATTGCCGAGGAACGTGCCGTCCGACGGGTCGATCTGCTCCGGCAGGAGCCCCAGATGGTTGGTGCGCGAACACAGACTCTCGAACAGCTCGCCCGCCCGCTCGACATGCCCCTGCCCCATCAGGTTGTCCACCAGCCAGAAGCTGCACAGCAAGAAGGCGCCCTCCTGCTGTTGGTGCAGTCCGTCCGGTGAGCGCTCCGGCAGGTAGCGGTAGAGCAGGCCGTCCCCGGCCCCCAGCTGTTCGGTGATCGCCCGGCAGGTGGCCGCCATCTTGGGATGATCGGCGGGGACTACCCGGCGCAGGGGGAGAGCGAGCAGGGAGGCGTCCAGCGCGCTGCCGTCCCCCAGGTCCTCGGTGAGAGCGCCGACCCGGTCGTCCCAGGCATGGTGGAGGATCCGCTCGGTCAGGTGATCGGCTTGGCGTGCCCACCGCTCGGCGTCGCCGGGCAGCTTCAGCCGGTCTGCGAGCCTGGCAGCCCGGTCGAGGGCCACCTGGCACATGGCGGCGGAATAGGTGAAGGGCCTGCCGGAGGTGCGGACCTCCCAGATGCCGTGGTCGGGGGTGCGCCAGGCGTGCGCCGCCCGCTCGGCGAGGCCGGCCAGCCACTTCCACAGCTGGTCGTCGAAGGTTCCTCCGGTGGCGGCCCATTGGAAGGCACAGTCCAGGATCTCCCCGTAGACGTCGTGCTGCGTCTGCTCGGCCGCCGCGTTGCCCCAGCGGACGGGGGCGGAACCGCGGTAGCCCTCGAGGCCCTCGTCCACGGCTTCCGGAGGGGGAAGGTTGCCGTCGACGTCGTACAGCACCCGCGGCTGGTGGTTGTGCCGGGCCGCGGTCAGGGCCCAGTCCAGGAAGCCCCCGGCCTCCGACGGCAGTCCGATGCGGCGCAGGGCGAAGACGGTGAAGGCGGCGTCGCGGATCCAGGCGTAGCGGTAGTCCCAGTTCCGGCTTCCCCCGATGTGTTCGGGGAGCGACGACGTGGGGGCCGCGATGATCGCCCCGTTCTCCACGTAGTCCAGCAGTTTCAGGGTCAGGGCCGATCGGCGTACGAGATCGGGTCGTGGGACGTCGGCCACCACGAGCGAAGCCCAGCGCTCCCAGGCGCGCAGCGTGGCCTCCAGACCGGCCTCGGCAGTGGGATACGGACTGGGCGAGTCGTCCCAGCACAGCCGCACCACCAGCTCCTCCCCGGCCGGGAGCGTCACTTTGCAGTCCGGGGAGGTCCCGGAGCGTGAAGTGCTCAAGCGCAGGGCGACGCCCTGCCGCCCGCAGTCGAGCAGCCACTCCTCGCCGCGGCGCCGGACGTGGGCGCCGCCGCGCGGCTCCAGCTGGAGGTGGACGGTGACTTCGCCGTGGGTGACGCGTGCCCGGCGCACCAGCTCACCAGCGGCCGCCGGAGCGTCCTCCTCCAGCCGGGCGCCGACACGCAGCAGAAAGGCGTCCGTGATCTCCACGACGCCGGTGTCCGTGCGCAGCTCGGTGACCAGGACGGCCGTGTCGTCGACATAGCGCTGGCGGCTCTGGCGTACTCCCTGCGGCGAGAGCCGGAAGCCGCCTCCGTGTCGCCGGTCGAGCAGCGAGCAGAACAGGGGCTCCTGATCGAAACGCGGAACACACATGAAACTGATCTCCGCGTCCCGGCCGACCAGGGCGCAGCCACGGCCGTCACCGATCAGTCCATGGTCCTCGATCGGAAGGTAACTCTCTCGGCGGGTGAGTGGCTGCCAGAGCGTCATGGCGAGCAAGTACCCCGAATCCTTGAGGTTGATCAGTTCTCCGGTGCTCGCACCGGCCGGAACGACTGACGTGTCCGGTCGGGTGCCCCGCCGCTGTGGTGCCGGGGGCGCCGTCCCCCGCACCGTGATGCGGGCCGTGCCGGTCGTCTTGGTGGCTCGCAAGCCCTACGGGTCCTCGTTCGGTCCCTCGGTGGACCGCTGCCCGGCTCCCCCGTAGTGGGTGCGCAGTTCGTGGACGACGCCGAAGGCGGCTGCGGTGACCGGAACCGCGAGCAGCACTCCGACGAGCCCGGCCAGCGATGCCCCCGCGGTGAGCGCCACCAGGATCACCGCGGGATGGATCCGCACGGTCCGGCTCTGGACCATCGGCTGGAAGATGTTCCCCTCAAGGAATTGGACCACGAGCACCACACCGAGCGTCCACACGGCGATGACGAGTCCCCGGTCGGCGAGCGCGACCAGTACGGCCGCGGCTCCGGAGACGAAGGCGCCGACGTAGGGGACGTAGGCGCCGATGAAGACGATCGCGCCGAGTCCGAAGGCGCCCGGCACCCGCAGGATCAGCAGGCCGGCGGTGATGAAGACCGCGTCGATGAGCGCGACCACGGTGGTGCCCCGCATGAACCCCTCGACGCCCTCGAAAGCCCTGCGGGCCATCGCCACAACGGTGTCCGCGCTGCCGCGCGGGAGGAGCGAGCGCAGGGTGTCGGCGGCACGGTCCGCGTCCCGCAGGAAGAAGAAGACCAGCAGCAGCGCCAGCACCGCCATGCCGAGAGCCTGGGCGACGATGCCGACCCCGGTGACCACACCGGAGGCAGCCGTCCCGCCGAACCTGCCCAACAGGTCCAGAGCGTCATCGGCGAGATCCTCCAGCGAGGTGCCGGACGCACCGGACCGGTCGGCAAGCTCGCGCACCGCCCTGCGCAGCGAGGCGACGATCTGGTCCCAGGTGTCGACCAACGCCACCGTGACGAGGTACACGGCCCCCGAGACCGCCGCGAGGACGGCGACGCAGGTGAGCCCGGCGGCGACGGAGCGGTTCACCCCCGCTCTCAGAAGCCACCGGTGCACCGGGAGGAGCAACGCGGTACCGAGCAGCGCCAGCAGCACGGGGACGACCGCCGGCCGGAGCGCCACACAGACCTGGATGCCGACGTAGACGACCCCCGAGGCCAGCAGGATCACCACGCACCAGGCAGCGAACCGACGGACCGGCTCCGGCAGTAGTCGCACGTTTCTACCGTACGAACCGGCCGCACAGGCCCGGGCGACCGCCGGGCGCGTGACGGTGCTCAGTCGGCGTGCAGGGCCTGGCGGCGCAGGGGCGGGCGGGTGCCACGCGGGCGGTGTTCACGGGCGGTAGGGAAAGCGCGGGGGAATGTAGCCGGATCCCCAGAAGGGGGCGTAGCCGTAGTGGCTGTAGACCCGGTCGGAGTATTCGCGCTGGTCGACAAGTTCCGGATCGTACTCGGGCGCGTCGACGACGTCGTCCCGGGTACGGTCGATGCGAACCTGGTCCTCGGTCACGTCGGCCACCGCGTCGACCGGGATGTAGCTCTTCTTTTCGCCGAGGCCGAGGAAACCGCCGTACTCCATGAGGAGGAAGCGGACCTTGCGCTCCTCCTCGTCGATGATCAGGTCGCTCACCTTGCCGAGTTCGTTGCCGGAGCGGTCGGCCACTTTCCGGCCCCGTACATCCTCGTCGGCCGAGGGGATCATCTGTTGCGAATCGGAGAGCCGGGTCAGCACGGGAATGTCGCCGGTGTTCATGGAGCCTCCCTCGGACGCGTGCAGTACCGGCGCGGCCGGACGGTGCTGCCCGGGCACGCCACTCCGCCCCAGTTCCCCGCCACCACCGCCCCATGCGTGGAGTTCGGCATCAACGCTTCCGAGCGTTCGCGGCGGTACCCGCCTCCGGTCCGACGACTGCGTTCGGAATGCCCACCGTTCCGGGGACCGGAGCCCTTCCTTCCTCGTGCGGAAGAGTTTCGGACAATGAGCGGGAGGGTCGATTTCGTTGAATTTCGGAAGCAGCACGCCGAGGGAGGGCCGCTAAACCGGAATCTATCTCCCACATCGCCGGGCTCCGCTTCGAGTTTCGTTGGTATTTCGTGGGCCCTCCCGCTCTGCCTCGGGGTGCCCCATTCGAAGGTCGCTTCAGGGTCGCGCCAAGGATGTCCGTAAGGCGACACATCCGATAATTGACACCCCGCCGGCCCCAACCTACTCTCCGTTCAGTTCGGCGAACGTTGAACGATATACCGAACAATCGTCAGGCGGGCCGGTGGGACGTCCCAAGAGACGATCGCTCCGTCCGGTCCCGGCGTCGGCCAAGAGCCGCCCCGACGTCACTGGACCGCGGACGGTGGCCACCAGCACGCGTCGCTCGCCCGTACCCCTCCGCCGATCGCCGACTTCCGCACCTCGCGCCGGCGCGAACGCAGAAGAGGAATCCCATGGGTAGCCGCACACGCCGTCACACGCCGTCACAAGCCCTCACGCGTTGTCACGTGTCGCCACGCGATGTCATCGCCGCCCGGACCGGACACGCGGTCGTCGCGGCGCGTTACGGCGCCCTCCGGCATGCCCGCACGGCCCCTGGGCCCCTGGGCCCCTGGACCCCTGGACCCCTGGACCCCGGCAGACCTGCCCACCCGGAACCTCCTCCCTCCTTCACCCGCACCGTCCGACAAGGAGCACAGCATGGCCATGAACAGGCGCACCTTCCTAGGACTGGGCGCGGCCGGAGCCGTGGCCGCCGTCCATGCGTACGGCGTCCCTGCCGCAACGGCATCCCCATTAGCCCCGGCGGCCGCGCCGACCCAGCGCTTCGCCATCGGGGTGCGGGAGTACGCCTGGAGCCGCGGCAGCCGCCGGCTGACCACCCGGATCTTCTACCCCGCCACCGGCACCCCGGGCGGCAATCCCGTCGTCAACGCCCCTGTCGCGGGCGGTGTCTTCCCCATCTGCGAGTTCAGCCACGGCCTCGGCGGCAACCCGGAGAGCTACGCGCCGCTGGTCCGCCCCTTGGCCGAGGCCGGATTCGTCGTCCCCGCGCCCGTCTTCCCCACCACGTCCAGCGGCACCCCGGGCAACATCCAGGACGTCTACAACGGAAACCAGTCCAGGGACGTCTCCCAGGTCATCACGAACACCCTCGCCCTCAACACCACGGCCGGCGACCCGCTCGCCGGGCACCTCGACACCACCACCGGCGTCGGTGTCGCGGGACACTCGCTGGGCGGCATGACCACCCACGGGCTGCTGACCGCCTGGCCGGACAGCCGGGTGGTCGCCGCCGTCCCCTTCGCCTGCGTCGACATGGGCGACCCCGGCACCACGGTGCGGGCCAAGGTCCTGTTCGTCCACGGGGATCAGGACCCCATCTGCCAGTACTCCTCCGCACGCCAGGCCTACGGGGAACTGCCCGCGCCCAAGGCGTTCCTCACCCACCGCGGCACGGGCCACGACCAGTACATATGGAGCGGCTACAACCACACCCAGACCGTCGCCACCTATGTGGACTGGATGCGCTGGAGTCTCTACGCCGACACCGCCGCCCGCGACCGTCTCCCCGCCGACGCCACCTCCAACACCAGCACCACCACGTGGGAAGCCGTCCTCACTTCCCTCCCCGCCGGGCCGACGGTCGGTCTCCGTTGCCGGGCCAACAACCGGTACATCTGCGCCGAGAACGCCGGAGCCGACCCGCTCGTCGCCAACCGCACCGCCCTCGGCGACTGGGAACGCTTCGACCTGATCGACCTCGGCGCAGGCACCGTCGCACTGCGCGCCCGCGTCAACGGCCGGTACGTCTGCGCCGAGAACGCCGGCGCAGCCGCCCTCATCGCCAACCGCACCGCCGTCGGACCCTGGGAAACCTTCCAGCGCGTCAACAACACCGACGGCACCATCAGCCTGCGCGCACAGGCCAACAACCAGTACGTCAGCACCGGGACCAGCGGGACCAACCAACTCACCGCCAACCGCACGACCATCGGCCCCGCCGAGTCGTTCGACCTCGTCAACGGCTGACCACCACCCAGCAGACCGGTCGCCTTCCGTACGACGCCATTCCGTGGGAGGCCGTGCTCGTCCGAGGACCGCACACCCTGCCCGAGCCACTCACCTCCTCGGCCCGCCGGCGTTCCGCCCAGCCAACTGAAGGAGACAACCGCCCATGTCCTGGCTCAACCGTCCCCACAGCCGCAGAGGGGTGCTCGCGTCCGCGGCCGGCCTCGCCGCGGCAGCCGCGACACCGCTGGCGCACCCCACGACGGCCCGCGCCGCCACCGCGTCCGCCGCGCACCCCGGGGCAGCCGCGCCGTCCGTCGAGCCCGCCGCCACGCAGATCGCCAACCCCGTCATCTGGCAGGACTTCGCGGACATCGACATCATCCGCGTCGGCGACACCTACTACTACTCCGCCTCCACCATGCACTACTCCCCCGGAGCGCCGATCCTGCGCTCCTACGACCTGGTCAACTGGGAGTTCGCCGGCCACTCCGTACCCCGCCTGGACTTCGGCGCCAAGTACGACCTCAACGGCGGGCGCGGCTACGTCCGCGGCATCTGGGCATCGTCCCTCGCCTACCGCCCCGGCAACCGCACCTTCTACTGGCTGGGCCAGATCGACTTCGCCCGGACGTACATCTACACGGCCTCCACCGTCGAAGGGCCCTGGACCCAGCACACCACCCTGCCCACCTACTTCGACGCCGGGCTCCTCGTCGACACCGACAACACCATGTACGTGGCGTACGGCAACACCCAGATCAGCGTGGCCCAACTCTCCGCGGACGCGCGCACTCAGGTCCGCGCACAGCAGGTCTTCAGCACGCCGTCCAGCATCGGGACCCTGGAAGGCGCCCGCTTCTACAAGATCAACGGGAACTACTACATCTTCCTGACCCGCCCCGCCAACGGCCAGTACATCCTCCGGTCCACCT
Source organism: Streptomyces sp. TRM68416 (assembly GCF_014596915.1). Lineage (GTDB taxonomy): Bacteria > Actinomycetota > Actinomycetes > Streptomycetales > Streptomycetaceae > Streptomyces. The sequence continues at coordinate 176,678 of NZ_JACVWU010000013.1, forward strand.
CCGGGCCCTTCGGCCCGTACACGCTGCGGCAGCTCCTCCTCGACCTGCCCGGCCCCATTCCCGGCGGCGGCGTCCCCCACCAGGGCGGACTCGTGCAGACCCAGAACGGCCAGTGGTACTACATGGCTTTCGTCGACGCCTACCCCGGCGGCCGCGTCCCGGTCCTGGCGCCCATCACCTGGACCGCGGACGGCTGGCCCCAACTGCAACTCGTCAACGGCGCCTGGGGCACCACCTACGCCGCCCCCGACCTGCCCCCGCCACCCCGCGAGGTCGAGCCCCTCACCGGCGTCGACACCTTCGCCGGTACCGCCCTCAAACCGAAGTGGGAGTGGAACCACAACCCCGACCCCACCAAGTACACCGTCGACAACGGACTCACCCTGCGGACCGCCACCGTCACAGGCGACCTCTACTGGGCCCGCAACACCCTCACCCACCGGATCCAGGGCCCCACCTCCACGGCCACCGTCGCACTCGACTACTCCGCGATGCGGGACGGCGACCGCACCGGACTCGCCCTGCTGCGCGACTCCTCGGCCTGGATCGGCATCAAACGCGACAACGGCGCCACCAGAGTGGTGATGGTCAACAACATCACCATGGACAGCAACTGGAACACCACCAGCACCGGCACCGAAGTCGCCGGCACCGCCGTCTCCGGCGGTCGCATATGGCTGCGCGCCACCGCCGACATCCGCCCGGGCGCCGGCCGCCAAGCCCTCTTCTCCTACAGCACCGACGGCGCCAACTACACCCGTCTCGGCCCCGGGTTCACCCTGAAGAACGACTGGCAGTTCTTCATGGGCTACCGCTTCGCCCTCTTCAACCACGCCACTCAGGCCCTCGGCGGCGCCGTACGCATCACCCGCTTCGAACTGGCCGCCCAGGCGACCGACAACCCGACGTCCGTGGTCGGTCTCCGTTGCCGGGCCAACAACCGGTACGTCTGCGCCGAGAACGCCGGAGCCGACCCGCTCGTCGCCAACCGCACCGCCCTCGGCGACTGGGAACGCTTCGACCTGATCGACCTCGGCGCAGGCACCGTCGCACTGCGCGCCCGCGTCAACGGCCGGTACGTCTGCGCCGAGAACGCCGGCGCAGCCGCCCTCATCGCCAACCGCACCGCCGTCGGACCCTGGGAAACCTTCCAGCGCGTCAACAACACCGACGGCACCATCAGCCTGCGCGCACAGGCCAACAACCAGTACGTCAGCACCGGGACCAGCGGGACCAACCAACTCACCGCCAACCGCACGACCATCGGCCCCGCCGAGTCGTTCGACCTCGTCAACGGCTGACCACCACCCAGCAGACCGGTCGAGTCACCCCGATCGCCCCGCGCTCCGGGCGGTCGCGTTCCCTGGCCCACATCCGCCGGATGTGGGCCGGCTTCGTGCTGCGCGCGCTGCGTGCCAGGGCCGCCGGGCTGCGCCTTGAGGAAGTCGGGTCTCACCAAGATCGACGCGTTCGGGGGTTGAACTCTGCAGCACTCTAGATGAAAATGACAATCGTATTTATGTACAGCCCCGGAAGGTTGACCGTGCTGGATCCGTACGAACGCTCCGCCGAGTACCTGGACCTCTTGATGGCCGGAGCCTGGCAGTCCTTTGCTCCGGCGCTGACCGGCCTGCTCCACCAGGTGAAGGCCGATGCCGGACCGGTGGTGGATCTCGGGGCCGGTACCGGCCGTGGGGTCGCCGCCATCTGCGCCGCGCTGCCGGGCGACGCGCCCGTCCTCGCGGTCGAACCCTCCGCCCCCATGCGCGCGGTGCTCCTGGCCCGCGTCCATGACGCCCCTGAACTCCGGGGCCGGGTCACGGTGCTGGCGGAGGACGCCGCACACGTCTCCCTGCCGGACGGTCTGCGAGCGATCGTCGCGCTGAACATGCTGGGCCACCTGCCTCCGGCCGAGCGGCGGGCCCTGTGGACGACGGCCGCGCGGCGGCTCGCTCCCGGCGGCGCCCTCATCGTCAATGTCAGCCCGCCCGTCAGGCCGGAGCGCGTTCCGCGCACCCGGATGGCTACGGCGACCGTGGGCGCACTGCACTACGAGGGGTGGGCGAGCGCGGAGCCCTCGGGCGACGACGAGGTCACCTGGCGGATGGACTACCGCGTGCTGCGGGACGGTCTTCCGCTGTCGGAGGTGACGGTCGACTACCGCTGGTGGGTGGCGAGCGAGAGCGAGCTGGCCGAGGAGGCCTCGGAAGCCGGACTCGTCATGCGACCCGGTGATCCCGCTCTCGGGCTCCACCTCCTCACACGCGAAGGCGAGTAGGGCCCGGCGCCCCGGCATCCGGCGCCTGAACCCTTCCCGCACGCCCCCACGTCATCCACGGATCTACGGAGCGAAGTCCGGATGAGCCAGTTCGTCCCCCCTGCCGAAGACATCCTCGCGAGCACCGTCGAGTGCGTCGCCGAAGTGCTCGGCGTGCAGAGCGACTCGATCACCCCGAGCGCACCCCTGTCGGCCCTGGGCCTGGAATCGTTCACCGCCGTCCGGCTGCGTCGCCGGATCCGTGAGCGCACCGACGCCGACCTCCCCCTCACGGCCTTCCTCGACGGCGCCACCACCGAGGACATCGCGAACCGACTGGCCGCACAGGTACGTGGAGACGCGCCGCCGGACACGAACACCCCTGAGACGACGCAGAGTTCACCGGACGACGACGCCCCGTTCCCGCTGACACCGGTCCAGGCGTCCTACTTCGTCGGCCGGGAGGAAGGGCTGCCGCTCGGCGGCGTCGCCACCTTCTACTACTACGAGTACGACCGCGTCGCCGAGGACCCCGTCGCAGATCTCCAGTGCCTGGAAGCGGCCTGGAACCGGCTGATCGCGCACCACCCGATGCTCCGCATGACCGTGGACGAACGGGGACAGCAGCGCATCCTCACCGACGTCGAGCCCTACCGGATCGGCGTCAGCGACCTTCGCGACGTCGCGCCGGAGGAGACGGACCGGGCGCTGTCCGTACTGCGCAGCGAGCGCTCCCACCAGGTGCGGCCGACCGGCACCTGGCCGCTCTTCGACCTCCATGCGGCACTGCTGCCGGACGGCAGGACACGGCTCCACGTCGGGGTGGACGTCCTCATCACGGATCTCGCGGGCTGGATGCTGCTGATGCGCCAGTGGGGGCGGCTCGTCGCCGACCCGGCCACGCGGCTTCCCCTCCCCACGACGGACTTCGCCCGTGTTCAGCGCGACCGTGCGAGCGATCCGGAATGGGCCGCGCGGCGCAGACAGGACCGTGCCTACTGGTCCGAGCGCGCCGCCGACCTTCCTCCCGCCCCACGGCTGCCCGTGCTGCGCGCGCCGGAGGACACCACGCCACCCCGGTTCGTACGGAAAGGCGCCACTCTCGACGCGCCCACCTGGGCCGCGATCCGTGCCCGCAGCGCGGAAGCCGGAGTGACACCGACCGCCACCCTGCTCGCCGCCTTCGCCGTGGTGCTCGGCCGCTGGGGAGCCGGCGAGCGGATGTGCCTCAACACCACGCTGTTCGACCGGCCCGAGACAGGGGGCGAGGCCGCTGACGTGGTCGGCGACTTCACCACCACCGCGCTCGTGGCCACGCCGCCCTTCACGCCCGGCAGTTGGGACGGGTTCAGCGGCTACGCCAGGGAGGTCAACCGCCGCTTCTGGGAAGACCTGGACCACCGTTCCGTCTCCGGGGTCGAGGTTCTCAGGGACATCGTGTCCGGCCGGGGCTCCGACTCCCCCGCCGCTCCCCGCTGTCCGGTGGTGTTCACCAGCGGGGTGGGCATCAGCGGGGATGCCGAGCCGCCCGCCGCCTGGATCGGCGAGGAGGTCTTCGGCATCTCCCAGACCCCGCAGGTGCTGCTGGACCATATCGTCTGGGACGAGGGCGGAAGGCTGCGCCTCGCCTGGGACTCCGTGGACGGGGCGTTCCCCGACGGATACGTACAGGCCCTGCTGGACGCCCATGTCCGGCTGCTGCGGCAGTTGGCGGAGAGCGCCGCGTGGCAGGACCGCACGCTGGGCTGGGACCCGGCCTTCCGTCCGCAGGAGCCGCTCGCCGTCGCACCGTTCCCGGACACCGGACCGCTGTTGCACTCCCCCGTGCAGGAGGCCGCCCACCGGTACGCGGAGCGGCCCGCCTTGTACGGGCCGTCCGGTGCCGTCACGCACGGCCGGCTCGCGGAGAACGCCGCCGCCACGGCCGCGTATCTCGCCGCGCATCAGGCAGGGCCCGGCGACCTCGTCGCCGTGGCCTGCGAGAAGGGCGTCGCGCAGATCACAGCCGTCCTCGGCGTCAGCGCTTCCGGCGCGGGCTATCTGCCCGTCGAACCGAACTGGCCCGACGCCCGGATCGCGGCCGTCTGCGAACGGGCCGGTGTCCGGCACGCGTTGGTCGGCCGCGGAGTGAAGATCAGCTGGCCGCCGGGCGTCACCGTGCACCGGCTGAACGCCGCGGGCAGGCCCGCGGGCGGTGCCGTCCCCGACACCGCGCCGGATCCGAAGACACCGAGCCCCGACGACCTCGCCTACACGATCTTCACCTCCGGGTCCACGGGCACTCCCAAGGGCGTGGAGATCCAGCACCGGGCGGCCCGGACCACCATCGACGACATCGTGGACCGGTTCGGCATCACCGCCGACGACCGCGTCCTCGCCCTGTCGGCGCTCAGCTTCGACCTCTCCGTCTTCGACATCTACGGCGTCCTGGGCGCGGGCGGCTCCCTGGTGCTGCCCGACCCCGCACGGCAGCGTGACCCGCAGCACTGGCTCGAACAGGCGGGACGTCACGGCGTCACCGTGTGGAACACCGCCCCCGCCCTCCTGGAGATGCTCGTCGAGTACGCGGAGTTCGAGCCGGAAGTCGCCGCCGAGGCCCTGCGTTCCCTCCGCCTGGTGATGCTGTCCGGCGACTGGATCCCGCTGACTCTGCCCGAACGGCTGCGCAGGCTGGCGCCGCAGGCCGAGTTCATGAGCCTGGGAGGCGCGACCGAGGCGTCGATCTGGTCCATCACCTACCCCGTGCGGCACACCGACCCGGGCTGGCGCAGCATTCCCTACGGCCGGGCACTGCGCGGTCAGTCCTTCCACGTCCTCGACGAGCAGGGTGCTCCGTGCCCCGTCGGCGAGGCGGGGGAACTGTTCATCGGAGGCGACGGGCTGGCCCGCGGCTACATCGGCGATCCCGTCCAGACCGCCGAGCGCTTCGCCCCGCACCCGGTTCTCGGGCGCCGCCTCTACCGCACGGGCGACCTGGGCAGGTGGCGGACGGACGGGAACATCGAGTTCCTCGGCCGCGCCGACCGGCAGGTGAAGATCCGGGGACACCGGATCGAGTTGGGCGAGATCGAGTCGGTGCTCGCGCGGCACCCCCGCATCCGGCAGTGCGTCGTCTCCTCCGTTCCGGGGCCGGACGGGCGGCCCCGGCTGGTCGCCCATCTGTCACCGAAGGGGACCGGCCAGGCCCCGTCGGCGGAGGAACTGTCGGGTGCGCTGCGCGAGCGGCTGCCCGAGTACATGGTTCCCAGCCGGTTCGTCGTCCTGGAGCAGTTGCCGGTCACCGCCAACGGCAAGATCGACCATGCCGCACTCGCGAACCCCTACCAGGAGAAGGAACAGGGGCAGGGGCGAGGGCAGGGGCAGGGGCAGGAGCTCGGGAGCAGGGTTCGGCCCTCGGCCGCGCAACCACCGGTCGCCGTCGAGCCGCGGCCCATCAGGGACGTAGACCACGGGCGGACGGAGGCGGGATGGGCGGCCAAGGCGCTCGACGAGGCCGCCGCGCTCGGTCTTGAGGCCGCGATCGTCCTCAGACCCGGTGGGCTCGCCCCCGACCAGGCGCTGGAGGCGACCGCGCACTGGCTGCGCCGGGTGACGGAGCTGGCCGGGCCGGGCCGCCTCGAACCACGGCTCTGTACCGGGGGACTGGCAGAGGTCGTGCACCGTGCCGCCCCCTCGGGCGACGCGGCGACCACCGGGCCGGCCCCCTCGTCCGACACCGCCGTTGCGGTCTCGGCACCCGCCCCGTCCTCGTACGACACCACCCCCGCGGTCTCCGCACCCGTCCCGTCCTCCAACACCACCGCCGCGGTCTCCGCACCCGCTCCGTCCTCGGACACCGCCGCTCCGGTCACGCCCGCCGCGCCCCACGCCGACCCTGAGCGGCACCGGGCCGTGCTCGACGCGGTCACGTCGGTTCTGGCCGACCTGACGGGGAGTCCGGTCGCGGCCGACAGCACGTTCACGGCCCTGGGCGCGACCTCGCTCACTCTGGTCCTGGCGCATCGCAGGCTGCGCGAGAGCGTCGCGCCGCGACTGGAGCTGGCCGACATGCTCGCGCATGCCGGTGTCGGCTCGCTCGCGGCCCGCATCAGCGAACTGCATCTGGCGGCCGAACCCGTCGAGCCGCCGGACGCCGGTGCCGCCCCCGGCACTCCCCCGGACTCCGGTGCCGCCGCCCTGCCGCCGCCACGCCGGGCCTCGCGGGTCGCCGCGCGTGCCCTCGCCCGGGAGACCACCCGATGAACACGTCGCGTACGGAACAGAGTTACGCCCCGGGCGCGGCGGACGGACCGCACGACGACCTGATCGCCGTGACCGCCCTCGACTGCCGCTTTCCGGGCGCCCCGAACACCGAAGCCTTCTGGGACCTCCTCGTGGCGGGGCGCAGCGGGCTGACCCGGCACACCGAGGAGGAACTCGCCGAAAGCGGTCTGCCGAACCGGCTGCGGCGCAATCCGGCGTACGTCCCGGTCAGCGGAGTCATCGACGGGCAGGATCTCTTCGACCCCGAGCCGTTCGGCCTCACCGACTCCGAGGCCGCCCTGATGGATCCCCAGCAGAGGCTGTTCCTTGAAGGGTGCTGGCGGGCGTTGGAGCGGGCCGGGCACGGTGGCGGCGCCGGGGCGGGGGCCGTCGGGGTCTTCGCCGGCAGCGCCCACAGCGACTACCTGACCCGCAACCTCGCCCTCCGGTACGCGGACTCCGCCGCCGACCCGGTGGGCAGCCTCCAGGCCGCGGTCTCCGGCGTGGCCGACTACCTGCCGCTGCACGTCGCCCATCGGCTCGCCCTGACCGGACCGGCACTCGCGGTGGGCACCGCCTGCTCCACCTCCCTCGTGGCGGTCCATCTGGCGGCGCAGTCCCTGCTCGCGGGCGAGTGCGACACGGCGCTCGCGGGAGGCTCCTCACTGATCGTTCCGCAGGGCAGGGGCTATCTCCATGTGCCCGACGGGATCTTCTCGGTGGACGGGCGGGTGCGGACGTTCTCCGCGGAGGGCACCGGGATCGTGCACAGCCAGGGGGTGGGCGTCGCCGTCCTGCGCCGCCTCGCGGACGCCCTGGCCGACGGCGATCCGGTGCTCGCCGTGCTGCACGGCTCCGCGGTGAACAACGACGGAGGGGACCGCACCGGCTTCACGGCACCGTCACCGCGCGGCCAGGCGCTCGCGGTCTCCGAGGCACTCACCGTCGCGGGCGTCACGCCGGACATGGTCAGTTACGTCGAGGCCCATGGCACCGCCACCCGGCTCGGTGACGTGGTCGAACTCGCCGCGCTGCGCAAGGTGTTCGGCGGAAGCGGTCCTGCCTGGTGTGCCCTCGGCTCCGTCAAGAGCAACATCGGGCACGCCAACGCGGCGGCCGGTATAGCCGGTTTCGCCAAGACGGTGCTCGCACTGCACCACGGCGTGCTTCCCGCCTCGCTCGGAGCACTTCCGCTGAATCCGGATCTGGAGCTGGAGCACTCCCCGTTCACCGTCCTGCACGAAGCACGCGAGTGGACCGGGCCGCGCCACGCGGGCGTCAGTTCCTTCGGCATCGGAGGCACCAACTGCCACGTGGTCCTCGGCAGCGCACCCGAGCGGGCCCCCGCTCCCGTCGACGGCCGTCCCCAGCTGGTCCTGCTGTCCGCGCACCGGGGCGAGGCCCTGGAACGCCTGGCCGACGTCACGGCCACCGCCCTGGACCGGCAGGGCACCGACGCGGCCGACGCGGCGTACACGCTGCACACCGGCCGCGGCGAGCTGCCCCACCGGACCGCGGCGGTGCTGGACGGAACCGGCCGCGCACTCGCCTCCGCTCCCCGGCGCACGATCCCGCCGACCCGGCCCAGGATCGTGCTGGCGTTCCCCGGCGGTGGCGCCCAGTACCCGGGCATGGGACGTGAACTGCTGGACGAGGAGCCGGAGTTCGCCCGCACGGTCGAGGAGTGCGCCGCGCTGTTCGACGCGCGGGACGGCGGCACAGGCCCCGGCCTTCGTACGCTGCTCGCCGCCGATCCCGCGGACGAGCGGGCCGTACGCCTGCTGCGGGATCCTGTGTACGGGCTCCCGGCCCTGTTCACCGCCTCACTCGCCACGGCCCGCACCCTGCGCTCCTGGGGCGTCGAGCCCGACGCGCTCGTCGGGCACAGCCTGGGTGAGTACGCCGCCGCCATCGTGGCCGGGGCACTCCGGCTGAGTGATGCCGTGGCCCTCGTCGACGTGCGCTCCCGCGGCATGTCCCGCACGGCGGGCGGTGGTGTGATGCTGAGCGTGGCGCTGCCCGAGGACGAGATCGCGAAGCTGCTCGCCGATCATCCGGACCTGGATCTGGCGGCGGTGAACGCGCCGCGTTCCTGCGTGGTCTCCGGCCCCGTGGCGGCGGTGGCCGCCCTGGAACTGCGTCTGACCGCCGACGGCGTCCACACCGCCCGGCTCCGCCTGGACGCGGCCGCGCACTCCCGCCTCGTCGACCCCGTGCTGCCGGAACTGCGCGCCGCCGCCGAGTCGACCGTGCCCGGCACCCCGGCGGTCCCGCTCGCCACGACGCTCACCGGGCAACTGCTCCTCTCGCCGCCGGGGGCCGAGCACTGGGTGCCCCATCTGCGGTCCGTCGTCCGGTTCTCCGACGCCCTCGTGACCGCGCTCGGCACGGGACCGGCCGCCGTCGTCCAAGTGGGCCCCGGCAGCGGCCTGTTGCAGCTCGTCCGTCAGCACGGCGCGGCGAACGTCGTCGCCACCCTGCCCACCTTCCCCGGACGCGAGGACACCCGCGGCGCACGGGCGGCCCTGCTCGCGACCGCGGGCGAGCTGTGGACGCACGGTGTCCCGCTCGACGCCGACGCCCTGCACCGGCCGGGACGGCGACGCATCGCCCTGCCGGGACTGCCCTTCGAGCGGCGCAGGCTGTGGATCGACGCGCCCGACGAGGCGCGGCCGGGCCGCGCGCCGGTGCCGTACGCGACGGCCGGGTCGGAGGAGCCCTACGAGGACGAGCCGTTCCAGGTACCGGTGTGGCATCGGACGCCGCCCGCCGACGCGCCCGGGCGGCTGGAAGGCCGATGGCTCGTCGCCGGCGCTGCCGACTCGCCGTTGACGAGCGCGGTCCGCGAGGAACTGGCGGCCGCCGGGGCCCGCCCTGTCACCCTGGAGGAGGCCGCCGCCGAGCCGTCGCTGCCCTGCGCGGGGATCGTCATGGTCGACGCGGACGGGGGCGACGCGGACGGGGACGACGCGCACGGCGACCCCGCCGCGCGTGTCACCGATATGGTGCTCCGCTACGCCCGAGTGGCCCAGGCCGCCGCCCCCTGGGCCGGCACCACCTGCTTGCTGCACCTCAGCACGGGCGCCCAGCACGTCGAGAGCGCTGACCGGCCGGTGCCGGGCGGCGCGGCGGGACTCGCCGTGCCGCGCGTCCTCGCCCAGGAGTTCCCCGGGCTGCGCTGGCGTGCCCTCGACCTCCCGGACGGTCCGGTACGCCCTGCGGATGTCCGCAAGGTGGGCGCCGAGGCGCAGGCCCTGGCCGCCGGTGAGCCGAGTGGTGCGGAGGTGGCGTACCGCGGCGGCCACCGCTGGGTCCGCGGCGTCATCCCCTGGCAGCCCCCGGCATCCGAACCGCAGCGGGGCGGCGGGACCGCTGTCGTGATCGGTGGGCTCGGTGACGTGGGCCTGGCCCTCGCGGGTCATCTCGCGCGAGGCGGTTGGCGTGTCGTGGTCACCGGCCGCGCCGGACTGGCTTCCGACCCGGCGCCGGGCAGCCCGCAGGCCGAGCGCGCCGATGCCGTACGGCGACTGCGCGAGGACGGCGTCGTCCTGGACGTACGGGCCGTCGACGCGGCGGATGCCGAGGCCACGGCCGCCCTTCTCCGGGACGTCGCCCAGCAGTACGGCCCGCTCGGCCTCGTGGTCCACGCGGCCGGTGTCGTGGCCTCGGCCGCCGTGGCCCCGCTGCGTGCCGTGGAGGAGGAGACCGTGCGGGCCCACGCCCGGGCGAAGGTGTCGGGAGCCGTGGCGCTGCGGTCCGCCCTGCGCGGACTGCCGGACGACCTGCGCCCCCGGACCGTGCTGCTGATGTCGTCGGCCACCACCTTCGTCGGCGGCCTGGGCCTCGCCCCGTACGCCGCGGCCAACCGCTTCCTCGACGCCCTCGCCGAACGGGAGGACCGGGAGGACGCGGACCGGGAGGACGGGACCCGCTGGATCAGCGTGGCCTGGGACGGCTGGCGGATCGGCCCCGGCGGCACCGAACGGGTCGTCGCCTCGCGGCATTCGATCGGTCTGCGGGACGGCATGCGTTCCGTGGACCGGCTCCTGGTGCTCGCCGAGGAGGGCCGCGCCCCGGCGTGCTTGGCCGTCTCCCCGGCGGATCTGGCCGGCCGTACCGCGGGCGTCCCGACCGTCGCACCGGGCCGGGAGCCGTCGGGCGGCACCCCGGGGCAGGGATCGTCGGCGCCCCACGGCGTCGCCGAGGAACTGCTCGCCGGTGTCTGGTCCGAACTGCTCGGCTTCCCGGTGACCGACCGCGACGCGGACTTCTTCGCGCTCGGCGGGCATTCCCTCCTGGCCACCCGCATGCTGGCGAGACTGCGCGACGAACGAGGTGTCGTCCTGCGTCTGCCGGACCTGCTGGCGCGCCCCACCATCGCGGCACTCGCTCCGCTGATCCCCGTGGGCTCCGCCGTGTCCCCGCGGTCCGGAACGCCGACCGAGCGCAGAGAACCGGCCTCCACGAGCGGCGAGTTCCCGCTGACGCGGGTCCAGCACGCCTACTGGGTCGGCGGCTCGGGCGGCTACCGGCTCGGCGACGTGCCGTGCTCGTTCCACCTGGAGTTCGACTGCCCCGGCCTGGACACGGCACGCTACGAGGAGGCGTGGAACCGGGTGATCGCCCGTCACCCGATGCTCCGCGCGGTCGTCTCCCCCGAGGGCCGCAACCGGATCCTCGACCGGGTGCCCCGCTACCGCATCCGGGTTCAGGACCTGACCGCGCTGAGCGAGGAGCAGCGCGCGCAGAAGCTGGAACGGATCCGCGCGCGCATGGTCCGCCGGGAGCCGCGTCCCGGCCGCTGGCCGCTCGTCGACATCAGGGCGGCCCGCCTGCCCGGGGACGTGGTGCGGCTGTTCGTCAATGTGGACGTGCTGGTGTGCGACACCGCGAGTTACCTGATCTGGGACCGTGAGCTGCGGGCCCTGTACGAGGACCCGCAGCTCCGGCTGCCCCCGGTGACGACGACCTTCGAGGAGTGCGTGGCCGCCCTTGAGCGGCGCGCCGAGTCCCCGGAGCGCGCTCGCGCCGCGGCCTACTGGCGGGAGCGGATCGACAGCGTGCCCGGCGCTCCCGCGCTGCCCCTGCGCACTCCGGAAGCCGATACGCGGCCCCGCTTCGGGCGGCGCAGCGCACGACTGGAACGGGACGACTGGGGCGCGCTCAAGGCGGAGGCGGCCGGGCGCGGTCTGACGCCGACCGCCGTCCTGCTCGCGGCATACGGACATGCCCTGGCCGACTGGTCGGGGCAGGACAGGTTCTCTCTCACACTGACGCTGTTCGACCGGCCGTCCGGCCTGCCCGGCGCGGACGAGGTCGTCGGCGACTTCACCTCCCTGATGCTCCACACGGTGGACCGGTCGGGCGTCACCTCCTTCGCGGATGCCGCTGCCCGTGCCCAGAGTTCCCTCTTCGAGGATCTCGACCACCGGGAGTTCTCCGCCCTGGAGTTGCTCGCGGAGAAGTCCTCCCGTACCGGACGCACCGAGTCCGTGCCCGTCGTGTTCACCAGCGCCCTGGGCCTGTCGGGGCCGCTCGGCGGCGGCCACGACCTGGACTGGGCCGGGACCCAGGTCTACGGAGTGAGCAGCACCCCGCAGACCTGGCTGGACCATCAGGTCCTCGAACAGCACGGAGCGCTGCTGCTCCAGTGGGACGTGCTGGAGAGCGAGTTGCCCGCCGAGGAGGCGGACAGGGCGTTCGCCTCGTACGTCGCCCACCTGCGCCGTCTCGCACAGGGTCCGGCCGCCTGGGAGGAACTCCGGGAGCCGGCGCAGACCGCGCATCCCCCCGCGCAGCCGCCGCGGCGTGGGCCGGCCGGCCGAACCGTCCCCGCCGACCTCGACGCCGCTCTCCTGCTGCGGGAGGGCAACGGCGACCGCCCCCTGTTCCTGGTCCACCCCTCCGGGGGCGACGTCCTCTGCTACGGCGAGCTGGCCGGGCTGCTGACGGACGGGCGTCCCATCGTGGCGCTCACCGACCCGGCGCTGACCGGAGGAGACGGCGACGGGACGATCGCCGGGATGGCCGACCGGTATCTGGCGGCCATCCGCCCGTACCAGCCCGACGGTCCCTACCTTCTGGGCGGTTGGTCCATGGGCGGCACCCTCGCCCACGCCATGGCCTGCGAGCTGGAGCGGCGGGGAGAGCGCACCGAACTCCTCGTGATGATCGACTCCAATGTGCCGGACCGCACCAGGCCGCTCGGCGGAGCGGGGCCCGACGAGGACGAGGCGATCGCGGCCGTGCGCTATCTGCGCTCGCTGGAGGCGTTCCTCGACATGGACCTCGGCCTCGGTACGGACGAGGCCGAGCGGCTGCTCGGCCTGCCCTCCCCCGATGCCCGGTCCGCGGTGGCGGCACGGCTGCGTGCGGCCGGCCTGATCGGACCGCGGGAGAGCGCCGACGTACGGCTGGGGGTCTTCGAGCGTCACCTCCACGCCCTGGGCAGCCACCGGGCGGGCACTCTCGCCTCCCCCGACACCCGGTTGCTGCTGTTCCGCGCCACCGGGCCCTCCCCCGGCAACGCCGGAGTCGGCATGGGCGTCGACGACGCCCTCGACCTCGACTGCCTGGGCTGGCGGCCCCATGTGTCCGGCCCGGTCGAGGAGGTGGCGGTCGACGGCCACCACTACTCACTCCTGACCGGACCGGCGGCGGCCCGCATCGCCGCACTGACCGACCGGACCCTCGCCGACCTGGCGGCCGGTCGGCCCCAACTCCCTTGAGCGTCGGCCCGCTTCCTGCCAACGACCCGGCCACGCCTCCCGACCCGGAAAGAACGATGAGACCCAACACCCTTCCGCGGAAGCCGCATGTCCTGCGCGCGACGCTCGCCACCGCCACCGCCGGGCTCCTGCTGCTCACCGGCTGCTCGTCGTCCGACGACGCCCAGGCCCCGGCGGCGTCCGCCGACCGGCAGCCCGTCGACGGCGGAACCCTCCGCTACGCCGTGTCCGGTTCGCCCGCCACGGCGAGCAACGATCCGCACGGCGGCCTCGGAAACGAGTCCGACGTGCTGCGCTTCGCCCTCACCTACGACGTCCTGACCCTCCCGGGCAAGGACGGCGAGCCCGCACCGCGCCTCGCCACGTCCTGGAAGCCGAACAAGGCCCTGGACCGCTGGACGTTCACGCTCCGCGACGACGCGAAGTTCACCGACGGCCGCCCGGTACGCGCCGACGACGTGCTGTACTCCCTGCGCCGCATCGCCGCCAAGGCCGCCGAGAACTACGGCCGGCTCGCCGACTTCGACATGAAGGCGTCCAGGGCGGACGGCGACCACACCGTGGTCCTGGCCACCCGCGCTCCCATGGCGCAGGCGGCCAACGCGCTCGAGTCCATCAGCTTCGTCGTGCCCGAGGGCACCACGGACAAGGACTTCACCAAGGCGGTCCCGGGCTCCGGCCCCTTCACGGTGCGCTCCTCCGGGGCGCAGACCGCCGTACTGGTCCGCAACGACGGCTGGTGGGGGCCCCGCCCGCATCTGGACCGGCTGGAGATCCAGGCCCTCGCCGACCCGCAGGCCCGCGCCAACGCGGTCCTGTCGGGCCAGGCCGACGTCGCGGGGAGCGTGAGCCCCGCCGCGGTCAAGAGCGCGGGCGACTCCGGACCGCAGGTCATACGGCGCAAGGGCGTCACCGAGTACCCGTTCATCATGCGCACGGACACGGAACCGTTCGACGATCCGAGGGTCAGGGAGGCGTTCCGTCTGGCAACGGACCGTCAGGCCCTCGTGGACACCGTCTTCCTGGGATACGGGGACATCGCCAACGACCTGCCCACCCCGTACGACCCCTCGTACCCCGACGGTCTTCCGCAACGCCGCCGCGACCTCGCGAAGGCCAAGGAGTTGCTCGAGCGGGCGGGCCACGCCGACGGACTGAACGTCACCTTGCACACCACCACCGCGTACCCCGGCATGGACACCGCGGCCACCCTCTACGCGCGCCAGCTCTCGGAGATCGGCGTGCAGGCCGAGGTCAAGGTGGAACCCGCCGACACCTACTGGACGGCCGTGTACGCCAAGAAGGCGTTCTACACGGGCTATTACGGCGGCATCTCCTTCCCCGACCTGGTGCGCGTGAGCCTGCTCTCGGCCTCCCCCACCAACGAAACCGCCTGGAAGAACGAGGAGTTCGACGCCGGCTTCACCCGGGCGATGGGAACGCTCGACACCGACCGCCGCAACGACCTCCTCGCCGGAATCCAGCGGGACCTGTGGAAGGACGGCGGATACGTCGTGTGGGGCACCGGCGACGGCCTCGACCTCGCCGCCCACGGCGTACGGGGACTGCCCACCGGTCCCGGCTTCCAGCGGATGTTCGTCGACCAGGTCTGGATGGCCAAGTGACCCTCCGCCCGTTCCTTCGCCCGTTCCTTCGCCCGTTCCTTCGGACGGTCCTGTTGACCGTGGCGGCGACGGCCGTGGTGTTCGCCGCCACCGCGCTGCTGCCCGGCGACGCGAGCGACGTCCGCGGCGCGGGACGGGCGACGGAGCAGGAACGCGCGGACGAACGGGACCGGCTCGGCCTCGACCGGCCGGCCCTCGTCCGCCATCTCGACTGGCTGTACGGTGCCGTCCGCGGCGATCTCGGCCGGTCCCTGGTCAGCGGCCGCGCCGTGGGCGACCTGCTCGCCGAGCGGCTGCCCGCCACAGCCGTCCTCGTCGCCTGCTCGCTGGCCGTCACGGCGGTGTTCACCGCTCTCGCCCTGGGCGTGACGTTCCTGCGCGGCGGGCGCGGCGGCGCGGCGGCGACCGGGCTCGCGGCGGTACCGCAGTCGGTGCACGCGGCCGTGCTCGGCACGGTCCTCGCCGGGATCCTCGGCTGGCTGCCCGCCGTGTCCCTGCTGCCGCCCGGAGGTTCACCGTTCGACGCGCCGCGGGCGCTGGTGCTGCCCGCGCTCACGCTGGCGTTGCCCTCGGCCGCGTACGCCACCGCACTCCTGCGCGGAACGCTCCTGGACACCCTGCGCCGCCCGCACGTGGACGACGCCCGCATGCGGGGCCTGCCACCCGGCCTCGTGCTCGTCCGGCACGTCCTGCCCTTCCTGCTGGTCCCGGCGCTGCGGGTGACCGCGCTCGTGGCCGGCGGGCTGATGGCGGGCACGGCTGTGGTGGAGACGATGTTCGGCTACCCCGGCACCGGAAGCCTGTTGGTGTCCGCGGTCGCCGTCCGCGACGTACCCGTCGTGCAGGCCGCCGCGCTGGCGCCGGTCGTCGTGCTGCTGCTGTGCATGCTCGTCGCCGATCGCCTCGACGCCCGTGCCGCCGTACGTCCCGCGGGACGGGCCGGGCGCGCGGACGTGGGCGGGAGCCCGGCCGTCCCGGCCGCTGCCGGAGGGAGAGCCTGATGCGCTCCTCGAGGGCCCGTTCGCTCACCCCCGCGGTGGCCGCCGTCGGGGCGACGGCCGTGCTGGTGCTGCTGGGGCGGTACGTCGCCCCGCACGACCCGCACCAGCCGGTCGGCCCGCCCTGGTCCCCGCCGGGCTCCGACGCCCTCCTCGGGACGGACAGCCTCGGCCGCGACGTGCTGTCGCGTGTGCTGTACGGGGGCACCGAACTCCTCGCCGTGTCGCTGCTGGCCGCGGTGGTGGCCGTGATCTGCGGTACCGCGCTCGGCCTGGCCGCCGGGTGGACCGGCGGGCGCGTCGCCCGCTCCGTGTTCTGGCTGTGCGACCTGCTGCTGTCCGTGCCCGCACTGGTCCTCGCCCTCGTCCTCGCCGTCACCCTGCCCGGCGGGACGGCGGTGGTGGTCGCGTCGGTGCTCAGCGGCACACCGCTCACCGCCCGGCTGGTGGCCGGTGAAGCGGCTGACCTGCGCTCCCGCGGCCATGTGCGGGCGGCCCTGGAGCGGGGCGAGACAACGGCGTCCGTTCTCGCCCGCGAGGTGCTGCCGGCCCTGCGTGGCCTGGTGACGGCCGATGCGGGGCTGCGCCTGGTGACCGCGCTGCAGATCGCCTCGGCCCTGGCCGTCCTGGGGCTCGGCCCCCAACCGCCGCAACCGGACTGGGCATTGATGCTCACCGAGAACCTTCCGGGCGCCGCGCTCAATCCGGCGGCGCTGCTCGCACCCGCCGTGCTGCTCGCGGGCTGCGCCTGGGCGCTGGCCGCCGCGGCACACCGGGCGGGGCGGGGAAAGGCGTACGTCGTATGACCTCGGTGAACGGAACCCCGGTGAGCGGGTCACCGCTGCTCACGGCGGACGGAATGACGGTGTGCCGGGGGTCGGACGGCGTCGTCGTCCTGCCGCCCACCGGTCTGCGCGTCGAGTCCGGACAGGTGGTCGTCATCACCGGCCCGTCGGGGTCGGGCAAGACGACACTGCTCCACGCCCTCCTGGACACTCTCCCGCCGGGACTGCGCCGGACAGCCGGAACCGTGCGCTGGCAGGGTACGCCCGTGACACCGGGCCGCCCCGCCCGGACATGGCGTCGTTCCCGGTGCGGCCGACTGGGCCAGGACCCCGGCGCCTCGCTCCATCCGCTGTGGCGCGTCGACCGCCTGATCGGCGAGGACCTCGCGGTAGACCGCGCCGCCAGAGCCTCGCGCGTCGCCGAGCAACTCGATCTGCTCGGCCTGCCGCCCGAAACCGCCGCGCGCCGGGCGGGCGAACTCTCCGGCGGCCAGGCCCAACGGGTCGCGCTGGCCCGCGCGTTGGCCGCGGACCCCCCGCTGCTCGTCCTGGACGAGCCGACGTCGGCCATGGACGCGGAGACGGCGTCCCTGGTGACCCGGGCCGTAGCGGCCCGGCGCGGCACGCCGGGCCGATGCGTGCTCGTGGTGACCCACGACGCGAACCTCTTCGGCGACCTGGCGGATGCAACACTCCGCGTCACGACAGCGCCCCGAAAGGGGCGCGGGGAACTGCGCGACCAGCCACACACAACCCGCAGCCGAATCGCAACCCCCACAGGGGGGTCCGGGGGCACAGCCCCCGGTTTCCTGAAGGGCCGGGATCGGGGAAAGAGAAATGCCCCGCTCACCGCCCGCGGCCTGGCACTGACCACCCCCGACGGAACAGTGCTCCTGGAAGACGGCGAGCTGGACCTGACCGAGGGCAGCGTCACCGCCGTGGTCGGCCCCTCCGGCACCGGCAAGACGACGCTCCTGCACGCACTCGTCGGACGCCGCCCCGCAACCGCCGGAACACTGTCGCTGCACGGCGCGCCGCTGCCCGCGGCCACCGAGCACCGCAGCCGCGACCAGCTGCGTGCCGTCCAGCTCGCCGGACAGAGCGCGGTCGACGAGCTCAACCCGGCCCACCGCGTGGACCGGGCCGTGGCAAGGCCGCTGTCCGTGCTGCACGGTCTGGGCCGGGACGCCGCGCTCGCCGAGGCACGGACGCTCCTCGCGGCCGTCGGACTGCCTCCCGGCAGCGCCGGGCGCCGCCCGCAGCTGCTCTCCGGTGGCCAGCGGCAGCGGGTCGTCCTCGCCCGCGCCCTGGCCGCGCGACCCGACGTCCTGCTGCTGGACGAGCCCACCGCGTCGCTCGATCCCGACACCGGCCGGTCCGTGCTCGATCTGCTCGACCGGATCCGGGAGACGGGCACCGCGATCCTGGCCGTCACCCACGACCCGGCCCTGGCCGCACACGCGGACGCCGTACTGGCGCTGCGCGACGGCCGTCTGATCCCCGTCCCCCACGCCGACCTGTCCGCCGCGCCGGCGTAACCCCGCACGCACCGAACGGAGCCTCCCCGTGCCCGATGAGACCACCGATACGACAGCCGTCGCCGAGCAGCGGATCGCCGCCCTGGCCGCCGCCCACCCCTGGGTGTCCGAGGCCCGCCTCACCCCCGACGGCGTCCTGCTGGTCACACCCCATCCGCGCGCGACGGCCGCGCTGCCCACCCCCGGTCCTCTGGTGGGCGAACACCTCGCGCACTGGGAGGAGGTGTACGAGTGGACGTACGAGACGGCCGAGGGCCGGCATGCCGGTGATCTGGACCTGTCCGGCTGGCGCGCCTCCGACACCGGAGAACCCCTGCCGACCGCCCACATGCGCGACTGGGTCGACCGTACGGTCGGGCTCGTCCTCGCCCAGGGCCCCAACCGTCTCCTCGAACTCGGCTGCGGCACCGGCCTGTTGGCACACCGACTGGCGCCCCGCCTGGAGGGCTATGTCGGTACGGACGTGGCGGCCGTGGCGGTCGACCGCCTGAGCGGCGCCGGCCTGCCCCGCGCCGCCTTCGTCCGCGCGGCCGCCCACGAGACCGAGACACCGCCGGTGCGGCAGGCGATGGAGCAGGTTTTCGGGGCCGGTGTACGACCCGACTGCGTCCTGCTCAACTCCGTCACCCAGTGCTTCCCCGACCTCGCGTACCTGAGCGCCTTCCTGCACAGTGCGCTCACCGTGGTGGAGGACGGCGGGACGGTGATCGTCGGCGACATCCGCCACGCGGGACTCCTTGAGGACCACTTCGGCCGGGTGGAACGGGCCCGCGATCCCGAGGCGGCCGACGCGGACATCGCCGCGCGGGTCGCGTCGGCCGTGGCCGAGGACCGGGAACTCTCCTTCGCCCCCGCGGCCGTGCAGCGGATCCTGGCCGCCCACTCCCGAACCGTCCGGATGAGCGTGCACGCCCGCACGATGGCGTACGACTCGGAACTCACCCGGTACCGCTACGACCTGGTGCTCCACGTCGGCCCCGCCCCGGGCACCGCGGCCGTGTCCGAGACACGCCAACTGCCGTGGCCGGGACGGGGCAGCGAGCCGCTGGCGGTCCTGCTGCGGAAGGCGCTGTCGGCCGGGCCCGTCGTGCTGCACGGCATCCCCAACGCCCTCCTCACCGACGCTCCGGACGCCGTCACGCCCCATGACCTGCGCCAGGCTCTGACCGGCACGGACGCCGCCGTGCTGCTCGACGCGGGCGACCCCCGGATGCTCGCCGTCGCCGCACCGGCCGACCGCGCCACGGCGGCGACCGCCCGCTCGCTCCGGGCACCCGTGGGACGTCTGGCCCACGAGCCGCTGCCCGCGTTCGTACAGCGTCGGCTGCCGGAAGTCCTGCGCGATCACCTGCGCCGCACGCAGCCGGGCACGGTACTGCCGAGGATCGTGGTGGACGACGCGCCCAAGGGGGCGGTCCGATGACATCCGCGCCCCTCGCCGAGGCTCTCTCCACCCTGCCCGAGGTGGGTGCCTGGCAGGTGGTGCCGGGCAGCACCGGCGACACTCTCCTCGTTGCCGGTCCGGCCGACGGCGCGGTGGACGACGCCGTACACGCCGAGGACGAGAAGGCCGTCGCGGCGGCCGCCGCCTCCGGCGACGCGGCCGTCACCGGAACCGATCTCACCGAACTCCCGCCCCTGATGCGCCTGTTGGACGAGACCGCCCTGCTGACCATGGCCCGCGTCCTGGACCGCACCCGCCTCTTCCGTACCCACGCGGGGCGCACGGCCGCCGACGTCGTGACCGCACTGGGCACCGCGCCCCGTCACGCGTGGATCGTACGGCGCTGGCTGCGCACCCTGACCGCCGAAGGGCGGCTCGGCCACGACCCGGCCACGGGCCACTACCGGGAGCTGACCGCACCCGACCGTGCGGAGTACGCCCGCGCCCGCCGCACCCTCGACGAGGCACGCGACGGCATGGGCTACCCCGAGTCCATGACCCGGTTCTTCCTCGCGGCGGCCGACCGGCTCCCGCTGCTCCTGCAGGACCGTACGAGCCTGCACGAGGTGCTCTTCCCGCAGGGAGAGACGGACACCGCCGAGGGCAACTACCGCGACAGCGCGCAGAGTCGATGGGCCAACCACGCCGCCGCCGAGCTGATCGCCCACGAGGCCCGGCGCCGGGAGGGCGGCGGCCGGCCGCTGCGCGTGCTGGAGGCAGGGGCGGGGGTGGGCGGCACGACGGAGGCGGTCCTGAGTGCTCTGGGCTCCACCCCGGTCGACTACCTCTTCACGGATGTGTCCCGGTTCTTCCTCCAGGCCGCACGGGCCCGTTTCGGCACCCAACCCGGGCTGCGCCGGGCCCTGTTCGACATCAACGCCGATCCCGTGGCGCAGGGCCTGACCCCTGCCTCTCACGACGTGATCCTCGCCGCGAACGTCCTGCACAACGCCCGCCACGTGGGCCGCGCACTCGCGGCCCTGCGCGAACTCCTGGCGCCGGACGGCCTGTTGGTGCTCGTCGAGTCCTGCAGGGAGCACTACCAGGCACTCACCTCGATGTACCTGCTGATGTCGCCGCACCCCGACGAGGAGCGCTGGTTCACCGATCTGCGGGCCGGGCAGGACCGGGTGTTCCTCACCGAGGCGGAGTGGGCGGGGCAGCTCGACGCGGCCGGGTTCCGGCCCCTGCCCGTCCTGCCGCCTGCCGGCCACCCCCTGACCGACCTGGGCCAGCACGTCGTCGCGGGCCGCCCCCGCCCGGGCCACGGCCGGCCCGATCCCGACCGGGTCGCACGGGCGCTCGCGCAGTTGCCCGGGGCCACGCGTCCCGTCCGCGTCCACGCCGTGGACCGCGTACCGTCCATCACCACCTCTGGAGCGACCAGTTGACCACCTCCGCCTCGCTTCCCGTCGTCCCCGACGACGTCGTCCGGGCCGTGCGGGGTGTCTGGGCCGACGTCCTCGACACCGACACCGCGTCCGTACCGGACGACGCCAGCTTCCTCAGCCTGGGCGGCGACTCCGTCCTCGCCGTCCGCATGGCAGCGGTGATCCGCAAGCGCCTCGGGGTGAACCTCGCCCTGTCGGACGTACGCGTCGAGCACACCGCGGCCCGTCTCGCGGCGCTCGTCCACGAGCGGGGCACCGCGGGCAGCGGCGTACCGCGCAGCCTGGACCTGGACATCGAACGGCGCGACGATCCGGAGGCGCCCTTCCCACTGCTGCCGCTCCAGCAGGGGTACTTCGTCGGCCAGCAGGACGCCTGGGAGCTGTCCTACCGTTCCGCGCACCACTACGTGGACATCGGCCTGGAGGACATCGACGGCGACGAGATCGTCGAGGCGCTCCAAGACGCGCTGGAGCGCCTGGCGGAGCACCAGTCGATGCTCCGGGCCCGCATCCTGCCCGACGGCACGCAGCGGATCCTCCCGCTCGACGATCCCGACGCCATGCCGCGGCTGCGGACGACCGATCTGGGCACCGCGGGGGAGGAGGAGATCGCCATCAAACTCGCGGAGATACGGCGGGAGATGAGCACCGAGGGCCCCGACCCCGCCGTGGGCTGCGGACTCGACATGCGGCTCACCCTGCTTCCCGGGCAGCGGGCCCGGCTGCACTCCTCCACCAGTCTGCTGATCATCGACGGCTGGTCGTCCGGCGTCTTCTACCGGGACCTTTTCGCCCTCGTCTCCGACTACAACGCCGTCCTCGCCCCGCTGGAGGTCGACTTCGGGGACTACGTCACCAGCCTGCGCGGCCTGTCCGACACCGAGCAGTGGCGTCAGGACCGGGACTGGTGGTGGGACCGTCTCGACTCCTTCCCGCTACCTCCGGCGCTGCCTCTCACGGCAGATCCGGCCGAGGTGCGGCCGGCGTTGATGGGCACGCGGCAGGCCGTGCTCGACGCCGAGCGGTGGGCCGCGCTGCGCGCCCACTGCGCCGAGCACGGTGTCACGCCGTCGGCCGCGATGTTCGCGGTGTTCTCCGCCGCCGTGGCCCGCGCCTGCGGACACCGGCGCTTCCTGCTCAACACCCTTCAACTGAACCGGCTTCCGCTGCATCCGGACGTGCCCCGCCTGGTGGGCGCCTTCTCGTCCACCACGCTCATGCCGGTCGAGCTGCCGGAGAACCCCGCCTTCGCCGATCTGGCCGTCAGCGCTCAGCGGGCCACGGGCGACGCCCTCGCGCACAACCTGATCACCGGGGTGGAGGTCTCCCGTGAGCTGGGCCGCCGCCGCGGCACCCGGCGTCCGGTCGCACCCGTCGTCTTCCAGAGCACCCTCGGCGTGGACGCGGCCCTGGGCAGCGAAGTCCCGCACGAGGCGGGTCCCTTGGGGCGGATCGATCTGCTGAGCCACCACCAGCAGCTGAGAACCCCCCAGGTCGCCCTCGAAGCGCGCTTCTTCGAGCTGCGCGGCGAACTCGTCGTCGTCTTCTCCCTGGTGGAGGAGCTCTTCGCCGCCGAGGACGTGGACCGGATGTTCCAGGACGTGACGCGCACCGTCGAATCCCTCGTGGCGAGGGAGGGCTGGTCGGCACCGGTCATCCTGCCGGCGGAGCTGGACGCGCCGCAGTCGGACAGCGGCGGCACGGGCGGACGGCTGTCCGTCCCGCTGTCACAGGGCGGGACCGACGAGGAGCCGGGAGCTCCGCGTGACGAGCTCGAACTGGCCATCGCGGCCGAGTGGGCCCAGTTGCTCGGATGCGCGGTGACCGACAGAGCGGCGGACTTCTTCGCACTGGGCGGGGATTCGCTCCTTGCGGTCCGCATGCTCGGCGTGCTGGCCCGCCAGGGGGTCGGCAGGGTGACGCCGCGCCGCTTCCTGGAGCACCCCACGGTGGCCGGTCTCGCCGATGCGGTACGTGAGTTGTCGCCGACCGCGCAGGGCTGACGGTCGGACCGCTCGCGGCGGGAGCACCCGGATGCCCCGGATGCTCCCGCCGCGAACCGGACCGGCAGACCGGACCGGCCGACCGGATCAGCGGGCCGGACCGGCCGACCGGACCAGCGGGCCGACTCGGCGGACCGGATCAGCGGGCCGGATCGGCGGACTGGCTCGGCGGACCGGATCAGCTGCCGAGCCCCGCGTCCTGCCGGAACAGCTCCTGCTCCAGCCAGACCGCGGCACGCGCACCGTCGGCAGCCCCCGTGACCACGAACGTCAGCGCGTCCGGCAGCGCCTCCAGCCGGGCGGCGTCGCCGGCGGCGTAGACACCGGGCACGCTCGTGCGCTGGAACTCGTCCACGCGGACGCAGCCGTCGGGCAGTGTCCGGCAGCCGAGCTGTTCGGCGAGCGAGGAGTGCTGGCGGGTCGGCGCACGGTGGTACACGGCCTGCCGCTCGATGACCCGTCCGTCCGCCAGGACGAGGCGGACCTCGCCCTCCTTGCCCTCGATCCGGGAAACCTGTGTCTCGTCGACGGCGATCCCCGCCTCGGCGAGCTTGCCCGCCGCCTGCTCGGGCACCGGATGCCCGTTCGTGCACACCACCACGTCGTCGCTGAACCGGTCGGCCACGTACAACGCCTGCATGACCTGGGGGAATTCGTGACCGAGCACGGCGAGCTTCATTCCCCGGGTCTCCCAGCCATGGCAGAAGGGGCAGTGATAGACACCCCGGCCGAAGAGCTCACTCAGCCCCTCCACCTCCTCCAGCACATCGACCTGGCCGGTGGCGACGATCACCTTGCGGCCCGACACCCGCCCACCGTCCGCGAGCGTCAGCAGGAACCGGCCCTCCTCCGCCTCCGCCGCCGTCACCAGAGCCTCACGGATCTCCACGCTCGGGTACACGGCGAGCTGTTCACGGCCTATGCGGCGCAGCTCCGCCGGGGGAAAGCCGTCCCGGCTGAGGAGCATGTGCATCTCTGCGGCCGGCGCGTTGCGCGGCCTGCCGCTGTCGAGCAGCAGCACCTTGCGCCGCTGGCGGCCGAGCACCAGCGCCGCGTTGAGCCCGGCCGGACCTCCACCGACCACGAGTACGTCGTACGACATCGTTCTCCTCCGCTGTGTCCAAAGGGGCGTTACTGCCAGACAGGCTTACTGATAATAGTTATCACTTCCATTTACGGGGCCGTAACGCCCAACGAAGGGCGATCCCGCACGGCGAGACGCTTCCGCCTGGCAGAAGCCGCCTTGCACGGCGGCCGCAGCCGTCAGGACCCTGTTTCCAACCACGGCACGCGGGGCGACGACGCCCCGCCGACAGGGACGGGAACCCCATGCCTCACATGACCGCCTTCGCCAGGAACCAGTGGTACGTCGCCGCCTACAGTCACGAGGTCGGACGCGAGTTGCTCGGCCGGACGGTTCTCGGGGAGCCGCTCGTCCTCTACCGGACGGCGGAGGACGGGACGCCGGTCGTGCTGCACGACCGGTGTGTGCACCGCAGGTATCCGCTGTCGGAGGCGCCCACCCGGCTGGACGGCGACCGGATCGTGTGCGGGTATCACGGGTTCACCTACGACACGACCGGGACGTGCGTCTACGTGCCGGGGCAGAAGCGCGTTCCCCGCACCGCGCGCGTCGCCTCCTACCCCGTGGTCGAGCTGGACTCGCTGATCTGGGTGTGGATCGGCGACCCGGCGCTGGCCGATCCGCAGACCGTGCCGCGGGCCCGGCACCTGGACTCCCCCGGCTGGGTCACCGTCCGCGGCATGGAACCCATCGACTGCGACTACGGCCTGCTCGTCGACAATCTGCTCGACCTGTCCCACGAGACGTATCTGCACGGCGGTTACATCGGCACCCCCGAGGTCGCCGAGACGCCGATCACCACGGAGGTCGACGAGGGCGCGGGGATCGTACGGGTGAGCCGGCACATGGACGACGCCGCGTGCCCGCCGTTCTACGCCCGGTCGACCGGCATCACGGGCCGGATCATGCGCTGGCAGGACATCGAGTACCACGCGCCCTGCCTCTATCTGCTGCACAGCAGGGTCGCGCCGGTCGGGGTGCTGCCCGAGGCGGACGGCAGCGACCCGGGCGGCTTCCACACCGAGATCACGTACGCGATCACCCCGTCCGGGGACGGCAAGGTGTACGACTTCTGGGCGGTGTCCCGGGACTGGGCGACGGACGACGCCGAGGTCACCGAGTTCCTGCGGGCCAACAACCACACCGTGGTCATGCAGGACGTCGACGCCCTGAACCTGCTGCAGCGCACCCTCGGCACCGAGCGGCACGGCTACCAGGAGCTGAGCATCAACATCGACACCGGCGGTCTGGCGGCCCGCCGCATCCTCGCCCGGCTGGTCGAGGAGGGCGACAAGCCCGTGGAGCAGGTCCTGTGACGGCGCGGACCGGCGAGATCTACCGCATCGACTGGCTGCCGGGCACCGATGTCCTGCACGGCACCTGTCACTGCGGTGCCGAGCACACGGCCGAGGACCCGGTCGAGATGTGGGAGTGGATGCTCGGCCATCCGGAAGGGCACGACTCATGACCGAACTCGTCGTCGAGCACCGGGAGTTCGTCGCCGACGGGGTGATCGCCCTGACCCTGCGGCATCCTCTGGGCGAGCCTCTCCCCGCATGGGAGCCCGGCGCCCACGTCGACCTCCTGCTCGCGCCCGGCCTGGAGCGGCAGTACTCCCTGTGCGGCAACCCGGACGACCGCACCTCCTGGCGGATCGCGGTCCTGCGGGAACCCGACGGACGGGGTGGATCCGCCTTCGTGCACGAGCGGTTGGGGCCGGGCGACAAGGTCCGCATCCGCGGCCCGCGCAACCACTTCGCGCTGCTCCCCGCCCCCGGCCATCTGTTCATCGCGGGCGGCATCGGCATCACCCCGATCCTGCCCATGCTCGCCACGGCGGGCACGGAATGGCGACTGCTCTACGGCGGACGGAGCCGCAACTCCATGGCCTTCCTGGAGGAGTTGGAGCGGTACGGAGACCGGGTGACCGTCGCGCCACAGGACGAGACCGGCCTGCTGGACCTGGCGTCCGCGCTCGACGGTCTTCCGGACGGCACCCTCGTCTACTGCTGCGGTCCGGAACCGCTGCTGGACGCGGTGGAGAAGCGGTGCCCCGCAGGGGTCCTGCACGTCGAGCGGTTTCGGCCGAAGCAGCAACAGCGCGGCGAGGACGGCGAGTTCGACGTCGTCCTCGCGCGCAGCGGTCGTACCGTCACCGTGCCGCCCGGCGTCTCCGTGCTCGACGCCGTACGGGGAACCGGTGTCGAAGTGCTCTACTCCTGTACGGAGGGCACCTGCGGGACCTGCGAGACCGAGGTCGTCGAGGGGGAGCCGGACCACCGGGACTCGGTCCTGACCGCGGCCGAGCGCGAGGCCGGTGAGACCATGCTCATCTGTGTCTCGCGGTGCCGCGGGAAACGGCTCGTGCTGGACCTGTGACGCGCTCAGTGGGCGGCCCACAGGCCCCGTACGTGACCGAGGTGACGGGTCATGACCTCGCGCACCGCCTGTTCGTCCCGGGCCAGCAGGGCGTCGAGCAGCTCCAGGTGCTCCTCGGCGGAGGCGATCAGGCGGCCCGCCTCCACCAGGGCGGTCAGGCCGTAGAGCCGGGAGCGCTTGCGCAGGTCGCCGACGACCTCGACGAGGTGCGCGTTGCCGGCGAGGGCGAGCAGGCCGAGGTGGAAGCGGGTGTCGGCCTCCACGTATCCGATGAGGTCGCCGGCCACCGCGGCCTGCACGATCTCCCGGGCGGCCGGGCGCAGTGCCTCCAGGGAGACGGCGTCGGCGGTGCCGGCCAGCTCGACCACGGTGGGGATCTCGATGAGCGCGCGGATGTGCTTGTACTCGTCGAGTTGCTTCTCGGAGACGACCGTGACCCGGAACCCCTTGTTGGGCACGGTGTCGACCAGCCCTTCCTTGGCCAGGTCCAGCATGGCCTCGCGCACCGGGGTGGCCGAGACGCCGAAGCGGGCGGCGAGCGTCGGGGCCGAGTACACCTCGCCCGGGCGCAGCTCTCCGGCGATCAGCGCGGCCCGCAGGGCGTCGGCGACCCGCTCGCGGTAGCTGCGCTTCTTGCCGCCCAGGCTGGGCAGGGCAGGAGCGGCGGCGGACGGGGCGCCGACGGACTGGGCGGCCATGGGACGTCTCCTAGCTGGTGCAATGCAATGTCACGCGTCACCCGCCATTATTCCCGAGTCGGCGGGCGCCGGGCACCGGACTGCCGAGCACCGGGCTGCCGGGCGCCCACCCGTCGAGCACCCGGCACCGGCACCCGGCACCCGTGGTCTAGAGGACGAACCCCGCCGGGAACGGATCGGCCGGGTCGAGCAGGTACTGCGCGGTACCGGTGATCCAGGCACGACCGGTGAAGCTGGGCAGCACGGCAGGGACGCCGGCCACCTCCGTGGTGCCGAGCAGCCGTCCGGTGAACCGGGTGCCGATGAAGGACTCGTTGACGAACTCGGTGTGCAGCGGGAGTTCGCCGCGGGCGTGCAGCTGGGCCATGCGCGCACTGGTGCCGGTGCCGCAGGGTGAGCGGTCGAACCAGCCGGGGTGGATGGCCATCGCGTGCCGTGAGTGGCGGGCGCTGGCGCCGGGGGCGTAGAGGTGGACGTGGTGGCAGCCGCGGATGGAGGGGTCCTCGGGGTGGACGGGTTCGTCCTCGGCGTTGATCGCCTCCATGAGGGAGAGCCCGGCGCGGAGGATGTCGTCCTTGCGGGAGCGGTCGAAGGGCAGTCCGAACTGCTCCAGCGGCAGGATGGCGTAGAAGTTGCCCCCGTATGCCATGTCGTATGTCACCGTGCGCCCGTCGGGCAGGGTGATCTTGCGGTCGAGGGCGACGGAGAAGGACGGCACGTTCTTCAGGGTGACGGCCTTCGCGGCGCCGTCCTGGACCGCCACCTCGGCGACGACCAGGCCCGCCGGGGTGTCGAGCCGGATGGTGGTGACCGGCTCGACGACCTCGACCATCCCGGTCTCCACCAGCACGGTCGCGACACCGATGGTGCCGTGGCCGCACATCGGCAGATAGCCGGAGACCTCGATGTAGACCACGCCCCAGTCGCAGTCGGGGCGGGTGGGCGGCTGGAGGATCGCACCGCTCATCGCCGCGTGGCCACGCGGCTCGTTCATGAGGAACTGCCGTACGGTGTCGCGGTGTTCGCGGAAATACAGGCGCCGCTCGTTCATGGTGGCGCCCGGGATGGTGCCGATGCCGCCGGTGATCACCCGGGTGGGCATGCCCTCGGTGTGCGAGTCGACGGCGTGCAGGACGAGTTTGCTGCGCATGACCGGTCTCCCTACGCGAGCCCTGCGGCGACGGCCTGTTCGGTGGCGGTGCGTACGGCGGTCTCCTGCTCGGGGAGCAGCGGTACCCGGGGCGGTCGGCAGGGCCCGCCGTGGCGGCCGACGATGTCCATGGACAACTTGATGGCCTGCACGAACTCGACCTTGGAGTCCCACCGCAACAGCGGGTGCAGTTGCTCGTACAGCTTCTTGGCGGTGTCCAGGTCGCCGGCGACGGCCGCGCGGTACAGCTCGACGGTGGACCTCGGCAGCGCGTTCGGGTAACCGGCCACCCAGCCCTTGGCGCCGGCGATCGCGAGTTCCAGCAGGACGTCGTCGGCGCCGATCAACAGGTCGAGTTCCGGCGCGAGTTCGGCGAGCCGGTAGGCGCGGCGGACGTCGCCGGAGAACTCCTTGACGGCGTGGATGTGCCCCTCGGCGTGGAGGCGCGCGAGAAGTTCGGGGACGAGGTCGACCTTGGTGTCGATCGGGTTGTTGTAGGCGACGATCGGGATGTCCGCCTTGGCGACCTCGGCGTAGTGGGCGAGGACGGAGCGTTCGTCGGCGCGGTAGGCGTTCGGCGGCAGCAGCATCACCGAGGCACAGCCCGCGTCGCGCGCCTGCTCGGCCCAGCGGCGGGCCTCCGCGGAGCCGTAGGCGGCGACGCCGGGCATCACGCGCTCGCCACCGACGGCGGCCACGGCCGTCTCGACGACCTTGGCGCGCTCCTCGGGGGTGAGGACCTGGTATTCGCCGAGGGAGCCGTTGGGCACCACGCCGTCGCAGCCGTTCTCGACGAGCCAGGCGCAGTGTTCGGCGAACTTGTCGTGGTTCACGGAGAGGTCGTCGTCGAGCGGGAGGGCCGTGGCGACGAGGACTCCGCGCCAGGGGCGGTTCTGCGTGGCGGTCATCTGGTGGGTCCCATCTGCGTAGAGTGTGACATTTTACTGAATCTGGCCTGGGGGATACGGGTCGGAGCGCCCGCGCTCAGTCGCCCTCCCCCGCCCGCGCCAGCACCCCGAGCGGCACGGGTCGGGCGAACGGCCGCCGGGACGGGGTGGGTTCGCAGCCGGTGAGCCCGGCGACCGCCGGTCCGCACACCCGCCCCTGGCACCAGCCCATCCCGGCGCGCGTCAGCAGCTTCACGGTACGCAGGTCGCCCGCCCCGAGTTCCTCGACGGCCCCGCGGACGGCACCGGCGGTGACCTCCTCGCAGCGGCAGACGACGGTGTCGTCGGTGACCTGGTCGGCCCAGTGCGCGGGGGGCGGGTAGGCGGCGTCCAGGGCCGCCGCCGAACTCCGTAGCCGGGAAAGGGACTTGAGGGCGGCGGCCGCCGGTTCGGGGGCCGTACCGCGCAGGCGGGCGGCGGCGGAGACACCGGCGATGTGCCCCTCGGCCAGGGCGAGGGCCGCGCCGCCGATGCCGGTGGACTCCCCCGCCGCCCACACGCCGGGCACGTCGGTGCGCTGCTCGTCGTCGACGGCGACGGTCGGCCCGTCCAGGCGGCAGCCGAGGCTCTCGGCGAGGTCGGTGTGCGGGAGCATGCCGTGCCCGACGGCCAGGGTGTCGCAGGGGATGTGCCGCTCGGTGCCGGGCCGGACACGGCCGTCGGCGTCGAGGGCGGCGACGGTGACTCCGGTGAGGCGGTCCTCTCCGTGGGCGCGTACGACCGTGTGGCGGGTGTGGAGGCGGACGCGGTGGCGCAGCAGGCGGGCCGCGTATCCGGCGCCCTCGGGGAGCTTGGCGGCCAGGGCCGGGCCGTAGCGTGCGAGGCGCCCCGGGTCGGCCGCCTCGACGAGCGCCGCGACCTCGACGCCCGCCGCCGCGAGCCCGGTCGCCACGGGCAGCAGCAGCGGCCCGGTCCCGGCGACGACGGCTCTGCGGCCCGGCACCACGAGACCGCCCTTGAGCATGGCCTGGGCTCCGCCGGCGGTGACGACTCCGGGGAGGGTCCAGCCGGGGAAGGGCAGCACCCGCTCGTAGCCGCCGGTGGCGAGGAGGACGGCGTCGGCGTGCACGGAGACCGGCTCCTCCTGCTCGGGGCCGAGCAGGGCATGCACGGTGAAGCCGGCGGACTTCCGTTCCACGCACCACACATGATGGTCCGTCAGAAAAACGACGCCGCTTGCGGCCAGTCCGTCCCTGAGCCGCCGCCAGGTCGGCCACTGGTGGTGCAGCGCCTGCGGGCGGCTCGCGCGCAGTGCGGCGGCGGGCTGCCGGTAGAACTGTCCGCCGGCTTCCGCCGCCGAGTCGACGAGGGTGACGCGCAGGCCGCGCGCGTCGGCCGCGAGGGCCGCGGCGAGCCCGGCCGGGCCCGCGCCGAGTACCGCGAGGTCAGTCCTCATGGCCCGTCCCTTCCTGGGTGCGGATCGCGTCCCCAGGGCGCAATGGCACCAGGCAGGCACGCTGGTTGGGGCGGTCGTTGACGGTCACCAGGCAGTCGAAGCAGACGCCGATGCCGCAGAAGACACCGCGCGGCCGGCCCGCACCGCGGGTGGTGCGCCAGGAGGTGACGCCGGCCGCCCAGAGCGCGGCGGCGACGGTCTGACCGGGCAGTGCCTCGATCTCCCGGCCGTCGAGGGTGACCGTGAAGGCGGGTCCGGGGCGGGCCGCGGCCAGGTCCAGCGGTGTTCTCACGCGGCCTCCTCGGGCGCGGGGAAGCGGTCGGGGCGGAAGGGGGCCGGGTCCAGGCCGGGTGTCTTCCCGGTCAGGGCCCGGGCGATCAGGTGGCCGGTGCCGGTGGCGAGCCCGATGCCGGCGCCCTCGTGCCCGCAGGCGTGGAGCAGCCCGGGGACCCGCGGGTCGGGGCCGATGGCGGGCAGATGGTCGGGCAGGTACGGGCGGAATCCGACGTAGGAGCGGATCGCGCGGGCGTCCGCCAGGACGGGGAACAGCCGGGTGGCGCCCGCCGCCAGCGCCCGTACGACCGGCAGCGAGAAGGAGCGGTCGAAGCCGACGCGTTCCCGGCTGGCACCGATCAGCACCGGGCCCGCCGCCGTGCCCTCGACGACCGGTGAGGTCTGCAGGGCGGCCGAGTCGCTGGCGACGTCGGCCACGTAGTCGGCGGCGTACACCTTGTGGCGGACCAGGCGCGGGAGGGGCTCGGTGACGAGGACGAAGCCGCGGCGCGGCAGGACGGGCAGGTGAGTGCCGGCCCGGGCGGCCAGCTCGCCGCCCCAGGTGCCGGCCGCGTTGACGACCGCCGGGGCGTGGATCTCGCCGCGGTCGGTGCGCACGCCCCGCACCGCGCCGTCGGGGCCGCGCAGGACCTCGGTGACGGTGCGGCCGGTGAGCAGGCGGGCGCCGGAGGCGCGGATCAGGTGGGCGGCCGCGAGGGCGGGCATCACCTGGCTGTCCTGCGGGTAGTGGACGCCGCCCGGGAGGCCGGGGGCGAGGTGGGGTTCCAGCTCGTACAGGGCGTCGCCCGCGACCGGTTCGGCGAGGACCCCGACGGCGCGCTGGCCGTCGGCGAACCGCTCCAGCGCGGCGAGCCCGTCCGGGGTGGAGGCCACGACGAGGCCGCCCTTGGCCTCGTACTCGACGGCCTCGCCGAACTCCTCGGCGAGTTCGGCCCACAGGCGGCCCGACAGCAGGGCGAGGTCGAGTTCGGGGCCGGGCTCCTTGTCGGAGACGAGAACGTTCCCCTCACCGGCTCCGGTGGTGCCGCCGGCCACCGGGCCGCGGTCCACCAGCAGGACGTCGAGACCGGCACGGGCCGCGTACAGGGCGCAGGCCGCGCCCACCATCCCCGCCCCGACGACCACGACGTCGCAGGTCAGTCGCTTGTTCACGCCAGTACTATGTCACATGTTCCCTTCTCGGGGAATGCCCGCCACACTGGTCCCGCACAGGGGAACGCCACCACACAGCAGAGGGGCCGACGTGACCAAGGGCCGAAAGAACGGTCTGTACCGAGGAATCTCCGACGAGCTGTCCGCGCTGATGCGGACCGGCTGGGCCGACACCGAGCGCAGGGACCTGGAGCCCGCCGAGCAGGCGCCGTACGCGGCCCGCCGCCGCGCCGCGCTCTCCGCGCTCTTCCCGGGCGAGCGGCTGGTCGTCCCCTCCGGCGGCCTCCGGACCCGCTCCAACGACACCCACTACCCCTTCCGCCCGTACTCGGGCTACGTCCACCTCACGGGCGACCAGGCCCGGGACGGCGCCCTGGTGCTGGAGCCCCGCCCGGAGGGCGGCCACGACGCGCACTGCTACCAGCTCCCGCGCGACAGCCGGGACAGCAACGAGTTCTGGACCGGCTACACCGCCGAACTGTGGATGGGCCGGCGCCGCACCCTGGCCGAGTCCGAGCGCGTCCTCGGCCTGCCGTGCCGGGACATACGCACCATCGCCGAGGACATCGCCCGCGCCTCCGCCGCGCCCACCCGGATCGTCCGCGGCGTCGACCCGGCCCTGGAAGCGGCGCTCGCCACCGACGCGGACCGGGACGAGGACTTCGAGGAGGCCGTGTCCGGGCTGCGCCTGGTCAAGGACGAGTGGGAGATCGGCGAGATGCGTCGCGCCGTCGACGCCACCGTCCGCGGATTCACCGACGTCGTACGGGAGTTGTCGCAGGCCGTCGCCACCTCGGAGCGGTGGATCGAGGGCACCTTCTTCCGCCGGGCCCGGGTCGACGGCAACGACGTCGGCTACGGCTCGATCTGCGCGGCCGGCGAGCACGCCACGATCATGCACTGGCAGGACAACGACGGCCCGGTCCGCCCCGGCGAACTGCTCCTGCTGGACGCGGGCGTGGAGACCCGCACCCTCTACACCGCGGACGTCACCCGCACCCTCCCGATCAGCGGCACCTTCACGCCCCTCCAACGCGAGATCTACGACGCCGTGTTCGAGGCGCAGGAGGCGGGCATGGCCGCGGTCAAGCCCGGTGCACACTACCGCGACTTCCACGAGGCCGCCCAACGGTCGATGACCGAACGGCTGGTGGAGTGGGGGTTCATCGAGGGCCCGGCCGAGCGGGCCTACGAGCTGGGCCTGCAGCGGCGGTTCACGATGGCCGGCACCGGCCACATGCTCGGCCTGGACGTGCACGACTGCGCCAGGGCCCGCAGCGAGGAGTACGTGGACGGCGTGCTGGAACCGGGCATGGTGCTCACCGTCGAGCCCGGCCTGTACTTCCAGCCCGACGATCTGACGGTCCCCGAGCAGTGGCGCGGCATCGGCGTCCGCATCGAGGACGATCTGCTGGTGACGGCGGACGGCCACGAGAACCTGTCGGCGGCGCTGCCGCGTTCGGCCGACGGGGTCGAGGCGTGGATGCGCGAGCACGCCGGCTGAACAGCTTCACGTGCCCCGTCCGTGACGGGGCGCCGTCGGCGACCTGAACGCCGACGGTGCCCCGGTCAGGCCTCGGGGGCGGGCACCACGCTGAGGTGGGCCGCCGCACGTCGCGGGCGCCCCGACCTGCGCGAGGCGTGCGCCGTACGCCGCGCGTCGCGCAGTACGAGCGTCATCCGCGTGTATCCCATCTCCTTCAGGGTGCCGGGCGTCTCGTCCACGATGCGGCAGTCGGTGGCACCCCAGCGCGGGTCCGGGTGCAGCAGCGGGCGGACGGCGCCGTCGTGGGCCACGGCCCGCTCGCCCACCGTGCGGATCCAGTGCGGCAGGCCGTGCCGGTAGGCCGCCTCCATGATCGGGTCCTGGGCGATGTCCCGGCGGATGGCCTGAAGGCCGTGGTCGTGGCCGTGGCGCTCCACGGCGGCCGCGAAGTGGGCCAGCATCGGCAGGCACCAGCTCGACTCGTGCTCGCCGAGGACGGTGCCCGCGTCCGGGTGGAACAGGACGAACCGGAGGAAGTTGTCACCCGGCATGGCCGTCGGATGCGGCCCGACGCCCCGGAAAAGTGACGCGAAAGCGGTGTTGGCCAGGACCACGTCCCATCGGTGGTCGAGGACGACGGACGGGAAGGGCACGGCCTCCAGCAGAGTGGTGTAGTCCTGGAGGTACCCCTGGACCTCGGGGCTCTCGGGGACGGACCGCAGTTCCGATCGCTGCCCTCCTGCCTGATGTGCCATCCGGAGGTCACCCCTCTTGCCTCTGCGGCCCTGACGCGGCGCCCCGATCCTGCTGCCCGGACACGACCGGTGTCAACTATCGTGGCATTTCATGCCGGTTGACGGCTGAAATAGGCCACAGTTGTGGCGAGACCTGGATGTAAGTTCGAACGACCGGCTACTCTCCGGGAAGTTCACGGCAATCGCTTGTGAGAGAGACGTAGGAGTTCTGTCGGTGACGGGTGGCTTCGAAGGTCCGGGCGCCACGGGGACGGCTGCGCTGCCGGCCGTCGTCGCTCGTGTGACCGCACTCGCCGACCGGCTCGGCGTACCGCACGCCGAGGTCTTCGACACCGGCCGTCTGTCCGTCGCCTGCGGCGTTCCCGAACCTGTGGTCAAGGCGCTGCTGAGCGGGCGCCCGGCGGGCGAGCCCGACATCCAGGCCCGCTTCCTGCAGCGGCTGGACCTGCTGCGCCGCACCCGGCTGAAGCCCAACGGACGCAAGTACACCCAGCAGGAGATCGCCGACGGGGCCGGCATGTCGCGCCAGCAGGCCGGCGCGCTCATCAACGGCGACCGGCGCCCCACGATGGAGCACTGCGACGCCATCCAGCGCTTCTTCCGCGTGCACGCCGGGTTCCTCACGGCCGAGGATCCCGAGGCGCTCGCCGGCGCCCTGCAGCGCACCGAGCAGGAACTCCTCCAGCAGCTCGCCGAGCGGGAGGCGGCCGCGGCCGCCGAGGACCCGCTGGAGCGGCTGCTGCAGGACCACGGTGTGCGCGGGATCGCCTGGCGGGCCGCGCAACTACCCACCGACCAGCACCGCGACAAGGTCGCCGAGTGGCTGGACATGCTCCTGGAGAGCGTCAAGCGGCCCGAGTCGTGACCCGGGGGAGAACTGTGAGCATCCGAAGGGAAATGCACCGCCTGTGCGGCGAGTTGGTCGGAGAGCTGGAGCTTCCCGGCCCGGTGCCGCCCGCGGACCTCTACGGCGCGCTGTGCGGGTCGATGGCCAGACGGCGCGGCCGGCCCGTCCACTTCCGTACGGCGGCCTTCCCGGTCGGCACGGCCAGCGGGCTGTGGCTGGACATGCGGGACCAGGATCTCGTCGTCATCGAGGAACGCACCGCCCCCGACCACCAGTTGGTGATCCTCGGCCACGAGCTGTGGCACATGAAAGCCGGTCACCACGGCCACCACGTCGAGGGCGCCGCGGTCGCCGCCCGCCTCCTCCAGGACGACGCCGACCTGGAGGCGACGGTACGCAAGGTGGCCGCCCGCAGCCGCTTCGACCAGGCCGACGAACAGGAGGCCGAGAGCTTCGGCCTCCTCCTGGCCAGCAAGTGCCGCACCTGGCTGGCGGGTTCCTCCCTACGGGCCCCCGTCCAACGGGACCGCCTGGCAGGCCGCATCGAGGCATCCCTCGGCTACCGAGGCTCCCAAACCTGAACCCACCAACCCACACCACCCACCAAGGCCACAGGCCCACCAACGCCCACTGCACCCCGGCCACCGGCCGTGAGGGAGCCGAAGGGCGCGCCGGTGTCGAGGGACCGAGAGCGCGCAGGCGCGAAGCGCTGAGCACGGTCGGTCCCTCGACACCGGCTGAGAGCGCCCGCAGGCGACCGAACAATCATCACGTAGCGCTGCGTTCGCTGGCTTCGCGCAGGTCTCGGTCCGCCGCGCGGTTGCGGGGCGTGTCCCGGCGGCCCTCGCACAGCAGGTCCCGCCAGCGTTCGCGGCTCCAGTCGGCCGGGGCCGTGGTCGCCGTGAACTCCTCTACCAGGGAGACGAAGCGGCCGGGGTCGGTGTGGAAGGGGAAGTGGCCGGCGCCCTCGAAGATCTCCAGTCGGCTGCCGGGCATCGCCTCGTGCGCCCCGAAGGCGTGCCGTACCGGTACGACGCTGTCCCGGTCGCCCCAGAGCAGCATGGTGGGCATGCCCTCGGTGAGGTAGCAGCGGTCGAGCATGGTGACGACCTGGCCGCGCCAGTCGACGACCGCGCGCAGGGTGCGGATGAAGGCGTTGCGGGCGGTCTCGTCGGGGAGCGCGTCGACGAGGGTGAGCAGTTCCGGCGCGTCCTGGCCGAGGTCGGTGTCGAGGAGTTTCATCAGGCCGACGGTCAGTCCGACCTGGAGCCGCATGCCGGGCAGGCGCAGTGCGGACAGCAGCAGGTGGGCGCCGGGTACGGAGACCAGCCGGAGGACGGGGTTGACCTCGCGGCCGACTCCGCCGGCGCTGACCAGGATGAGCCGTTCGGTGCGTTCGGGGAACTGGTAGGCGAACTGCATGGCCACTCCCCCGCCGAGCGAGTGTCCGACCAGGGTGGCGGACTCGATGCCGAGGGTGGTGAGGAGGTCGCGGACCCCGTTGGCGTAGGCGGCGACGGAGTAGTCGGCGCGGGGTTTGTCGGAGGCGCCGTGGCCGAGCAGGTCGGGGGCGATCACGGTGTGGGTGCGGGCGAGGTCGGGGATCAGCTCCGCCCAGGTCGCGGAGGAGTCTCCGATGCCGTGGATGAGGACCAGTGCCGGCCCCTCGCCGGCCATGCGGAAGGCGCGCCGGTATCCGTGCACGACGCGGTACCGCAGCTCCAGTTCGCCATCGCCCACGGGACGCAGCCGTACGGCGCGCACCGGGCGCCGGTGGGGGACGTCGACCACGTGCTCGCCTCCTGGCACAGGGGCCCCGCGGCGGGGGCCGAGGGCCTGTGACTCCAGCGTAGAGGTGCCTTCAACCAGGGGGTTTCGGCCAGGTTTCGCCTCCGCTAAGCGGGCGAACCGGCGGGCGGCCGGGCCCGATTGTCAGTGGTGGGCGGCAAGCTGGAGTCGCGCCCTGTTCTGCGGGGCGGGAGACGACGCCGACTTCGGGGAGAGCCGACCGATGCCCACCGCCGTTCTGACCGACCGTGAGCGTACCGCTGTCCAGGCCTATCTACGGCTGCTGCACACGGTGCGGGCGGCTTTCGATGTCGCTGGCGGGCCGCCGGGAGAGGGGCGGCCGCCCGTGGTGCCGCCCTCGGTGCTCGCGGAGGCGGAGCGGGCGTTGGCGGACGCCGGGCTCGCGGGCAACGAGGAGGAGTTCTTCGGGCTGTTGCGGGGCTGGTGTCCCGAGCCGTGACGAGGCCGGGGGACGGGGGCACGCGGGGGCGGGCCAGAGGCGAGGCCCAGTGACCGGGGTCAGGGGTGCGCGACCGTCACGGCGGTCGCCACCAGCCCTCGCCCCACCTTCCAGCGTCCCTCGAAGTGGTCGAGGCGCCGGCCGCCGACGAGGGGGCCGGGGACGAGGAGTGCGGCGCGGAAGGTGCCGCTGTGGCGGTCGCCGGGGTCGGCGCGGAGTTCGATGTCGGCCTCGGTGAACTCCAGCCACTGCCCGGTGAGCGGGAACCACGCCTTGTAGACGGACTCCTTGGCGCTGAACAGCAGCCGGTCCCAGCGGATCGCGGGGTGGTCGTGGGTCAGTGTCCCGATGCGCTGCCGTTCCCCGGGCAGGGAGACGGCGTCGAGGACGCCGTCCGGGAGCGGCTCGTGGGGTTCGGCGTCGATGCCGAGGGAGGCCAGGTCGGTGGCGCGGACCAGGGCGGCGGCGCAGTAGCCGTCGCAGTGGGTCATGCTGCCCGCCAGTCCGGCCGGCCAGCGCGGGGCGCCCCGGTCGCCGGGCAGGATGGGCTGTGCGGGCACGCCGAGCTTCTCCATGGCGCGGCGGGCGCAGGAGCGTACGACGGCGAACTCGCGGCGTCGCTTCTCGACGGCCCGTGCCACGACGGCCGCCTCCTCCGGGTACAGCG
The DNA here is from genome assembly GCF_014596915.1 of Streptomyces sp. TRM68416. Classification (GTDB taxonomy): domain Bacteria; phylum Actinomycetota; class Actinomycetes; order Streptomycetales; family Streptomycetaceae; genus Streptomyces. The sequence continues at coordinate 214,792 of NZ_JACVWU010000013.1, forward strand.
GTGCGGGTCCGGACTCCTCGTCGCTGTACGACTCGACCGTCACCACCGGGTCCGGCAGCAGTTCCTCGATCACTGCGTCCCGTCCTCCCTGGGCAGTATGCGGCGCAGCCGTCCCGGTGGTTCCGGTCGCTTGCGCCATTCGCGGGGGTATCCCACCGACACCTCCTCGAAGCGGACGCCGTCGTGCCAGGTGGTCCGCGGGATGTGGAGGTGGCCGTAGACCATGGTCTCGACGCGGAACCTGGTGTGCCAGTCCGCGGTCAGTCCGGTGCCGCACCACATGGCGAACTCGGGGTACCACAGGATCTCCGTGGGGTGCCGGTCGAGCGGGTAGTGGTTGACCAGGACGGTGGGCAGGTCGTCGGGGAGGGCCGCGAGGCGGCGTTCGGTCTCGGCGACGCGGGCGCGGCACCAGGCCTCGCGGGTGGGATAGGGGTCGGGGTGCAGCAGGTATTCGTCGTTGCACACGATGCCGGTGCCGTGCGCGTAGGTGAGTCCCTGTTCCTTGGTCGTGCAGCCCTTGGGGAGGAAGGAGTAGTCGTAGAGCAGGAAGAGCGGGGCGACGACGACGGGGCCGCCGGGGCCCTCCCAGACGGGGTAGGGGTCCTCGGGGGTGGTCACGCCGAGGTCGCGGCAGAGGGTGACCAGGTAGTCGTAGCGGGCGACGCCGCGCAGGGTGACGGGGTCGCGGGGATGGGTCCACAGTTCGTGGTTTCCGGGGGCCCAGATGACCTTGCTGAACCGTCCGGCGAGAGTCTCCAGCGCCCAGCGGATGTCGGCCACGGTCTCCGCGACGTCGCCGGCGACCAGGAGCCAGTCGTCGTCGGAGTCGGGCCGCATCTTGTCGACGAGGGTGCGGTTCTCCTCGTAGCCGATGTGCAGGTCACTGATGGCCAGCAGCTGTCCGGCACCGCCGACCGTCGACGTCACCTCTCGTCCCCCTCCGAACTCCGAAAGCACCACGAGAACACATTCACGCTACCGGGACAAGGCGGCTTCCCGCCGGAATGGGACCGCTTTCTGTGCGGAACGTGAGCGTTCTGCGACCGGGGTCGTCATGATCGGGGAATCCGTAACACGTACGTTGCACGCGGGGCCTTGGCGGGGCCGTATGATCGCCCCAACACCACCGCCTGAACTTCCCTTCGCACGGGGCGGTTTGGTGTACCTCCCATCCCCCTGGCCGGGCACGGCCTGCTTCGCCGTGCCCGCGAACCGTGAAAGGCGGCCTGCATGGTCTCTCGCGTACGCGTCTGGCTCAACCGCACGTACGCGGAGAACGTGTTCTTCATGGATCAGCTGCGCCGAAATCCCAGCGATCGGGCCGTCGAGATCCATGCCACCCACGGGGACGCCGACTCGCCCGTGCTGGCCGCCGCCGACACCGCGGAGCTGGAGCCGGAGGGCCTGTCCCCGGCGGGTTACGTGGAGTACGCGCTGGACCAGTGCGCACGGCGCGGCATCGACGTGTTCGTGCCGCGGCTGCACCAGGCCGCGGTGGTGGCGCACCGCGCGGAGTTCGAGGCGATCGGCACGGCGCTGATGGCGCCGCCGCCGGAGGCGGTGTCCGTCTTCCACGACAAGGTGATCGCCTACGAGGCGGTCCAGGCGATCGGGGTGCCCGTGCCGCCGTGGTGGCGGGTCCGATCGGCCGACGAACTGATGTGTGCTGTGGCGGAGTTGGAGGCGCGGGGCCACCGGGCGTGCTTCAAGCCGGCGTCCGGGGCGGGCGGGGTGGGCTTCCGCGTGATCACCCGCACCCCCTTCTCACTCATGCATCTCAGCGGGTTCCCGAGCCCCTATGTACCGCTCGACCTGGTACTGGGGGCGCTGAAGGAGGCCGAGGAGGAGGTCGACTGGCTGGTGATGCCGCGGCTGGAGCAGCCGGAGGTGTCGGTGGACTGTCTGACCGGGCCGGACAACCGGGTGCGGATGGCGATCGGCCGCACCAAGAACGGGCGGCGGCGCGGGTTCACGCTGCACGAGCAGTGGATCGAGCCGGCGGTGCGGATCGCCGAGGGATTCGGGCTGCACTATCTGTCCAATGTGCAGTTCCGGATGCTCGGGGACCGGCCGGTGCTGATGGACGTGAACACGCGGCCGGCCGGCGGGCTCCACCAGCTGTCCCTGTGCGGCGTCAACGCCCCTTGGGCGGCGGTGCAGTTGGCGCTCGGGGAGGACCCGGGCGAGGTCGTGCCGCCGTTCCTCGGGCAGGACTACACGGTGGTCTCGGGGCCGCGGCCGCTGCGGCCGGCGTCGTTGCCGCAGCAGCGGGTGGAGGAGCCGCTCCCCGCGATCAACTCCGTTGGGATGGTGGGGGCGGGTCAGGTACTGCCGCTCTAGGTTGACTTCCGGCCGCGGGTTTGCGGGGGCTGGGCGCGCGGTTCCCCGCGCCCCTTCGGGGCGCGCCCAGACCTCCCCCGCTCAGTACCCCCACTCCCGCGCGATCTCCTTCAGGCGCGGCGGGAGGTCGGCGGACGGGTCGGCGGTGCGGGCCGCCTGGATACGGCCGGACTTGATGGTCGGGGACCAGTCGCCGAGCTGGGGACGGAACCGTCCGTGGTCCTTGCTGCCGTAGTCGAGCATCGCGGCCTCCCAGGGGACGCCGAGGTGCTCGCAGATGCCGCGGGTCACCTTCTCGGGCTCGGCGGTGAGGTCCTCGTACGTGATCACATGGACGTTGTCGAGGCCGTGGCGCGCCTCCTCCAGCTTCTCGCTGTACTGCGTGACCTCGGCGAGGATCGCCTCGTGGTCGGGGTTCGCTCGGCGGTCGGTGAGGGAGGCGATGATCGCGCCCGGGTGGCGGAGCAGCAGGATGTAGCGGGCGTTGGGCCAACAGCGGTGCAGTCGCCGCCAGATGAGGGTGTTCGGCGGTGTCTTGTCGACGATGACGTCCTTGCCGCTGCGGGTGAGTTCCAGGTGGAGGACCCGGTCCCACAGGACGTGCTCCAGCTCGTGCTTGTCCAGTTCGAGCGCCTTCATGGCGGCCGCGGTGAACGAGCGGGACAGGTTGACGTGCAGGGTGCGCAGATGCATCTCGTGCGGGGCGCGGATGCGGCTGTGGCTGTTGAGCAGCACACGCAGCAGAGTCGAGCCGGAGCGCACCGACGACAGCACGAACACCGGTGAGTCCACCAGGCGCGGGGCGGGCGGAGCGGTGTAGGAGTCGGCCGCGGTGGGGCGGTCGGCCGCGCTGGGGCGGCTGCGGGGCGCGGGTACGGCGTTCAGGGTGGTCCGGCGCGGTGGACTCACCGCCTCCTTCATCAGCCTCCCCCGCCGCCTCAGTCCCTTTCCGATCGCGTGAATGCGCGGGTCTCCCACGGTTCCACCTCTCTCTCGCGCGCCTGCCGCACGCATCCCAGGGGCAGCAGGCGAACCGCAGGTGACGGGGAAGCGAAGCGCCGTGGTCACGGAACCCTCAATTCCGGCCGTGACCAGGCGCTTTACCGCTTCCTTAAAAATTCCTGGGAGTTACTGTGCAGCCGCCTGCGGTGTCCTGGCCAGCCGCAGGGTCAGAATCTGGAACGGCCGCAACTGCACGCGGACGGCTCCGGCTTCGGTCTCCGCGTCCTCAAGGGGCCGCTCCAGCAGGTCCGTGACCTGCGCGCCGGCCAGCGGGAACCCGGGGTGCAGGAGGCCCTGGGCGCGGCCGCCGCGGGACTCGTAGAGGCGCACGACGACGTCGCCGGAGCGGTCGTCGGCGAGCTTGACGGCCTCGACGGTGATGCCCTCGCCGGTCACGGAGACCACCGGTTCGGGGGCGCCGGCCGCGTCCGCCACGCGCAGCGGCAGGTTGAGGGCGTACCCCTCGGCGACGGCGTCCTCGATGGTCGCGCCGGGCAGCAGCGCGTAGGTGAAGCGGTGGCGGCCCTGGTCGGCCTCGGGGTCGGGGACCCGCGGGGCGCGGACCAGGCTGAGGCGGACCGTGGTGGTCGTACCGCCGTCCTCGCGGACCGTGCGGGAGATGTCGTGGCCGTAGGTGGAGTCGTTGATCACCGCGACGCCGTAGCCGGGTTCGCCGACGTGGACCCAGCGGTGGCCGGAGACCTCGAAGCGGGCCGCCTCCCAGCTGGTGTTGGTGTGGGTGGGGCGCTGGATGTGCCCGAACTGGATCTCTGCGGAGGAGTGCGGGGCCCGGATGTCGATCGGGAAGCCCGCCTTGAGGAACTTCTCGGCCTCGTGCCAGTCGATCTCGGTCTCGAAGTCGATACGGGGGCTGTCGGCGCGCAGGGTGATGGTCTGGGTGATGGTCGAGCCCTTGCCGAAGGCGCGCGTGACCCGGACGGCGCCGACGAGGGAGTCCGCCTCCACGACCGTGATCTCGGTGGCGTCCAGCAGGTCGGTGTAGCGGTTCTTGTAGTGCTTGTCGACGTCCCAGGCGTCCCAGTAGTTGGGCAGGTCGGTGTGCAGTCGCAGGAGGTTGCCCTTGTCGGCGAGGACCTCGCGGCCACCGGCCCGCAGGTCGCGTACGGAGGCGAGCGTGCCGTCCTCCGCCAGTTCGACGCGGACCAGGCCGTTGTCGAGGACCCGGCCGTCGACCGTGACGGGCCGTTCGGGTGCGGCGGCGGCGAGCGGGGCGCTGTGGCCGGCGGGCACCTCCACGTACGCGGGGGCGCCGTCGGCCGTCCGCACCACCTCGGCCCGGTCGTACGGGCTGGTGTTGAACACCCGGCTCCCGCCGCCGCCGAGCGCGGTGACCGCCTCGGTCGTGAGGGTCTCCAACTCCTCTGCGACCCGGGCGTACTCGGCCTCCGCCTCCCGGTGCACCCAGGCGATCGAGGAGCCCGGCAGGATGTCGTGGAACTGGTGCAGCAGCACCGTCTTCCACAGCCGGTCCAGCTTCTCGTACGGGTAGGTGTAGCCCGGCGCGTGCAGGGCCGCCGTCGTGGCCCACAACTCCGCCTCGCGCAGCTTGTGTTCGCTGCGCCGGTTGCCCTGCTTGGTGCGGGCCTGGGTGGTGTAGGTGGCGCGGTGCAGCTCCAGGTAGAGCTCGCCGACCCAGACCGGGGCGTCCGGGTACTCCTCGCGGGCCTTGGCGAAGAACTCGTCGGGGTGCTCGACGACGACCTTGGGCGAGCCCTCCAGGTCGGCCAGCCTGCGCGCCCGTTCCATGATCTCGCGGGTGGGGCCGCCACCGCCGTCGCCCCAGCCGAAGGGGGCGAGGGAGCGGTTGGCGCCGCCCTTCTCGGCGTAGTTGCGGACCGCGCGGGACATCTCCTCGCCGCTGAAGCGGGCGTTGTAGGTGTCGATGGGCGGGAAGTGGGTGAAGATGCGGGTGCCGTCGATGCCCTCCCACCAGAAGGTGTGGTGGGGGAAGGTGTTGGTCTGGTTCCAGGAGATCTTCTGGGTGAGGAACCACTCGTTGCCGGCGAGCTTGGCGAGCTGCGGGTAGGCGGCGTTGTAGCCGAAGGAGTCGGGCAGCCAGACGCCCTTGGTCTCGATGCCGAAGTGCTCGATGAAGAACCGCTTGCCGTGCACGAGCTGGCGGGCGATGGCCTCGCCGCCGGGCAGGTTGCCGTCGGACTCGACCCACATGCCGCCGACCGGCGCCCACTGGCCCTTCTCGACGGACTTCTTGATCCGCTCCCACACCTGCGGGTAGTGGTCGCGCACCCACTCGTACTGCTGGGCCTGCGAGCAGGCGAAGACGAAGTCCTCGTACTCCTCGGCGAGGGCGGTGACGTTGGAGAAGGTGCGGGAGGTCTTGCGCTTGGTCTCGCGGATGGGCCACAGCCAGGCGGAGTCGATGTGGGCGTGGCCGACGCCGGAGACGACGTGGGCGCTGGCGTGGGCGGGCTTGGCGAGCACCGGCCGCAGCGCGTCCCGTACCTGGCCCGCCGAGCCGGAGATGTCGTCCAGGTCGAGCAGGTCCATCGCCCGGTCCAGGGCATGCATGATCTCGTGCCGGCGCGGGTCGTGCTCGCCGAGCTCCAGCATCAGTTCGCGCAGCACCTGGACGTCGAGGTCGAGGTGGAAGACCTCTTCGTCGAGGACGGCGAGGTCGGCGCGCCTGAAGGTGTAGAGGGGCTTGTCGCCGGCGGTCAGGACGTCGCCGAGCGGGGTCGGGCCGGCGAAGTCGTTCGCGAGGATGTCGGGGTTGGAGGCGGCCTCGACCAGGTAGTCGATCCGCTCGCCGCCGGCGGCCGGGTGGGCGACCGGCACGTACTGGTTGAGCGGGTTGACCGCCTTCAGCGGGGTGCCGTCCGCGAGGTGGACCAGGGCCTCGGCCTGGTTGCCGGGCCAGTCGCCCACGAAGCCGAGGTCGATGACCGACTCGACGCGCCGGCCGGCCCACTGCTCGGGCACCTGTCCGCGCATCCGGAACCAGGTGGTGCCCCAGGGCGGGCCCCAGGGGGTGTCCATGGCGAAGGGCGTGTACGGGGCGGCCGCGGCCTCCTCGAAGGGGACCGGCTCCCCCGGCGCCTGCCAGGCCTCCACCTCGAAGGGGACGGTGGCCGCGTAGAGGGCGGGCTTGATGCGCTGGTTGTGGAGGCGCTCGACGCGCTCCTCGATCCGCCGGCGTTCGTCGTGCATGAAAGTCTCCAGTGGGCGTGCGGGGGAAGCGCGTCGGTCGGGAGAAAGCGCTTACCGCGATGAGCTTACTTAAGGTACGCCAGGCCGGGGTGGACCTCGGTGTAGCCCTCCACCAGCCTGCGGGCGACGTTCACGGAGTCGACCAGCGGATGCAGGGCGAAGGCCTTCACGGCGGTGGTCCGGGAACCGGACTCGGCCGCGGCCAGGACCTCGCGCTCGACGGCCTTGACCGAGCAGACGAGCCCGGTGGCGTGGTCGGGGAGCGGGTCGACGGCGACGGGGTGCGCGCCGTTGGCGTCGACGAGGCAGGGGACCTCGATGACGGCGTCGGCGTCGAGGACGGAGAGCGTGCCGCGGTTGCGCACGTTGAGGATCAGCGTGGTGCGCTCGTCCCGGGCGATGGCCCGCATCAGCGCGAGGGCGACCTTCTCGTAGCCGCCGGAGAGGTCGTCGGCCTCGCGTTCGCCGGCGCCCGCGGTCTCCCGGTTCTCGGCCATGTACGTCGCCTCGCGCTCGGCGCGGGTGCGGTCCCAGGCGGTCAGTGCGGAGCGGTCCGGGTTGCCGGTCTCCTCGTAGAAGCGGGCCTGCTGGTCGCGGAGGAAGGCGCCGCGGGTCTGCTCGGCCTCCTGGTAGGCGCGGACGGCCTCGCGGTTGAAGTAGTAGTAGTGCAGGTACTCGTTCGGGATCGCGCCGAGGGACTGGAGCCAGTCGGTGCCGAACAGCCTGCCCTCCTCGAAGGAGCCGAGCAGTGCGGGGTCGGCGAGCAGCCGCGGGAGTTCGTCGCGGCCGGCGACGCGCAGGCCGCGGACCCAGCCGAGGTGGTTGAGGCCGACGTAGTCGATCCAGGCCTCCGTCGGGTTCGCGCCGAGCACCCGGGCGATACGGCGGCCGAGGCCGACCGGTGAGTCGCAGATGCCGATGACCCGGTTGCCGAGGTGGCGGGACATGGCCTCGGTGACCAGGCCGGCGGGGTTGGTGAAGTTGATGACCCAGGCGTCGGGGGCGAGGCGGGCCACGCGCCGGGCGATCTCGACGGCGACGGGGACGGTCCGCAGTCCGTAGGCGATGCCGCCGGCGCCCACCGTCTCCTGGCCGAGGACGCCCTCGGCGAGCGCCACCCGCTCGTCGTTGGCGCGCCCCTCCAGGCCGCCGACACGGATCGCGGAGAAGACGAAGTCGGCGCCGCGCAGGGCCTCGTCGAGGTCGGTGGTGGCCTTGACCCGGGGGGCGTCGAAGACCTGGACGGCCTGTTCGGCGAGCACGCGGGTGACCGCGGAGAGCCGGCGCGGATCCAGGTCGTGCAGGACGACCTCGGTCACCCGGCCCTCGCCGTGGTCCCCCAGCAGCGCCCCGTACACGAGGGGCACGCGGAATCCGCCGCCGCCCAGAATCGTCAGCTTCATGCCTGCGCCTTTCCTGCCACGACGACGTCGACGCCGGCCTCCTCCAGGGAGGAGCGGGTCGCCGCGTCCACGGGAGCGTTCGTCACCACCACGTCCAGGTCCTGCGGACCGCACACCTTCGCCATACCCGTCCCCGGGAACTTCGCCGCGTCGGCGAGCAGGACGACCTGGTCGCTCGCCGCGATCATGGCGCGCTTGACCGGGACCTCGACGACGGTCGTGTCCATCACCTGCCCGCCGGGGCGCACCCCGCTGGTGCCGAGGAAGAGCCAGTCGGCGTGCAGCTGGCGCAGGTTGTCCTCGGTGAGGAAGCCGACCAGGGAGCGGTACTCGCGGCGGACCATGCCGCCGAGCAGGACCAGTTCGATGCCCTCGTCGTCGGCGAGTTCCTCGTAGACCACCAGGTTGCTGGTGATCACGGTGAGGCGGCGGCCGTGCAGCTGCCGGGCCAGCCGGTAGGCGGTGGTGCCGATGTCGAGGAGCACCGACTGGCCGTCGGCGACCATGGCCGCCGCGCGGGCCGCTATCGCGTCCTTCTCGGCGACTCTGATCTCGGCGACCTCGGCGAAGGGCTGGTCGCCCTCGTCCACGACCGCGCCGCCGTGCACCCGGGTGAGCAGTCCGTCCTCCTCCAGCTTGACCAGGTCGCGCCGGATGGTGGCGGGGCTCACGCCGAGCTGCTCGGAGAGGTCGGTCACAGCCGCGGGGCCGCCCGAGCGCAGGGCCCGCAGGATGAGTTGGTGTCGTCGTTCTGCCAGCACGGCGTGAACACTACTCGTCATTCTCAATCAAATCTATGCTCACTTCTGCTCGACTATTGACCAATCTCGCAGAGCGGCGCACGATTCCGTGCACCGAAATCGAACGGTTCTGACGAGAGGGCGCTGCCTTGGACGACGACCGGCCCGACGTGCTGCTGACCGGGCTGCTCTTCTACGACCTCGTCCTGACGGGGCTCGGGAAGCCGCCGACGCCGGGTGAGGAGATCTGGACCTCCGGGATGGGCAGCGGCCCCGGCGGCATCGCGAACCTCGCGGTGGCCGCGTCCCGCTTCGGCCTGCGGACCTCCCTGGCCACGGTCTTCGGCGACGACTTCTACGGCGCCCACTGCCGCGAGGTCCTCGCCGGCCAGGAGCACATCGACCTCTCGCTCTCCCGCACCGCGGCCGGCCGGCCCACCCCGGTCACCGTCTCGCTGGCCTACGGCGACGACCGGGCCCTGGTCACCCACGGCCAGGAGCCCCCGTACTCGCAGGACGCGCTGATGGGCGACCCGCCCGAGGCGCGCACGGCGCTCGTCCACATCGAGGCCGAGCCGCGCGAGTGGATCGGCAAGGCCGCCGCGAACGGCACGCTGATCTACGCCGACGTCGGCTGGGACCCCACCCAGCGGTGGTCGTCCGACCTGCTCGACCAGCTCTCCCTGTGCCACGCCTTCCTCCCCAACGAGACCGAGGCGACCGCCTACACCCGCACCGACAGCGCGGCCGCGGCCCTGCGCGCGCTCGCCGAGCTGGTGCCGGTCGTCGTGGTCACCCGCGGCGGCGACGGAGCGATCGCCGTCGACCAGACCACCGGCGAGTACGCGGAGGTCCCGGCCCTCGACGTCGATGTCCTCGACGCGACCGGCGCCGGAGACGTCTTCGGCGCGAGCTTCGTCACCGCCTGTCTCGGCGGCTGGCCGCTGGCCGAGCGGCTGCGCTTCGCGGCGCTGGCCGCCGGTCTGTCCGTACAGCAGCACGGCGGCGCGCTCGCGGCGCCCGGCTGGTACGGCGTCGACCGGTGGTGGCGCTCGCTCACCGACCCCGAACTCCGGCGCGCGTACGGCTTCCTGGCCGACCGGCTCCCCGCGGACCCGGGACCCCCGGTCCGGCACGCGCCGGTCACTCCCCCCGCACCGCACCACTGACCCCCTCCGAATGGAACGAACCCGAAAGGCGGTGGGAGCTGTGCGGCTCTCACGAAGAGGCCTGCTGCGCGCGGGCCTGGCCGGTACGGCCGCCACGGCGCTCGGCGGACTGGCGTCCGGCTGCGCCGTACCGACCGGCTCCACCGGCCGGAACATGGTGCTCTGGTACTGGAGCGGCGGCCTGAGCGACACGGTCGTCAAGAACGCCAAGGCGCGCTACGACAGCGCCGTGGAGCTCAGGGCCGTCCAGATCGGCGGCTACTACCGCTCCAAGCTGATCACCACGATGGCCGGCAACGCCCACATCCCCGACATCGCCGGGCTCAAGGGCGAGGACATGGCGTCCTACCTGCCCAACGCGGACCAGTTCGTCGACCTGCGCACGCTGGGCGCGGAGAAGTTCAAGAGCCAGTACCTGGAATGGAAGTGGGACCAGGGCATCGCGGACGACGGCTCGATGATCGGCTTCCCGATCGACTGCGGGCCGGTCGCGCACCTCTACCAGTACGACGTGTTCCGCAAGGCCGGACTGCCCTACGAACCCGCCGACGTCTCCGCCGAGTTGAACACCTGGGAGAAGTTCTTCGCCGCCGGTGAGCGGCTGAAGAAGCGGCTCCCGGGCACCGACCTGCTCACCGACATCACCTCCGTCTTCGAGAACGCGGTGAACCAGGGCAGCGAGCGGTACGTCGACAGGGACCGCCACTTCATCGGCGACCGGCAGCACGTGCGCGACGCCTGGGCGCTGGCGGTCGAGGCCAAGCGGCGCGGGATCGTCTCCAACCTGGTCAGCGGCACCCCCGACCAGCTGTCGGCGATCGAGAGCGGCAGGCTGCCCAGCCAACTCGGCGCCTCCTGGGCCACCTTCGACATCAAGAACGGCGTGCCGAAGACCGAGGGCCGCTGGCGGGTTGCCGACATGCCCGTGCGGCCCGCCAACAACGGCGGCTCGTTCCTGTCGATCACCCGGGCGTGCCGGGAGCCCGAGCGGGCCTTCGAGATCATCACCTGGATCCTCAACGCGGCCAACCAGGCCCAGGGTTACCTCGACGCGGGCCTCTTCCCCTCCACACCTGCCTCGTACGGCATGCGGCAACTCCGGGAACCCGACCCCTTCTTCGGCGGCCAGGTCACCACCGACGTCTTCGGACCGGCCGCGCAGAAGATCGCCGTCGCCTACAACAGCCCGTACGACATCGCACTCGGGCAGCCCGTCAAGGACGAGATCAAGAACGTCGGTGTCCTCGGCAAGGACCCCGAGAAGGCCTGGAGTGACGCCATGAGCAAGTGCCGGCGCATCGCGAAGCACCTGGGGGTGAGCTACTGATGGCCGTCCTCGAACAGACCCCGCCCACCGTGGCCCCGGCCACGCCCGTCCGCCCGAAGTCGGCCCTGCGCAAGTACTGGCACCTCTACGCCGCGATCTCCCCGTTCTACCTGCTCTTCCTCTGCTTCGGGCTGATCCCGGTCGGCTTCTCGCTCTACCTGTCCCTCCACCGCTGGGACGGCCTCGGCTCGATGGAGTGGGCGGGCCTGTCGCAGTACCAGTACCTGCTCAGCGACACCGACTTCTGGAACGCGATCGGGAACACGGTCGTCATCTGGGCGCTGGCCACCTTCCCCATGATCTTCCTGGCCATGGTGACGGCCGTGATGCTCAACTCTGCGGTCCGCTTCAAGAGCGTGTACCGCGTCGCCTACTTCCTGCCGAACATCACCTCGGTGGTGGCGCTCGCCATCGTCTTCGGCTCGATCTTCTCCACCAACTTCGGCCTGGTGAACGCCGTGCTCCAGGCGGTGGGCATCGACCAGGTGGCCTGGCTGAACACGCCCTGGGGCATCAAGGTCGCCATCGCCTCCCTGATGACCTGGCAGTGGACCGGCTACAACGCGATCATCTTCCTCGCCGGACTCCAGACCGTCCCGAGCGACCTGTACGAGGCGGCGCGGATGGACGGCGCCGGTCCCGTGCAGACCTTCTTCCGGATCACGCTGCCGCTGCTGCGGCCGACGCTGCTGTTCGTGCTCGTCGTCTCCACGGTCACCGGCCTGCAGAGCTTCTCCGAGCCGCAGGTGCTGCTGCAGACCACCGCCAACGACTCGACGTTCGCGGGCGGTCCGGGCCACGCGGGCCAGACGATGGTCCTCTACTTCTTCCAGCAGACCTTCGACAACAACGACTTCGGGTACGGCGCCGCGGTGGCGTGGGGCATCTTCCTGGTCGTCGTCCTCTTCTCGATCGTCAACTGGCGCCTGGTGCGGCGCCGGGGCGAAGACTAGGAAGGCCGCGCATCATGGCAACCGTCAAGAGAGCATCCGTCAAGGGGTCCCGCCGCAGAGGGATCGCGCTGCACGCCGGGCTGATCGCCGGCACCCTGCTCTCGGCCTTCCCGTTCTACTGGGCCGTGATCATGTCGACGCACTCCACGTCGGAGATCTTCTCCTACCCGCCGAAGCTGCTGCCGGGCACGCACTTCCTGGAGAACGTCCGCGGCCTGTTCGACGCCGTCGACTTCTTCGGCTCGATGGCGAACTCGCTGCTGGTCGCGACGGCGGTGACCTTCCTGGTCCTGTTCTTCGACTCGCTGGCCGCGTTCGTCTTCGCCAAGTTCCGGTTCCCGGGCCGGAAGCTGCTGTTCGCGCTGCTCATGATGATCTTCATGGTGCCTGCGCAGCTGGCGGCCATCCCGCAGTTCGTCATCATGGCGAGGATCGGCTGGATCGGTTCGATGACCGCGCTGATCGTGCCGGCGGCGGCCAACGCGTTCGGCATCTTCTGGATGCGCCAGTACATGCGCAGCGCCATCCACGACGAACTCCTCGACGCCTCCCGGCTGGACGGCGCGAACTTCCTGCGCCAGTACTGGCACGTGGCACTCCCCGTGGTCCGCCCGGGCCTGGCCTTCCTCGGCATCTTCACCTTCATGGGCCAGTGGAACGACTACGCCTGGCCCCTGATCGCCCTCACCAACCCGGACAACGTGACCCTGCAGGTCGCGCTCTCCCAGCTCAACGGCACCCACGGCACCACCGACTACGGCATCGTCATGACCGGCGCCCTGCTCGCCCTGGTCCCGCTGCTGGTCGTCTTCGCGATCGGCGCCCGGCAGATCATCGGCGACCTCGCCAAGGGGGCCGTGCGCGGATGAATCCCCTGCTGGCGCTGCGCCCCTGGGAGGCGCCCGAGCTGACCTCCTGGCGGCGGCTCCCGATGAACTCCGTGGACCGGCGGGCCGGTGCGCTGCGGCTCGACGACACGTGGCGGTTCCAGTTGCTGCCGTCGCCGGACACGCCCGTCGGGGACGGCTGGTCCTCGGCGTACGTGCCGGGCGCCTGGACCCTCCAGGACTCCGGTGACCTTCCGCAGTACACCAACGTGCGGATGCCGTTCGCCGAGGTCCCGCCCCACGTGCCCGAGGCGAACCCGACGGGGGTGTACGAGCGCGAGGTGGAGGTGCCCGTCGCGTGGGCGGGGCGGCGGATCGTGCTCCAGGTCGGTGCGGCCGAGAGCGTGCTGCTGGTGGAGGTGGACGGGCGGCCTGCCGGGATCTCCAAGGACTCCCATCTCGCGGCCGAGTTCGATCTGACGTCCCTGGTGCGGCCCGGCTCCACGGCGACCGTGCGGCTGACCGTCGTGAAGTGGTCCGACGCCTCGCACATCGAGGACCAGGACCAGTGGTGGCACGGCGGCATCACCCGGTCGGTGCTGTTGTACGCGACCGACCCGCTGTATCTGGCGGACGTCACGGTACGGGCCCGCGCGGACGGCGAGCTGCGCGTGGACTGCCAGGTGCGCGGTGACCTGTCGGCCGGGTGGTATGTCACAGGGCACCTGGACGGCCGGCCCCTCGCGCAGGACGCCGACTTCGACCGGCTCAACGCCGAGGAGGAGCGCGTCTCCGCCTTCCTCGGCGAGGCGCGGATCGTGGCCGCCGTCCCCGAGGTGCGCCGGTGGACGGCCGAGACGCCTGAGCTGTACGGCCTCGCCGTCCGGCTGCACCGCGCCGACGGAACGGTCGCCGACACCTCGTACCACCGCATCGGCTTCCGTGACGTCGAGATCGTCGGCCGGGACCTGCTGGTCAACGGTGAGCGGATCTACATCCGGGGCGTGAACCGGCACGACTTCCACCCGCTCACCGGGCGGACGGTCTCCTACGACGACCTGCGCGCCGACCTGGTGCTGCTCAAGCGCTTCGGCTTCAACGCGATCCGCACCGCGCACTACCCCAACGACCCCGCGCTGTACGACCTCGCGGACGAACTCGGCTTCTACGTGGTCGACGAGGCGGACATCGAGTCGCACGACCACGCCCACGAGATCGCCGACGACCCGCGCTATCTGAACGCCTTCGTGGGCCGGGTGTCGCGGATGGTGCTGCGGGACAAGAACCACCCGTCGGTGATCATCTGGTCGCTGGGCAACGAGTCCGACTACGGAGCCAACCACGACGCGGCGGCGGGCTGGCTGCGCCGGCACGATCCGACGCGGCCGGTGCAGTACGAGGGGGCGGCCAAGCTGGACTGGGCGGCGACGGACGACGCCTCCGACCTCGCCTGCCCGATGTACGCGCCGATCGAGGACTGTGTCGCGCACGCGCTCTCCGGCGAGCAGACACGGCCCCTGATCCAGTGCGAGTACTCGCACGCCATGGGCAACAGCAACGGCACCCTGGCCGACACCTGGGCGGCCATCGAGTCCACGCCGGGGCTTCAGGGCGGGTTCATCTGGGAGTTCTGGGACCACGGAATCCTGCAACGCGTGAACGATGGAAGACCGGTCGGGCGTGGGGGCTCCGGGCTGTACGACAACGGTGTCACCGCGCCCGGATACCGATGGGCGTACGGCGGCGACTTCGGCGAGGCGATCCATGACGGCGCGTTCATCGCCGACGGGATCGTCTTCCCGGACCGCACGCCCAAGCCGGTGATGTACGAACACCGGGAGATCGCGGCGCCGGTGCTGTTGCAGTGTTACCGGCACGAGGGGCTGGTGGTCGAGAACCATCAGTGCTTCCGGGGCCTTGACTGGCTCGCCGCCCGCTGGGAGCTGGCGCTCGCCGACGGGCGGACGCTCACCGCCCCGGCCGAGCTGCCGGATCTGCGGCCCGGCGAGACGGCGACGGTGCCGCTGCCCTTCGAGCTGCCGGACGACGGCGGTGAGGCCTGGGTGACGCTGCGGGTGACCACGCGGGACGACGAGCCGTGGGCGCCGCGCGGCACGGAGGTGTGCGCGCCGCAGTTGCGGCTGCGGGGGCCGGTGGCTTTGGAGGATCGTTTCTCCGGAGCCGGAGCCGGAGCCAGAGCCGGAGCCAGGGCCGCTGCCGGTGCTGATGCCAGTGCCGCCGCCGGTGCTGGTGCCGGTGCCAGTGCCAGTGCCGGTGCCAGTGCCGCCGCCGGTCCTGGCGCCTCGGTCGAGGTCGACGACGAGGGGCTCCTCGTCCACCCCCTGCTCACGGCCGCCCCCGCCCTCTCCCTGTGGCGGGCGCCCACCGACAACGACGAGCTGGGCGGCATCGCCGCGCACTGGCGCGCCTGGGGACTGGACTCGCTCGTCCGCAAGGTCGACGACGTGCGGCGGAGCGGCGGAAGCGTGACCGTGCGCGCCGAGTACGCCGGCAGCGGCGGCGTGGTGCGTCACACGCAGGTGTTCACCCCGGTCGAGGGCGCCCTCCTGGTCGAGGAGTCGACCGAGCTGCCCGAGCGGTTCCACGACGTGGCCCGGATCGGCTCCGTGTTCGAGACGGTGCCGGGGCTCGACCTGCTGGAGTGGTTCGGGCAGGGCCCCTGGGAGTCGTACCCGGACCGCAGCGCGGGGGCGCCGGTCGGCCACCATCGCCTGCCCGTGGACGAACTGTTCACCCCGTACCTGCGCCCGCAGGAGAGCGGCGGCCGGCACGGTGTACGGCACTTCACGCTGTCGGCGCCGGACGCCACCGGGCTCGCCGTACACCTGGACGAGCCCCGGCAGGTCTCGGTGACCCGGTACCGCGCCGAGGACCTCGCCGCGGCCGCGCACCACGACGAACTGGTCCCGCTCCCGGGGTGCGTGGTGCACCTCGACGCGGCCCACCGAGGGCTCGGCACCGCCTCGTGCGGGCCGGACACCTCGGCCCCGTACCTCATCCCGCCGGGCGTCCACCGCTGGAGCTGGACGCTGCGCGCCCTCTGAGTCCCCCGGTCCTCACCCTCCTACGGAGCACACGTGTGCACTTCGCCCGAACACGGGTCCGAGCATGCCCAGGCCGGCGCCGGGCGCCGCAACTTCCTGCGGGCCACCGCGCTGCTCGGCGCCGCCGCCACCGCGGGCCTCGCGCTGCCGACGGCGGCCGAGGCGGCAGAGGCGGCAGAGGCGGCCCCGGACGGCCGTCGGCGGCCGGACCCGGACAGCCGACGGTTCACGCTCGCCGTCATGCCGGACACGCAGTACCTCTTCGACGGGCCGAGCATCGACAAGGCCCCCGTCGAGGCCTCGCTGCGCTACCTGCTGGAGCAGGGCAGGGAGGAGAACATCGTCTTCCTGTCCCACCTGGGCGACCTCACCCAGAACGGGGCCGAGGCCGAAGTCTCCGCGGTCAGCGAGGCGTTCGGGCTGCTGGACCGGCGGGGCGTCGGCTACAGCGTGCTGGCCGGCAACCACGACGTGAAGTCGTCGACGACCGACCAGCGCGGTGCGACGCCGTACCTGAAGGCCTTCGGGCCGGACCGCTTCAGGGGCAGGCCCACGTTCGGGGGCGCGTCGGCCGACGGCTACAACACCTTCCACCTGTTCCGGGCGGGCGGCCGGGAGTGGCTGGTCCTCGCGCTGGACTGGCGGCTGTCGGAGCGGGGGTACGCGTGGGCGAAGGACGTTCTCGCCCGCCACCCGCGGACGCCGGTGATCCTCACCACGCACGAGCTGGTCGTCGCGGACGACACCCTCTCCGCCTACGGCCAGCAGCTGTGGAACCGGCTGATCAAGGACCACGACCAGATCTTCCTCACCCTCAACGGCCACTACTGGCCCGCCGCCCGCGCAACCCGCAAGAACGCGGCCGGACATGACGTCCATCTGCATCTGACGAACTACCAGAACCGCTACTTCGGCGGCGCCGCGATGATCCGGCTCTACCGCTTCGACCTGGACCGGAACGTCATCGACGTCGAGACGGTCTCGCCGTGGATCCTGGGCCGGGCCGCCAAGGGGCTCAACGCGCTGGAGCGGCAGGAGATGGAACTCAGCGGCGACGCCGACCGGTTCACGGTCGACATCGACTTCGCCGACCGCTTCTCCGGCTTCGCCCCGGTGCCGGCCCGTCCGGCGCGGCCCGCGTCGCGGATGCTGGTACCGGGCACGGTGGCCTACTGGCGCTTCGAGAGCGCGGTGACCGACACGGTCCGCGACCTGTCCGGCCGCGGCAACGACCTGGACCTCGTCACCGTGGGCGGCGGCACGCTGGGCTGGTCCGCCGACCACCACCCCGACCAGCCGGGCCACGGCAGCCTGGAGTTCCGGGGCCGCAAGTCGCCGCTGACGGGCGCGTATCTGCGTACGGTCGAGGGGGCGCCGCTGAACTCGGCCACCTTCAGGTCGGGTTACACCGTTGAGGCGTTCTACCGGCTGCCCGCCGACTGGGACCCCGCCCGCCACGCCTGGTCCGGCATCCTCGGCCGTACCGGCACGGGCGGTGCCGCGGGCAAGGCCGGCGACGACCCGGACGAGCCGCTGGCCACGCTGTCGCTGTCCAACGACCGTGAACCGCAGTGGGCCGTGCGCCCCCTGAACCAGGAGGGCATCGCCACCAACTGGGGCCAGGAGACACCCCTGGAGACCTGGTGGCACCTCGCGGTCGTCAACGACGGCAGGCACACCACGCTCTACGTCGAGGGCTGCCCGGTGGTCCGCAACCCGAAAGCGGCGGCGGTCGGACTCGCCTCGGTGGGCCTGCCCTGGCTGCTCGGCGGCTACGAGTACGCCGGGCGGATCGACCAGGTCTTCCACGGCCGGCTCGGCGACGTCCGGATCGTCGAACGGGCGCTGCCCGTCACGTCGTTCATGAACCACTGACACCCCCTCACGAAAGAGGCCACCCGTGACCGACCGGCAGCTGCCCGCCTGGGCCGACCCGTCCGTGTCCCCCGCGTCGCTCGACCCGCAGGGCCTGTCCCGGCGCGGACTCCTGCGCGGCGCGGGCCTGTTCGGCGCCGCCTTCGCCCTCGGCGCGGCGGCATCCCCCGCCTCCGCCTCGCCCGCCTCCGCCTCCCCCGGCCGGGACGACCCGCGGCTCGCCTACGTCGTCGGCGACCACCACGTCCACTCCGTGTACAGCCACGACGCCAAGTACACGTTCTCCCAACTCGCCGCCGCGGGCGCGGAGTACGGCCTGGACTGGATGGTGTTCACCGAGCACTCCAACGTCGGGCACGCGGAGTTCGGCGCCCGTCTGGAGCACCGGGAGATCCTCAAGGCCCGTGCCGAGAACCCGCGCCAGCTGATCTTCCAGGGGCTGGAGTGGTACATCCCGGCCGCCGAGCACTGCACGGTCTTCACCGCGCCCGGCCCGCACGAGGTCGACCTGCTCACCCGGTTCGAGAGCGCCTACGACGGCAAGCTGCTCGGCTACACCGACGGTTCGACGGACGGCGCCGACACCGCCCGCAACGAGGCCCACGCCGTCAAGGCGATCCGGTGGCTGGCCGAGCAGCGCCGCACCGGGTACGTCGACGACGTCCTGGTCCTCGCCAACCACCCGATGCGCCTGGGCATCGACTCCCCGCACGAGCTGCGGAACTGGCGGGACGCGGCCCCCGAGATCATGATCGGCATGGAGGGCGCGCCGGGCGCCCAGGGCGCGGCGCTGCCCGGCTGGCGGGGGTCCGCCTCGATCCGCGGCGAGTACGAGAACCAGCCGTCGGCGCAGTCCTGGCCCGGCTATCCGGCGGACGCGTACGTCACCTACGGCGGCTTCGACTGGGCGACCGCGACGGTGGGCGGCCTGTGGGACGCGATGCTGGCGGAGGGGCGGCTGTTCTCGATCACCACCAACTCCGACGCGCACCGCATCGTCTTCGACACCTGGAAGAACGGCGACTGGCCGGCCGGGCAGAACTTCGACAACACCGGCCGGCTGCCCGACCCGGTGAACACCGACACCCCCCAGCCCGGCAGCGACTTCTGGCCCGGCCAGTTCTCCCGCACCCACGTCGGCGTCACCCGCTACGGCTACCGCGCGGTGATGGCGGGCCTGCGCGCGGGCCGGGTCTGGCTGGACCACGGGCATCTGCTGGACGGCCTCGAGGTACGGCTCCGGCGCGCCTGCGACCACGGCCGCGGGGTCACCCTGGGCGGCCGACTGCGCGTCCGCAAGGGCGAGAAGCTCACGCTCGACGTGACCGTGACGTCCACCTCCCGGCCCAACCCGCAAGGAATCCTGCCCGAGTTGGCCCATGTGGACGTCATCCGGGGCGCGGTGCGCGGTGCGGCCGCCGACCGTGACTCCTGGCGGGCGCCCGACACCAGGGTCGTCGCCACGAAGGACGTCGGCGGCCGCAAGGGGACGTACACCCTGCGCATCCCGCTGACCGCCGGGGACGAGTCGTTCTACGTCCGGCTGCGCGGCAGCGACGGCAACCGGCACGGCGCGGGCTACCTGGGTGCCGCGGTCGACCCGCACGGGCCGGTTCCGCACGAGCCGGGCAACGGTGACCCGTGGGCCGACACCTGGTTCTACTCCAACCCCGTCTTCGTCGACGTGGCGGGAGCCTGACCGCGGCGGCGCGCCCTGTCGACCTCGCGCCGGTGCGCGAGGTTCAGGCGTAGAACCGCGACAGGCTCTGCAGCACGGCGACCGGCTTGGCGCCGCCCTCGATCTCGATCGTGCCGTCGACGGTGATCTGCACCCCGCCGGGCACGTCCTCGACCTCGGCGAGCCGGCCGGACAGGCGGATGCGGGAGCCGACCTTGACCGGGGACGGGAAACGCACCTTGTTCAGGCCGTAGTTGACCTTCGTGGTGACGCCCTGGACGTCGAGGAGTTCGGTGAACAGGGGGATGAAGAGGGAGAGGGTGAGGTAGCCGTGGGCGATGGGGGCGCCGAACGGGCCCTCGGCGGCGCGCTGCGGGTCGACGTGGATCCACTGGTGGTCGCCGGTGGCGTCGGCGAAGGTGTCGATGCGCTCCTGGGTGACCTCGATCCACTCGCTGGTGCCGAGGTCGGTGCCCGCGAGCTTCTTCAGTTCGTCGAGGCCGTTGACGGTGATGCTCATGGGGTTCCTTAGCTGTTGCCGTACCGGTTGCGGACACGGGACTTGAGGAGCTTTCCGGAGGCGGTGCGCGGGAGTTCGTCCGCGATCACCACCGATTTCGGGATCTTGTACTTGGCGAGGCGGCCCGCGAGGGAGGCCAGGACCTCGTCGGGGTCGGGCGTGGCGCCCTCGCGGGGGACGACGACCGCGCGCGGCACCTCGCCCCACTTGTCGTCCGGCACGCCGATGACCGCGCACTCGGCGATGTCCGGGTGGGCGAGGAGCAGGTCCTCGATCTCGGCCGGATAGATGTTCTCCCCGCCCGAGATGATCATGTCCTTGATGCGGTCGACGACGAAGACATAGCCCTCCTCGTCGACCCGGGCGGCGTCCCCGCTGCGGAACCAGCCGTTTGTGAAGCAGGTCGCCGTCTCCTCGGGCAGCCCCCAGTAGCCGGACATGACGTGCGGGCCGCGGACCACGATCTCGCCGGTCTCGCCGACGTCGACGGGCGCCAAGTCCGGCCGTACGACCCGTACGTCGCTGAAGAAGTGCGGGACGCCCGCCGAACCCGCCTTGGTGACCGCGTGTTCCGCGTCCAGGAAGAGGGTGCCGGGGGACGCCTCCGTCATGCCGTAGCCCTGGAGGAAGGTCAGGCCGCGTTCCTGGTAGGCGGCGATCAGCGGGGTCGGGACCGGGGAGCCGCCGCAGGTCAGCAGGCGCAGGGAGGACAGATCGGCGTCGGGCCAGCGAGGATGCCGGGCGATCTGCTCGAACATCGTCGGCACCCCGAACATGAAGGTGATCCGGTGCCGTTCGACCAGGTCGAAGGTGGCCGCCGGGTCGAAGGACTCGACCAGGACGCAGGTGCCGCCCTTGAGCAGCACCGGCAGCGTCAGCATGTTCAGGCCCGCCGTGTGGAACAACGGGGCGGAAACCAGGGCGCGTTCGTCGGCGATCAGGTCGGTGTCGACGAGGACGTTGACGGCGTTCCAGGTGAGGTTGCCGTGGGTGAGCATCGCACCCTTGGGGCGGCCGGTCGTGCCGGAGGTGTACATGATGATGCAGGTGTCGTCGGGGACGACCGGCTCGTCGATCGGCTCGTCGGAGGCCGCCGCGAGCGTCTCCTCGTACGCGGCGCCGACCTCGATGCGCACGCCGGTCCCGTCGCCGACTCCCGCGTACGACGGACCGTGGACCAGGGCCTTGGCGCCGGAGTCGGCGAGCTGGTAGTCGATCTCGGGGGCGGCGAGGCGGGTGTTGAGCGGGACGAAGACGGCGCCGAGCGTGCCCGCGGCGAACAGGGTCTCCAGGTAGGAGGGGTGGTTGGGGCCGAGGTAGGCGATTCGGTCGCCGCGCCGGACGCCCCGGGCGCGCAGGGCGTGGGCGAGGCGGGTGGTGCGCTCGTACAGCCGCGCGTAGGTGACGGTGGTGTCGCCGTGGACCAGGGCGGTGCGGTGCGGGGTCTTGCGGGCCCGGCGTGCGGGCCACGACCCCAGTCCCTCGTTGCGCATGGTCACGCCCCTTTACGGTTTCGTCAGCCCGAGCAGACGGGCGGCGTTCTCCTTGAGGATCTTCGGCCGGACCTCGTCCTTGATCGACAGCTTGGCGAAGTCGGCGAGCCAGCGGTCGGGGGTGAGGACGGGGAAGTCGGAGCCGAAGAGGACCTTGTCCTTGAGCAGGGTGTTGGCGTACTGCACGAGCTGCGGCGGGAAGTACTTCGGCGACCAACCGGACAGGTCGATGTGGACACCCGGCTTGTGCGTGGCGACGGCGAGGGCCTCGTCCTGCCACGGGAAGGACGGGTGCGCCAGGATGATCTTCAGATGCGGGAAGTCTGCGGCGACGTCGTCGACGTGGAGGGGGTTGGAGTACTTCAGGCGGATGCCGCCGCCGCCCGGGACCCCGGCGCCGATGCCGGTCTGGCCGGTGTGGAACAGGGCGATGGTGCCGGTCTCCTCGATGACCTCGTAGAGGTCGTAGGCCACGGAGCGGTCGTTGGGGAAGAAGCCCTGGATGCTGGGGTGGAACTTGAAGCCCTTGACCCCGTACTCCTCGACCAGCCGCCTGGCCCGCTTCACGCCCGCCCTGCCGCGGAAGGGGTCGACGGAGGCGAAGGGGATGAGGACGTCCGCGTTGGCAGCAGCGGCCTCGGCGACCTCCTCGTTGGGGACGGGGGGCGTGCCGGTGGCGGACTCGGCGTCCACCGTGAAGATCACGGCGGCCATGTTCCGCTCGCGGTAGTAGGCGGCCGTCTCCTCAAGGGTGGGCTTCCGCTTGCCCTCGACCTTGAAGTAGGCGGAGGAGGCGTCGTGCAGGTCGTCGTCGAGGGAGGCGTGACCCTTGGCGGAGACCTCCGCGTGGGTGTGGACGTCGATGGCGGTCAGGGAGTCGAGGTCCATCACGCCTCCGGGAGCTTCGGCGCGGGGATGCCGACCGTCTGGGGTTCGGCGCCGACCGAGGTGTGCCAGGCGGCGGCCAGCGTTTCGGGGGTCCAGCCGCCGTCGGCGTAGGCGGCGCGGATCTCCTGCGGATGCGACCAGAGTGCCACCTTGTCGCCGCCGATGCCGATGCACTGGCCGGTGACCTGGCGGGCCGCCGCGGAGGCGAGGAAGGGGACGAGGGCCGCGCAGTCCTCGGGGGTGCCGAACCCCTCGCCCTTGCGCAGGAAGTCGGGCAGCGGTGTGCCGTCGCGCAGGGCCTCGACGTACGGGGCGAAGACGGGGATGGTCTCGGTCATCGCGGTCGCGGCGACCGGCACGATCGCGTTGACGGTGATGCCCGCGCGGCCCAGCTCCATGGACCAGGTACGGGCCATGGCGGCGATGCCCGCCTTCGCGGCGGCGTAGTTGGTCTGCCCGAAGTTGCCGCGCTGCCCGGCCGGTGATCCCACGAGGATCAGGCTGCCGCCCTCGCCCTGCTCGCGCATGCGGACGGCGGCGGCGCGGGCGCAGGTGAAGGTGCCCCGCAGATGGGTGGCGACGACGGCGTCGAAGTCGTCGTCGGTCATCTTCCACAGCACCTTGTCGCGCAGGATGCCGGCGTTGGTGACCAGGACGTCCAGCCGTCCGAACTCGGTGACCGCGCGGGCCACGAGCCGGTCGGCGGCCTCGGCCGTGCCGACCGCGACGACCTCGGCGACGGCCGTGCCGCCCGCCTCGGTGATGGACTTCACAGCCTGCTCGGCCACGGCCTCGTCGACGTCGTTGACGACCACGCGGGCGCCGTGGGCGGCGAGGGCGTGCGCGTAGGCGAGGCCGAGGCCCCGGCCGCTGCCGGTGACGACGGCGACCTTGCCGGTGAGATCGATGGTGGGCACGGGCGAGTCCCTTCACGAGGTGATGCGGGGTGATGCGGGGTGAGGCCAGGAGATGCGGGGCGGTGCGGGGTGATGCCAAGCAATGCGGTGCGGTGCGGCGTGATGCGGGGTGACGCAAGTAATGCGCCGGAGATCGAAGCTAAGAGCAATAATTGGCGACGTCAATAGTTGTTCCTGGCCGCATGCTGCGAAAGACTGACCCCATGAAGACGACGGCGATCGACGCGAACGAACCGTGGATGCGTGCGCTGCACGCGGACACGGGCTATCTGCTCTACCGGCTGGGCCTGCGCTCCGGACAGCTGTTCAACGCCTGCCTCCAGGAATCCGGACTGCGCCTGCGCCACTACGCGGTGCTGCGGTTCCTGGCCACCGGCGAGGGCGCCCTCCAGCGGGAGCTGAGCGCCCGGCTCGGCTACGACCCGAGCGCGATCGTCGGCCTGGTCGACGACCTGGAGAAACTGGGCTTCGCCGAGCGCCGTCCCGCCCCCGACGACCGCCGCAGCCGGATCGTCGTCCTGACCGAGGACGGCCGCGGCTTCCTGCGCGACACCGACCAGGCCAGCCGTCGGGTGACGGGTGACCTGCTGGGCCCGCTCGACGCGGACGAGCGCGAGACCCTGCACGCCCTCCTGCTGCGCATCGCCGAGGAGAAGCCGGGGAACTGAGCCTGCGCAAATGACTGACGGCAGACCGCCCCGCGCGAGACCCACGGCAACACTCCGGAACCGTCCACGCCCCTCCCCCACCCTCGGCTTCGCTCGAGCGGGAGGGGACCCCCATCGTGACCCTCGCCCCGGAAGGGACCCCGCGTTGAGAACCTCCGTCGCCCTGACCGCCGTAGCCCTGTGCGCCGCGACCGCGCTTCCCGCGCAGGCCGCCGCGGACGCCCGCCCGCAGAGCCGTCTGGAGGGGCAACTCCCCTCCGGAGCGTCCTACTTGATGGACGTACCCGCCGACTGGAACGGCACCGTGCTGCTCTACAGCCACGGCTACCGGGCCGTCGGCTGGCCCAACCCCGCCGAGAACGCGCCCGATTCGGCGACCCGCGACAAGCTGCTGGACCAGGGGTACGCGCTCATCGGCTCCTCCTACGCCTCCACCGGCTGGGCCGTGACCGACGCCGTACCCGATCAACTGGCCACCCTGGACCTGTTCACCGAACGGTTCGGGGCCGCCCGGCGCACCCTCGCCTGGGGCACCTCCTACGGCGGCCTGGTCACCACCGTCCTCGCCGAGCGGCACGCCGACCGCTTCGACGGCTCCCTGTCGATGTGCGGGCTGGTGCAGGGCGGGGTGGCCAACTGGAACAGCACGCTCGACCCCGTGTTCGCGCTGAGAACCCTGCTCGGCACGGACGTCCCGCTGACCGGTTTCGCCGACCAGGCCGAGGCGCAGAGCGCCGCGCGGACGCTCGCCGACGACGTCACCGCCGCCCAGCGGACGCCCGAGGGCCGCGCCCGTATCGCGCTCGCCGCCGCCCTGCACAACATCCCCGGCCACAACGACCCCGCGCAGAACAAGCCCGCTCCGACGGACTGGGCCGCCCAGCAGGCCAACCAGTACCCGGCCGTCCTCGGACTCGTCCAACTGCCCGCCTTCGGCTGGCGCCAGGAGGCCGAGAGCCGGGCGGGCGGCAACCCCTCCTGGAACACCGGCGTCGACTACACCGCGATGCTCCACCGCTCGCCGCTGTACAAGGAGGTCACCGAGCTGTACAAGGAGGCGGGCGCTTCCCTGCGCGCCGACCTCAAGGCCCTCAACCGCGCCCCGCGGATCTCCGCCGACCCCGCGGCCGTACGGTGGATGCGCGCCACCGGCGTCTTCAACGGCCGCCTCACCAAACCCCAGTTGAACATCCACACCACCGGAGACGCCCTGATTCCGGTCCAGGCCGAGAGCGCCTACCGGCGGGCCGCCGGCGCGGCGGGCTCGGGCGCGCTGCTGCGCCAGGCCTATGTCGACGCCCCCGGCCACTGCACCTTCGGCCCGGGCGAGATGACGGGCGCCCTGCACGCGCTGGAGGACCGCCTCGACACGGGCCGCTGGAACACCTCGCCCGCTGCCCTCAACTCCCGCGCCGAGCAGGCGGATCCGGGAGGCGAGGCACGCTACGTCCCCTACCGTCCCACCTCGTATCCGCGTCCCCACGACCTGGCCCACCCCGGAGACGCCCGGCCATGACCCCCCGCTCCGCGCCCGACCGGCTGCTGTCCGTGCTCGCCGCGTTCGACCACGAGCACCCGGCCCTGAGCCTGACGGACATCAGCCGGCGGGCCGGGCTCAGCCTCAGCACCGCGCACCGGCTCGTGGGCGCCCTGACGCAATGGGGCGCCCTGGAGCGGGACGACTCCGGTGTCTACCACGTCGGGCTGCGGCTGTGGGAGCTCGCGGCGCTCGCCCCGCGCGGGCTCGCGCTGCGGCAGGTCGCGCTGCCGTACCTGGAGGACCTGTACGAAGCGACGCACGAGAACGTGCAGTTGGCGGTCGGCGACGGCACGGAGGTCGTGTACATCGAGTGGCTTTCCGGGCGGTCGGCGGTCGACGTGCACATCCGGGTCGGCGCACGCTGGCCCCTGCACGCCACCGGCGTCGGGCTCGCGCTCCTGGCGCACGACGACCCCGGTTTCCAGAAGGAGTACTGCGCGGGACCGCTGGCCTCGTTCACCCCGTACACGATCACCGAGCCGGCGCGGCTGCGCCGGGTGCTGGCGGAAGTGCGGCGCACCGGGGTCGCGGTGAGCAGCCGTCAGGTCACCGAGGACGCCCTGTCGGTGGCCGCCCCGGTGCGCGATGCGGACGGGCGGGTGGTCGCGGCCGTGTCCGTCGTCGTGCCGCAACGCGGAGCGCAGGTGCCGGTGTTGGCGCCGGCGGTGCGGATCGCGGCGCGGGGGATCTCGCGAGGGCTGGGCTGGCGGCCCTGAGAGGTCGAGTCAGCCCGGTGTCGTGCGGGCCGTGTACGTCACTTCCTCCCCCGCGTGATGGGCGGTGGCCCGGCAGGCGAGTGTCGTGTCGGAGGTGACCCGGGCCGGGGTGAACTGCCAGCGGACCGTGAGCCGTTCGCCCACGGCGAGGCGGGGTGCGGTGACCGGGTCCAGCGCGCGGACGTGCCAGCCGCCCGGGGCCCGCAGGATGAGGCGGAGGGCGGTCCAGGGGCGGGCGGAGCCGTTGGCGAGGGTGGCGGTGACCGTGAACCGGCCGGTCACGTCGAGAGTCAGGCCGAACGGCTCGCGCGGACGGGGCGTCGGCGCCCATGACTGACGCATCAGCCTCACCAGCGCGGCGGTCCGGGCCGGCCGGGCGGCGGCGAGGTCGTGCCGTTCGCCGGGGTCGCGCGCGAGGTCGTACAGCTCCACGTCCCACTGGTCGTCAGGGGCGGTCCGGTCGCCGCCGGGCGCGAACCGCACCGCCTTCAGATCGCCGCGTCTGAGCGCCTCCGCGAGGCGGCGGCCCCGGCCGTGGTCGACGGCGTCGGCGCGCGGGGTGACTCCGCTGTGGTGGCGATAGAAGTACAGGTGGTCGTGGCGGGCCGCGTGCCCGGAACCGCGCAGCAGCGGGGCGAGCGAGAGGCCGTCGACGTCCGTCGGGGCGGGGGCGCCGGCCAGGTCGGCGAGGGTGGGCAGCACGTCGGTGAGCGGGGTGGGCCGGTCGGTGGTGCCGGACGGCACGCGCCGCGGGGACCAGGCGATGAGCGGCACGCGGATGCCGCCCTCGTACAGGTTGCGCTTGTAGCCGCGCAACGGGCCGCTCGCGTCGAAGCGTTCGGGATCGGTGCCGCCCTCCTCGTGCGGGCCGTTGTCGCTGGTGACGAGGACGAGGGTGCGGTGGGCGATACCGAGGTCGGTGAGCCGGTCGACGACCTTGCCGACGAGGGTGTCGAAGGAGGTGACCTGGGCGGCATGCCGCCGGTCGGGGCCGGGCCAGGGGCGGTCGGCGTACTCGCCCTCGTCGGGGACCTGGCTGGGGGCGTGCGGCGCGGTCGGGGTGAGGTGGAGCAGGAACGGCTCGGCGCGGTGCGCGTCGAGGAAGGCCAGCGCCCGCTCCTCGATGAGATCGGGCGCGTAGACCTCGCGGGCGCCGCCGCGGTTGGCGGGGATCTCCTGCCGGGTGCCGTTGTGCCACAGGTAAGCGGGGTAGTAGTCGTGGGCGTGGCGGTGGCCGAGGTAGCCGTAGAACTCCTCGAAGCCGCGGGAGTTGGGGTGGCTCGGCTGGTCCGGCCGCTCGGGGCCGAAGCCCCACTTGCCGATGAGGCCGGTGCGGTAGCCGAGTGCCCGCAGTGCCTCGGCGAAGGTGAAGTCCCTTTCGGTGAGCGCCCCTTGGCCGCCCGGTCCCCATGGGTTCTCCCGCACGGTGGCGTGGCCGCCGTGCAGTCCGGTGAGCAGCGAGCAGCGCGAGGGCGCGCAGACGGGGGCGGTGGCGTAGGCGTCGGTGAAGCGCAGGCCCTCGGCGGCGAGGGCGTCCAGGCGCGGGGTGCGGATGAGTCGCTGGCCGTAGGAGCCGAGTTCGCCGTAGCCGAGGTCGTCGGCGAGGATCACGACGAAGTTGAGCCGGTCCGCACCCGCTTGCGCGGCCGGCACGGCGGGGGCGCGCGGGGCCTCCGAGGGCCGCGGCGCCGCGTCGTCGGCCTCGCACGCCACGGACCCCGTGGCCACGGCCGGCACGGCTGCGGCCGCGGTGAGGAATCGGCGGCGGCTCGGCATACGTGACTCCCGCGGTGGGCGCTGTGTGTCCGAACGTAAGAGGCACTGCCCCGGTCCGTGGTTCCGGCCCCGCGGCATCGGAACGATCACAACCGGAGGGGACGATATCCCTCTCACCGGTGAGGACCCGGCCGCCCGGCCGCCGGAATACTGGAACGTCCCCCGGCCCCGAGGAGCCGCCGATGCCCCCGCCGTCCTGGATCACACCGCTCGTCGCACGACTGCGCACCACCAGCCCCTACGTCGTCGACACCGCCCTCGCCGCGCTCGTGCTGTTCGCCGTCTCCCTGCAGTGGCTCTTCCCCGACGAGGGCGACGACCGGCTGACCTGGCAGGGCTGGCTGCTCGGGGCGGCCACGGCGGTGCCGCTGGTGTGGCGGCGGCGGGCCGCCATGACGACCGCCTGCGTGGTGTCGGCGGCCACCCCCGCCATGGCGGTCTACCACGCGCCCCCGCCGGACGTGAGCTACGGCGGCATGGTCGTCCTGTACACGCTGGCCGCCCGCGGCCCGGCCTGGCAGCGGCGGCTGATGCTGGCGGGCTGGCTGGCCGGGACCACCCTGACCATGCAGCACAAGGAGGACGCCCTCCCCTTCGAGTACGCCTTCCATCTGATGGGCGTCCTGTGCGCCTACGGGCTCGGGGTGCTCGCCCGGGTGCAGCGCGCCTACACCGCCGCGCTGGAGGACCGGGCCCGGCGCCTGGAGCGGGAGCGGGCCGCCGACACCGCGCGGGCCATCGCCCGGGAACGCTCCCGCATCGCCCGTGACATGCACGACATCCTGGCCCACGCGGTGAGCCTCATGGTCGTGCAGGCGGAGGCCGGTCCGGTGGTGGTACGCAGTGATCCGGCGCGCGCGGAAGCCGCGTTCGACGCGATCGCGGAGACCGGACGCGATGCGATGTCCCAGCTCAGAAGGATCCTCGGGGTACTCAAGGAGGACTCCGCCGCGCACCGGCTGCCCCAGCCGGGCCCGGAGGCAGTGACCGCCCTGGTCCGCCAGGTCACCGAATCCACCGGCCTCCAGGTGCGCCTACGGACCACCGGCCACCCGCGCCCGCTGCCCCCCGACACCGGCGTCGCCGCCTACCGCGTCGTCCAGGAAGCCCTCACCAACACCGTCAAGCACGCGTACGCTACCGGCGCCACGGTCGAACTCGACTGGACGGAGGAAGCGTTGACCCTGACGGTCACGGACGACGGAAGAGGCCCGACACCGCCGGGCGACGGGGGCGACCGATTGCGGCAGGGACCTGCCGACCTGGGCCCCGGCGGGCAGGGGGCGACGGGGAGAGACGCGGGCCCGAGCGGGTACGGGCCGGGGGCGCAGAACCTCGGTGGGTACGGGCTGATCGGGATCCGGGAGCGGGCCGCCGCCTGCGGGGGGAGCGCGTATGCCGGGCCCGGTCCGGACGGCGGTTTCCGGGTCGTCGTGCGGCTGCCCGTGGCCGCCGACCGGGAGGCGGCGCTCGGGTGAGCATCCGCGTGGTCGTCGCCGACGACCAGGAACTGGTCCGCAGCGGCTTCAGCATGATCCTGGAGGCGCAGGCGGACATCAAGGTGGTCGCCGAGGCCGGCGACGGCGTCGAGGCGGTGGCCGCGGTGCAGGCGCACGCGCCGGACGTGCTGCTCCTCGACATCCGTATGCCGGAGATGGACGGCCTGGAGGCCGCCCGGCGGGTGTGTTCCCAGTCGGCCTGCAAGGTGGTCATGCTGACCACGTTCGACCTGGACGAGTACGTGTACGAGGCGCTGTACGCGGGGGCCAGCGGCTTCCTCCTCAAGGACGTGCGCCGGGACGACCTGGTGCACGCGGTGCGTGTGGTCGCCGCCGGGGACTCCCTGCTCGCCCCGGCGGTGACCCGCCGTCTGGTCGCCGACATCGTCCACCGCCGTCGGACGGAGGCCGCCGCCGACGTCACGCCCCAGCGCCTGGAGGTCCTGACGGCCCGCGAGGTGGAGACCCTGCGGCTGCTCGCCCGGGGCCTGTCCAACGCGGAGATCGCCACCAGCCTGTTCGTCAGCGAGCACACGGTGAAGACCCACGTCAGCAACGTGCTCGGCAAGTTGGGCCTCCGGGACCGGGTCCAGGCGGTGATCTGCGCGTACGAGACGGGCCTGGTGACACCGGGAGCGTACTAGGTGTATTGATCACGAGCGTTGTTAACGCTGGGCGGGCTTGATCATGCCGGTGAGTCACCGCCGCTTTCCTGCGACCTGATCCGCCGGACAGGCCCTACCCGTCCAGCTCGGTGAAGAGCGTGAGCTGAAGGGCGCCCGGTGCCTCCAGCCGGGAGTTCAGGGAGTTCCACGGTGTGCGGGTCGGCTCGGCGACGACCTCCGCGCCCGCGTCGGCCAACTTCCGTGTGGTGGCGGGGGAGTCGTCGACCTGGAACGCCACCCGGACGTGCCCGGCGACCCGCCGCCCCACCTCGACGTCGTCGATGAAGGCGGCGTGGTTCGGATCGGTCAGTTCCAGTGTGCCCGTCCGGCCTCCAGGATGCTGACCCGGCCTCCGGGTGAGGAGAACGCGGCCCGTTCGGGCAGGCCGAGCACGTCCCGGTAGAAGTGCAGCGCGGCGTCGTAGTCCTCGGCGGTGACCACCAGGCGCAGTTCACGGACGGCGGGTTCGTCGGACATGAGGGCTCCTTGAAGATCGCGGACGTGGTCCTTACAACTCCCCCGCCGATGCCGTTGATTCCTCCCCCGTGAGAGTGAGGGACCCCCGCTCCTCCCCCGCACGGCCGAGGTGCGCAAACCGCTCCCTCCGGCGATCCGGTGACCCCCTGTCCGGCACGAGGCTGAGGGCGATGTCCACCGTCCACTCGCCGGGAGGCCCCGTGCTCTCCACACTCGCCAGGGCGGCGACCCGCCGCCCGCTGACCGTCATCTGCCTCTGGCTGCTGTTCCTGCTGCTCGGCTTCGGGCTCGGTACGGGCGTCTTCGGGCAGCTCTCCGACGATGTGCCCGACGTGCCCGGCACCGAGTCGGAGCTGGCCGAGCAGTACCTCTCCCGGGTCGACCCGACCGGCGAGTCCGTCACCGCGGTGGTCGCGGGCGAGGCGGTCTCCGACGCCGCGCTGCGCGCCGAGGTGGAGCGGGCCGTGGCCGACGTGCGGGAGATCGCCGGGGTGGCCGCCGTCCCCGATCCGTACACCACGCCCGGCCTCACCGCCCGGGACGGACAGGCCCTGATCATCCCGGTCACCTTCGAGGGCGGTCTGGACGACGACGCCGAGGAGAGGGCGACCGACGCCGCCGCCGACCGCATCCGGCAGATCGAGGCGCCCGACGTCCACGTCAGCGGCGGCGAGCTGCTCGGCCGACAGCTCGGCGAACGGGCCCAGGAGGACGTGAAGAACGCCGAGTTGATCTCCCTGCCGGTCGTACTCGCCCTGCTGCTCGTTGTGTTCGGCGGGCTGCGCGCGGCCGGGCTGCCGCTGGTGATCGCGGTGAGCGGGATCGCGGGCGCGTTCCTGGCCCTGTTCGGCTTCAGTCAGTTCACCGACATCTCGGTGCACGCGATCCAGGTCACCACCATGCTGGGCCTCGGACTCGCGGTGGACTACGCCCTGTTGATGCTGGTGCGGTTCCGTGAGGAGCGCCGGAGTACCGAGGACGTCGTCGAGGCCGTGCACCGTACGGTCGCGGCGGCCGGGCGGACCGTGCTGTTCTCCGGGCTCACGGTGGCCGTCAGCCTGACCGGGCTGCTGGTCTTCCCGAGCGTGTTCCTGCGCAGCATGGGTCTGGCCGTGGCCGCCGTGGTGGTCGTCGACATGCTCGCCGCGCTCACCCTTCTCCCGGCGCTGCTGACGAAGCTCGGCGGGAAGATCCCTCCGTCCAAGGCCGGGGCGGGCGGCGAGGAGGGCCGCCTGTTCGCCCGCCTGGCCCGCTTCGCGGCGCGCCGCCGCATCGCCGTCCTCGCCACGGTCGTACCCGCCCTCCTGGTGCTGGCCCTGCCCGTCGCCGGCCTGACCATCAACATCGGCGACGCCAAGCAGCTCCCGACGAGCACGGAGGCCCGGCAGCTCTACGACACCCTCGACGCGCACTTCCCGCCCGGCACCGGGGTCTCCCCGATCACCGTCGTGATGAAGCCCGGCACCGACCCGGCGACCGCCGACCGGCTCCGCGGCCTGGCCGGCGCCGAGGCGCGCGAGCTGCCCGGCGGCGCCACCGTGGTCGAGCTGCGGCCGCCCGGCAGCGTGGACGGCACGGCGGCGACCGATCTGGTCGAGCGGGTACGGGAGGTGCGCGGCGACGAACCGGTCGAGGTCACCGGGGTCGCGGCCCGGCTGGTGGACTTCCGGGAGATGCTCGCCGAGCGGGCGCCCTGGGCGGCCGTGACCGTCCTGGCCGGGATCTTCGTGCTGCTGTTCGCCTTCACCGGCTCGGTGCTGATCCCGCTGCGCACCATCGCGACCACGCTGCTGAGCCTCGGCGCGGCGCTCGGTGTGGTGGTGTGGGTGTTCCAGGACGGCCATCTGGCCGGGCTGCTGGGCGCCGAGGGGCTGGGGGCGCTGAGCCTGACGGCACCCCCGCTGATCGTGGCGATCGCGTTCGGACTCGCCATGGACTACGAGCTGTTCATCCTGGCCCGGATGCGCGAGGCACGCGGGCAGGGCGGCGACGATCAGGAGGCGGTGGTCACCGGCCTGCGCCGGTCCGGGCGTGTGGTCACCTGCGCCGCCCTGCTGCTGGCGGTCGTCTTCGGCGCCTTCATGACCGGCGGCTTCTCGCCCATCCTCCAGATCGGTCTCGGGCTCACGCTCGCGGTGCTGATCGACGCCACCGTCGTACGGATGCTGCTGGTCCCGGCGACGATGGCGCTGCTCGGGAAGCGGGCCTGGTGGGCGCCGCGGCCGCTGCGGCGGGTGCACGACCGGTTCGGGCTGAGCGAGGAACCGGCGGCCGCCGAGGCGCCCGTACCGGCGAAGGTCTGAGGCTCACCGGGATCGCCTGTCGCACCGGTCCGGGCAGTCGCGGCGCGGGGCACCACCGTTCTCGGCGGGGCCCCGCGCCGCAGCGTTCACAGGGTGAACTCCCTTGGGGTGAAAGGGATTCACCTGCTTCGCCTCTTGACGGCCGGGGCATCGGGGAGCACATTGACGGCACTTTGAGAGCGCTCTCAGGAACTCGCAGGACCATCCGCGCACCCCACACCCCGTACCCGAGAGGCACCCCATGAGTGCACCCTCCGGAATACCCGTACGGCACCGCGCCCTGATCGCCGTACTCTCCGTGCTCGGCCTGGCGGCCGTCGCGGCCACCGCCGTCACCCCGTCCGCGAGCGCCGCCGCTCCCCCGCCCCCGTCGGGCTGGACGCAGGTCTTCCTGGACGACTTCACCGGTGCCGCGGGCACCGGCGTCAACACGGCCAACTGGCAGTACGCGACCGGCCGCGGCTATCCCGGCGGCCCCGCCAACTGGGGCACCGGCGAGATCGAGACCATGACGTCGAGCACCAGCAACGTGGCCCTCGACGGCAACGGCAACCTGCGCATCACCCCGCGCCGGGACGCCGCCGGCAACTGGACGTCCGGCCGCATCGAGACCAACCGCGGCGACTTCCAGCCGCCGGCCGGCGGCAAGCTGCGGGTGCAGTCCCGTATCCAGATGCCGAACGTCACGGGCGCCGCGGCCCGCGGCTACTGGCCCGCGTTCTGGATGCTCGGCACGCCCTACCGCGGCAACTACTGGAACTGGCCGGGCGTCGGCGAGATCGACATCCTGGAGAACGTCCAGGGCCTCAACACCGTGTGGGCGACCCTGCACTGCGGCACCAGCCCCGGCGGCCCCTGCAACGAGACGACGGGCCTGGGCGGTTCCAGGTCCTGCCCCGGCACGACCTGTCAGGCGGGCTTCCACACGTACGCGATGGAGTGGGACCGCTCGACGAGCCCGCAGCAGATCCGCTTCTACGTCGACGACATCAACTACCACACCGTGCGCGCCGACCAGGTCGACGCGACGACCTGGAACAACGCCACCAACCACGGCTTCTTCATCATCCTGAACGTGGCGATGGGCGGCGGTTTCGTGGACGCGTTCGGCGGCGGCCCGGACGCCGCGACCGTGCCGGGCCACGCGATGGTCGTCGACTACGTCCAGGTGCTGTCCGCCGGCGGGGGCGGCACCACTCCTCCGCCGACCGGCAACCGTGACGCCTACGGAACCATCCAGGCGGAGTCCTTCGACAGCCAGTCCGGCGTGATCACCGAGACCACCTCCGACACCGGCGGCGGCCGGAACATCGGCGCCCTCGCGGGCGGTGACTGGGCACTCTTCCGGGGTGTCAACTTCGGTTCCACGGCCGCCACCCAGTTCGTCGGCCGGGTCGCGAGCGGTGCCGGTCCCGGTGTGAGCGGCCTGGTCGAGGTCCGCCTGGACAGCCGGAGCAACCCGCCCGTCGGCAGCTTCGCCGTGGCCAACACGGGCGGCTGGCAGAGCTGGCGGACGGTCCCGGCCAACATCAGTGCGGTGACGGGCACGCACGACGTGTATCTGACCTTCACCAGCGGTCAGCCGTCGGACTTCGTGAACGTGAACTGGTTCACCTTCGGACGCTGACAGGGGCGATGAGCCGTCGGTGAACGCCGCATCCGTAGCCGAAGCGCGGGAGTTGTCACACAAGCAGGCCTGTCGTCACCTGCGAGGTGTGGTGCCGGCTCGACTTGACGGCCTCAGCGTCAACGATCTGCTGGGCGGGTGACTCTCCAGTGCGTCTCGGCATGGATTGTTGCTGTTCACGGTTGTTTCCCGGGTCAGCGCTTCGGCTGATCGCCCCGGCTGCACCCCTTAATTTCAGTGGCTTGGGAGGACGCGGGGAGACGGCACTCCTGCCGTCGTGCACGCGGACTGCGGCTCGTCCTCCACGGCCAGTTCCCTGATGATGACCTCAGCCCCCCGATGGCCGTGCCCCGCCGGTGTGACGGTGAAGGTGAAGCACCCCGTCACCAGTGTCTCGCCGGCGAGGAAGACCCCTGGCCCGACGCCCAGTAGCTCTGCCGTCACTATGACGTCAGGACCGTGCCGCTCGATCCTGACCAGGCCCTGAGCCGGCTTTCCACGAGGGAAGACCCGAGCGGCCTCGCTGTCGTCCAGCACACCGTCGGCCGCCGCCCCGACGAGCTCTTCCTGCCGAGTCTCAGCGGCACTCCTCAGATCGGCGCGGGCTTCCGCCTCGGCGCGGTCATCCGCCGTGGCCGCCCAGACCCACAGTCCGATGACGCACACAAGAAGCAGCACGAGCACAGCCAGACAACCGTTGAACAGGCATCCTCCAGCCGTTCCACTCCGCACCCCGTCGCGTCTCCCCATGATCCGAGCATGCCGGTGCCCAGACCGGTTCGGGGGCACGAGTCCAAGCTGTTACGCAGGCGGCTGCGGGGTTCGACAGCGTCCCGAAGGGGCGCGGGGAACTGCGCGACCGGCCACAACGGGCCCGCAGGCGAACAACGACACAGCACCGCACCTCCAGCTGAGCCCTCCGCGGAGCGCTCAGCGCAGCTCCGCCCGGAACGCCGCCGGCGTCAGCTCCGTGTGCTGCTGGAAGAACTTCGAGAAGTTGGCCGCGTCCGGGAAGCCCACCGCCGCCCCCACCCGCCCGATCGGCAGGTCGGTGTGGGCGAGCAGCCGCTTGGCCTCCAGGATCACGCGCTTGTCGATGAAGCCCTTCGGGGTCTCGCCCGTCGCGGCGCGCACCGCGCGGACCAGGGTGCGCCGCGAGTAGCCGAGCTGGTCGGCGTACGCGCTCACGCTGTGGTTCGTGGCGAAGCCCCGCTCGACCGCGTCCCGGAAGAGCGTGAACGTGGTGCCGGCGTCGCGGCGGGACGCCTCCTGGGAGCTGGCGGCGAGGTGGGCGAGGCGGAGCAGGAACGCCGAGAGTGAGTGGCGCAGGACGGCGGTGTGCAGGCTCAGGGGGAGGGTCGTCGTGTCCTCGTACTCGCGGCGGAGCTGGTCGAGCGCCGTCTGGAGGCCGGTGAGCTGCGGTGCGTCGGGGTGGAGCAGGGGCGGCAGGTCGTAGCGGTAGAGGCCGGTCGCCTCCACGGTGGCGCGGGGCAGGAAGCCGGGTTGCATGGTGAGGACGGTTCCCCGGTACTCGCTCGTGGCGGAGAAGCGGTGGATCTGGCCGGGGCGGATCCACAGCAGGTCGCCGGCGCCCGCCTCGTACTCGGCGAAGTCGATCATGTGGCGGACCGGGCCCTCGGTGAACAGCATCACGACGTGGAAGTCGATGCGGTGGACGCGGTCCAAGGGGGCCTCGGTGTGCCAGGTGCGCCCCGGGCCCATCGGACCGACCTGCATCCCGACGCCGAGCACGCTCAGATCCACCGGAAAGGGGAATGTTCTGATGCCGTCCGGGCCCTCGCCGTCTTCGGCACCTCGTGCCGCTCTGCCTGCCATGTCCTTCTTGTACCGCCGCTGCCGCCCGCCCGGTGTCCCACTTTCACCACAGGCTGACACACCCCGACCTTCCCTCATAAAAGTCAGACTTTTAGAGTCGAATGCGTCTCACCAGGGATGACACAAGATTCCATGAACTCTTGAAGAGGACTGGCTTCAGATGAGCACGCAGACACCGGACAGCCTCGTGTGGACCGAACTCGACCGGCGTGCCGTCGACACCGCCCGCCTGCTGGCGGCCGATGCCGTGCAGAAGGTCGGGAACGGCCACCCGGGCACCGCGATGAGCCTTGCGCCCGCCGCGTACACGATCTTTCAGAAGGTGATGCGGCACGACCCGGCCGACCCGGAGTGGACGGGGCGGGACCGCTTCGTCCTCTCCCCCGGACACACCTCGCTGACCCTGTACACCCAGCTCTTCCTCGCCGGGTACGAGGTCGGGCTCGACGACCTCAAGGCGTTCCGCACCCACGGCTCCCGGACGCCCGGCCACCCCGAGTACGGGCACACGGCCGGGGTCGAGACCACCACAGGACCGCTCGGCCAGGGCGTCGCCAACGCCGTCGGCATGGCGATGGCCGCCCGCTACGAGCGCGGCCTGTTCGACCCGGAGGCCCCCGAGGGGGCGTCCCCCTTCGACCACACCATCTGGGCGATCGTCTCCGACGGCGACCTGGAGGAGGGGGTCTCCGCCGAGGCCTCCTCCCTCGCCGGCCACCAGAAGCTCGGCAACCTGGTCTTCGTCTACGACGACAACCACATCTCCATCGAGGGCGACACCGCCACCGCGTTCTCCGAGGACGTGCTGAAGCGGTACGAGGCCTACGGCTGGCACACCCAGCGCGTCGAGCCGACCGAGGACGGCGACGTCGACGTACACGCCCTGTACGCGGCGCTCACGGCCGCCAAGGCGGAGACCGGCCGCCCCTCGATCATCGCCCTGCGCACGATCATCGCCTGGCCCGCCCCGAACGCCCGCAACACCGAGGCCTCGCACGGCTCCGCGCTCGGCGAGGACGAGATCGCCGCCACCAAGCGGCTGCTGGGCTTCGCCCCGGAGCGGACCTTCGAGGTCGCCGACGAGGTGCTGGCGCACAGCCGGCAGGCCCTGGACCGGGGCGCGGAGGCGCACGCCGCCTGGGACAAGCGGATCGCCGAGTGGCGCGCGGCGAACCCGGAGCGCGCCGCGCTCTTCGACCGGATCGTCGCCGGGCAGCTGCCCGAGGGCTGGGAGTCCGCCGTCCCGGTCTTCGAACCCGGCCAGTCCGTCGCCACCCGCGCCGCCTCCGGCAAGGTGCTCCAGGCGCTGGGCGCCGTACTCCCCGAACTGTGGGGCGGCTCCGCCGACCTCGCGGGCTCCAACAACACCACCATCGACAAGACGTCGTCCTTCCTGCCGAAGGGCAACCCGCTGCCGGAGGCCGACCCGTACGGCCGCACCGTCCACTTCGGCATCCGCGAGTTCTCCATGGCCGCGGAGATGAACGGCATCGCCCTGCACGGCAACACCCGCATCTACGGCGGCACCTTCCTGGTGTTCTCCGACTACATGCGCAACGCCGTCCGGATGTCCGCGCTGATGCAGCTCCCCGTCACCTACGTGTGGACGCACGACTCCGTCGGCCTCGGCGAGGACGGCCCCACCCACCAGCCGGTCGAGCACCTCGCCTCGCTGCGCGCCATCCCGGGCCTGAACGTCGTCCGGCCCGCCGACGCCAACGAGACGGCCGTCGCCTGGGCGGAGATCCTGCGCCGGCACGCCACCGACCCGGCCCCGCACGGCCTGGCCCTCACCCGCCAGGGCGTGCCGACCTACGAGCGCAACGAGGAGGCCGCCAAGGGCGGTTACGTCCTGCGCGAGGCGTCCACCGGGACCCCGGACGTGGTCCTGATCGCCACCGGCTCCGAGGTGCAGTTGGCCGTCGCCGCGCGCGAGCTGCTCGAAGCCGAGGGGATCGGTGCCCGCGTGGTGTCGATGCCGTCCGTGGAGTGGTTCGAGCAGCAGCCGCGCGAGTACCGCGAGGCCGTCATTCCGCCGTCCGTGCGAGCGCGTGTCGCCGTCGAGGCCGGGATCGGTCTGACGTGGTACCGGTTCGTGGGTGACGCAGGACGCATCGTCTCCCTCGAACACTTCGGCGCCTCCGCCGACGCCAAGACCCTGTTCGCCGAGTACGGCTTCACCGCCGAGAACGTCGCCGCCGCAGCCCGGGAATCCCTCACCGCCGCGCGTGGTTGATCCGAACGCCAGAAAGAAGATGATCAAAGTGACCGAAGCAACCGCCACCACCGCGGGAGCCCTCAAGCGCCTCTCCGACGAAGGCGTCTCCATCTGGCTGGACGACCTGTCCCGTGAGCGGATCGCCTCCGGCAACCTCGCCGAGGTCGTCGAGACGAAGAACGTCGTCGGTGTCACCACCAACCCGTCCATCTTCCAGGCCGCCATCGGATCCGGCGACGGCTACGAGGAGCAGCTCGCCGATCTCGCCGTGCGCGGTGTCACGGTCGACGAGGCCGTGCGGATGATGACCACGGCCGACGTGCGCGCCGCCGCCGACGTGCTGCGTCCGGTGTACGAGGCGACCGGCGGCCGGGACGGCCGGGTCTCCATCGAGGTCGACCCACGCCTCGCCCACCGGACGGCGGCCACGATCGCCGAGGCCAGGCAGCTGGCCTGGCTGGTCGACCGCCCCAACGTGATGATCAAGATCCCGGCGACGAAGGCGGGCCTGCCGGCCATCACCGCGGTCCTCGCCGAGGGCATCAGCGTCAACGTGACGCTGATCTTCTCCCTGGAGCGCTACCGCGAGGTCATGGACGCGTACCTCGCGGGCCTGGAGCAGGCACAGGCCAAGGGCCTCGACCTCGCCGCCATCCACTCCGTCGCCTCCTTCTTCGTCTCCCGCGTCGACAGCGAGATCGACAAGCGGCTGACCGCTCTCGGCACGGACGAGGCCCTCGCCCTCAAAGGGAAGGCGGCCCTCGCCAACGCCCGCCTGGCCTACCAGGCGTACGAGGAGGTCTTCGCCTCGGACCGCTGGCTGAAGCTGGCCGCCGCCGACGCCAACAAGCAGCGCCCGCTGTGGGCCTCCACCGGCGTGAAGGACCCCGCGTACAAGGACACCCTGTACGTCGACGAGCTGGTCGCGCCCGGCACGGTCAACACCATGCCGGAGGCCACGCTCGACGCCACCGCCGACCACGGCGAGATCACCGGCGACACCGTCACCGGCGGCTACGCCCGGGCGCGCGCCGACCTGGCGGCCGTGGAGGGGCTCGGGATCTCCTACGACGAGGTCGTCAGCCTGCTGGAGGACGAGGGCGTCGCCAAGTTCGAGGCCGCCTGGCAGGAGCTGCTGGACGCGGTCGCCAAGTCGCTGGACGGCAAGTCCCTGGACGGCAAGTCCCTGGACGGCAAGTCCCTGGACGGCGAGGGGGTTGACGCGGAATGACCATCGAGACGAGCACCGAGACGACCGCCGAATGGACCAACCCGCTGCGGGACGCCCGCGACCGCCGGCTCCCGCGCATCGCCGGGCCCTCCGGGCTCGTCATCTTCGGCGTCACCGGCGACCTGTCCCGCAAGAAGCTGATGCCGGCCGTCTACGACCTCGCCAACCGCGGTCTGCTGCCGCCGGGCTTCTCGCTCGTCGGCTTCGCCCGCCGGGAGTGGGAGCACCAGGACTTCGCGCAGGTCGTGCACGACGCGGTCCGCGAGCACTCCCGCACGCCGTTCCGCGAGGAGGTCTGGCAGCAGCTCGCCGAGGGCATGCGGTTCATCCCGGGTGACTTCGACGACGACCGGGCGTTCAAGCAACTGCGCGAGGCCGTCGAGGAGTTGGACGCCTCCCGGGGCACCAGCGGCAACTACGCCTTCTACCTCTCCGTACCGCCGAAGTTCTTCCCCAAGGTCGTCCAGCAGCTGAAGAAGCACGGTCTCGCGGACGCCCCGGAAGGCTCCTGGCGCCGTGCGGTCATCGAGAAGCCGTTCGGCCACGACCTGGGCAGCGCCCGCGAGCTGAACGCGATCGTGCATGACGTGTTCGACCCGGAGCAGGTCTTCCGGATCGACCACTACCTGGGCAAGGAGACCGTCCAGAACATCCTGGCGCTGCGCTTCGCCAACCAGATGTTCGAGCCGATCTGGAACCGGTCCTTCGTCGACCACATCCAGATCACGATGGCCGAGGACATCGGCATCGGCGGGCGCGCGGGCTACTACGACGGCATCGGCTCGGCCCGTGACGTCATCCAGAACCACCTGCTGCAACTGCTGGCGCTCACCGCCATGGAGGAGCCGGCCGCCTTCGACGCCGGTTCACTGCTGATGGAGAAGCTGAAGGTCCTCAAGGCCGTGAAGCTGCCGCAGGACCTCGGCAGGCACACCGTGCGCGGACAGTACGCGCCGAGCTGGCAGGGCGGCGAGAAGGTGCGCGGCTACCTCCAGGAGGACGGCATCGACCCGGCGTCGACGACCGACACGTACGCTGCGATCAAGCTGGAGGTCGACAACCGCCGCTGGGCGGGCGTGCCGTTCTACCTGCGCACCGGCAAGCGGCTCGGGCGGCGGGTGACGGAGATCGCGGTGGTCTTCCAGCAGGCGCCGCACTCCCCCTTCGACCACACGGCCACGGAGGAGCTCGGCAAGAACGCGATCGTCATCCGCGTCCAGCCCGACGAGGGCGTCACGGTCCGCTTCGGCTCCAAGGTGCCCGGCACCTCGATGGAGATCCGGGACGTGACGATGGACTTCGCCTACGGCGAGTCGTTCACGGAGTCCAGCCCGGAGGCGTACGAGCGGCTGATCCTGGATGTGCTGCTCGGCGACGCCAACCTGTTCCCCCGTCACCAGGAAGTGGAAGAGTCCTGGAAGATCCTCGACCCGATCGAGGAGTACTGGGCGCGGCACGGCAAGCCGGCGCAGTACGCCTCGGGCAGCTGGGGACCCGAGGAAGCCGACGAGATGCTCGCACGAGACGGACGGAGCTGGCGCAGGCCATGAAGATCGACCTGACCGACACCACGGCAAGCAAGATCAACAAGGCCCTTGTGCAGGGCCGCCGGGCCATCGGCACCCCCGCCGTGGGCATGGTCCTGACGATGGTCATCGTCACGGACGAGGAGAACGCCTACGACTCGATCAAGGCGGCCGAGGAGGCCTCGCACGAGCACCCCTCGCGCACCCTGGTCGTCATCAAGCGCCACGCCCGCACCCCGCGCGACCGCACCCACTCCCGCCTGGACGCCGAGGTCCGGGTGGGCGCCGACGCGGGCACCGGCGAGACGGTGATCCTGCGGACCTACGGCGAGGTGTCCGACCACGCCGACTCCGTCGTCCTGCCGCTGCTGCTGCCGGACGCGCCGGTCGTCGTGTGGTGGCCGGTGGAGGCGCCCGAGAACCCGGCGAAGGACCCGCTGGGCGCGCTGGCCCAGCGCCGGATCACCGACCTGTACGCGGTGGAGAACCCCTTCGAGGTCCTGGAGACCCGGGTCCGCTCCTACGCGCCCGGCGACACCGACCTCGCCTGGACCCGGCTGACCCCGTGGCGCTCGATGCTGGCCGCCGCCCTGGACCAGGCGCGGGTGCCGATCATCTCGGGGGCGGTGGAGGCCGAGGCCGACAACCCCGCCGCCGAACTGCTCGCGCGCTGGCTGGAGGCGCGCCTGAAGGTGCGGATCGAGCGGATCGTCACCGGCGGCCCGGTGGTCACCGCCGTACGGCTGGGCACGGCCGACGGCGAGATCGTCATCGACCGCCCCGAGGGCCCGCTGGCGACGCTGTCGCTGCCGGGGCAGCCCTCGCGCACGCTGGCGCTGAAGGTCCGCTCCACCTCCGAACTCATCGCCGAGGAGCTCAGGCGCCTCGACGCGGACGAGATGTACGCCGTCGCCCTGCGGGGCGACGTGGCCAAGGAGAACCCCTCTCATGTCTGACTCCCCCAAGCTCACCCGGCGCCCGCAGTGGACCGCCCTGGAGGACCACCGCGCCGGGTGGCACGCCCACCTGCGCGACCTGTTCGCCGCGGACCCCGAGCGCGCCGAGCGGTACGTCGTACGCGTCGGCGATCTGCGCATCGACTACTCCAAGAACCTCGTCACCGACGAGACGCTGGCCCTGCTCCAGGAACTGGCCGCCGCCACGGACGTGTTCGGGCTGCGTGACGCGATGTTCCGCGGCGAGCGGATCAACACCACCGAGGACCGGGCGGTGCTGCACACCGCGCTGCGCGCGCCGCGGGAGGCGGTGGTCGAGGTCGACGGCGAGAACGTCGTC
>NZ_JACVWU010000014.1 GCF_014596915.1 Streptomyces sp. TRM68416
CCACCCCCGCTGACCCGCAGCCCTCGGTCAGCTTCGACGGATTCTGCCGCCACGAAAGGTGCACGATGTCCTCCCCCATCAGCAGACGGCACCTCCTGCAAGCAGCCGGGGCCACCGCCGCCGTCACTGCAACCGGACCCCTCATCGGCAGCTCTCCCGCCCACGCGGCGGCCGTTCCTCCGGTGAGGGCCGACATCGGGGTCTCGGCGCACCCCTTCGCACTCGGCCAGGTCCGGCTCACCGCGAGCCGATGGCTGGACAACCAGGACCGTACGCGGAACTACCTGCGGTTCGTCGACGTCGACCGGCTGCTGTACAACTTCCGCGCCAACCACCGGCTGTCGACCAACGGCGCGGCCGCCACCGGCGGCTGGGAGGCTCCGGACTTCCCCTTCCGCACCCACAGCCAGGGGCACTTCCTCACGGCGTGGGCGCATCTGTACGCGGTGACCGGGGACACCGTCTGCCGGGACAAGGCCACGTACATGGTCGCTGAGCTGGCCAAGTGCC
Source organism: Streptomyces sp. TRM68416 (assembly GCF_014596915.1). Taxonomy (GTDB): domain Bacteria; phylum Actinomycetota; class Actinomycetes; order Streptomycetales; family Streptomycetaceae; genus Streptomyces. The sequence continues at coordinate 511 of NZ_JACVWU010000014.1, forward strand.
AGGCCAACAACAGTGCCGCCGGTTTCGGCGCCGGATACCTCTGCGGCTACCCCGAGTCCGACTTCACCGCCCTCGAACAGCGGACCCTGAACAACGGCAACGTGCCGTACTACACCATCCACAAGACCCTCGCCGGCCTGCTGGACGTATGGCGCCACATCGGCAGCACGCAGGCCCGGGACGTGCTGCTCGCCCTGGCGGGGTGGGTCGACCGGCGCACCGGCCGGCTGACCGGCCAGCAGATGCAGACCATGCTGCAGACCGAGTTCGGCGGCATGAACGCCGTGCTGACCGATCTGTACCAGCAGACGGGCGACGAACGGTGGCTCACCGTCGCCCAACGGTTCGACCACGCCGCGGTGTTCGACCCCCTGGCGGCCAACCAGGACCGGCTCAACGGACTGCACGCCAACACCCAGGTGCCCAAGTGGATCGGGGCCGCCCGGGAGTACAAGGCCACCGGCACCACCCGCTACCGGGACATCGCCACCAACGCCTGGAACATCACCGTCAACGCGCACACCTACGCCATCGGCGGCAACAGCCAGGCGGAGCACTTCCGCCCCCCGAACGCCATCGCCGGCTACCTGAACAACGACACGTGCGAGAGCTGCAACACCTTCAACATGCTGCTGCTCACCCGGGAGTTGTTCGCGCTGGACCCGAACCGGGCCGAGCTGTTCGACTACTACGAGCGGGCGTGGCTGAACCAGATGATCGGCCAGCAGAACCCGGCCGACAACCACGGCCACATCACCTACTTCACCCCGCTGAACCCGGGCGGCCGACGCGGGGTCGGCCCGGCGTGGGGCGGCGGCACCTGGAGCACCGACTACGGCTCCTTCTGGTGCTGTCAGGGCACGGGCCTGGAGATGAACACCAGGCTGATGGACTCCGTCTACTTCCGCAGTGACGACACCCTGATCGTCAACCTGTTCGTGCCCTCGGTGCTCACCTGGTCGGAGCGCGGCATCACCGTCACCCAGACCACGAACTATCCCGTCAGCGACACCACGACCCTGCGGGTCACCGGCAACGTCAGCGGGACCTGGGCGATGCGCATCCGCATCCCGGGCTGGACCACCGGGGCCACCGTCAGTGTCAACGGCACGGCGCAGAACATCACCACCACCCCCGGCAGCTACGCCACCCTGACCCGCTCCTGGACCTCCGGCGACACGGTCACCGTCCGCCTGCCCATGCGGATCGCCCTGCGAGCGGCCAACGACAACGCGAACGTCACCGCGGTCACCTACGGGCCGGTGGTCCTGGCCGGCAACTACGGCAACTCCTCGCTCAGTTCCCTCCCGACGCTGAACACGTCCTCGATCACACGGACCGGCAGCAGTTCGCTCGCCTTCACCGCCACCGCCAACGGCTCCACCGTCAACCTGGGCCCGTTCCACGAGGCGCACGGCCACAACTACACCGTCTACTGGAACACCGGCGGCGGCACCGTCCGCCTCGCCAACGCGGGCAGCGGTCTCGTGCTGGGCGTCCAGAACATGTCCACGGCCGACGGCGGCCGCGCCCTGCAGTGGCACGACTCGGGCACCGCGGACCACAACTGGGAAATGATCACCGACGGCAATGCGGTCCGCTTCCGCAACGCCCACAGCGGCAAGGTGCTCGGCGTCCAGGGCATGTCCACGGCGGACGGCGCGACCGTCCTGCAGTGGTCGGACAACGGCACCCCCGACCACCGATGGACGCTCCTCGACCAGGGAGACGGCACCTACAAGATCCGCAACGAGCACAGCGGCAAGCTGCTCGCCATCGCGGGCAACTCCACCGCCGTCGGCGCCTTCGCGGTCCAGGACTCGGACGACGGTACTGCCGACAACCGCTGGCGTATCGTCCGCAACGGCTGACGAGATCGCCGGGCGGGGCTCCGTGTGGTCGGCCGCCGACCACACGGAGCCCCGCCCGGCTCGACGCCGGACCTGATGACGAGCTGCGCGCGGGCGGTGAGGCGGGCGTCGCCGCGGCGAGAGCGTCGACGCCGACCGCCATGCCCCGGGGACTGCGGGCCGTGGCGCACCGCACCGATGCCGTCGCCCCGTCGATGTCGCGGTCCCGGACACAGCCGGTGGCCGTGCCCCGGCCGCCGAACTCCGTTGCGGCACTTGCCTTGTGGGATGCGCCCCCGTCGCGGCGGCCACCACGAGCGCGGCGATCGCACTCCGCTCCGTGGGCTGCCGGACTGCGCGCCGGAGGATGCGGCAGGGGGTCCGGAAACAGCTTCTGCACGACCTATTGACGCGATTCGGGCCGAGAAATAGCCTCCGGATGCCTTGTTCGGCACACGGACAGTTGTTCGCATTGCGCACAGGGTATGCGCAGGCGATTCCTCTCGTCAGGAGGCCCCATGCAGAGGCGCGTTCTCGGGCTTGCCATAGCGGTGGTGACGGTCGCGGCCGCGGCCGGATGCGGATCTTCTTCCGGGACCGGTGGTTCGTCCTCCTCGGGCGGGGGCAAGAACACGCAGGTCAAGGTGGGGATCATTCCGATCGTCGACGTGGCTCCGCTGTATCTGGGCCAGGAGAAGGGGTTCTTCAGCAGCCGGGGCATCGACCTGAAGATGGAGTCCGCCCAGGGTGGCGCCGCGATCATCCCCGGCGTGGTGAGCGGTCAGTTCCAGTTCGGGTTCAGCAATGTCACCTCGCTGATGATCGCCCAGACCAAGGGCGTGCCGATCAAGTCCGTCGTCAACGGGGCCGCTTCGACCGGTGACGTCGGCAAGGACGTCAGCGCGGTGGCCGTCAAGAAGGACAGCCCGATCAAGTCGGCCAAGGACCTCGTCGGCAAGACGGTGGCGGTGAACACGCTGCAGAACATCGGGGACACCACGGTCCGCGAGACGGTGCGCAAGGACGGCGGCGACCCCTCGAAGGTCAAGTTCGTGGAGATGCCGTTCGACCAGATGCCGGCCGCGCTGGACGGCGGGCAGGTGGATGCCGCCTGGGCGGGCGAGCCCGCGCTGACCATCGCCAAGGGACAGGGCGCCCGCGTCGTGGCGTCGCCGTTCGCCGAGACCGACCCGAAGCTCACCATCGCGACGTACTTCGCCTCCACCAAGCTGGCCCAGGAGAACCCCGACCTGGTGAAGAGGTTCACGGAGGCGGTGACCGAGTCGCTCGAGTACGCCTCGGACCACCCGGACGAGGCACGTCGGACCCTCACGACCTACACCAAGATCGACGGTGAGGTCCTGAAGAACCTGACGCTGCCCACCTGGCCGGCCCAGTACGACATGGCCTCCCTGGAGAAGCTGGTGTCCCTCGGCGAGGAGGACGGCATCTTCGGCGACGGCAAGCCCGACCTGGACGCCCTGTTCTCATGACCGGCGCCGGGAGCACTCCTGTGCTGACGAAGGCCGTGGATGCCGCCGGGACCGGCACGGGCCCCGGCGGTCCCGGCCGCGGCCGCGCCCGGCGCGCCCTGGAGGGAGCGGCCACCCCCCTGCGCGGCCTGGCGGGCCTGGCAGGCCTGGTGATACTGCTTCAGGCTCTGCCGCACAGCGGGCTGGTCTCCGCCGACTACCTTCCGCCCGCGTCGGAGATGGGCCGGGCCCTGTGGGCCCTGCTCGCCGAGGACGCGTTCTGGACCGCGTTGGGCGACACGCTGACCGGCTGGGGCCTGGGGCTGGCCATCGCCGTGGCGGCGGGCGTGGCGGCCGGGATCGTGATCGGCTCCGTGCCCCTGCTGCGGGCCCTGACCGCCTCCACCATCGAGTTCCTCAGACCCATACCGTCCGTGGCGCTGATCCCGGTGGCGGTACTCCTCTACGGCACCGATCTGAGGTCCAAGCTGCTGCTGGTGGTCTACGCCGCCTTCTGGCAGGTGCTCGTCCAGGTGCTGGCCGGCACGCAGGACGTCGACCCGGTGGCGGACGACACCGCCCGCAGCTACCGGCTGGGTGGCTGGGGGCGGGTGCGGTACGTCATGTGGCCCACCGCGCTGCCGTATGTGATGACAGGGGTGCGGCTGGCCGCGACCGTGGCGCTCGTCCTCGCCATCACCGCGGAACTCGTCATCGGCTCGCCCGGGCTGGGCAACCAGATCGCCGTGGCGCAGACGTCCGGTGCCGTGCCACGGGTCTACGCCCTGGTCCTGGTCACCGGGGTGCTGGGAGTCGCGGTCAACCTGGTGGCGCGGGCCGTCGAGCGGCGGGTGCTGCACTGGCATCAATCCGTCCGAAGGGAGGGCTAGCCGCATGAACCGGACGACCGTCCTCGCCATGGCCCGGCGGGTCTCGCTGGCCCTGGGTCTGCCCGCGGTCCTGTTCGCCGTGTGGTGGTTCGCCACCGCCGACAGTACGGACTTCTACGTCCCGCCGCTGTCCACCATCCTGCGGACCTTCGGGGAGGTCTGGACGGCGGAGCGACTGCTGTCGGACGTCGTCCCCAGCCTGCTCCGCCTGACCGCGGGCTACCTCCTGGCCGTCGTCATCGGTATCGGGATCGGTCTGGTGGTCGGCATGAGCCGCGTCGCGCGCGACGTCCTGGAACCGGTCCTGGAACTCTTCCGGGCCATTCCGCCCCCGGTACTGGTACCGGTGATCATGCTCTTCGCGGGCATCGGCGACACGATGAAGGTGCTCGTCATCGTCAGCGGCTGCATGTGGCCGGTGCTGCTGAACACCGTCGAGGGGGTGCGCGCCGTGGACGAGGTGCTCAGTGACACCTGCCGTTCGTACGGCATCACCGGCACCTCCCGGCTGCGGCACCTGGTGCTGCGCTCGGCGAGCCCGCAGATCGTCACGGGCATGCGCCAGGCCCTGTCGATCGGGATCATCCTCATGGTCATCAGCGAGATGTTCGCCGCCAGCAACGGGCTCGGCTTCACCATCGTGCAGTTCCAGCGTTCCTTCGCCATTCCCGAGATGTGGAGCGGCGTCCTGCTGCTCGGCCTGCTCGGGTTCCTGCTGTCGCTGCTCTTCCGGTTCGCCGAGAACCGGGTCATGGCTTGGTACCAGGGTCTGCGCCGGGCTCAACGCAACACCTGACAAGGAGACGCCGATGCTCGACGTACGCAATCTGCAGAAGATCTACGCCGGACGCAACCGCAGCGTCGAAGCACTGCGGAACCTTTCATTCCATATCGGTGCCGGTGAACTCGTGTGTCTGGTCGGCCCGTCGGGGTGCGGCAAGACCACCCTGCTGAAGTGCATGGCCGGGCTGCTGACGCCGACCAGTGGCGAAGTCCGCCTGGACGGCCGCCCGGTGGACGGACCACCGCCCGGCATGGCGGTGGTCTTCCAGGAGTACGGCCGTTCCCTGTTCGCCTGGATGAACGTACGCGACAACGTCGCCCTGCCCCTGCGCCGCAAGAAGCTCGGCAAGGCGCGGACACGGGAACTGGTCGAGCACGCTTTGGAGGTGGTCGGCCTCGGCGACGCCCACCAGGCCTACCCCTGGCAGCTCTCCGGAGGCATGCAGCAGCGCGTCGCCATCGCCCGCGCGGTCGCCTTCGAGCCCAAGGTGCTGCTCATGGACGAACCCTTCGCGGCCGTCGACGCCCAGACGCGCGCCGAGCTGGAGGACCTCATCCGACGGCTGTGGCACGAGCTGGGCGTCACCGTCCTGTTCGTCACCCACGACATCGACGAGGCCGTCTACCTCGGCCAGCGCACCCTCATCCTGTCCACGTCGCCGACCGTGGTGCTGGAGGACCTGACCATCGATCTGCCCGACGGACGCGACCAGTTGCACACCCGCTCCAGCACCCGCTTCGCCGAACTGCGCGCGCACGTGTACGAGCAGATCCAGCGGGCCAAGCACCACAACGGTGACACGGACACACCGGCGGCGGACCGCGGAGACGAGCTCGCGCTGCAGAAGTCCGAGTCCTGACCCGCCCTTCGACACAGGGACCACAGCGCATGGACGACAACGAACCCGGGCGGTACTTCGTGCAGTCCCTCGAACGAGGGCTGGCGGTCATCCGTGCCTTCACCGCCGACACACCCGCCATGACCCTCTCGGAGGTCGCCAGGAACACCGGCATGAGCCGTGCCACCGCGCGGCGCTTCCTGCTGACCTTCGCCGACCTGGGATACATGGCCACCGACGGCCGCCTCTTCCGCCTCACACCCCGGGTCCTGGAGCTGGGCTACGCCTACCTGTCCAGCATGTCCCTGGCCGAGATCGCCCAGCCCCACCTGGAGCAACTGGTCGCCGAGGTCCGCGAGTCCTCGTCGGTGGCGGTGCTCGACGAGGAGGACGTGGTGTACGTCAGCCGGGTACCCACCCGGCGGATCATGACGGTCTCCATCAGCATCGGGACCCGCTTCCCCGCCCACGCCACCTCCCTCGGCCGGGTCCTGCTCGCCCACCTCGACGCGACCCGGCTCCGGCACTACCTGGACACCGTCTCCTTGAGGCCGCTCACCCCGTACACCATCACCTCCAGGGACGCACTCGCCGCCGAACTGGAACAGGTGAGGGCACAAGGGTGGTCCCTGGTGGACCAGGAACTCGAGCAGGGCCTGATGTCGATCGGCGTACCGATCCGGAACGAGACACGACGGGTGGTGGCCGGCATCAACCTCTCCACCCACTCCAGCCGGCGTACGCCGGAGTCGATACGCCACGATCTGCTGCCGCCGCTCCTGGCCACCGCTGCGCACATCGAGGCCGAGCTGAAGGTCCCCGGCTAGCCGGTCGGGAGGCCGGGCTCCCGGCAGCGGCCTCGGCGCACGGCCGCGCCGCCCTCCGCGACGAGCATGCCGTGAACTCTCGCTCCGCCGGACCTGTCGGCTCCGCCCTCACCAGGCATCATTCACTACAGTGACGAGACAGCCGCCGCGGAGAGCCCATGACACTGCCCGACGCCCTGACGCCTGCCGACCCCACGGCGGCCGCGCCGCCGGAGGAGGCAGTGGCCCCTCTCATGCGGGGCATCGCCGTACTGCGTGAACTCACCGATGCCGGAGGGGCGGCCGGGCTCAGCGACCTGGCACGCGCCACCGGCCTGGCCCGCGCCACCGTCGACCGGGTCACCGGCACCCTCGCTCACATGGGGTACGTGCGCCTCGACGGCAGCAACGTCGCCCTGGCTCCCCGCCTGACGGAGTTGGGGAACGCGTACCTGGCCGCCCTTCGCCTTCCCGCCCTGCTGAGCGCGCACGCCGATGCCCTTGCCGACGAACTCGACGAGTCGGTGTCCCTCGCGGTGGCGGACGGTGACGGCATCCGCTTCATCCATCAGGCGATCCGCCGACGTGCCCTGTCCCTGAGCTTCCGCATCGGCGATCTGCTGCCCGCCGAGCGCACCGCGCCGGGCCCGCTGCTGGCCGCCGAGTGGAGTGCGCAGGACTGGGCGCGGTGGCACCAGCGGCAGGCCGCCGACCCCGAGGACCTGGGCTTCCCGGCGATCCCCCCTCGCTCGCACGGTGCCGCCGCGACGGACTTCGAAGAACGGGTGGAACGGGCACGCGCCCGTGGCTGGGCACTGGACGACCAGCTGATCGAGCCGGGCCTCGTCGCCGCGGCCGTTCCGGTGCGCACCCCCGACGGTCGCATCGCCTGTGTGGCGAGCGTCGTCAGCCATACGAGTCGGCACAGCGCGGACTCGTTGCGGGACTTTCTCCTCCCCAGGCTCCGTGCGGCGGTGACCGTCATGGAGCGGGAGTTGGCCGACGCGCCGCTTCCGGCGCCGCCGAGCCGGAGCGCCCCCTCCGGGCTCGCCACCTGGACGAGCGTGTCCAAACAGGAACTGGGCGGGGAGTTCGTGGAATCCCTGGCCCGTGGCCTGACCGTGCTCACCGCGTTCGGCGAGGGCCGTGCGGCGCTGACCCTCACCGAGGTCGCCGAGACCACCGGCCTGACCCGCGCCACGGCACGCCGCGCCCTGATCACCCTGGAGCACCTGGGATACATCACCCTGCACGCGCGGATCTTCCGGCTCACTCCCCAAGTCCTCGCCCTCGGATTCCCACCCCTGTCCAAGACGACGCTCACCCGGATCGCGCACCCTCATCTCGCCGCCCTCACCCACAAGGTGGGGGACTCGACGACCCTGTCCGTGCTCGCCGGTGACGACGTCCAGTGCGCGGCCTCGGTCGCCGCGGGGCGCATCATGGACGTCGCCATCGCCGTGGGGGCGCGCGTGCCCGCCTATGCGACCTCCACGGGCCGGGTGCTGTTGGCGGCACTGCCGGCCGAGGAGCGCTCCGTCCGGCTGGCGCGGCTGCGGATGGGAGCACTGACCGCTCGCACCGTCACCCGGTCCACCGACCTCGACGCGATCCTGGAGCGAGTGCGCCAGGACGGATACGCGCTGGTCGACGAGGAACTGGAAGAAGGTCTTCGCTCGATCGCCGTACCGGTGCGCGACCGCGACGGGAGGCCGGTCGCGGCGATCAACGTCACCATGCACAGCGGTCGCCGCTCGGCCGCCGAATGCGTCACGGACATCCTGCCGGAACTGCGGGCCACGGCTGCTCGCATCGAGGTCGACCTGCACACAACCGGGCGCTTCGTGCGAGTTCCGGCCGTCTGAACCCCAGGGGCGCTGCGGGACGGTGTCGGGCGAGGTCGACCCCGGTGTCGGTCACCTCAGCGCACCTCCCGCGCGTACGGCGTGACCGTGATCCGGTCGATCAGGGGTGCGTGGCGGGAGCGGAGCAGTACGCCGGGGAAGGTGTCCGAGGCGTAGGTGGTGCCGTCGAAGTCGGGCAGTTCCTCGGAGCGGAAGGTGATCGTGTTCCGGCCCTCCTCGAGGTGGAGCGGGACGGTCAGTCCCCAGAAGTTGTTGCGGTGGAAGCTGTGCGGGAAGCCGACGCGCCGCGGCTCGCCGCCGTTCACGCTGATGTCGGCGTAACGGGCGAGCGGATCGGGGTTGTAGTGGGTGGCCTCGGACTGCTCGGGGTTGGAGTAGCGGACGCGCAGCGCGTGGAGGCCGGTCCGGTCGGCCTCGACGGTGAACGTCGCCGTGGTGCCGTTGCCGGGCTCGCCGCCGACGCCGGTGATCGCCGTACCGGCGGTGGCCGACGACAGCGGGGTGAGCGTGGCCGAGCCTTCGAGTTGGGCGGCACCCGCCTCGTACGTACGTGTCCTGAGCGAGCCCTCCGTGGGCGTCACTGTGAGGCGGTCGACGAGGGTGGCGGGTGAACCGCCGGTCACCGTCACCCTGTTGACGCCACCGGAGAGGGAGACGGCCACGCTGCTTCTGCCCTGGGACAGCTGCAGGACGTCGTGTCCGTTGACGGCGAGCCGGGCGTGGGCGGCGCCCAGCGTGTCGATCGTGAGGGTGGCCTCGCGGTCGGCGGGGGAGTGGACCCAGAACGTGGCGGTCTGGCCCGCGTCGAGCCGGGCGGCGCCCGAGCCGGTGGCCGGGGTTCCGGTCTGCTCCGGCAGGTCGTAGACGGGTCGTGCTCCGCCGCTCAGCCAGGCCAGTTCGCCCTCGTACACCCGGGTCGCGGCCGATCGCGCGGGCAGGGCGAGGGTGAGGCGGTCCACGATGGCGTCACCCTTGGTGGCCCGCACGCCGTCGAGGCTCTTCGCGGCGAGCGTCAGCGTGTGCCTGCCCTTCGTCAGCCGCACCCCGGTGTCGGTGTGGTCCCACACCACCCACTTGTAGGCGAGCGGCAGGTGCAGCTCCTGCTCGCTGTCCGCCTCGCCGTCCACCCGCAGGAAGACGTTGGTGGGGCCCTGCTCCTCGACCCGGTCGAAGGTGTTGAGGGAGTTGGCGAAGACGCTCAGGTCGTACGTGCCGTCCTCGGGCACGTCCACGGTGAAGTCGAGCGTGACGTCCGAACCGGTGCGCAGGCCACCGACGTTGTACCCGCCGGAGGTGTAGAACTTCGAGACGTCGCGCGGCGAGCCCTCGGGGCCGTTCTTCGAGTAGCCGGACCCGGTGTGGGCGGCGTCCTCCGCCTCGTACGACCCCTGCCAGCGCACGGGCGGGGACTGGGCGCCCTGCGCCTTCCCGGCCGGGGTGAGGACGATCTCGTACGCGGAGGACTCCTTCAGCTCCGGCAGGGTGCCGTCGCCGAAGTCGACGACCACCCTGCCGTCGTCGCCGACCTTGAGGTTCCGCTCGGCGAGCAGCTTCGGGCCGGAGGAGTCGCCGAGCTGCCCGCTCCACTCGATCTCCCGTACCCAGGCGTGCACTTGGTCCCCGAAGAGCTTCCTCGGCACGTCCGCGAAGGTGATGTGGCCCTTGCCGGTGGACCCGCCGAAGATCAGCCGGGACTGCCGCTTGGCGGCGTCGAGCGTGGCGACACCCTGCATGGTGTAGTTCTCGCCGGGGAACGGCGGCGCCACCTTCACCGTGTGCCCGCTCATCGAGGCGTACGCGTGGAGCAGCCACCACTGGCCATTGCCCCGGTTCGACTGCACCGCCGAGTCGGAGAGGTTGCCGTCGATGTTCCAGTACGCGATGTCGGCGTCCACCTTGGACTCCTCGATCGCGGACACCCACTGGATCATCTGGCCGGGGACGGAGGTGTGGTAGTTGAAGGCGTACTCGTTGATGTTGACCGGGAGTCGGGTGCCCTCGTGCTCGGTGCCCTTGAACAGTTCCTTCTCCCAGGCGCGGTACGTGGACACGCTCCGGCGCACCGCCTCCGGGTGGCTGAGCTCGTGCCAGGTGATGACGTCCGGGAGGGTGCCGGCGGCCAGGGTGTGCGTGAGGAAGCCCTTCACCTGGTCGTACAGCACACTGGTGTTGGGGCCCGCGATACGGGCGTCGGGCATCCTGCCCTTGATGAGCCGGTAGAAGTCGTCCCAGGCGGCGAAGTAGGCGGTGGGGTCGTTCAGCCAGCTGACCCGGTCGTAACTCCACTCGCCGGTGCCGAACATGTTGCCCTCGGGTTCGTTGAACGGCACGAAGACGATGTTGTCCTGGTACCGCTCCGGCAGCCGCAGCACCTGGTCGACCTGGTGCGCGACCTTGTCCCGGTAGAGCTTGACCTTCTCCTCGGGGCTGTCGCCCGGCCACTGGTAGGGGAAGCCGCGGTGGATGTCGGTCATGTAGACGTACACGTCGCCGTCGGTGGAGTCGGCCAGCGGCCCGACCACCTCCAGCGCGTCGCCGCCGGGGTGCTGCGGGCCGTCCTGCGCCTTCGTGGAGACCGTCCGCAGGCCCATGCCCTCGATGAGGTTGTTGGTGGGCACGTCCGGCCCGTACACGCCGTAGAGCGTGCCGGAGGCGCCGCCGTGGAACGCGCCGGTGTCCGAGCCGAGATCGACGGTCAGCTCCCCCTCGCGGACCACGGTGACCGACGCCCGCACGGAGCGCCCGGCCGCCGTGCCGGCCACCGTGAACGTGCCCGGCCGCGCGTACTTCTCGGCCGGTACGGCGTCCCAGGCGAGCGGGATGTCGCGGTCGTAGCCGTCGGAGAAGGAGGAGCGGACGGCGGCGGGCAGGGGCGGGGCGGTCCCGGCGGCCGTACGGAGCTCGAAGGCCGTCCGCGACAGCGCCTGGACGGTCGGCACGGCGGGGACCAGGCCGGCCACCTGCTCGGCGCTGAGCGCCGCGTGCCACACCGTGAAGTCGTCGATCGCGCCCTTGAACAGCGGGTCCGGGTGGAAGGACTTGCCGATGCAGCCCGCGGCGGTGGCCGAACCGCCCAGCAGATCACGGGCCTTGACGGTGGTCTCGGCGGACGAGACCGGCACGCCGTCCAGGTAGGTGGTCAGCCGGCGCGCGGAGGTGTCGAGGGTGACGGTGACGGTCCGCCACGCGTCCGCGGGCAGGGACGCGTGTCCCGCGACCTGCGCCTCCCCGCTGCCGGTGGTCGCGGCGGTGCGCAGGACGCCGTCACCGCTGGAGGGGGTGGTGAAGAGGTAGCGGCTGGTGTCGCTGCCCAGATCGAAGATGCGCTGCCAGGACCATCTGTCGCCGCCCCACTTCAGACGGACGGAGACCGTCAAGTCGCTCGCGCCGACGAGTACTTCACGGGGCAGGCGGACGTAGGCGCCGTCGGAGGTGGGGGCGCCGCCGGGCAGGGCCAGCGCCGTGCCGCCCGCCGCGCCCGCGACGGAACCGGCGGTGGAGGCGTTGACCAGGCTCGCCGTCAGGCCGTTGCCGGAGACGTCGGCGATCCGGCCGGAGGCGAGGTCGTCCTGGTCGAAGGTGTAGCGGGCGGCGGGCCGGGGTGCGCCGGGAGTCGGGGCCACGGCGGCCGGGGCGCGGTGCCGGGCGGGTCCGTCAGCGGATGGCATGGAGGGCGTCCTCAATCCTTCGGTAGCGGGTGCCGGGCGGCCCCGAGGGGTTGTCGAACCGGTTCGATCACGTCTGGCGATCGACGGAACGGGATCTGTCCAGGTGGCAGGGTGGCAGTCGTGTGCCGCGGCGGCTGTGCGGGGTCGGTCCGTGGAAGGGGGGACGGAGGGCTGGTCGAACCGGTTCGCTGAAGCTAGCACCGGGAAATCGGCCCAGCAATCCCCTCGGTGTGCCTCTTGCGCGGCCACCGGCAAGGGTTTTGGAGATGCTGCCCGGAGTGTTGACAGGGTCTCGGGTGGTTCCTACCGTCACTCCATGCGAACCGGTTCGACCAAGGAGTTCCCGTGAACATCGGTGAGATCGCCAGGCGGGCCGGTGTCTCACGGAGCACCGTGTCCTACGCCCTGAGCGGCAAGCGCTCGGTGTCGGAGGAGACGCGCCGGAAGATCCAGCGGGTCGTGGACGAGCTGGGCTACCGGCCCAGCGCCAGCGCCCGCGCCCTGGCCAACGGACGCACCAGCACCCTCGGCCTGGTCTTCCCGCCGGCCGGGAACCACTACACGGGGATGCAACTGGACTTCATCGGCAGCGTGGTGGAGGCCGCCGCCGCCCACGACTACGACGTGCTGCTGTCACCGAGCGGCGTGGACAGCGACCGTTCGTTCCAGCGGCTGCTGGGGGAGCGGCGGGTCGACGGCGCCATCCTGATGGAGATCAGACTGGAGGACGACCGGGTCGACCACCTGGCCGCACTGGGCTTCCCGGCCGTCGCCATCGGCCGCACCGCGGACCCCGAGGGCGGCTGGTGGGTCGGCCTGGACCACACCGCGCTGGCCGCGGCCTGCGTCCACCACCTGGCCGACCTCGGCCACCGCAGGGTCGCCTTCGTCAACCGGCCCGAACAATTCCTGCGGTCGGGCTACGAGTCCGCCCACCGCGGCCTGGACGGCTTCACCAAGGCCGCCGCCGAGCGCGGGCTGACGGTACGCACGTACTGCTGCGGCGACGACGCGGCCTCGGGGCAGGCGTGCGTGGACCGGATCCTGCACGACGACCCCGCGACCACGGCCCTGGTCACCCTCAACGAGGCCGCTCTGGGCGGCCTCTACCGAGGGCTCGCCCAGGCAGGCCGCCATGTACCGCGCGACTTCTCCGTCACCGGGGTCGTCGCCGGCCGCTGGGCGGAGACGGTGACCCCGCGGCTCACCGCGGCCGACGTACCGGCCGAGGAGATGGGCCGCCGCGCCGTCGACCTGCTGGTGGAACGGCTCGACCACCCCGACGCCCCGCCCCGCCACCACCTCCTCACGCCGCCGATCTCCCTGCGGGCCAGCACCGGGCCCGTGACGGCGCCCTGACCGCACCGAGCGGCTAGCCCCCGCGCGCACGTCGGCCGCCCCTGCTCCAGAAACGAGTCACCCCTGATGACCGTCGCCCGGTCCGGTCCCGCCTTCTCCGTCCACGACATCCCGTTCAGCACCCACGGATCCTGGTTCGACATCTCGCCCGTCGTGGCCGAGCAGACCTACGCCGACGACCTGCACCTCGTCTCCCACCAGAACGGGATGCACCCCGTCCTGCGCCTGGTACCGCTGGACCCGGCGACGGGCGCCCGCGCCGACCCGCGCATCGAGGCGACCCCGGGCCTGCTCAGCTGGACCGGCGGGACCGGACGCATCGACCTCGCCTACGAGTCACCGGACACCGTACGGCTGCGCGGCACCGGCCTGGACCTGAGCGTCCGCGCGGCAGCGCAGACCCTGACCCCGTTCAGCGGCACCTACTTCTTCCACGACCCGGCGGCGGACGCGCACGTGTTCACCTCGTACGAGACCGGCCGCCGCTACCGCGTCACCGTCCTGTCCGGCACCCTCGCCGCAACGCCCGGAACCCAGACGCTGGGCAGCGCCGACCGCGGCCTGACGCTCACCGCGCAGCAGGGCGGAGCCTGGGACATCGCGATCGAGGAACTCGACACCGCCCGCCCCCGGTACACGACCGCGGCGACCTTCGACACCCTCGTGCACCGCGCTCAGCGCGCGTTCGCGGACTTCGCCGACACGGTCGCCCCCTGGCGCTCGCCCGCCACCCCGGCGGCCGAACTCGCCGCGTACGTCATCTGGTCCGCGACCGTACGCCCGGCCGGTCTGGTGACCCGTCCGGCGGTGCTGATGTCCAAGCACTGGATGGACAAGGTGTGGAGCTGGGACCACTGCTTCAACGCCCTCGCGCTGGCCCGCGGATGCCCCGAACTGGCCCTGGACCAGTTCGCCCTCCCCTTCGACCACCAGGACGACAGCGGCGCCCTGCCCGACTCGGTCACCCACTCCGAAGTCCTCCACAACTTCGTCAAACCGCCCATCCACGGCTGGACCCTCGGCCACCTGCGCCGCCGCCTGGCAACCCCGCCCACCGGCACCGAACTGACCGAGACATACGACCGATTGGCCCGCTGGACGGACTTCTGGCTCACCGCCCGGCGCGCCCCCGGCGACCCGCTGGCCCACTACCAGCACGGCAACGACAGCGGCTGGGACAACGCCACCACCTTCGACCCCGAGCGCGTGGTGGTCACGGCCGACCTGGCCGCCTTCCTCATTCTCCAGATGCGTGAACTCGCCGACCTCGCCACGGAGTTGGAGCGCCCTTCCGACGCGCGCCGGTGGAGTCGTGCGGCGCAGGAGATGCAGGCCGCCCTGCTCGACCGGCTGTGGGACCAGGACAGGTTCGTCGCCCGCGGAGTCGGCACCGGAGACACCTGGAGCAGCGCCAGCCTGCTCGACCTGATGCCCATCGTGCTGGGCGAGCACCTGCCCGACCACGTCAGCAGCGCCCTGGCCGACCGCATCAAGGCCCACCTGACCCCGTACGGCCTGGCCACCGAACTGACGGACTCCCCGCACTATCTCGCCGACGGCTACTGGCGCGGCCCCGTCTGGGCGCCCGCCACCGTCCTGATCCACGACGGCCTGCGCCGCGCCGGCCACCACCGGCCGGCCGACGACATCAGCGCCCGCTTCCGCGCCCTGTGCGAAACCCACGGCTTCGCCGAGAACTTCGACGCCCTGACGGGGCAGGGCCTGCGCGACCGCGCCTACACCTGGACCGCCGCCTGCTACCTCCTACTCGCCGAGGCACACGCCCGTGGCGACGACGACCGGCTGGGCCGAAGCACGACAGGTGTCACCCCTGGCATCCGCTGAACTGCGGCTTCAGTCGGGCGAAGCACAGTGGTTGTCACCGATACGGCGCGTTACGCGTCACCAGCAGACCCCGGCGTGATCAACGTGGTGAACGCGCTGCCGCAGGTCGCGCCGCAGTGACCGTCACAGGGCTCCGGCGTCCCGGGCCGTCCAGACGCTCGGGTAGATCGGCCGGAAGCCGAGCTCCCGGCGGATCCGCTGGTTGGACGTGATCCCGAACCACGGGTCGGGGTCCGTGAGTTCGTGGAGCCCAGCGGGCACCTCGACGCCGTTGAGCTGGTACAGCTCGACCGTCGTGACGGGGGCGTCATCGGCGATGTTGTAGATCCGGCCGGCGATGCCCGGCGCGTACAACAGACGCATCAGGCCCTGGGCGACGTCCGCGTGGTGGGCCATCTGCAGGCGCTGGTGCGGCGCCCAACGGGCGGCCCAGCGCAAGGAGTCGGCGAGGTGCGGGTCGCCCTCGCCGTAGACGAAGGGGAGCCGCCCGATGCGTACGTCCAGGCTCTTGAGAGCGAGCAGTTCGCGCTCGGCCTCGGCCTTGGACTCGGGGTAGGCGCCCCACATCTCGCCGCCCGGCCGACTCTCGTCCGCCTCGGTCAGCGGTCGGCCCCGTCCGACGCCGTACACATTGTTCGTGCTGACTTGCACGAACCGCTCCACGCCCAAGGCCTGCGCGGCGCGGCCGAGGGCCACCGCGGCGTCCCGGTTGACGGCCCACGCCTCCTCGTCCGGCACCCCGCGGAAGGATGCGGCGATGTTCACGACGGCGTCCACGCCGGCGAGCGCCTTACTGAGTGTCTCCTCATCGCGCATGTCTCCTACGGCGACCTGGGCGCCCAGCTCCGCGAAGGGCTCGCCGCGGGCCGCGTCCCGTACCAGGACTCGCACCTGCTCGCCCGGCTGCCGCTGGACCAGCAGCCTCGGCACGAAGCGGCGTCCGATCTGTCCCGTCGTACCGGTCACCAAGGTCAGCATGATGTGCTCCTCACGCACGGTGTCGCCTGTCGTCGGTGACCAGCCTCGGTGGATGCGGGAACGACCGGGAGAGACCTCTTCATCAGGGGATCGAAAGTCCCTGGATAAGCCGGCCGGCGTCGCCCACCCTGGAGAGGTGAACCGAGCCGAACTCGCCGACTTCCTGCGCCGCGCTCGCGCCCGCCTGGACCCCTCCGACGCGGGTCTCACGGCCGGAGCCCGCCGCCGTACGCCGGGGCTGCGCCGCGAGGAGGTGGCCCAGCTGGCCGGCATGTCCGTGGACTACTACACGCGGCTGGAACAGTCCCGGGGCCCGCGCCCGTCCCGCCAGATGCTCACCGCGCTGGCCCGCGCCCTGCGCCTGACGGAGGACGAACGCGACCACCTCTTCCACCTCACCGGTGAAGAGCCGCCGCGCCGGGAGGCGACCAGCACGCACGTGCGCCCGGGCCTGCTCCTGGTGCTGGACCGGCTGCACGACACGCCGGCGATGGTGGTGACCGACTGCGGCGAGGTCCTGGCCCAGAACGCCCTGTCACGGGCGCTGAGCGGAGACGTCCTCGCGCGCCCGCCCCGAGGACGCAACATGATCCGCCGTTTCTTCCTGGACCCGGCGGTCCAGGAGCTGTTCCCGCCCGAGGACCGCCCGGAGCGCGCCCGCGAGCAGGTCGCCGGCCTGCGAGCGGTGGCCTCGGCCCGCCCCACGGACCCCGAACCCGCCTCCCTCGTCGCCGAACTACGCGCCGCGAGCGAGGAGTTCGCCCTGCTCTGGGACGAGCACGAGGTCGCCGTACGCCGCGCCGCCACAAAACGCTTCCGGCACCCTGCGATCGGGATCCTCGAACTCGACTGCGAGATCCTCGTCAACTCCGACCACAACCAGCAACTCGTCATCCACACGGCCCGCCCGGGCACGGAGTCGTACGAGCGCTTGCAGTTGCTGCGGGTGGTGGGCCTGCAGGACCTGACGCCGACGAGCTCCTGACCGCGTGCGCGCCTTTCGAGTTCACTCCCTGCCCGTCGCACATCGCCCTAGCGGCGGCCAGTGACAACAAGCCTGCCTGTGTGACAACTGTCGTGCTTCGGCTCACCGGCCGTTGACGTAGGACGCGTGGGACGCCCCTCAGTCGAGGCAGAACTCGTTGCCCTCGACGTCCTGCATCACGAGGCACGCCTCGTTGTCGTCATCGGGGGGCAGCAGTTGTACGCGGGAGGCCCCGAGCGCGACCAGCCGCGCGCCCTCGGCCTCCAGCACGGCCACACGCTCTTGCCCCACGAGGGCGGTGCCGACCCGCACATCCAGATGGACGCGATTCTTGACGACCTTCCCCTCGGGCACGCGCTGGAAGAACAACCGCGGCCCGACCCCCGAGGGATCACTGCACGCGAACCACGCCCCCCGTTTCTCGGGCGGCTGCGCACTCCAGTACGTGTCCCAAGTGGCAAACCCCTCGGGCGGCTTCGGCACGACGTACCCCAACACCTCGCACCAGAAGCGGGCGACCCGTTCGGGGTCGGCGCAGTCGAAGGTGACCTGGAACTTCTTGATCGACGACATCGGGCCATCGTAGGGGAGGAGTTTGACGGCCTGTTAGCGTGCGCGGATGGACGATCTGGGAGTTGTGGACTGGCCGCCCGCGCCGATCCGGACGGAGCGGCTCGTGCTCCGTGAGGCCGAGGCCAGGGACCGTACGGCGTTCGTCGAGCTGCATGCCTCGCCGGAGGTGAACGCCTACCTCGGTGGTCCCCGGCCGCGTGACGAGCTCGAGCGGGAGATGCCCGAGGTGCCCGCGCGGTGGCCCGGGAGTTTCGTCGTGGAACTCGACGGGGCGATGATCGGTCAGGTCCTGCTGCGGAGGGCGACCGGGCACCGTCGCCCGGCTGCCGCGGGGAAGGCCGATCTCGGCTACCTGTTCCTGCCGCGGGCGTGGGGATCCGGATACGCGGCCGAGGCGTGCGCGGCGGCTCTCGGCTGGCTCGACGGAGTCCTTCCCGGCGAGCCGGTGGTCCTCACCACCCAGACCGCCAACGTCGCCTCGATGCGCCTCGCGGCGAAGCTGGGTTTCGCCGAGGTGGAGCGGTTCGAGGCGTGGGGCGCCGAGCAGTGGCTCGGCATGCGCCCGAGCTGAGGGAAGCGGCCGACGAGGGCAGGCGATTCGTGCTGCGACCGGCCGATCGATAGGGTGCCTGATCACGACCGCACCCGTTCGATCCACGGGCCGGTCAGGGCTCTGCCGCAGCGTGTGGCACCTCCACCGCTGCACCGCCGGCCCCTGCCCGCCCGGGCCCTGGAACACGGGGGCGATCTTCACGGCGGGGCAGTCGGGCCCCGGCCGACGGGGTCAGGAGGAACGAGTGGCACAGATCATCGCCGAGGTCTCACGGACGTTCAACGAGTTTCTGCTGCTGCCGAACCGGACCCGGACCGACTGCTCGCCCGCGACGGTCGAACTGCGCACACCCCTCGTCCGGCACGTCGTGGGGGAGCCGTCGGCGATCGAACTGCTCTCCCCGTTCACGTCCGCGATCATGCAGGCCGTCAGCACACCGGAACTCGCGATCGCGCTCGCCCGCAACGGCGGCCTGAGCTTCCTGCACCACAACCAGCCGATCCAGGACCAGGTCGCGGCCGTCGGCCAGGTGAAGAACTTCAAGGCCGGGTTCGTCACCAGCGACACGAACGTCCGCCCCGACGACAGCCTGGGCGCCCTGTCCGACGTCATGCGCCGCACAGGGCACAGCACCGCCGCGGTCACCCACGACGGGACCGCCACCGGCCGCCTGCTCGGCCTGGTGACCTCCCGCGACTTCCACCCCCAACGCCACGACCTGGCCGAACCGGTCAGCGGGCGCATGACCGCCATCACCGACCTCCCCCACGCCGGGCCCGACACCACGCTCTCCGAGGCCAACGCGCGGCTGTGGGACGAACGGCTGGACTGCCTGCCCGTCCTCGACGCCGAGGGCAACCTCCAGCATCTGGTGTTCCGGTCCGACTACACGGACAACAAGCGGTTCCCGAACCAACTCGTCGACGCCGCCAAGCGCCTGCGCGTGGGCGCGGGCGTCAACACCCACGACTACCAGGAGCGCATCCCGGCGCTGGTCGAGGCGGGCGCGGACGCGCTGTGCTTCGACTCCTCCGACGGCTACAGCGACTGGCAGGCGCAGGCCCTGGCCTGGGTGAAGAAGCACTACCCCGAGATCCCGGTCGGCGGCGGCAACGTGGTCGACGGCGAGGCGTTCACCTTCCTCGCCGAGGCCGGGGCGGACTTCGTCAAGGTCGGCGTGGGCGGCGGTTCCATCTGCATCACCCGCGACCAGAAGGGCATCGGCCGGGGCCAGGCCAGCGCCGTGCTGGACGTCGCCGCGGCGAGGGAGGCCTTCCGCGAACGCACCGGAGAGCACGTGCCGATCTGCTCCGACGGCGGCCTGGTCCACGACTACCACGTGGCACTGGCGCTGGCGATGGGTGCCGACTTCGTCATGATGGGCCGGTACTTCGCCCGCTTCGACCAAGCGGCCGGCGCCAAACTGCCCACCCGCGACGGCTTCGTGAAGGAGTACTGGGGCGAGGGCTCCCACCGCGCCCGCAACTGGCAGCGCTACGGCCAGGGCAGCCGGGGGCTGCTCTTCGAGGAAGGCGTGGACGGATACGTTCCCTACGCCGGTGACCTCGACGAAGGGCTCGCCGTGACCCTTGCCAAGCTCAGGACCACGATGGTCTCCTGCGGCTCCACCACCCTGCCGGAGTTCCGGTCCACGGCCCGGATGACCCTGGTCTCGGACCAGAGCTTCCAGGAGAGCCACGCCAACGTCACCCTGCGGGACACGCCGACGACGGTCTCCTGACGGCACGGCCGCGGTCAGGCTCGGCAGCGGAGCATCTCCAGGGGCGGGCTTGCGAAGAAGTCCGCCCAGAAGTCCTCGCCGTACGCATGGATTCCGGCGTCCGACACATGCAGCGGGACCCACTCCAGCGCGCTGAATCCGGCCGCCCGCAGGCACTTCTCGTAGACCTCGCGGCGCGGGGCCGAGCTGACGATGGTGATCGGCCGGGGGGCGAGGAGGGCCGTGACGCGCACCCGGCGGCCCGTCTCGATCTCCCCGGCCGGCTCGCAGCGGAAGCCGTACGCCTCCAGGGATGCGCAGTCGAACGCGTAGTCGGGCTTCTGGGTCAGCACGAAGAACTCCCCGCCCGGCACCAGGTTCCGGTGGATGCTGCGGCACATCCGCTCCATCTCCGCGATGTCCTGTGCGTAGTTGAGGCACTGCACTCCGAGAGCGACATCGAAGCAGCGCTGCAGGGGCGGGAGTTCGGTCACGTCACCGACCTCGTAGCGCACGCCCAGCGGGTCACGGTGCTCCCTCTCCCGTGCGGCGGCGATCATCTCGCCGGAGATGTCGACACCGAAGACCTCCGCTGCGCCGCGCCGCTTGAACTCCCTGCTGTAGAAGCCGGTTCCGCACGCCAGGTCGAGAACCGACCTGCCGCTCACGTCCCCGACCATGCCGAGGAAGCTCGGTACCTCCCCGTAACGCATCAGCGGCAGGGACTTGAACCCCTCGAACGCCTCACCGATCTCGTCGTACTGCTGCCCGCTCACGTGCGGCCCCCTTCTGCGCATCGTCCGTTGCGCGGCCCTATCGATCCGGCCGCGGTCGTGGCAGAGAGTCTTCCTTCGTCCCGTGCGGCATCCGTACTGGCTGATGGCACGAAGAAGGTGGCCGCCGAACCCCTTATCGCCCAAGACCGCTCGGTCGAGAGGGCGAGTGACGGGCGTCCCGGAGCGTCGCCCTCACAGCTTGGCGGCGCGGTCCTGGGACTCGATCTCCGCCCAGTGGACGGTGCGGTCGCACCAGCGGTTCAGGAGGACGTGGTCGTGGCCGACGGCCAGCAGGCCGGCGCCGGTGGTGCCGCGGTATTCCTCGACGGCGGCCACCAGTGCGGCGGTGGTGGAGGCGTCGAGCATCGCGGTCATCTCGTCGCAGATCAACCAGCGGGGACGCAGGACCAGGGCGCGGGCGAGACAGGCGCGTTGGAGCTGGCCGTCGCTGACCTCGTGGGGGCGGCGGTCCAGGAGGTCGGGGGTGAGGCCGACGGCGGTGGCCAATTCCGTTGTGCGCAGCGGGATGTCGGCGGAGCGCCCGGTCGCCCGCAGGGGCTCGGCGATCAGGTCGGCGAGCCGCAGGCGGGGGTCGGCGGAGAGGCGGGGCTGCTGGAAGACCACGCCGACGGCCGTGCGGTGGGCGCGTGGGGCGCGGTGGCGCCAGCCGCGTACGGGTTCGCCGTCGAGGGTCACGGTTCCGGTGTCGGGGCGGTGCAGCAGGGCCGCGACCCGGGCGAGGGTGGACTTGCCGCAGCCGCTGGGACCGAGGAGGCCGACGGATTCGCCGGGGGCGACGGTGAGGGTGGCGTGGCGGACGACGGGGGCGTTCCTGTCGTATCCGGCGGTGATGTCGCGCAGTTCAAGCACGCAGGTCCTCCGTGACGTGCGGGTGGTGGCAGGCGAGGCCGTCGGTCGGCCGGGGGAGTGCGGTGCAGGTGGCGGTGGCGCGTGCGCAGCGGGGGGCGAAGGCGCAGCCGTCGGGGAGGGCGCCGAGTTCGGGCGGCATGCCGGGGATGGGAGTGAAGGCGCGGTCGGGCAGGGCCTGGAGGAGGCCGCGGCTGTAGGGGTGGCGGGGGCCCCGGGCGCCGAAGAAGGCTTCGGCGTCGGTGAGTTCGACGATCCGGCCCGCGTACATCACGGCCACCCGGTCGGCGATGCGCTCGGCGGCCGCCAGGTCGTGGGTGATGACGAGCAGGCCGCGGCTGCCGGTGTCGACGTGGCGGCGCAGTTCGTCGACGGTGTGGTCGACCAGGTCGCGGTCGAGGCCGGTGGTGGGCTCGTCGGCCAGCAGCAGGGGTGCGTCGCCGACGAGGGCGAGGGCGGTGGCGGCGCGCTGGGCGAGACCGCCGGAGAGTTCGTGCGGGTGGCGGTCGAGGTGGCCGGTGGGAAAGGCGGCGCGTTCGGCGGCGGCCTCGGCTGCCCGGCGTACCGCGGCCCGCCCTGCGGTGTCGGTCAACGCGCGGACGGTTTCCTCCAGTTGGGAGCGGACCGTGCGTACGGGGGTGAGGTGCGCGGCGGGGCTCTGCGGGATGAGGCCGATCAGCCGGCCGCGGACCGTGCGGGCGAGGGTGCGTTCGTCGGCGGTGAGCAGGTCGAGGTCGCCCACGACGGCCCGGCCCGCCGCCTGGGCGTTGGCGGGCAGCAGGCCCAGCAGGGCCGAGGCCAGGACCGACTTGCCGCAGCCGCTCTCGCCGATCAGGGCGAGGCACTCGCCGGGGGCCACGTCGAAGTGGGCGTCGGTGACGGCGGCGATCCGGCGACCGCCGGGCATGAGGAAGCGCACCGACAGCCCGCGTACGGAGAGGACTGGAGTGGTCACAGCATGAGCTCCGATCGGCGGCGGGGATTGATCCGCTCCCGCCAGGCCCCGGCGAGCCCGGCGATGGCGAGGGTCGGCACGATGATGAACAGGCCCGGGAAGAGGGTCGGCCACCACTGCCCGGCGAGCAGTGAACCTTGGGCGCCTTGGACGAGGGTGCCCAGGCTGGCGGTGTGGGTGGGCATGCCGAGGCCGAGGAAGGACAGCGCCGACTCGTGCCACATGGCGTGCGGCACCATCAGTACGGCCGCGAGCGCGGCCTGGGGCAGCACGGCGGGCAGCAGATGCCGTACCGCCACCCGCCACCGGGAGGCGCCCCCGGAGACGGCGGCGTCGATGAAGGGGCGCGAGCGCAGGGACAGCACCTCGGCGCGCACGATCCGGGCGGTGGAGAGCCAGTGGGTGAGCGCGACCGACACCACCACGGGCCACACGCCGGGCCGGAACATGGCCACGATGAAGATGCCCAGCAGCAGGTGCGGTACGGACGAGACGGTGTCGACGACCCGCATGAGGGCCCGGTCGGCCCAGCCGCCCAGCGCTCCGGCGGTGGCCCCGACGGCCGTGCCGATCACGGTCGCCGCGAGCGCGGCCGCGGCCCCGACGAGCAGGGAGACGCGCAGGCCGTAGACGCAGCGCAGGAGGAGGTCGCGGCCGAGGTCGTCGGTGCCGAAGGGGTGCGACCAGCTCGGCGGGAGCAGCTTCGCGGACAGGTCGACGGCCTGCTGGTCGAGTTGGGCCAGCGGCGGTACGAGGAGGACGGCCAGCACGGTCGCGGCCACGAGCCCGGCGGAGACGCGTACGCGCAGCGCCCGCAGGGAACGGCGGCTGGTGCCGTACGAACGCCAGACGGTTCCTTGAGGGGATTCACATGTCACTGAACTTCACCCTCGGGTCGAACAGGCCGTACAGCAGGTCGGCGAAGAGGTTGCCGAGGAGGACGGCGGCGGTGGCGAGTGTGGTGAGCGCGGCCAGGAGCGGGAAGTCGACGGCGGTGGCCGCTTCCACGGTGGCCGCCGCGATTCCGGGCCAGCTGAAGACGCTCTCCACCAGCAGGGCGCCGGTGATGAGTTCGGGAACCCGGGAGCCGACCAGGGTGAGGACCGGCAGCAGGCCGGAGCGCAGGGCGTGGCCGAGCAGGACGGTGCGTTCGCTCGACCCCCGTGCGCGGGCGCCGCGTACGGGGTCCTCGGCCAGGGCGTCGGCGACGCCCTGACGCACGTACAGGGTGAACCACGGCAGTTGGGAGACGGCGAGCACCCCGGCCGGCAGCACGAGGTGGCGGGTGACCTGGCCGAAGGTGACCTGCTCGCTGGCCGTGTCGGTCAGCCCGCCCGCCGGGAGCACGCCGAGCTGGAGGGCGAACAGCCAGATGGCCAGCAGGGCGAGCCAGAACACCGGTGCCGCCTCCAGGGAGTAGGCGGCGGCGGTGACCGCGCGGTCGAGCGGCGATCCCGGCCGGCGGGCGGCCAGCACGCCGAGCAGCGTGCCGGTCAGTACGGCGACGACGAACGCGACCGCGCACAACAGCGAGGACCAGAGCAGGCGTTCGCCGATCACCTCGGCCACCGGCTGCCGCAGCACGCTGGAGTGGCCGAGGTCACCGGTGACGGCGGCGGTCAGCCAGTTCCACCAGCGGGAGGGGAACGGCTGGTCCACGCCCAGGTTCTCGCGCAGCCGTGCCAGGGTCTCGGCGTCCGCGCCGAGCGCGGCCGTGCCCGCGTAGGCCTTGACGGGGTCGAAGGGGGAGGCGGCGGCGATGGCGAAGACACCGAAGGTGACGACGAGCAGGATCGGGGCGGCGAACAGCAGCCGCCGCCCCGCGAGCCGTGCCATCGCGCCCCAGGGCAGAGATCTTCCGGGGGCGGGCGTCACTTCTTCGGCCGCCAGGCTTCGAGGTTCCACCACGGGCCGGAGGCGAAGCCGTGCTCGTGCGGCTCGACCTGGGTGGTCAGTCCGGCCCAGCGGTCGGCGAGGACGTAGACGTGGTCGATGTGGGTGAGGAAGGTGTAGCCGGGGTTCTTCACCAGTTCGCGCTGGAGGCCGGCGTAGGCGGCCTTGCGGGTCGCCTCGTCCGAGCTGCGGCGCCCGGTGTCGAGTGCCTCGTCGACGACCGGATCGTCGTAGCGGGCCATGTTGTTGAAGCCGTCACCGGCGAGCGAGGAGTGCAGCAGGGTGTAGAGGCCGAAGTCGGGGTCGCCGTTGCTGCCGAAGCCCGCCAGGACCGCGTCGTCCTTCATGCGCGGTTCGATGACCTCCCAGGTGGCGCTCTCCGCCGTCACCTCGATGCCGGCCTTCTTGGCGTCGGAGGCGTAGGCGAGGGCGTGGTCCTGGCGGACCTTGTCGCCGGAGGGGTAGAGGAGGGTGAAGGAGGCCCGCCGGCCGTCCTTGACGCGGATGCCGCCCGCGCCGGACTTCCAGCCCGCCCGGTCCAGGATCCGCCGGGCCTCGGTCAGGTCCTGCTCGCGCTCGATGCCCTTCGCGAACCACGGGTCGTTGACGGGGAGCGGCCCGTACGCGGGCCGTCCCGCGCCGTAGAGGATCTTGTCGACCATGGCCTGCCGGTCCACGGCGGCGTCCAGGGCCTGCCGGACGGCCCGGTCGCCGGTGACCTCGTTCTCCTGCGGGAGGGTGACCGCGCGGAAGTCGTAGGTCTTCGCGGCGTACGTCTTCTTCGCGCCGTCGCTCTTGAAGGTGGCGGCGAGGTTGGGCGGCAGGACAGCGCCGTCGAGGTCCCCGGAGCGCAGCCGGGTGGCGCGTACGTTGTCGTCCTCGATGACCGCCATGGTCACCTTCTTCACCTTCGGCGCGCCGCCCCAGTAGCCGGGGTTGGCCTTGAAGGTGAGCTTCTCGCCCCTGCTCCAGGAGGTGAGCACGTAGGGGCCGGTGCCGACCGGCTGGGTGTTGAAGGACCCGGTGTTGGGATCCTGCCCCTTCGCCAGGTGCTCGGGGACGACGGGCAGGACCGTGCGCCCGGCGAAGGGCGCGTAGGGGTACTTGAGGGTGAAGACGACCTTGTCGTCACCGTCGGCGCGCACCCGCTTGACGGCGTCCAGCTCGCTGCGGTGGGTGTTGTTGGTCTTCGCGTCGAGGATCGTGTCGTACGTGAACACCACGTCGGCGGAGGTCAGCGGCTCGCCGTCGCTGAACTTCACGCCGTCGCGCAGGGTGTAGGTGTAGGTCAGGCCGTCGGCGCTCACCTCGGGCAGGGCCTTCGCGAGCGCCGGCTTCAGCGTCAGGTCGGTGTCCCGGGCCAGCAGGCCGTCGAAGATCTTCGAGTTGCCGTCCTTGCCGTACCCGAGCAGCGGGCTGAGCGTGTCCGGCTCGGTGGCGACGCCGATCACGACCGAGTCGGCCGCGTCGCCGCTGCCTGTGCTGTTGCCCGGGGCCGAGCAGGCGGCGACGCCGGTGAGTAGCGCCGCCGTGGCCGCGGCTGTCCGTATCCGACGGACCGTCATGGAACCTCACACCCTTAATGAAGATCTAAAGCTGTTGCATGGTAATCGCAACAAGGGGTGTCCGGGCAGGTCGGAGGGGGAGAGGCGGCGATGGTCACGTCGTCCCCGCTTCGATCCGCCGCTGCCCTGTGACCGGGCCGCCACGGCGGTCTATGCTCCGGGGCACGACGACGGCGGACTACCTCCGGAAAGAGGCACGGGTGACGCACTCCACCCCCGACGCCCTTCTGCGGCCCGATGACGGCGACGCCCTCAGACAGGCGCTCCGCCAGGTCCACGACCGCTCCGGCATCCCCGTCCTGTTCGGCGGACAGGTGGAGAACGGGCTGCTGAACCTGTCGCAGCACATCGGCGTACGGACGGCAGCGCTGCGCGGTCTCACGGTGCGCGCCGAGGCCGGGCTGGGCGGCCGGGTCCTGGCCACGGGGCGGCCGGCCGGCGTGAGTGACTACAGGTCGGCCCGCTCGATCACGCACGACTACGACCGCCCCGTACTGGCGGAGGGGATCCGCTCCGTCGTAGCCGTCCCCGTCGTGGTGTCCGGCGGGGTGCGCGCGGTGCTCTACGGGGCCGGCCGCGGCACGGCCCCGCTCGGGGACCGGGCGGCCGACGCGGTCGCCGACGCCTCCCGGCGGCTGGCCGCCGAGCTGGCCGTCCGTGACGAGGTCGACCGCCGTCTGCGCCTGCTGAACGCCGCGCAGGGCAGCGCCGCCGACGGACACCGGGGCGTACCGCTGGAAGAGCTCCGCCAGGTCCACGCCGAGCTGCGGAGCATGGCCCAGCAGGTGTCCGACGGTGACCTGCGCGGCCGGCTGCTCGACGCGGCCGGGCGGCTGGTCGGGCCGCCCGCCGCCCCCTCGACGCCGGGGCCGGCGCTGGCGCCCCGAGAACTCGACGTCCTGGCACAGGTGGCCCTGGGCTGCAGCAACGCCGAAACCGGTCGTCGGCTGTCGCTGCTGCCCGAAACCGTCAAGTCGTATCTGCGCAGCGCGATGCGCAAGCTGGGCGCGAGCACCCGCTGGGAGGCGGTGGTCGCCGCACGCCGACGGAGTCTGCTTCCCTAGGCGCTCTCGTTCCCTGGGTGCTCTCGCCGCGGCCGTCCTTGCCGTGGGTCAGCGCAGTCCGGCGAAGAGGTCGTTCTCGGGTATGACCGCGCCGGTGGTGTCCTTGACCCGTACGAAGGTCTCCACGCCCATCAGCTCGCCGAACCGCTCCTTGCCCATCTTGAGGAAGAAGATGTTCTCGCCCTGACTGGCGTGCGCGGCCAGCGCGTCGAACTTCTGGCCGCTGAACCCGGTCGTGTCCACCCATGTGCTGATCTCGTCGTCGGGGAGGCCGATCTCGGCCAGCGCGGCGGCCTCGGCCGGATCCGGCTCCGGCATGTCCGGATGGAACTCGCGCATGATCTCGCCGAACCGCTGCATCCCCGAGCGGGGCATCGTGGTCCAGTACACCTTCGGTGTCAGCTCGGTCATCTCCAGCGCCGCCATCGTGATGCGGTGGGCCTGGATGTGGTCGGGGTGGCCGTAGAAGCCGTTCTCGTCATAGGTGACGACCACATCGGGCCGGTAGTGCCGCATGAGGTCCGCGAGCCGGGCCGCGCCTTCCGCCACAGGGGTCTGCCAGAAGGAGCCGGGGGCGTCGTTGCTCGCCCAGCCCATCATCCCGGAGTCGGCATAGTCCAGCAGCTCCAGATCGCTGATCTTCAGGACGTCGCAACTCGCCTCGAGTTCCCGACGGCGCATCGCGGCCACCGCCGCCGGATCGTGCCCGGGATCACCGGGCTTGACGCCTCCCGGTCCGTCGCCGCAACCGCCGTCGGTACACGTCACGAGAACCGTGCGGATGCCTTCCGCGGCGTACCGCGCGAGGACCCCTCCGGTTCCGGTGGCCTCGTCGTCGGGGTGGGCGTGTACTGCCATGAGCGTCAAGGGCCGTTCGGTCATGAAGAATCCTCCTGCAGACATACTGCTCGGTCCGAGTACGGCGACGGCGTGCGGCGCCGGTACCTCGTCGGTACAACCGCGTCCACGGGACCGGCTGTTCCCGGTGCGGAGGAGTTTCAGGGCAGGCTCGGCCGGTACTGCTGTCCCGTCGGTCACCGAGGTGGCGAGCACGTCGTCCGGCGCGGGGCGGCCTCGGAGAAGGTGCGGCGCGGGTCGGTCACGTCGGGCCGGTCGGGGGCGAACCAGCGTGCCCGGCCGTTGTCGACGCGTGCGCAGCGACTGTCGAGGTCGGTGCCCGTTGCAGGCGGTCGGCTCGGACCGTTGTCAGCGGCCCACGGGGTCGCCCTCGGCGCCGTCGGTCCGCGTGCGCAGCATCGCGTGGCCGCCGTGGTCCAAGGGGGTGTCCAGCTTCAGCCGGGCCGCCTCGCTGCCTGTCGGCGCGTCGAAGACGTGCACTTCGCCGTGGCCGCCACGGGTGACGGCGACCCAGTCGGAGCCCGGTGAGGCGGCCACCGCACGGCGTTGGACGCCCTCCCAGGGGGTGCCGCCGCGGCGGGGTGCGCCGTCCATGGCGGGGAGGGGGACGTGGTGGGCGGTGTCGGCGGCGTCCAGGAGGATCAGTTCGTCGCCGTCGGGGTGGATGCGGGTGAACGCGGTGTGATTCCGGGCGAGGGCCAGCCGGAAGACCAGGCCGGGGCCGAGCTCGGTCAGGGTGGTGCGGTTCGTCCCCAGGTCGTGGCGCCAGGCCTGGTTGGTCCATTCCGGCCACCGCAGCGGGTCCGCGGGGCCGCCCCGCAGCGTCGACCAGAGGGCCCGCCGCCGGGGGTCGAGCCGCAGGTACCACCCGCGGGCGGGGGAGTCCCAGGGGATCGTCCGCTCCGGTACGAGGGTGTCCCCGTCGCGGCGCATCCGGTGCACCCCGTCGCCCGTGGCCGCGAACACATGGGCGCAGTAAGGGTCTTGGGCGTCCCCGTGTCCGTCGTCCGGCAGCGGAAGCCGCGTGTGGGGAGTGACCGCGGGGCAGCCGTGCGGCGCCGTGAGCAGGTCGGCGAACCGGTGGACGGCCAGCGTGCCGGGCTCCCGGTGGCGCAGGACGACCAGCGGATCGCCGTGGCCCAGAACCGTCACCCCCGGTTCGCCGACGCGCGTACGCACCCGGACCGCCTCTCCCGTCGTGAGGTCGGCGACCGTGAGCAGGTCCGACCACGGTTCGCCGTTCTCGCCCAGGCCCGTCGTGACGGCCACCCATCGGCCGGAGGGGTCGCAGGCCAGATGCTCGGCCGGTACGGCGACCGGGATCGCGGTCTCCACCAGCTCGTCGCCGAACGGGTCGAGCACCAGCAACTCGCCCCGGCGGTCGTCGACGCAGGCCGCTCGCCCGCCCGGCAGCGCCAGGAACCCGGCGTGCTCCGAGAGGTGGCGGCCGGTGAGGCGGCCCGCCTCGATGCCGTCCGGCACGGTCAGCACATGGAGGGAGCCCGCCATGTGGTCGGAGACGAGCAGCAGGGCGCGGGCGGCTGTCATCGGGGCCTCCGGGAAACATAGGTCATAGTGAAAACGATTATCATGTATCTTCGGGGCGTTCCGGGTCCCTGAGAAGAAGCGAGGGCATCGATGCTGCGCTCACCGTCGAGAATCGTCCGAAGTTGGATCACCGCCGCCCTGGTGGGCTCGGTGCTGGTCGGATGCGGCTCGTCCGCCGAGCCGGCGAGCGAGAAGGCCGCCGCGGCCGGCCCGAAGACCGACGTCAACGTCGAACCCATCAAGGCGACACGGACGTTGACCGACACCGGCGGTCTCAAGGTCTCCCTGGAGAAGGAACCCGAGCGGGTCGTCTGCCTGTTCGCGCTCTGCGACGACATCCTGACCGAGCTGGGCATCGTCCCCACGGCCACGAACAGCGCGCTCCTCGCCCACCCCGACTTCCTGGGGGAGCAGGAGGCCAAGAAGGTCGACGTCATCCCCGGCGGGTTCATCGCGCCGGAGGTGGAGGCGATCCTCTCCCACAAGCCCGACCTCGTGATCGGCCTGGAGGACACCCACGGCAAGCTCGCCCCGGCCCTGAAGGGCGCCACCACGTTCTGGCCCATGCAGCCCGAGACCTGGCAGGACAGCGTCGGCTACCTGCGCGACGTCGCCGCCCTGACCGGCCGTACCGCCGAGGGCGAGAAGGCCGAGAAGGCGTTCCGCACCAAGCTCGCCGAGGCCGAGAAGAACAAGAGCGACAAGGCCGCGCTCATCATCTACGGCAGTGACGAGAACTTCGGTGTCGCCACCCCGGAGACGGACGTGGGCGCCAGCCTCTTCCCGAAGATCGCCGACTACCCGTGGAAGTCCCGAGGCGTAGAGGGAAGTTACAGCCTCGAAGAGATCCTCGCGGCCGACGTCGACGTGCTGTTCGTCGAGACCCTGAGCTTCGGCGAGGCGGACGGCAAGCTGTCGGAGAAGCTGGCGAAGAACCCCCTGTGGGGCAAGATCCCGGCCGTGAAGAACGGCGACGTCCACGAGGTGAACTCCGAGGTGTGGGCCAAGGGGCGCGGAACCCGTTCGCTGGGCATCGTCCTCGACGAGGCCACGGCCGCGCTGCGGTGAGCGCGCCCGCCGCGACACGCACCGCGGCAGTCGAGTCGGCATCCGGCGCAGGGCGGCCCGTGCGCCGGGCAGGGGCGGGACAACTGCTCCTCCTCGTCACCCTGTTGATCGCCGCCTCGGCCTGCGCGCTGTGCCTCGGCACGCCCTACGTCCCGCCGCACCGGCTGCCCGGTGCGCTGATGGACGCGGACAGCACGCTCGCCGGGATCGTCGTCACCGAGCTGCGCGTGCCCAGGCTGGTGCTGGCGCTGGTCGCCGGGGCCTGTCTGGGTGCGGCGGGGCTCGTGCTCCAGGAGGCGCTGCGCAACCCCCTGGCCGTTCCCGAGATGCTGGGCGTCTCGTCCGGCGCCGCGCTCGGGGTGGCCGCGCCGCTGGTGCTGTCGCTGTCCCTCCCCGCGGCCGTGCAGCCCCTGTTGGCGCTCGGCGGGGCCGCGCTCGGCGGCGGGCTCACGCTGCTGGCCGCGGGGCTCGGGCGCAGTCCGTCCGCCGTCCTGCTGACCGGCGCCGCGGTGGCGGCGGCGCTGCAGGCCGCGCTGCTCGTACTGATGGTGATGGCCGACCAGCTCGACCTCCAGCTGATCTACCGCTACCTGCTCGGCTCGCTCTCCGCCCGTACCTGGGACGACGTCACCGGGCTGTGGCCGTGGCTGCTCGTCGCGGTCCCCGCGCTCGTGCTGTGCGCGCCGGTGCTGTCGGTGCTGCGGCTCGGGGACGAGGACGCCGAGGCGCTCGGCGTGCGCGTCCTGCGGGCCCGGCTGGCCGCGCTGGCCATCGCCGTCGTCCTGATCGCGCCCGTGACGGCCGTGTGCGGGCCGGTGGCCTGGGTCGGGTTCCTCGCCCCGCACCTGGCGCGGTGGTTCAACCCCGGGACGGACGCGGTGCGTTGGCTGCCCTGGTCCGCCGCGTGGGGTGCCGTCGTCGTGGCCGTGGCCGATGTCCCGGCCCGCCTCGCGCTGGCGCCGGTGGAGACGCCGGTCGGCGCGTGGACGGCCCTGGTCGGTGTGCCCGCCGGGGTCGCCCTGCTCCGCTTGGGCCGACGCAGGCCGAAGGCTCCGCGAGCGGCGGCGGGAACCGGCACGGCTTCCCCGCGGGCCCAGGCGGCCGGGGAGGAAGCGGCGCCGAAGGTGATGTCGGAGGAGGCCCGGTGAGCCGGCGCTTCGCGGTACTCGCCGCACTCGTCGCCCTCTGCGCGGGCGTGGAACTGGTGGCCGGGCGCGGCATGTCCCCGGCCGTGGTCTGGGACGTCCTGGGCGGGGGCGGGGACGCGACGGAACGGCACATCTTCTTCCAACTCCGGCTGCCCCGCCTGCTGGTGGCCCTCGGCGCGGGGGCGTGCCTCGGGGTGGCGGGCCTGGTCCTGCAGTCGGCGCTGCGCAACCCGCTCGCCGGGCCCGAGGTGACGGGAGTGACGCCGGGCGCGGTGCTCGGCGCCGTCGCCGCGACCGGCCTCGGACTCGCCGGGTGGGAATCGCCGCTCGCCGTGGTCGTCGCCGCCTGCGTGGGCGGCTTCGCCGGGGCCGGGCTGCTGTGGCTGCTCGCCGGGCGGGGCCGCAGCGACCCCGCGCAGACCGCCGTCAACGGAGTGCTGGTGTCGGCGGTGCTCGGCGGGCTCACCGCCATGGTGCTGCTCGTGGCGCCGGGCGAACTCGGCAGCGTCGTGCAGTGGCTGGTCGGCACCACGGAGGGCCGGGTGTGGCAGCACTGGCACCTGCTGTGGCCGTGGGCGCTGGTGTGGGGCGTGGTGGCGTGGCTGCTGGCCGGGCCGCTGACCCTGCTGCGCTGCGGGGACGACATCGCCCTGGCCGCGGGACTGTCCGCCGCCCGCGCCCGGTTGCTCGCCCTGCTGTGCGCGGTGGCGCTGACCGCGGGTGCGGTGGCCGCCGTGGGGGCGTTGGGGTTCGTCGGGCTGCTGGTCCCGCACGTCGCCCTGGCCGTCTTCGGCGCCGATCTGCGGGTGACCCTGCCCGGCGCCGCCCTGGTGGGCGCGGTCGTGGTGTGCGGGGCGGACGCGTCGGCGCAGTTGTCCTCGCGGCTGCTCGCGGCGGCGCTGGACTCCGGTCGGCTCACGCTGCCGGTCGGGGCTCTGACCGCCTGTCTCGGGGCCGCGTTGCTGCTGGTCGTCGTGCGCCGCACGCCGAGCCGTACGTTCTGATGTCGACTTGAAGGACAGAGCATGACCGAGTCCGTGGGGATCCGCGCCGAGGGGGTCCACTTCGGCTACCCCGGCCGACCCGTGTTGCGGGGCGTTGACATGACCGTCGAACCGGGGGAGCTGATCGCCCTCATCGGCCTCAACGGCTGCGGGAAGTCGACCCTGTTGCGGCTCGCCGCCGGGCTGCTGCGGCCGGACGAGGGGCGCGTGCTGCTCGCCGGGGACGACCTCGCCCGGCTCTCCCGGCGTGCCACCGCCCGACGGGTCGCGCTGCTGCACCAGGCGGCCCCGGCCGTCCCCGGCATGACCGTACGCCAACTCGTCCGGCAGGGGCGGTACGCGGCCCGCGGCCCGCTCGGCATGCTGCGCGAGGGCGACGATCCCGTCGTACGCCGTGCCTTGCGCGACGTCGGTGTGGAGCAGTGGGCCGAGCGGGACGTCGACGCGCTGTCCGGGGGCGAGCGGCAGCGGGTGCGGCTGGCGATGGCGCTCGCCCAGGACACCCGTGTCCTGCTGCTCGACGAGCCGACCACCTACCTGGATCTGCACCACCAGCTCGACGTGTTGCAGACGGTGGTCCGGCTGCGCGAGGAACGCGGCCTGACCGTGGTGATGGTGCTGCACGACCTGGCCCACGCCGCCCGGTTCGCCGAGCGGATCGTCGCGCTGCGCGAGGGGCGGGTGGTGGCCGACGGCACGCCGAAGGAGGTCGTCACGCCGGGGCTGCTCGCCGAGGTGCTCCAGGTGGCCGGCCGGGTCGGCCTGGACCCCGAGGGGGGCTGGCCGGTGTGTTACCCAGATCACCCCCTCCCAGCACTAGAATATGAAAATCATATTCATTAGGGTTCCTTGTGCGGCGCTCACCAGAACGCCGCATCTCCCCGATGAAGAAGGAGAGTCCATGGACACCGAGAAGGTCTTCGCGCCGATCGCCGACCCGGGTCAGCTGGCTCACGCCTCGGCCTCGCACTCCAACGCGCTCGTCGAGAACCCCTTCGAGGACACCGAGGAGTAAGCGAGGGTCCCACCCCTCGACCGTGGGCCCGCCCGTCACCTTCCGGGCGGGCCCACACCCTTCCAAGGCCCCTTCCCCACAGGAGGATTGACGTGTCCCGCAGCCAGCTCGTGCCCGGTGTCGAGCTCGTCACCGTACCCGG
Source organism: Streptomyces sp. TRM68416 (assembly GCF_014596915.1). Taxonomy (GTDB): domain Bacteria; phylum Actinomycetota; class Actinomycetes; order Streptomycetales; family Streptomycetaceae; genus Streptomyces. The sequence continues at coordinate 34,600 of NZ_JACVWU010000014.1, forward strand.
GCGGGGTCTCGCCGTCCGTACGGCCGAGGGGGAGTTCCTCAGCGTCAGGACGGCCGGCACGGACGAGGAAGCCCTCCTTGCCCGCCTCTCCGGTACGGCCGTGGCCGAGCCGGACGACGAACTCGACCGCCTGGTCCGGGCGTTCGAGGACGCCGGATACCTGGCGGACGCACCGCGGTCCCCTGGGTGGCCCGCCGACCGGCGTGACATCCGGCTGCTGGGCGACGCGGTCCTGACCGAACCGCTGGCCGCGCTCCTGCGCACGCTCGGCGCCGAGCCGCGAACCGCCGTGCACGGCAACACCTCACCGTCCCTCGACGACCTGTCCGCCGCAGACCCCGCCGCCGTTGTGTGGTGCCTCGACGGGCCCGTGTCCGAAGGGCTGTGGGACGCGGCCGACCGGCTGCCCGAGCGCGGCATCGCCTGGCTGCGCTGCCACCGCGAGGGCTGGCAGGCCTATGTCGAGCCCCTCGCGGCCACCGCCGGGGACGTCACCTCCGCCCATGTCCGGGCCCGCCGGCTCGCCGCCACCCCCGCGCACCGCGAACTGGCCGCCTACTGGAACGGGCCCCGCACCTCCGGCGCCCCCGTCCGCCTCACCGCGCCCGCCGCCGCCCTGCTGGCCGCCCTGATAGCCGACGACCTCACCCGCTGGATCACCGGCGTGGCCGACCCGGCCGGCCTGCCCGCCCGGCGCCGGCTCCGGCGCGTCGACCTGCGTACGCTGGCCGTGACCGAACACCCGGTGCTGCCCGTCCCCGACGTCGCCCCCCAGCCGAAGCAGGCCGGATGACACCGGCCACGCGGACCGTCGACGGGCTCGCCACCGACCTGCACCTCCCGGACGGCGACGGCCCCTTCCCGGCCGTCCTCATCCGCACGCCCTACGACCGCACACGGCACCGCGCCGAACTGCGCGCCTGGGCCCGCCGCGGATTCGCCGCACTGGCCCAGGACGTACGGGGCCGGCACGCGTCGCCGGGGGAGTGGCACCCGTACGAGAACGAGGCCGCCGACGGAACGGCGGCCGCCCGCTGGATCCGCCAACAGCCCTGGAGCAACGGCCGGTTGGTCGCGGCCGGTGCCTCCTACGCCGCCCACTGCGCCCTCACCCTCGCGCTCGAAGCGCCCCCGGACGCCCGGCCCGACGCCGTCATCGCCGCCGTCCCCGCGCTGGGCCACGCCGAGACGGCCCGCGAACCCTCCGGTACGGAACGGCTGCTGGCCCGCGCCGGATGGTGGGCCGCCCACGGCGACCGGCCGGACTCCGACGACCACGCCCTGGACAAGGCCCTCGCCACGGACCCCGGCCTGCTCGGCCACCTCCCGCTGACCGGCCTCCCCGACCGGCTCGGCCGGCCCCTGCCCTCCTGGCCCGGCCTGTGGCGGCACCGCGAACGCGGCCGAATCCACGCGGCGGCGCAGCAGGCCGGGATGCCCCTGCTCGCGGTCGGCGGCCACCACGACCACTTCACCGAGGACACCCTGACCCTGTGGCGCCGCTGGGGCGGTCCGTCGGCACGACTGCTGCTCGGGCCCTGGGGACACGGCCTCGTCGCCGAGCCCGGACCCGACGCCGACCCGGCCCACCGGGTGAACCTCGGTGAGCTCTACGTCCGTTGGGCCCGCCGTGCCCTCGCCGGGGACCTCGCTCCCGGGCGGCGCGGCGCGATCGCCCTGGGCGGCAGCCCCCTGTGGACGCACGCCGACACGGAGGGCGAGCCGCGCACGCAGCACCTGCGTCCGCTGCACGGCGCCTCCTTCACGGCCGACCCCGAACGCCCCGTGTCGTCGGCGGACCTGGCCGTTCCGCAGGACGGTCCGCCCGACCGCTGTCTGCTGGTCACCCCGCCGCTGCCGCGTCCGCTGGACGTGGTCGGCGACGCGGAGGTGCGGCTGCGGGCCACCGCCCACACACCGTCCGCCGACTGGGCCGTTCGGCTCGTCTCCCTCACCCCCGAGGGAGTGGCGCAGCGGCTCGCCGTCGGGGTCGTCCGGCGCGCCGAACCAGCAGGAAGGCAAGCCGAGTTCACCGTAGGACTCGGCCGGCTCGCACGGCGGCTGCCCGCGGGCACCCGGCTCCGCCTGGAGATCGCCGGACACCACTTCCCGGCCCACGCCCGCAACCCCCACACCGGCGACGACCCGGTCACCGCCACCCGGCTGCTCCCCTCCCGGCGCGAGGTCGACGCCGGGAGCGTGGTGCTCCGGCTGCCCGTCCTCCTGTCCCGCCCCGCACCCGCCCATCCCGCAGAGGAGATCCCGCGATGACGGCGCTGCCGCTGGAAGCTCTGGTCGACCCCGTCTGCGGCATCGTCCGCGACGTCAAGCCCGTCGACCACCCGGAGGGCGCACCACCCCGCTACACCGCGCTCACCGCCGAGATCGCCGACGCCCGCCGCCTCGGCCTGTGGCCCGCCGACCGGGTGTCGCTCGGCACCACCTTCGGCGACCCCGAAGGCGCCCGCACAGCCGCGATAGCGGAAGGGATAGAACGGTACTGCGGCAACCGGGTGCCGCCGCCCGGCCACCCCGACGCACCCCTGCGCGCCACGGCCGCCGAACTGGCCGAGAAGGGGCTGCGCCTGTACGGCCCCGACGCACTGCCGGCCTACGCCGACTGGCAGTACGCCCGGGAGAAGTTCCCCTACCGCCGCCTCACCGCCGACACGCCGTCCCTGTGGACGCGGGGCACCGAGCGGCTGCCCGGGGGCGGGACCGCCGAGGTCTGGGCGCCCGTCGCGCTCACCCACCTCAACTGGCGCCAGGGCGAGCTGCGTTCACTGCCCCGCACCCACCACCTCAACTACGCGGGCATCGCCACCGGGCAGGGCTTCGACGACGCGGCCGAGCGCGGCCTGCTGGAGATCGTCGAACGTGACGCGCTCGAAGTGTGGTGGCACCTCGACGGCCCCACCCGCGGCATCGACCCGGCCAGCGTGCCCGGCCTCACCGACGACCTCGCCGGAGCCGCGCTCGACGTCCATCTCGTCGAGATGCCCTCGGAGTTCGCCCCCTGCATGGCCGCGCTCGTGCACGACCCACGGACCGGACTGTACGCCGCCGGGTTCGCCTGCAAGTACGACCCGGCCGAGGCCGCCCGCAAGGCCGTCCTCGAAGCCGTCCACACCTGGGTGTTCACCCGCGGCCTCACCGACCCCGACGGCTGGGTGTTCCAGGCCGTCGAGGCCGGGCTGCTCGCCCGCGGACTGTACCTGGACCACCGCGCGGACGGCCGCTATCTCGACGCGTGCGGCGCCCAGTTCGAGCACGTACGGGACCTGGGCGCGCACGTGCAGGTGTGGCTGGACGAACGGATGGCGCCCGAGGCCCGCCGGTTCACCGACCCCGCCCACGGGACCGTCTCCCTCGACGAGGTCCGGCCCGGCAGCCGGGACCGGCTGGACCGCGCCCTCCACGAGGGCGGCCACCGCGTCATGACGTTCGACCTCACCACCGAGGACGTGGCCGAGACACCCCTGCGCGTCGCCCGGGTCCTCGTCTCCGGACTCCTGCCCAACGCCCCCGCCGCCTTCGGCTACTTCGGCTGCCCGCGCCTCGCCGAGGCCGCCGTCGCCCGCGGCTGGCGGACGACCGCGCCGAGCGCGCCGGAGGACTTCACGCTGGCTCCTCCGCCGCACATGTGAGGTACCTGCTTCCCGTGGATCCCCTTCATGAGCGCGTGGGCCCCCTTCATGAGCGCGTGGACCTCAGCCCCGAGCGTGCCGAACCCAACCTCGAGCGTGCCGAACCCAACCCCGAGCCCGTGGATCTCGCAGCCGCCCTCGCCCGCGCCCGCTCGCTGGAACGGCCCGGCCCGGACACCCCCGCAGGGGCCGCCGTCCGCGCCTGGCCGGGACCCCCGCACGCCCTGCCGCAGGCCGTCCCCGGCCAACTGGACCTGGACCGGCTGCTGCGCCTCTCCCTGGCGGCCTCGGACGGCTCCGGGCGGCTGCGACCCGCCCCCTCCGCGGGCGCGCTGCACCCCGTGGACGCCGAACTCGTCGTAGGCCCCGGCTGCCCGCTGCCCCCCGGCCGCTACGGCTACGACCCGCTGCGCCACCGCGTCCACCACCTCGGCCGCCAACCCGACGGCACGCCGCCCGGGGCGAGCGTCGAACTCTCCGTCACCCCACAGCGCACGGTCTCCCACTACGGCCACCGCGCCTGGCCGCTGATCCTGCTGGACACCGGGCACGCCGCCGCGGCGCTGTGGCTCGCGGCCCGCGCACTGGACCTGGCCGAGCCGGAACTCCGCTGCGACGGGCGGAACGAAACTCCGCTCGCCGCACTGCACTTCGCCCTGCCGCAGGCAGCAGGCCGGACGTCCCGGCCCGAGCGGGCGCGCTCCGGCGAACTGCTGGCCCGCCGCAGCGCCGCGCCGCCGCTCACCGGCACCCCGCCGCGGGACGCACTGCGCGCGGTCCTCACCACCGCCGCCCGGGCGGGCGCCGGTGAACTCGCCTGGTGCGCGGCCGTCGGCGAGCCCCGGCCCGAACTGGTCGAACCGGCCCCCGACGGCACCCTGCGGCGGCTCGCGGCGGGGGAGGCCCGGCCGACCCTCGCCGTCTGGGCCGCGCGGCAGGCGTGGATCGCGGACGCGGGCGCCGTCCTCCTCGCCCACGGCTGCCCGACCGACGCCGACGCACCGCGGATCCGCCGCGCGCATCTGCGGGCCGGCTTCGCCGTCCACCTCGCCCACCTGACCGCCGCACGCCACGGCCTGGCCGCCCGTCCCGTCGGCTCCTGGCAGCAGGCGGACCTGGGCGCCGCACTCGGCGGCCCGCCGGGCCGCGACTGGATCGTCCACGGCCTGGCCCTCGGCACCACCCACTCCGACCAGGAGAAGACCTCGTGATCGTCCACCCCGAGCTGCGCCGCGCCGCACGGCACGCACGGCGCCCCCTGCTCGCGGCCACCCTCCTGCAGGCGGCCGTCACCCTCACCCACCTCGCCCAGGCCGTCCTGCTGGCGGTCGCCCTCGCCGACCTCGCCCGGGGGGACACCGAACGGCTCGCGCCGCTCCTCGGCGCGGTGCTCGGCGTCGTCGCCGCGCGCGCCTGGCTCGGCACCTGGCAGCGGCGCACCGCCACCCGCGCCGGGGCCGCGGTCCGGGTCGCGCTGCGGGACGAACTCCTCGCCCACCTCGGACGGTTGGGCCCCGCGCATCTGACGACCGCCCGCGCCGGAGCCGTCCGCACCACTCTCGTCGACGGCGTGGAGGGCGTCGACGCCTACGTCTCCCGCTACCTGCCGCAGCTCCTGATCACCCTCGCCGTGCCGCCCCTGCTGCTCGCGGCCCTGGCGGTGATCGAACCGGCCGCCCTCCTCGGCCTCGTCCCCGCCGTACTGCTCGCCCTCCTCGGACCGCGCGCCTGGGACCGGCTGCTGGCCAAGCGCGGCAAGGAACACTGGGACACCTACGAGGAACTGGGCGCCGACTACCTCGAAGCACTGCAGGGGATGCCCGCCCTCCGGGCCGCCGGGGCCGTCGGGCGCACCCGTAAACGGCTGGAGCGGCGCTCGGCGGAGCTGCACCGCGCGACCGTCGCCAAGCTGCGTGTCTCCCTCGTCGACACCGGCATCACCGACCTGGCCATCCAGGGCGGCACCGCGGCCGCCGCGCTCCTCGCCTGCTGGTCGGCCGTCACCGGATCCACCACGGCCACCGGCACCTACCTGGTGCTGCTCCTGACCTCCGAGTGCTTCCGGCCGGTCCGCGACCTGTCCCGCGAATGGCACGCCGGATACCTGGGCGTGTCGGCCGCCGACGGACTCGCCGCGCTGCGCACCGCCGAACCCGCCGTCCCCGACACCGGAACGGCACCGGCACACTGGCCCGGCCCGCCCGAACTGCGCTTCGAGAACGTCGAGTTCACCTACGACGGCGCCGAGACGCCCGCGCTCGGCGGCGTCACCTTCACCGCCGAGGCGGGACGCACGACCGCGATCGTCGGCCCGTCCGGCGCCGGCAAGTCCACGCTCCTCGCCCTGCTCCTGCGCCACCACGACCCGCAGGGCGGCCGGATCACCCTCGACGGCCGTGACGTGAGCGCGTACACGCTCGACTCGCTGCGCCAGGGCATCGCCGTCGTCTCCCAGGAGACCTACCTCTTCCACGCCACCATCGCCGACAACCTGCGCCTGGCCCGGCCGGACGCCACCGACGAGGAACTGGTGCGCGCGGCACGCACCGCCGGCATCCACGCCGAGGTCACCGCCCTCCCCGACGGTTACGCCACCGTCCTGGGCGAGCGTGGCGCCACCCTGTCCGGCGGCCAGCGCCAGCGGCTCGCCCTCGCGCGCGCCCTGCTGGCCGACGCTCCGGTGCTCGTCCTCGACGAGGCCACCAGCGCGGTCGACGAGCGCCGCGAGGCGGACATCGTCCGGGACCTGCTCCACGCCGCGGGCGGCCGGACCGTCCTGGTGGTCGCCCACCGGCTCGCCGCCGTTCGGCACGCCGAGCGCATCGTCGTCCTCGACGGCGGACGCGTGGACGCCGTCGGCGAGCACACCACCCTGGTCGCAGCCGGGGGCGTCTACACCGAGCTCGTCAAGGCGGGCCACGCTCACCAGGAAGGGCTCGCCGCATGAGCAGCACCACCACCGACCGCGGCAGCGCCGCCATACCCGCACGCGGCTCCCTGCGCGCCCTGCTCCCCGCCCTCGCCGGGCACCGGGGCATGATGGCCCGCACCTGCGGCGCCGCGCTCGTCGAGCAGGGCTCGCTGGTCGCCCTGCTGACGCTGGCCGCGCACACCGTCGGAACCGCCGTCATCGAGGACCGCGCCCCCGCGGCCGGCACGATCACCGCGCTCGTCGTCCTCGTCCTTCTGCGCACCCTGATGACCTGGCGCGAAATGGACCTCAGCCACGACCTGGCCTACCGGGTGCTGTCGGAACTGCGCGTGCGGGTCTTCGACGGGCTCGCCCGCAGCGCGCCCGCCCGCGTCGCCGGCCGCCGCAGCGGGGACCTCGCTGCCACCGCCATGGCCGACGTCGAGGCACTGGAGTTCTTCTACGCCCACACCACCGCCCAACTCCTCGCCTCCGGCGTGGTGTTCACCGGCGGGACCGCCGTGCTGGCCACGGTGGAGCCATGGCTGCTGGCGGCGGTGCTGCCGGTCGCCGCGCTGCTCGCCGCGGCGCCCTTCGCCGACGCCCGCGGCCGGGCGGCGCGCGGAGCCCGCACCCGGGCGGCCACCGCGAAGCTGTCGGCGGACAGCGTGGAGGCCGTCGACGGGCTGCGTGAGCTCCTCGCCTTCGGCGGGCTGGCCGAGCGCCGCCGCCTCCTCGCCGACCAGGGCCGACGGGTGGGGGAGGCCCAGCGCGCCGAGGCCACCTGGGAGGCCATGGCCGCCGCGGTCCGCGACCTCCTCATCGTGCTCGCGGTCCTCGGCGTGGTGGCCGCCGCCGCACAGTCGGTGACCTCCGGGCGGCTGCACGGCGCCTGGGCACCCGCGGCGATGACGCTGGCCCTGTCGGTGCTGGGGCCCGTCGCCGAGTCCGCCAGGGTACTGAGCCAGGCCGTGGGACTGCGCGCCGCCGCCGCCCGCGTCGATACGGCCCTCAAGGCGCCGGCCCTCGCCCCGCCGCCCGCCTCACCCCGCCCCCTCGGCCCGGGACCGCTGGGCGTCCGGCTGCACCGGGTGCGCTTCGACTACGGCGGTCAACCCGTGCTGGACGGAGCCGAACTGACCGTACCCGCCGGGCAGACCCTCGCCCTGGTAGGGGTCTCGGGGGCAGGCAAGTCGACCTGCGCCCACCTGCTGGCCCGCTTCTGGGATCCGTCCGAGGGCAGCGTCCAGCTGATACCCGGCGACGGCGAGCCCGTCGACCTGCGGGACCTGAGCGACGCCGAACTCCGCCGCGCCGTCGCCGTGGTGGGCCAGGACACCCCCCTCTTCCACGGCACCCTCGCCGACAACGTACGGCTCGCCGCGCCCGAGGCCGACGACGACCTCCTCGCCGAAACGGCCCGGCTGTGCGGCGTCGACCGGATCGCCCCCATGGACACTCTCGTCGGCGAGCGCGGCTCCACCCTGTCCGGCGGCCAGCGCGCCCGGATCGCGCTCGCCCGCGCGCTGCTCGCGCAGCCGAGACTGCTCGTGCTCGACGAGACCACCGCCCACCTGGACAACGCCGGTGACGCCCAGCTCGCCACCGTTCTCCGCACGGAAGGCCGCACCACGATCGTCATCGCCCACCGCCCCGCCACCATCCGCCGCGCCGACCGCATCGCCGTCCTCGAAGCCGGCCGCATCACGGAGGAAGGCACCTGGGACGAACTCACCGCCCGCCCCGACAGCGCGCTGGGCCGCGTCCTCGCCCTCGGCTCGTCCGCAGCCGTCGACTGACGCTCGATTCCGTCGTGCACGAGCGGACGGCAGCGGAGCGACGTGGCCCAGGGCAACGACGGTGCCGGGGCCGCGCCGGAGGGCGAGGGGCGCGGTGCGAGCGGGCGGCCCGCCCGTCGCCGCGGGACGTGGCCGGCGCCGGCCACGCTGCGCTCGAACCGGCCACCGGTGCCGACGCCATGGACCGGGGAGCCCGGTGCGGAGCCGACCCGGAGGAGGGCCCCTGGCGGCCATCACGCTCGCGGAGGCACGCGCGGTCGCCGGGAGCCGCACACGCCGCTCGCCTCCAGCCGGGCTCCGCCGCTGTCGTCCGGGCGGCGGCGTGTCACGTCTGGTCGTCGGAGTCCGTACGGGCCTTGGCCGCCCGCCGCAGCCGCCGGTGACGTACCGGGCCCTGCTCGGTGATGACGTCGCCGACCATCGTCCGTACGACGTCGCCCAGCCCGTGCAGCGCGTGGTGCCGGGCGGGTCCCGCGCCCGGGTCCTCCCGCAGTTCCTTCACCAGCGCCCAGCACAGCACCAGCATGACGACCACGAAGGGCAGCGCCACCAGGATCGTCGCCGTCTGGAGCGAGTTCAGCCCGCCGACGACCAGCAGCACCGCGGCCACCGATGCCATGAGCACACCCCACATCACGACCAGCCAGGACGGCGGGTGCAGGGCGCCGCGGCTGGTCAGGGAACCCATCACCAGCGAGGCGGAGTCGGCACTGGTGATGAAGTAGGTCATGACCAGGACCATCGCGATGAACGACGTGATCGCGCCGATCGGCAGCGCGTCCAGCATCGCGAACAGCGAGGCCTCGGCGCCGTCCTCCACCGCGCCCGCGAGGTCCGCCTTGCCGGTCGAGTCCAGCCGGAGCGCCGAACCGCCCATCACACAGAACCAGATGACGGTGGCGCCGCTGGGCACCAGCAGCACCCCGACGAGGAACTCGCGGATGCTTCGGCCGTGCGAGATCCGGGCGATGAACGTGCCCACGAACGGCGCCCACGACAGCCACCAGGCCCAGTAGAAGATGGTCCAGGCGCCCAGCCAGTCATGGTCGGTGAAGGCGCCGGTCCGGGTGGCCATCGGCAGCAGGTTCTGCAGATAGCCGCCGACGGACGCCGGGATCGTGTCCAGGATGTAGACCGTCGGGCCGAGCAGGAAGACGAACACCATCATGCCTGCCGCGAGCACGATGTTGATCGACGACAGCCACTTGATGCCCCGGTGCAGACCGGAGAAGGCCGAGACGACGAACGCGGCGGACAGGGCCGCGATGATGACCAGTTCCGTGGTCCGAGTGGCGGCGATCCCGAAGGTGATGTCGAGCCCCTCGGCGACCTGGAGCGCGCCCAGGCCCAGGCTCGTGGCGGTACCGAAGACGGTGGCGAAGACGGCGAGCAGGTCGATCACCTTGCCCTGCCAGGACACCGCCCGCCGGGCGCCGATGAGCGGCACGAACGCGGCGCTGAGCCGGTTGCCGCGGCCCTTGCGGAACCCGGCGTAGGCCAGGGCGAGTCCCGCGATCCCGTAGATCGCCCACGGGGTGAGCGTCCAGTGGAAGAACGAGTACTCCATGGCCGTCCGCGCCGCTTCGCCGGACGCGGGCTGCGCGCCGCTCGACGGGGGCGGCGACAGATAGTGGGTGAGGGGCTCTCCGACGCCGTAGAACATCAGGCCGATGCCCATGCCCGCGCTGAACATCATCGCGATCCAGGCGAGATTGCCGAACTCCGGCTCGGAGTCGTCCTTGCCGAGCCGGATGCGGCCGAACCGGCTGAACGCGATCACCAGGCACAGGACCAGGAAGACGTCCGCGGCGACCACGAAGAGCCAGCCGAAGTTGTTCAGGACCCAGGTCAGACTCGTGGAGGAGGCGCTGTCGAAGGAGTCGTCGCCGAGCCAGGCCCACAGGACCACGGCGGCGACGACGGTCATGCCGATGCCGACGAGGACGCGGTCGGGCGAGCCGGCGACAGGAGTGCCGGGCGTCGGTCCCGGCTGGGGCTGTTCGATCGGTTCCGTACTCATGGCGCCCCACTATGGTGCGAAACCTCTTCCCGACGCGGCGTGGCACGCCGCCTGATGCCGTGGTTTGGGGCGTCATTCCCGGGCAGGCGAACGTTTCCGGCCAGGCGCGGGTCCGGCCGTCTCAGGCGAGGGCGTCGAGCGCGGCGAGGATGTCGGCGGGCTCGGCGCGCTTGGTGCAGTCGGTGTCGACGAGGGCCCGGCGGACGGTGCCGCTCCGGTCGATGACGTAGGTCGCGGGGACGGGCAGGGTGCGGGTGTGGCCTGCGTCGGAGCGGTTCAGGTCGATGCCGAAGCGCTCGTAGACGGCGGCGAGGTCGTCGGGGAGGTCGAAGACGAGACCGTACCGCTTGGCGGTGTCGCAGCCGAGGTCGCTGAGCACGTCGAAGGCGAGGGCGTTCTTCCCGGCGTACGACAGGGACTCGTCGGGGATCTGGGGCGAGACGGCGACCAGCCGGGCGCCGCGGGCGGTGATGGCCTCGTGGTGCTGCTGCAGGGAGCGCAGGGCGCTGTTGCAGTAGGGGCATCAGGCGCCGCGGGGCGGCAAGCAGGAGCTGTACCGCGCCGCCCTCGAACGCCACGTGGAGGACTGCTCGGGCCCGAACATCGCCGCGCTCCGGGCGGAGGACGGCGGCCTGCCGGCCGTCACCGAGTTCTTCAGCGCGCTGATCGAGACCCGGTGCACCGGCGAGTTCGCCCAGTGGGGCTGCATGGTCTCCAGTGCCCACGCCGGCGCCGAGAACAGCGACCCCCCGGGTGCGCGCCCTCCTCGACCGCCAGCACCAGCGGCTGCGCGACGCCCTGCACACCGCGCTCCTGAAGGCGCATCACCAGGGGAGCTCGCCGAGGAGGCCGACCCCGCGTCCGCGGCCGACGTGCTGGCCCTCCCCGCCCACGACGTGAACCTCCGCTCCCGCGCCGGGGCGGACGCCGGCCGACTGCGCCGGACCGTCGCGGCGGCGATCACGGCCGTGGCACGCGGGCGGGAGGCGACGGCACCGCAGACTCCGTGACTCCCGCGCACGGGGAGCGGGCCCGGGTGCAGCCGCCCGCGAGACGGGTGGGCTTCCGTGACCCCCGCGCGCGGGGAGCCGGCGGCCCCGGTCCGGCCCGGTGGCGCGATTCCGGTGTTTACGTCCGACGGCCGAGGGGACGCGGTCACGAGGTCGCCCCGACCGCACAGTTCGGCTCAGCCCGTCGGATGGGTGGAGGACCCACGATGACCGACACCAGCACGGACACGGACGTCCTCGTGGTGGGCGCCGGCCCCACCGGACTGCTCCTCGCGGCCGAACTCAGCCGCGCGGGCGTCACCACGACCCTGGTCGAACGCCGGGACACCGAGTCCAACCTCACCCGCGCCTTCGCCGTCCACGCCCGCACCCTGGAACTCCTCGACGCCCGGGGAATGGCCCGCGAACTCGTGGCCACCGGCGTCACGGTCGACACGGTCGGCAGCCTCCCTCAGTTCGGACATGCGGAAATCGACCTGACGCGGCTGCCCAGCCGCTTCCCCTACGTCCTCGTGACCCCCCAGTACGAGACCGAGCGCCTGCTGCGCGCACACGGAGAAGCCCTGGGAGTCGACCTCCGCTGGGGCACGGAACTGGTCTCCCTGCGCCGGCACCCCGACACGGTCGAGGCCGAACTGCGCCGAGGGGACGGGACCACGTACACCGTGCGGGCCTCGTACCTGGTCGGCACCGACGGCGTGCACAGCACCGTGCGCCGCGAGCTGGGGCTGCCGTTCCCCGGCCGCTCCTCGGTGATGGAGTCGGTGGCCCTGGCCGACGTACGGCTCGCGGAGCGTCCCGAAAGGGCGCTCACCGGCAGCGCGACCCGCGACGGCTTCGTCTTCATCGCGCCCTTCAAGGACGGCTGGTACCGGGTCATCACCTGGTACCGCCACCGCCAACTCCCCGACGACACAACCCCGACGCTCGACGAGGTGCGCGAGGACACCCGCCGCGTCCTCGGCACCGACCACGGCATGCACGACGCCCGCTGGCTGTCGCGGTTCGACAACGACGAGCGCCAGGTGCCGCACTACCGGCAGGGCCGGGTCCTGCTGGCCGGCGACGCGGCCCACACCCACTCGCCCATCGGCGGGCAGGGCATGAACATCGGGCTGCAGGACGCGGTCAACCTCGGCTGGAAACTGGCCGCCACCGTGCGCGGCCGCGCCGACGACGCGCTGCTGGACAGCTACGAGGCCGAGCGCCACCCGGTCGGGCGGCGCGTGGTGCGCGGGACGGGCGCGCTGACCCGGATCATCCTCCTGCGCAGCCGGCCGATGCGTGCCCTGCGTGCCCTGGTCGGTGGCGCTGCGCTGCGCCTCGGGCCCGTCGTCGACAGGATGACGAGTCAGCTGTCGGGCATCGGCCTCCGCTATCCGGCAGGACCGGGCGCCCACCCCTCGGCCGGAGCCCGCGCCCCCGACCTGCCGCTGTCCGGCGACACCACACCGAACCGGCTCTACGAGGCACTGCGCACCGGCGGCTTCGTCCTGCTGGTCACAGAGCCTGCGAAGGCGTACGCGCGCGAGCAGGAGGTCTACGAGGTGGACGTGCACGGGGTGGCCGAGGAGCGCGCCGCCGCCGTACCGCCCGCGATCCTCGTACGACCCGACGGCTACATCGCCTGGGCGACCGACGAGCCCGATCCCGACAGCCGCCGACGCGCACTGGCCGCCGCGCTGGAGCACTGGTGCGGACGCCGCGTCCCACAGGCCACCACCTCGGCTCGGTGAGGGGAACCGTCACCGGCGCACGCCCGCGGACCGGGACGGGGTGACGAAGGCGCGAGGCCCGGAAACGCCCGCTCGGGCTCGATCGGGTGCAGGGCCCTCGGCGACCGCCTCCCCGCGCCTGCCACCTGCGCATAGCCTGAAGGTGAGGCAGGGGCGTATGCGGCCTGTGGGGGCGGGCGTTCGCCGGACTGGTCGGGGGGCGCCGTACCGCCTGGCTCGGCTCTGCGGCCAGGGTGCTGTGCGTCGTGCTCGGCTGCTCAGTCGCGGTCATCCGGCGCCGATGGCGGTACGCCGGGACGGGACGGTCGACTTCCCGCAGCCGCCCGCCTTGTGCGGAACATGGTGGGGGCCGGCCGAATGGGACGTGCTGACGGCGAGGGCGGCGGGGCCCGGCCGTCGGCTGGTGCTCTGCGACGGGCGTACAACGACCACGACGGGCGTACAACGACCACGAAGCCGCGGGCGGCCTCGGTCGGCAGCCGGACGAGCTTCCTTTGCATTGTGCAAAAATTGCAGGGTGACGGACACTGACGGGGCGGAGCACAGGGGAGAGCGCCGGCACATGGAGGACGCGTCCATGGCGAGGAGGGCCAGAGCCACGGGGCCGGGGCTGGGCCCCTGGGACTGTCCGCGGCCTCCGGGAGGCCGGCGGGGAAGGACGGCACCGGTAGTGGTGCACCAGCCATTCGACCCTGGTGTTCGCCAAGTGTCGGTCAGGGATCAGGCCGTGGGCGTGGCGCGCAGCGTGGCGGACGTGCTGGCGGTGGTGCGCCGCCTCGGCATCGTGCTGGGGCACGAGGAGGCGGGCACGACTCCCCTGATCGAGTGGCGGGGCGGGGGAGCCGACACCTGGCCGTAGTAGCGCGACGGGAGCCTGTCGGCCCGCGCGTCCCGCTGCCGCGTGCTCAGGACGACTCCTCCGCCGCACGGCACACCGGACAGGTCAGCCGACGGGCCGCGCGATCGTGTATGACCTTGCCGGGGTGCGCGGCCGAACGGAGTTGGACCGTCTCCGCGCGCACATGGTCGGTGCAGACGGAGGCACCGCACAGACAGCAGACGGCCACTGCCTCTGAGACGCTCCCCAGCCGGACGCATTCGTAGCAGTTCATGTAGGACCTCCCACCTGGGGCCGGCGATGAGGGCGGCCAGTCTCGTCGCCGTCGACCTCGAATGCCCCCGCAACGGCTCCGCAAACATGGGTGCGGCACGGTACGGGGCACGGATCCGCCCGGCTGCTCGACTCCCTGAGACCGACAGTGTCGTCGTCCAGCCCCGCCGAGCCGGGCTTCACCCCCTTCAGGGCGTCCGTCAGGGGTGGGTGCCCGGTTCGACCGCGCGGACCTCGAAGACGCCCCCGCACACCCGGAACGAGTCAGCCGAGGTCCGCAGCGCCCAGGTCGACCCCGGTGGGTAGGCCTGGATCCGCGCGGCCGGCCTCCAGCAGGGTTTGTCGGTGAGTCCCGGGGCGACGGTGTGCAGGGCCGCATGGGCGCTGTCGCCGGGGTGCAGAATCACGGGCGGGGCGGCGGGGCCCTGGCGTTCGGCCGGTTGGCCGATCCGGTCGCCGGCGGAGTCGAGGAGAGTGACACCGGGATAACCGTGCAGTGAGCAGGGCCGGGTACCTGTGTTGGTGAACACCAGGGGGGCGTACCGACTGCCTGCGCCCGGCGAGACGCGGCCCAGGGACAGATCGAGACGGTCACGGGTGCAGCGGGCCGGTGACACGGAGGGCGAGGCACTTCCGTCACCCGGGGTGGTGGCGGCCGTCGTGGCCGAAGTGGGCTCGACGGTCGAGGAGACGGGCGTCGACGGCGGTGGCGGCTCGGAGCCGCCACCGCCGCATGCCGTGGCCGCTCCGAGCACGACGGCCCCGAGCACCGCGCCCGTCCGCGGGAGCCCCGCACTACGCGGCGGCGCCGACCGCCGACCGGCCGGACGGACGGTCCGCCGGTCCGCGTCGGTGGTCACGGCTGCCCGGGCAGCCGGGGGTACGGGGGATACACGTACCCGGTGCCCCAGAAGGGGGCGTAACCGTAGTGCCGGTAGACACGGTCGTAGAACTCGCTCCGGTCCACGATCTCCGGGTCGTACTCGGGAGCGTCCGCGACCTGCTGCCGGGTGCGGTCGATGCGGATCCGGTCCTCGGTGACCTCGGCGACGGCGTCGACCGGGACGTAGCTCTTCTTCTCGCCGATACCGAGGAACCCACCGTGCTCCAGCAGGAGGAAGCGGACCTTGTGCTCGGCCTCGTCGACGAGCAGGTCACCGACCTTGCCGAGTTCGTTGCCCGAACGGTCGGTGACCGTGCGGCCCCGTACGTCGTCCTCGGGGGCGGTGATGGCCTGGCGGGAGTCGGAGAGCCTGGTCAGGACGGGGATGTCACCGGATGTCATGCGGCCTCCTTCGACGGTGCGGCACGGACCCTTCGGCCGGGCCCGGCCTTGCTTCGCCCACGGGTCTCCGTTTCGAGGAAGGCCATGCCCGGTGGCGCTGCGTGCGACGGACGCGGGGTATCCGCCGCCGGGAACCCCGGATGCACCCGCGAGGAGTGCGGGGAGTCCCAGGGAAGGCGGGCGGCAGGTGTGTTCCGGGCGCGGAGTCGTGGCGGCGCCCCGTCACACCGGCCTGCCGGCGCCGCCCACCGCCGAGGTCGTCATCGCCGTACGGCACTGAGCCACGGCGGCAGGGCAGCGAAGAAGCCCGATGCCCTGGTCCGCGCCGCCGGCCCGGCCGCCCGCCGCGCGGTGGTGGTCGACGAACGGGGCGGCCCACCGGCCGACGCCGGTATACCGCTGCCCCCGCACACGCCGCGCAAGCTCTACACCGGGCAGCCGCACATGGAACTGCGGGGTCTGAAGGGGCGTCCGCGGGCCGGAGACTTCACGCGCCTGACGCTCACCTTCCGTGAGGCCGGGACGGTCACCTTCTCCCTTCAGGTGCTGAACCGGACCTGGGAGACGGAGGAACCGGCTTCGGCGCGTCCGGCGTTGAGGGCGTCCACCGCGCCGCGTACGTCGCCGAGCGTCGCGTAGTCCACCGCCACGAAGTTGACCGGCCTGCCGCGCAGCCGCTCGCATTCGTGTACCCGTTCCAGTACCTCCTGGCGGGAGTTGACCGTGCCGGCGTACAGGCGGCGCCCGCCGCCCGCCGTGACGAAGTGGTTGAGCAGGAAAAGCCGCTTGTCCGTGCCGCCACGCTGGGGAGCGCAGGTCATCCGGTCGGGGCTGGGCACGGCGAACGGGGTTTCCATGCCGTACCGGTAGAAGTTGCGGTACCACGGCGCCGGGCCGTCCGCCCGCTGCGCGAACACGACCAGGCGCCGATCGTCGTCGATCATGTCCCTCAGCGTCGGCCACGGACGGTCGGGGTCCGGATCGGGCTCGTACAGCAGGTCGGTGAGACCGGCCTGTTCGAAGGCGTCGCTGGTGTCCTCGGGGCTGATGCCGTCCTGGATGACCAGGGTGACGATCTCCGTGGAGTGGGTGCGCAGCCAGCTACCGATCTGCCGCAGTGTGGGCACCAGTTCGAGGGCACCGGCACCGCAGACGGAGTGGCACAGCCACAGTCCCGGGCGGTGCGGATTGACCTGTTTCAGGGCCCCGGTGAGCTGGCGGCGCAGTTGCGGGGAGAAGTCGGAGGTGGCGAGGCGGTCCGCGATCTCCGAGGGCTGCTCCCAGTAGTGGGTGTCCAGGAGCAGCACCCGCACTCCGGCGTTCAACTGGCCGACGATATCGGGGTCCTGAAGGGGGCTGATGAACCGGTTCGCGGTCGTGGCCATCGCGTTGTGGGCCGCGAGCTGCGCCAACTCGTCGTAGCGCAGGTCGCACAGCCGGGAGCTGCCCTGGCAGACGCGGGGGGCGGGGCCGGTCAGCGCCGCCGGGGACAGCGTCGTACCGAGGAGCGCGACCGCCGAGACGCCGGCCGCGAGGGCGACGCCCTGGCGCGGGGCGAGGGAGACCCGCAGCACGGGCCGGGTCTGCCGGGCCCAGCCGACGGTGACCAGCAGCGCCCCGGCGGCCAGCAGGATCGCCGCGGCGAGCGTGGCGGTGGTCAGCAGCCGGTCGACGGCGGTGGCCTGGAGGTCGTCGACCAGCCGTGCCGCCGTCGGGGGCCAGGAGGACGGCGGGCGGTAGGGCGTGTCGCCGACCGCGACCCGGGCGACCGCCACCGCCAGCGCCAGTGGTACGGCGGCCGCCGCCAGGGTCCAGCCCAGCGGCATGAGGCGGCGGGACGTGGGCGGTGGGGAGGCGGACCACAGCAGCATCAGGGAGGTGACCGCGAGCACCAGGGCGGTCGGCTCGACCGTCTCCTCGAACAGCCGGGTCACGGACCGCACCTGGTGGGCCTGGGCCCGTACGTCGTCGGAGGGGGCGAGCTCGGTGGTGATCACCCAGGTGCGTCCGCCGACGCCCCGCAGCAGCTCCGCGGCGGCCGCCTGCACACGGTCGGAGACGGCCGCCGGGGCGACGGCGGCCAGGGCCGAGCCGATGTCCCCGTCGCTCAGGGCCGCCTCGACCTCGGGCCGCAGCCCGGCGCGTTCCGCCGCCGGCACCAGCCGCAGCAGCGCGTTCGTCGCGGCGACCGCCTGACGGGGGGAGAGCGCCAGCGACGGCAGCCCGTCGAAGGAGGTCTCGCCCGCCACCAACTGCTCCACCACCGTGGTCAGACTCTCCTCGAACCCCGCGAAGTCGGGCTCGGACCGCTGCTGCAGCGAGGCCACGGCGTCGGCGAAGTAGACCTGCCCGAGCCGGGCGATGTTCGCCACGACAGGCCCGAGGTCGACCGTGAGCCGGAGATGCTCGCGATCGCCCTCCAGATAGCGGACCAGCTCGGCGATCTGCTGGTCGCCCATGGCCCGCAGAGTCTCCGGCGGGATCACGAGCTTGACGTTGGCGGTGATCGCGGACTCCGGAACGGGCAGCCGGCCCAGCAGGTCGCTGACCACCGGGGCAGTGTGCGGACCGACCAGGACCTCGTCGTAGACCCTCTGGTAGGCCCGCTCCTCCTCCAGCACCTGGCCGTAGAAGCCCGGATCGAGCAGGGTGCTGCGCACGACGGCGGCCGCCGCCAGGACGGCCAGGCTCAGCACCGCGACGGCCCGGACCAGCAGCCGAGCCCATCGTGAGCGGCGCAGCAGTGCTTCCATGCCCTCCCGTTCTCGCGTTCCGGTTCCTTCGGGCACCGAGGTCAGGTGTCGGCGCCCGCCAGGAGGAGCGGCCCGGTGGGCGACGTCCGGCTCGTCCTCTCGGTGGAGTCGCACAGGCATGCACACCGGACAGATGACTGTGTACCCGCCGGGCCCGCGGGTACACGGCGGTGCATGAAGTGGCAGCAGCTGGCAGACGGGCAGGGCGCCATGCATGTCGTCGTGCTCGAACCGGACGAGGAGCCCGTGCAGGTGCTGACGGCGTTCGCCCGCGACCACGGCATCCGCAGCGCGCAGATCACCGCCGTGGGGGCGTTCGCGGAGGCGGTGGTCGGGTGGTTCGACCGGGAGGCCCGGGACTACCGGCCCATCCCGGTGACGGAACAGTGCGAGGTGCTCTCGCTGGTGGGTGACATCGCCGAGGGCGAGGACGGGCCGGTACCGCACCTGCACGCCGTTCTGGGCCTGGCCGACGGCCGGACCCGGGGCGGACACCTGCTGCGGGGGCGGGTGTGGCCCACGCTGGAGGTCGTCGTGCGCGGCGGAGGGCCTCCGTTGGCCAAGGTCTACGACCCCGACGTCGGGCTCGCGCTGATCGAACCCAGGCATCGGGATCCGACCCCGTGAAGAACGCGGCCGGCCGCGGACGCTGAGCGGGCCCGGCAACCCGCCGACCACCACCGCCCCGTACGCCACGAACCCCCGCTGCCCCGCCGGCGCGATGTCTCCGACCGACAGGAGCCGTACGTCCACTCCAGGCCGACCCGGTCGCACGGCTGAGTCCGCCTCCACCAACTGCTCCGCGCGAACGGACGGAAGCCGACGGGCACGCGGGAAGGGACGGTCACTCCTGCACCCCCCTTCCCTTCGAGGATGGGGAGTGCCAACCGTGAGGAGTCGAGATCACCCTCGTCGAGGCCGCCCAGACCCTGGCGGACGCAGCGGAACGGCTGGAAGGCCGCCCCGCCGCCATGCACCTGCGGATCCTCTCGACCATGGCGGAGATCTCCAGTGGGCGGAACTCCACCCTCGTCTGCCCTCTGCCGGTGGAGGTGCTCCGCCTCGTCGGCATGCTGCGGGCCCCGGACGCCGCAGGGGACGGCGCGGCCTTCGCCGGCCCGCATGACCGGACAGGAGGTCACCATGAGCTCTTTCGACGACGACGCGCGCGTCCTCGCGGAGATGGAGCGCTGTCTGCTGCGGGACGACCCTCGTCTGGTCCTGCTGATGGACACCCTCAACGAGCAGTTCCCGGACACGACCCAGGACAGCGACCCTGCCGACGACGGCCCGGCGGCCGACGGCGAGGGCGGCGGGCACGACTGGCGCTGGAAGACGACCGTGGCGTTCCTCGCGGTACTGGCGGTGGCCCTGGTTCTCACCTTGCTCCTCAACAGGCCGCCTTCCACGGCCGGCGATTCGGGATCCCTGAACGACCGCGCCGCCGACGTGTCCTCGTCCGCTTCCGCGCCATGGATCCGGTGAACGGGCCGGCAGAGCAGCCCCTGACCGATCGCAGGGCGGTGTACCAAGGGGCCACGGCCCCGGGCGACAGGGAGATTGACCGGCCCGAGAGGGGTACCCCGTAGCCGCAAGGGAGGTGAGCCCATGAACGCGACGTTCTCCCTGGGGCGCATCGTGGGCATCCGCGTCGGAGCGCACTGGAGTGTCCTGGCCGTCCTCCTGATCCTCACCGCCGGGCTGGCGGAGGGCCGCCTGCCCAGCGCCCACAGCGGCCACAGCGTCTGGACCTACTGGGCCGTCGGACTGGCCACCGCCGCGGTCTTCCTCGCGTCCCTTCTGGCGCACGAGATCAGCCACGCCGTCGTGGCACGGCGTAACGGAGTGACGGTGGAAGGCATCACGCTCTGGCTGCTGGGCGGTGTCGCCCGGCTGCGCAGCGAGGCCCCGTCACCGGGCGCGGAACTGCGTATCGCGGGAGTGGGACCGCTGGTCAGCCTGGTTCTCGGGGTCCTGTTCGGCGCCGCCGCCGGCGTGCTGGGCGGACTTCGGGGCGCCGGTCTGGGCGTGGAGGCGCTGGCCTGGCTCGCCGGGATCAACATTCTGCTGGCCCTCTTCAACGCTCTGCCCGCCGCTCCCCTGGACGGCGGACGGCTGCTGCGCGCGGTGGTGTGGCACCGGACCGGCGACGCGCTCCGCGCGACCTTGACCGCGACGGCAGCCGGCCGCGTCCTGGGCTGGCTTCTCATCGGCGCCGGCCTGTACCTGCTGTTCCTGGGGGCCTCCTTCAGCGGGATCTGGCTGGCCGTCATCGGCTGGTTCCTCATCGCCACGGCGACCGTCGAGGGCGGTCAGGCCAGGATGCGAGAGCTGCTCTCCGGAGTGCCGGTACGTGACGTGATGACCCCGGATCCGCATGCGGTACCCGCGGGAGCGAGCATCGCCGGCTTCCTCGGAGACCCCGCACTGCGCTACCGGCATTCGGCCTTCCCCGTCCTCGGCGACGACGGTCGGCCGGTTGGCCTGATCACCGTGCACCGGGCCGGGCAGGTGCCGCCGGGCGACCGTGACACGACGGAGCTGGGCTCCGTGATGGTGCCCATCACGGAGCTGCCCACGGCCGGCCCGTCGGATCCGTTGGCCGGGCTGCTGCCCCGCCTCGAAGGCAGTCCCCTGCGCCGGGCCCTGGTGCTGTCCGACGACGGCGCTCTGGCCGGCATCGTCACCTCGTCCGACATCAGCCGCCTCACCACATGGCTCACGTCCACTGCGGTCTGGCGCGGTTCGACCGCGTCCTGGCACGAAACCGCCGGGCGACGCACGGACGACCAGCGGTGACCACCGCCTCCCACGCGGCGAGGGGCACCCGCCACACCGCCCCTGCGGTCGCCACGCCCAAGGCGTCCGCCCCGCGACCGAGGACATCCCCGTACGGCACGCCGTACGATGCGCCTGCACATGCTGCACATGCCTCACGCCCGGAACTCCAACGAGTGATTGAGCGGTGGCCGCTCGGCGTACTCCCACGGCCCGTCCGGATCAACGGTGAGGCGGCCGCCACGGCTCTGTCGTCGGCCGACGACAGGTCCGGACAGTGACGGCCGGGCGGGGGCCTGCTCGATGCGCCCGCCCATCGGCCCACCCCGCCGCCCCTGCCGTGACCACTCCGCGGCGATCCGGCACCGCGGGGCGCCTGTCTGCCGCGAGTGGAGGGGCGGTGGCCGCGCGGACGCCTCAACGCAAGGGGAAGCGCGGGACTTCGTCGGTGTGGCCGATTTCGAGAACCGTCTTGACGTCGCCCGGCCGCGAAGCGAACCCCGAGGAGAAGTCGGTCAGCGGGACGCGGCGGGTGATGAGCTGCTCCAGCCACACGTGGTCCGCCGCGGCCAGCGCGGCGGCGGCGCGCACATAGTGGGCACGGTTGGCGTTGACCGAGCCGACCACCACGGCGTTGTCCATGACCATGGTGCGGTTCAGATGGCCGGCGTCGACCTCCAGGGTGCGTCCGACGGGGGAGAGCCCGGTCAGACACAGCACGCCGTACGGTCCGATCTCCGCCATGGCACCGAGCGCGACCGCGGCGGCCCCCGTCGCCTCGATCACCACATCCGGCCGCACCTTGCGCATGACCTCGTCGATTCCGTCGCTGTGGTAGTGCCCGCCGAGCCGGCGGACGAGGGCGGGCTTGATGCCTTCCGTGACTCTGTCCAGGACGTGGACCTCCAGGCCGCGCTGGGCCCCGAGCAACGCCGCCAGCAGCCCGACGGGTCCCGCGCCGGTGACCAGCACCGCGCGGGGATCTGCCCAGGACCGTGCCTGCACGTGTTCGACCTGCTCCCATGCCTTGGCCGCCACGCTGGTGGGTTCGAGCAGGACACCGACGCCGGCCAGCGCGGGGTCCAGTCGTACGGCGAAGTCGGCCTCCACAGTCCACCGCGTGGCCGCGAAACCGTCGAGTTCCTTGATGCCTCGTTCGGTGTAGCGGCCGTTGCGGCACATGTCGAACCGGCCGTGGGCGCACGCGCCGCAAGGCACCGGGTCGGGGCGGCGGACCACGCCGACCACCAGGTCGCCCGGGCGGAAGCCGGTGTCGGCCGGACACCGGAGCACCTGGCCGAGGGACTCGTGGCCGATCACGAATCGGTCGCGGCCCTCCGGCGCGCTGCCGTGCCGCCCCTCGGCGATCTCCCGGTCCGTGCCGCACAGGCCCACCGCGACGCCCGCCACCAACAGCTCACCAGGATCCGGTTCGGGATCGGGCAGGGTTTCCAGGCGCAGCGAGTCCCGCTGTCCGGGTGCGATCGTCAATGCCTCCATGACCGCGCTGGGTACCCCGTGCGTCCCGGAGGACACGTCCGGCGACCGCCGGGTTCGCGGACCTCGCCCGTCGGCGTCCACGGGGACCGGGTCGACCCTGGCGTGGTACACACCGGAGCCGTGCGGCAGGACGGCCGGCAGGGCCGGAAGACGCCCCGTGCCCCGAGGCGGCGGTCGCCGTCGTCACCGGCTAGGACAACGGCTGTGGGGCGGTGACGACGACCGCGTAGCCGCCCACTCCGATCAGTTGGTCGCCGGGGATCTGCTCCTCGTCGGTCACGAGGTGACTGATGCGCCCTGACAGCTCGTCGAACTCGACGTCGGTCACCGTGCCCTTGTCGAGACCCGTGTCGGTCAGTACGGCCTTCCCGATGGGGTCGTGGGCGGGGTGCGCCGCGTCGTCGGGGCCGATGGCCTTCTCGTCGCGGATGCGGTCGGCCTCCTCCACGACGACGGCGTCCGGGCCGAACGACCGGACGTCGTTCCAGTCCAGGGCGTGGTGTCCGCGGCCCTTGGTGTTCAGGCGCAGTCCGGCGATACGCGCCGGTGACGGCGCGACGGTGCACGCGCTCACCGTCCCGACCGTCTCGGCCGTCGCGAGGTCCATGACGGCCCTGCCCCGGGCCTGGGTGAACAGCATCTCACTCACCCTCCTGCCGGTCGGCGCGGAGACGGTCGCGCAGACTCTCCACGGCGGCACCGAACCCTCCCAGGTCACCCGCGCTGCACTGCGCGGTGGCGTCCGGAACGAGCACTCGCTCGCCGGAGACGGTGACCGGGCCGGTCACCGGCACCAGGATGCGGCGGTGCTCGGCGGTCTCGATCTCGTAGCCCGCCACCACCGGGGCCTTGCCCATCGCGACGACGGCGTCGGTGACGGTGCCCAGCCGGGTGCCTCCACGGGTCATGACGGACAGGCCGAGCACCTTGCCACCGCCCGGTTCCTTCGCGGCCGACCGGGCGGCCGTGTCGTTCTCCTCCAGCGTGCTCTCGCTGCGCACCATGACCGCGTCCGTCCCCAGCGCGTGGACCTTCTCCCACAGCAGGGCCCGATGGAGAGGTCCGGCCAGCAGTCCTCGGCCCGCGAGAGTGAAGCATCGGATGCTTCCCGTCGCAGGGTCGAAGACGAGGTCCTTCACCTGCCCCAGGTCTTCCCCGGACAAGGTGACCACCGGCTTCTTCGCGAGCGCGCCGGCGCGCATGTAGACCGTCACGGCTTCCCGCCTCCTTCCTGCCGCGGGCGGCGGCCCTCGGCGATGACACTGCCGGAGCGGCGCCGCGCCTGAAGCGACACGAGCACAGCGGCCGCGGCCAGGAGGATCGCGAGAGCGATGATGAGCCAGGTCCACCATTCCATCGGTGTGCCCCTTCGCTCGACGGGTTTGCTGCTCGGACGGTGTGACGTCAGGGGCCGAAGCGAGCCGTACTGCCGTTCCCCTCACGCCGGCGGGCGCCGTGACCCCCGGAGGCGCCACGATCGGTTCCCGTGGCCGGACCGTCTGCACCCGGCCACCCGTTCTCCTCCCGGAGTTCCCTGCTCCCTCGGCGGCATGCCTGTTCGGGCCTGCGAATGGCGTACGGCGTCGGCTCGCCGCACGCGCCAACGGGCAGCGCGCGGCGAGGCCCCGACGGCCGACCGACGCACCTGCCTGTCCGTCCCCCGGACGGGCATCCCGCCCGGGGTTCCTCACTCGTCCGCCGCCGGGACCACGGCGACGGGACAGCGCGCCGTGTGCAGGACCTCGCCGCTCACCGAGCCGAGGAGCAGCCTGCGCAGACCCGTCCGGCCGGACGAGCCGACCACCATCAGGTCGGCCCGCTCGGACAGCTCCGTCAGGCAGGTCGGCGGATGCGTCCAGTCCACATGCAGCTCAGCCGATACGTCCGGGTACTGGGCGCCCAGCTCGGCGATCCTTTCCCGGAGGAACTGCCGAGCGCTTTCCTCGGTCCGGCGCACCTCGGGTTCCAGGGCCATGCCGGTGCGGGGGAGCGGCAGCAGCGCGGGCCGGTGCAGGGCGTGCACGACCTGGAGGCCGGCCGACCGGCGGGCGGCCTCCTCGAACGCGAACTTCGTGGCCGTAGCCGAGTAGTGCACGAGGTCCACGCCGACGACGACGGGCCCGCCCCGCGCATCGACCGGTCGGCCGGGACGCATCACGAGGACCGGACAGTGGGCGTGGGTGGCCACCTGAAGGCTCACCGAACCCAGTGACAGGCGTGAGAAGCCGCCTGCCCCGCGATGCCCCAGCACCACGAGGGACGTCTCCGCCGACCGCTGCACCAGCGTCCCGGCGGGATCACCGAAGGGCAGTTCGCCCGCGACGGTCAGGTGCGGGAAGGCCGACCGGGCGACCGCCTCGAACCGGTCGACCACCGTCTCGCCCCGCCGCACGGCGACCCTCGCCTCGGCGTCCTTCTTCGCCGCGTTCCCGAACGGCGAGGGCAGCGAGACGGCATGGGCGATGTGCAGGGGCACGTCACGCAGAGCGGCCTGCTGGGCCGCGAACCGTACGAGGGTGTCCTGGTCGTCGGCGTCGTCGACACCGACGATGACGGGTCCCGCATCAGCCATCTCGCCTCCCGGGTGACCTGCCGTAGGAACAGTGGTCAGCGCCGGGTACCCCCGACCGGGCGCACGAAGCGTGCCCCGGGACCCCGGCGTCGGCCCCTGCAGGTCACCGGGAAGGCCGGTCGGCGGTGTCCTCGGACGGGGCCGTACGCAGCAGGCTGAGCACGACGGAGGCACCCAGGATGACGGCGATCACCGCGAGGCTGATCAGCGGGTGGATCTCGGGGACCGCCGTGCTGATGACTTCGTGGGACGCCTGCATGACGAGTTTGACCCCGATGAGGCCGAGGATCAGCGCCAGGCCCGCGCTGAGGTAGTGGAACCGGTCCATCAGACCGGCGAGCAGGAAGTACAGGGCGCGCAGGCCGAGGATCGCGAAGGCGTTGCTGGTGTAGACGATGAAGATGTCGCTGCTCACGCCCAGCACCGCGGGAACGCTGTCCACGGCGAACACGATGTCGGCGCTCTCCACCGCGGCGACGACGGCGAGCAGCGGAGTGGCGACGAGCCGGCCGCCCTCGCGGACGAAGAACCGGGCACCCGCGTACTCGTCCCGCACGGGGACGAGCTTGCGCAGGAGCCGCACGGCGAGGCTCTTGCCGGGGTCGACACTGCTGTCCTCCTGGGTGAGGATCTTGTAGGCGCTGTAGAAGAGAAAGGCGCCGAAGACGAACAGGACGGCGGTGAAGCGGCTGACCACCGCCACACCGGCGGCGAGGAAGACGCCGCGGAAGACGAGGGCCCCGAGGACGCCGAGGAACAGCACGCGATGCTGGTACTCGCGGGGCACCTGGAAGTAGCCGAAGATCAGGGCGAAGACGAAGAGGTTGTCCGCGGACAGGCTCTTCTCCAGCAGCCACGCGGTCGTGTACTCCACGCCGGCGGTCGTGCCCACCGTGAGGAAGACGACAGCGCCGAAGGCGAGGGCCAGCCCCACCCAGACCCCGCTCCAGGCCGCGGCCTCCCGCATCTCGATGGTGTGCGCCCGCCGATTGACCAGAAGATCGATGGCCAAGGCCGTCGCCACGGTGACCACGAAGACGATCCACAGCCACACCGGTACATCGTGCACGAATCCCACCCTCCTGCGGTTCCGCGGCTCCCGTCCCGCATGCCCATTCGGCCGGGGTGCCCGCCCAGCCACCGGGCAAACGCCGGTGGACACCGACCGGTGCACGAGACCGCCGGGCTCCCGGGGCTGTCACGTGTATGCGCGGATGCTCGGTTTGCCGCGGTACGGCCGCGGATACACGGGCCGGGACATCAGGGCACGCAACGCCCCGCACCTGCACGACGCCCCGCACCCACAGAGGAGGGCTTTCGCATGAGCCAGGTGGACCTCCCGCTGCCCGTCGTCCGCCGGCCGTCCGAGGAGGTCGCCGTCGCCGGCCTTGAACGGGAGCTGCGGGACCGGGTCGACGGCGAGGTCCGCTTCGACACGGGGACGCGCGCCGCGTACTCGACGGACGGCTCCAACTACCGGCAGGTGCCCATCGGCGTGGTGATCCCCCGTACGGTCGAGGCCGCCGAGGAGGCGGTGGCGGTGTGCCGTCGGTACGACGCGCCCCTGCTCTCCCGGGGCGGCGGCACGAGCCTGGCGGGGGAGTGCTGCAACACCGCCGTGGTGCTGGACTGGAGCAAGTACTGCAACCGTCTGCTCTCGGTGGACGCCGGCAACCGGCGCTGCGTGGTCGAACCGGGCATCGTCCTGGACGACCTGAACCGGCAACTGGCCGCGTACGGCCTGCAGTACGGGCCGCGGCCGGCCACCCACCCGAACTGCACGCTCGGCGGCATGATCGGCAACAACTCGTGCGGGTCGACGGCCCAGGCGTACGGGAAGGTCGTCGACAACCTGCACCGCCTCGAGGTGCTCACCTACGACGGAACCCGTCTGTGGGTCGGGCGGACCGACGACGCCGAGCTGGAGCGGCTGATGTCGGGCGAGGGGCGGGAGGCGGAGCTGTACCGCGGGGCGGCGGCGCTGCGGGACCGGTACGCCGGACTGGTCCGGGAGCGCTTCCCGGACATCCCGCGCCGGGTCTCCGGTTACAACCTCGACTCGCTCCTGCCCGAGCAGGGCTTCGACGTCGCCGGGCTGCTGACCGGTTCGGAGTCCACGCTGGTCACCGTCCTGCGGGCGGAGCTGGAGCTGGTGCCCGTGCACACGCACAGCGCCCTGGTCGTCCTCGGCTACCGGGACATCTGCGAGGCCGCCGACCATGTGCCCGAGGTCCTGGAGCACGAGCCCGTGGCGCTGGAAGGAGTGGACCACCAGCTGATCCACTTCCAGCAGAAGAAGGACCTGAACCCGGAGGCGCTGCGGATCCTGCCCGGCGGGCGGGCGTATCTGTTCGTGCAGTTCGCGGGCGACACACGCGCGGAGGTCGAGGGCCGGGCGAGGGCCCTGATCGCGGCGAAGCCGGACGACGTCGACCACACCTGGTACGACGACCCCGAGGAGGTGCGCGGCCTGTGGCGGGTGCGTGAGTCCGGCCTGGGGGCGACCGCGCACGTTCCCGGGCAGCCCGACACCTGGGAGGGCTGGGAGGACTCCGCGGTGCCCGTGGACCGCCTCGGCGACTATCTGCGCGACCTCAAGCGCCTGTACGAGGAGTTCGACTACGGACACCCCTCGGTGTACGGGCACTTCGGCCACGGCTGCGTCCACACCCGCATCCCCTTCGACCTGGAGTCCGCAGAGGGCGTCGCCCGTATGCGGGCCTTCGTGGAGAAGGCCGCCGACCTTGTGGCGTCCTACGGCGGATCGCTCTCGGGCGAGCACGGGGACGGCCAGTCGCGCGGCGAACTGCTGGTGAGGATGTTCGGGCCGGAACTGATCGAGGCGTTCGAACGGCTGAAGGGGCTGTTCGATCCGGGCAACCGGATGAACCCGGGAAAGATCGTCCTGCCGTACCGCGTCGACGAGAAACTGCGGCTCGGCGCGGACTACCGGCCCTGGGAGCCGGAGACCGCCTTCTCCTACCCGCACGACGACGGACAGTTCAGCCGGGCCGCCGCCCGGTGTGTCGGCGTCGGGAAATGCCGCTCCCTGGAGGGCGGGGTGATGTGCCCCAGCTATCGGGTCACCCGCGAGGAGGAGCACTCCACCAGGGGCCGGGCCCGGCTGCTGTTCGAGATGGTCCGCAACGACTCGCCCGTCGACGCGGGCTGGCGTTCCCCCGAGGTGCGCGACGCCCTGGACCTCTGCCTGGCCTGCAAGGGCTGCAAGACGGACTGCCCGGTCAACGTCGACATGGCCACCTACAAGGCCGAGTTCCTGCACCACCACTACAAGGGCCGGCTCCGGCCGTTGGCGCACTACTCAATGGGCTGGCTCCCCGCGGCGGCCCGTGTGGCCGCGCTCGCACCCCGCACGGTCAACGCGCTGGCCTCGATGCCGTGGGCGGCCCGGACGGCCAAGACGCTCGGTGGCGTCGCGCCCGAGCGGGACGTGCCGCTCTTCGCCGAGCAGCGCTTCACCCACTGGTGGCGCGAGCGGGGCGGGCCCTGCGGCGACGGACACCGCGGCGAGGTCGTGCTGTGGCCCGACACCTTCACCGACCACTTCCACCCCGCGGTCGGCAGGGCCGCCGTCGAGGTCCTGGAGGCGGCGGGCTTCCGGGTCAAGGTGCCCGACGCGGCGGTGTGCTGCGCGCTCACCTGGATCTCCACCGGCCAACTCGGCATCGCCAAACGGGTCCTGGGCCACACACTCGACGTCCTGCGCGAAGACCTGCGGCGTGGCACACCGGTGGTGGGCCTCGAACCGAGCTGCACCGCCGTCTTCCGCGCCGACGCGGCCGAACTGCTGCCCGAGGACCCGGACATGGACCGCCTGCGGGACCAGACGCGCACCCTCGCCGAACTGCTCGTCGAACGCGCTGGCGACTGGCAGCCGCCGACCGTCGGCGCGCGGGCGGTGGTCCAGCGCCACTGCCACCAGTACGCCGTCATGGGCTTCGACGCGGACCGGAAGGTCCTGGAACGGGCCGGGGTGCACGCCGACGTACTGGACGAGGGCTGCTGCGGCCTCGCGGGCAACTTCGGTTTCGAGAAGGGCCATTACGAGGTGTCCATGGCCTGCGCCGAGGCCGGACTGCTGCCCGCCGTACGGGAGGCGGACGAGTCGACCCTGGTCCTGGCGGACGGTTTCAGCTGCCGTACGCAGGTCGAGCAGGCCGGTACGGGACGTACCCCGCTGCACCTGGCGGAAGTGCTCGCGGCGGCGCTGCACGAGGGCCAGGACACCACGCCCGAACGGCCCGCGCCGCCAGGGGCGTGGGCCCTGGTGCCGCCGGCCGCCGCGGGCGCGGCCGCCCTGGCGCTGGCCGCACTCGTGTCACGAACCGTCCGCCGGCGCAAGGGACCTGGCA
The DNA here is from genome assembly GCF_014596915.1 of Streptomyces sp. TRM68416. Taxonomy (GTDB): domain Bacteria; phylum Actinomycetota; class Actinomycetes; order Streptomycetales; family Streptomycetaceae; genus Streptomyces. The sequence continues at coordinate 64,095 of NZ_JACVWU010000014.1, forward strand.
GGTGACCGGGCGTTCGGCGTGGGGGTTTCGGGCGCGGGTTTCGCGGGACCCGACAGCATGCCCGGACAGTCGGTCGCGGCAGTGGAAACGAATGGTGGTTGACGATGGTTGAGTTGACACGGGTCACGGGCCACGAGCAACACGTGGGGCCACGTACGGAGTTCGCCCCGCTCAGCGTCATGGCGCTCGCCGGCGACGGGCCGGCCGGCGGCCGCATGGTGAGCTTCTTCGTGGACGATCCCGAGGGGACCGGGACCGACTTCCGCGGCGGCTCCCCGGTCCGGGTCACCACGGCATCGGACGGGACGGGAACGACGGACGTTCCGCTGGTGGCGGGTGACCTGCCGGGCGCCGTGGAGGTGAAGGCCATCGCGGAGGAAGGCGCGCACGCCTCCTTCGCCCTGCACGTGATCGATCAACGGGACGGCACGGACAGCGTCTCCTTGTCGTAGTCCACCGTGATCCGCCCGAAGTCGCTCAGGACGTCCGAGCCCAGCAGACCGTGCAGGGACCGCGCACCCGGCGCTTGCGGCAGGTCGATCACCGCGAGGTCCGCCGCGGCGAGGGACACCCGCCCCATCCGCCAGTCGGGCACCTCCACCACGGGCACGCGGCCCGTCCCGACGACACCGCTGACGGGCCGCCTCTCACCGGTCCTGGCCAGGTCCAGCTCCCGGGCGAGGTCGTCGTCGACGACGCTCGCGGAGGCGCCGGTGTCCAGTACGAACGTGTAGGGCCCCTCGCCCTTGACGGTCACCGGCACGAGGACCAGCGTCTGCCCACCGCTCTCGACGACCGTGAGGGACACCCGCCGCGTGCCCTCCTCGCCCTCGGGCGACGCCTCGGACCCGGCGGAGCCGTCCGTGTACCCCGTTGCGAGCGCGGCGGTCACGCACAGGGCCGCCCAGCCCGCGGTGCAACGCCTGAGCAGGGACATACCGGCGCCTCCTCGGCCTCGGGCCGGCCCACTGGAATCCCTTCCCGGAGTCCCCCCGCCGTCCCGGGCCAAACAGCCTCGCGAGAACGATGACAAAGGGGGTCCGCCCTTGAGGGCCTTCGCCCGCGGTGTCCCGTTCCACGCCGCCGGACTTACTCCTTGCGGTGCCGGATCACCTGCCGTCCAGCGTGGCGGCCCACCCGCGCACCCCGTGGACGTGATCCTCGGACACACGCCGGGCGAGGAACCCGGGCGGACGGTGGGCGCCGGCTGTGCCGGGGCAGTTCCGCGGGGCGTCCCCACGGACCGGGTACCGGGGGTTCGACCCGCTCGCCGCGGGTACGCGGCGGGCCGACGCGGAGGGAGCGGCGGACTGGTGAGTGGTGAGGTGCGGTGAGCGGTTTCACGGCGGCGCTTTCCCTGGCGGCCGTGGCGGTTCTGGCCGTCGTGGGCCTGTACGGGGCGGCCCGGTCCCTGCGGATCGCGCAGGACCCGTCGGCCGCGCAGCCGTACGGCTCGGGCCTGGAGCCCGTCGAGCACGCGGTGAGCCGCTACCACGCGCGCTGGTACACGGTGACGATGCTCTTCCTCGCCTTCGACATGGAGATGGTGTTCATGTACCCGTGGACGCTCGTGATCTCCGTGATGGGACCCGGCGCGGTGATCGAGATGTTCGTCTTCCTCGCCGTCCTGCTCACCGGCGTGCTCTATGCCTGGCGGGAGGGAGCACTGCGTTGGACGTGACATCCCTCCTGCTGCGGGCGAGCGCGGCCCGGCCGCGTGTCCTGCTGGTGACCGCACCGGGCGGAACAGCGGTGCGGCTGGCCGCCGAGAAGGAGCTGCGGTCCCGGGACTGGCCACTGGCCGCCACGCCCGCCGGAGCCGATCTGATGTTCGTAGCGGGCCCCGACTGTCGGCTTCTGCGAGCGGCACTGGGGCGGCTGTGGCACGACCTGCCGCAGCCGCGGGTTCGCGTGCAGGCGGTGACAGCCGGAGAGGTGTCCTCAGCGCTCGACGCAGGCCGCGCCCGCCTGGGGGCGCCCGGCCGCCGACGCGCCGGCCAGCGCTGGGCCGCCGGTGAGGACGGCCCCCCGCAGTCCGGACCGTCCGGCGGCCTGCACACGGAGAAGGGGCAGCGGGCGGGAGCGGACGACAGCGCACCCGGGGGAAGCGGAGGACACCGTGACGACGGCTCGGGGCGCGGTGGCCATGGCGCGGCGCACGGGAGGAGTCCGGGGGGTCACCCAGGGCACGACGACCGCGCCGGTCGCCGCCACGCCTCCGAGGAGCCGGAGCAGGGCGACGACGGTCGGCACGCCCGCGGCGGCGGCCACGGTGACCATGGCGACGAGGACATGGAGATGCCCGGCGGGTTGCCGATGGCCGAGCGGGGAGAGGACCGGGACGGACTGACGCTGGACCGTCTGCACGTTCCACTGGGGCCGTTCCTGCTCGACTGGCCCGCGGGGCTGACCATTCGGGTGGTGTTGCAGGGTGACGTCGTTCAGCAGGCGGACCTGGGCGAACTGCCTGCCGACGGGCCGAAGGACGTCTTCTGGTCCCAGCCGTGGATCCGGGCCCGGGCCGGTGAGCCGGTGGGCGTGGGCGAAGCCGCCCGGCGGCGGGCCGCGGGGCATCTGGACAGCCTGGGCCGGCTGCTGTCGGTGGCGGGCTGGCCCGCCGAGGCGGTGACGGCACGGCGACTGCGCGACGACCTTCTGGCGGAGGCGCCCGGTTCGGCGGTACTGCCCCGGCTGGAGCGCTTCGCCCGGCGGGTCGGACGGTCACGGACCCTGTACTGGCTGACGCGCGGCATCGGCTCGTTGAGCGCGGCCGAAGCCCGTGCCGCGGGTGTGAGCGGCCCGGCCGCTCGGGCGGACGGTGACGTGCCGGCCCGCTACCGCCAGTGGCTCGCCGAAGTCATCCACGACGTAAGGCAGTTGGACGAACCCGCCCTCCTCGACCCGGCCGCACACCAAGCTCCGCGCGGCCGGTGGGACACCGACCGGCCGCCCTCGCTCGCCCTGACCGAACTGCTGCCCCGCCTGCTGGTGGGAGCCGAGCTGAGCGCGGTCCGGCTCATCGTCGCCAGCCTCGACCCGGATCCCGACGAGTTGGCCGCCGCGCACCCCGCGGAGGTGGCCCGTGGTTGAGGCGGGACAGTGGTGGACGCTGCTGGCCGCGCCGGCGATGCTGCTCGGTCTCGCCGTCCTGGCGGTGACCGCCGGCGCGGCGCTGGACGCACGGAACGCCGGCCGCCCGGTCACCGTGTCCGGGGCGATGCGGCCCTTGCTCGGGGTGCCGCGGGCGCTGACGGAGCAGCCTCGGCGGCTGCCCGCGGCCGACCGGCTGCTGTGGCGGGCGGGCGTGGTCACCGTGCCGGTGGCCGCCGTGCTGTCGACGCTGGTCATCCCGTTCGGGGGCCACGTGGTCGCCGACCTGTCGGTCGGGGTGGTGTGGTTCAACGCCATGGAGGTGCTGACCTGGGCCGGGCTGTGGCTGGCCGGCTGGGGCCCCAACGCGGCGTTCTCCCTGGTCGGCGGCTACCGCTTCATCGCCCAGGGCCTGGCCTACGAGCTGCCGTTGATGTTCGCGCTGATCTCGGTGGCCACCGGCGCCGAGTCCTTGCGGACCAGTGACATCGCGGCCGCCCAGGACGGCCTGTGGTACGCGGTCTGGATGCCGTTCGCCTTCGTCGTCTACCTGGCCGGTGTGCTCGCCTTCGCCTTCCTGGGGCCCTTCGCCTACCCGGCCGGCCGGGACGTCGCCGACGGTGTGCTGGGCGAGACCACCGGGGTGGACCGCCTCCTGCTGCAGGCCGGGCGGTGGCTGTGGCTGGCGGCCGGGGCGGCGATGGCGGTGCCGCTGTTCCTGGGCGGCGGCGCGGGACCGGGGCTGCCGGGCTGGGCCTGGTCTCTGGTCAAGACGCTGCTGGTGCTCGGGCTGTTGGTGGGGGCGGTGCGGAGGCTGCCGATGGTCCGTGCCGACCGCTACGTGGAGCTGGCCTGGGTGGTGCTGCTGCCGCTGTCCGTGCTCCAGGCGCTGGTGCCGGCGCTGGTCCAGCTCAACCGCTAGGAAGGGAAGGCGTCATGGGGACGACGGGGACCGCGCTGCTGCTGGCGCTGGGGCCGACGGCCCTGGTCTTCGGCGTGCTGGTGTTCACGCTGAACTCGATGGCCCGGGTCACCTTCGCGCTGCTCGCGTCGCTGGTGTGCGTGGGAGGGGTGGTGACCGTGCTCGGGCTGCCGTACCTGGGTGTGGTCATCGTGCTGATGATGGTCATGGAAATGGTCGTCATGGCCGTGTTCATGATCGCCTACATGATGAACCCGGCCGGTCTGATGCCGATGTCGATGCTCCACAACAAGCGGGGCGCGGCGGCCATCAGCGGCGTCGTCTTCGCCGCCCTGGTCACCGGGATCTTCCTGGTGCCCTGGCCGGACCGCACCGGGACGCGCCCGGCGGACACGACCTTCCAGGTCGGCATGGCCCTGATGGAGGAGCAGATGCTGACCATGGTCACCCTCGGATTCGTGCTGCTGGCCACCATGGTCGGCGCCACCGTGCTCGCCACCCGGCGCGGCCGCTACGACCGTTTCGGCGACGACCTCGACCAGCGGCCCGCCAAGGACCCCAGCGGTGGGGGAGTGGGCCGGTGACCTTCGAACTCCTCCTGGTCCTCGCCGCCGGGCTGTTCTGCACCGGCCTGTTCGGCGCCCTCTCCCAGCAGTCCATCGTCATGATCATGATGGGCATCGAGCTGATGATCGGCGGGATCGTCGTCGCCGCCGCCGACTTCTGGCACTTCCTCGCCCCGTCCGTGGGCGGCGGACAGGTCGTCATCGTGGCCGCGGTGGTGGCGATGGCGGTGGAGATGGCCATGGGCTTCGCCGTCACCACCGCCATCTACCGCGCCCGCCAGGTCGACATGACCGACATGGCCGAGGAGTTGAAGGGATGAACGGCCTGGTCTGGCTGCTGGCCGCCCTGCCCCTGGGCGGGGGGACCCTGCTGGCCCTGACGGGTCAGCGCGGCCCGCGCACGGTCACCCTCCTCGGCGTGGCGGTGGCGGCGGCGACACTGGGCGTGGCCGTCACCGCCGCGGTGACCCGGCCGACGGCGAGCGCGCCGCTGTTCGCCGGGATGCGGGCCGGACTGGCGGTGGACGGTCTGTCCGCGGTCATGGTGGTCACGGTCGCCGCCGTCACGACAGCCGTCCTCGTCTTCGCCACGGGCGAGTTCACCGCCGGGGAGAACCGGGGGCGCTTCCTCGGCCTGATGCTGGTCTTCGCCGGAGCGATGCTGGTCACCGTCACGGCGACCACGCTGCCGCTGCTGCTGATGGCCTGGGAGGTGATGGGCGCCACCAGTTGGGCCCTGATCGGCTACCGGTGGCAGCAGCCCGAACGGGCGCACGCCGCCGACGTCGCGTTCCTCACCACCCGCGCCGCCGACCTCGGCCTCTACCTGGCCGCCGGCGCCGCCCTGGCCGCAGGCCTCGACTCCCTGAGCCTGGACGCCCTGGCACACGCGGATTCGCCGTGGCTGCACGTGATCACCGCAGGCGTCGTCGCGGCCGCCCTGGGCAAGTCCGCCCAACTGCCGTTCTCCTTCTGGCTGTCGCGGGCCATGCAGGGCCCCAGCTCCGTCTCCGCGCTGCTCCACTCCGCGACCATGGTCGCCGCCGGCGCCTACCTGCTGCTGCGTCTCCACCCGCTGCTGGCCGCCACCGACTGGGCCGGTCCGCTGGTCTCCTGGGTCGGCGTCCTCACCGCCCTGGCCCTGGGCGTGGTCGCCGTCGCCCAGACCGACCTGAAGCAACTGCTCGCGGCCTCCACCTGCGCACAGGTCGGCTTCATGGTGCTGGCCGCCGGCAGCGGCGGAGTCGCCTCCGGCACCACCCAGCTCGTCGCCCACGCCGCCACCAAGTCGGGCCTGTTCCTGGCCGCGGGCGCCTGGCTGACGGCGCTGGGCACCAAGCGGTTGTCCGCCCTGCGCGGCGCGGCCCGCTCCACGCGGCTGGTCGGCGCCGCCTTCGCCGTCGGCGCTCTCACCCTGGCCGGACTGCCCCCGCTGTCGCTGTGGGCGGCCAAGGACGAGGTCCTGGCCGCCGCCCGCGCCGAGGGAACCGTGCTGTACGCCGTGGGGCTGGCTGCGGCGGCCGTGGCGGCCGTCTACAGCGTCAAGGCCCTCTGGTACGTCACCCGGCCGCTCCCCGAGGACCCGGAGGCGGACTACGACACCGAGCGGCGCGGCACCCGGCACATCGCCGCCACCGTGCCGCCGCCGCTGCTCGCCCTCGTCCTCGCCGCCGCCGGCCTGGGCGTACTGGCCCTGCCCGGCCCCGCCTCCTGGCTGAAGCACCTGGTCGGCGCCGCGGGAGAGCCGTCCCCCCGGCTGTGGGAGTTGGCGCTGTCCGCCACGGTCGCGCTCGCCGCCGCGGGCCTGGCCTGGTGGTGGGCGTCGCGTCCGGCGCCCGTACCGGGTGTCGCCGTGCGCGCGGCGGAGGGCTGGCTGTACCTGGAGCGAGTCGTGCGGGCCGTCGTGGTGCGCCCCGTGTTCGGCCTGGCGCGGGCGCTGGCCGCCTTCGACGACCGCGTCGTCGACGGGGCGGTGCGGCAGACGGCGCGCGGCGGCTGGGCGCTGGCCCGGCTGGCCCACCGCCTGGACGACACCGTCGTCGACGGGGCCGTGCGCGGGGTTGCCGACGGGGGCCTCGCCGCCGGCCGCCTCGCCGGCCGGCTGGACGAGGACGGCATCGACTCGGCTGTCCGCGTGGTCGCCGCCGGCGCCCGGAACCTGGGCAGTTGGGCGCGCCGCCCGCAGACCGGCCTGCTCCACCAGTACTACGCCCAGGCCGCCGTCGCCTTCGCCGTACTGGTCCTGATCATCCTGTTGGTGAGGTAACCCCTGTGCTGACTGCCATGACCTTCCTGCCGCTGCTGGTGTGCGTGGCGCTGCTGCTCTGGCCGCGCGCCCTGTCCGACCGGGTGTACGTGCGGATCTGGATCACCACCGCCGCCGTCGAACTGGCCTTGGTCGTCGTGGCGTGGGCGGGCTTCGACACCGGCGGGGGGATGCAGTACGAACAGCGGGCACGCTGGATCCCCAGCGCCGGGGTCGGCTACCACGTCGGCGTCGACGGTCTGTCGCTGCCGCTGGTGGCGCTGACCTGTCTGCTGTTCCTGGCCGTCGCCGTGTACTCGCTGCGCGAGACCCGGCGGGTGCGCGCCTACGTCTGCCTGTTCCTGTTCCTGCAGACCGTCTGCATCGGCCTGTTCGTCGCCCTCGACCTGATCCTGTTCTTCGTCTTCTTCGACCTGTCGATCGTCGGCATGTTCTTCGTCATCGCCGGATGGGGGCACGGCGAACGCGCCCGGGCGGCGGCGCTGAAGTTCTTCCTCTACACGTTCCTCGGCTCTCTGTCCCTGCTGCTCGGCTTCATCGGCCTGTACCTGGCCGCCGACCCGCACACCTTCGACCTCACCGAACTGACCAGCAGCAACCCCCTGGCGGGCAGCGGCCCGTACGCCGGTCTGGTGCTCCTGGCCATCGGCCTCGGCCTGGCGGTCAAGACGCCGACCGTGCCCTTCCACACCTGGCTGCCCCCCGCCCACACCGACGCCCCGGCCGCCGGCTCGGCGATCCTCGCCGGGGTCCTGCTGAAGATGGGCACCTACGGGTTCGTCCGCATCGCCATGCCGCTGCTGCCCGGCAGCTGGCGCGACCACGCCCTGGTGATCGTGATCGTGGGCGTTGTGTCGGTGGTGTACGGCGCCCTGGTCGCGCTGGCGCAGACCGACTTCAAACGCATGATCGCCTACACGTCGGTGAACCACATGGGCTACGTCGTCCTCGCGGTCGGCGCCGCCGGAACCCTGGCCGGCACCGACGACCAGGCCCGCTCCCTCGCCGTCACCGGCGCGGTCACCCAGATGGTCAGCCACGGCCTCCTCACCGGAGCTCTGTTCCTGCTCACCGGAGTGCTGTACGACCGGGGCGGGACGAACGCGATGGGCGCCTACTCCGGGCTGGCCGCCCACACCCCGCGGTTCGCCGCGGTCACCGCCGTCGCCGCGTTCGCCAGTCTCGGCATCCCGGGCTTCTCGGGCTTCATCGCCGAGTTCCAGATCTTCACCGGCTCCCTGGCCTCGCAGACGACCGCCACCGCCATCGCTCTGACCGGCATCCTCATCACCGCCGCCCTGTTCCTGACCGCCCTGCGGCGGATGTTCCTCGGCGCCCCGCGCCTGCCCGGGACCATCCCCACCGGGGGTGTCGCGGACCTGCGCCGCCACGAGGCCCTGCCCACCGTCGGCCTGCTCGCGCTCGCCCTGGTGATCGGCGTCGTCCCCCGCTGGCTCCTGGACGTGATCGAACCGGCCAGCCGCACGCTGACCGGGCTGGTGGCGCGGTGAACGAGAACCTCACCGCGCTCATCCCCGAACTCGCCCTGCTCGGCGCCGCCGTCGTCGGCCTGCTCACCGGCTCCTGGCTGCCGCGCCGTCGCCAGTGGGCCGTGGCCGTTCTGGCAGCCGCCGCCTGCGTGGCCGGCCTCGTGGCCACCGCCGTCACCATGGCCACCGACCGCGAACAGACCGTCTTCTCCCACGCCTTCGCCGTCGACACCGCGACCGTCATGGGCCGCCTGGTCGTCCTCACCGCCCTGCTGCTGATCATCGCCATGTCCGTGGAGACCGTGCGCGGGCACAAACGCGAGACGGAGTACTGGGTCCTCCTGCTCCTGGCCGGCGCGGGCGCTCTCGCCCTGACCGGCGCGAACGACCTGCTGATGCTCTTCGCCGCCTACCTGCTGGCGAGCGTCCCGGCGTACGCGCTCGCCGGCTTCGCCAAGGACGCCCGGGGCACCGAGGCCGCCCTGAAGTACTACCTGATGGGCGCCCTGTTCGGCACGACCATGCTGGCCGGCACGGCCGTCCTCTACGGAGCCGGCCACGCCACCCTCTACCGGGAGCTCAACTCCTCCCTGCCCACCGCCTCCTACGGGCTGGTCGCCGTCGGGCTCCTCGGCGTGCTCGCCGGGCTGCTCTTCAAGGCCGGTGCGGTGCCCGCCCACTTCTGGGTGCCCGACGTCACCGACGGCGCCCCCGCGCCCGTCGCCGCCTACGTCACCACACTCCCGAAGATCGGCGCACTGATCGCCGGATTCCGCCTGCTCCAGCAGGCCCTGTCCACGAGTGACGTCAACTGGCCACTGCTGCTGGCGATCCTCGCCGCCGCCACCATGACCCTGGGCAACCTCGCGGCCTTCTTCCAGACCTCCGTCAAACGCCTGCTCGCCTACTCCACCATCAGCCAGGTCGGCTACCTCCTCATGGCCCTCGCCGTCGCGGGCCGCACCGAACTGGCCCAGAGGAGCCTGCTGTTCTACCTGGCCGCCTACGCCGCCACCAACCTCGCGGCGTTCGCCGTCGTCACCGAACTGCCCCGCGCCCGCACCCTCGACGACTACCGGGGTCTCGCCCGCCGCCGCCCCGTCCTCGCCGCCGTCCTCGTCGTCAGCCTCTTCGGCCTGGTCGGCACCCCGCCCACGGGGGTCTTCCTCGGAAAGCTGGAGATCTTCAGCGCGACCATCGACGGCGGCTACACCTGGCTCGCGGCCCTCGCCGTCGCCAACACGGTCGCCTCGCTCTTCTACTACCTGCGCTGGCTCGTCCCCGTGTTCGCCACCACCGATTCCGCGCCCGCCACCGCGCACACAGCTCTGGGACGCTGGGCCGCCGCCGCTGCCTCCGCCGCGGCGGCCCTCTCCCTGGTGCTCGGCATCGCCGGACAGACCGTCCTCACGCCCGCCACCGGAGCGCTGCTGCCGTGACCCGCGCCGAGCGACGTCCCCCACGGCGCCGACCGCTGCCCGCCGCCCCCTGACGGATCATTCGTCGCCCGCCGCGGTCGGCCGGCCCGGCCGACGTCGAAAACCCCGCGCGGACCGGATCCGGTCCCGGCAGGATGCCCCTCGTGAACCACGTGCTGTGCGGGCTCGCCGCCAACCCCGCCCTACCGTCCGAGCTGGTCGACCGGCTGATCGCGATCGCGGACGCCGACCTCGCCGCCGACCTCGCCGGTCGCGCGGACCTCAGCCGTGGGCAGGCGCTGGCGTTGGCGGCGCGGGTCGAGGAGAGTGCCGTACAACTCGCCTACCGGGGAAGGCTGTCCGCCGAGGACGTCGATCCCGCGGCCCAGCCCGACGCCGCGCTCGCCTTGCTCGACGAGGGGGCCGGAGAACCGGAGTGGGGCCGTCGTCTCGTCGCCGATCCGGAGGTTCGGCGTCGGGAGAAGCTGGCGGGCTGCCCGGACCTGCCGGCCGAGGTCGTGCGGGCGCTCGCCGCGGATCCCGACGTACGGGTCGTGGCGGAACTCGCGTTGTGGACCACGGCGGAGCGGGCCGCCGAGCTGGCGGAGCATCCGCACGCCGAGGTGCGGCGGGCGGTGGCCGCCAACGAGGCGACGCCTCCGGCCGTGCTGGCGAGACTGATCGGCGGCGAAGGGATGGCCCCCGCGGAGCGGTGCGTGGTCTGTGACCGGGAGCAGACGCCGTTCGCGCACGACCCGCACTGCCCGCGCCTGGACTGCGACCTGCCGCCGGGCGCGGCCTGCGACGGCTCCCACGAGTCCACGGTGCACCACCTGCGGGAGGCGGCACTGCGGAACCCGGCCACGCCCGTCGCGGCCGTCGTCGGCTTCGCGGACCACCCATCGGCGTTGCTGCGCCGGACACTTGCCGCCCGCGCCGACCTGCCCCCGGAGGTGGCCGCACGGCTCGCCCTGGACCCCGTCCCCGGTGTCCGGGCGGCTCTCGCCGAGAATCCCGCGCTCGACGAGGCCACGCTGCGCACCCTGGCCGACGACGCCCATCAGGACGTGCGGCGCAGCCTTGCGCACAACCCGCACGTGCCGTTCGACGTACTCGTCCGGCCGGCGGCCGGCACGAAGCTCGGCGCCACCCTGCTGCCCCGGGTCGAGGCCGCCTCGGCCGCCGAGGTGGCGGAACTCGCCCAGTCTCCCAGCGCGCCCGTGCGGATGCTCGTGGCCCACCGACGCGATCTGCCGGCCAGGATCCGCGACGCGCTGGCCGACGACTCCGACGCGAGGGTCGTCAAGTCCGTCGCCGCCCACCCGGGCCTGTCCGACGGCCAGTTGCGCGCCATGGTCCGGCGGTACGGCGTCCAGGTCGTCGCCAAGGTCGCGGCCAACCCCGACGCCGCACCGGCGCTCCTGGAGGACCTGACCCGGCACCAGCCCGCGGTGCGCAAGGCGTTCCGCGAGATCGCCCGGCACCGCCGCGCCACGGCTCCGGCGCTCCTCGCCTGTCTGGCGGACGTGCAGGCGAGACCCGTAGCCGCCGGTCATCCCGCCCTCCCGCCGCCGGTCCTCGTGGAACTCCTGACCGACACCGACCGGCGGGTCGCGGAAGCGGCGGCCGCCAACCCGTCGTTGCCCCCGGGCGTGATGCTGGAACTGGTGCGGTGGGCGGCGTCGGCGGGGGAGTGACCGGCAGCGTCATCACGCCGCCGCGTCGAGGACGACGTAGGGCACAAGGACGGCAGGCAGGGTCAACAGCCATGGTCCGAGCGGGCGTTCACGGATGAGCGGGAGGAGTACGTCGGCGAGCAGGACCAGCAGCAGGACGAGCAGTCCGAACAGGCCGAGGAGCACGAGGACGAGCCCGCTGTTCTCGATCTGGTCGTAGGTGCAGCCTGCCAGGTCGCGCCTGCCGAGGTCGCTGTCGTCGCAGTGCCCGTGGGCGGCGTACCAGCGGACGCACAGCACCACGGGGATCGTGGGGATGCCGATCAGCAGGTGCACCAGCAGGGGGATCGAGTAGCGGCGGATCAACGCGTCTCCTGCCGGGTTCGGTAGCGGGTCGCGCCGACGGCGAGCGCTGTGGCGGAAAGGGTGAGGGTCAGAGTTGCCCGATTCATCCATGTGTAGCTGGAGTCGGCGGAGTAGGTGGTGCCGTCGGCGCGGACGCAGTCGAAGCGGAGGGGCAGGTAGGAGGAGCGGTGGTGGGACAGGCCCTGGACCGTGGACTGGTCGAAGTCCTCGCGGCAGGCGGGTGCGGGGACCGAGTTCGCTCCGTCGTTGAATTCCAGTTCGGAGTCCATGACGGCGAAGAAGCCGAGGGAGTAGATGGCGGCGGCCGCGGCGGCGGCTGCCCCTGCGGAACGTTGCATCAGGTGTACCGGCCAGGGCTGGGGCCGACCCGGGAAGGCAACGGCAAGGGCGCCGGCCAGGGCGATCAGCGCCCCGATGGCGCATGCGGCGGAGATGCCGAGACCCACGAGCAGCACGGGCTGTTCCCTTCTTGCCTGTTCGTCCCTGTCCTCAGCTGTATCTGTCGCGCACGGGCGGTGCGGGCCTGCGCACCATGAACACATCGACCGGATCCTCTGTCTCCACGGTGAATCCGTGCCGTTCGTACAGCCGCCGGGCAGGACTGCCCTGCAGGACGTTCAGCCGGACCAGGGTGCCTTCGTGGTCGCACCGCTCCAGCAGCCCGCCCAGTACGGCGCTACCGATGCCGCTGCCCTGCACGGGCGGAGCCAGGTAGAAGTGCTCCAGCCAGTGGGCGTCCGCGGCCGGCCGCAGGGACACGCAGCCGGCGAAGGTGCCGCCCACCTCTATCACCCAGGTGTGGTCCGGAGCGAACCCGTCCCGCAGGCGCTGCCGCACCCGGTGCCCGTCGTACCGGCCGAGCCGCTCCAGATCCGCCCGCAGCACCACCGCCCGCAACTCGGCCACCGCCTCGACGTCCGCCGCCTCGGCCGGCCGAACTTCCCAGTCCGCCATGATCGTCAGACTACTGCGGCAGGCTGACTAGGCTCCCGCCGACCGGCGCCCCAGCACTGGCTCCGCCAGGAGGCGGGCAGGCCCGCAGAGGGTCTGGCCGTGGCGGGCGAAGAGGGCGTCGCGTGAGTCGAAGTGGCCGAGGTCCGCGAGGACGTGGGCCGAGAGGTCGCAGGCGGCGCCGTTGCTCGGGCAGGCGGCCGCCCCGTCCCAGTCGACGGCCGTGCGGGACAGCGCCTCGAAGAGGGTCTCGGGGCCCGCGTTGGTGAAGCCGCCACCGCCGTGGTGGCTCAACTCATCCAGGTCGCCGAAGAGTTCGGAGACCGTCAGCCATGGGGAGGGGGCGTCGAGGTGGAACTCCGGCCAGGCCAGCACTACTTGGTGGGGGACGAGTCCGCGCAGCCGAGGGAAACGCGGATACCAGAAGCTGCCGTCGACCAGTAGGCCCCGCACCCGCGTGGCCACGCCGGACGCCCGCGCGACGGACTCCAGCACCGCCAGCCGCTGACTGCACGAGCCGCGGCCCCGGCTCAGCACCTGCGACACGGGCCGCTCGTCCTGCACCGAGTACACCGGGCGGACGTTCTCGGTGATCCACTGGTGGGCCTGGCGCAGGGCCGCCGACTGGTGGGCGGGGTCCGCGGTGTCCGGCAGGTCGATCCGCCCGAGGAGTGCGGTGACGCGCGGGTGCTGCCAGTCGAGGATCCGGGTCGGGGCCGTGCTTCCGGTCGCTTCGGCGGTTCCCTCGCGGGCACGGCCTCGCGGCATGAGCAGCGAGCTCGTCATGGCCCTGTCCTCTCCTCCGGCACCCTTCTGCGGGTGGCAGGACGTCATCCTGTCAGGGAAGTTGAACGCGTTCAACCGGGGCGGGTGGGTCAGCTCTCCTGCTCGCGACAGGGGAGTCACCCTGTGCCGCCCCGCCTGCGGCGCCGGATCAGTACGGCCGTCAGCAGCAGGGCCGCGAAGATCACGGCGATCAGCGTCGGGCCGGCGGAGTCCAAGGCGTCGGCCAGGGCGCGCTGGACGGTGGCCGCTGTGTCGATGACGGGGTCGGAGGTGACGGCACCGTCCTGGGCGCGGACCTCGTACCAGCCGTAGTAGGCGACGTAGGAACCCACGAGGAGGAGCAGGCCGCCGCCGAGGCGCGGGGCGAGGGCACCCAGGCGGCGCAGGCGTGTGACGGCCGTCGTCCGGGTGAGCGCGACGGTGAGCGACGCGGCGCCGACGATCAGGCCCATCCCGGCCGCGTACGCGGTGAAGAGGGCGATGCCCTCGCCGGTGGAACCGCTGCGAAAGGCCGAGACGACGATGGCGAGGAAGGGCGCGATGGTGCAGCCGAGGGAGGCGGTGGCGTAGGCCATGCCGAACAGGGCCATCGAGGGCAGGGACCGGGTCACCTTCGGCGCACGCCGCAGCTTCGGCGCGAGCACGGGCAACTGGCGTCCCGCCAGGAGCCAGGCCCCGGCGACGGCGATGAGGAGGCCGAAGGCGATGGTGAACCAGGGCAGATGCTGCTGGACCTGACCGGCGACGGGCTGGACGGCGAGGCCGAAGACACCGAAGAGGGCGGCGAACCCGACGGTCATCGCGGCGGTGGCGGCGAGCGCCCGGCCCACGGCCACGCTCCGGCGGGGCGTGTCGTCGCCGAGGACGAGCAGGGACAGGTACGCGGGGAGCAGGGCGAAGCCGCACGGGTTGACGGCGGCGAGCATCCCCGCGCCGAGCGCGAGGGCGAGAGGCAGGTCGGCCATGGCGGGGTCAGCCGGTGACGGCGGCGACCTTCTCCGCCAGGCCTTCACCGCCGGGCAGGACACCCTCGTAGACGGTCTCCCCATTCTTGTCGAGGATCACGTAGTGGCTCTGCTGGGTCACCTCGAACCGCTTCCACACCTCGCCCTCCTCGTCGGACAGGTGCGGGAAGGAGCCGGTGCCCGTGTCGGCGACGAAGTCGCGCATGGCGGAGTTCTTGTCCAGGCCCGCGACGCCTACGACGTTCGCCCGGCCCTTGTACTCCTCGGCCACCTTGGCGGTCTCGGCGGCCTGCCCCTTGCACGTGGGGCACCAGGGCGCCCAGAACCACAGGACGGCGGGCTTGCCCGCGAGGGACTTCGCGTCGAACGGCTTGCCGTCCACCGTGGTGGCCGTGAAGCTCAGCGCCTGCGCGACCTTCTCCCCCTCCGCCCCGCCGCCGGCCGTGGCGGGGGACGAGGCCGCCGTCGACGGGGCGGCACCGGCCTCACCGTCGCCGTCGTCGGACCCGCATCCGGTGACGGCGAGGGCGGCGGTGGCCAGAACGGCCGGAAGAAGGACGCGGGCGCGCATGAACTGTCTCCTGGATCGGTGGCGGCAGCAGGGGTGAGGCTATCCCCGCCGCAGCGAGGCGGCGGTCGGCTGCCGCCTTACGGTTTCGTGACGTCAGCCGGCGGCGCCTTTGAGCCGGTCCGGGTCGAGGGCCGTGGTCCGCTCCGCCCCGGGCCGGCCGCAGCAGGCCGTGGTCGGCGTCGGCGCGCAGTATGGACGTGTGAGCGCTGTGCCTGTCCTGCATGGAGCAGGTGGGTGGGAGGCACGGTCCGCGCAATGTCTTGGATTGAGGTGATCCACCATGACCCTCCGCTCGATCGCTCACCACCTCGGCCTGCCTGTCCGGCGCGACTCGCAGGAGGTAGCGAAGATCATCGAGGGGCTCCGCCCCACCCTCGACGAGATCCCTGCCGACAAGCGGGAACGGCTCGCTGCCGAGTGGACCAAGGTTCTCAGTGAACGTCACTGGCACCGGCCCTATCTCCGGGACTGAGTGCCGCGTCCTCTGATCAGTACCACGACCTCAAGCTGACGGGCAGTCCTGGTTCCCGGAACGGCGGGGCGCCCAGGTGCGCATCGGGTGGCCTGGCCGAGGTCCTCGACGGAGCCCCGACCGTAGCGGAGCCGCGTCGCGTGCTCGGTGCGACCGAGGTGGGGTGAGGGGCGTCGAGGAGGCCGTCAGCGGACGGCGGTGCCCTGGTTTCGTTGCACCCGCTCGCCGAGGGTGCGTGCGAACTCCTCGGCACGTGCCAGCTGGACGCGGAGCTTGGTGACCTGTTCGGCCGCGGCCCGCTCGTACTCCCGCACTCGCTCCAGCAGCGGCTCGCGCTCGGTCGGCGTCAGCTCGTCGCCGTCGAGGCGGTCGGTGGCGTCCAGGAGGTCGCGCATCTGGTCGAGGGTGAAGCCGAGGGGCTTCATCCGGCGGATCACCATGAGCCGCTCGACGTCCCGTTCGGTGTAGAGGCGGAAGCCGCCCTGAGAACGGGCGGAGGGGACGACCAGGCCGGTCTCCTCGTAGTGCCGGATGGTGCGCAGGGACAGCTCGGTCCGTGCGGCGACCTCGCCGATCTGCATGTGCTTGCCGTCCACGCTCACCGCATCCCTGACCGTCTCGTCCCCGGCGGATCGAGCCCCGCCGATCTCTACCCTAACGTTAGGGTAGAGTTGCCGCCGGTGAAGGGCCGGTGTGCCGCCCCTTCGCCGTTGCCGTGCCGGGGCCGATGCCGCCCCCGGCGAAGCCCCGATTCTTGCAGAACAGGCAGGAGACAAGCGTGCGCGAGCCCGTGACGCCCGCCGCCTGCCCGCCGTGAGGCTTCGCCTCCGGACGTGAGCAGGGACGCCCCCGCCGCGGCCCCGAGGGTTCGCCCCCGGACGTGAGCGAGGCGGAGCCCGTCACGTCCCCTCCCGACTTCCGGCCCGCCTCGGCAGGCCGTCCGCGGGGTGCCGTCCGGCCTCCCGCGTCCTCCCGCACGTCCGGCTCGCCGTTGCCGGGCGGGCCCGAGTACGACAGGTTTCCGATCCGTTGTCTTCGTCTGCCCCTGCCGTGTCCCCGGCCGCGCTGCTGCGCGGTCTGAAACCCGAATGGCTCCGTGATCCGAGGGTGTGGCGCACCGAGGTGCTGGCCGGCCTGGTGGTCGCCCTCGCGCTGATCCCCGAGGCGATCTCGTTCTCGATCATCGCCGGTGTGGACCCGGCCGTCGGCCTGTTCGCCTCCTTCACCATGGCGGTGACCGTCGCGATCGTGGGCGGCCGCCGCGCGATGATCTCCGCCGCCACCGGTGCCGTGGCCCTGGTCATCGCCCCGCTCAACCGCGAGCACGGCCTGGGCTACCTGGTCGCCGCCGTCATCCTCGCCGGTGTGTTCCAGGTCGTGCTGGGCGCCCTCGGGGTCGCGAAGCTGATGCGGTTCATCCCGCGCTCGGTGATGGTCGGCTTCGTGAACTCCCTCGCGATCCTGATCTTCATGGCGCAGGTGCCGGAGATGCGGAACGTGCCCTGGGCCGTCTATCCGCTGATCGCCGCCGGGCTGGCGTTGATGGTGTTCTTCCCGAGGATCACCACGGTGGTCCCGGCGCCGCTGGTGTCCATCCTCGTCCTGACCGTGATCACGGTCGCGGCCGGGATCGCGGTGCCCACCGTGGGCGACAAGGGCGCCCTGCCGTCGTCGCTTCCGGTGCCCGGCCTCCCGGACGTGCCGTTCACGACGGACACCCTGACCACGATCGCCCCGTACGCCTTCGCCATGGCGCTGGTCGGGCTGATGGAGTCGCTGATGACGGCCAAGCTGGTCGACGACATCACCGACACCCACTCCAACAAGACGCGCGAGTCCGTCGGACAGGGCATCGCCAACATCGTCACCGGCTTCTTCGGCGGCATGGGCGGCTGCGCCATGATCGGCCAGACGATGATCAACGTGAAGGTGTCCGGCGCCCGCACCCGTCTGTCGACCTTCCTGGCCGGCGCCTTCCTGATGGTGCTGTGCATCGTCTTCGGGCCGGTCGTCTCCGACATCCCCATGGCCGCCCTGGTCGCCGTGATGGTCATGGTGTCGTTCGCGACGTTCGACTGGCACTCCGTCGCGCCGAAGACGCTCAGGCGGATGCCGGCCGGGGAGATCACCGTCATGGTGGTCACCGTCGCGGTCGTCGTCGCCACGCACAACCTGGCCATCGGCGTGGTCGTCGGCTCGCTCACCGCGATGGTCGTCTTCGCCCGGCGCGTCGCCCACCTCGCCGAGGTCACCGCCGTCGTCGACCCCGACCGCACCACCGTCGTCTACCGGGTGACCGGCGAACTCTTCTTCGCCTCCTCCAACGACCTCGTCGGGCAGTTCGACTACGCCGGCGACCCCGAGAAGGTCGTCGTCGACCTGTCCGCCGCGCACATCTGGGACGCCTCCTCCGTGGCCGCGCTCGACGCCATCGAGACCAAGTACGCCCAGCGCGGCAAGAGCGTCGAGATCACCGGGCTGAACGAGCCGAGCGCCCACCTCCACGACCGGCTCAGCGGCGAACTCACGGCCGGCCACTGAGGCTCAGGCCCGGCGCCGCCCCTCGGCGGCGTCGAGCCGGACGAAGGGGACGGCCCGGCCCGCCTCGCGGTACGACGCCTCCCTCCCGTCGACGGGGAGGCCCATGAAGGAGCACAGCCGACGGGCGGCCCGCGGGTGGCGCCGCGCGTAGTCGACCATGATCTCGGCGCCCTGGTCGGGCGTGAGGAAACGGGCGGTGACGGCGTGCGGGCGGGTGCCGAACCGGATGAGGGTCTTGGGCTGCCTGCGCAGATTGCGGTACCAGTCGGCCCGCGGGCCGAACCCGGAGGCGACGGTCCAGCCGTCCGGGCCGTAGGCCACCACTTCGAGGACCGCCTTGCGGTCGAGACCACTGACGCGGCCGGTGTGGTGCAGCAGCAGGAACCGCCGCCCCAGCAGCGGGCCGAGCCCGACACCGAAGAGCAGGATCGGCAAACGGAGGGCCAGACGTCGCCATCCGATGGGGAGTTGAGGGCGGCGGAGTGTGGTGTCTCGGTGTGCCATGCTCGCCTTCCGTGCGCCGGACGGGTCGGCTCCCGGGCTCGATTGCGGTAAAGCAGCAGAGACGGGAACCGTCTCACGTGGGCCACCTTTGCATAGTCTAAAGGTGGGGGAGGGGCGCCTGCGGGGCGAGGGGCGGCTCTCAAGGGCCGCGACATCGCTGGAGTACGTCATGACCGACCGGAAGCCGCCGTCGAACCGGACCCTGCTGTCCTGGATGCCGATCGTCGTCATGGCCGTGGTGGCGGTCATGGACGTTGTGGCCGGGCCGAGCGTCGGCTTCCTCCCCCTCGTCTCGCTCGGCCCGGCGTTCGCCGGACTGGTCGGCGGGTGGCGTCGTACCGCCTGGTTCGGCTGCGCGGCCATGGTGCTGTGCATGGGACTCGGCTGGTACGACGAACTCCTCGACGACCGCCGCGGCTACATCGCGGTGGCTTCGGTGGCGGGTGTGACCGGCGTGAGCATCGCGGCGGCTGTGATGCGTTCGCGTCAGGAGGGGGAACTGGCCAGTGTGCGGTCGATCGCGGAGGTGGCCCAGCGGGTGCTGCTGCGGCCGGTGCCGTTGACCGCGGGGCCGTTGCAGGCTGCGGTGTCGTACACGTCGGCGGTGGCGGAGGCACGGATCGGCGGGGATCTGTACGAGGTGGTGGCCTCGCCGCACGGTATCCGGGTGATCGTGGGTGATGTGCAGGGCAAGGGGTTGGCGGCGGTGGAAACCGCGGCGGTGGTGCTGGGGGCGTTCCGGGAGGCGGCGCACGACGAGCCGGATCTGGTGGGTGTGGGGGAGCGGCTGGAGCGGAGCGTGGCGCGGGAACTGGAAGGGGAGAAGTTCGTCACCGCGATCCTCGCCGAGATCGGCACGGATCACGGTGCTCTGCTGCTCAACTACGGTCATCCGGCGCCGATGGTGCTACACCGGGACGGGACGGTCGACTTCCCGCAGCCGCCCGCCTTCGCCCTTCCGCTGGGCCTGGGTGCGCACGGGAGCGAGGGCCCGAAGCCGTATCGGGTGGAGTTCGCGCCCGGTGATCAGCTGTTGCTCTACACCGACGGTGTCACCGAGGCCCGGGACGCGGAGGGCCGCTTCTATCCCGTCGGCGAGCGGGCGTATCTGCTGAAGGACCCGGACGCGAACCGTGCTCTGGAGGCCTTGCGCACGGATCTGGCTCAGCACGTCGAGGGACCGGCCCACGACGACGCCGCGATGCTGCTGCTGCGCTACCACGGTCACGAGGGGGAGGCCGCGCCCCCGTCGGAGGGGTGAGCGGGGACCTCGGCACGGTAGAAAGGACCCATGCCCAAACGCGAGGTCCCCTCTGGGGCGGTGGACGACGTGGACGCGGTGACCCGCGCGGTGCTGACCGCCTCGCGGCTGCTGGTGGCGGTCTCCGCCCGTTCCCTGGCCGCGGTGGAGGAGCGGGTGACGCTCGCGCAGTTCCGGATGCTGGTGGTGCTCTCCACGCGCGGGGCCACCAAGCTGGTCGCGCTCGCCGACCTCCTCCAGGTCGCGCCCTCCACGGCGATGCGCATGGTCGACCGGTTGATCACGGCCGGTCTCGCCGACCGGCAGGCCAACCCCGACGACCGCCGTGAGACGCTGCTGCGGCTCACCGACGAGGGCCGGCGCACGGTGGAGGACGTCACCGCCCGGCGCCGGGCCGAAATCGCCGGAATCGTCGAACGCCTCACCCCGGCCCAGCGGCTGGCCCTCGTCGAGGCGCTGGCCGCCTTCAACGAGGCCGGGGGAGAACCCCCGGCGCCCGTGCCGGACGACGCGGAGCCGCATCCGCTGGGCTGGGTGGTGGAACCGACCCCCGCCCGCGACGCCTGAACGGTGCGGGGCGGCGTGGGCACCGGCCGCGTTTCCCGACCCGGTGCACGTTTTGCATAATGCAAGGGAATCCGGCCGAGATGCGGCCTGCTGCCTGATCCCGGCAACTCCGACGCGCGTCCATGTCCGGCCGAAAGCAGTGCGGGGCACCGGTCCGGCACACCAGGATGTCGGACGCGAAGGACGCGAAGGACGCGAAGGACGCGGAGAGGGGAGACGGCACATGCGGCGCAGACGCCGGCCCCTCGCCGTGCCCGAACCGCATCTCCTGGGGCATCTGCGCAGCGCCGTGTGGGGACCGGCCGAGTTCGTCGGTCTGCCGCCGTGGTGGCTGACGGCCGAGGGGCTGCTGGCCGGGACAGCGGCGGTCGGCGGGATCCTCGCGGCCACCCTGGCCGGTACCTGGTACGGGATTCCCGGGTTGGCGGACGGTGAGGGCGGCCTGGTGTGTGCCGCCGCGCTCGTGGTCTACCTCTGCGTGGTGCGGGCCGGCCGGGCGCTGGTCGGCATCGCCGCCGTCCTGGGCGTCTGCCTCGCCCTCCAGGCGCCCCAGGCGGCCGTGGGCCTGGTGCTGGCGGAGCGGGGGCGCGTGGAGTCCACGGTGGTGATCTCGGTCGAGGGCGGGCCCGGAGCCGTCTCCGGCCGCGGGCTCTACCTCTGTTCGGTGGCCGACCGCAACGGCGTTCCCCTGAAGCGACAGATCCGACGCGGCTGCGAGCAGGCCACCCGACCCGGCGACGCGCTCACCGTCGTGTACGACACGCAGGGACGGATCCCGCCACGCGGCGTGGGCAGCGGCCTGCCCTGGCGGGAACCGCTGCGCGCGCTGGGCGGCTGGGCAGCGGCGCTGATCGCGGTGGTCGCGTTCGCGGTCGTACGGTCCTTCCGGCTGTCCCCCGCCGTGGAGGAACCGCCCGCTTCGTGATCCCGCGATGCTCAGCGTGGTGTGCAGGACGACGCCGGGTGCCCCGCCGCAGCGCTCGCGGAGCATGCCGTCCAGGATCTGGCGGGCGTCTGTGCACTGGTCCTCGGTAACGTCGGCCGGTGATCCACCGGGCGCCGAGGGGGTGCTGCGGACGGCGTCCAGCAGTCCCGCGCCGGGGCCGAGCGCGTGTCCAGCACGGCCTGCCGGACGGCCAACCCGGCGAGCCCGCCTCGCGCAGGGCGGCGGCGAAGCGTGGCGGGTCCGCGAGCCGGAGGGGCGGTGGCGCCGGGTCCGTCGGCACCGCGGCGAAGCCGGCTACGGCGGCCCGTAGGGCACCCACCGTCCAGGCGAGGAACTCCGCTTCCCGACGTGGGCGTCGGCGCCGGGGGCGTCGGTGATGTGCGGCGGGCGGTGGCGTGCTCGCCGTAGCGGAGCCGCGCCTGCGGCGTCCTCGTCGTACCGGAGCCGCGCTTGCCGCGTCCTCGCGACGGTCCGCATCGGTGGGCGCGTGCGGCGTCCGCCGCGCTCATGCCGAAGAAGTCCACCGGTGGAGCGACGCTCACGCCCACGCGGTCGCCGTCGGCGGCAAGGTGCCCCCGCGGCCGCCGCGATGAGTTTCGCCCCCGTCCGCAGTCCCCACCGGTGACCGTCGTACGACACACCCTGGAGGACACCCGTGACGACCATCCCGCCCCCCGGCCGCCCGCCCGTCGTCGACCTGGCCACCTGGCAGGCCGCTCGCGACGAACTGCTGGTCCGCGAGAAGGCGCACACCCGTGAGGGAGACGCCATCGCCGCGGCCCGCCGCCGGCTGCCCATGGTGGAGTTCGACGGCACGGTCGAGGTGGTGGGGCCCGGCGGACCGGTTCCCTTCCTGGACCTGTTCCAAGGGCGCGACGAGCTCGTGGTCTACAAGCACATGTGGCACGACGGCGCGCCGCACCAGGGGCAGTGCGAGGGCTGCACCACCACGGCCTGGCACCTGAAGGACGCCGTCTACCTCAACGCCCGCGGCGTGTCCTTCGCCGTCCTGACCACGGGCCGGTGGGAAGAGGTGGCCGCCTACGTCGATTTCATGGGCTACACCGAGCCGTGGTACTCGGTGCGCGGCGTGGACGGGCCGGCCGGTGGCGCGATGGGCTACCTGACCTGCTTCCTGCGCGACGGCGACCGCACGTTCCTCACCTACTCCACGACGGGCCGCGGCAACGAACGGGTCAACGCGTCCATGGGCCTGCTCGACATGACGCCCTACGGCCGCGGCGAGGCGTGGGAGGACAACCCCGAGGGCTGGCCCAAGGGGGAGAACGCGTGCTGGACCTGGCGCTCGGACGCGGACGGCAACCCCACCTGGGGACCGACCAGCCGCCCCCGCCCGCAGTGGACCCGGCCCGGAGCCACCCCCGTGCAGACCCTCGGCCGGAACGGCCACTGTCACTGACGACGGGCCTTTCGGCACGGCGATCGGTCTTTGGCGGAACTTCGCCTTGCGACCGATCGCCCACCCCCTCACGCGTTTCCGTAAGGTTAGGCTAACCTGTGTCGCGTGCGAGCAGGCGAAGAGATCTCCGCGACCCTCACCCCTCGTGGCCATGAACTCTCGGCCACGGGCGTCACCGTGGCCTACGACGGCATTGATGTCGTCCACGACGCCTCGGTGACCCTGCGGCCCGGTGACGTGACCGTGCTGGTGGGGCCGAACGGCAGTGGCAAGTCGACGCTGTTGCGCACGCTCGCGCGGCTGCAACGGGCGCGGACCGCCGCGCTCGCCATCGACGGCACCGACGGCCTCGCCCTGACCCCCCGTCAGCTCTCCCGCCGCCTGGCCCTGCTGACGCAGGACCGCCCCACCCCCAGCGGCCTCACCGTGCGGGACGTCGTCGAGTTCGGCCGCTACCCCTACCGGGGCCGCTGGGGCGGCGCCGATCCGGACGGCCCGGCCGCCGTGGACCGCGCGATGGCCCTGACCGGCGTCGCGGAACTCGCCGAACGGGGCGTCGAGCACCTCTCCGGCGGACAGCTCCAGCGGGTGTGGCTCGCCGGCTGCCTCGCCCAGGAGACCGGCGTGCTCCTGCTCGACGAACCGACCAACCACCTCGACCTGCGCTACCAGATCGAACTCCTCGACCTGATACGCGACCTGGCGGACGACCACGGCATCGCGGTCGGCGCCGTCCTGCACGACCTCGACCAGGCCGCGGCCGTGGCCGACCGGATCGTACTGCTCCACCAGGGGCGCATCATCGCCGCTGGCCTCCCCGAGGACGTCCTGACGTCGGAACGCCTGACCGACGCCTACGGCATCCGCATCGAAGTCGGCACCGACCCCCTCACGGGCCGCCTGCGCACCCGCGCGATCGGCCGACACCACACGCGAAGCGAAAGGCTCAGCACCCCCTCATGAGACGCCTGTTGACGACCGCGGCGGCCGCCACCGCCGCGGCGCTCGCCCTGACCGCCTGCGGTACGACCGAGCCCGCCGCCGACGCCACCGCCGAACCGAACACGGCCCAGGCCGTCACCCTCACCGACGCCTCCGGCAAGAAGGTCGAACTCGGCAGGCCGGCCAAGAAGGTCGTCGGCACCGAGTGGCACGAGGTCGAGCTGCTGATATCGCTGGGTGTCGACCCGGTCGGCGTCGCCGACGTCAAGGGCTACAAGACCTGGGACACCGCGGTCCCGTTGAAGAACGAGCCCAAGGACATCGGCACCCGCGGCGAGCCCAGCATGGACACCATCGCCTCGCTGGAGCCCGACCTCATCGTGGCCAGCACCGACCTGCCGCCGGCCGCCGTCAAGCAACTGCGCGAGGTCGCTCCGGTGGTGGAGGTGCGCTCCGCCGACGCCGCCGACCCGATCGGGCAGATGACGGAGAACCTCGACCTCCTCGCCAAGGCCACCGGCACCACCGAGCGGGCCGAGGAGATCAAGAAGGAGTTCGACACGAAGCTCGCCGACGGCAGGAAGGCCCTCGCCGAAGCCGGCCTCGACGGCGCCGAACTCGCCTTCGCCGACGGCTACGACATCTCCAACCAGGTCTCCATCCGGCCCTTCACCAGCGGCTCCCTCATCGGCGCGGTCAACGACAAGCTCGGCCTGAAGAACGCCTGGACCGTCGAGGGCGACAAGGACTACGGCCTCGGCTCCACCGACGTAGAAGGCCTCACCAAGCTGAGCGACGACGTCCGCTTCGCCTACATCGGCAACGACGGCGACAAGTCCAGCACCCCGTTCACCGACGCCCTGGCCAAGGACAAGGTGTGGACCTCGCTGCCGTTCGTCAAGAAGGGCAACGTGCACCGACTGCCCGACGGCATCTGGATGTTCGGCGGCCCCGGTTCGATGGGAGCCTACGTCGACGCCCTCGTCGCCGAGCTGACGAAGTAACGCCCATGGCCGTCACCGCGACCACCCCCGCCGCCCGTCCGTCCGCCGTCACGTCCCGGACGGGCGCGGCCGCGGTGACGGCCGCCCTGACCCTGCTGGTCGCGGCCCTCGCCGTCGTCGACATCACACAGGGCACGGCCGCCGTCGGCCCCGGGGAGGTGTGGAAGGCGTTCACCGGCCGGGCGGACGCCGCCGACTCCTCCGTCGTCATCGCCTCCCGGCTGCCGCGGATGACCGCCGGCCTCCTCGTCGGCATCGCGCTGGGCACGGCGGGCGCCGCGCTGCAGAAGGTCAGCCGCAACGTGCTCGCCTCACCCGACACCCTCGCCGTGAACGCCGGCTCCTACCTCGCCCTCGGCATCGCCGCCGTCACCGGCCTCTCGCTGCCGCTGCTCGCCTCCTCCGGCGTCGCCTTCCTCGGCGCCCTCGCGGCGGCCGCCGTCGTCCTCGGCCTGTCCGGACTCGCCGCCGGCACCGTCCGGCTCGTGCTCGCCGGCAGCGCCCTCGCCCTCGGCCTCACCGCCGTCACCGAGGGCCTGCTCCTGCTCTTCCCCCAGGAGACCCAGGGCCTCTACCAGTGGAACCAGGGCAGCATCGCCCAGAGCGGCTTCGACGGCGTGCTCCAGATGACGCCGCTCGTCCTCGTCGGCCTCACCGGACTGCTGCTGTCCGCCCGCCGCATCGACGCCCTGGCCCTCGGTGACGACGCCGCCCGCGGCCTCGGCGTCCCGGTCCGCGCCACCCGCGTCACCGTCGTCGTGCTCGCGGCCCTGCTCTCCACCGCCGCCGTCACCCTCGCCGGGCCGATCGGCTTCGTCGGCCTGTGCGCCCCCGCGCTCGTCCGCCCCCTCGCCCGCCGCTTCCGCGCCTTCTCCCGCACCCGCGCGAGCCTGCCCGCCGTGGGCCTGACCGGTGCGGTGCTGGTGCTCGGCTCGGACGTCCTGCTGCGCGCCCTGGTCCCGGCGGACGTGGCGGTCGCCGTACCGACCGGCGTCGTCACCAGCTTCGTCGGGGCCGTGTTCCTCGCGGTCATGGCCACGCGCGTGCGGCACACCGGCGCGTCCGCCGCCCCCGACCGGCTGCGCATCAGGAGCAGGGCCGTCTTCCTGACCACCACGGCCGTCCTCGCGGTGGTCCTCGTCGGCGTGACGATCGCCGCCGTACTCCTGGGCGACAGCAAGCTGCTGCTGGGCGACGTCGCCAACTGGGCGCAGGGCCGGGCGGGCCGGACCGTCGGCTTCGTCCTCGACACCCGGGTGCCCCGCGTCCTCGCCGCGCTCCTCGCGGGCGGCGCGCTCGCCCTGGCCGGCACGCTCGTCCAGGCCGTGACCCGCAACCAGCTCGCGGAACCCGGCATCCTGGGCGTCTCCGGCGGCGCCGCGCTGGGCGCCGTCCTCCTGGTCACGACGGCGCCCGTGGCCGGAACGTGGAGCGTGGCGGGCGCGGCCTTCGCGGGCGCCGCCGTCAGTTCCGTCCTCGTCTTCGGACTCGCCGCGCGCGGAGGCTTCGAACAGAACCGGCTGGTCCTCGTCGGCTTCGGCGTCGCCACCGGGACGTCCGCCCTGATCAGCCTGCTCATCATCCTCACCGACCCGTTCAACGCGGTGAAGGCCCTCACCTGGCTGTCCGGCTCCACCTACGGCCGCACCCTGCCCGACGTCCTCCCGATCGCCCTCGTCCTCGGCGTCGGCGTACTCGTCGCCTTCCTCCGCCGCACCGAACTCGACCTCGTCTCCCTCGACGAGGACACCCCGAGGCTGCTGGGCCTCGGCCTGTCCCGCGGTCGCCTGGGCTTCCTCAGCCTCTCCGTCCTGCTGAGCGCCACCGCCGTGGCCGCCGCGGGCACGATCGGCTTCGTGGGCCTGGTGGCCCCCCACGCGGCCAGGGCCCTGGTGGGCCGTCAGCACGCGCGCGTGGTCCCGGTCGCGGTGCTGCTCGGCGCCACCCTCGTCTGCACGGCCGACCTGCTCGGCCGCACGGTGATCGCGCCAGCGCAGCTCGGCGCGGGCCTGATGACGGCCGTGATCGGCACGCCGTACTTCCTGTACCTGCTGGTTCGTAGCCGCCGCTGAGCGCTCCGCCGGACGTGCCGTGACGTGTCGTCGTTCGCCTGCGGGCTCGTCGTGGCCGGTCCGCCGGCCCCGCTCGTGGACAGCCGTCGGAGCGTTGATCCGGTGGTGTCGTCCGGCGCGCTGTGAAGAATGCGACCATGCGTATCCGATCCGTACGCCTGGACGAACTGCCCGCGCTCCAGGACATCGAGAGGGCCGCCGGGCAGTGCTTCCGGGACATCGGCATGCCGGAGATCGCCGAGGACGAGCCGCTGCCGCTCGGTGAACTCGCCCGCTACCATCACGCCGGGCTGGCCTGGGTCGCGACCGACGACGCCGACGCCCCGATCGCCTACCTGATCGCCGACCGCGTCGACGGCAACCTCCACGTCGAGCAGGTCTCGGTGCACCCGGACAGCGCGCGCCGCGGGGTCGGCCGACTGCTGCTGGACCATCTGGCGGCCCACGCCAGGAACGCGGGCGTACCCGCCCTGACCCTCACCACGTTCACGCAGGTCCCGTGGAACGCGCCCTACTACAGGCGCTGCGGTTTTGAACTCATGGACGACAACAGGCTCCCTCCCGGCCTGCGCAGGATCCGCGAGCGCGAGGCGGCACACGGCCTGGACCGGTGGCCGCGGGCCTGCATGCGCCGGGAGCTGTGACGCAGGGAACGGCGCGCGCCGGAGAGCGAGCCGTCCGCCTGCGTCACGACGGTGCCGCGTAGCAGCGGACGGTCACCCTCTGGTGCGCACTCCACTCCTGCTCGACCGTGGCCGTCAACTCCCAGCCCAGCCGCTCGTACAGGGCTGCCGCCGCCGTATCGGACGCGACGACGTCGAGGACCGGATGCAGGCCACGGTGGCGCGCCGCCTCCACTGCGCTGCCGATCAACAGGGCACCGATTCGGTGTCCCCTCGCCTGCGGAGCGACGAACAGCCTGCTGACCACGGCGGTCATCTCCCGTGTCGTCCCGTGCCGTTCGCTCCACAGCACCGGGGCCAGATCGCCGTCGCCCGCCTGCGCCAGACTCACATGCCCCACCAGGCCGCCTTCGAGTTCGGCAACCCAGGAGCCCAGCAGGGAACCGCGCGAGAGCCACTCGTCGGGCCGATCCGGCCAGTTCACCGGATAGCCGTCGTGCGCATGGACCTCCGCGAGGATCCGCACGCACTCCTCGACATCGCCCTCCGCCCGCCGCCGGACCGAGCAACTTCGCCTTCCGTCAGCCACCTTGGAGCTCTCACTGTTCACGCAGGCATGGAAACACAGGCCACCGAGCCACAACCAGCCGGCGTGACCGAGGTCGGCGTGGCACCTGCGCCGCACGCAGGCGAGCGCCCGGCCGAGGCGGGGCCTGTGCCGGGCGCCTGTACGCGGCGGGGTGCCCCGCGACCACTGGCCGACGCGAGGCATCGCGCCTTGTGGGTGCGGGGCGGCACCGTCAGTCGTGCTGGGCTGCGGGCTCGGGAATCCGCGGTTGCCGCGAGGCGGGGGAGGCGGTGGTCGCCTTGTCGGTGTCGGTGTCGGTGTCGGTGTCGGTGTCGGTGTCGGTGTCGGTGTGGGCCTGGGGGTGGGTGTCGGTGGCCGGGTGCGGGAGGTTGGTGCCCTCGATGTCGACGTCGGGGGTGATGCGGTCCAGCCAGCGGGGCAGGTGCCAGGCGCGGCGGCCGAGCAGGGCCATGGCGGCCGGGACGAGGGTCATGCGGACCAGGAAGGCGTCGATGAGGACGCCGATGGCGAGGGCGAAGCCGATGGACTTGATGATCGGGTCGTGGTTGAAGACGAAGCCGCCGAAGACGGCGACCATGATCAGGGCGGCGGCGGTGACGACCCGGCCGCTGCCGGCCATGCCGTGGGTGACGGCCTGCGCGGCGTCGCGGGTGTGTTCGTAGTGCTCGCGCATCCGGCTGACGAGGAAGACCTCGTAGTCCATGGCGAGGCCGAACAGGACGCCGATCAGCAGGACGGGCAGGAAGGCGGTGATGGGTCCGGCGGAGGGGATGTCGAGGAGGTCGGCCAGGTGGCCGTCCTGGAACACCCACACGGTGGCGCCGAGTGACGCGGCGATCGACAGCAGGAACCCGAGGACGGCCTTCAGCGGGACGAGGACCGACCGGAAGGCGATGGTCAGCAGGACGAGGGCCAGGGCGACGATGAGGGCGATGAACAGGGGCAGGGCGTCGGAGAGTTTGGCGGACACGTCGATCGCGGCGGCCGTCGAACCGGCGATGTAGAGGGTGGCGCCCGCGGGGGCGATGGCGTCCTGGTGGTCGCGCAGGTGGTGTACGAGGTCGGTGGTGGCCTGGTCGTCGGGGCCGGTCTCCGGGATGACGGGGACGGCGGCCACGGTCGCGTCCTGGTTGGCGACGGGCTGGTCGACGTGGGCGACGCCGGGGACCTCGGTGAGCGCGGTGTGCAGCTCGGCCAGGGCCTTTTCGCGGTCGGCGGCGGGGATGCCGCCGGTGTCGACGACGGCGGTGAGCGGCGCGTTGAAGCCCGGTCCGAAGCCCTTGAGCAGGAGGTCGTGGCTCTTGTGCTGGGTGCTGGAGGTCGGCTGGGAGGCGTGGCTCGGCAGGCCCAGGCGCAGGTGCTGGGCGGGCAGGGCGAGGGCGAGCAGCGCGACCACCCCGGCGAGCAGCACGAGCAGGGGCTTGCGGGTGACCGTGCGGGCCCAGGCGAGGGACCAGGTGGTCCGCGGGGGCCTGCCGGTCATCGGCTGCTTGGTACGGGACTCCGTCTGCTTCGTACGGGGGCGCAGGCGCTCGCCGAGCAGGCCGAGGACGGCCGGGACGAGCGTGACGGCGATGAGGACGGCGAGGGTGACCGTCGCCGCCGCGGCCAGGCCCATGATCGCCAGGAACGGGATACCGGTGACGGTGAGCGCGGCGAGCGCGACGACCACGGTCGCGCCGGCGAAGACCACGGCGCTTCCGGCGGTGGCGGTGGCGCGGGCGCCGGACTCCTCGACGCTGACGGCGGGGTCGGCGAGCTGCTCGCGATGGCGGGCGATGATGAACAGGGCGTAGTCGATGCCGACGGCCAGGCCGATCATCAGGGCCAGCACGGTGGCGGTGCTGGTCATGTCGACTATGTTGGCGACGAGTTGCACGCCCAGGACGCCGATGCCGACACCGACGAGCGCGGTCACCAGGGGCAGTCCGGCGGCGACGAGGGAGCCGAGGGCCAGGGCGAGGACCGCGAAGGCGACGACGACACCGATCACTTCGGCGGGGCCGCCGACCTCGGTGACGGGTTCCATGACCGTACCGCCGAACTCGACCTGGAGTCCGGCGTCCCGGATCGGCGCCGCGGTGTCGACGAGCGCGTCCTTGGCGGACCCGGGCACCTGATCGGCGGCCTGCCGGAACTGGACGTCGGCGAAGGCGATCTTCCCGTCGGCGGACACCGTCCGCTCCGCGAAGGGATCACCGACGTGGACGACGCCGGGTATCCGGGCGGTCTCGCGCAGGCTCTCCCCGATGGCGGTCCGCGCCGTGCCGGAGGTGAGCGTGCCGTCGGCGGGGGCGGCGATCACGACCCTGGCGACGCCCCCGGCCGCCTCGGGCATCTTCTCCTCCAGCAGGTCCTGGGCCCGCTGGGACTCGATGCCCGGCACCGAGAACTCCGTACTGACCGGTCCGGCCATGGTGACACCGAGGCCGCCGACCGCGGCGAGCAGCAGCAGCCACACGGCGATGACCCGGCCGCGGTGCCGGCCCGCCCATCCCCCCAACGCGTACAAGACCGATGCCATGACACATTCCTCCGCTCCGAGAGCCGTTCAGGTTTTTGCAGCCTACGGTAATTTTGCAGTCAACTGCAAAAGTGCACTCGGTGGTAACCTGCGGGCATGGCAGACGGTGCGAGAGAGCGCGGCAAGGCCCGGCGTCGGGAGGCGATTCTGCGAGCGGCCTACAAGCTGTTCGCGGAGCGCGGCTTCGAGGCGGCGACGATCGCCGACATCGCGGAGGAGGCGGAGGTCTCACCCCGTACGGTCACGCTGTACTTCCCCTCGAAGATGGACCTGGCGACCTCGCACCTGGCGGAGTTCACCGAGCGGCTCAGCCGGGCGCTGAACGCACGTGAGCCCGGGGTCACCACCCTGGAGGCACTGGAGCGGTTCCTCCGGCAGGACGGCGCGAGCCAGCCGGACGCGACGGATGTGCTCTACGAGCGGATGCTCGACGCCAACCCGCAGCTGAGGGCCATCGCCAACAGCCGTCTCGCCGAGGTCATTCAGGAAGGCGCCCGCCTCTTCGCCGCCGAGCGCGGCAGCGACCCCGACGCCTTCGGGCCGCGGATGGTCGCCGCGGCCGCCGCCGCGGTCGTCGGCGAGGTGTATCTGCGCCCGAGCGAGGAGAACTTCGAGGCGGCCATGGCCTTCCTGGCCGCCGGGATCTCCTCCCTGCCCGGCGACCGCCTCGCCTGAGCACGTCAGGGCGAGATCCCCTGACGGCCCCCGTCGTCAGCCGGCCCCGGCGCGCAGGCTTCGCGCCCGGGCAGGGATCATCACCGTCGCGCCCATGGCCCGGGCAAGCGCAGCGGCCAGTGCGGTGGCCGCCGTCGCCGCGAGCGCCGCGACGAAGCCGCCGCCGACGAGCCCGCGGAGCCGGTGGGCGTGGCTGGTCCGGGCCGGTACCCGGCCTGCGGCGACGCCGGTGTCGTCCGTGCCGTTCATGTCGTTCATGCCGTTCTCCCGTCGCTCGGCCATGCCCGTACGGGGTGTTCCGGCCGGCCTGCGACGGTCCTGGCCCCGGCGCGTGACGACGCGTACCCGCGCCGTGCGACGGCCGGGGTTGCGCAGGGCGCGGACGCCGGTGCCGCGGAGCCAGAACCCGGCGTCCCGGCCGAGCACCGGGCCGGGCTCGCCGTCGCGCAGCTCCAGCTGCACGCGCCCCCGGGTGACGACGCCGAACGCGTCGTACCACTGGGCGGCGACCACTGCGACACGCGCGCCACCGCGCAGCGTGAGCGTCCGCACCGGGACTACTCCGTGCCGATCGCCGGCAGCCGCTCCGGCAGCCCGAGCCGCGGGAACCGGTCGTCGTGGAACGTGACGATCTCGGTGATCTCCCCGCCGGTGACGCGCAGGACGTCGACCGTCAGCGGCAGGTACGCGGACTCCCGCTCCTGCCAGAGGTAGAAGGCGACGGCGGGCTGCCGGTTGACGGAGATGGGAACCCCGCGCAGGCCCTTCATGCCCTCGAAGCCGTCCTCGACCCAGTTGCTCACGACGTTGTCACGGCCGACGTACAGGCCCGGCGTCGGCGGCATCGAGCAGCGGACGTCGTCCCGCAGCATCGCGGTGAGCGCCGGGATGTCCGTGGCCACGCTGGCGTCGGTGTAGCGGCGCACCAGCTCGCGCGTCCGGGCGTCCTCCTCGGCGCCGGTCCAGTCCTGCCGCTCGGCCGGCAGGTGCTCCCGCAGGCCGGCGCGGGCCCGCTGCAGCGCGCTGTTCACGGAGTTGACGGAATCCCCGAGGAGCTGGGCGACGTCCTTCGCCGGCCAGCCGAGCACGTCCCGCAGGATCAGCACGGCCCGCGGGCGCGGGGCGAGATGCTGGACCGCGACCAGGTAGGCCAGTTCGATCGTCTCCCGCGCGACGGCGACGCTCTCCGGCCCGGCCGCGTCGTCCGCGGGCAGCTCGTCCAGCAGCCGGTCCGGGTAGGGCTGCAACCACGGCACCTCGCCGCCGGTCGCGGGCTCCGGGCGGCACTTGGCGAGCAGGTCCAGGCAGGCGTTGGTGGCGATCCGGTACAGCCAGGCCCGGAACGTCGACCGCCCCTCGAAGGTCTCCCGCCGCCGCCAGGCACGCAGAAACGTCTCCTGCACGGTGTCCTCGGCGTCCTCGAACGACCCGAGCAGCCGGTAGCAGTGCACGTGCAGCTCCCGCCGGTGCCGCTCCGCCAGCCCCGAGAACGTCGGCTCGTCGACCTCGCCCAGCCCGCTCACGCCCAGCTCCTCCAGCCGTGTGTCCGTACTCATCCCGTCATCCTTCCGGCCCGTCGTGTCCCGTCGTAGGTGTGACGGGCGCGGGCGCGAAAACTCATCACCGTTGATCGCGGCGGATGCGCGGGACAGGGGAAGGGGCGTGAAGCGGCCGTGGCGTGGCGCGGCCGTGAAAACCCTGTGGAAGCGGTGTCAGTGGTGCCGTTTATGCTGCTCCGAACGATCATCGAAACGATCAAGCAGGACCCAGGGGAGGGCACGGCATGTTGGGCAGGTTGTTCGGCAGGGGTGGTGCGGAGAGACCGGGGGCGGATCCGCACGCCCTGCCCGTCCCGCGCAGGCGGAAGAACGGGGTGTACTCCCTGCGCGCGCTGGGGGACGCGCGCGTGCTCGCGCTCGTCGAGGCCGCCGACGCGGGGGACTGGCAGGCGGTCAAGGCGGCACTCGCCCCCTTCGACCTCGGCCGCCAGCAGGCGGTCCTGGGGCAGCTGGCCGTGCTGGACGGTGTGGAGGAGTGGGCCGTCCGGGCCGCCGAGCAGGACAAGGGCGACAAGGACCTCCGGGCGACCGCCCTGCTGATCTCGGGTGCGCGCCATGTCAGCTGGGGCTGGGAGGCGCGCACGTCCGCGCGTGCCGTGGACGTCAGCCGCGAGCAGTGGCAGACCTTCTACGAGCGGCTGCGCATCGCCGAGGAGCACCTGCTCGAAGCCGCCGAGCTGCGGCCCGACTGGATCACGCCCTGGCGCCATCTGCTCACCTCGGGACGCGGCATGTCCGTCGATGACAGCGTCCAGGAGGCCCGGCTCGCGGCCGGTCTGCGCCGTGATCCGCTGAACCTGGACATCCACCTGGAGTGGGTGGCGCACCTCCAGCCCCGCTGGGGCGGAGAACCGGGCCAGGCCCTGGAGTTCGCCCAGAAGGCCTTCGCCGCCGCGCCCGACGGGCACCGGCTCGGCTGTGTCGTCGCCATGGCGCGCATCGAGGAGTGGGTGGAGTCCGATGACAGCGACTGCCTGCAGCAGCCGCGGATCCGGGCCGAGTTGAGGGAGGCCGCGGAGCGCAGCATCCTGCACCACGCGTACGAGCGCCGCCTGGGCTGGCAGGGCGACTACAACATCTTCGCCATGGCCCTCTCGCTGGCGGGCAGCAGCACGGCCTCCAATGTCTTCCGCGAGCTGGAGGGTGTGATCACCGACTGGCCGTGGACCTTCATGGCGAATCCGCAGACAGCGTACGCGCGCTTCCGCAAGGCCTTCTGAGCCCCCGCCGGCACCGCCGTCGCCCGCACCGCCGTCGCCCGCACCGCCTTCGCCCGCACCGCCGTCGCCCGCCTCCGGCCGGCCCCTGCGGACCACCGCCGACCACCGCCGTTCCCTTCACCCCGGACTGACCCATGCCCCTGCGTGACACCTCCGCCCACCACACCTCCGCCGACCGCACCTTCCAGGTCGACCTGCGCGGCCTGGTGGACCTCCTCTCCCACCACCTCTACTCCAGCCCCCGCGTCTACCTGCGCGAACTGATGCAGAACGCGGTGGACGCGCTCACCGCCCGGCACGCCCTCGAACCGGCCGCCTCCCTGGGCATCCGCCTCTACGCCGACGGCACGGTCGTACGCGTCGAGGACGACGGCGTCGGTCTCACCGAGGCCGACGTGCACACCTTCCTCGCCACGATCGGCCGCAGCAGCAAGCGCACCGAGCACATAGCCGAGCAGCGCGCCGACTTCATCGGCCAGTTCGGCATCGGCCTGCTCTCCTGCTTCCTGGTCGCCGACGAGATCCACGTCCTCAGCCGCTCCGCCCGTACCCCCGACGCCCCGGCCGTGGAGTGGCGTGGCCGCGGCGACGGCAGCTACACCGTCCGCACCCTGCCCGCCTCCGCCCGCCCCCGGCCCGGCACCACCGTCACGCTCACCCCGCGCGCCGACGCGGGCGAGTGGACCCGCCCGGCCCAGGTGCACGCGCTGGCCCGGCACTTCGGCTCCCTGCTGCGCCACCCGGTGACCTTCGACGACGGCAGCGGCGGCCCGGGCGTGCCCGTGAACCCCGACCCCGCGCCCTGGGCGCTCACCCACCCCACCCCGGGCGCCCGGTCGCGTGCGCTGGCCGCGTACGGCGAGGAGGTCTTCGGGTTCAAGCCGCTGGACACCATCGAGCTGGACCTGCCGGCCGTGGGCCTGAAGGGCATCGCCTGCGTGCTACCGGAGGCGGTGCCGGCCGGCCGCCGCCACGGCCACCGCGTGCACGTCAAGGGCATGCTGCTGTCCGAGCAGGCCGAGGAGATCCTGCCCGACTGGGCGTTCTTCGTCCGCTGCGTCGTCGACGCCGAGAGCCTGCGCCCGACGGCCTCCCGAGAGTCCCTCTACGAGGACGACACCCTCGCCGCCGTCCGCGACGCCCTCGCCGACCGGCTGCGCGCGTGGATCGCCCGCGCCGCCGCCAGCGACCCCGAGCTGCTCCACCGCTTCCTCCAGGCCCACCACCTGGCCGTGAAGTCGCTCGCCGTGCACGACGACGAGATCCTGCGGATGCTGCTGCCCTGGCTGCCGTTCGAGACCACCGACGGGCACTGCACCCTCGACGAGTTCGCGCGCACCCACCGCACCGTGCTGGTGACGTCCAGCGTGGAGGAGTTCCGGCAGGTCGCCGCGATCGCCTCGGCCGCCGGACTCGGCGTCGTCAACGGCGGCTACACCTACGACCGCGAACTGGTCCACCGGCTCCCCGAGATCAGGCCCGAGGTCACCGTCGCCGACCTCGACCCGGCGACCCTCACCGCCCACCTCGACCCCGTCGACCGGGAGACGGAACTCGCCGCCGCGGCCTACCTCGCCCAGGCCCGTGACGCCCTCGCCGTCTTCGACTGCGATGTCGCGCTGCGCACCTTCCAGCCCGCCTCGGCGCCGGCCCTGCTGGTCGACAGCCGCGAGGCCCGGCACGAGCGCACCCGCTCCCAACTGGCCCGGGAACAGGACGGCGGGCTGTGGGGCGACATCCTGGGCGCCCTGCGCCAGGAGGCACCGCGCGCCCAGCTGATCCTCAACCAGCTCAACCCCCTGGTGCGCACCGCCGTAGCCATCGACGAACCCGAGCTGGCCCGCACCAGCGCCGAAGCCCTCTACGGGCAGGCCGCGATGCTGTCCCGGCGTCCGCTCCGGCCCGCCGAATCCAGCCTCATCAACCGCTCCTTCCTCGACCTCCTCGCCCACGCCCTCCGCAAGGACAGCTGACGATGCCGACGACCGCACCCCAGAACACCGACGAGCTGTACCAGGCGCTGCAGGACAACGACCGGCGCCCCTACGGCCGTACCCGCACCGTCACCGCCGAGGAACTCGTCGACGCCGCCGAGCAGTTCGGCGAGCCCGCCCCGCTGATCCACGCCCTCCTCGAACTCCAGGAGGCGTACACCTACGGCTCCGAGCCCCGGAAGTCGCCCGTCGTCTTCGCCCGCCTGCTCACCCTCTTCGACGAGCAGCCCGACGCCTTCGACGAGCGCCTGAGCCACATGGTGTTCTGGCGGTTCAAGTGGGTGTCCCACGCCCTGCGCCAACTGCCCGAGATACCGCTGGCCAGCCTGCGCCAGTGGCTCACCGAGATGCGCGACCGGTACGAGAAGGCCGGTCACGGCCTCCAGCCCTACTACGGGCAGGCCTACCAGCTCGCCGCCCACGTCGGCGAGGACACCGCCCTCGCCTACGAGCTGTGGGCGGGCCGCACCCGCACCCGGTTCAGCGACTGCGAGGCCTGCGAGACCTGCGAGCGCGCCCTGTACCACCTCGCCGCGGGCGACGACGAACGGGCGCTGAGGGCCTGGGAGCCGGTGCTGGGCGGCAAGGAGTCCTGTCAGGAGGAGCCGTCCCGTTCCATCTCGCACGCCCTGCTGCCACTGCTGCGCACCGGCCGCACCGACCGGGCCCGCGAACTGCACCTGGCCGGCTACCGCGGCTGCCGCCGCAACCCCTCGATGTCCCAGGAGGTCGGCCGGCACCTGGAGTTCTGCGCGCTGACCGGCAACGAGGCGCGCGGCCTGGAACTGCTCGCCGAGAACCGGATCCTGTTCGACGAGGTCGACTCGCCGCTGGACCAGCTCGGCTTCCTCACCGGTGTGGAGGTCCTCCTCCAGCGCGTCGAACTCCTCGGCCACGGCGAACTGCCCGCCACCGGATACGCGGGCCGCGGCTGGACGGTGTCCGCACTGCGCGCCGAGGTGCGGGGCCGCGCCGACGACCTCGCCGCCCGCTTCGACGCCCGCAACGGAACCACCGCCCACAGCGACCGCCGCAGGGCCCGTCTGGAGCGTGCCCCGCTCCTGGACGCGCTGGAACTGACCCTGCGCGTCCGCAGCCTCGACGACATGGCTCCGGCCGCTCCGGTCGCCGCGCCGCCCGCCGCCCGTACGGCCGCCGCCGTCCCCGACGCGCTGCCCGAACTGATCCTCCGGGCACGGACCTTGGACGACGAGGGCCACCCTGACGCGCGCGCCTGCTGGGACCGACTGCGCACGCGCGTCGCCGCCCGCGACTACGCCCACCCCGACGACCCGGCCGTCGGTCCGCTCGACCGACTGCGCGCGGACCTGCTGGCCGAAGAGGCGAGCCGGATGGTGGACAGGAACGAGTTCGCCGACGCCGCCGACCTGTTCGAGGAGGCCGCGGCCCTCTACGACGACGCCGGCACCCCCGGCCACGCGACGCTCGCCCGCGTCAGCGCCCTGCTCGCCACCGCCGAGTTCACGGTCCGGGACGCCGAGGGCGACGCGGCCGAGGCCGCGTTCACCACCGCCCACGCCTCCATGGTCCGCCTGCACGAGGAGACCCCCGGACTCGCTCCGCACCACGAGGCCCGGCTGCTGAGGAGGCGGGTGACCGCGCTCGCGCTGCGCGCGCAGGGCACGCGGGACGAGGGCCATGTCGCCGCAGTCTTCGCCGAGATCGACCTGCTGCACGAGTTCGCCACCCGGCACGACGTCGTCGCGCAGATCTCCGGCGCCCTGCTGCTGCGGGCCAGCACCCACGCCATCTCCGGCGACCTGCCCGCCGCGGTCGCCGAGATCGGTGCCCTCCTGGACCGGCTGAAGGCGCACGGCCCCGCCTGGCACCTGCCCCACACGCTCGGGCTGCGCGGCCGGTTCCAGCTCGGCCTGCGGGACGCGCAGGCCGCCCACGCGGACCTGACCGAAGGCCTGCGCCTGGCCGCCGACTGGCCGGCCGACACCATCGACACCGCCCGCCTGTACGGCGATCTGGCCGAGGCCGCCCTGCAGTTGGGCCGCCCCGACGAGGCCCTGCGGCACCTGACGCGCTCCGCGGAGCTGGAGCTTCGCCACGGCAGCCGTGTCGACGCGTTCTGCGCCTACAGCAACGCGGCCCAGCTCGGCCTCGACCTGGGCCGCACCGAGGACTGCATCGCCCTGCTCGACTCCCTGCTGACCGAACCGGACGTCGCCTCGGGGGAACTGGACGACCGGCTCACCGCTCAACTGCGCCTGACCCGGGCCCGCGCGCTGTACGCGGGGGAGGACCTCAAGGCCGCCACGACGGAGTTCGTCGCCCTCGCCGCCGAGTCGGCAGGCTGGGACGACGACCCGGGCAGCCACGCCATGATCGCCGCGGAGACGGCCGTACTCCTCGGCGAGTCCGGCGAGTTCGGCCGGGCCCGCGAGGCGGCGGACCAGGCCCTCGCCGCCCACGCCCGGGACCCGCGCTACGAGCAGCTCAGCAACTGCCTGCGCGAACTCGGCCGCCTCCAGGCCCAGCAGCAGGGCTCCGACGGCCTGTCCGACGCGCTCGCCTTCCTCGCCGACGCCGGGCGGATCGCCGACGCGGCCCGCGCCGCCGGATACGAGGCCCGCGGCCGTGCCCTGGACCCCGCACTGGCCTACGAGTACGGACGCGTCAACGCCTACGCAGGCCAGTACGAGGACTCCCTGGTCGCCCTGGACCGGGCCCTCACCCTCCTCGGCGGGCCGGGCGGGGACCGCGACCACGCCGGGGAGTGGGCTGAGTGCGTCCGCCTCGCGGGTGCCGTCGAGGGCATCTACCTGGAGCGCCCCGCCCCCGCCCTCACCCGCGTCGACGCGGCGATCACGCGGCTGACCGCCTTGGGGCACACCGCGGAGACCGAGTCGCTGAGGTCCCTGGCGACCCGGCTGCGCGACGAGGAGTGACGCGCAGGCCGGGGACGGGTACGGGCCACCGCGTCGGAGATGGGTGGCTCGGCCACGGTCGTGTTCGTGGCCTGCGCTGTCCCCGCACCGGCGCCCGGCCCGGGTGAGGGCGAACGCCGCCGACGTGTGGACGGCGGATGGTGATCGCTGTCGTCGTCCGGTCAGCGGCCCGTGCGCACGGGCGCGCCCAGCAGCCCCACCACCAGGGCCTCGGACGCGGGGGCCAGCAGCAGCGGGGCGTCCCGGGTCTGCTCCAGGCCGGTGACCAGGGCGAGGCAGATGTCGGCCGCCTCGGCGGGCTCGACCCCGTGCGCGCCGGCCGCGGCGAACAGGCTGGTGAGCACGGCGCGCAGCTCGGCGGTGAAGTCGGCGCAGATGTCGCCGAAGGCACGGGCCCTGCCGTCCAGCAGTTCGGCGGTGTGGGGAGAGGCGGCCTTGAGGCGCAGGACGAGGTCGAGCCTGGCGGCCAGGACACCCCGTACGCGATCGGGGTAGGGGGCGTCCTCGGCCGCCGCCCGCCGGGCCCGGTCGAGCGCGCGGTCGTGCAGCCGGGCGGCGAGGCGGCGGAAGGCGTCGTCCTTGTTGCGGACGTACTGGTAGACCGCTGACCGGGACACGCCCATGGTGGCGGCGATGTCGTCCATCGTCGTGCGCCGTACGCCGTGCCGGGTGAGGCAGTCGTAGGCGGCGTCGAGGACCTCGTCGAGCCGGTCGGTGGGCATCGTTCAGGCCAGCTTGGTGAGCAGCTCGGCCGCGAGCGGGCCGGAGGAGGCGGGGTTCTGGCCGGTGACGAGGTTGCGGTCGACGACCACGTTCGGCGCCCACGGCTCGCCGACCCGGACGTCGACGCCGGCCTCGGTCAGACGGGTCTCCAGGAGCCACTTGGCCTTGTCGGCGAAACCGGCCTGCGTCTCCTCCGCGTTGGTGAAGGCGGCCACCCGGTACCCAGCGAAGGCGTTGGAGCCGTCGCTCGCCTCGGCGGCGAGCAGCGCGGCCGGGGCGTGGCAGACCACACCGAGCGGCTTGCCCGAGGCGAGGGTGTCGACGAGGAGCCGGCCGGAGGTGGCGTTGACGGCGAGGTCCTC
Source organism: Streptomyces sp. TRM68416 (assembly GCF_014596915.1). Taxonomy (GTDB): domain Bacteria; phylum Actinomycetota; class Actinomycetes; order Streptomycetales; family Streptomycetaceae; genus Streptomyces. Next base: position 104,078 of record NZ_JACVWU010000014.1, read on the forward strand.
CATGGGGCCGTGGCCGCCGGGGTAGAAGACGGCGGCGTAGGCGTCGAGGTCGACGTCCTCCAGTCGGATCGGGTGGTTGAGCTCGTCCATCGAGGCGAGGGCGGCGGCGATCCGGTCGGCGCCCTCCTGGCCGCCGTTGGCCTCGGGGGCGAGGCTGCCCTTGTCGACGGTGGGGACGACACCGCCCGGGGTGGCGACGACGACTTCGTGACCGGCGGCCTTGAAGGCCTCGTACGGGGCGACGGCCTCCTCGGCCCAGAAGCCGGTGGGGTGCTTGGTGCCGTCGGCCAGCGTCCAGTGGTCGACGCCGGTCATCACGAAGAGGATCTTGGACATGGGGTGCTTCCTTCCGGGGGAGCGGAGTGCAGTGGCTGGGCAGGGCGGGTGCGCTGACGTTCTGGATGCAGATCGTCACTGCGGTGAACGTTTTCGACGGTAGGGCCTCGACCCATTGGTTTCCAATGAGGACCCCAATGCCTGACATTGGAAACCCTATGGCTGCAGGGCGCTAGATTCCCTGTGTGAGCACTAACGACGCGCAGGGCAAGAGCCCGGACGCACAGTCGGCCGACCCCGCGCCCCACCCCGACCTGAACCTGCTGCGCACGTTCCTCGCCGTGTACCGCTCCGGCTCCTTCACCGGTGCCGCCCAGTTGCTGGGGCTGTCGCAGCCCACGGTGACGACGCAGATGCGCGCCCTGGAACGCCAGACCGGGCGGCAGCTGTTCGAGCGGCTGCCGCGCGGTGTCGCCCCGACGGCCGTGGCGGACGAACTCGCGGCGCGGGTCGCCCCGGGCCTCGACCTGCTCGCCGCGGCGACCGGTCCGGACGCGGCGGCAGGCCGCAGGGCGCGGCCGGTGCACCTCGCCGGGCCCGCGGAACTGCTGTGCGTCAGCGTGCTGCCGGCGCTGGCGCCGCTCGTGGCCGAGGGGGTGCGGCTGCGGGTGGCGGCCGGGCTGACCGACGCACTGCTCGACGAACTGCGCGCGGGCCGCCACGACCTGGTGATCGCCACCGTCCGGCCCCGTGGGCGTGCCCTGTCCTCGGTGCCGCTGGCCGACGAGGAGTTCGTACTGGTGGCGGCCCCCGAGTGGGCCGAACGGCTGAGGGGACCGCTCGCCGAGGAAGGCCCCTCGGTCCTGCATCCGGTTCCGCTGGTGACCTACGCGGAGGACCTGCCCATCGCCCGCCGCTACTGGCGCCACGTCTTCGGCCGCCGACTGTCCTGCCCCGCCGCCGTCACGGTGCCGGACCTGCGCGGGGTGAAGGCCGCGGTGACGGCGGGCGCGGGCTTCACCGTGCTGCCGCGCTACCTGTGCGCCGAGGAGCTGGCCTCCGGCGCCCTGGTCCTCCTGCACGAGCCGGACGAGCCTCCGATCAACACGGCCTTCCTGGTCCAGCGGCCGGGCGTGCCGGACAACCCACACGTCATCCGCGTCCGCGACCACCTGCTGCACAGCGCACGGACCTGGTAGCCACGGATGCGACTGCCCATGCCCTGCGCCCGGACCTGGCGACCGTGGTAGCCGGGGTCAACGAACCGCTGAGACCGCGCTTCCACGCGCACGAGGTGGCAGGCCACGGGAGGCGATGTTCGACGCGCTCACCCCTCTGGACGGGAGTGTTGCGGATTCGGGGGAGTAGGCCCCCGCGCATTGAGGCGCGCGGGACGCTTCCCTCCGCGACCGGCAATGTCCGGTGAAACCAGGCTCACTCATCCAGCGCGTCGAACGCCTCGTCGCTCCAGCGCCAGCCGGCGGTGCCGTCCCCGTGAATGCGCAGCATGAACTCGGCGACCGAACCGCCGCCGGGGAACGTCATGGTGAGGGCGCTGCGGATCCGGTCGTGGCAGGCGTCGGCCCGGTCCCAGTCCTCCTCGTCGACGGCCCGCTCCTGCTCGGCGAAGACGGCACGGAACTCGTCGAAGCCGGCAAGCGCCTCGGCGTCGGCGAGAATCCAGGGCATATCGGCGCCGGTCACGGTCAGCCGGGCTATCTCCCGGTCGCCGTGATGGAGACGCCAGATACTGCCGGTGGTCAGGTTCGTATTGGCCATACTCCATGATGGCGATCACCACTGACACTCCGGGCGTGACCGGTGTGGCCGCTCGGGTCCCGTCCGCAGCTCCCCGACCCGAGCGGAAAACCCGAACTGACGGGCGAGTGAGCCGGGTTCGGACATAGGTTGTGCTCTGAGTGATAAACGCCTCGGTTGAAGAACGGATTTGACTGATGACCGACCCTGTGACGACGCCCGAGCCCGCAAGACACCAGAACATCGACACGTCGGTACCGCACTCGGCGCGGATCTGGAACTACTGGCTCGGCGGCAAGGACAACTACCCCGTCGACGAGGCGGCCGGCGACGCCTACACCGCCGTCTTCCCCGGCATCGTCACCATCGCCCGCAGCAGCCGCGCCTTCCTGCGCCGCAACATCACGTATCTGGTGGCGGAGGCGGGGATCCGGCAGTTCCTGGACATCGGCACCGGACTTCCGACGGCCCAGAACACGCACGAGGTCGCCCAGGGCATCGCCCCGGAGGCGCGGATCGTCTACGTCGACAACGACCCGATGGTCCTGGCTCACGCCCGCGCCCTGCTCTACTCCACCAAGGAGGGGGCGACCGCGTACATCGACGCCAATGTGACGGACCCCGAGCGCATTCTCGCGGCCGCCGCCGAGACGCTGGACTTCAGCCGTCCCACCGCGCTCATCCTGAGCAACATCCTGGGGCACGTGGCCGACTACGACCAGGCCCGTGACATCGTCACCCGGCTGATGGGCGCCCTGCCGTCGGGCAGCTACCTCTCCATCAACGACGGCTCCCGCGGCATCGACCCGGTCTTCGAGGAGGCCCAGGACGCCTACAACAACAGCGGCGCCGTTCCGTACAACCTGCGTTCCGTCGACGAGATCACCCGGTTCTTCGACGGCCTTGAGCTCATCGAGCCCGGGGTCGTCTCGGTCACGCAGTGGCGCCCCGAACCCGGTTCGCCCGCTCCCGAGGTGATCGCCGAGCACGGCGGGCTCGCGCGGAAGCCGTAGGCAGGCAGTCACGCGGTGGCTTGTGGTCGTGCCCCGTGCCGGCACGACCACAAGCCCACCCGGCATCGCGGGCCCGCCCGTACGCCGGCACGAGTCAGGTCACCTGGTGTCGCTGTTCGACGGCCACCCGCAGGGGCGCCCGGAAGGACAGCAGGCCCAGCATCGGGCCGTCCCCCGCTTCCTCCGCAAGCCGTACGCGCGGCAGATGGCGGGCCGCCGCCCGCAGGGCCACCGCCGCCTCCGTGCGGGCCAGGGAGGCGCCGGGGCAGCGGTGGCGGCCGACGCCGAAGGCCAGGTGCCGGCGGACGTTCGCCCGGTGCGGGCACAGGCGCTCCGGGGAGGCGAAGACGTCCGGGTCCGAGCCGCTGCCCATCAGCATCAGCAGCAACTGCGCACCCGCGGGCAGCTCGACTCCGCCCAGTTCGACGGGGCGTGCGGTGACACGGCGCCAGGTCGTCACCGGCGGCTCACGCCGCAGCACCTCTTCCACCCACGCCTCGGCCAGGCCCTCCTCCCGCGCGACACGGGACCACAGATCGCCGTCGGCCAGCGCCCGGCTCAGCACGGTGGCGATGAGCTGACCGGTGGTGGACTGCCCGGCGATGAAGACGAAGAAGCACACACCGACCGCGGTCTCCACGTCCAGCGGCCTGCCGTCGGGCAGCCGGTGCTCGGCCAGCGCGCCGATGAACGAGTCGCGCGGGGCGGTGCCGTCCGTCACCGTCCGCGTCAGCCACTGGTGGAACTCGCCCACGAGCGCGGCGAGTTCCACCTGGCGCTCGGGCGTCGGCCGGCCCCAGAACAGCTCCAGCGACGCGTCGCTCCAACGGATCAGTGTGGCGGGGGAGACCCCGTCGATGCCCAGAAGCTCCATCAGCACCCGGCACGGCAGCACTTGCGCGAACGACGTGAACAGGTCATCGCCCGTCACGTTCATCCGCTGCTGTATGTCCGTGAGCAGGTCGTCGGCGATGCGCTCGATGACCGGTACGGCGGCCGCGACGCGCCAGGCGTTGAAGAACCGGGTGACCACCCGGCGCAGCCCGGCATGGCTGGCGGAGCCGTTGTTGGCGAGCGCCGGCGGCAGCTTGAAGCCTGCCCGGGCGAGCACCCGCAGCACCCCGATCGGCAGCGGGGTGACGGTGTTCTGGGCGTTGTCCGGGTGGAAGGCGTCCGGGTCGAGCAACACCTGGCGTATGTCCCGGTAACGGCTGACCAGCCAGAGCCCGGTGCCGGGGTCGTAGTACACCGGCGACTCCTCGCGCAGCGCGGCCAGCCACGGGTACGGATCGCGGACGAAGTCGTCGCCGAAGAGATCGAGCAGCCCGGCCGGATCACCCGCGGACACGCTCTGAGCTGCGAAAGTCACGGCCGGACGCTAACACGTGACCGCGCGGTCGCTGTCCGTGTGTGCGCGGCATCACTCACCAACAGTGACGCTCACCCCTGATGCAGGTCACATCCGCTTCCCGTCAGCAATCGCCGCCTTGTTCCGCTCAAGCCACCGAGGGGACCAAGCGAACCGACCGGCAGAAGCAACGCCATTGTCATACCCGGCTCAGAGTTCGAGCCTGTCATGCGCCGCATCAAGATAGCCAGGAACGCATCTGCTGGAAGATCACCGAACGCCTCCGGCTCCGTGTTGAAGCGGCCCATGTCTATGTGGACGAAAACTGTTCAGCATGGCAGCGCAACTGCAGGCGGCCAGGGTGAGGAGAGATGCTGACGGCAACGGGTGACGGAAAGCGTCGGCACGTCATCGTTTACCACCCCCGACCACCTCACGCGACAGCCCAAGGACCTCGAAGAGGAGCGCTCGAGAGCCGACGGTCAGCGGCTGCTACGGGGCAGTACCCCCGGCTACTTGACGGATGGCAGTGAGTCCGGGCGGTCCGCTGCGGGGAAGGTGTCCCAATTCATTGGCGAGGCGCCGGATCTTTTCATCTGCGACGAGAACCTGGTCTTGGATCATCGTCACCCCCATGAGATACGTTCTTTCATCGAGGTTGCAGTAATAGAGAGCGCCCTGTTCGACATCGAAGACAACCCTGATGAGGATCCCGCCGGACAGGTGCTGCATGTAGGTGTCCAGCTGCTCAACGAGCCAATCAAGTTGCCTACCGGTTCGCTCGTAGGCCTGCCGTCGTTCGTCACGGCTGCTGCGGCGGAAGAATGGGTTCAGCGCTGGCGCTTCGAGGGCATCGATGTGAAACCTGCAGCGACCGTCCACGTAGTACCCGATGAACTGAAGGTCTTGAGGGTGTAGAGCCTCCCGGCACTTTTCCTCGACTTCCTGATCTGCGTCTTGGTACTCGTCATATCTGTGCGCGATCAGGATGGCACCCACATCGTATTGTTCGACGTGAGTTGCTCTACGTACTCGCCGTGTCGCCAGAAGAAGGGCAGATCCGCTTCTTGTCGCGATGTGCGAGTAGCCGGCTGTGATGGTAATCAGGAGTCCGAGGAAGGTAGTTCCCCAGGCCTTGGCAAGAACGACAGCCGAGGCTCCTGCAGAGTCGGCCACGTAAGAGACCCCAATCCCGAACGTAGCCAACCCGGTTATGAAAAGGACGGCGTCGAGACTGGTCCTCAGATTCTTGCCGCTGGCCCGGACCAAGAAAAGGACCAGAGCTGCGAGGGATATGACGCCAAGCACAACAAGTGCCCGTACGAAACTGTACGCCTCGCCCTTGATGTATGCGATCAACGCCTCGACGCAGATCGGTGCGATCACGCCTGTGCCCAGGCCCACCATCAGGAGTCTCAGACGCGACTGCAATGTGTCCCCCGCCGTCGAGCTCAGCAAGCTTCCTCAGTATGGAGGCTTGCACGTCGACGGGACAGGCGGAACGGACACTCGGTAGGCAGATCTTCCAAGCGGGCAGGAGCCGCGACGGTGTCGGCGCACCGCGGCAGATCGTCCACCCATAACCCATCCCGATGCTCCGGCACCTCGGTCGCGCTGATTCCGCGGTACCCGTCGGGGTCACCGCCGTACGCCCCGAGCGGCGGACCGTCGTCAGTGCTGACGCCGACGGTGGCTGCGAACTCGGCTACGCATGCTCGTCCACGCGCTCGGCAGCCAGGTCGCCGACCACGGCGCCCCCGGCGCGACCGACCATGCCTTCGACGCCACCGGCCGCCCCTCGGCACTGCCCTGCGCAAGCGCCTGGACGCCCAGGAGGGCTCCCGAGCCAAAGGGCTAGAGGGCGACGCGTTCGGGCTCCGTTGGGTCCGTTGTGTCCGCGGTCTTCGGTGCCGTCGGTGTGGCGCGGCGGGCGCGTACGGTCGTGATGGCGCCGAGGAGGGTCAGGGCCAGGCAGACCAGGAGGATGACGGCGGACGGGGCCTTGAGCATGGAGAGGCCGGAGCCGGTGAGCAGGACGACCAGGGCCCAGCGTACGGCGGAGCCGGTGACGCGGGTGGAGATGAGGGCGCCCAGGACGACTCCGGGGACGGCTCCGACGAGGAGCGTCGCCGCGAGGCCGAGATCGGCGTCGCCGACCAGGAGGTGCCCCAGGGCGGCGGCGCCCACCATGGGGATGGCCTGTACGAGGTCGGTGCCGACGAGGTGGTTGGCCTTGAGACGCGGGTGGGCCAGCATCAGCATGACGATGATCAGGGATCCGGAGCCGACCGACGTGATCCCGACGATGACACCGCCGACGAGGCCGATCAGCAGCGTGGCCACCGGGCGTACGGGGACGTGGGCGTCCTCGGTGACCGTGGCGGCGCGGCGGCGGTCGAGCCAGATGCGGCTGAGCATGCCGACCACGGCCAGCAGGAGCGCGGCGCCGACGACGTACTTCACGCGCTGCTGGAGCGCCTCGCCGTCGCCGAGGGCCTGGAGGACGAAGACGCCGCCGAACGCGGCCGGGACGGCGGTCGGCAGCAGCCACCGCACGATGTCCCAGCGCACCGTGCCGGCCCGCTGGTGCACGACGGCGCCGAAGGGCTTCATGAACACGGAGGCGGCAAGGTCGCTGCCGATGGCCGCGGTGGGGTTCACTCCGAACACCATGACCATGATCGGGGTCATGAGGGCCCCGCCGCCCATGCCGGTGAGCCCTACGGCAAAGCCCACGAGGGCTCCCGCGACGATGATCGGGCCGTCGAAGTCCATGGGGACGACTTTAAACAGTTTCCCTATGGGAAACGTATGGAACGAGTCATGTTCTCGCAGGGTGAGACGCCTGAGCGTCTCACCCCGGCCAGGTCACGCCTCGCGGGAACCCTCGTACATGGCCTCGATGGCCTCGGCGTACTCGCGCTCCACGACAGGCCGCTTGACCTTGAGGCTGGGGGTGAGCTCGCCGTGCTCCACGTCGAGATCACGGGGCAGTACCGAGAACTTCTTGATGGTCTGCCACCGCTGCAGCTCGCCGTTGACGCGCTGGACGAAGCCGTCGATCAACTCCCGGACCTGCGGTGACGAGACGACCTCCGCGTAACTGCGGCCTTCGAGGCCGTGCGATGCCGCCCACGGCATGATGGCGGTCTCGTCGAGGGCGATCAGGGCGGTGCAGTAGTTGCGGCCGTTGCCGAGGACCAGGACGTTGCTGACGAACGGGCAGACGGCCTTGAACCGCCCTTCGATCTCGGTGGGCGCCACGTACTTGCCGCCCGAGGTCTTGAACAGGTCCTTCTTGCGGTCGGTGATCCGGACGAAGCCGTCGCCGTCGACCTCGCCGATGTCGCCGGTGTGGAACCAGCCGTCGCTCTCCAGCACCTCCGCGGTCTTCTCCGGGAGGTTGTGGTAGCCGCGCATGATGCCGGGACCTCGGAGAAGGATCTCGCCGTCGTCGGCGATGCGGACCTCGGACCCGGGCAGGGGTTTGCCGACGGTACCGACACGAAGGTCGTCGGCGGGGTTGACGGTGCAGCCGGCGCTGGTCTCGGTCAGGCCGTAGCCTTCGAGGACGGGCACGCCGGCGCCGGCGAAGAAGTAGCCGATGTCGGGCGCGAGCGCGGCGCTGCCTGAGACGCTGCCGCGCAGATTGCCTCCGAAGGCGGCGCGGATCTTGCGGTACACCAGCCGGTCGGCCACGGCGTGGCGCACGGAGAGCCCCAGGGGAACCCGGCGGCTCCCGGCCGCCGCCACGGTCTTCTCCTGCGCCTTGGCGTAGTCGCGGGCGACCTGCGCCGCCCAGCGGAAGATCCTGTACTTGGCGCCGCCCTCGGCCCTCGCCCTGCTCGCGATGCCGTTGTAGACCTTCTCGAAGATCCGTGGTGCGGACGCCATCACGGTGGGCCGGACGGCGGGCAGATTGGTGATGATGCGGTCGACACGCCCGTCCACGGCCATCACGTGTCCGGTCTTGATCTGCCCCGAGATCAGGGCCTTTCCGAAGACGTGGGACAGCGGCAGCCAGAGGAACTGCACGTCGTCGGGGCGCAGCAGCCCGCTGACCTCCTGCGCGACACCCTGGTAGGACCAGCAGTCGTGGACGAGCCGGACGCCCTTCGGGCGGCCGGTCGTGCCGGAGGTGTAGATGAGGGTCGCGAGGTGTTCGCGCTCGATGGCGCCGACGGCTTTCTCGATCGCGTCAGGATGCTCCGCCAGATACGCGGCGCCGAGTTCCTCGAACTCGGCGAGGGACAGCACTTTCGGGCCGTCCACGGGTGGGGCGTCCGCCGGGGGGTCGAAGAGGATCGCGTGCTCGAGTCCGGGCAGGCGGTCGGCATGGGAGACGACCTTGGCCAGCTGGGCGGCGTTCTCGACGAAGATCGCCCTGCTGCCGGAGTCGGCGAGGATATACGCCGTCTCGTCGGCGTTGGTGCTGGGGTAGACGGCGGTGGCGGCAGCGCCCGCGCACATGACGCCCATGTCGGCCAGGATCCACTCCACGCGGGTGGAGGAGGATATCGCCACACGTTCTTCGGGCCGCACCCCGAGTGCGAGAAGACCGGCGGCGATCACCTTGACCCGCTCGCAGGTCTGCGCCCAGGTCAGCGAGTGCCACTGCTCGGCGCCGGCGGCAGCGCCGTCGTCGGCCGGTGCGGGGTAGCGGTAGGCCTCCAGGTCGGGTGTGGCCCGGACTCTTGAGAGGAAGAGGTGCGCCACGGAAACGGGGCGACTGTCAAGAAGGGACTGCGCGGAACTCACATCGACCTCCGGGCCGGGGGTGCGCCCATCCATGGACTTGTTAACTGGCTGGTAACTCGTAAGCAGGGCTGAGATTAGAGGCAAAACCGCCGATGCGTAAGGAGTCGCACGGATCGGGTGCGTCGGCGACGTGGCAGCCCGTAGGGCTGTGCCGTGCGGAACGCGGTCGGCGGGGACGGTCAGCGCTGTGGACGATGCCGGGCGCGACCGGGCCCTGGGGGGGTGGACAAGCCCGGCCCCATCCGGCTCGGCCATGGGTTCAGGTGTCGCGTGTTTCGGCAGCGCGGAACGGCAGACCTGCGTAGACGCGCCGCTTCAGCTCGCGGAAGTCGCGGAAGCCGTCCACGTGGGTGATCGCGTTGCCGTCGTCGTCATGGTCGTGGAACACGCGCAGCAGGTCCCGGTCGAAATGGTCCAGCATGCGGAGGTCGTCCTCCTCGATCACGGTCGGCGGGGTCCCGACTTCGAGGCGCGGCCGACCGATCACCGCGTTGGCGTCGAGCGCGCCACCGATCGTGAAGTGATGGTGTTCGCCGTAGAAGAGCCGGGCATGAACGTCGCCGCCGATGTAGGCGCCGCAGTCGTTGTAGTCGCCGATGAGCCGATCGGTGCTCAGGTCGCCGTGAACCTCCAGCCAGCCGGCGGTCACCACGTCCCGTGCCCGCATGCTGCCGGTCACCAGCAGGAAGGACTCGGGATGGTCGCTGTCGCCGTACACGCCGCCGACGACCAGGCCACCGAGTACGACCAGGAGGTAGGCGCGCTCTTGTGTCAGGTCGAGATCGCCGGGCACGTGCAGGTCGTGATCGACGAGCCAGATGTCGCTGGTGAAGTCCTCGATCTCGTCGAGCGCCGCGGTGACACGCCTGATCTTGTGGTCGTCGCGGAACCGGCCGACTGCCGTGACGACCTCGGCCCGTGAGACCTGGTCCTTCTTGTAGCTGCGCACGTGGTCGATCATGGTCAGGGCAGCATCCTCCTGTGATGGGCGCCGAGTCCGTCGGCGTACGTCTGCTCGGACGGCGAGCCGTCGAACTGACCTCTGCGAGGCCGTGCCAGCACGATAGGCGCCCTCGTCGGCGCGCCCGCTCCGGCCCGCCATCCCGCGCCGAAATGCCGTAGCGCGATAGGTATTTCTACCGACGTCACCGATCCGGGGGCGTCTGCGTGCCTGTCGCGGCAAGCGCAGTCGGCAAGGGCAGCCCCGCCTCACCCGTGGCCTGTCCGAGACAGGCCGGCCACCCGTCGCGTCCACGGATCGGCGCGGGCGGAGGTGCCCACGGCGGTCCCGCGTCGGCTCATCACGTCAACGCACGCCTCTTGTCCGGCCGTTGAGTCGCCCCTAGCCTGGTGCATCGTTACACCAACCTCTGCTGGATTCTTCCGTGTCCGCACAGGGGTATTGGCGGTCGTTCTGGATGCATCGATATACAAACTCTGCAGGGACAAGGAGCACCCGTGAAGAAACCCCGGTCGTTTCCCGTCCTCACTCCGACCGGCCTCGCGCTCACCGCGCTGCTGCTGACCGGCTCTCCACCCGCGCACGCTGTGACGGCAGCCGAGCCCGCCGGATCCGCGTCGCCGGCCGAAGAGACCAGGCACCGGCTCGTCACCGTCTCCACCTCGGCGGAGTTGAGCGCCGCGATGGACGCCGCGACGGCGGGTGACACCATCGAACTACTCGACGGCGACTACACGATCGGGGCCCTGAGCGGCAAGAGCGGCACCGCGACCGCGCCGATCACCATCCGGGCCAAGAACCTCGGACGTGCCGTCGTCACCGGCGGACACCTGAGCATCGTCGATTCCGAGCATGTCGTCATCAAGGGCCTGACCTGGAAGAACACAGTCAAGTTCGACACACTCGGCAGCATCGGCTCGCGGCATGTACGGCTGACCCGAAACCATTTCGCCTTCGCGCCGGAGCCCAGTCCCGCGCCCGACAAGTCCTACCACTGGGTCTTCATCTCCGGCACCGACAGCGGTCACCACCGCGTCGACCACAACCTGTTCGAGAACAAGACGCTGACCGGGAACTTCGTCGACATCGTGGGGACCGCGCCGCAGATCTCGCAGTACAACCGGATCGACCACAACCACTTCCGCAACGCCGTTCCGCAGTACGACGAGAAGGGCAAGCTGAAGAACGGCGGCGAGGCCCTCCGCGTCGGTGTCAGCACCATCTCCGAGTCCAGCGGCTACAACGTCATCGAGCACAACCTCTTCGAGGACTGCGACGCCGACCCCGAGATCGTCTCGATCAAGAGCGACGACAACATCGTCCGGCACAACACCGTCCGGCACTCGTTCGGATCCGTGACGGCACGCCGCGGCGACCGGAACTCCTACTACGGCAACTTCTTCTTCGGCGACGGCAAGGCGGGCAGCGGCGGGATCCGCCTCTACGGCGACGACCAACGCGTCTACAACAACTACTTCGAGGGCCTGACCGGCACCGGCTTCAACGCCGCCCTCCAACTGGGCGGCGGTGACATCGGATACGACGCCGATCCCACCGACAAGGACGCGTGGAGCAAGCACTGGCCGGTCCGGCGGGCCCGGATCGTGCACAACACGTTCGTGGACAACGTGTCGAACTTCGAGATCGCCAGTGACTACACCAGGTACAACTACCCACCGGTCGACAGCCTCATCGCCGACAACATCGTGGTCGGCTCGCAGGGGGAGCTGTTCAAGGAGGCGCTGGTACCGGTGAACCAGACCTACGCCGGCAACATCGCCCACCCGACCGGCACCGCCGTGGTCGGTGTGTCGGCACCGCCGTCGGCGATCCGCGTCGCCGACCCCCGCCTGACGAACGCGTCGGGCCTGTACCGGCTCGGTGACGGCAGCCCGGCCATCGACGCCGCATCCCGCCGCTACCCGTATGTACACGCCGACATGGACGGCCAGGCACGGCCGCGGCCCGACGTCGGCGCGGACGAGCGGTCCGGGGCACCGGTTCGCCGGCGCCCACTGGATGCGGCCGACGTCGGCGTCAACGCGCCGTGACCGCACGCCCGTTGCGGAGCGGTGCTCGTGTCGTGCCCTCCTCGCGGTACGGCCGGCGACCCGGCGGTCCCCTGGGGCGGAGCGCCTTTCCTCGGAGCACGCACGGCAACCAGATCGACAACGACACCTTTGGCACCTGCCGGATGCCCCGGAATCCGGCAGGTGCCGGCCGCTGCCACCGAAACGGATCCTCGATGAACACCGTTCCGCCCTCACCGTACGGCCGACGCCGTACCGCCCCCAGTGAAGCGCTGCTGCGCACCGGCGTCGTGGCGGTGCTGCGCGCCGACTCCCCGGACCACCTGCTGCCCGCGGCCGGAGCCCTGGTCGAGGCCGGGCTCGTGTGCCTTGAGCTCACCCTGACCACTCCGGGCGCGCTGGAGGCGCTGGAGCGCATGCGGAGCGAGTTCGGCGAGGCCGCCGACATCGGGGTCGGCAGCGTCCGTTCGGCCGTCGAGGCCCGGCGGAGCGTCGACGCCGGCGCGGCCTTCCTGGTCTCGCCCGCCTTCGCCGCCGAGGTGGTCGAGGAGGGGGTGGGGGCCGGTGTCCCGGTGTATCCGGGCGGCTTCACCCCCACCGAACTGGCCGCCGCCTGGGACGCCGGAGCCACCGCCGTCAAACTCTTTCCGGCGTCCACGCCGGGACCGGCGTATCTGAAGACGTTCGCCGACCCCTACCCCGAGGTGCGGGTGATGCCCACCGGCGGCATCGGCCTCGACGACGTCGGTCCCTGGATCCGCGCCGGAGCGCTGGCCGTCGGTCTCGGCGGTGCGCTGTCCGGTGACGCCCTGTACGGCGGTGATCTCGCCGCACTCGCACAGCGGGCGAGACGCGCACTCGACGCGGCCGCGGGAGCCCGGGCATGAGCGCCGGCCGGGTCATCACCCTCGGCGAAACGATGGGGCTGCTCGCCGCCACCGACGTCGGACACCTGCCGCACATCTCCCACATGGCGCTGGGCATCGGTGGCGCGGAGAGCAACGTGGCCGTCGCCCTGGCACGGCTGGGCACACCGGTGAGCTGGATCGGCCGACTCGGCGCGGACTCCGTCGGCGACCGTGTCGTACGCGAACTCACCGCCGAGGGGATCGACGTACGCGCCGTACGGGACGCGCAGGCGCCCACCGGTCTGATGCTCAAGGAACGGTTGCCGGGCGGAGCGGTGAAGGTCTGGTACTACCGCGCACACGGCGCGGGCGCCCGCCTCGCTCCCGCGGACGTCGACGACAGCCTGATCGCCGGTGCCCGGTTGCTGCACGTCACCGGCATCACTCCGGCCCTGGGGGAGTCCGCCGCCGCTGCCGTGTCGCACGCCGTGGAGGTGGCCCGCTCGGCCGGGGTGACGGTGTCGGTCGACGTCAACTACCGGTCCGCGCTGTGGCCGCCCGACCGTGCCGCGCCGGCCCTGCGCGCGCTCGTCGCCCAGGCCGACGTGGTCTTCGCGGGCGACGACGAGGCCGCCCTCGTACTCGGACGCGGGGGCGCTCCCGAAACGCTCGCCCTGGCGCTGACCGAGCTGGGGCCGACCACCGCGGTGATCAAGCTCGGCGCCGACGGCGCTCTCGCCCGGGTCGACGGTGAGACCCGTCGGCGGGCAGCGGTCCCGGTGCGGGTGACGGACCCGGTGGGGGCGGGGGACGCCTTCGTCGGCGCCTACCTCGCGGAGCTGGTGGCCGGCGCGGACGTCGAGCAGTGCCTTGCAACGGCCGTGCTGGCGGGAGCGCTGCTCTGCACGGTGCCGGGGGACTGGGAGGGCATGCCGAGCCGGGCGGTACTCACTGGCTGGACGGGCGCGGTGGACGTGGAGCGTTGAGCATCTCGCGGTCGATGGCCCCGGGCGTTCCCGGCCGGGCGGTACTCACTGGCTGGACAGGCGGGGCGGAGGTCGAGCGCTGAGCATCTTGCGGTCGACGGCCCCGGCCCATCCGGGGCCGTCGACCGTATTCCCGGGGCCGGAACTCACTCCTGGACGGGTGCCGTCGACTCCCGTACGACCAGTCGCGGCCGGATGAGCAGGGAGCGACCGGCCTCGGCGGTGGACTCGATACTCGCCCGCAGTTGCTTGAAGGTCTCGGCGGCCATCTCCGGGAGGGGCTGACGGACCGTGGTGAGCGGCGGCTCGAAGAGGTCGGCGAGCAGGATGTCGTCGAAGCCGACCACCGAGATGTCCCGCCCCGCGGTCAGACCGACGTCCCTTGCGCCCCGGCAGATGCCGATCGCGCACATGTCGTTGACGGCGACGAACCCCGTGGGCGGCTCGGGGAGGGAGAGCAGTTCCCGGGCGGCGCTGCGGCCGAGTTCCGCGGACTCCTTGTCGCCGAACTCGCTGGTGTCGGCACCGGGCCAGACCACCGCCGCGGACGGGTCGATCCCCGCCTCCTCCAGCGCGGTGTGGAAACCGCGCAGCCGCTCGCGGCGGTTGACGCTGTGCACGGAACCGGAGATGAAAGCGAGCCGGCGGTGGCCGAGTTCGAGGAGGTGGCGGGTGGCGAGCTCGGCGCCCATCGCGTTGTCGACGCTGATGCTGGCCAGGGACGCCGGATCGCCGACCTGCGCGGTGCGGTCGAAGGCGACCATCTTCAGGCCCCGCTTCAACAGCGGCGCGACATGGTCGACCGAGGGGAGCGAGGAGCACAGGACGACGCCGATGACACCGTCGGCCAGCAGCTCCTCCCCGTACTTCAGCTCGCGGGCGGGATCGCGCTCGCTGTTGCACAGCAGCACGTGGTAGCCCTCCGCCAGCGCGATGCCCTCGAGCTCGCGGGCCAGGGCCCCCCAGAAGGGGTTGGCGACGGACGGCACGATGAGGCCGATGACCTTGATGCGCCCGGTCCGCAGCATGCGAGCGGCACGGTTGGGGCGGTAGCCAAGACGGCCGATCGCCTCTTCCACCCGTGCGAGGGTGGCCGGCTGCATACGGCCGGTACGGCCGTTGAGGACATTGGACACCGTGCTTGCCGACACCCCGGCAGCCTCGGCGACCTGATGGATGGTTACCCCGCTCAACGTTTCCCTCCGAGTCCGGCCGTCCAGTCTAGTGTATCGATCTACTCGTCTCTACCGTGGTGCATCTGTGAATTGCCGGGAAAATTTTCTTGTGTACGAGCCGTTGACGGCTCTCCGGACCCGTTCCTAGCATCAGTGCATCGATTTACCACCTCCCACCCCCACCAAACCGTTAACGGTCAGTGTATCGATGCAACAGTTGAAGGGGTTTCCTATGGGAATCAACAGACGATCAATGCTGGCCGCCCTCGGAGCCGGCACCGCGGCGGCCCTCACCGGATGCGGCAGCGGGAACTCGGACGACGGTACGGCGGGCGGTGGCCCCGCCCAGGGTGAAATATCCCTGCTCACCCCCATCTTCGAAGGATCCGACGGCAAGAAGCTGCTGGAACAGGACATCCTCGGCGCCTTCCGCGAGAAGCACCCGGATGTCACCGTGAAGGTCGACTACACCACGTACAAGCAGCTCAACGAGAAGATCACCACCGCCATCGCGGGCGGCCTGGTGCCCGACGTGCTGATGATCGGCGTCGGCTGGGTCCCGCCGTTCGCCGCCAAGAAGGTGCTCGCACCGCTGCCGGAGTCGTTCGCCACCGCCCACGGCTACGAGGAGCGGGTCCTGGAACCCTCCCGCTACGACGGAAAGCTCTACGCGCTGCCGACCGTGATGGCCACCCGCCTGGTCGCGTACCGCAAGGACCACTTCGCCGCCGCGGGCATCAAGAAGCCCCCCGCGAACTTCGCCGAACTGCGCGCCATGGCCAAGCAGTTGACCAAGGGCGACCGGATGGGCATCGACCCGTACTCGATCGACCTGCGCCAGTGCTGGGAGACGTTCCTGTTCGCCGCCGGCGGTTCCCTGTTCAGCGCGGACGGCCGCAAGGTGACCTTCACCGACCAGCGCGGGGTGGAGGCGCTGCAGTTCTTCAAGGACGTCAGCGCGGACGGCTCGGCCGACTACGCACGCAAGACCGAGGGCGACGCCGGTGCCCCCACCAACATCCAGTCGGGCAAGGCCTCGATGATGGTGACGGGCAGCGGACTGTGGAAGCAACTGCGCGAGCAGACCCCGGAGCTCATCGAGAAGGACCTGATCGGGGCGTTCGTACTCCGGGGCCGCAGGCCCGCGATGCTCACCGGCGGCACCCTGGTCACCCAGTCCGCGCGCTCCCGGCACCCGGAGGCGGCCCGCGCGCTCGTGCAGCACCTGGCCGCACCCGACTCGATCCTGGCGGCCGCCGAGCAGCGCGCCACCGTGCCGGGCCTGCGCGAACTGCGCTCCAGCGAGTACGTCAAGGGGAACAGGCTCGTCGACTTCTCGCTGCAGAACCTCGACAGCGCCTGCGCCGAAGGCGGCACGCCCGCCTGGATGGAGATCCGGGAGAAGATCAAGCCGACGCTGGAGCCCGCCATCGTCGGGGGCGTGTCCGCCGCGGACGCCATCGCCGAACTCGGCGCGCTCGCCGAGTCCGCGATCGCGCGGCTGTGAGGGGCTGAACGACGTGGTCTCCCTCTCCATGGCGAAGACGCGGTCGGCCCGGCCGCCCTCCGCCCCGCTCCCGTCGTCCCCGTCACCGGCCGGCGCACCCCGGCGCGGCCGGGGTCCCGGAGCGCGCCGCCGCCGGGCCGGGCTGCTGATGGTCGCCCCCGCCATGCTGCACGCAGGGCTGTGGATCGGGCTGCCGGTCATCGCGGCCGTGGTCCTGGCGTTCACGTCGTACGACGTGCTGTCCGCCCCCGAGTTCGTGGGCCTGGACAACTTCCGGGACATGCTCGACGACGAGGTGTTCCGCAAGTCGATGGTGAACACCGTCGTGTACACGTTCTTCACCGTGCCGGTCGGCATGGCCATCGGCCTGCTGCTGGCCCTCGCCCTGAACACCGGGCTGCGGGCCCGCGGCATCTTCCGTACCGCGATCTTCCTTCCGCAGGTCACCGCCACCGTGGCGATCGCCCTGGTCTGGCTGTGGATCTACAACCCGCGCAGCGGTCTGTTCGCCACCCTGCTCGCGCTCTTCGGCATCGACAGCCCCGCCTGGCTGGCCTCGACGACCTGGGCGATGCCGTCGGTGATCCTGGTCGGCATCTGGCAGGGCATCGGGATGAAGATGCTGCTGTATCTGGCGGCCCTGCAGAACCTGCCCAGGGAGCTGTACGAGGCGGCGTCGGTGGACGGCGCGTCCCGGGTCCGGCAGTTCTTCTCGATCACCCTGCCACTGCTGAAGCCCGCGACGTTCTTCGTCCTCATCACCTCGATGATCACCGCGTTCCAGTCCTTCGACCAGATCTACGTCCTCACCGACGGCGGCCCCGCCCAGAGCACCACGATGATGACCTACGAGATCTACAAGTCGGCCTTCCGGGAGTTCCGCTTCGGCTACGCCTGTGCCCAGTCACTGGTCCTCTTCGTCCTGTTGATGGCCTTCACCCTGGTCAACCGGCGGATCATGGGAGGTACCCGTGGCCACAGCTGAAAAGCTCCGGACCACCGGAGCAGGCCCCACGGGCCGCCGGCCCGCACCGCCCGCGCGGAACCGCGCACCCGGCACGGCCGGGCGGCTCGCGCTCTACGCGACACTGACCGTCGTCGCCGTGCTGATGCTGGCGCCGTTCGTATGGATGGTGCTGACCTCACTGAAGACCCCGGCGGAGTTCGCCGCACAGGACGCCACACTGCTCCCGCGAAGCTGGGAGTTCGGCAACTACCGGGACGCCTTCGAGGCGGCGCCCTTCGCCACGTACGCACGCAACAGCCTGATCATCGCGGTCAGCCACACCGTGTTGAACGTCGTGGTCGCCTCGATGGCCGGGTACGCGCTGGCCCGCATCGCCTTCCGGGGCCGCGAGATCATCTTCTACTGCTTCATCGCGGCGCTGATGATCCCGACGTACACCAAGGTGCTGCCCGAGTTCCTCATCGTCCGCTTCATGCCGCTGGCCGGCGGCAACGACATCCTGGGGCAGGGCGGCAGCGGCTGGCTCGACTCCTGGTGGGCGCTGATCATCCCGGGGGCGGTGACGCCCTTCGCGGTCTTCCTCTTCCGTCAGTTCTATCTGGACCTGCCGGTCGAACTGGAGGAGGCCGCGCGGCTCGACGGGCTGGGCGAGTTCAGCATCTACGCCCGCATCATGACCCCGCAGATCCGGCCCGCCCTGATCACGGTCGCGCTCCTGACCTTCGAGAGCTCCTGGAACAACTTCCTGTGGCCGCTGCTGGTGACCCGCAGCGACAGCCTCCGCGTGATCCAGGTCGGACTCTCCGTCTTCCAGACCGAGAACAACACCCAGTGGCACTTCCTGATGGCCGGCACGACCCTCGCCACGCTTCCGATGGTCCTGCTCTTCCTCGTCAGCCAGCGCTACTTCGTCCAGGGCTTCGCCACCGCCGGCCTCAAGTGACCGCAGCCACAACGCTGCTGAAAGGGTTTCCTCTCCATGACTGCTGATCTCCAGGGATCCCGTGCGCTCGTGACCGGTGCGGGACACGGCATCGGCCGGGCCGTCGCCGTCGCACTCGCCGCGGCCGGCGCGGACGTCGCCGTCCACTACCACAGCTCCGCCGAACAGGCCGGACGGACGGTCGCCGCGATCGAGACGCTCGGCCGCCGCGCGAAGGCGTTCTCCGCGGACGTCACGGTGACGGCCGAGGTGGACCGGCTGGTGGACGAGGCCACCGGCTTCCTCGGCGGTCTCGACGTCCTCGTCTGCAACGCCGGTCATCTCATCGGCCGGGTCGCGGTCGCCGAGATGACCGACGAGCACTTCGGCCGGGTCGTCGACACCAACCTGACGTCCACGTTCCGCACCTGCCGCGCCGCGCTTCCCCACCTCGCCCGCTCCGACCACGGCCGCATCGTCACCCTGTCCTCCCTCGCCGCGCACAACGGCGGCGGCCCCGGCTCGGTGGCCTACGCGGCGGCCAAGGCAGGGGTGCGCGGCTTCACCAAGGGCCTGGCGAAGGAGACCGCCGCGCAGGGCGTGACGGTGAACGCGGTCGCGCCGGGCTTCATCAAGGGCACCGCCTTCCACGACACCTTCACCGCACCCGAGGCGCAGCAGGCGCTGGAGGCCGGTATCCCGGTGGGGCGCGCGGGCACCGCGCAGGACGTGGCCGCCGCGGTCGTGTATCTGGCCTCACCCGCCGCCGGGTTCCTGACCGGCACGACCCTCGACATCGACGGTGGCGTATGGCCGCGGTGAAGCGGATCCCCCGCGAGCGCGGCGGCTGGTGGCACGCGCACGTCTGCCCGGTGCACGGCGTGGAGCTCGGCCACGGCGACCTGCTGGCCGGCCGTTTCCCCGAGGCCGGTGCGCGCTGCCCGCACGGCTGCCGCGTGGCCACCGACGAAGTGCGCGGCGCGTGGACGGTCCTGTCGCACCAGGCATGGGCGCGGCACATCCGCCTCCTCGCCGAACGCGGCGACCACGACGAGGCGCTGCGCCACCTCGTGGAGTACGCCGCGCTGTACGCCGAACTGGCCGACGGGCAGCACGACGGCGCCCAGACGTGGATGCTGCGCGGGCGGCTCTTCCACCAGGCGCTCACCGAGGCGATCTGGGCGGTGAACATCGGACACGCCGCCTGGACGCTCGCCCTGCGCGGCGCGCCCGGCCTGCCGGCGGTGCTGCCACTGCTCGACGCGCTGGAGGCGGCGGCGCAGGACGCCCGTGACGCACTCGTCGCACGGGACGAGGGGCTGGCCTCCAACTACACGGCCTGGCTCACCGCGGCGGGCATCGTCACCGGCCGCGCCGCGGCGGCCGTACGCGCCATGCCGTGGACGGATGCCAAGCAGTGGCTCGACGGGGACCACGGCCTCTACGCCCATCTGCGCGCCGCCGTCACGCCCGACGGCTGGGAGTGGGAGGGCAGCACGTACTACCACGGCTTCGTGCTGCGCGCCGCGCTGCTGGCGCTGCGCGGCACCGATCCCGCGCAGCTCCCGCCCGACATCACCCGCACCCTCGCCCGGATGACCGATGTGCTGGCGGCGATCAGCACCGACGGGGGAGTCCTGCCCGCGCTGCACGACGGCCCGTACCAGCGCCCGCCCCTGGCACTGGAGTGGCTCGAACTGGTCTCCCTGGCCCAGCAGTTCACACCGGCCCCGACGCTGACGGCGATCGCCGGACGGGCCCGTACCGAGCTGGGCGGCGCCGACGACGGTCTGGACCGGCTGCTGGACGGCTGGTTCGCCGGCGACCCGCTGCCCGAGCGCCCCGCACCGGACCCGGTCACCGTCTTCGAGGACACCGGATACGCCGTCGTACGAGCGCGCGGTATCCACGCCGTGCTGGACTTCGGGCCGCACGGCGGCTCCCACGGCCACCGCGACAAACTGTCCCTGTACCTGTACGGCAAGGACACCCGCTGGCAGCCGGATCCCGGCCAAGTCCCCTACGCCCACGCCGAGTTCCGCGAGCTGTACGCCTCGACCGCCGCGCATCCCGCGTTCCGCGTGGACGACGCGGAACAGGACGAGTGCGCCGGACGGCTCCTCGCGTCGGACGACCGGTCGGTCACCGCCGAGGTCACCACGGCCTACGCCGGCGTCCGGGCGGTGCGGCACATCGAGACCGGCCCGGCCCATCTGGTCGATCTGCTCGTGGTGAGCGCCGCCGACGCCCGGCGCATCACCGCTCAGCTGCGCCCGGACACCCCTCTGGACATCCAGGCACAGCCCGGCGGCCCGCTGCGGACCACCTGGTACGGCGAGGAGGTCCTGCACGGCTGGCACACTGCCTCCGCGCCGGTGGACGTCTTCACCCGGCCAGGACCCGGACCCGCCGACGACCCGCAGCGCACCCGCACCCGGGTCGACCTGACGGTCCGGGCCGAGGAGGTCGTGTTCGCCTCCGTCTACCAGGCGGCGTCCGCGGGCCCCGCCGTGACCGACGTACGGCTGACCGGCTCCGGACTCGAGGTGGAGTTCGCCGACGGTTCCCTCGCCCTGCACCGGACGGAATACTGACGTGCTGCTCTCCGCGACCCCGCCCCCCGGGCCACGGCCCGCCCAGGAGCAGCGCCTGTACGACGAGGCCGTACGCCACCGTGCGCTCACTCCGCCGGCCGAGCACCCCTCGGCGAGCATCACCTGGCTCGGTCCGGCCGCCGCCAACCCCGCGCTCGCCCACCGCCTGTCCGGCGACCCCGCCCACCTGGCGGAGAGCCTGCGGTGGATCGAGGCCGCCGTGCGCTTCCCCCACTGGGGCAAGGCCCACATGCCGGACCACGACCTGGACGCAGGATGGCTCCTGCACGGGTTGTCCCTGGCGTACCACTGGCTGGGCGAGGCGCTGCCCGCCGAATCCCGGGCGCTGCTGCGGCACAAGCTCACGCTCCAGGGCCGTCGCCTGTACGAGTTCGCGGTGGCCACCGAGGGCCGCTGGTGGTCCTCGTCGTACTGGCAGAACCACAACTGGATCTGCCACGCGGGCCTGGCCACGGCCGGCTACGTCCTCGGCGAGCAGGAGTGGACCGAGCGCGCCAAGGACAATCTGGGCCGGGTGCTGGACCTGCTGCCGGAGGACGGCTCGCACGCCGAGGGCGTCGTGTACTGGCGCTACGGAGTCCCCTGGCTGGCGATACACCTCGACCTGCTGCAGGACGCCGAGGGCATCGACTGGTGGGAACGCGGCGGCTTCCTGGCCCACACCTTCCGCTACCGGCTGCACCAGACCGCCCCCGGATTCGCCACCAACGTCGACCACGGCGACTGCCACGACCGGCACAGCGGACACAGCGCCGCCCTCTACTACCGGCTCGCCGCACGCTACGGCATCGCCGAGGCGCAGTGGCTGGGGGAGAAGGTGAGCCGCGACCTGCTGGGGCAGGAGGCGGCCGCCAGCGGGGTGCGCCCGGGCATCCTGCCGGAGGCGTACCTGGAGTACCTCTGGTTCGACCCGTCCGTACCGGCCCGCGAACCCGCCGAGACCACCGCCTACTTCCCCGACCTGGGGCTGCTGGCGGCCCGCACCGGCTGGGACGACGACGCGACGCTGGTCTCCTTCAAGGCCAGCCCGGGCGGCGGGCACAAGGCGTGGGAGACCAGCGCCAAGCACCGCGCCGAACTCGGCTGGGACACCCTCAACACCGGTCACCACCACCCCGACTCCGGTTCCTTCGTCCTGGTCGGGCAGGGCGCGTACCTCGCCGTGGACGAGGGCTACAGCAACCGCAAGCGCGCCGCCCACCACAATCTGCTGCTGGTCGACGGCCAGGGGTACGCCGACGAGGACCGCTACCACGTCTACCGGGACATCCCCTACGAGCGGCAGGCGCGGCAGCGCGACGTGCTGGCCGAAGGCGGCTGGGCGCACGCGACCGCGGAGATCGCCGCCATGTACGAACCGGCCCTCGGCGTACGCCGGTTGGACCGCACCCTGGTGTTCACCCCGTCGGGCCGGCTCGTGCTGCTGGACCTCGCGGAGGCGGACGGCGGGCGCGAGTGGACGTTCCTGCTCCAGACCGACGAGCCGGTGGCGGACGCGGCGGACGGCGGACTGCTGATCCGCGCCGGGACGGCGCGGGCCCTGGTACGCCGATTCGCACCCCACCAGGCCCGTGTCTCCGCCACGGTCACCGAGGTCGAGGCCAATCCGACGTCCAGCACCCCGGCGCTGCGCATCACACGGACCCTGCACACGACGCGCACGACGACGCAGCGGACGTCCTCCGCCCACTTCCTGACCGTCATCGAGCCGGGCACCACACCGACCGCCCGAGAGGTGCAGTGCGAGGAGGGCCACGGCGTGTCGTTCGGCGACGAGACCGTGCTGCTCGCCCCCGTCACCCGGCGGATCCGCGGAGGCGGGGTGACGGCCGAGGCCGCCGCCGTCCTCGTCGGCGGCGAGGAGATCCACGTGGTCGCCGCGCGGCGGGTCGAGGTGGCGGGCCGCGTGGTGCTCGACGACTCGCAACCGTTCACGGGAAGGATCTGCTGACATGCGGACCACCGCCGCGTCCTCCTCGTCCGCGCCTTCCGCGCCCTCTGTGTCTTCCGCACCCTCTGTGTCTCCCGCACCCTCGGTGTCTTCCGCTCCCTCCGTGCCTTCCGATTCCTCTGCGCCTTCCGAGCCTTCCGCGGGCTGGTCGCTGCTGCTGCGGCGCCTTGAGTTCATCGCCTACCCGGCCGCCGCCGGGGCCGCATTCACGCTGCTCGCCCTCGGCGTGGTCACCTGGCTGCCGGCGCTCGCGGCCATGGCGCGGGCACTCCAGCGGTGGCGGGCGGACGGCGACGGCCGCTGCTTCACGGGCACCTTCGCCGCCTTCCCGCACTACTGGCGCGCCCTGTGGCGGCAGGGCCTGGCGGCGACCGCGGCACTGGCCGTCCTCGCGGCCAACCTCCTTCTCCTCTTCGGCCGGCCCTCCCCGGTCGCCTTCGCCCTCCTCGCCGGCCAAGTCGGGATCGCCGCCACGCTGACCGTCCTGTGCGTGTCGCTGGCCGCCCGCGCCGCACTGGACCCCGGTGCCCCGGTCGCTGACTGGGTGCGCGGCGCGGTCGCCCTCGGCTTCGGTTCGCCCGCCCGCGGCACCGCCCTGCTGGGGGCGGCGATCTCCGCCGCGGTGCTCTCGCTCGTCGTTCCGCTCGGCCCGCTGCTGCTGGGCCCCAGCCTTCCCGTCCTGCTCGCCCTGTCCTTCGCCGATCCCCGGAGGAACCCGTCATGATGCGCATCACCCGCACCGCGCTGACGTCAGCACTCCTCGCCTGCGCGGTACCGCTGGCCCTCCCGTCGCCCGCGGCGGCCGCAAGCGCGTACTACGTGAGCCCGACCGGCAGCGACACCAACCCCGGCACCTCAGTCGGCGCTCCGCTCGCCACCGTCCAGCGGGCCCTGGACCTCGCCCCGTCCGGCGCGGTGGTCAGACTCGCACCGGGCACCTACCGCCAGGACTTCACCACCCGGCGGCCGGGCGTCACGGTCACCGGCCCCTCGTCCGCGGTGGTCAGGGGTGCCGGAGAGATCCGGGTCATCCAGGTACAGCACGACAGGACGGTGCTCGACGGCTTCACCGTGGACGGACTGCACGGAGCGCCGGACAGCGCGGCCGGCTACCGCGCCAAGCTCATCTACGCCATGAGCACCACTCCCGGCGACGGAGTGGACAGGCTGCGCATCAGCAACATGACGATCCGGAACGCCCTGGACGAGTGCGTGCGGCTGCGCTACCTCGTCACCCGCGCCGAGGTGTACGGCAACACCATCCGCAACTGCGGGGTGGACGACTTCCGCTTCGGCGCCGGAGGCAAGAACGGCGAGGGAATCTACCTCGGCACCGACCCCGGCCAGCAGGGGACGAACGGCGCCCCGGACGCCGCCCCGGACGTCAGCCGCGACAACCGCATCCACCACAACACCATCGACACCCGGGGCAACGAGTGCGTCGACATCAAGGAGAACTCGACCGCCAACCTCGTCGAGCACAACGACTGCACCGGCCAGCGTGACACCAGTTCCGGCGGCCTCGACGCACGCGGCAGCGGCAACACCTTCCGCTACAACACCGTCCACGACAACCTGGGCGCCGGCGTCCGGCTCGGCGGGGTCACCCCCGAAGAGGGCCTGCGCAACAACGTGTACGGCAACACCATCACCGGCAACGCCAAGGGCGGCATCAAGATCATGACCACCCCGCAGGGCCAGGTGTGCGGCAACACCATGAGCGGCAACACCGGCGGGAACTCCGTGGGCACCCACGGCCACCTCTACGACCCGACGGCGCGGTGCGCATGAGGCACGGCAGACCCGTCGCACGGCGCGGGATCCTCACCGCGGCCGCCGGGCTGGCGGTAGCCGGCCAGGTGGCGCCGACCGCACACGCAGCGCCGGCACGTGGTCCCGCCTGGGCCGCGTCCTGGGCGACAGCGCAGACCGCGCCGACCGCCGCCGACCCCCTGGCGTCCGAGGGCCTCACGGACGTGACCCACCGTGCCGTCGTACGGCTGTCGGCCGGCGGACGCCCAAGACTGCGCTACGGCCACGCCTTCGGTACCCGACCCGTCCTGGTCGGGCCGGTGACGGCGGACGGGCACCGGGTGACCTTCGGCGGGTCGGCACAGGCGTGGCTGGCCGCGGGCGCGTCCCTGACCAGCGATCCGGTACGCGGACTGCGCAAGGCGGACGGCACCGACCTGACCGTGGACACCCATCTCCCGGGCCCCACCGGCCCGTTGTCCTTCCACCGCAACACCCACGCCACGCACTACGTCTCCGACCCCGGCGGCGGCCCGTTCCGTACCCGCACCAACTCGGTCTTCCTGCTCACCGGGGTGGACGTGGCCGGACCGAGCGGCCCCACCGTGGCCGTGCTCGGCGACTCCATCGCCGAGGGAGTCGGCACCCCCGACAACGCCAACCTCCGCTGGCCGGACCGGCTCGCGGACCGGGTGCGCGGCGCGGCCGTCGCCAACCTGGGCATCAGCGGCAACCGACTGCTGCTGGACGACGCCCGGTTCGGCCCCGGCGGCCAAGCCCGCTTCGACCGCGACGTGCTGGCCCTGCCCGGGCTGCGCACACTCCTCGTCCACCTGGGCATCAACGACCTTCAGCAACCGCCCAGCCAGACCGACCCCGCCCGGATCCTCGCCGGCTACCGGCAGCTCGTCCTGCGCGCCCACGACGCCGGACTGCGCGTCATCGGCGGCACCATCACCCCGTTCGAGGGCTGGATCCGCTGGACGCCCGAACTCGACGCGGTCCGGCAGGAGATCAACCGCGTCCTGCGCACCGGGCGGGTCTTCGACGCCCTCGCCGACTTCGACGCCGCCCTGCGCGACCCGCAACACCCGTCCCGGCTGCTCCCCGACCACGACAACGGCGACGGTCTGCACCCCAACTCCACCGGACACGCCGCACTCGCGGCGGCGGTCGACACCCGACTCCTCCAGTGAGGTCAGCGCCATGACACCGAACCCCACGACACCAGGACCGACAAGACGCACCGCCCTCCTCGGCGCCGCCGCCCTGGGAACGGCCGCCGCGCTGCCCACGCTCGCCGCCGTCGCACCCGCCCACGCGGCCGAAGCAGCCGACGCCGGTGATGCCTCGACACTGCGTGCCCGCTGGCACGAACTGCTCACCGGAGGCCCCGGCCTCGACCTCGCCGACCCGCGGATCGCGGCCGCCGTCGACCGGGTGGGCCGCGCCGCGACGACCACCACGACCGGCCTCGATCCGTCCAGGACCGACGGCCTGTGGCCCGACCTGAGCAACCCCGCCCTGTCCAACCACGTCGCCAGCGCCTTCCGCCGCATCGCCACGATCGCCACCGCCTGGGCCGTCCCCGGCACCCCCCAGTACGGCGACACGGCGACCGCCGACCTGCTCACCGCCGCGCTCGACTGGATGCTGGACCACCGCTACGGCCCCGGTCACACCCGCTACGACAACGACTACGACTGGGAGATCGGCGCCGCCCTGGCGCTCAACGACACCACCGTGCTGATGTACGACGTGCTCGGCGCGGACCGCCGCGAACGCATCAACACGGCCGTACGGCACTACACCCCCGACCCCAACCTGTGGCGCGCCAACCGGCAGATCGTCACCGGAGCCAACCGGGTGTGGATCTGCACCGTCGTCGCCGTCAACGCGGTCCTGCGCGAGGACACCGCGTTCCTGGCCGCGGTACGCGACGCCCTGTCCGACGTCGAGGGCGGCGGCGCCAACAGCGTGCTGGCGTTCAACGACCGGGCGGGCGGCACCGGTGAGGGCTTCTACTCCGACGGCTCCTTCCTCCAGCACTACAAGCACCCGTACAACGGCGGCTACGGCAAGGAACTGCTGAACAACCTGTCCCGGCTGCTGCGCCTGCTGGCCGGCACACCGTGGACGGTCACCGACCCGGATCTGGACAACGTCCGCCGCTGGGTGACCGACGCCTTCGACCCGCTGATCGCCCGCGGCGATGTGATGGCCTCCGTGTGCGGGCGTGAGATCGCCCGGCCCAGCAAGCAGGGGCACGCCCCCGCCCAGACCGTCATCGAGGCCGTGCTGCGGCTGATCCCGAGCTTCCCCGGGGAGACGGCCGACGCGTTCACCGCACTCGCCAAACAGTGGATCACCGAGGACACCTACCGCGACTTCCTCGCCGTCACCGACCTCGCCTCGCTCACCGCCGCGCGCAAGGTGCTCGACTCACCGGTGCCCGCCCGCGGCCGGCTGGTGGGACACCGCCAGTACCCGCGGATGGACAAGGCCGTCCACCACCGGCCCTCGTTCGCCCTCGGCATCTCCGCGTACTCCTCCCGCGTCTACAACTACGAGTCGATCCAGAACGAGAACCTGCACGGCTGGCACCTGTCCGACGGCATGGTGCTCCTGTACACCGACGACCTCGGCCACTACAGCGAGGACTACTGGCCCACCGTCGACCCGAAGCGCCTGCCCGGCACCACGGTGACGACGGACCGTCCGGCAGACGGGGCAGGCCATCGCACCGCGAGCACCGCCGACTGGGCGGGCGGCACCGTACTGCCCGGCACGACCCTCGGCGCGTACGGCATGGACCTGCGGGCGTACGGTAGTTCACTGCGCGCCCTGAAGAGCTGGTTCTGCCTGGACGACGTGATCGCCTGCGTCGGGTCCGGCATCGGCGCGGACGAGGGCACGGCGGAGACGATCGTGGAGAACCGCAAACTGCGCGACCCCGGCGCCACCCTCCTCGTCAACGGAGCCCCCGCCCTCCACGGGCCGGCCCGGTCGGCGACGCTCGACAAGGTGCGCTGGCTGCACCTCGACGGCACCGGCGGCTACGTCTTCCCCCGTCCCGCGCGGCTGCGCGCCCTGCGCGAGGAACGCACCGCGACCTGGCGGGAGATCAACCTCAAGTACGGCACCGACACCCCCGTGACCCGCCCCTATCTGACCCTGTGGCACGACCACGGCCCGGCACCGGAGGACGCCGGCTACTACTGGCTCCAGGCCCCGGCCGCCTCAGCCGCCCGCACCCGGCTGTGGTCCCAGGCCCCGCCGCTCGCGCTCGTCGCCGACTCCACGGCCGTGCACGCGGTGCGGCGCGGCGCCGACGGTCTGCTCGCCGCCAACTTCTGGGCGGCCGGCCGAGCCGGGCAACTGGCCTGCGACGGACCGGCGTCGGCGCTCGTCCGGCCCGACGGCAGAACGGTGACCGTGGCCCTGTCCGACCCGACACAGCTACGCGATCGGGTGGTCCTCGACCTCGCGGTGCCCGCGCTGAAGGTCGTCTCCGCCGACACCGGAGTGCGTGCCGAGCGCACCCCGGGCGGGACCCGCATCACCGCCGAGACCGCCGGCCTGCACGGCGCCACCGTCACCATCACCCTGACAAGGAGCTGACGTTGCTGTTCGACATGCCGCTGGAACGCCTGCGGGACTACCGGCCGGAGCCCGAGGAGCCCGGCGACTTCGACGCGTTCTGGGAGAAGACCCTCGACGACGCCGCCCGGCACCCGCTGGACGCGGAGTTCGCCCCGTACGACACGGGACTGGTCACCGTCGACGTCCTCGACGCCACCTTCAACGGCTGGGGCGGCCAGCCGGTGAAGGCGTGGCTGCTGCTGCCCCGGGGCAGGACCCGCCCGCTGCCCGCCGTCGTGCAGTACATCGGCTACAACGGCGGCCGCGGCCTCCCGTACACCTGGCTGACCTGGAGCGCGCTCGGCTACGCCCACCTGGTGATGGACAACCGGGGCCAGGGCGGCGGCGGCAAGAACACCGCCGACACCCCCGACATAGCGCCGGACGGCCACGGCTCCTCGTCCCCCGGCTTCCTCACCCGGGGTATCGAGGACCCCTCCCGCCACTACTACCGGCGGCTGATCACGGACGCGGTACGGGCCGTCGACGCGGCGAAGGCCCACCCCGACATCGACTCCGCCCGGGTCGCGGTGCTCGGCGGCAGCCAGGGCGGCGGCCTAGCCCTGGCCGTAGCCGGACTGCGCGAGGACGTGGCGGCGGCCGTGGCGGACGTGCCGTTCCTGTGCCACTACCGGCGCGCCTCGCAGATCACCGACGCCGGGCCGTACGCGGAGATCGCCCGCTGGCTGTCGGGGCACCGCTTCGCCGTGGAGCGCGCGATGCAGACCCTGTCGTACTTCGACGGCGTCAACTTCGCGGCCCGCGCCACCTGCCCGGCCTGGTTCTCGGTGGGCCTGATGGACAAGGTCTGCCCGTCGTCGACGGTGTTCGCCGCCTACCACCGTTACGCGGGCACCGCTTCGATCGAGGTGTTCCCGTACAACGGCCACGAGGGAGGCGCCGAACACGACCTGCCACGCAAGCGCGCCGCCCTCGGGGGAGTCCTCGGGAGCTGACCCCCGGCTCCGCCGCCGAGGCGAAAGCACCGGCAGCGGTCAGGCCGGCAGCCCGGTCTCCGCGTGATGCCGGATTTGCGTACCAGGTTGGGTACTTCAACGGATCTCTTCGGCATGCGGCGTGTGCGAGGCTCCGTCCGGGGCCACGGAGGAGCGGCGACACACGCCGTACCCATGCGGCTCACCCCCATCAGGCCCCTGGGGTGAGCCCGTTCCCCGTCCCCGCCCCGAAGAGGAGCGACGATGCCCGGTCACGACGAGATCAGCAGGTTCTACGGGCTGCCGATCACGCCCCGGATGCCGGAGGCGTCCGGGTATCGGCTGAGGCCTGGTCGACGGCACCTGGAACCGGTGCCGTGACGGAACACCGGTTCCCCCGCCAGCAGCCGGTCGAAGAGTTCGTACCGGTCCAGGCGTGCCTCGCCGTCCCCACCGTCGTCGGTGAAGACCTCGTCCACCAGCAGGGCCCGCAGCCGCTCCCGCAGTCCCTCCTGGCCGTCCGACCGTCCCGCGAGGTAGCTGTCGTAGTCGAGGTGGACGTCCGCGTCGACCCGGGCGCCCGAGGGATCCTCCTCCAGGACCAGCCGCGCCCGGAGGGTACCCGAGGCGGTCGTACGAGGATCGAGACTGACGCAGCAGACGACGTCCGCACGGATGTCTCCCTCCACCAGCAGGTCTCCGGCGCTGAACACCGCGTGCGCCGTCAGGTCTCCGCCGACGACGATCCGCCCTTCCGAGCCCTGGTCGTACAGACAACCGCCGACCATGAGCGAGCCGCCGACCACCAGCGGCGCCGCCACACCGAGTGGCTGCTGGGCGAACTGACCGACGTCGAGAACCGCATCGCCGAGCCCGGCTTCGCGGACGACACCGACCCCGACGAGGCGGCCGACCCGCACCGGCTGCTCGACTACTCGCTCGAAGCCGTCCTCAGCCGCCCTCCGTACAGCGCGGCGGACCTGGAGCTGAACTGGGTCGAGGACCAGTCGGACTCCCCGTACTCCTACGGGCTGATCGACGCGGAGGGGCGCTGGCGCATCCCGATGGGGCGACGGTATGTCGAGGTCAGGCCGTTCCGCGACGGAGTCGCCGAGGTACGGCTGCCCGCCGGGGACGGGTCGTACGGCGGCCCGTGGGTGCGGATCGACACCGGGGGCGAGACGGTCGGCCCGTAGCGGAGCGGGCCTCCTCCACGCGGCCGATGCCGACCGTTCCGGCGCGGTCGTGGCCGCTGTCACCCGGAGCCGGGCGCCGCTGAGGGGCCGACGGCGAGCAGCCTGTCGGCGTACGCCTGGTCCAGCTTGTCGTCCGCGGAGAGGCCCAGCGCCCGTGCCGCGGCGGTGAGGTCCCACTCGGTGATCCGCTCGGCGGCGTCGACGCGGCCGAACGCGTTGGAACGCTCGAAGTCGACGAGCACCCCGCCGTCGAAGAGGGGCGCCCGGCACGCGTAGTCGTTCCCGCTGAGGTACAGGGCACCGGTGCACCGGACGGCGTCCAGCGCCAGGATCTCCCCGGACGTCACCCCGTCACGGCACCCGACCTCGGCCGCGGCCACCATCGAGTAGTCCCACAGGGAACCGACCAGTGCCCCGGTGACCGTGAGTGTGCCCAGGACGAGGACCATCGCCTGGTCCTCCAGTACCAGGTCCCCCTCCACGACCACGTCGCCGGTGGCGACACGGAGGCTGCCCTCGGGGACGGTGATCCGCCCGGCGAGCCGCAGCGCTCCGGGAACGGCGAAGCCTTCGGCCAGCACCCGCAGGCCCGCCCACCGGTACTGGTCGGCTCCGCCGAGCCAGTCCCACAGCGTGCCCGCGTCCAGACGGCCGGGCGGCCGGGCCATTCTCAGGTCGAGTTCCTCCACGTCGACGTCGAAGGCGGCGGCGCTCTCGACGAACAGCCGATCCCTCCTCAGCGCCGGACGCACTCGCTCGTACGCCGACTTGATCCGCCGGGCGTCGAGGGGGAGCCCGTCCTCCGACCAGTGCCCGACATCCGGTGTTCCTGCCATGTCCCTCCGTTCTTGCGGGCGTGCTGTGGTCGACGGCGGTCAGGCGCCGCTCAGGCCCCCGTCTGTTCCTGTGGCTCCCGGTAGGTCATCCAGAGCCCGTCGAAGATGCGGCGCACGACCCCTTCCTGGTCCGCCGTCAGTTCGACGTCCTCCTCCTCCAACCGCTCGACAAGCTCCTGCCAGACCACTTCGGCGTCGTCGAAGGGCATGTGGTTGTCGTGTTTCCAGGTGTCGAAGGTCAGATCGATGCCTTCGAACCAGCCCTGCTCACCCTCACCGTCGTTCCAAGGGAACGTGGGAAGCTCCACCTTGCTCACTGCTCATTCCTTTCCCGTTCACACCGCAGCAGGGGCCGCCCTGCGAGCGCGGCGTCCCGGAGTCTCCCCGAGATGTCCGTGTCACCGTCGAGGAGCCCAGGCCAGGCGACAGGGCTTCGGCCGCGTCCTCGGCTTCGTCCTGTTCGTCGTAGGTGCTGCCGCACATGCTCGCTCCACGCCTCCTACCAGGGCCACCACCTGGGCCTGGCCAGGCTCTTCAGGGACTCCCGCGCGCGGTTCACCTGCTCTTGCAGGTAGGCGTGGTCGATTCCGGCGAAGCGGGTGACGACGTAGTTCCATTGGGCGGCCGCCTCGTCGCGCTGCCTCAGTTCCAGGTAGGCATCGCCGAGACTGGCCGCCGCCCAGGCCACGAACTCCAGAACGCTGGGGCGTGGGTCGTTGCCGACACGGTTCGTCAGGTCGTGCCAGGTGGCCATGGCCTCCTGGTCCCGGCCCTGCGCCTGGAGGGCGGCGCCGTAGTTGAGAGCCGCCTTGGCCAGTTCCTCGCTGACCACCGTCTCGTCGTCGGAGAGATCCCACGGCCGGTAGTCGATCCGGCGGGCAAGCTCGGCGAGTGCCTGCATCCGTTCGGCCAGCCGGCTGAGTTTCTTGAAGGCGATGGCCTTGCCGCCCCAGGCGACTGCCAGGTTGCGGCGGAAGACATCGTCCGGCCATCCCTCGAACATGACGATGGTCTGCTGGTAGCGGGCAAGGGCCCGTTCCAGGGAGCCCTGGTCCATGCAGATGTGGGCACCCCAGGTCAACGCGTCGCCGACCCTGCAGGCCACCAGCGGATCCCGGCTGTGCCGGAAACGTGCGATCAGATTGTCGTAGGCGGCCAGCGCCTGCGTCCCCGCCGCCCCGTCACCCTGTAGTTGTAGGGCCTTGCCCGCCTCGAACATGGCGGTGGCGGTGGCGGTGGAGGTGGCGGTGGCGCGATCATCCCCGTGGACGGTGGTCATCGGTTTGACTCTTCTTCCCTGTCCCGCTCCGTGTACGTGGGACATGACCCTCGGCACGGTAGCCATACTCACCACCGCCCGGCCGTCGTCCGGCGACCTGCCCACGCGGGTTCAGTAGCGGATTAGGTAGTTCCACGGACCGGTGGCCCCTCGGCCACGTCGTTCGCCTCGCCGGACATGACCCCCGGCATGGCGGCCGCGATCACCGGTACCAGCGGTTCCGACAGAGCGACTGGTCAGTAGTGTGACGCGCTGCGCTCCTGTCAGCCAGAATGCGGCGTGGTCGGAGAATGCCGAGGTGGAGGTCTGCGGCGGGCTGCGTTGTCGTAGCCGTGTTGTAGAACGCTGATCGACAGAAATCGACAGAAGCCGATGTCACGCCCGGTGCTCCCGGCCCGGGGCCAGGGCATCCGGCGACAGCGTTCGTTCCGAGGGAGATCGCGGTGGTTGAGTCGTACGACGGACTGGCGGGGCGCGCGGCGACAGTGCCGTTCGTCAGCAGGTCCGCGGAGCTCGGCCGGCTCGAATCGGCCCTGAAGCACATGGGCGCCGGCGGTCCGGCCGTCGTCGACCTCACCGGCGAGGCGGGCATCGGCAAGAGCCGGCTGCTGGCGGAGTTCACCGCGCTCGCCCGCCGCCGGGGCGCGATCGTGCTGCGCGGCCGGGCCACCGAGTACGAGCGGCACGGCCCCTTCCAGCCGTTCGCCGACGCCTTCGCCGACCTCGGCCCACGCGCGCTCAGGACCGTACCGTCGCTGCGGGAGCTGCCGCCGGTGCTGCGGGGGAGGGGCGAGCCGGAGGGCGAGGCCTGGACCCGGGACCGGTTCGGGCTCTACCGCACCACCGTGGACGTCCTGCGCCGCGTCCGAGGGACCCGGCTCGTGGTGGTCCTCGACGACCTGCACTGGGCCGACCCCGCCTCCCTGGAACTCGTCGACCACCTCGTACGGCACCCGGTACCGGGCCCGTTCCTGCTCGTCGTGGCACGCCGCGACCGGCAGGCCCCGGCCGCCCTCACCGCGGCGCTGGCCCGCGGCGCCGACACCGGCGTGGTGCTGCGCGTCGCCCTCGGCCCGCTGGGCGAGCGGGACTGCGTCGAGGAACTGGCCCACGACCTGCCACGGCGCCGGGCGGCCGAGCTGTACGCGGCGAGCGAGGGCAACCCCCTGTACTTCCTCGCCCTCCTGCAGTCCCATCGCGGCTCCCGGCGGCTCGGGACACCGCTTCCCGAACCGTCGCGGAGGGCCGCCGCCCACGCCTTCCCGGACGGCTTGCCCGCCGGGCTGGGGGCGCTGCTGCTGGACGAGCTGGCGCCGCTGGAACCGCTGGAGCACTACGCCGTGGAAGCCGCCGCCGTCCTCGGCGACCGCGCCACCGCCGAGCTGATCGCCACCCTCACCGCCTCGCCCGTCGCCGACGTCGTCGAGGCACTGCGCGAGGTGACGCGCCGCGATCTCGTCCGGCCGGACCGGGACGGACACCGCCTGGCCCTGCGCCATCCGCTGATCCGGGCACTCGTCCACGAGAACACCGACCCCTGGCGGCGCCAGGAGTTCCACCGGCGCGCGGCGGCCGCCCTCGCCCGGGCCGGCGCCCCCCTCGCCGAGCAGGCCCACCATGTGGAGCACTCCCTGACCGGATGGGACCCGGACGCCGCCGCCGTCCTGACCAGGGCCGCCGAACAGAGCGCCGTGACCGCGCCCGCCACCTCCGCCCACTGGCTCCAGACCGTTCTCCGGATCCTGCCCGACACCCCCGAACACCTCGACCGGCGCCGCGAACTGATGCTGGCCCGGGCCGCCGCACTCGGCACCACCGGGGCCCTGCGGGACAGCCGGGACCTCTTCCACCAGGTGATCGACATGCCGAGCCGGAACACGGAGGACGACGCGCTCCGCATATCCGCGGTCGTGCAGTGCGCCGTCATGGAACGCCAACTCGGGCGCTACGCCGAGGCCGACGCCCTGCTGCGCCGCGAACTGGACCGACGCCCAGGCCCCTCCCCGGCCCAGCGCATCGCCCTCGTCGTCGAATGGTGCTGCCGCGCCCAGTTCGTCGCCCGCTTCCCCGACGTACGGGACGAACTCGCCCGGACGCTCGCCGAGGCCCGCGCGCTCGGGGACGGACTCGGCGAGATCGGCGCCCTGACGCTGGCCGCCATGAGCGAGGCGTACGAGGGCGACACGGCCGAGGCCCGCGACCTCGCCCGTACCGCGTCCGGACTGGCCGACGCCCTCACCGACAGTGACCTCGCCGGGGTGTGCGAGCCGCTGGTCCGGCTGGGCTGGGCCGAGGTCATGCTCGACGCCTACGCCGACGCCGAACGCCACACCGCCCGGGGCGCGGACATCGCCCGCCGCACCGGACGCCTCTACATGCTCTCCCAGCTTCTGCTGGGCCAGGCGTACGCCCACTTCCTGACCTGCCGCATCACCTCGGCGCTGGAACTGGCCGACGAGGCCGCGACCATCGCCCGCGCCCTGGGCAGCGGCGAACTCCTCGGCTTCACACTCGCGGTCCGGGCCCTGTTCCTGGGGCAGGCCTGCCCGCCGGGCGACCCGGAGGTCCTGGCCGCCGCCGAGGAGGCCGCGGGGGCGGTGGAGGGCGCCGCCGAGAGCTGGTGGTCCACCCTGTCCCGGTCCCTGCTCGCCTTCGCCGCGCTGAGCGCCGGCGACCCGCACCGCGCCCGGGACGTCCTGCTGGACGCGGGCGGCGGCAGGGACCTGCACCGGCTCCAGCCCTCACTGCTGCCCGAGTTCCTGGAACTGCTCGTCGCCACCTCCCTGGCCGTCGGCGAGACGGCGGACGCCGAACAGGCCGCCGAGCGCGCCCTGAAGGAGGCCGAGCGCATCGACCTGCCCACCCGCCGGGCGGCGGCCCTGCGCGCCCTGGGCCGGGTGGAGGCCCACCGGGGGGATGCGGCCGCCGCGGCACGCGCCTTCGCCGAAGCGGCCCGGGAAAGCGCGCGCTCCGGCGCCACCCTGCGCGAAGTGCAGAGCCTGCTGCTCGCCGCCCCCTTCGCACGGGCCGCGGGTGACGGCCCGCGCGCGGCGGAGATGTGGCGGCGGGCCCGCCGTCTGGCCGCCGAGGGCGGGGCGGTGCTGCTGGTCGCGCTGGCCGACCGGCAGCACCCGGAGGTCCTGGGCGAGTCGGCGGGCCCGGGGGAGGAGGCGTCCGGCCCGGCCGTCGTACTGGCCCAGCTCACCGCGCGGGAGCGGGAGATAGCGGAACTGGTCGCCGAGGGCCTCACCAACCATGCCGTCGCCTCCCGGCTCTGCCTCAGCCCGCGCACGGTCGAGAGCCATGTCGCCCGTGTCTACCGCAAGACGGGCGTCCCGTCCCGCGCCGCCCTGGCCACGCTGATGGCCCGCCAGGCGGAAGCGGGGCGCGAGGCGCCGCCGCCTCCGTGACGGGCCTCCTGGAACTCGCCCCGCCCGCACGCGAACATCCCGACCGCGCCGCAGCACGCGTCGGGTTTCTATGACGACCCCGGGGCGCTGCGTCCCCGGATGACGGTCCGCGTCCATCGGGTCTCCGCGGGAGACAGCCTTGTCACAAAGGGCCGGGGCATGATCGTCATGGTGGACGACGGACTTCCGCCCCCGTTGGCCGGCCGACTCCCGGCGTGCCGCCGCTCGCCGCACCGCGCGGGCGTGGATCAGTCCTCCCAGCGCCGCCGGTAGCGCGGAGGGCGGCGCGGCGGTTCCACGGACAGCACCGGCTCGTCGGCCGGCTCGTCCGTGCACCCGCCCGGCGAGGTCGGTGACGCGTACCGCGCCCAGCGCAGGGCGTGCCGCACGCCGAGCACGTACGACTCCGTCCAGCGTCCGCCGGCGGGGTACATCGGCGGTGCCCCGGGCCGGTCGCGGACGATGCCGTGGGCCAGCAGCTCCTCCTCCGCCGCCGTCCGCGGTGTCGCCGGGGCGGCGGCCGGGCCGCTGAGCGGAGCGGGGCCCCGGCCGAGCAGCCAGTCGTAGGCGTCGATCGCGCCCTGCTCGAAGTCGGTGCGTGAAGCGGCGCGGTAGGACTCACACCGGGTGCGGTCGGCCGTGATCTGCTCGGCTGGACGCAACAGGCGTCGGCCGTCGGGGCGTTGGGAGGAGATCATCACTGGCCGGCGGGATACATGCGGAACACCTCGCCGTCGACGTTCGCCTTCAGATAGCCGCTGTCGTATTCGTCGCCGACGTAGACACGGATCTCCGGCTCGTGGCTGATCACATCGGTGGTGATGCGGAGGTAGCGGATGGTCGGTTTCTCGATGCCGAGCTCGTTGTCGGCCTTGGTCAGCAGCGCGGGCAGTTTGTCCCAGGCGACGGCGTCGAGGTCGATGAGCGCGGTATCGGAGCTCAGGGTCCCACCCGCCCGGTCGCGCGTCATGGCGCCGTCGCGGTATTCGAGCACGTCCCACCGGCTGCGGTTCGCCTTCGTCGGGGCGTCGAGGAAGGCGTAGTCCAGGTAGACGCTGGCGTCCTTGACCTCGGTGCCGCCCGAGGTCGTGCGCAGGGCCTTGGTCAGGGTGCGCATACCCGCCGGCGTGAGCAGGTTCTGTGCGGAGTCGGCATCGGTGCCGTTCCCGTTCTCGTCGTCGGCCTTCTCCGCGCCGGCGGAGCCGTCCGCCGAGCCCTTGGCGCCGGAGTTCACGGGAGCTGTGTCGGAAGCCGAGCCGGGGTTCGCCCCGGCCGTGGAATCGCCGAAGTCGGGGCGCGACACCCACAGCATGGTGCCGGTGATGATCATCACCGTGGCGACGGAGGCTGCGAGTTTCCTCCTCGGTGCGGGGCCTCGCCCACGCGGACGTCGCGGGGCCGGGACAGCCGGGGTGCTCGGGGTTGCCGGGGTGCTCGGGGACGCCGGGGCTGTCGGCTCGGCGGGAGTCGTGGTGAACGGGACGCCGACCGTCGCCGCCCCGGCGAAGGCGGCCGGGTGGGGCGAAAGGTCGGGCGTCACCGCCGGAGCCGGGTTCGGCATCGTCGGCGCGGGGCCGAAGCTGTACGAAGGAACTGCGTCCGACCGACCGCTCTCGGCGTCGGCCAGCATGCGGTCGAGCTGCTCCGCGTCGGGACGTACGGCCGGGTCCCGCTGGAGC
Source organism: Streptomyces sp. TRM68416 (assembly GCF_014596915.1). Taxonomy (GTDB): domain Bacteria; phylum Actinomycetota; class Actinomycetes; order Streptomycetales; family Streptomycetaceae; genus Streptomyces. The sequence continues at coordinate 141,922 of NZ_JACVWU010000014.1, forward strand.
AGGGCGGACAGCACCGGGGCGAGAGGCCCGGAGCGCACCGGCGGCGGAATCGGTTCGTCGAGCACGGCGACGAGCGTGGCCATGCTGGTGGCGCGCCGCAGGGGGGAGTGGTCCTCCACGGCGACGTACAGCATCATGCCCAGTGACCACAGGTCCGAGGCAGGGTTGCCCTCCTCGCCGCGGATCCGCTCGGGCGCGATGAACTCCGGTGAGCCGATCAGATCGCCCGTGGCCGTCAGCCGGGTGGAGGCGTCCGGCAGGGCCGCGATGCCGAAGTCGGTGAGTACGGGGGTGCCGTCCTCGCGGAGCAGCACGTTCGGGGGCTTGACGTCGCGGTGGTGCACGCCCGCCGCGTGCGCGGCCCGCAGCCCGGCCAGCACGCCCCGCCCGACCCGGGCGGCCTCGGCCGGGGACAAGGGGCCCTGGTCCAGACGGTCCTGGAGGGAACCGCCGGTGACCAGCTCCATCACCAGCCACGGATGGGGAGTGTCGGCCCGGTCCACGATGTGGTGGATCGTCACCACGTGGGGGTGGTGGAGCCGCGCCAGCGAGCGCGCCTCGCGCAGCACCCGCTCGCGCAGCATCCGCGCGACCGCCGGGTCGCCCTCGTGATCCAGCGACGCGGGCGGGCGCACCTCCTTCAGGGCGACTTCCCGGTGCAGGAGGATGTCACGGGCACGCCACACCAGCCCCATGCCTCCACCGCCGAGCCGCTGCAGCAGTTCGAAGCGGTCGTCGATCAGTCGTGGGTGTGGGCCCGACCCCGGGGTGTTCATGGCGCGCATCGTAGGTGTCGCCGGTGGGGAGTCGGGGCGGCCCGCGGCCGACCGGGGAACTGCCGACTGCCGGCCCCCGAGAATTGCGTATCCGGTTCCGTAGTTCCACGGATGCCGAGGCCGACGCCTCGGGCAGGGTGATCAACAGGCGGCGGACGGTCGGCCACTTCGACAGGCCGACCGTCGACCGCCTGCGCGACCAACTCCCGCACGTCCGCGTGCAACTGTGAACGGACGACAAGAACGACGAGAATGCCCGCACTTGAGCAGCAGCACATCAAGCAGTTGCTGCGGCCACTGGTCCGCAGCCGCACCGTACTGGCCGACGCCCCACCCTCCCGTGACGCGTCAGCTCGTCGCGGCCCGTTTCGGCGGGCTGACCTAGGTTCTGTCGTCAAATGTCAGGCCCACATCAGGAGTGATGCGAGGGCGACGGCGGCTTCGTAGGACTCGGCGTTCTTGTCGTACCGGGTGGCGATGCCACGCCACCGTTTCAAGCAGTTGAAGCAGCGTTCCACGACGTTGCGGTGCTTGTATGCCTCGCGGTCGAAGCCCGGCGAGTGGCCTCCGTGGCTGCCTCGCCGGGCCCGGTGGCTGGCCTGGTCGGCCCGTTCGGGGATCGTGTGCGGGATGCCGCGCCGGCGGAGCCAGGCGCGGATCGCCTTCGAGCTGTAGCCCTTGTCGCCCAGGATGTGATTGGGCCGGACGCGGGGCCGACCGGGCCCGATCCGGGGCGCCCGGATCGCTTCCATCACCGCGGTGAAACGGGTGCAGTCGTTGGTGTTGCCGCCCGTGGCGACGAAGCCGAGCGGGCGGCCTCTGCCGCTGAAGGCACCGCCCAGGCTTGCGCCATGAAGATCACGTACGAGTGGCGGGGCGACATCGACGACGTCGCGCTCGACGCGCTGCACGCGAAGGGTTTCGGCCACCCGGCCCCGGGCGCCGACTGGGCGGCCCGGCTCCGGCGCCACAGCCTCGACTGGGGCTGTGCACCCCGGGTGACCTGCGGTCGAGTGGTCACGACGGCGCACGGCGGGAGGAGCGGTTCCCCGGTATGTCCGGTATGTGGCTATGAGGATCATGCAGCGATGCGGCTCATGCAGCGGTGTGGCTCAGTAGAACTACGCAATCGGCCACGCAAACCGCCGGAACCTCCCTGCTCATGGCCAACGGTGAGGGTATCTGTTCTACGTTGCGGAGGTCCGGCGTCCGCCCGGTCGGGGCCCGTTGTCGGTGGGCCGTCCTAGAGTCCTCACCATGAACGAAGACATGAGCGAATCGCATTTTGCTGCTGACATGCCCGCTCGCGGCGACCACCCGCTGCCCATCGACATGGAGGCGATCCGGCGGGTGGCCGGGGCCATGCGGACCGAGCGGGCCGCGGTGTGCGAGGCCGCCGGGACCCCCGACGACAGTGGCTGGCTCGCCGAGCTCGTGGGGCCGGACCTCGGCAGCTACCGGGAGTTCGCCGCCCAGCTGGGTGAGGGCATCGACCCCGACCTGCTGTGGGCCGTCCCGGAGATGTGCGCCAAGGCGCTCGGCGGGGACGGTGCCACCCGTACCCTGCGCGGTGACCAGCTCCTGGACACGCCGTTCTTCCACCACGGCGACCTGGTCGTGAAGGGCCATCTGCAGGTGGCGGCGCCCTTCGTGCTGACCGGTTCACTGACCGTCGAGGGCGTGCTGAGGGACTGCGGCCCCGATTCGGTCATGGCCGTCGGCGGCGATGTGACGGCCCGTGGGATGTTCACCGACGGCGAGGTGGAATGCGGTGACATCCACGCCGAGGTCGTCTACGGCTCCTACAACGACCACACCCTCCGGGCCGGCACGATCCATGCCCGCCTGGTCATCGAGGACGACCACGAGACGATCGCCTCGGTGGAAGCGGACCACTACTACGACCAGGACACCTACCAGGACATCTTCGGCGAAGGCGTGCAGGAGCAACTGCGCGAACTCCTGGTGGACGAGGTCTTCGCCGCGGAGGACGCGGAGGACGCCGAGGACGCCGAGGACGCCGAGGACGAGGAGCGGCTCGACCCGGGACGGCTCTTCGACCGGCTGGCCGAGGACCTGCCCGTCTTCCGCGCCTCCGCCGCCCCTCAGACCCACTGAGCGACCCCCACTCGCCCCACCCCACTCATGGAGCAGTCACAGATGGTCCACTCGCCGCCCGGCTACCGCGTCATCGGCGTCCAGGAGGCGGAGGAGCGGTTCCAGGTCTCCGCCGATGTCGCCCATTCCTACGCCGAGTTCGCCGACGACCAGGAGATCCGGCTGTACGAGGGCGGTCTGCGCATCACCGGGAACCTGGCACCCGAACCGGAGCAGGACTGGGTCCTCTACAACATCGTCGTCGACGGTGACCTCGTCCTCCACGGCGACCTGGACTGGTTCTCCCGCACCGAGGGCAGCTTCCTCCTGGTCACCGGGAACCTGCGGGCCCGCCACGTCATCCTCGACGGCCGCCCGGACGTCGTCGTGCGCGGGAAGCTGGAGGCGAACGGGGTCGTCCACGGCTGGGACGAGGACCATGACGGCTGCTGCTCGGACCTGGCCGACAGCGGCAAGCTGACGGTGCGCGGCGCTACCCGGGCCGCGCTGATCGTCGTCACCTCGCAGTTCCGTATGGACTTCGGGGCACGGCCCCAGGCGCTGATCGCCGGCGCCCCGGAGTGCGTCAACCCCACGGCGGACCTCGACGAGGAGGGCCTGACCGGCCTTCTTGAGCCCGAACTCCTCTACGAGGACGGCCGCCCCGACCCCGCCAAGGTCGCGGACGCCCTGCGCACCGACCGGCCGGTGGTGCGCTTCGGCGTCGATCTGACGCCTCCCGCCTCGGCGCAGGGCCGGGAGGGCAGCGGGCACCCGCGTCTGGACTCCCTCCTCGAACGCGCCGAGGAGGTCACCGAGATCGACCTGGCGTACAGCTCGCTGGAGGACTTCCCCGAACAACTCCTGCGCTTCCCCAACCTGCGGTTCCTGTCCCTGGAGGGCACCGAGGTCGGCCGTATCGACGAACGCATCGGTGAACTGACCTCCCTGGAGGTCCTGCGTCTCGACCATGCCGCACTGACCGAACTCCCCGACTCCATCGGCCGGTTGCCCAACCTCCGTCGGCTGGACATCTCCAACAACGCCTTCACCGCCCTGCCCGACTCCCTCGGCGACCTGGACCGGCTGGAGGTCCTGCGCGCCGGGCGCCTCACCTGCCCGCTGCCCGCATCCCTGGCCCGCCTCGGCTCACTGCGTCACCTGTCCCTGCCGCACCTGCACCACGGCCTGCACGACGACAGCCCGGCCCCTCTGGTCGACTTCCCCGACCTCGTCCTGCGCCTGACCGGTCTACGGTCCCTGGACCTGTCCGACACCTGGCTGGCCTCCGTCCCGGACGACCTGCTGAACCTGACCGAACTGGAGGAGCTGTACCTCGCCCGCTCCCTGTCGGACCGGGTGACCCGACTGCCCGACCTGGCCCGGCTGCCCCGGCTGCGCGCACTGCGCCTCAGCGGACACACCCCGGAACAGGCCCCGCCCGGCCGAGACCTGCTCGCCGGCATCTGGGACATCCCCACTCTGGAGTACCTGGAGATCGACGGCTGGGGCGAGGCGGTCGTCGACGGGGACACCGCGCGTACGCCCTTCACCGCCCTGCCCGACGGCGCCTGCGCCCGGACCCCGAACCTCCGCTACCTGGACCTCGCCCACAACGAACTCACCACCCTCCCCGAGCCGTTCTTCGCCCTGCGCCACCTGGAGTTCGCGAACCTGCGCGCCACCTGCCTCGACCGGGCCACCGTGGACCGCGTGCGCGACACCCACCCCGGCGCCCACCTCGTACTGGAGGACATCGCTCCCCGTCCGGCCGCCGCCGACCCGACCCGGCAGCAGGTGCGGGACCTGGTGCGGACGGCCGCCGAGAAGCTCTACGGCGGCACGGACGGCGACGTCCGGGAAGCCGTCGCCTCCTACGAAGCCGCCCTGGCCCTCTGCGTCCCCGGCGCCCACTACTCCGACCACGACCGGCTCCACGCGTACCACGGCCTGATCGAGGCCCTCAGCAGCATCCTGCGCGGCAGCCCCGCCCCCGACCACCCCGAACTGACCGCCAAGCTCATCCACCGCGCCGAGCAGGCACTGTCCCTGCTGCCCGACCACATCACGACCACGACCGACGAAGGCCACCTCCAGGCGATGGTCAAGCGCCACACCGGCAACGCCCTCGCCTGGTATCTGCTGCACAGCGGCGAACCGGAGCGCGCGCTGACCGCCGTGGAACAGGCGCTGTCGGTCGCCGACGACCCCGGACACGACTGGGTCCGCGACACCCAGGTCCGCGTCCTGCTCGCCCTCGGCCGCACCGACGAGGCGTACCGGGTGACCGACGAGGTTCTTTCCCGCGTCCCCTCCTACCTCCTGACCGCCGGAATCGTCCTGCGCGACGCCGTCTTCGGCGACCTCACCGACATCGTCGCCTCACCGGGGTTCCAGCAGTGGCGCGAAGCCCGGCGCGACGCACAGCAGCAAGGGAGCACCCCCGCATGACCGACCAGAAGTCCGCCGGCACGGCCGCCATGGTGCACTCGCCTCCGGGCTACCGCGTCATCACCGTCGAGGAGGCCGAGAAGCGCTTCCGGGTCTCCGACGACATCGGGTACCCGTACGCCGACTTCGCCGACGAGCAGGAGATCCGCCTGTACGAGGGTGGCCTGCACGTCGCCGGGCACCTGGGGCCGGAGGGGGACGACGACTGGGTGCCGTACAACACGATCGTGGACGGGGACCTCACCGTCGACGGCGACCTGGACTGGTGGGATCACAGCGGCGGCAACTTCCTCGTGGTCACCGGCAGCCTGCGGGCCCGCAACGTGATCCTGGCCGGCTGCCCGAACGTGGCGGTGCGGGGCGACCTGGAGGTGACGGGCGGCATCTGCTGTTCCTACGGCGACGACGGCGGCCTCCTCACGGTGTGCGGCAGCACCCGCGCCCAACTCCTCGTCAGCATGCTCTACTTCAACCTGGTCCTCGCCGAGCAGCCGCAGGCCCTGTTCGTCTCCAGCCGCTACCGCAGCAACTGCCCGGTCGACTTCGACGACGACGAACTGCACACCCTCCTGCTGCCCGAACTCCTCGACGACCACGGCGAGGCGGACGCGGAAGAGATCGAGCAGGCCCTGCGCGAGGGACGGCAGGTGCTGCGAGCGGGCGTGCGCCCGAGCCACCTGGCCGCCCTGGAGGAGCTGGACGCCCTGCTGGACCGGGTGGAGGAGGTCACCGAACTCGACCTCTCCGCAAGGAGGTTGAGGCACTTCCCCCAGCAACTGCTCGCGTTCCCCCGGCTGCGCGTGCTGTCCCTCGCGGACAACCCCGACCTCGGCCGCCTCGACCCGCGCATCGGTGAGCTCACCGCACTCGAAGAACTCGACGTGTCGGGCACCGGCCTGACCGAACTGCCCGAGTCCGTCGGACGGTTGCCCAACCTCCGCGAGCTGGACATCTCCGACAACGACTTCACCACCTCCACCGGGCTACCGGACTGCCTCGGCGACCTCGGCCGACTGGAGGCACTGCGCGCCTCGCATCTGACCTGCCACCTCCCCGAGTCGCTCGCCCGGCTGCGCTCACTGCGCGAGCTGGACCTGTCCCGCTACCGCCAAGGCCGCTACCTCTCCGACACACCCGTCGACCTCCCCGATGTCGTCACCCGCATGCCCGGATTGCGCTCCCTGGACCTGTCCGGTACCCGGCTGGACTCCGTCCCCGACACCCTGCTCAACCTCACGGAACTGGAGGAACTGAACCTCAACGGCAGCCTGTCCGCCCAGGTGTACCGCCTGCCGGAGCTGGCCCGGCTGCCCCGGCTGCGCGTGCTGCGCCTCAGCGGCCACACGCCGTCCACCGACCAGCGCCCGCCCAGCCGCGACCTGCTCGCCGGCATCTGGGACATCACCACCCTGGAACACCTGGAGATCGACCGCTGGGGCCAGGAGGTCTTCGAGGGCAACAAGGTCCGCAAGCCCCTCCGGGCCCTCCCGGACTGTGCGTTTGCCCGCACCCCGAACCTGCGCCACGTCGACCTGTCGTTCAACGAACTCACCACCCTCCCCGAGCCGTTCTACGCCCTGCGCCACCTGGAATTCGTGGACCTGCGCTACTCCCGGCTCGACCAGCCCACCCGGGAGCGGCTGCGCGGCACCTTCCCGCACGTCCGCATCGACCTGCGCGACACCGGCACCCGCGGCACCGACGTCGACGACGCGAACTGGCAGGCTGTGCACACCCTGGTCAAGGACGGCGGCGCCAAGCTCCGGGCCCAGGACCACCAGCAGGCCGCGACCGCCTTCGAAGAGGCCATCGCCCTGTGCGTCCCCGGCTCCCGCTACTCCGACTACGACCAGCTCTACGCCCACTACGGCCTGGTCGACGCCCTCGGCCACCTCGCCGACCACGCACCGGAACGCGACCGCCCCGCCATGGCCGTCAAGCTCATCCGGTACGCCGAACAGGCGCTCGCGCTGATACCCGGCACGATCTGGCACTTAACCGACGAGGGTGCCTTCCAGGAGGAGGTCAAGCGCCGCACCGGCAACGCCCTCGCCTGGCACCTGCTGCACAGCGGCGAACCGGAGCGCGCGCTGACGGCCGTGGAACAGGCCCTGACGGTCGCCTCCGCCCCGGAGTACGACTTCATCCGCGACACTCAGGTCCGCGTCCTGCTCGCCCTCGGCCGCACCGAAGACGCCTACCGCGTCGCCGACCGGGTCCTCACCCGCGACCCCTCCTTCGACGACCTGACCGACATCGCGGCCCTGCCCGAGTTCCAGTCGTGGCGCCGGGAACAGCGCACCCACCGGGCCCTCGGAGGCGGTCGATGACTCCCGAACCCGCGGCCGTGGCCCTGGCGCGCTGCGGCCGGTTCAGGAGCTGTGCGAAACCTCGTCCGTGCAGTCCTGTGCGTTCTCTTCGCCACTTCCGTGCATCGAGCGGTACATGCCGATCGAGCCGTGCGCGGCGGTGTCGGCGAAGCCGAACTTCTCGTAGAGGAAGCGCGCAGGTCCGTCCGCGATCAGCGAGACATATGCCGTGGCGGGCGCCCGGCGTTCCAGTTCCTCGACGAGCGCGGCCATGATGCGCTTGCCGAGCCCTCGCCCCTGATGCGCGGGATGTACGCATACATCGACTATCTGAAACGCGGTGCCGCCGTCACCGATGATCCGCCCCATGCCTATGGGCTCGCTCTCGTAGGAGAGGACCACGCCGTACCACGTGTGGGGCAACGCGAGCGCGACCGCTTCGGGGGCTTTGTCGGAGAGTCCGGCGTCGGTACGCAGGCGGCGGAAGATCTCGACGGAAGGTACGTCCGCACGCAGCGTGTAATGACCGCTCAGGTGATTCATGTATTACATGCTAGGGCGTGTGTCCTGCCGCGAACAAGCCGCGCATGGTCGTCACCGGCGCACCGGCCGGTCGGCGGCCGCCCCCCGGGAACCGCCGGACCGCCCCGCGCACTCTGTGAGGGAGTCGGCCCTGTTGAACCACGTACACATGGGGGTTGTTTGTGAGCCAGGTGCTCTATGGCGAGCGGTCGTGGAACCCGCTGGCGCGAACCGTCGAGCTGACCGAGGACGGCCTGCGCCGGGGCGGCAGCGTCATGCCGCTGCACGAGCTGAACCTCGCCGCCATGGCCGAGGCGTTCCAGCGCGGATACTGGCTCGGCGGCGGCGGGGCGGAACGCCCGCTGGAGCGGCTTGCGGACGGTCCCGGCGTCGTTCCGGTGACCAGGGTGACGGGTACCACCCAGCCGGTGAAGGTGCGCCGGGCCGAGGAGTTCGCCCGCATGCTGGGGGAGACGGCGGTACGGCACTGCGGCGGGCCGGAGCAGGTCGCCGCCCTGGGCGCGAGGGCCCGCGCCGAAGGCGTACCGCTGTGGATCGCGCGCCGGTTCGCGCCCGGGCCCGTCGGGCCGATCACCGTGGCCGTGGACCGGCGCCTGGTGCGGGTGGACGTGTGGGGGCCGCACGCTCCCGTCGTACGCATCCGGGCCCCGTTCGGCTTCCACCGCGACTCCTCCGACCCCGCCCAAGGGCTGCGGCTGACCGTCGGAGAGGCGCCGGCAGAGCTCAGGCTCATCCGGAAGAAGCGCAAGTCCAGGCGGCGAGTGGAGGTCCAACTCCCCGGACAGAGCTGGGTGTTGCAGCGGGAGAGCGCCAAGGCCTCGCTGCTGCTGCGCGACGAACGGCCCGTCGCCCTGCTGACGCGGCCGCAGCGGCGGCAACTGCCCGAGCCCGGCACGGTCCTGCTGCCGCTGACCCCCGTGCGGTACGAGAGCGGCGATCCGCTGGACGCCGTCATGGCACAGGCCTTCGCGGTCGCCTTCGGGCTCGGGGACACGACCGGAGCGGCACGGTTCCGGGCCGAGAGGCGCCGCTTCGACGACGGTGAGCCGGGTGAGCCGGTCGCCGTCGACGCATGGTGGGACCGCCCCTGGTTCAGCAACCTCGGGACCGGCCGGGACGACAACGAACCCGGCGGCTCCGACGGCTGGGGCGCGGACGGCGGCGACGGCGGCGACTCCGGCGGCGGCGACGGCGGAGGAAGCGACGGTGGGGGCGGCGACGGCGGCGGGGGCGGCGGGGGCGACTAGGAACGCCGGTCCCCGGGGTCCCGGACCCGTGCAGGTGGCCCTGTTCGACGTATCACGGCTGTTGATCTAGCCTTCGGGCGCATGACAGAGCGACGCGCGATCCTCAGCGGCTCGACCTTTGAGGACCAGATCGGTTACGCCCGTGCCGTGATCGACGGCGACTGGGTGCATGTGTCCGGGACGACCGGGTTCGACTACGCCACCATGACGATCTCCGACGACGTGGTGGAGCAGGCCGAGCAGTGCCTGCGCAACATCGAGTCCGCCCTGGCCGAGGCCGGATGCACCTTCGCCGATGTGGTGCGCGTGCGCTACCTGCTGCCCGACCGCGACGACTTCGAGCCCTGCTGGCCGGTCCTGCGCCGCTGCTTCGGCGAGGTGCGACCGGCCGCGACGATGCTCGTGTGCGGTCTCGCCGACCCCCGCATGAAGATCGAGATAGAGGTGTACGCGCGCCGGCACACCCCGGCGCTCGGGGCGGAGCCGAGCGCTCACTAGCAGGCGCCCGTCGCCTCGGCGCGGGCGTCAGAGGACGGCCAGCAGGTCGTCGAGCGGGGCCGGGACGTGGGTGGGGTCGAGAGCCTCGACGAGGACACGGCCGTAGTGGATCTTGCGGCCTTTCTTCGTGCCGAAGAAGCGTCTGAACTGCTGTTCCGGGGCGCGGCCCTGCTGTGCGGGCTGGCGCAGGAAGGTCTGCAAGGGGCGCAGGTCGCCCTGTTCCTGGACGAGTTCCGCCACCCGCGTCAGCCCCAGGGCGCGGATGAGCTCGTCCTCCAGGTCGGCGGCGCAGACGAAGAAGCCGTTCGGGGCCGCACCGGCGCGTTCGAAGCCGCGGGCGTAGTACGGGCGCTCCGCCTCGTCGCACAGGCCCGTGAGGCGCAAGCCCAGGCCGGGCGGGCCGAGGAGTTGGGCGTAGCGCCCGACGCTCATCGCGCCGCCGATCGACAGGACGCAGATTCCCTCGGCCTCCAGATCCCGGCCGCGGCGGTCGGCCAGCGCGTTGACCGCCGCGACGTCGCTCAGCCCTTCCAGCAGGACGGCGGTCCGCACAGGCAGCCGCGCGCACAGTTCGTGCGCGGGAGCGCCGGGGCCACCCGCCGCCCATGCGGTAACCGCGTCCCGGAACGCCCCCATGTCAGCCATGGGGGGAGTGTCGGTCAGTTCCGGCCGCGGCGCGAGCGGATTTCCGCCGGTGCGCCCTCGCCGGTGCCCCGGGTACGCCCTCCGCAGGGCGCGCCGACAGCGGCACCGGCTCCCTCACCCGCTCGGCCCACCCGCATGGTGAACGCCCGCTCCCCGTCGCAGAGTCGAACCACCGCTGGTCCGACGCGGCTGCGCGCACCGCCAGGGGAGAGGAGACGCGTGATACCGCTGCACCCGAACGACCCACACCCTCCGGGCACCTCCGGCGTCCCGCCCCCGTCCGTGCCGCCCCCTCCGCCTCCGCCCCGCGCGGCCGCACCGAGCCGCGTCCGCCCGTACGCATCCCCCACCGAGGTGTCATGGGTGTCATCAAGGACCATCCGGAACTGGCGCTCTTTCTCTGCCTGGCCGCCGGTTACCTGGTCGGCAAGCTGCGGGTCGGCCCCATCGCGCTGGGCGGCATCGCCGGCACGCTGATCGTCGCGCTGCTGCTGGGCGCGTGGACGGAGGCCGAGGTCTCCGACGACGTGAAGACGGTGTTCTTCGCGATCTTCATCTTCTCGCTCGGCTACATGGCGGGACCGCAGTTCTTCGCCAACCTCAACCGCAAGGGCCTGCGGTTCGGGGTGCTGTGTCTGATCGAGCTGGTCTGCGTGGTCTCGATCGCGTACGGGCTGGCCAAGGCGTTCGACCTCGACGTCGGCACCGCCTCCGGCATCCTCGCGGGCGCCGCCACCGAGTCCGCGGTGGTCGGCACGGCGACCGAGTCGATCGGCAAGCTCACCGGGCTGACGGCCGCCCAGATCGACGAGTACCAGGGCAACGTGGCCACCGCCTACACGGTCTGCTACCTCTTCGGCCTGATCACGATCGTGCTGTACAGCAGCCAGATCATGCCGATGCTGCTGCGCATCGACCTCCGGGAGGCCTCCCGCGAGCTGTGGCAGACGATGCGCGGCGGCAAGGGCGCCCTGGAGAGCGACGAACTGCCCGGCCTGCCCGGCATGGTGAGCCGTACCTATCTGGTGACCACCGGCGACGGCCTGCGGGTCGGCGAGCTGCAGGCCCTGGACGGCGGACTCGTCACCGTCGAGGCCGTCAAACGCGGCAGCCGGACCCTCACCGTCGATCCGGACCTCGAACTCACCCTCTCCGACCTGGTCCTGGTCGTCGGCCGCCGCGCCGCCGTCATCGACGCGGGCCGCCACCTCGGCCCCGAGACCTCCGGCATCCCCGGCGTGGAGACCCCGCTGGCCACCAAGCAGGTGTCCGTCACCGAGAAGTCCACCGCAGGCCTGACCATCGACGAAGTGCGCACGCGGCACCCGGAGTTCACCGCCTCCGGGGTGTACATCACCGAAGTCGTCCGCAACGAGCAGCACATGCCGGCGTCCGGTGAGACCGTCCTGGAACGCGGCGACGTGCTCACCCTGGTCGGCGCCCGCTCGGGCCTGGACCGGCTGGTGAAAAAGATCGGCGCGGTGGTCAGGAACGACGCCGCCGACTTCATCTACATCGGCTTCGGCATCGTCGCCGGCTCCCTGCTCGGCCAGATCATCGTCCACGCCGGGGACGTACCCCTGTCCCTGGGCACCGGCGGCGGCTGCCTGATCTCCGGTCTGCTCTTCGGCTGGTTCCGCTCCCTGCGGCAGACCTTCGGCGCGTTCCCCACCCAGGCCGCGACCACCCTGAAGGACATGGGCCTGGCCGTCTTCATCGCCTGCACCGGCCTGACCTCCGGCCCGCAGGCCTGGCCCCTGCTGAAGGAGTACGGCGCGCTGCTGCCGTTCGCGGGCATCGCCATGGTGCTGATCCCGGCGACCCTCTCCCTGATCGTCGGCCTGAAACTGCTGAAGATCGAGAAGCCGTTGCTGATCGGTGCCATCGCGGGCCAGCAGTGCTCCACGCCCGCCATCACCGCCATCAGCCAGGTCTCCCAGTCCACCGTGCCCCTGCTCGGCTACACGATCACCTACACCCTCTCCAACTTCCTGCTACCGCTGACCGGCCCGATTCTCGTCGGCATCCTGGGAGCGTGACCCGGTGATCGACTTCCTCAACCGCAACATCTTCCAGCCGCACCCCGAGCTGCTGGTCTTCATCGCCGTCGCCTTCGGCTTCCTCGTGGGTAAGGTGCGATACAAGGCCATCGCGCTGGGCTCGGTGACGGGCTGCTTGATCGTGGGCCTGTTCTTCGGCGCCCAGTTCGAGGTGGAGATCGACGACACGGTCAAGAGCCTGTTCTTCATCATGTTCCTGTTCGCCCTCGGCTACCGGGTCGGCCCGCAGTTCTTCCGCGGCCTGAAGAAGGACGGCCTGCCCCAGGTGGTCAACGCCGTGGTCGTGTGCGTCACCGGCCTGCTGGTGTGCTGGCTGTTCGCCTGGATGCTCGGCTACGGCCCCGGACTCTCCGCCGGCCTGCTCGGCGGCGCGCTCACCCAGTCCGCGGTCATCGGTGTCGCCCAGGACGCGATCGGTGCCCTGCCCGGCTACAGCGCGGCCGAGTTGAAGACGGAGGAGAACCTCGTCCCGATCGGCTACGCCGTCACCTACCCGCTCGGCACGATCCTCTGCGCGATCCTGCTGGCCAACGTCCTGCCCCGGCTCTACGGCAAGGACCTGGCCGCCGAGTCCGAGGCGCTCGCCAGGGAACTCGACGCGCACGAGGCGAACCCCGACCTCGGCGAGGGCTACTACGAAGTCGTCCTGCGCGCCTACACCGTGCAGCGCCCCGACCTCGTCGGCCGCACCATCGACGACGTCGAGCACCAGCAGAAGGAGCTGGGCCGCCGCGTCTACATCACCGCCGTGCGCCGCGACGGCAGCGTCCTCGACCACACCCAGCAGACCACCCTGCGCGAGGGTGACGTCGTCGCCGTATCGGCCCTGCGCCACGACCTCGTCGACTTCGACGCCCGCACCCACATCGGCGCCGAGACCGACGACGTCGAACTCCTCGGCTACCGCACCGAGTCGATGCACGTCGTCGTCTCCGAGAAGGCGCAACTGGGCAAGTCCATCGCCGAGTTGCGCGGCGAGCCCTTCATGGTCGGGGTCTACGTCGACAAGGTCTACCGCTCCGGCTCGGAGTTCCCCTACCGGCTCTCCACCCGGCTGGAACGCGGCGACACCCTGATCCTCACCGGGCCCAAGCGCCTGGTGGACCCGGCCGCGCGCGAGATCGGCAAGCCGGTGCCGACCTCCTTCGCCACCGACATGCTCTGGGTGGGCCTCGGCATTTTCCTCGGCGGCTGCATCGGCATCCCCGCCCTGACCGTCTCCGGCGTGCCCATCTCGCTGTCCACCTCCGGCGGCGCGCTCATCATGGGCCTGGTCTTCGGCTGGATCCGCGGCAAGTACCCCACCTACGGCAACGTCCCGCCCGGCGCCCAGTGGTTCATGGACACCCTCGGCCTGTGCCTGTTCGTCGCCGTCGTCGGCATCAACGCCGGACCCAGCTTCACCAGCGGACTGTCCGAGGCCGGCTGGGGACTGCTGCTGTTCGGCGCGGTCGCCACCCTGGTCCCGCTGATCGTCGGCTTCCTCGTCGGCCACCACGTCCAGAAGATCCGCTTCCCCGTTCTGATGGGCGTCCTGGCCGGCGGCCAGACCACCACCGCCGCCATCGGCGCCATCAACGAATCGTCCAAGTCGCAGATTCCGACGCTGGGTTACACGATCCCCTACGCGGTCGGCAACGTGCTCCTGACCATCTGGGGCGCGGTCATCGTCATCCTCCAGCACTGAGAAAAAGCCGCTGCCACAGCAAGGAGCCCCGCATGCCCGAGACGACGTTCTCCCGCGAGGAGATCCAGGCCCTCGCCCAGCTCTCCCCGTTCGAGCTGAAGGACAAGTTCATCCAGATCGCCAAGGAGTTCCAGGAGAACCGGCCCGGGCAGAAGGACAAGTCGAGCGTGCAGATGCTCAACGCCGGCCGCGGCAACCCCAACTGGGTCGCCACCGGCCCCCGCGAGGCGTTCTACGCCCTCGGCTACTTCGCGCTCGCCGAGTCGCGCCGCGTCTGGACCGCCGACAACCTCGGCGGCATGCCCGAGAAGCAGGGCGCGGGCGACCGCTTCGACGCCTTCGTACGGCAGCACCCCGACCTGCCGGGCATCGAACTCCTCGACAAGTGCGTGGCGTACGCCCTGGAGCGGTTCGGCTTCGACAAGGACTCCTTCGTCCACGAGCTGACCGACTCGATCACCGCCGACAACTACCCGGTCCCCGACCGCATCCTGCCGCACACCGAGGACATCGTCCGCGCCTACGTCGCCGACGAGATGTTCGACAAGCGGCCCCCGGCCGACAACCGCCTCAGCCTGTTCGCCACCGAGGGCGGCACCGCGGCGATGTGCTACGTCTTCGACTCCCTGATGAAGAACGGGGTGTTGAAGAAGGGCGACCGGATCGCCCTGATGGTGCCGGTCTTCACCCCGTACATCGAGATCCCCGAACTCGACACCTACGAGTTCGACGTCGTCCTGGTCAACGCGAGCAGCATGGTCGAGGTCGGAGTCCGCGAGTGGCGCTACCCCACCGAGGAGGTCGCCAAGCTGGAGGACCCGAGCATCAAGCTGGTCTGCCTGGTCAACCCCTCCAACCCGCCCTCCCTGGCGCTCAGCGAACGCGTCGCGAACCAGATCAGGGACATTGTCGCGACGAAGAACCCCAACCTCCTGATCGTCACCGACGACGTCTACGGCACCTTCGTCGAGGGCTTCCGCTCGATCGCCGCGGACCTGCCCCGCAACACGCTGCTCGTCTACTCGTACTCCAAGCACTACGGCGCCACCGGCTGGCGGCTCGGTGTGATCGGACTGCACGACGACAACGTCATCGACGAGATGATCGCGAACCTGCCGCAGCCGGAGAAGGACCGCCTGAACAAGCGGTACGGCTCACTGAGCCTGGAACCGGAGAAGATCCGCTTCATCGACCGCCTGGTCGCCGACTCCCGCCAGGTCGCCCTCAACCACACCGCCGGCCTCTCCCTGCCCCAGCAGGTGATGATGGCCGTCTTCTCCCTGTTCGACCTGCTCGACGAGGGACAGGCGTACAAGCACAAGGTGCGCGCCATCGTCCAGCAGCGCCTCGACCTGCTCCTCGAAGGCGCCCAGATGAAGATCTCCGACGATCCCAAGCGCGCCGGCTACTACATCGAACTGGACCTCCTCGCCGAGGCCGAACGCGTCCACGGCAAGGACTTCGCCGCCTTCCTGCAGAAGAACTACGAGCCCGTCGACCCCCTGTTCCGGCTCGCCGAACAGACCGGAGTCGTCCTCCTCAACGGCGGCGGCTTCGACGGGCCCGAATGGTCGGTCCGCGTCTCCCTGGCCAACCTCGACGACCTCGACTACCTCAAGATCGGCCACCATCTGCGGGAGATCTTCAACGACTACGCGGCCGAATGGCAGGCCGCCACGTCCTGAACCGGTCAGAAATCGAGAAGCGCCGGACTGCCCGCCCCGCATAGCGTGACGGGCAGCCCGGCACGTCCGTCGTCCTGGAGCCGCCAACCTGGTCCGGTCCAGGAGCTGCGGTGAGGCGTCCGCGTAGGCTCGACAGCGGCCGGACCAGGCCGGAAGGCGCTCGACAGATGGGGACGAGAGAGACGATGAGCAAGGCCACGCAGCACGTCGCCGACAGCCATGATCTGATCCGCGTGCACGGCGCACGCGAGAACAACCTCAAGGATGTCAGCGTCGAGATTCCCAAGCGCCGGCTGACCGTGTTCACCGGAGTCTCCGGCTCGGGCAAGAGCTCGCTGGTCTTCGACACGATCGCCGCCGAGTCGCAGCGGCTGATCAACGAGACCTACAGCGCCTTCGTGCAGGGCTTCATGCCCACCCTGGCCCGCCCCGAGGTCGACGTCCTCGACGGGCTGACCAGCGCCATCACCGTCGACCAGCAGCGGATGGGATCCGACCCGCGCTCCACCGTCGGCACCGCCACCGACGCCAACGCGATGCTGCGCATCCTCTTCAGCCGCCTCGCCGAGCCGCACATCGGTCCGCCCAGCGCGTACTCCTTCAACGTCGCCTCCGTCTCCGCCAGCGGCGGCCTCACCGTCGACCGCGGCGCCGACAAGACCAAGACCGAGAAGGTCACCTTCAACCGCACCGGCGGCATGTGCACCCACTGCGAGGGCCGCGGCACGGTCACCGACATCGACCTCACCCAGCTCTACGACGACTCCAAGTCCCTCAACGAGGACCCCTTCACCATCCCCACCTACACCGGGGACGGCTGGGTGGTGCGGGTCATCAGGGAGTCCGGCTTCTTCGACCCGGACAAGCCGATCCGCCGCTACACCAAGAAGGAGCGGCACGACTTCCTGTACCGCGAGCCCACCAAGGTGAAGATCAACGGCATCAACCTCACGTACGAGGGGCTGATTCCCAAGCTGCAGAAGTCGATGCTGTCCAAGGACCCCGAGTCGATGCAGCCCCACATCCGGGCGTTCGTGGAGCGGGCCGTCGCCTTCACCACCTGCCCCGACTGCGAGGGCACTCGGCTCAGCGAGGGCGCCCGGTCCTCCAGGATCGGCAAGGTATCCATCGCCGACGCCTGCGCCATGGAGATCAGGGACCTGGCCGAGTGGGTCCGCGGCATCGAGGACCGCTCGGTGGCGCCGCTGCTCAAGGCGCTCCAGCACACCCTCGACTCGTTCGTGGAGATCGGCCTGGGCTACCTCTCCCTCGACCGGCCCTCGGGCACCCTCTCGGGCGGCGAGGCCCAGCGCGTCAAGATGATCCGCCACCTCGGCTCCTCGCTCACCGACGTCACCTACGTCTTCGACGAGCCCACCATCGGCCTCCACCCGCACGACATCCAGCGGATGAACGACCTGCTGCTGCGGCTGCGCGACAAGGGCAACACCGTCCTGGTCGTGGAGCACAAGCCGGAGACCATCGCGATCGCCGACCACGTCGTCGACCTCGGCCCCGGCGCCGGCAGCGCGGGCGGCACCGTCTGCTTCGAGGGCACCGTCGAGGGCCTGCGGGCCAGCGACACCGTCACCGGCCGCCACCTCGACGACCGGGCCTCGGTGAAGGACACCGTGCGCACCGCCACCGGCAAGCTCCCGATCCGCGGCGCCACCGCCAACAACCTCCAGGGCGTCGACGTCGACATCCCGCTCGGCGTGCTCACCGTCGTCACGGGCGTCGCCGGCTCCGGCAAGAGCTCCCTGGTGCACGGCTCGATCCCGGCCGAGGAAGGCGTCGTCGCCGTCGACCAGACCCCGATCCGCGGCTCCCGGCGCAGCAACCCGGCGACGTACACCGGACTGCTCGACCCGATCCGCAAGGCCTTCGCCAAGGCCAACGGGGTCAAGCCCGCCCTGTTCAGCGCCAACTCCGAGGGCGCCTGCCCGGCGTGCAACGGCGCCGGCGTCGTCTACACCGACCTGGGGATGATGGCGGGCGTCGCCACGCCCTGCGAGGACTGCGAGGGCAAGCGGTTCCAGCCCTCGGTGCTGGAGTACCGGCTCGGCGGCCGGGACATCAGCGAGGTCCTCGCCATGCCGGTGGCCGAGGCCGAGGAGTTCTTCCGGGAGGGCGAGGCCCGTACGCCCGCCGCGCACAAGATCCTCGACCGGCTCGCCGACGTCGGCCTCGGCTACCTCACCCTCGGCCAGCCGCTCACCACGCTCTCCGGCGGCGAACGCCAACGCCTGAAGCTGGCCACGCACATGGGCGACAAGGGCGGTGTCTACGTCCTCGACGAGCCGACAACGGGCCTCCACCTGGCCGACGTCGAGCAACTCCTCGGCCTGCTCGACCGGTTGGTCGACTCCGGCAAGTCCGTCATCGTCATCGAGCACCACCAGGCGGTCATGGCCCACGCCGACTGGATCATCGACCTCGGCCCCGGCGCCGGCCACGACGGCGGCCGCATCGTTTTCGAGGGCACCCCGGCCGACCTCGTCGCCCACCGCTCCACCCTCACGGGCGAACACCTGGCGCAGTACGTCGGCGCCTGAACCGTTTCTTCCCGGCTCCGGTCCGCCGGAGCCGGGAGCCCGTCGTCGCGTGCCGTACCCGGACGGCGCTGACCGCGCCGGCCAGGAGGCGGGCGCGGTCAGCGCGGTGCAGGTGGGGCGGTGCTCAGCCCGCCGCCCGCTTCACCAGCTCCCCGATGCGCGCCGCGTCCGCCTCCGACAGCTCCGTCAGGGCGAAGGCCGTCGGCCACATCGCGCCGTCGTCGAGGTTCGCCACGTCGTTGAAACCGAACGTGGCGTACCGGGCGTTGAACTTCTGGGCGCTCTGGAAGAAGCACAGCACCTTGCCGTCCTTGGCGTACGCGGGCATCCCGTACCAGAGCTTGGGCGCGAGGTGCGGTGCGCTCTCCTTGACGACGGCGTGCAGCCGTTCGGCCATGACCCGGTCCGACTCCTGCATCTCGGCGATCTTCGCGACCACCGCGGCCTCCTCCTCGGCCGCCTTGTCGGCGCGCGTCCGGCGGCGCGTGGTGGTCTTCAGCTCCTGGGCCCGCTCCTTCATCGCGGCGCGCTCCTCGGCGGTGAATCCCTCGTACGACCCGGCGGCGGTCTTCTGCGTCTTCGTCATGGCTGTTTCCTCCTGGCGCGGTCTGCGTGCGGTCTAGGTGCGTTTCGCGTGCGGTCTGCGTGTGGTGTGCGTGTGGTGCTGTTTTGAGCGGCCGGCCGTCAGCCCCACGCCCCCGCGATCTGGCGGGTCGTGGCGTTGAGCCGGTTGAACATGTTCGTGACGCCGATCACGAGGACGATGGCGGCGAGCTGCTTCTCGTCGAAGTACGTGGCGGCCGCGTCCCAGATCTCGTCGCTCACCGCGTCCGGGCGGTCGGCCAGCCGCGTCGCGGCCTCGGCGAGCGCGAGGGCCGCCCGCTCCTCGTCGGTGAAGTAGGGGGCCTCGCGCCAGGCGGCGACCGTGGCCAGCCGCTCGTCGTTCACGCCCGCCTTGCGGGCGGTCCTGGCACCGCCGTCGACACAGGCGCTGCACCCGTTGATCTGGCTCACCCGCAGATGCACCAGCTCCAGCGTCTGCTCGTCCACGCCACCGGTCCGGGTGGCCTTGAGGATCTCCTGGATGGGCTGCATCGCACCGGACAGGACGAACGCGGGGTTCTGCATACGGGACTGCATCTCGATCTGCTCCTCTTTCGGGCCGGTGCCCCGTTCCCTCGGGGCGTGACACCATCACAGCCCGAGCCGCCCGCCACGACCACGGCGATGGGACACCATGGGACAGTCGAAACGGCCTTGACCTGCGGCGACTTGACCCTGGAGACTTCGTTGCGGACGGGACGGAAGGCCGGGGGGAACACCGTGGACGCACACGACGGGACAGCACAGGGCGAGCTGGCGGCACGGCTGCGCCTGATCCAGGAACTGTCCGGGCTCGGCGTCCGGGCCCTGGCGCGGGACACCGGACTGAGCTCCTCGTCGCTGTCGCGCTACCTCTCGGGGCAGACCGTGCCGCCCTGGCCCGCGGTGGTCGCCCTGTGCCGTCTCGTCAAGCGCGACCCGCGCCCGCTGCGTCCGCTGTGGGAGCGGACGTCGAACCCGCTGCCCGCGCCACCGAAGAGCAGCCGCCAGGTGCGCCCCGCGCCGCGCAACGACCTGCCGCGCGACGCCGCCGACTTCACCGGCCGCGAGAGCGAACTCGCCGCCGTCCTCGCCGCCGTGGACAGCCACCGCGCGGTCTCCGTGGACGGCATGGCGGGCGTCGGCAAGTCCTGTCTGGCCGTGCACGCCGCACACCGCCTCGCCGCCGACTTCCCCGACGCCCAGCTCTACGTCGACCTGCACGGCTTCACCGAGGGCCGACCCCCGCTGGACCCCGACTCGGCGCTGCGGATGCTGCTGGGCGCCCTGGACGTCCCCTCCGAGCGGGTCCCGCAGCAGGGCATCGAGCAGCTGTCCGCCTGCTGGCGTGCGGAGTTGGCCCGCCGCAAGGTCGTCGTGGTCCTCGACAACGCCGCCGACGCCGACCAGGTCCGCCCCCTGCTCCCCGGCGCCGGCCCTTCCGTCGCCCTGATCACCAGCCGCAACCGGCTGCTCGGCCTGGACGAGGTCCCCCCGGTCTCCCTCGACGTGCTCAGCCCCGAGGAGAGTGCCGAACTGCTGGCCCGGGCCAGCGGCGACCCGCGCGGCCCCGAGGGCAGGCTGGCCCGCGACCCGCACTCCGCGGCCGAGGTGCTGCGGCTGTGCGGCCACCTGCCGCTGGCGCTGCGGCTGGCCGCGGCACGGCTGCGGCACCGGCCGGGCTGGACGGTCGGCATCCTCGCCGAGCGACTGGCCCAGGGCGCGGGGGAGTTCGACACCGCGCTCGCCATGTCGGTCCGCCAGCTCAACCGGCCCCAGGCCCGCCTGTTCCGCCTGCTGGGTCTGCTGCCCGGCGCGTCGTTCGACGAGTACGTGGTGGCCGCGCTGGCCGACGTACCGCTGCACAACGCCCGGGACATGCTGGAGGACCTGCTCGACGCGCACCTCGTGCAGCAGCCCACGGCAGGCCGCTACCGGCTGCACGACCTGGTCCACCAGTACGCCCGCCGCACCGCTACCGAACAGGACGCGGCGGCCGACCGGGAACGCGCCCTGGGCCGGGTGCTGGACTACTACGTGCACGCGGCGGCCGCCGCCGACGCCGCGATGCCCTTCGTGTCACCCGGCCGGGCGGTCTCCGCGGGTCGGCCCCCCGCCCAACTGCCGCGCTTCCCCGACAAGAACGCCGCCTTCGGCTGGTTCGTCGCGGAGTACGCCAACCTCGTCGCGGCCTTCGAGACGGCGGCCGCCGTCGGGGCCGACGTGCACGTGTGCGAACTGCCGCGCTTCCTGCGGGCGTACTTCGCGCGCCGCTGCGGCACCACCCACCTCAACTTCCTCTTCGAGCGCTCCCTGGCCGCCGCCGAACGCCTGGGCGATCCGCGCCAACTGGCCGAGGTGCACAGCGATCTGGGCTTCGCCCGCTACAACGCGGGCCGGATGGCGGAGGCCGCCGCCGCATACGCCGCGGCCGAACTCCAGCTGTCCAAGGTGCCGGACGCCCACTCCGAGGCCGAACTGGCCATGCGGCGCGGCTACTTGAGCTGGGACGCCGGGCACACCGAGGAGCCGCTGGACTGCTTCCGGCTCGCCGGCAAGCTGTACGAACAGGCCGGCAGCCCGACCGACGCCGCTCACGCCGTAGCGGCCGAGGCCTGGACGATGCTCCAACTGGGACACCGCGAGGAGGCGGCGCAGCGGGCGAGGGAGGTGCTGGACATCCCGCACGGCGACCCCGCCTGGCCGCCCGCCCTGACGGCCCGCATCACCCTCGGCGTGGCCACCGCCCGCGAGGAGCCCGACACGGCCGCGGCACACCTGCACCGGGCGCTGGCCGTGGCCCGCGAGGACGGCCACCTGAACAACCAGGCCTGGTGCCTGAACTGCCTGGGCGTGGCGCTGCGCCACATGGGTCGCTACGAGGAGGCCCTGGCCAGCCACCGGGAAGCGTTCGCGCTGCTGGACGAGTTGTTCGAGGAACACTGGAAGATCCACTTCCTCAACGGGTACGCCGAGACCTGCCGCCTGGCGGGGCTGCCCGAGGAAGCCCTACGACTGCACCGGCAGGCCCTCGACATGGCCCCGGCCCTCGGCAACCGGCACGAGGAGGCGCTGGCCCACGAAGGCATCGCCACGCTTCTCGACGCCACGGACCCGGAGACGGCCGCCGCCCACCGCAGGGCGGGCGAGGCCGTCCTGCGGGAACTCGGTGGTTGACTGGCCGGTACCGCACCATTGGTCACGTGACCGACGGACTCCCGCTGGAGCAAGAGGACTTGACCAAGTAGCGTCGGATGTCATGCTTCCCCTTTGCACAGGTGGCCGACCGCCCCGCCCGGTGTCCCCGACATGATCGAAGCACCCTTCCGCGCCCACCACAGCCTGCTGTTCACCGTCGCCTACGAGATGCTCGGCTCCGCCACCGACGCCGAGGACGTCGTGCACGAGACCCGGCTGCGCTGGGCGGAGCTCGACAGCGCCGCCCGCGAGTCGGTCGAGGACCCGCGGGCCTACCTGCTCCGCACCGTCACCCGCGCCTGCCTCGACCGGCTGCGCGCCCTGACCCGGCGCCGCCGGGACTACGTTGGCACATGGCTCCCCGAACCCCTGCTGACCAGCCCCGACGTGGCCGAGGACAGCGAGCTCGCCGAGAACATGTCGTTCGCGACACTGACCGTCCTGGAGAGCCTGCACCCCACCGAGCGGGCGGTGTTCGTCCTGCGCGAGGTGTTCCGGACGCCCTACGACGAGATCGCGGCGGCGGTCGACCGAACACCCGCGGCCGTGCGGCAGATCGCCCGCCGGGCCCGCGACCACGTGGACGCGCGGCGACCGCGCACCCGGGCGAGCCGGGCCGAGCAGCAGGCCCTCGTGGAACGGTTCCTGACCGCGCTCCGCGACGGCGACCTGTGGGCCCTGCTGGATGTGCTCGCACCGGAGGTGGTCGCGGTGGCCGACGGCGGCGGCATCGTCACCGCCTTCCACCATCCGATCGAGGGCGTGGGCCTGGTGGCGCGCCTCCTCGTCCGTCCGGCCGACCGGAACGGCACCTTCGAACCGGTCTGGCTCAACGGGGCACCGGCCGTGCGCCACAACCTCGACGGCGTGCCGCACGGCGCCCTCGTCCCGGACATCGAGGACGGCCGCATCACCCGGATCTACGCCGTGCGCAACCCGCACAAGCTCTCCCGCCTGGACGAGGAGGCACCGATCAGCCGCTGAAGAGTCGGCGGCGGCTGGGTCAACTCAAGCCCATTGACCGCGCGTTCGGCTCCTCGAACGGAACCGGCCGGCCGGTGAACGCATCGACGACGATCCGGCCGCCGACCGGCTCCGCCAGCCGCACGACCACCTCCTCGGCCTCCAACGAAGCCGCACACGGGCCGTCCTGCGTGCCCCGCACGTACGCGGACAGCACCACACTGCCGCCCGTCTCCAGCACGTCCACGGCCGGTCCGTCGTCGCAGGACCCGTGGAGGGCCATCACGGTGACGGCGCGGCCGTCGTCCGCGACCTCGACCAGCCCGCCCAGCGAACGGAGTTCGCCCGTGGAGACGTCCTCGGCCGGTGCGACGGGGGTCTGCGGCAGCTTCGACGGCGTCACCGCGGCACGCTTCAGCGGAGTGTCGTAGCCGTCCAGGGTGAACAGCCACGCCGGGACGGTCGCGGGGCCGCGGCTGGTGGCCACCCGCATGGTGCCCAGCTCCGCTCCGGTCACCGTCAGCCGCGGCCCCGGGCCGCTGCTGCCGCGTTCCAAGGCGTCGTACGCGGTCCGGGCATCGGTGACCCTCATGACGCGCGAGCCGCCGCTCTCCCAGGTCACGCGCCCGTCGGCGGGGGGCGCGGCGGGCAGCTCCGCACGCAGGTCGAAGTTGCCGCTCACGTACGCGTTCCTGTCGGCCTTACCGCGCAGACCGCCTTCCGGTACCTGCGTCTGCTCACTCATCGGGTGGTAGCCCCTGTGCCACAGGTCGGCCGCCGCCGATCCGTCCCAGGCCTTGGCGACCTGACCGGCACGAGCCTTCCGCGCCGGCGCCGCGTCGGCATCCCCCCTCGGCCCGCTGCCACCACCGCCCTCACCGCCACAGCCTGCCGCGGTCCCCATCCCCACCCCGCACAGAACAAGCAGAGACAGCAGACGGACAGTGCGATGCGTGGTCGTGCGCATGGTTTCCCCCAGGACCGAGGAGCAGCAACGGAAGCTGCACCGTGGATGTCAAGCCGCGTCGCCACTGTGACGCGCCGACTCCTGGTTTCGTTCGGCCGATGCGGGGTGAGTCGCACGGAACGCGGCGACATTCCCCGCGACCCACTGGTGAAATCGTCTGGCAGGGGAGCCGGTGACCCGCGCCACCGTGTCCCGCACCTCCAGAAGCTCTGCGTTGACGTCTCCGCCGGTCAGATCGAGCACCGCGTCCGCGACCTCGTCTCCCAGGAACGCGGCCATGTCGCGGTGCGCCTCCGCACGGCTGACCTCGGCGAACGGCACCTCCCGCGCCAAGGCCGCGGCGATGGCCGCCACCTGCTGCCGGGCCGTCACCCGCTCCGGGCCGGTCAGGGCGTACGTCCGGCCTCGGTGACCGGGCTCCGTCAGTGCCACGCGCGCCACGGACGCGATGTCCGCGGGGTGGATCGTGGGCAGCGCGACGTCCGCGTACGGCACCCGGACCGGTTGACGCTCAAGGATGGACGGCGCCCACCACAGGGCGTTCGAGGCGAACTGCGTCGGCCGCAGAATCGTCCAGTCCATGCCGCTGCCCCGGAGGAGCCGCTCGACGGCCAGCTTCTCAGCGGCGGGGCCGAGGTGCGGATGGGTCTGAACGGTAATGGACGACACCAGCGCCACGTGCTCCACCCCGGCCTGCCGAGCGGCGGCGAGGACGTCGGCATCCGCTCCCATGCCCGAGACGAGGAACAGCGAGCGAACCCCGTCCAGAGCCGGCTTGAGCGAAGCGGCGTCGGCGAGGTCACCCTCGACTGCCTCGACTCCCGCGGGGAATGAAGCCCGCCCGGCGTCACGCGTGAGACCCCGCACGGGCCCGTCCTTGCGCGCGTGCAGCTCCCGCAGCAAAGCGCTTCCTGTGTTCCCGGTGGCCCCAGTCACGAGAATCATGAGCACGTTCTCCCGCCCCTTGGTGATCAGCTGAGGGCCACGCTAAGAGCTCAATCACGCTTGAGGTCAAGGAGAGTCCGGACGGCATGGCGGACGCGGTGCCCGCCTCCGGCGACGGGACGGGCACCGCGCACGGGTCCGGCCGCGGGCTGTCAGCGGGCGCCGGTCCAGTTGTGGGCGACGTCCAGGACGATGCGGTCGGTCAGGACGAGCACGCGGAAGGGCAGGCGTGCGCGGACCCCGAGTCCGACGAGCGTCTCCCCTTCGAAGCTGCCGGCGAACCGGGTGTCCCGGAAGGTGCGGTAGCCGGTGAGGTCCACCCCCGGCAAGGGCCGGTTCACCCGCCCGGGATACGTGGGCAGGCCGGTGGCGGGATCGTAGGCGGGCGCGGCCGCGCGGACCTCCAGGACGGCTCCGCCGGCGACGGGTATGAGCCGTCCCGAACCGTCCTGGCGCAGCTCCTTGACGTACCTGACGGAGTAGCCGAGGGCGCTGCGGCCCGCGCCCGGGACGTCGACGACCATCCGGTCGTAGCAGGCGTGGCGGCCGGTCCTGATGTTCGTCACCGGCTTGGCCGTGGAGGTGGCCCGGACCTCGGCCAGGCTGCCCCAGCCGGTCGGGCACGCGGTGGTCTGAGCGGTGGCGCCCGAGGCGGTCGCGGCCGGCAGGACCGGCACCGCCAGGGCCGCTGTGACAGCGACTGCCACCCAGGTCTTTCTGAAGCTTCGCATGGCGTCCCCCGCCGTGTGCGTAGTGCTGTTATCAGGGGAGACATCCGTGTTACGGAAAAGGTTGCAGTACGTCCAAAAACTTCCGATCCGGAGCGGCTCAGGTCGGAGTCCGGGCCGTACTCAGGCCCCCCGGATGATTGCTCGACGTGCGACCGGGTACGCGAGCAGGACCGCGACCGGGGCGATCTTGTCCCGGGAGGCGGGCCGTACGACCGCCGCTACCAGGGGATGTGTCATGGAGACACCCGCGAACGACCACACCGCCACACCGGCCCGGCGGGCGCTGGACGCGCTGGCCGACAACAACGAGGACCGCGGGGCGCTGGAGGCGCTCGCCGGCAGTGACGTGCTGGTGCCCGTGCCCGACGACGCCGGTGACGGGGACGCCGCCGATCCCGGTGCCGTGGCGCTGCCCGTGATCGAGCGGCCCGACGGGGATCCCGTGGTGCCCGTGTTCACCTCGGAGCCCGCGATGGCCGAACTGCTGCCCTTCGTCGGCCGCTACCGGCTGGTCCCGCTGGGGGCGCTGGCCTCGCAGTGGCCCGCCGACGAGCTGTCGCTCACCATCGACGCCGGTTCGCCGCACCCGCTCACGCTGACCTCCGAGGGGGTACGCACCCTGCTGGCCCGGCCGCGGGGCTGACCCCGTCGCCCGTACGGGCGGTAGCGTTCCGGCATGACCTCACCGCCGCCCCGGTTTCCGCCGTATCCGATCCGTGGTGTCCGTATGCGGCACCAGAAGCAGAACTGCGCGCCGCACTTCGCGGAGATAGAAGTGGACTTCGAGCCCGCGGCCGAAGGTTTCGTCTTCGAGGTGACCCCGGGCCTGACGGTGAACTACGAACCCGCCGAGGACCTGCCCCGCTTCTTCTCGGCCGTGGCGCAGGGCATCGAGGAGCAGTTGAGCCCACGCGGGCACGAGGCCGTGATCGCCACTCGGGTGGTGCTGCGAGACTGCCGCGCCGAGACGTTCGGTTCCCATGAACTGGCGTTCAGGATCGCGGGCTGTGTGGCCGCCCGCACGGCCTGGGAGCGGGCGTTCCCCGCGGCGGGCCCGACCACCGATGGCGTACGGAGGGGGAGCAGTCGGGCCCGGGGTGCGGACGTGCTCCCGCTGCCGCACCCGGACGCACGCGCGGCGGGGGTGAGCAGCACCGACCCAGCTCAGTCCGACGTCCGCGGGCGCCGTGGCCGACGATAGGACCGAGGCCTGCCCCTGTCGCTCCCCGATGCGCGGGGGATGTCCGCAAAGCGCGGCGGATCAGCAGGCTCAGGCGGTCGCGCGCAGTGTCTGGGACGGCGTCTCGCCGAACCGCTCGCGGTAGCGCCGCGCGAAGCGGCCCAGATGGGCGAAGCCCCACTGGTAGGCCACGTCTGCCACGGTCGTGGAGCCGGGGGAGGAGACCCGCAGCTGTCCGTGGACGCGTTGCAGACGGACCTCGTTGACGTACGCCATCGGCGGCAGCCCGACGTGCCTGCGGAAGGCCTCCTGCAGCGTACGCACACTCACCTGGCCGATCGCCGCGAGCCGGGTCGCGTCGTACGGCTCGGCGGGCAGATCCTGTACCGCGTCCATGACCCGCTTGACGGAGGCCGGTCGCATCGGCGGCGCAGGGGCCTCCAGCTCCTCGCGGCAGGAGTGGTCCGCGGCCAGCAACAGCCCTTCGAGCAGCGTCTGTTCGAGCCGTCCCCGGATGATCGGCCGGCGCAGCAGCCCGTGGGCGACGTCCCTCTCCAGCAGGCTCCAGACCGCCAGCTGGGACCAGCTGCGGCCGGGGCCCTGGCTGACGTCGATGAAGGGCCGGAAGACGGGCGGGCGGCGCACCGGCCTGCCCAGCAGGCTCTCCAGCGCGTGCAGCACGGCCAGTTTGTCGATCTTCACGGTGATCGAGTGGCAGTCCGGAGACCAGGCGTCGATACGTATGTCGCATCCCGGGTCGAAGAAGACCGCGCGCCGTGGGGTGGCGAACACCGGGGCGTCACTGCCCTGTTGGACGCTGAAGCTGCCCGCCAGCGGTACCGCCACGTGGTAGACGCCCGGTTCGCCGAAACTCATCCGCATCTCGGTGCCGAAGCTGACGTCGCCCACGGTCAGAGAGCCGAGGTCGACCACGTTGAGACGGGCGGCGAACTCCGCCGAGGGGCCGGTGACTTCGAGGTGCAGGTCGTAGTAGTGGGCCGCGATCGCGGTGTGGGTCTCGTCCACGTCGCGCGTCGTGTACGTGTTGAACCCGGCGGTCCCGGCCTCGTCGACGGCCACGGCCATGTCTCTCCGTCCCTGCTGGGCGCTCTCGCCCCGGATGGCTTGTCCGGGGTTGAGAATGCCCAGGGGGTGACGGTTTCGAACAGGTGCGAAACGGGTCGCGTCAGTCGGCGAGCATACGGGCCAGCACCTGCCGCTGCAGGGGCAGCACCTCGGCGTGCAGCTCGCGCCCCTTGCGGGTGAGGGCGACCCGGACGCCGCGTCGGTCCTCCGCGCAGACCGACCGCTCCACCAGGCCGTCCTTCTCCAGCCGGCCGATGAGGCGGGAGAGCGCACTCTGGCTGAGATGCACCCGTTCGACGAGGTTCTGCACCCGGCACCGGTCGCCGTGCTCGGGCGGCTCGGCGGCGAGGACGTCGAGTACCTCGAAGTCGCTGGCGCCCAGCCCGTACGGGTGCAGCACGCGGTCGATCTCGCACATCGTCCGCGCGTGCACCGCCAGAATGCCCCGCCACCGCTCTTCGAGGGCCGCCTCGGACGTCTTCACTGCCATACCTGCACGGTAGCACCGATCCGGCCAATTGTTGAGTATGCAACTAGTGCATGTGCAAGTGGCCGGTGTGCCGGTTCACGCGGGCGGGTCCTGGGTGATCCCGACCAGGTTGCCGTCGGCGTCCTTCACGAAGGCGATCAGCTTGCCGCCGCCGACGTCCTGGACGTCCTGAAGGGGTTCGGCGCCGGCTGCCAGCAGCGCCGCGAGGGTCTCCCGGATGTCGGCCACGTGCCAGTAGGGGACCGGCCCGGTCATGCCCCGCGCGTGCCCGTTGGGGTCGAGGCCGACGTCCTGGCCCGCGTCCTTGAAACCGACGTAGTAGGGCTCGTCCGCGTACGGCTCGGTGCCCAGCAGGGCGGTGAACAGGGCCTTCGCCCGGTCGAGGTCCTTGACGGGGTAGATGATCGTCTTCAGGCCGTCGGTCATGGCGTACTCCTTGCGTGAGGTGGGGATCCCGACGGGATGCGCCGGTGGTCTCACGCTAGGACGGGGGAGCCGTTCCCGCTTCTCCGATCCTGACCGGTCCCGGGACCGGTCCGCCCGGCGCCCCCTCGTGCCGAGCCGCCGCGACGGCTGCGTCTACGTCTACGTCGACTCGCGCTTCACCAGCTCCGTCGGCAGGATCACCGCCGCCGGGTCCTCGCCGCCTATCTGCGCCAGCAGCACCCGCACCATCTCGGAGCTGATCCGGTCCCAGGGCTGGCGGATGGTGGTCAGCTCGGGGCGGGCGGCGAGCGCGGCGGGCGAGTCGTCGAACCCGCCGACCGCCACGTCCTGCGGCACCCGCCGCCCGGCCCGCTCCAGAGCCGTCAGCACCCCCTGCGCCATCAGGTCGGAGGCGACGAACACGGCGTCCACGTCCGGCGCCCGCGCCAGCAGCCGCTCGCCGCCCGCCTCGCCGCTGGCCCGGCTGTAGTCACCGGAGACGATCAGCCGCTCGTCGAGCGCGACGCCCGCCTCGGCGAGCACCTCCTTGTAGCCGGCCAGCCGCTCGACGCCGCCCGGGGTGTCCAGCGGACCGGTGACCACACCGATCCGGCGCCGGCCGAGCGAGAGCAGGTGGCGCACCATGTCCCGGGCGCCGTCCCGGTCGTCCGCCGCCACGTAACTCACCTTGGAACCCAGGCCGATCGGCTTGCCGCACGCGACCAGCGGCACGCCCGCCTCGCGCAGCTCCTCGGCCACCGGGTCTCCGGAGTGACTGGAGACCAGCAGCACCCCGTCGACATGGCCGGCGGTGATGTACCGCGTGATGCGCCGGCGTTCGGCCTCGGTGCCGGCCAGCATCAGCAGCAGGGGGATGTCGTGCGCGGCCAGCGCCTGCGTGCAACCGCGCAGCAGGACGTTGAAGTTGGGGTCCTCGAAGAACCTCTCCTGCGGCTCGGTCAGCAGAAAGCCGACCGAGTCCGACTTGCCGGTGATCAGCGAGCGGGCGTGCCGGTTCACCACGTAACCGGTCTTGCGGATGGCGGCGTTGACCGCCTCCTGGGCCGCCGGGCTGACGTAGTGCCCGCCGTTGAGCACCCGCGAGACGGTGCCCCGCGAGACACCGGCCTCCCGGGCCACGTCGTGGATCGTCGGCGGTCTGCGCCGGCCCCCCGTATTGCTCATGGTCATGACTTTACGGCCCCGGACAGCAGATCGAGGCTCCAGAACCGCTGGACGACCAGGAAGAGCGCGATGAGCGGGAAGATCGCCAGGAACGCGCCGGTGATCACCAGCGTGTACAACGCCGGAGCGTTGGCGCCCTGTTCGAGGAGTGTGTACAGACCGAGCGTGATCGGGAACTTCTCGTCGTCGCTGAGCATGATGTACGGCAGCAGGAAGTTGTTCCACACGGCCACGAACTGGAACAGGAACACCGTCACCAGACCGGGCACCATCATCGGCAGCGCGACCCGGGTGAAGATCCGCCACTCGCTCGCGCCGTCCATGCGTCCGGCCTCCACCACGTCGGCGGGCACGGCCGCGCTCGCGTAGATGCGCGCGAGGTAGACGCCGTAGGGCGACAGGATCTGTGGCAGCAGCACCGACAGGTAGGAGTCCGTCAGGTCCACCTCGGCCAGCAGCAGGTACTGCGGGACGGCGAGGATGACCGGCGGCATCAGGACACCCGCCAGCAGGACGTTGAAGAACGTCTCCCGGCCGCGGAAGCGGTAGACCGCCAGCGCGTAGCCGCTGCACGCCGAGACGATGGTGGACAGCAGGGCGCCGAGACCGGCGTACAGGGCGGAGTTGCCCATCCACTGCCAGTACACGCCGTCGCGGTAGGCGTTGAGGTCCGCGAGGTTCTCGGTGAGGCCCGTGCCCGGCAGGAAGGTGAAGGTGGAGAACAGCTCGCTGCCCGACTTGGTGGACGCGATCACCACCCAGGCCACGGGCAGCAGCGTGTACAGCGCGCCGATCAGCAGCGCGATCGTCGGCACCAGGGCGATCCGGCCGCGCAGCGGCGGGCCCTGGGCGGTGCCGGGCGTGGTGCCGGTTGCCGGGTCGGCCGTGCGGACGGCAAGAGAACTCATCGTGCTGCCTCCTGCTTCTGACGACGGTTCGCGGCCCGCAGGAAGCCGAAGGACAGCACCAGCGTGGCGACGGCGATGATCACGGCCTGGGCGGCGGCCGCGTGGATGTCACCGTTGCCGAAGGCGTCCTGGTACACCTTCATCAGCGGACTCCAGGTCGTGGAGACGGAGTTGGTGAGCGGCTTCAGCGTGGTCGGCTCGTTGAACACCTGGAGCGTGGCGATGATCGAGAAGAAGAAGGTCAGCACCAGCGAGGGCGCCACCATCGGGATCTTGATCTTCCATGCGATCTGGAGCGGGGTGGCGCCGTCCAGCTTCGCCGCCTCGTACACCTCGGCCGGGATGGCCTGGAGCGAGGTGTAGATGACGATCATGTTGAAGCCGGTGCCGCCCCAGACCGCGATGTTCGACAGGGCGAGATAGAGCGGGCCGCCGTCCAGCAGGTCCGGCTGCGGCAGGCCCAGCCTGTCGAGCACGAAGTAGAACGGGCTGACGTCCGGCAGGTACAGAAAGCCCCACAGCAGCGCCGCCACCACGCCGGGAATGGCGTAGGGGAGGAAGATCGCGAGCCGGGTGAAGGGGGCGAGGCGCACCTTGTCGGAGTCGAGCATCAGCGCGAACAGCAGGGCCAGGCCCAGCATCACCGGCACCACGATGCAGCCGTAGCCGAGCACCCGCAGCGCGCCGTCGACCAGCTCGCTGTCGGAGAGCGCGTCGGCATAGTTCTCGAAGCCGGCCCACACCTCCGAGCGGGCGCCGGAGCCCAGGCCGAGACCGGAGACCTTCACCTTGCGGAAGCTGAGCCAGACCGCGTACCCGATGGGCAGCGCGAAAAACAGGACGAACAGGATCGTCGCGGGGAGGAGGAAGGCGTACGGGGCCCCCTTGACCCCGTACGACCTCCGGCGTGCGGCGGTTTTCACTCCGCGACCTCGAAGCCCTGCTTCTTCATGTCGGCGACGGTGTCGTCCTGCATCTTCTTCAGGGCGGCGACGAAGTCCGACTTGTTCTTGGCGGCGGCGCCGAACGCGTCCTTGAAGGTCGTGTAGGCGACGTTCACGTTCGGGCCCCAGGCGGACGGGGCGGTGGTCTTCGCGATCTCGGCGGCCTGTGTGTAGAAGTCGGCCTGGTTCGAGAAGTACTCCGGCGGGGCGGCGAACGCGCCGGAGGTCTGGGCGTTGGTGGCGGCCGGGTAGATGCCGCTCTCCTTGGCCAGCGCCTGCAGGGCGGCGTCGTCGGTGTTCAGCCAGGCGGCGAACCTGGCGGCGGCGGCCTGGTGCCTGGAGTCCGTGGTGACGGCGGTGGAGGAGCCGCCCCAGCTGCCGGTGGCGTTCTCGCCCTCGGACCACTGGGGGAGCGGGGCCATGGCCCACTTGCCCTTG
This sequence comes from Streptomyces sp. TRM68416, assembly GCF_014596915.1. Lineage (GTDB taxonomy): Bacteria > Actinomycetota > Actinomycetes > Streptomycetales > Streptomycetaceae > Streptomyces. The sequence goes on from NZ_JACVWU010000014.1 coordinate 174,518, forward strand.
GTGTCGGGCGCGGCCGTGGTCAGGGTGCCCGGCGCCCACACGGCGGAGACCCAGGCGATCTGCTTGCCGGTGTTGAGCGCCTTGTTCCAGGCCGGGGTGTACATCGGCTGGTTGTCGATGGCGCCCTCCTTGACGAGGTCGCCCCAGAACGTGGCGACCTTCCGGGTGGCCGCGTCGTCGATGGCGACCTTCCAGCTGTCGCCCTCGGTGGTCCACCACCGGGCGCCGGCCTGCTGGGCCAGGCCCGCGAAGAGCCCGGAGTCGTTGGCGGAGAACGTCGTCAGGTCGGTGCCGGGGGCCGCCTTCTTCAGCTTCCGGGCGGTCTCGGCGAACTCGTCCCAGGTCTTGGGGACGTCCAGCTCGTACTTCTTGAACAGGTCCTCGCGGTAGTAGAACATCATCGGGCCGATGTCCTGGGGGATCGCGTAGACCGCGTCCGTGCCCAGCGTCGTCTGCTGCCACACACCGTCGGCGAACTTGCTCTTGGCGTCCACTGCGTCCCGGGAGATGTCCGCGAGCGCGTCATTGCTGACCAGGGTCGGCAGCGCCTGGTACTCGGCCTGGACCAGGTCGGGGGCCTTGCCGGCCTTGTGCGCGGTGAGGATCTTGGTGACCAGCGTGTCGCCGGACGCCTGCTTCTTCACCGTGACGGTGATCCGGTCCTTCTTGCCCGGACCCTCGTTCCACAGCTCGACGACCTTGTCCATGCCGGGCGTCCAGGTCCAGTACGTCAGCGAGACCGGACCGGATTCCGCCTCGGCGTCGTCGTCCGACGAACCGCAAGCGGCGAGGGCGGTGGCGCCGAGGGCCACGGCGACGGACGCGGCTGCCGCCTTGAAGAGCCGCCGACGCATCGTGTTGGGCATGGATTTCTCCCCTGACCTGGGGTTCCCGCCTGCTGCGAGAACCTGCCATGCTTCTGTGAGCGTTCACAGTAGAGAAACATCCCGGACACTTGTCAATGGTTGATGCTGTGCGGTTATGTTGGGCTCACACCGCCGCTGCTGTGTGTGCACGTTCCCAAATGATCGACTTCCCGGGAGAGATCCATGCCGGAGACCAGCCCCAAGGGCCTCACCAGGCTCGCCTTCGGTGGGGACTACAACCCCGAACAATGGCCGGAAAGCGTCTGGCAGGAGGACGTCCGGCTCATGCGGGAGGCCGGCGTCACCATGGTGAGCGTCGGGATCTTCTCCTGGGCGCTGCTGGAGCCCTCACGCGGGGCGTACGACTTCGGCTGGCTCGACCGCCTGCTCGACCTGCTGCACGACCACGGCATCCGTGTCGACCTCGGCACCCCCACCGTGGTCCCCCCGGTCTGGTTCTACCGGGAGCACCCCGAGGCCCTGCCGGTGACCGCGGACGGCGTGCGCCACGAGTTCGGCTCCCGCGGCGCCATCTGCCACAGCAACACCCACTACCGCGCCGCCGCCGCGAACATCACCACCCGGCTCGCCGAGCGCTACGGCGACCACCCCGCGCTGGCCCTGTGGCACGTGCACAACGAGTACGGCGTCCCCGTCTCCGCCTGCTACTGCGACTCCTGCGCCGCGCACTTCCGGCACTGGCTCGGCGCCACCTACGGCACCGTCGACGCCGTGAACGAGGCCTGGGGCACCGCCTTCTGGGGCCAGCGCTACACCGACTTCGAGCAGATCAACCCGCCGCGCACCACCCCGACCGTGGGCAACCCCGGCCAGGCGCTGGACTACAAGCGGTTCGCCGACGCCACCCTCCGCGAGAACTTCGTGACGGAACGGGACGTCCTGCACCGCCTCTCGCCCGGCGTCCCGGTGACGACCAACTTCATGACCGCCCTCAGCCAGTGCGACTCGATCGACTACTGGGCCTGGGGCCGCGAGGTCGACATCGTCACCAACGACCACTACCTGATCACCGACGGCCGCCGCACCCACGTCAACCTGGCGATGGCCGCCGACCTCACCCGCTCCGTCGCGGGCGGCGCCCCCTGGATCCTCCTGGAGCACTCCACCTCGGGCGTCAACTGGCAGGCCCGCAACCCCGCCAAGGCCCCCGGCCAGATGGCCCGCAACTCCCTGGCCCACGTGGCGCGCGGCTCCGAGGGCGCCATGTTCTTCCAGTGGCGCCAGTCCCGGCGCGGCGCCGAGAAGTTCCACTCGGCGATGCTGCCGCACGGCGGCACCGACACCCGGGTGTGGCGCGAGGTCGTCGAACTGGGCGCGGCCCTCGACTCGCTCGCCCCGATCCGCACCACCCGCACCCGGGCCGACGTCGCCGTCCTGTGGGACTGGCACTCCTGGTGGGCGCAGAACCTCGCCTGGCGCCCCAGCGAGGACCACGACGCGCGCGAGCGCGCCGACTCCTTCTACGAGGCCCTCTACGACCGTCACCTCACGGTCGACTTCGCCCACCCCGAAGCCGACCTGGCGGCCTACCCCCTCGTCGTGGTCCCCGCCCTGTACCTGATGACGGAGGCGGCCGGCCGCAACCTCAAGGCCTACGTCGACAACGGCGGCACCCTGGTGGTGTCCTACTTCTCCGGCATCGTCGACGAGCACGACGCCGTGCACGAGGGCGCCTACCCCGGCCCGCTGCGCGACGTCCTGGGCCTGACGATCGAGGAGTTCTCCCCGCTCCTCCAGGGCGACACCGTCCGCATCACCGGCCCCGACGGCTCCGAGCTCACCGGCGACGTGTGGACCGAGTTCGTGGTGCCGCGGGGCGCCGAGACGGTGTGGACGTACGCCGACGGCCTCACCGCCGGCCGCCCGGCCGTCACCCGGCACCGGCTCGGCGAGGGCACCGCCTGGTACGTGTCCACCCGGCTGGACGCGCACGGCCTGGACACCGTGCTCGGCTGGGCCGCCGAGGACGCGGCCGTCGCACCGCGCGCCGACCTGCCGCACGACGTCGAGGTGGTGCGCCGCACCGGCGAGACCGGCACCTACCTGTTCGCGATCAACCACAGCCCCTCGGACGCCAAGGTGCCGCTGGAGGCACACGGCACCGAACTGCTGACGGGCGAACGCGCCGCGGGCCGCATCGAGGTGCCCGCGGGAGCCGTCCGGGTCGTACGACTCGACGGCTGAACCGACTCCCCTCCGCCCGCGCGAGCCGTTCGAGCCGCGGGCGGAGGGGTGCTCCCGGCCGCCCCGGCCAGGAGCCCCACCCCCATACGTCGAAGGGACGACGGACGAAGATGTTCCATCCCAGACGCACCCTCAGAGCCCTGCTGCCGCCGCTCGCGGCCGGGCTCGCCCTCACCGCCCTCACCGCCCTGCCCGCGCAGCCCGCAACCGCCGCCAGTACCCTCACCAACGGCGGTTTCGAGTCCGACGGCACGGGCGCGGCCACCCCGGCCGGCTGGTCCGAGTACGGCACCACCGCCGCCTCGTTCAGCGAGGCCGGCGGTCGCAGCGGCGGACACCGCCTGAGCCACTGGTCGTCCTCCGCCTACAAGGTGGAGACCTACCAGTACCTCTCCGGGCTGACCAACGGCGCCTACAAGCTCACCGCGTGGGTCCGTTCCGGCGGCGGCCAGAAGGCGGCCTACATAGCGCTGAAGAACTGCGGCGGCGCCGAGCAGCGCACCGACCTCCCGGTCTCCGCGAGCGGCTGGATCCGCATCGTCGTGCCCGTCAACGTCACCAACAACCAGTGCACCGTCAGCATCAACAGTGACGCCAACGCGGGCAACTGGATCAACGTTGACGACCTGACCTTCGCACCGGGCACCGGCGGCACCGCCATCAAGGGCTCCGACGTCTCCTCGCTCCCCAAGAGCGAGGCCCTCGGCGGCACCTACCGGAACAGCTCCGGCACCACCGGCGACCCCCTCGCCATCCTGAAGTCCGCCGGACAGAACTACGCGCGCGTCAAGGTCTGGGTCAACGCCGCCGACGGCTACCACGGCAAGACGCAGCTCCTGGCGCTGGCCAAGCGCATCAAGGCGCAGGGCATGAAGCTGCTGGTCGACTTCCACTACTCGGACACCTGGGCCGACCCCGGCGCCCAGAGCAAGCCCGCCGCATGGGCCGGCCACAGCTACACCCAGCTGAAGACGGACGTGTACACCCACACGTACGACGTCCTCAACGCGCTCAAGGCGCAGGGCACCACCGCCGACATGGTCCAGGTCGGCAACGAGATCAACGGCGGCATGCTGTGGAACGAGGGCTCCACCAACAACTGGCCGCAGCTGGCCGGACTGCTCAACTCCGGCTACGACGCGGTCAAGGCGGTCAACCCCGCCACCCAGGTGGCGCTGCACCTCGCCAAGGGCGGTGACCTGTCCGGCACGCGCTGGTGGTTCGACAGCGCGGTCGCGAACGGCGTCAGGTTCGACACCATCGGCCTGTCGTACTACGGCTACTGGCACGGAACGCTCCACGACTTCCAGACGACCCTGGACGACGCGGCCACCCGCTACGGCAAGCCGGTCTTCGTCGCCGAGACGGCCTACCCCTTCCGTCTCGACAGCAAGGACGCGCACGAGAACATCATCGACCTGCCCGGCGAACTCGTCCCCGGCTACCCGGCCACCACGGCGGGCCAGACGCGCTGGATGAACGACATCGCCAGCATCGTCGAGGCCGTACCGGGCGGCCGCGGCCTCGGCGTCTTCTACTGGGAGTCCACCTGGACCGCGGTCACCGGCAACGGCTGGGACCCGACGGACCCATCCTCCGGCAACGGGTGGGAGAACCAGGCCCTGTTCGGCTACGACTCCAGGGCGCTGCCCGCGATGGCGTGGTTCGGCCACCGCTGACCGTCACGAGGTGACGGGGCCCGGCCCCGACACCTCGCAGTCGGGGCCGAACGGCCTTGTGAGGCAAGGCCGTTCGGTCCCGGCCAAGAGCCCGGGAGTCCCGGACACGGCGGCATCGGCTGCGGGACAGTGGGAACACGCGCCTTGAGGAGGACCGGACGGAGGGGACGCGATGCTGAGGACTCCCGCGAGCGAGCGGCGCCTGGACATCCTGGAGTGGCTGAAGGATCCGGCCGCGCACTTCCCGCAGTGGCGGTACGGCGACCTCGTCTCCACCGGCGTCACCAGCGAGGCCGTCGCCGAGAAGCTCGGCGTGCCCCGCGCGGTCGCCGAGACCCATCTGAGCCTGCTCGCCGCGATCGGCGTGCTGCGCGCCACCACGGTCCGCCGGCGCACCTACTACCGGCGGGACGAGATGCGGATCGCCGAGGTCGCGCGCATGTTCGACAAGGGCTGGTAGAGGAGTATCAGGGTGGCCGACCTCGTTGTGCGCCGTTACCTCGCGATCGGCGGCCGTGGGCCCGAGGACGTCGTCGCCGACGCCCGCGGCCGGGTGCTCACCGGCGTCGAGGACGGCCGTATCCTGCGGCTCGACGGCCTGGCCGACCCCGACACCGCTCGCGTCGAACGGCTGGCCGACACCGGCGGCCGGCCTCTCGGCCTCGAACTCCTCCCGGACGATGCGCTGTTGGTGTGCGACGCCGAACGGGGACTGCTGCGCGTCGACCTCACGGACGGCCGGGTCGACGTCCTCGCCGACTCGGTGGCGGGGGAGCCGCTGCGGTTCTGCAGCAACGTCGTCGCCCTGCCCGACGGCAGCGTCTGCTTCACCGTCTCCAGCCGCCGCTACCCGCTCCACCAGTGGATCGGCGACCTGGTCGAGCACACCGGCACCGGCCGGCTGCTGCGCCTGGCCCCCGGCAGCCGTACCCCCGAAGTCCTCCTGGAAGGCCTTGAGTTCGCCAACGGCCTGGCCCCCAGCGCCGACGCGTCCTTCCTGGTCGTCGCCGAGACCGGCGCCTGCCGGCTCACCCGCTACTGGCTCACCGGCCCCAGGGCCGGGCAGGCCGACCCCTTCGCCGAGCACCTCCCGGGCATGCCCGACAACCTCTGGCGCGCCGCCCCCGACGGCCCCCTCTGGGTCGCCCTCGCCGGCCCCCGCGTCCCGCCCCTGGAGCTGCTCCACCGCAGCGCCCCCGCCGTCCGCCGCACCGCCGCCCGCCTGGCCGTGCGCACCCCCTTCCGCCCCACCGGCACCATCGGCGCCCTCGCCCTCGACGACACCGGCGCCGTCCTTCACCACCACACCCGCCGCCACTCGCGCTTCCGCATGGTCACCAGCGTCTGCGAGGCCTCCGGCCACCTGGTCCTGGGCAGCCTGTGGGAGCGGGGCGTGGCCCTGTGCGAGCCGCCCGCCCCGAAGTGACCGGGCCGCGCCCCCGACGCTGAGGTGATCGGGCCGCACCCGTGGCGCTGAAGTGACCGGGCCGCGTCCCCGGCGTTACCCTGGTTCCCGGCCGCGATCACCCACGCGGCGCGGCGGTGGGGCCCGCCGTACCCGAACCGCGGCACCGGTGCCGCCAACGGTCCCTACTTGCACTGGCGCGTGCCCGCAGGCCGGGCCCCGGCGAGTAGGAGACGCACGACCATGACCACCCCCGACGCCGAGAGCCTCGCCCGTCCGCGCCCCGCGCGGCCACCGGTGCTGCGCGGCCAGGCACCCGTCGTCGCGGCCGTCGCGCTCGGCGGGGGAGTGGGCGGCGCCGCCCGGTACGCGGCCGCCGTGCAGTGGCCCGCCGCGGCGGGCGGATTCCCCTGGGCGACCTTCTGGACCAACGTCGTCGGCTGCGCCGTGATCGGCGTGTTCATGGTGATCATCAGTGATGTGTGGGCCGCCCACCGCCTGGTGCGGCCCTTCTTCGGCACCGGTGTCCTCGGCGGCTTCACCACTTTCTCCACGTACGCCGTCGACATCCAGCGACTCGTCGACACCGGCCGCCCGGGAACCGGGGCGGCCTACCTCGCCGCCACCGTGCTCGCGGCGCTCACCGCGGTGTGGCTCGCGGCCATCGCGACCCGCCGCGTCCTGAAGGGGAGGCAGCCATGACGAGGCTGACCGGCAGGGCCCTGCGTGTGACCGTCTTCGTGGGGGAGTCCGACACCTGGCGGCACAAGCCGCTCTACAGCGAGATCGTGCACCGCGCCCACGCGGCCGGCCTCGCCGGCGCCAGCGTCTTCCGCGGCATCGAGGGCTTCGGCGCCTCCTCCCTGATCCACACCACACGGCTGCTGTCCCTGAGCGAGGACCTGCCGGTAGCCGTCGTGATCGTCGACACCGAGGCGCGCGTACGGGCCTTCCTGCCGCAGCTCGACGAACTCGTCACCGAAGGCCTGGTGATCCTCGACGACTGCGAAGTCATCCGGTACGCGGGCCGCACCGAACCGGAAGGCGGGACCCCGTCGTGAACTGGCTGCTGGTCGTCGCGGGCGCCATGGTCGGCGCCCCGCTGCGCTATCTCACCGACCGCGCGGTGCAGTCCCGGCACGACTCCGTGTTCCCCTGGGGCACCTTCACGGTCAACGTCACCGGCTGCCTGGTCCTCGGCCTGCTGGCCGGTGCCGCGACCGCGGGCGCGGCCGGATCCCACCTCCAGCTCCTGCTCGGCACCGGCCTGTGCGGGGCCCTGACGACCTACTCGACCTTCAGCTACGAGACCCTGCGCCTGACCGAGTCGGGCGCCGGCCTGTTCGCCGCCGCCAACGTCCTCGGCAGCGTCGCGGCAGGCCTGGGCGCGGCGTTCGCGGGGGTGTGGCTCGCCGGGGCGCTGTGGGGTTAGGCGGTCCGAGCGAAGTCGTACACGGCCCACTCGGTGACCCGTACGTACCCGAGGCGCTGGTAGAGGGCGTTGCTGGTGGGGTTGGCCGGGTCCGCGTAGAGCACGACGTCCGTCGCGCCCGCCGTCAGCGCCGCCCGGCTCACCGCGGCCGTCACGGCGCCCGCGTAGCCCCGGCCCCGCAGGTGGGCCGGGGTGTAGACGGGGTCGACCCGGACCATGCCGGCGGTCATCGTGGTGACGGCGGCCAGGGAGACGGGGGTGCCGTCCGGGGTCTCCCAGAAGGTGAAGTGCCGGTCGGCGAAGCGCGAGCCGGCCCAGGTGGCGGCGTCGACGGCGGGGACCTCCCCGACGGTGTCGACGAACTCGCCCACCCAGCGCACGAGTTGCTCGTGGTCCTGGGCGCCCGCCGCGCGGCTTCGGCCCTCCGGGTGCGGCTGCGGCGGGGTGAGCGCGCCGAGGCGGTACAGGCGGATCCGGGTGCGCAGGGTGGCCGCCGCGCCGGTGTGCCGCTGCCAGGCCTCGGCGAAGGCGGTGGCGGTGGCCTCGTCCGCGGAGACGTACGGCACACGGTGCCCGCGGGCGGCCAGGTGCGCGGCGAGGGAGTCGGCCCGCTCGGGGGTCAGCGGAGTGACGGCCAGGCCGCGGGCGGGGAGACGGTAGAAGGCGGCGTGGATCCCGCCCGCCCCCACCAGCCGCCCGAAGAGGGCGCCGGCCGCCTCCGGGGCGCCCGCACGCAGCTTCTCGGTGACCGTCAGCTGCATGTTGTGCAGGGTGGGGCGCGAGCGCAGGAAGTCGCCGGTCAGGTGCAGGAAGTCGTCGATGTCGTCGGTGAGGTGCCAGGCGTCCGGGTGCATGGTGGGAGATTCTTCATCCGGCGCGGCCCGGGGCGGCGAGATCACGCCAGGCGCGTCCTCCGCTTTCAGTGCCCGTGCCCGCTGAAGTTTTCCTTTCGGTGCGCTTGACACCACCCACCGCTCACCCGGAACATCTCTCCCGTGAACCTGTCAGACAGCCGGACAGCCGGACAGCCTCCGCGGCGCGTCAGCGCGATGGAAGCGGTGCTCGCTCATCTGCGTTCCGCCATCGAGCGCGGTGAGTACGCCGTCGGCGACAAGCTCCCCTCCGAGGCGGAGCTGTGCCGCACCCTGGAGATCAGCCGACCCGTGCTGCGCGAGGCTCTCCGGGCCCTGCAGACCATGGGTCTGACCGTCTCCAAGACCGGCAAGGGCACCTTCGTCGTCGCCAACACCGTCGAGGACCCCACCTTCGGCGACTACGCGGCCAGCGACCTGCTGGAGGTCCGCCGGCACGTCGAGATCCCGGTCGCCGGGTACGCGGCCGCGCGCCGCACCCCGGAGAACCTCGACCACCTGGCGCACCTGCTGGACCGCATGGAGCGGGAGACGGACACCACCGCGTGGGTCGCGATGGACACCCTCTTCCACCTCGCCGTCGCCGAGGCCGCGCAGAACCCGGTCTTCCGCCGGGTGATCGAGGAGATCCGGGACGCACTGGCGCGTCAGTCGGCCTTCCTCAACGAACTCGGCGGCCGCCGCGAGCAGTCCAACCGCGAGCACCGGGCGATCGTCGAGGCGCTGATCGACGGTTCCGAACACGACGCGGTGGAGGCCATGTCCCACCACCTCGACCGCGTCGAGACCACCCTCACCGACATCGTGCGCCCCCCGCGCACCGAAACCCCCACGGCAACCCCCATGGAAGGCGGACCCGAGGCGTGAGCGAGCAGTCCCTGCACAACGAGGTGCAGACCACGCATGATGGCGTGCAGAAACGTTCCGGCCATGTCGACGCCGGAGACGAGGGATACAGCAAGTCGCTGAAGTCCCGGCACGTCAACATGATCGCCATCGGCGGCGCCATCGGCACCGGACTCTTCCTCGGGGCCGGCGGCCGCCTGGCCGACGCCGGCCCCTCCCTCTTCATCGCCTACGCGGTCTGCGGACTCTTCGCCTTCCTCGTGGTGCGCGCCCTCGGCGAACTCGTCCTGTACCGGCCCTCCTCCGGCGCCTTCGTGTCCTACGCCCGCGAGTTCATGGGCGAGAAGGGCGCGTACGTCGCGGGCTGGATGTACTTCCTGAACTGGGCCACCACCGGCATCGCCGACATCACCGCCGTAGCCCTCTACACCCACTACTGGGGCATGTTCTCCGACATACCGCAGTGGGTGCTCGCGCTCATCGCCCTCGCCGTGGTCCTCACGGTGAACCTCATCTCCGTGAAGATGTTCGGCGAGCTGGAGTTCTGGTTCGCGATCATCAAGGTGGCCGCGCTCGTGGCGTTCATGCTGATCGGCATCTACCTGCTGGCCACCCAGCACCCCATCGACGGCCACGAACCCGGCCCGTCCCTGATCACCGGCAACGGCGGCGTCTTCCCCAACGGCCTGCTGCCCATGCTGCTGATCATCCAGGGCGTCGTCTTCGCCTACGCCTCCGTCGAACTGGTCGGCGTCGCCGCCGGCGAGACCGAGAACCCCGAGAAGATCATGCCGAAGGCGATCAACTCGATCATGTGGCGCGTCGGCCTGTTCTACGTCGGCTCGGTCCTCCTGCTGTCGATGCTGCTGCCCTGGAACAAGTACACGGCCGGGGAGAGCCCCTTCGTCACCGTGCTGTCCAACATCGGCATCCCGGCGGCGGGCGGCGTGATGAACCTCGTCGTCCTCACCGCCGCCATGTCCTCGCTCAACTCCGGCCTGTACTCCACCGGCCGCATCCTGCGCTCCATGGCGATGTCCGGCTCCGCCCCGAAGTTCACCGGCGTGATGAGCCGCAGCCAGGTCCCCTACGGCGGCATCCTGCTCACCAGCGGCGTCTGCGTCCTGGGCGTCGGCCTGAACTTCGTCGTCCCGGCCGATGCCTTCGAGATCGTCCTCAACTTCGCGGCGATCGGCATCCTCGCCACCTGGGGCATGATCATGATCTGTCACCTGCTGTTCTGGCAGAAGACCCAGAACGGCGAACTCACCCGCCCCGGCTACCGACTGCCGGGCTCCCCCTGGACCGAACTCGTGACGCTGGCCTTCCTCGCCTCCGTCCTGGTCCTCATGTACGCCGACGGAGGCGCCGGTCGCACCACCGTGCTGTGCCTGCCGCTGATCGTCGCCGGCCTCGTCGCCGGCTGGTACGGCGTCCGCAGCCGTATCACGCGCACGGAACCCACCGACGCCGACGCGTGAACCGCGCGCCGGCCGCCACCCACGACCCCATGAATCAGGCAGCGATGCACAGCAGCTCCCTCGCAGACGCACCCCTTGTCCGCGAACCCCTCCACGCCCCCGTCGCCCACCTCATCCGCGGCGGAGTCGTCGAAGGGATCCACTACGGTTCCGTCGTCGTCCTCGGCGCCGACGGCGAGGTGCAGTTCCAGCTCGGTGACATCGAGGCCGCGTTCTACCCGCGCTCGGCACTCAAGCCCGTCCAGGCCGTCGCCATGGTCCGGGCCGGGCTGCCGCTCGACGGCGACCTCCTGTCGCTCGCCGCGGCCAGCCACTCCGGCGAGGAACGCCACCTCGACGGAACCCGCCGCATCCTGGAGCTCGCGGACGCCGCCGAGAGCGACCTCGGCAACGTCCCCGACCTGCCGTTCGACCCGGTCGTCCGGGACGCGTGGATCCGCATGGGACGCCTGCCCTCGCAGCTCGCCCAGAACTGCTCCGGCAAGCACGCGGCCATGCTCTACACCTGCCGGCTCAACGACTGGCCCCTGGAGGGCTATCTCGACCCGGGGCACCCGCTGCAGCAGGCGATCGCCGAGCTCGTCGAGGACCTCACGGGCCAGCGCATCGCACAGGTGACGGTGGACGGCTGCGGCGCCCCGCTGTTCTCCGTCTCCCTGCACGGCCTGGCGCGGGCCGCGGCGCGCATCACCACCGCCGCGCCGGGCACGCCCGAGGCACGCGTCGCCGACGCCATGCGCGAGCACGCCGAGATGGCCTCCGGCTCCGGGCGGGACGTCGCCGCCCTGATGCGGGCCGTGCCCGGACTGCTGGCCAAGGACGGCTTCGAAGGGGTGCAGGTCGCCGCGCTGCCGGACGGACGGGCCATCGCCGTCAAGATCGCCGACGGGGCGAACCGGGCACGGGTGCCGGTCGCCGCGGCGGCGCTGGCCCGGGTCGGCGTGGACCCCGCGGTGCTCGGCGAGTTCGCGGGCGAGCCGCTGCTCGGGGGAGGCCGGCCCGTCGGTGCGGTGCGGCCGGTGCGGGCGCTGGACCCGGTGACCGTGGCCGCGTGATCTGATTCCGGTTTCGAATTCGGCCGCGGGCCGTCCCTGGTCGCTCGCGCAGTTCCCCGCGCCCCTGACGGGGCGCTCACCCTCACCTCCTTGGAAAGAGAACGCCATCCCATGACCGCCGCAGCCACCCGTAGCGAGCACGACCTGCTCGGTGACCGTGACGTCCCCGCCGACGCCTACTGGGGCGTGCACACCCTGCGCGCCACGGAGAACTTCCCCATCACCGGCACCCCGATCTCCGCCTACCCGCACCTGATCGACGCCCTCGCCGCCGTCAAGGAGGCCGCCGCCCTCGCCAACGAGGAACTCGGCCTGCTGGAGCCGAGGAAGGCCGCCGCGATCGTCGAGGCCTGCCGCGAGATCCGCGAGGGCAAGCTGCACGACCAGTTCGTGGTCGACGTCGTCCAGGGCGGCGCCGGCACCTCCACCAACATGAACGCCAACGAGGTCGTCGCCAACCGGGCGCTGGAGCTGCTCGGTTTCGCCAAGGGGCAGTACCAGCACCTGCACCCCAACGAGGACGTCAACCTCAGCCAGTCGACCAATGACGTCTACCCGACCGCCGTCAAGATCGCGACGGTGTTCGCGGTCCGTGGACTGCTCAAGGCGATGGCTGTACTGCAGGACTCCTTCGCCCGCAAGGCCGTCGAGTTCCGTGACGTGCTCAAGATGGGCCGTACACAGTTGCAGGACGCGGTCCCCATGACGCTCGGTCAAGAATTTTCCGCCTACGCCGTCATGATTGACGAGGACCGGTCCCGTCTTGACGAGGCCGTCGAGCTGATCCATGAGATCAACCTCGGCGCCACGGCCATCGGCACCGGCCTCAACGCCCCCGCCGGCTACGCCGAGTCCGCCCGCCGCCACCTCGCCGAGATCACCGGCCTGCCCCTGGTGACCGCCGCCAACCTGGTCGAGGCCACCCAGGACTGCGGCGCGTTCGTCCAGATGTCCGGCGTCCTCAAGCGGATCGCGGTCAAGCTCTCCAAGAGCTGCAACGACCTGCGCCTGCTCTCCTCCGGCCCGCGCGCCGGCCTCGGCGAGATCAACCTCCCGCCCGTGCAGGCCGGTTCGTCGATCATGCCCGGCAAGGTCAACCCGGTCATCCCCGAGGTCGTCAACCAGGTCGCCTTCGAGGTGATCGGCAACGACGTCACCATCACCATGGCCGCCGAGGCCGGACAGCTCCAGCTCAACGCCTTCGAACCGGTCATCCTGCACTCCCTGTCGGAGTCGATCACCCACCTGCGGGCCGCCTGCCTCACCCTCGCCGAGCGCTGCGTGGACGGCATCACCGCCAACACCGAGGAGCTGCGCCGGACCGTGGAGAACTCCATCGGCCTGGTCACCGCCCTCAACCCGCACATCGGGTACACGGCTGCCACCGACATCGCCAAGGAGGCCCTCGTCACCGGCCGCGGGGTGGCCGAACTGGTCCTGGAGAAGGGCCTGCTGCCCGCCGAGGCCCTTGCCGACCTGCTCCGCCCGGAAGTCGTCGCGGGCAGCGGCCAGGCCCTGGCCTGACCTGCGGATGCGCACCAGGACCGACCCGGAGGCACAATGGTGATCATGAGTTCGTCGCAGACCTTCGAGCCGGTCCTGGAGCGCATCGCCGAGGAGATCGAGCGCACCCCCGGCCGCGGCCGGGCCGCCGACTACATCCCTGCGCTCGCCGCCTGCGACCCGCGCAGCTTCGGCATGGCCGTCGCCGAGCCGGACGGCACGGTGTACGGCGTGGGGGACTGGCGCGAGCCGTTCTCCACGCAGTCCATCACCAAGGTCTTCACCCTCGCCCTGGACCTGGCCCGCGAGGGCGACGAACTCTGGGAGCACGTGGGCCGCGAACCCTCCGGCAACCCCTTCAACTCCCTGGTCCAGCTGGAGTACGAGAACGGCATCCCGCGCAACCCGTTCATCAACGCCGGCGCCCTCGTCGTCACCGACCGCCTCCAGACCCGTACCGGAGACGCGGCGGGCGAACTGCTGGCCTTCCTGCGGGCCGAGAGTGGCAACCCGGACCTGGACTTCGACAAGGAGGTCGCCGCCTCCGAATCCACCCACGGCGACCGCAATGCCGCCCTGAGCCATTTCATGGCCTCCTACGGCAACATCGACAATCCGGTGCCGGTCCTGCTCGACCAGTACTTCCGGCAGTGCTCGATCAGGGCGTCCTGCGCCGACCTCGCCCTGGCCACCTCCTTCCTGGCCCGCCACGGCGTGCGCGCCGACGGCTCCCGCCTCCTCACCCGCAGCCAGGCCAAGCAGGTCAACGCGGTCATGCTGACCTGCGGCACCTACGACGCGGCGGGCGAGTTCGCCTACCGCGTCGGCCTGCCCGGCAAGAGCGGGGTGGGTGGCGGCATCATCGCCGTCGTACCGGGCCGGTGCACGCTGTGCGTGTGGAGCCCGGGCCTCGACGAACGCGGCAACTCGGTCGCGGGCGTGGCCGCGCTCGACCGCTTCACGACACTGACGGGACTGTCGGTGTTCTGACCGGGCTCACACCGGGTGGCCGCCGCCCGATTCCGCCGCTTCCTGGGCCGCCATCACCTCGTCGCCGTACTCGAAGCCCCAGGCGCCGACGGCGTTGATGGGCCCCAGCAGGGTCCGGCCCAGCGGGGTGAGCCCGTACTCCACCCGTGCGGGTGCGCCGGGCGGCTCGTGCCGGTCGACCAGTCCGTTGAACTGCAGTCGCCGCAGCGTCTCGGTGAGGACCTTCGAGCTGATCCCCCCGATCCGCTCCCGCAGTTCGACCGGGCGTCTGGGGCCGTCGCGCAGCGCCCAGAGCACCACGGAGTTCCAGGTGTGGGAGAGCAGGTCGAAGGCGAGGCGGGCGCGGCAGTCGGCGAGGAAGGTGTCGGTCGTCACGTACCAAATGGTGCCCGAACCGTTCCCTAGCGTCGGTGTGAACGCTCGAAGCAGGCACGGAGAGGAAACGCGTGATGAGAATCGGCGTACTGGGAACGGGCAACATGGCCGACGCGCTCGCCACCCACTGGGCGCGGGCCGGGCACGAGGTGACCGTCGGGGGACGGAACACGGACAAGGCGGAGCGGCTCGCGACGCGCATCGGGGGCGGCGCGAAGGCCGGCAGTCTGCGCGAGGCGGCCGAGGCCGGTCAGCACGTGGTGCTGGCCGCGCTGCCCTTCGGGGCGGGAGCGGACGTGGTACGGGACCTGAGCGCGGCCCTGGACGGCACGGTCCTGCTGGACTGCTCCAACCCCATCGGGCCGGGCTTCCGGCTGCTGACGCAAGGCGGCCCCTCGGCCGCTCAGCACCTGGCCGCGGCGGCACCCGGAGCCCACGTGGTCAAGGCCTTCAACCTCTGCCACGAGGACGTGTGGCGCATGCGGCCGCCCGTCTTCGACGGACGGCCCCTGGCCGTGCCGGTCTGCGGGGACGACGAGACGGCCCTCGCGCGCGTGCGCGAGCTGGTGCGGGACACGGGCTGCGAACCCGTGGCCGGCGGCGGCCTGGAACGGGCGGCACTCCTGGAGGCGACCGCCGCGCTGTTCATCGCCCTGTGGATCGCCGAGGGAGCGGACGCCCAGGCCGTCGTGCCCCCGCTGGCGTATGCGACCGGGCCGACCCGCCCGTAGCCGGACGCCGTCCGCCGCGCGGCGCCCCAAAGGGGCGCGGGGCGGTGTCGACATGCAGCTCCGCTGCGGGGCGCGACCAGCCACGACGAGCCCGCGGGCGAACGACGGCACATCACGGCACTCCGGCGGAGCGCTCAGCGGTTCTCAGGCCGCCTTGGACCGCGCCGCCCGCCCGCGCGGGGCGGGCGGCTGCGGGAGTTCGCTCACCGAGGCCTCGTCGTTCCCGAAGTCCGGGGCCTGGAAGGGGTTCGTCGCCGGTGCCGGCACGGGCGCGACGGAACGGTGGTACTGCTCCTCCGGAGCGGAGAACAGTGAGGTCGAGTCGATGAGAGTACTGCCTTTCGATACAGGTCCCCGACGGATCCTGGTGTGCCCGCGACCGGGCACAGGGGCCTAGAGCTTGGTCATCTTGCTGTACGGGCTCAGGATCCGCCGCTGCTCCGGGCCGAAGTCCACGAGCGCCGCGATGCCGGCCTCGATGCCGACGACCCGGCCGAGCCCGTACATGTCATGGGTGACCTGGTCACCGACGGCGAAGTGCTTGGGGGCCGGTGCGACCGGGGCCTTGAAGGGACTGGTGGGCAAATGGCGCTTCGGTGCAGAAGGCTTTGTCATCCCCCTCAGTATGCTCCCCCGTCGGTCCCGCGCGTACCACCGTGTGGCGTACGTCTCGTTTGAAGCCCCGCGCCTCATGGCCGTTATGCGGTTGAGGGGCGCCTCGGCGATGAGCGAAGATCGCCCCCATGTTCTCTCGCAAGCCCCGCCGTCCGACGTCCCCCGAACTCCTCAAGGCCTGGGAATCCCTGGACCTGGGGGACGTTCCCGGCGCCCTGAGCCTGCTGCGCTCCGGCACGGACAGCCTGCCGTTGGCCGAGGTCGCCCTGGTGGTCGCCCGCGCGGCCGACTCCGCCGGCTTCAAGGACCTCCGGCGGGCCGCCGAGGCCCTGTCCGCCCGCCCCGACCACCCGCAGAAGCTCTACGACTTCGGCTACGCGTGCGTCGAACGCGGCGTCTCCTACCTGGCGGTACCCGCCCTGCGCGAGGCCCTGCGCCAGGTACCGGACTCCACGCCCGCGCTGCGGGAGCTGGTCTCCGCCTACGAGCGCGAGGGACGGCACCGCGAGGCCGTCGAACTGCTCACCGCCCACGAGAGCAGCCTCGCCCCCTGGCCGGACCGCTACCTGCTGGTCTTCAACGCCCTCATGGCCGGCGACCTCGCGCTGGCCCGCAGCGCGCACACCCTGCTGCCGGACCCCGAGGACCCGCAGTGGCAGCCCACGCGCGAGCGCCAGAACCGCATGCTCCGGCGCGCCGAGAGCGCGGCGCCGGTGACCCCGCTGGACCTCACCGACCTGCGCGGCTGGCAGTACGTCCTGGGCGGCACCGTGCTCGGCACGCTGTCCCCGTACGGCTACGGCGCGGGCATGACCGGCCGGTTCGCCTGGCTCCAGGACACCTACGACCAGTGCCTGCGCGGCCTGCTGCGCCTGAAGGTCCTCCTGGAGGCCGCGGAGGCGCACCCGGCCTCCGTCTCCCTGCTGCCCGACCGCAGCAGCCGCATCCTGGGCCTGGCCGCGGCCGAGGTGCTCGGCCTGCCCGCCCTCCCCTTCGACCCCGCACGCTCGGACACCGTCGTCGTCGCCTACGACCTCAACGAACTCGCCGAGACCGAGCAGGGCCCCGAGATCATTGAGCAGCTCTTCGACCGCACCCCCGGCCAGATCCTGCACGAGCACGCCGGCTGCTGGACCGACCCCCCGGCCGTCACCCCCGACAGCGTCACCTTGCTCCACCAGTCGGCCAAGGCCCCGTGGGACGGCGGCCTGACGGTCGGCGAGGACGGCGAAGTGGAACAGACGGGACCCGACGCCCGGCCGGAGGCGGAAATCGCCGCGGAGATCGTGGGAGCCGATCCGACCCCGGACGAGGGCGACGGCGAAACCCCGGCCGACCCCGACGACCGGCTCGCCGCCTTCGGCACGGCGATTCGCTCCACCTGGCTCCGGGGGGACCGCGCCGGCCTGTCCTCCTCGGGGCCGGTACCGAGCTCCCGCTTCGAGTAACGAGGGGCGCGGGCGGGGCCGGTCGGCAGCCGCGCCCCGCACCTGACGGGGCCGTGGCTGCCGTTCGGTCAGCTCCGCGGTCGGCGGCTTCGGGCGCGCAGGGCCAGGGCGACGGAACCGCCGCCCAGCCCCGCGGCAGCCATGATCGCCCACGTCTCCGCCCAGCCGGGCCCCTTCGTGACGGGCGCCGCCGCCGCGGCTGCGGGTACCGCCTCGGGGCCCGGTCTCGGCCTGGTCCGCAGCGCGTCCAGGGAGCCCACGGGCTCCACCCGCCCGGCCGCCGCGAACCCCCAGTCCAGCAGCGCGCGCGTCTCCTCGTAGACGGCGAGCCCGCCGCCCGCCCGGGGGTTCATCACCGTGACGACGAGGGTTCGCCCGCCCTTGCGGGCCGCGGCCACGAGGGTGTGGCCCGCCTTGCTCGTGTAGCCGTTCTTCACCCCGATCAGGCCGGGGTAGCGTGCCACCCCGTCGGCGCCCGTCAGCAGCCGGTTGGTGTTGCGGATGGGGTACGACCAGCGGCCCCCGCCGGGGAACCGGGCCTCGACCGTGGCGCAGTACCGCGCGAAGTCGGGACTGCGCAGCCCCGCCCGTCCGAACACCGCCAGGTCGTACGCCGACGACACCTGCCCCGGTGTGTCGTAGCCGTCCGGCGAGAGCACCTTCGTGTCGAGGGCGCCGAGCGAGCGCGCCTTGGCCTGCATGCGCGCGGCCGTGGTGCGCCAGCCGCCGCTCAGCTCGGCCAGCACGCGCACGGCGTCGTTGCCGGAGTTGAGGAACACCCCGTGCCACAGGTCGGCGACCCGGTACGTACGCCCCTCGGCGACCCCGACCCGGCTGCTGCCCGCCCCCATCCCCGCCAGCTCCCCGGCGTCGACCTTGTGCCGGACGCCACCCGGGAGCAGGGGCAGTACCGTGAGCGCGAACAGCGTCTTGAGCGTGCTGGCGGGCGGCAGTTTGCGGTGCGCGTCGTGGGCGGCGAGCACCGCACCGCTGTCGGCGTCGGCGACCACCCACGCCAGCGCGGAGACGGACGGCACACGGGGCGCCCCGGCCCGCCGCTGGACCTGCGTACCGGCACGGTGCAGCACCGACGGGTCCGCGGCCGCCGCCCGTTGCCGCTCCGGCCCGCCGGCATCCGCCCCGTCGGCGGCGGCCACCGCGGGCGTGAGCCCCAGCAGCCCCGCCACACAGAGCGCACACGTCGAGACGGCCACCCGGGAAGAGAATCCGATCTTCATATGATCAACGTAGGAACAGGTTCCCGGCGCACCGCGCTGCCCTGACGGAGCGTCGCCCGCGAGCACCCGGATGCCGCACGCGGGCCGTCCTCGGCCGCTTCCGTAGGCGACGACGACTGAAGGCCGCGAGCCGGGACGCCCCATGGATCAGGTGCGTCCCGGACCGTCCTCCTGCGGCAGCGTCGGCTGGATCTGCCGCAGGAACGTCGCGTTGTCCGGCGTCCGGCGCATCCGCTCCAGCAGGGTCTCCAGGGCGTCCTTGTGCTGCAGGGCCCGCCGCAGCCCTCGTACGGCGGTCAACTCGGGTCCGGAGAGGAGCAGTTCCTCGCGGCGGGTGCCGGAGGCGTTGATGTCGACGGCCGGGAAGACGCGGCGGGCGGCGAGTTCGCGGCTCAGGCGCAGCTCCATGTTGCCGGTGCTCTTCAGCTCCTCGAAGAAGTAGTCGTCGGCGCGGGATCCGGTCTCCACCAGGGCGGTGGCGAGGACGGTGAGCGAGCCGCCCTCCTCGGCGCGGCGGGCGGCGCCGAAGAAGCGCTTGGGGCCGAGCAGCGCGGCGGCGTCGACACCGCCGCTCAGGGTACGGCCGCCGGAGGCGGCGGCGTTGTTGTGCGCCCGGCACAGCCGGGTCAGCGAGTCGAGCAGGACGACGACGTCCTCACCGGCCTCGACCAGCCGTTTGGCCCGCTCGACGACCAGCTCGGCGAGCGCGATGTGGTGCTTCGCGGACTGGTCGAAGGTCGAGGCGTACACCTCGCCGCGCACCGAGCGGCGCATGTCGGTGACTTCCTCGGGGCGCTCGTCGAGCAGCACCACCATCAGGCGGCACTCGGGGTGGTTGCCGGCGACGGCGGCCGCGATCTGCTGGAGCAGCACGGTCTTGCCGGTCTTGGGCGGGGCCACGAGCAGCCCGCGCTGGCCCTTGCCGACGGGTGCGATCAGGTCGGCGACCCGGCCGGTCAGCGCCGCCGCCGGGTGTTCGAGGCGGAGCCGCTCGCCGGGGTGCAGCGGGGTGAGGTCGGCGAAGCGGCGGCGGCCCCGCAGCTCCTCGGGCGTACGGCCGTTGACGTGGACGATCCCGGTGAGCGTGCGCCGCTCGCCGTACAGGCCGTCGACGAGGTCGCCCTTGCGCAGGCCGTGACGGCGGATCAGCGCGGGGGAGACCTGGGGGTCGGCGGGGGAGGGCAGACAGCTGAGCGCCCGCAGATGCCCCTTTCCGCCCGCGTCGATGTCGAGGACACCGGTGACGGCCTGGGGCGTGGACTTCTGTACGGGGGGTTCGAGTGTGGTGGTCATCGCGGTGGGTCCTTTCACGGACACGAGGCATGAGACATGCGGAGGGAAGGGGGGAGAGGCCGCGAGAGGAAGGCGGGCAAGGCGCCTTAAGGGCGGCGGGAAACAGCACCTCGTACGCAGGAGCCTGCGAGGTGGTGAGAAGAAGCCGATGCGCCGGCCGGAGAACGGCGGGCAGATCGGCGATCCGAAGGTGAACTGGCACCGGCACCCTTAACAGGGCGTACACAAGTGCTTGTTGCACCGTACCACACGGTGCGACCTGGGTGGGCGCAGCGAACGGCCGTAAGCCACGGGTCCCGCTGTTCCGCGGGCAGCTCCTTGAACTGCCCGGCCCTTGAGTCGCGGACGCTCTCGGCCAACAAGACCGCCGGCCTCTCGTCAGAGAGGCCGGCGGGGCATGGAGTCGATGGGACAAGCTTCAGAGGAAGGAGGAAAGACCGTCGAGGAGCCTGTCCACCTCGTCGGCGGTGTTGTACGGCGCCAGACCGACCCGCAGGGCGGGGTCCTCCAGCTTCAGGGCGGCGAAGGGCTCGTACGCGTAGAACGACCCGGCGGGGGCCAGGACGCCGCGTGCGGCCAGATGCACCTGGGCCTCGCGGGCGTCGCGGCCTTCGAGGGTCATCAGGAGGGTCGGGGTGCGGTCGGCCGCCATCGAGTGCACGGTGACGGCGTCGCCCAGAGCGCGCAGGCCCTCTTCCAGCCTCGTGCGCAGCGCCTGCTCGTGTTCGTGGAGCGAGCCCAGCGAATGCGCGAGCCGCTCCCTGCGCGTGGCCCGCGTGCCCGGGTCGAGCGCGGCGAGGAAGTCCACGGCGGCGGTGGCGCCCGCCAGGATCTCGTAGGGCAGTGTGCCGAACTCGAAGCGCTCCGGCACGGTGTCGGGGGAGGGCAGGAGCTTGTCCGGGCGGAGGGTTTCGAGGAGAGCGGGCGCTCCCGCGAGCACACCGCAGTGCGGTCCGAGGAACTTGTACGGGGAACAGACGAACAGGTCCGCGCCCAGGGCGGGCACGTCCACCCGATGGTGGGCGGCGTAGTGCACCCCGTCCACGTACACCAGGGCACCGACCTCGTGCGCCAGGTCGGCGATCCGGCGGACGGGCGGCTTGGTGCCCAGCACGTTCGAGGCCGCCGTGACCGCGACCAGCCGCGTCCGGGGCGACAGCGCCCGCTCGAACGAATCGAGGTCGAGCTCCGCGGTCTCGCTGTCGATCTCTATCCAGCGGACCGTCACGCCGGCGCGCTCGGCCGCCTGGATCCAGGGGCGGACGTTGCAGTCGTGATCCAGGCGGCTGAGGACGATCTCGTCGCCGGCCTTCCAGCTCTTGGCCAGGTGACGGGAGAAGTCGTACGTCAGCTGGGTGGCGCTGCGACCGTGGACGACACCGTCGGCGGGCACATTGAGCAGGTCGGCATAGGCGGCGCGGAACTCCGCGACGGCGCGCTCGGCGTTGAGCTCGGACGGGCTGACCGTCCCCCGGTTGGAGAGGGGGCCCGTCAGCGTCGCGGTGATGGCGTCGGCGACGGGGCGGGGGGTCTGGGTCCCGCCCGGGCCGTCGAAGAAGGCGAGGCCGTGGTCGAGGGAGGGGAAGTGGGCCCGGAGGGCGGTCAGGTCGATGGCCATGGCCTCGGCTTTCGGCAGAAGGGCGGCGGTCATGCGGACGGCCGGGTGGGCGGTGGGCGACAGCGCAGGTGAGGCGCGTGCTTCCGGCAGGTTGCCTAGACTCTGGCACCCGGCGGCAGAACACGTAAAGCGATGGATCGAGAAGAGAAAGTTCACAGCCCATGAAGTCGCAGCCCGACCTGAAGCTCCTGTCCACCTTCATGGCCGTGGTGAACTGTGGCTCCATGGCCGAGGCCGCGGCTGTCCTCGGCTACGTGCCCTCCGCGGTGTCCCAGCACATCGCCGTGCTGGAGCGCGACATGGGCATCGAGCTGCTCGTCCGCCGCCCTGGCAGCCGACTGATCCTGACCGCGGCCGGCCGCTCCCTCGCGCAAGCGACCGAGACGCTCTTCGAGGCGACTGCCCGATTCCAGGACGCTGCCCACGGCATCTCGAACCGTGACATCGCCGAATTGCGCGTCGGTGCCTACCCCAGCGCGATGAGCCACCTGTTTCCCGGGGTTCTGTCTGCTCTCAAGTCCCGTGGCCGCGGTGCCCGCATCCGCCTCGTCATCGTGGAGACACACGAAGGGTTGCCCAAGGTCAAATCGGGGGACCTGGACCTGCTCATCGCCTACCGATACCTGCCCGAGGACCCACCGGCCACTTCTGGTGAGTGGACCGTCACCTCTGTGGGGCACGAGCCGCTGGTCCTCGTCGCGGGCCCACGGTCGGGCCGCCGCCCGTTGGAACTGGCCGAGTGCCTTGAGATGGAATGGACTTCAGGCCACGCGCACAGTCCCGATCGGCGTCTGCTGCATCGGTGGGCCGGAGAACTGGGGATCTCTCTCGACGTCACGCTGGAAACCGAGGACCTGCACAGCATGCTGGCCATGATCAGAGCCGGATTGGCGGTGGGTCTGATCCCGGCCACTCTCATCAGCGCAGAGAGCGACCGGCCCGGAGTCGAACGGGTTGTCCTTCCGCCCGAGGTCGCACCGCTCCACCGTGAGGTCCTGGCCGTGAGCAGACCCGGCATCCGCCCCCCGATCATCAACGAGTTGGTCACACTGCTGGTCGAGGCTTTGGAGAGCGTCCAGTCGTAGTACCGGCGAGGAACACGGAGCCGATACCCCCGGCGACCACACACCGTCACCACCTTCCTGGAACCCGCCGAGAACTGGCGGCCGTTGAACAGGCGTCCCTACGGCCGCGGTACGGGGCCGCTCAGACGGAACGCGCCCGCGCCTCCTCGGCGATCTGCTCGAACTGCGCGCCCATCGCGGCCGCCAGCGCCTGCGCGCCGGACAGCGGGCGGACCATGACCGTGAACTCGTCGATCAGGCCGTCCTCGTCCAGGTGGATGAAGTCGCAGCCCTCGATCTCGCGGTCGCCCACCCGGGCGGCGAAGACCAGCGCGTGGTCGCGGCCGTTCACGTCGTGGATCTCCCGCACGTAGCGGAAGTCCTCGAAGACCCGCGTCACCCCGCGCAGGATCGCCGCCGTGATCGCCTTGCCGGGGTACGGCTTGAACACCACCGGGCTGGTGAAGACGACGTTCTCGGCCAGCAGCGCCTCGGCGGCGTCGAGGTCGTTGGCCTCGACCGCCTCGCGGAACGCCTGCATCGCAGCCTCCATAGTCAATTAGTTGAGTAGGTGCAGAGGAGATTAATCACTTCCTGCTAGCGTGTCCATATGTCTCTCAAGCACGCCGTGCTCGCCGCCCTCCTGGAGGGCGAGGCCTCCGGGTACGAGCTGTCCAAGGTCTTCGACGTGTCGTTCGCGAACTTCTGGGCCTCGACCCCGCAGCAGCTCTACCGGGAGCTGGAGCGACTCACCCAGGAGGGGCTGATCGCGGCCCGGGTGGTGCAGCAGGAGCGCCGGCCCAACAAGCGGATGTTCACGCTGACCGAGGAGGGGCGGCGGGAGCTGCGCTCCTTCGCCGCGGAGCCCGTGCGGCGGCCGGCCGCGATGCGCGACGAGCTGATGATCAAGATCCAGGCCATGGACGACACCGACCCCGCGCCGACCCGCGCACTGGCCGAGGAGCGCCTGTCCTGGGCGCGGGGCAAACTCGCCCGCTACGAGCGGGTGCGCGAGCGGCTGCTGGCCGGACGGTCCGAGGAGCAGTACCTGCGCGAGGCCGAGCGCGTCGGCCCCTACCTCACCCTGCTCGCCGGCATCGCCTACGAGCGCGACAACGTGCGCTGGTGCGAGCGCGTTCTCGCGGTCCTGCGGGAGCGGGCTCCGCTGAGCTGATTCCCCTAAGCTGACGCGATGTTCAGCCCCGAAGGCCCCAGCCTGCGCGAACTCGCCGTCCAGGCCCTGTCGTCCGTCGAGCGCGGCTACGACCTGCTCGCCCCGAAGTTCGACCACACCCCCTTCCGTACGCCCGACTCGGTGCTCGACGCCGTGGGCGCGGCGCTGGAGCGACGCGGCCCCTTCGGCGCCGGACTCGACCTGTGCTGCGGCACGGGCGCCGGCATCGACGTGCTCACGCGCGTGTGCCGACGCGGCGTCACGGGTGTCGACTTCAGCGCGGGGATGCTCGCCGTCGCTCGCGAGCACACGCCCCCGGCCGAGGTGCCGGTGACCTACGTCCGCGCCGACGCCCGCGCCCTCCCCTTCGCCCCGGCCTTCGACCTCGTGGTCAGCTTCGGGGCGTTCGGGCACTTCCTGCCCGCCGAGGTGCCCGGCCTGTTCGCCCAGGTCCACTCCGTGCTCCGACCGGGCGGCTGCTTCGCCTTCCCCGTCGTAGCCCCGCCCCGCCCCGGCTCCCGCGCCTCCTGGATGCTGCTGGGCTTCGACGCGGTGATGCGGGTGCGCAACGCCGTGCGGCGGCCGCCGTTCGTCATGTACTACCGGGCGCTGCGCTTCGGTGACATCTGCCGGGAGCTGGAGCGCGCCGGATTCGACGTCGAACTGGAGGCACTGCCGGAGTTCGGACGCCGACCGGACGGCAGCCCGCGGGTCCGGATGGTGCTCGCGCGACGGCCCGCCTAGTCGGTTGGACTTCCAGACGGAGCAGCCTTGAGCGGGTTCGTTTTACCAACTCACGAGGGGGCCTGGGCCGGAAACGTGCCGGAGCGCCTCATGGCCGTGGGCCCGGGGTCGGCTGGACCGGTGTGTCAGACCCAGCCCTTACGATGCTCAGCTGTGACCGACGACCGGCTCAACTACTCGCATCCCGGCCCCTTTACGACTTTGGACGCGGCGCAGCTCCCGCTCGTCGAGGGACTGCCGGACGACCCCGTCGGCATCTGCGCCGCCGTTCAGGGACTGGTCGTCCAGCCCGCAGACGCCGCGGCGTTGGGGATTCCCGAGGACCGGATGGCAGAGAAGAACATCCGGCCGGTCAACGAACTGGTCGCCGCTCTGACTGCCCTGGATACGGCTCCACTGCGCCAGCCTCGAACTCCCGAAAAGCGGGTGATCGGCACCTGCCGGCACTTCGCCACGATCGCCTGTGCGATCCTGCGGGCGCGAGGTGTCACCTCCCGCGCCCGGTGCGGTTTCGGCGCCTACTTCCAGGAAGGGCGCGGCTTCGACCACTGGATCACCGAGTATTGGGACGATGGCCGGCGCCGATGGGTGCGGGTCGACACCGAACACCTCGGCAAGGACTTCGTCACTCGCCCCGACGACCTCGCTCCGGGCGAGTTCCTCACGGGCGGCGAGGCATGGGCCCAGTACCGAAGCGGCATGATCGATCCGTACGCATTCGGGGTGGCCGGCACCGATCACGCCTGGGGTCCGCACGAGATCAGCGGCAACGTCGTCCGCGACCTCGCCGCACTCTGCAAGCAGGAGACACTGAACTGGGACGAGTGGGGCCGCATGACCGCGGCCTACGAGGGCAAGACCGGACCGGACTACGACCGGCTGATCGACGTGGTCGCCGACGCCTGCTCCCAGGACGATCCG
The DNA here is from genome assembly GCF_014596915.1 of Streptomyces sp. TRM68416. GTDB lineage: Bacteria > Actinomycetota > Actinomycetes > Streptomycetales > Streptomycetaceae > Streptomyces. The sequence continues at coordinate 200,073 of NZ_JACVWU010000014.1, forward strand.
TCAGCCTTGATCCGTCTGTCCGCCAACCCGGACCTGGCCGTTCCCCGGCGCATCATAGGTTGAGCGAAGTCGGTAACCAACGGGGGCGGTTCAGTCGACGCCGGGCACCGCAGGGTCCAGCTGCGGCGCAGCCACAGGAAACTGCCACCTTGAGTGCGAACCCTCAAACGGCCGCTCCTCGACACGACGGCGGCCGCCACCTCACCGACGCCCCGTCGCCCGCCCTGTACGCCCGCTGGCGCACCCCGCACCCGGTGCCGACGGCGGAGCCGACCGTGCGTCTCCCCGGCGCCCTGGACGCCGACGCGTCGCACGGCTGGGCTGGTGCGCATCCGCACCGGCCGTGCGGGCGTCGGCTGGGCCGTCGATGACAGGGCGGTCTGGTCGGCGGGCGGACGCCTGCTGGCGCCCGGCGGCAGTCCCGCGTCCTCCGGGGGCGGCCGGCGGTCGCGGTTCTCCGGGGTCAGCCGGCCGCCGGCAGGGTGAACTCGTAGACGAGGGCGTCCCGTCGGGCGTCCACGACGAGGTCGGTGATCTCCAGCGGGCGGTCGTACTGGTCGTGCACGCGCCGGGTGACCCGGACCGAGGACGCGCCCGCGAGAGGGGTGATGCAGTCGCGGTGGTGCAAGGCAAGCCCTGCCTTGCGCATCCAGTCGTAGGCGCGCCGCAGTTGGGCCGACGGGGAGCCACCGGGGCGGTCCCGGTAGCGGGCCAGCTCCTCGACCTCGGCCAGCGCCACGGCCGAGAACGACGTCACGGCCGTGCGCCGGCCGTGACCGTCCGCGGCGGCGGACTCGTAACGGTGCACGAGCGTCGGACGGTCGGGGGCCAGGCCCAGTGCCTCCGCGTGGCCCGGCGGGGGAGTCTCCCAGGTGACCGTCGCCCGGTCCACGGCGTTCGGATCCACTGCCCGGGCGCCGACCGGGAAGGTGAGCGCCGAGGGGTTCTCCACCGGCAGACCGGCCAGCGTGGCGTGGCTGCCGCGCCGGTCGGTGGCGACCAGGCCCTCGTGGCGCAGCACCTCCAGCGCCTGCCGTACGGTCTCCCTGCTGACCTCGAAGTGCCGCGCCAACTGCCGTTCGCCCGGCAGCCGTTCGCCGGGCGGAATGGTCCCGTCGCGCAACTCGCCGAGCAGTTGCGTCGCGATGGTCCAGTAGAGGGGCTGTCCCTCGGTGAACGGGTCGTGCGGGGTGGTGCGGGCCATGCCGCGCCCTCCTGTTGGTGACGTGCCGTAGCCGTGCGGGCTCATTGCGCCACCAGATCTAGCATTGGTCTAAACCAGTAGGGAAGGGTGTCGGGACGGTTCGGCTGAAACCGGTCCGCGCGCGGGTGCACTGGCGGGGGCGGAAAAGGACAGGACACCGGCCGAGGTGGCCGGACAGAATGCGGTCATGGCTGATCATGTCCGAACCGTTCCGCGCCCCGACTTCCTCGACAAGCCCACCCTGGAAGGGGAGCAGGTACTGCTGCGGGGCCTCACGGTGGACGATGTGCCCGCGCTGCTGCCGATGTTCCGGGACGCGGAGGCATCACGGCTGACTGGCCACCACGGCGGGGACGAACTCGACGAGGCTCGGCTGCGCACCTGGTACGCCACCCGCCGGGACCAGGACGACCGCCTTGACCTCGCCGTGGTCGAGCGGGCGACGGGGAACGTCGTCGGCGAGGTGGTCCTGAACGAGTGGGACCCGGGCAACGAGAGTTGCAGCTTCCGTATCTGCCTCGTCCCCGGCACCTACGGACACGGCCTGGGTACGGAGGCCACCCGGCTGATCGTCGGCCACGGCTTCGAAACGCTGGGCCTGCACCGCATCTCCCTGGAGGTCTACGCCTTCAACCCCCGCGCCCGCCGCGCCTACGAGAAGGTCGGATTCGTCGCCGAGGGCGTCCTGCGCGACGCGCTGCTCTGGGACGGCGAGCGGGTGGACGCGACCGTGATGTCGATCCTGGCCCCGGAGTGGTCCCGGCACCGGGGACGGCCCGAAACGGCCGGCACCGCGTCGGACTGACCCAGGCGCGGCGGTGCGCCCCCCCGTCCGCCGCCGGGCGGGGACGCACCGCCGGGCCGCCGGCTCAGGCGTACGACCGCAGCCAGCGCAGCTTGGCCGCCTCCTGGTACGGGCCGCCGCCCTCGTGGTCGTTGAAGTCGTAGACCTCGATCCTCTTGTCGTCGTGCGCCCAGGAGTTGAAGGCCGCGTAGATGGTCGAGGGCGGGCAGGTCTGGTCCTCAAGGGCCGCCGAGAACAGGGCCGGGGCCCGGCCGCGGGCCGCGAAGTGCACGCCGTCGAAGTAGGACAGGGTGCGCAGTGCGTCCTCGGCGCGGCCGCGGTGCGTCTTGAGGTACAGGCTGATCTCCCGGTACGGGTGACGGTCCGTCATCGTCACCGCGCGCGGGTAGTCGCACAGGAACGGCACGTCCGGCGCGACCGCCACCAGGTCCGGCACCAGTCCGCCCACCACAAGCGTGATGCCGCCGCCCTGGCTGGCGCCCGTCGCGACCGTCCGCGAGGCGTCGGTGAGCGGATGCGAACGGGCCGCCTCCACCGCCCGCACCGCGTCCGTGAACACCCGCCGGTAGTAGTAGTTCTCGGGGGCGTCGATGCCTCGCGTCATGAAACCGGGGTACGCGGGAGCGCCGCCCACCGGGTCCGCGGTGTCGCCGCCACCGCCCCAGGTGCTGCCCTGGCCGCGGGTGTCCATCACGAAGTGCGCCCGGCCCGTGGAGGCCCACAGCAGGTGCTCGTGCGGCAGTCCGCGCCCACCGCCGTAGCCGACGAACTCCACCACCAGCGGCACCGGCTCCTCGGCCGCCGCGGGCAGCGTCAGCCAGCCCTTGACCGGGTGACCGCCGAACCCGGCGAACGTCACGTCGTACACCGTCACCGTGGAAAGACCCGTGTCGACCGGTTCGAACCGGGCATCCAGATCGTGCTCGCGGGCTTCCTGGAGCGTCTTGGTCCAGAACGCGTCGAAGTCCTCGGGCTCCACGGAATCACTGCGGTACTCGCGCAGTTCGTCGAGCGAGAGGTCGAACCAGGCCATGGGGAACCACCTTTGTGAAGGACGTGCCGGTGATCACACCGTACGTGGGTGATCGGACCTTTCGCCAGAGTGCTGTCCGGTCGCACTCCGACGTCGGCGTCATGACACGAGTCGTTTGCGCGACGAAGGCACTGTTCACGGGGGTTCAATTGGTTGACGCGGGATGGCGGCGAAGACTCCGGTCGGCCGCGGGCTGGGCGCAGATGATCGGGTCACCGCCGCGGGAACCTGCTCTTGGCGGCGGCTCCACTCCGGCCCGGTGCGCGCCCGCTGCCGGTGGCGTGCGGCGAGCCGGTGGGCGATGGGCGGTGGGCGGTGGGCGGCGCGGCGTACCGTGAAGTGCCCGAGCAGGATCAGGGCCGCCCTGTGCTGTCAGACCTCCGCCTCTCCCGGCGCAGGGGCCACGCTCCGGCCGCGGGGGCCGAGCCGGACGTCGACCGTCTCCCCGAGCCGGGTGCCGGCGGGGACGCGCGCCATGGTCGTACGCGAACGACTCTGCGCGTCCGTCCAGCGCACGGTCACGGGCTCGGTCACGTGCTCGGCCGGACGGCACCGCGGTGGGACGCGCCGAGAGGACGCGCCGTTGCCCGGGCCTCGCCGTGCTCCCCGCAATCCCCGCACGGGCGGCGCGCCCACCGGCGGCAGCACAGCCGCCGCCGACACCGCCCAGGCCTCGACGATGTCCGACCGGCGCCGCAGCCGCCGGCCACCTGCCCGTCTCCTCACAAGGGCCCGGGCATTCCGGGCACGGAGGGTCAGCCGAAGCGTTCGATCCGGATACGGTCCACCGGCTGGCCTGCCTGGACGAGCAGGCGCGAGGCGTGCTCGGCGAACCCGTTCGAGCCGCACACGTAGGCCTCCCACCCACCGGGCGGACGCTCGGCCAGGAGCGCCGCCACATGCGCGGCCGACACACGTCCCACCGGCACACCGTGCGGGGCGCTGCGCGTGAACACGGGCGTCGTCTCCGCGCCGTACTCCCGCGCGTAGATCAGCTCCTCGGGGCTGCGCGCCGAGACCAGCAGCCGCAGCGGCACGTCCAGGGCGCGCGCCCGGTGGTGCCGCACCATCGACATCAGCGGTACGACCCCGGATCCGGCGCCGAGCAGCAGCGCGGGCCGGTCCCCGGGCCAGGCGAAGAAGCCGCTCAGCGGGCCGCGCACCTGCACCTGGTCGCCGGGCCGGGCCACCGTGTGGAACCAGCCCGAGACCTCGCCGCCCTCGACATGGTCCAGGGTCAGCTCGATGTGCCCGGAGTCGTCGGGAGCGGAGGCGAGGGAGTAGTGGCGCTGGGCGGTGTAGCCGTCCTCGGCGGTCAGCCGCAGCATCAGGTGCTGGCCGGGCAGATGGCCAGCCCAGCCGGGCACCGCGAAGCGGAAGGTCGCGGCGTGCGGGGTCTCGCGCCGGATCTCGGTGAGGGTGGCGGTCTGCCACTGCGTCGCCGTCCCCTGGTGCACGGCGATGCGTCCGGGCACGGCGAACCGGGTGGGGGGAGCGAAGGTGCCGGCCACCGGAAGGTCTGCCTCAGCTCCCGGAAGTTCTGCCTCCGCCACACGAAAATCTGCCTCAGTCACCGGAGTACCTCTGCTCTTCCCAGGGGTTGCCGCGGGCGTGGTAGCCGTTCTGCTCCCAGAAGCCCGGCTCGTCGTGGTCGAGGAGCCGCAGTCCGGCGATCCACTTGGCGCTCTTCCAGAAGTACAGGTGCGGCACCAGCAGCCGTGCCGGACCGCCGTGCTCGGGGGCGAGCGGCTGCCCGTCGTACTCCCAGGCGATCCAGGCGCGCCCGCCGGTGAGGTCCGCCAGCGGCAGGTTCGTGGTGTACCCGGTGTGGGAGTAGGCCACGGCATGGGTGGCCGCCGCCTGGGGCCGGACCACATCCAGGAAGGCGTCCAGCGAGACACCGCCGAACCGCACCCCGAACTTCGACCAGCTCGTCACACAGTGGATGTCGCCCTCGTACGCCGACGCCGGCAGCGCGTGCGCCTCGGCCCAGTCCCAGGTGTGCTCCCGCTCGACCAGTCCGTCGATACGGAAGGTCCACTCCTCGGGCGTGAGGTCGGGCGTGACCTCGGCGGACAGGACGGGCCAGTCGTCGCCCGCGTCGTACTGGCCGGGCGGCAGCCCGGGGTTGTCGACGCGTGGGCGCCCGGTGAAGCCTCGGGTGACGTTCATACGAGTGGTGCCTCCAGGCCGGCGCGCGGCGGCCCGCGGGTCGGGCGTGATCAGTACGTTGTTCATTCAACCGTACGTGCCCCGGCGTGCGGGAATAGCCATCGGCCGATCTTGCTTGGCGTCTGTGGCGGTGAACCCCGCCCGCGGGGCAGTGAAGGAGTGTGGGAGCAGATGTCCACGGCGCACGAGGCGGTCCTCGACAACCCGGCCCTGGCCTCCCTGACCGGCCCGCACGCCCGGTTCGCCGAGCGGCGCGGCCGGGTGCTGCGCTACCCCGCCGACGTGTCGCCCTGGGTCGCCCTGCCCGACGACCCGGCGGACGGCGACTGGGCCGACGTGGCGGAGCTCGCCGGCCCCGGGGCGCAGGCCCTGCTCATCGGATTCCGCGGCACGGTCCCCGAGGGCTGGGAGGTCACCTTCCGCGCCGAAGGGGTGCAACTGGTGGACGACGGCGTGGCCGCCGTACCGGACCCGGAGGCGGTCCGCCTCGGCCCTGCCGACGTACCCGAGATGCTCGACCTGGTCGCGCGCACCCGACCCGGCCCCTTCCTGCCCCGCACCCTGGAACTCGGCACCTACCTGGGCATCCGGCGCGACGGCGCCCTGGTCGCCATGGCGGGGGAGCGGCTGCACCCGCCGGGCTGGACGGAGATCAGCGCGGTCTGCACCGACCCGGCCGCCCGCGGCCAAGGGCTGGCCGGGCGCCTGGTACTCGCCGTCGCCCACGGCATCAAGAAGCGCGGCGAGACCCCGTTCCTCCAGGCGGCGGCCGACAACACGGGCGCCGTCCGCCTGTACCAGGCCCTGGGCTTCCGGCTGCGCGGCACCACGGTGTTCATGGGCACGCGCGTCCCCGAACACCGCACCCACGAACGGCTGGTGGCGGCAGGGTAGGCGGTCCACCACCTTCGGTCGTGCGCAGTGCTCCGCCGTCAGCAGCACGGCACCCCGCCACAGCTTCCGGCGCAGCAGGAGCACCATGCTTGAGGGCGTGCATCGGAAGTGGTCGCCCGGCTGCGCTGGGAGGGGGCACTCTCGTCCCAGGTACGAGTTCGTCGGTCGTTCTGGCCGGCTTCCTTGGCCTTCGGGACGAGTTGGCCAAGGCCGAGGACGCCTACGCCGCGGGTGTCCTGGCCAATCGGCAGGTCTCCGAGCTGGATGCCGCGGGCTGGGCGGGGGTTCCCGAAGATCAGGTCTCTGGCCGGCTCGACGGGCTTCCCTTGGGTTCGGGCATCACGGAGACGGTGGCGTGGTGTTGGCACAACGGGTTGGTGCCCGTACTGGCAACCCTGGCCTGGTCGCCAGTCGGCAGCTACCTGACTGACCGCTTCGGCTTCCACGCGTTCTGCGGACCTCGGCCGGAGACCACCGGCGGCCGGTTCACAGGCCGGGTCGCCCGTCACTTCGACGAGTACGGCAGCCGACGGCGCGGGGATGTTGTGATCCTGGGGCTGCTGGTTGCGCTGCGATGTGCGGACGCCGTGGTCAGATCCCAGGTCCGTAACCGGGGTTTGGCTGCCGGCGGGGGGTCCACCACTCGGTGAGCCCCCACACCGCGAGCGCGAGCGCGGCCAAGGCTACGAGTGCCGCGACCCAGGGGCGGTGCACCCATCTGGTGGCCAACGCCCAGGCGAAGAGCGGAACCAGTGCGCCGCCGAGCACGATGAGCGGCAGATCGATGACGAGTACGCTCAGATCGCGGGCATGGCCCTCGAATCCTCCGTCGATATTGACCGCGGCCCGCGGTGCCCAGGCAAGCGGCGCGACTGTCGCACCGAGGCCGGCGAGTAGGCATCCGGCGCCGCCCTCAGTCTTCGGGTTCATACCCGTGGCCCGTTGCGCGGTTCTCTCGCCCATGCCCGTGATGGACGCGGCGGCGTGGTGCACGGTTCCGACAGAGCGGCCGCGTGGTGTAACAGCGAACGGTTGGCCTGTTGTGATGTGACGCGCGGTCCGGGTGCTGTACCGAGGGCCAGGGGGCGGCCACTCCGTGCTGATGGCAATAGGCGTACAGGTCCGAGAGATCGACGATGCCGAGGGTCCGACCGTGCGGATCGCGATCGTGTGCGACAACTTCTCCCCGCACCTGACCACGAAGAAGTGCCATTGGGTGGGCGCCTGGGTGGCGGCAAACAATGAGGTTCTTCAGCGGTGCCGCTCCAGAGTGAGTACGGCTTTGGCAATTGGCGTTATGCGGTTCGGGCTGCAGCGGGCGTGCCGGAAGATCCGCCAGGACTTAGGGACACCCTGGTCTTCTGGACCTCTATCGCCCGTTCCGCCACCTCGGCCAGCCGCTGCAGCCTTGCGATCTCCTCACTCAACTGCCGCTGCCGGGCCCGGAGCCGCTCCGAGGGGTTCGCCTGCGGATCCTTGAAGATCGCGGTGATCTCGTCGATGAGGGAAGCCGAGTTCACGGTAGAAGAGGATCTGCTGGAGACGGACCAGGTCAGCCTCACTGTAGAGCCGGTATCCGGCCTGGCTGCGGTCACTGGGCGAGAGCAGCCCTGCCTTGTCGTAGTGAGGCAGTGTCCGCACCGTCACCCCGGCGAAGGCCGAGACTTGCCCCACGGAGTAGCTCATCCACCTGCCCTTTCGTCGGTACACAGCCTCAAGCCTGACGTAAGGGGAGAGTCAACTCGCGCTCGCTGAGCCTCGGAGGCGAAGACGGACAGGGCAGCATGATCCGCCGCTACAACATCTGGCTGACCCTTGAGCGCGGTGTGTCCGCGGTGGCGATTGTAGGTGTGCAGCCGGCCGGGGAAGGCGTCGCGTCGTTCCTGTTCAGAGCGGTAGGGGCGGGCGTAGGCCCATTCGTCCGGCGCCCCCGTGAACCACCAGCCGTGATCATTTGAAGGCGCTGCCTGGGCTCGCGCCATGAAGATCACGTACGAGTGGCGGGGCGACATCGACGACGCCGCGCTCGACGCGCTGCACACGAAGGGTATTGGCCACCCGGCCCCGAGCGCCGGCTGGGCGGCCCGGCTCCGGCGCCACAGCCTCGGCTGGGGCTGCGCACGCGCAGGCGGCGGACTCGTCGGCTTCGTCAACGTCGCGTGGGGCGGTGGCAGTCACGCGTTCGTCCTCGACACCGTGGTCGCGGACGACCACCGCCGCTCCGGCGTCGGGGCCGCACTCGTCGCGGAGGCCACCCGGCGGGCCCGCGAGGCGGGCTGCGCGTGGCTCCACGTCGACTTCGAGGAGGACCTGCGGCCGTTCTCCCTCGACGCCTGCGGATTCACGCCGACCACGGCCGGCCTCCTCGCCCCCTGGCTCCTCGGCCGACCCGTCCCCGGCCGTACCATACGGTCCTACCTACAGGGAGGTGTCGTGAAGCGGCGATGGAAATGGATGCTGGTCTGCAGCGTTCCCGCGCTCGGGTTCTCGGGGCTCGCCGTCGCGGCGCTCGTGGCGTTCGTCGCCGACGGCCCGACGGCCGAGTTCTGGTTCCCCACCAAGGACTCGGACAGCATGATGAGCGCCCGGGGCGCGTCCCTCTCCTATGCCCTCATGGCGGCCCTCAGCTTCGAGTTGGCGCGGGTCATGTCGAAGGGCGCCGACCGGACCGGACCGGCGGATGGCGAGGACCCGCCCACCGGCGCCCGCTGACACCGCCGACGAACGAACACAGGGTCCCCGCCCGCGGAGAAACTGCAGGCAGGGGCCCTGTTCAGGAGTGTGGGCTACTCATATCACTCGCCCGTCGGTCGGCGGGATGTCGTACAGGGCCAGGACCTGGTGCATCTTGGTGATGAAGTCCAGGTCGGTGGACGCCTTCCAGGTGGTCGTGGCCTGCCAGGAGACCTTGCCGTCGCGCAGGATGCGGCGCAGGCTCTCCCGGCTGATCGTCGCAACCACGTGCCGTTCGACCAGGTGGGCTGCGAGTTTGGCAAGGCTCCAGGTGGAGAAGGCGGCGATGTTCCAGTCGGCGGGGGACGTCCGGGCGATCAGGCGGATGTGCTCGCGCACCCGCTCACTGATCGTCTGGGGGCGTCCCCCGCTCCATTTTGGGGTCCAGCGCGTCGAACCCCCGCTCGTTGAAGGCGTGGATGACGTCGCGGACGTAGTCCTCGCTGACCTGCATCAGCGAGGTGATGTCCTTGACCGTCTGGCCCTGGGCGGACATCAGCACCACGATCGCCCGCCGCAGCCGGACCGGGTCCTTCGCGGTCCGGCTGATCCGCTGCAGCCGACGTCCCTCGTCCATGCTGACCGGCCGGAGGAAATCACTCGGTCGACGTCCCACGACCACCTCCAAGATCAAGTCTTGGAGACAGTCTGCTGACCACCGGGCAGCACGTCGGTTACCCGGTCAACGATGCGAGCCGAGCCACTAGACATGCTCGAGTTGGTCAGCCAGGCCGGCCAGATCGTCGGCGTGCAGGTCGAACCCGTCCGAGGAGGTAGGCCGGTCGCCGACGGGGCGGGCGACGTAGGCAGTGCGCAGGCCGAGGCGCCGTGCTCCGCGCAGGTCCCAGGTGTGGGCGGCGACCATCAGAAGCCGCTCCGGCGGTCGTTCCGAGACGGTGACGGCCAGCTGGTAGACCGCTGGGTCCGGCTTGTAGGTGCGGGCGTCTTCGGCGGACAGGGCCTGGTGCCAGCGCAGTCCAGCGTGGGCGTTGATTCCCAGCAGCGCCGTCCGGCTCGCATTGGAGAGTCCGATGAGTGGGAACCGTTCGGCGAGTCGGGCGAGCCCTGCCACGGTGTCGGGCCACGGTGGGAGCCTGCGACCTGACAGGGCCAGTGCCGCTACGGCGGTCGGGTCGTCGACTCCGGCGGCGTCGGCGACGAGCCGGGCGGCTTCCAGGTCGAGGACGTCGCTGGTGACGTAGGGCCGGGCGCCGTCGAGGATGCGGCGTTGCTCGCGGTCGATGTGCTGCTGCCACAGCGACAAGAGCTGCTCGACCCTGGAATCGTCGAGAGAGGGGGCGAGTTCACGAATGCCGGCGCGGATACCAGCGGGTTCGTCGACGAGCGTGCCGAGCACGTCGAACACGACGGCATCGATCTCCGGCTCTGACATGAGAGAGGTTCTCCTGGACGAAAGTAGGGGCGCAAGAGTGGCTGTTGGCCGAACGCGGCTGGACGCCACCCGGATTCCCGAACCGCACGACCTGTACGTCAACGTCGCCAACCACCGCGCCCACCAAGCCGCAACGCTCGACCGGCGCGCCACCCCGGAGTAGGCCCCCCGAGCGAGCGACCGGCAGTTCGGAGACGCACCGCAGCTCTGGCAGGCTTCCTGCACACCTACAACTACCATCGCTGCCACACCGCACTCGACGGTCGGCCACCCGTCAGCCGTGTAAACAACGCTGCGGCTCAATACACCCAGAGCCCGAATCGGCCCAGGTAGTCCCGGAGTCCGTCCCCGGTGTTCCCGGCCCAGCCGACGTAACCGTCCGGACGTACCAGGAACAGTCCGCGGCCGTACGACTCCTGCGCCTGTCCGCACACCACCGGCACCGGCGCCTCGGGTACCGCCACGCCCACCGCCACCAGAGTCCAGTGCGGCCCCCGGAACGCGTCGAAGAGCCGTACGCCGTCCAGCGTGCCGTCGGGGGCGCGGTCGCCGGCCCGCAGGGGGCCCGTGGCCGGGCGGGTCTCCCGCGTGAGGGAGGAGGTCCGGTAGCCCAGGCCGAGCTGGCGCGTGGCCGCGCCGCGCCGTGTCTCGCCCCGGTGCACGCTCGTCGACAGGCGGAGCATGTCCGCCGCGACGGGCCGCCGCTCCTCCTCATAGGTGTCCAGCAGCGCCTCGTCCGCTCCGTCCCGCAGCACCGCCGCCAGCTTCCAGCCGAGGTTGTAGGCGTCCTGGACGCTGGTGTTCAGGCCCTGCCCGCCCGCGGGGGAGTGCAGGTGTGCGGCGTCGCCCGCGAGGAACACCCGCCCGTCCCGGAACCGGTCCGCCAGCGCCGTGCGCGGCCGGAAGTCCGAGGCCCAGCGCACCTCCTTGACGTCCTCGGGGGCGAGATGGGAGCGGGCGGCCACCGTCTTGCGTACGCCCTCGGGGGAGACGTCCACCGGGGCGTCCGCCGGGAACCGGGCGACGACCTGGAAGTCCTCGGTGCCGGGCAGCGGGCAGACGGCCAGGAAGACCTCGCTGTCCGGGCCCGGCGGGAAGATGTGCCAGTTGTCCCGGTCCAGGCCGGTGATCCTGACGTCCGCCACCAGCATCGGCTGCGGGTCCACCGGTTCCCCGGTCATGCCGATGCCGAGCGCGCGCCGCACGGCCGAGCGGCCGCCGTCGGCGGCGACGACGTAGCGGGCGCGGACCGGCTTCCCGGCGGCGAAGCCGACCGTCACCCCGGCCCCGTCCTGCTGCAGCCGCACCGCCTCGCGTCCGAAGGCGACCGCCCCGCCCAGTTCCTCCAGCCGGGCCCGCAGGATCTCCTGCGTCCGCCACTGCGGCACCATCCACGGTTCGTTGTACGGCGAGTCCTCGGTCGCCTCGGCGGGGTCGAACATCCGGTGTTCGCCCTTGCGCTCGCCGTTCTGCCAGATCATGCCGACGGGGTGGTGCCCGCCCGCCGCGCGGATCGCGTCGAGCACGCCCAGGTCGTCGAAGACCTCCATCGTGCGGGGCTGGAGCCCCTTGCCGCGCGAGCCCGGGAAGAGTTCCGCGCCCCGCTCCACGACCGTCGTCTCGACCCCGCGCCGGGCGAGGTCGACGCCGAGGGCGAGTCCGGTCGGGCCCGCGCCCACGATCAGCACATCGGTGTCCATGCCATCCTTCCTTAACGTTGTTAAGTGCGGCTTGGGTGCGAGCATGGACTTAACGCCGTTAAGCTGTCAAGTGTGAACACGGACCGCCGAGCGCCCCTGGACCGCACCCGGGTCGCCGACACCGCCCTGAAGCTCCTGAACGAGACCGGCCTCGACGGCCTGACCCTGCGCGCCATCGCCCGGGAACTGGACGTCAAGGCGCCGGCCCTCTACTGGCACTTCAAGGACAAACAGGCCCTGCTCGACGAGATGGCCACGGAGATGTACCGCCGGATGGTGGCCGGCGCCTCCTTCCACCCCGCCGACACCTGGCGCGAACGCCTGCTGAAGGCCAACCGCGGACTGCGCACCGCACTGCTCGGCTACCGCGACGGCGCCAAGGTCTTCAGCGGCTCACGCTTCACCGGCATCGAGCACGCCGCACAGATGGAGGACACCCTCCGCCTGCTCGCGTCGGCCGGCTTCACCCTCGCCCAGGCCGTACGCGCCACGACGACGTCCTACGCGTACACCCTCGGCTTCGTCACCGAGGAACAGGGCGTCCACCCCCTCCCGGACGAGCGCCGCGAGGGCTACGACCTCGCCGAACGCGCCCGCCTGCTGGCCGACTTCCCCCTCGCGGCGGCCGCGGGCGCGGAGATCTTCGAGGACTACGACACCCACTTCGAGGAGGGCCTGGCGCTGGTGATCGACGGCATCGCGGCCCGATACGGCGTCGAGGAGTGATCCGAAGCCCTCTGTGGTGTCGTGGGGCCTGGATCGTGTGGTCCGGTGCCGGACCCGTGCCCGCAATGGGGCCCCACCGGCACAGCCGGTGAGGGCCGATGCATGCGAGACGGTCGCCGCGCCGCGCGCCGTTTTCTGTGGGTCACTGCCGATTTCAGGTCGCTCTCACTCGGTTCCGCACACCTGCCGGTACGGGGCGTCCGGGACGTAGGTCTCCCACTGGGACCGGCTCGGGCCGGGGCCGCCCGCGCGGGCGCACGCCCGTGCCAGGGCGTGGGCGGGGTCGAGGTCGTACCGCTGCAACGGGACGTGGGCGCTGCCCGCGTACAACGTCGTGCCGTCCGGGCCGAACGCGAGGGTGTACACGGCCTCCCCGGGCGTTGTGAGCGAACCGCCGATCGGCCGCCCGGTGGGCATGTCCCACAGTTGCAGGTCACCGGCGTCCCCGCCGACCGCCAGGGTGCGCCCGTCGGGGCTGAACGCGAGCGCCGTCACCGCCTCCGGCTCGGGTCGGGCCGCGACCGGCGGCGGGAAGGTGTTGGGCAGCACGGCCGCACGGTGGCGCGCCTCGCCGTCCCACAGGGTGACGCGGCCGGTCTGGTCCCCGGCCGCCAGCCGTGAGCCGTCGGCGGCGAAGGCCAGGGCCATGGTGGGACCGCCCTCGACGAGGTCCCGCCCGGTCGTCCGCCAGGAGGGGGGCCGGGCCACGATGCCGTCGCCGACGAGCAGCCGTCCGTCACCGCGGAACACCGGGGTGTCCCCGGCCGGTCCGCCCGGCAGCGCGGTGCGCCGCCGGGTAGCGGTGTCCCAGACCTCGTCGAAGGCGCGGTCGACGTCCTCGCCCATGCGGACGAGGTGCAGGGTGCGGCCCCCCGGGCCCAGGGCGGCCGCGAGCACGGACGCGCCCGGCAGGTCGAGCGTGCTCACGGCCCGCCGGTGCCGCACGTCCCACACGGAGAAGCGCTGGGCGGCCAGCTCGTGACCCGTCGCCGAGACGCCGTACCCGAACCGGGTGCCGTCCGTGCTGAACACGAGCAGCGGCAGGACGTCGAGCGGGGTGACGGGCTCGTCCGGGTTGACCGAGGCCGGGATCGGCACCGGGGGGAACGTGTGCAGCACGCGGTCGTCGGCCGTGGCGCGCAGGCGGACGAGGTAGTGGTCGCCGGTCCGCTCGGCGGTGGCGTAGGTCCGGCCGTCCGGGCTGAGCCGCACGTCGTCCTGGGCGACCGGGCGCCAGTCATGGGTGACGGCGGCGGCGAGGCCGAGGGTGTGGACGGTGCCGCCCTCCAGATAGCGCAGCGTACGGCCGCCCCGGGTGAAGAACGGGCCGGCGTCGACGGGCTGGTTGTTCAACGAGTACCGGAAGACGGGTGTGTCCGGCGCGGTGAGCCGCCACACCCGCAACTCGGCGAGGTCGGCCCCGGCGACGAAGGCGCCGTCCGCGCTGAAGGCGAGGTCGTGCACGCCGGGATCGGCGAGGTCGACGAGGTGGCGGCCGGTGCGTACGTCCCAGATCCGGACCTTGCCCTCGGTGACGGCGGCCATCCGGCCGGCGCCGAGCGTGAACTGCACGGCCCCCGGGCGGCACATCCGTGCCCGCTCCCAGGCGCCGCTCACCGTGCGGCCCGTCGTGGTGTCCCACAGGCGCGGCGCCTGCCCGACGGGGCAGGCCGCCGCGTACCGGCCGTCCGCGCTGAGGGCCGTGGCCGTCGTGTCCGGCGCCCGCGCCTCGAACAGCACCCGGCCGTCCGCGACCGAGCCCAGCCGCAGCCGGTTCGCGTCGGCGGTCAGATAGGACCGGCCGTCGTCGGTGAAGCGCACGTCGAACAGCGAGGGGAGCACCGCCGAGCCGGCGGTCCAGCGGCCGCGCGCGGTGTCCCACAGCCGGGTTCCGTCCGGGCCGATGACCGCGAGCACGCGCGCGTGCGGGCCGACGGCGGTCACCTGCCCCTGGGGGAACCGTCCCGAGCCGGTGCGCCGGTGGGTGGTCGCGTCCCAGCTCCGCCACGTGCCGTCGCCGACGCTGACCAGGGTGCGCCCGGCGTCCGTGAGCAGCCGCTGGGGCGTGTCACCGGGCGTCGGGTCCGTGAAGGCGGCCGACTCCGGCTGGGTGAGGGAGCCGAGCAGGGCCCGGCGGGTCTCGGGCAGTTCGGCGATCCGCCAGGAGGCCGCGCCCAGCAGCAGCGCGGCGCGGGGGTCGGTCGTCCGCAGGGCGTCGGCGACCCCGGCGACGCGGCGGGCTGCGTCCTGGGTGCGCCGGCGCACGTTGTCGTCGTGCTCCCGCCACACGGCGAACGCCGTGAGCAGGGCGATCGCCAGCGCGGCGGACAGCGCCCCGGTGAGGATCCGGTGCCTGCGGCTGATCCGGGCCGCGGCCCGGACCTCCGCCCGGCGCGCCTCCAGCGAGGCGCCGAGGAAGTCCCGCTCCGGTGCGGTCAGCGCCGGATGGGCGGCGGGGTCCGGGAAGAGTTCCTCGGCGCGGGCCAGCTGGGCGCCCCGGTACAGGGCGCCGGGACACCCGCCGTCCTCCCGCCAGGCACGGGCCGCCTCCGAGAGAGCTCGGTGGTGGCGCAGCCGCTCACGGTCCTCCTCGATCCAGCCGTGCAGCCGGGGCCAGCAGCTGATCAGCGCCTCGTGCGCCAGGTGCACCCCGTCCTGGTCGGCGGTCAGCAGCCGGGCGCGGGTCAGCCGTTCCGCCACCTCCTGCCCGGCCGGGCACTGCGACAGTTCCTCGTGGGGGAGCGGGCGCCGGGTGTCGGGCGTGCCCTGACCCGGTACGACCATCCGCAGCAGCAGGTGACGCGCCGCCCGCGCCTGGCCGGGCGACAGCTCCCCGTACACCTCCTCGGCGGTCGCCGCGATCGCGCCGCGCAACCCGCCGGCCGCCTCGTACCCGGCGACGGTGAGCATGCGGCCCTTGCGGCGGCGCCAGGTCTCCAGCAGGACGTGCCCCAGCATCGGCAGTCCGCCCGGCTCGGCCTGGACCTCCTCCACCAGGCGTGCCGTCAGCGGCCGTTCCACCAGGCAGCCGGCGGACTGCGCCGGTTTGACCACCGCCTCCCGCAGCTCCTCGGCGGTCATCGGGCACAGCAGCAGTCCGGCCTCGTTCAGCGCCCGCGCCAGGTCGGGGTGGTCGGCGCAGCGCGCGTAGAAGTCGGCGCGCACGGCGACGAGCACCCGCAGTCCGCTCTCCGGGGCGCGGGCGGCGAGCAGCAGCTCGATGAAGTGGGAGCGCTCCCATGAGTCGGAACAGAGGGTGAAGACCTCCTCGAACTGGTCCACGATGACCCAGCTCTCCGGCCCGTCCGGCGCGGGGCTCAGCAGGTGCCCGTACGTCGTGGCGGGCTTCGCCCCCGGGGTGAGGATCCGCAGCACGGCCGGGGAGGGGCGTCGGGCGAGTTCCTCCCGCAGCCGGGGCACCAGGCCGGCGCGCAGCAGCGAGGACTTGCCGCTGCCCGAGGGGCCGAACAGCACCGCGAACCGGTGCTCGCACACCAGTTCTCCCAGTTGGTCCAGCGTCCGGTCCCGGCCGAAGAACAGATGCCGGTCGTCCGGTTCGAACCGGACGAGACCGCGGTAGGGCGCCGAAGCCGGCTCGAGGGGTTCGGGCACGGCCCGGTTCACCTCGTGCTCGGCCTCCTTCCAGCGCTGCCGCCACTCCGCCGGGTCGCCCCCGCAGGCCCGGACGTACGCCTCGACGACGCCGAGCGCGGGCAGCCGCTCCCCGGCGGCCGCCTGTGACAGCGTTGTCGCGCCGCAGCCGGTCTCCTTGGCCATCGCCCGGTAGGAGGGGCTGCCCGCGGCACCGCGCAGTTGCCTCAGCTCGTGCGCGAACCGTGCGACGGGCCCGGCCGAGGGGTCCAGTGGTCTTTCGGGGCGCCCCATGGGCTCGTACCTCCACACAGCCGGTGAAAGGGACATCGAGTGATACCGGCAGCCATGACTTTAGAAGGCCTGACATGAAGGACTCGTTAATCACAGGTGAAGGCGGGTGGTCCTGAACAATCACGGAATGTTGATCCGGCCGGTGGAGGGGCCTTCGGATCAACTTTTTCCTTGCCAGTGTCGAGGTCAGCGGGGCTGGCACACGGCCCGCACCGACCACGCAATGGAGAGCACACGATGTCCCGTGCACACCTCATCCGCAGGATCAGCGCCTCGGCCGTACTCCCGGCCGCGCTCGCCGGAGCCGTCCTCGTCGCCGGGATGGGCGGCAACCTCACCGCGGGGGCACAGCACCAGTCGCTCGGCGGGAACGTCCAGCTGGCGAACGCCTCGGTGCCGACCGACGGCTTCAGCTACGACCTGACCAACCTCGGCGGCAGCGCCGCCGCGAGCAGGTACAACGCCATCATCAACGACATCCGCGGCCGGCTGCGCGGCACCCGCCTGTACAACAGCATCATCCTGACCCCGGGGAGCACCGACTACTTCGACGTGACGCTGGCGGTGGGCAACGGCAGCATCACCCTCGTCTTCGACGCGCGGAACCTGTACGTGACCGGCTGGCGCAACAACCGGAACGGCGTGTACTACCGGATGGGTGCGGGACCCCGCGAGCTCCCGGGGCAGAACGGTGCCACGCAGAACAGGGGCTGGCTCAACTACAGCGACATGGAGCGCGCCGCCCAGATCGGCCGTGGCTCCCTGGGCATCACCATGGGGACCATCCAGGGCGCGGTCAGCGACCTGGCCAACGCGCAGGGCAACGACCGGGACCGGGCGCGGGCCCTGCTCATCCTCGTCCAGGCCTTCGCCGAGGGCGCCCGCTTCGACTTCATCTCCTACCGGGTCGGCCAGGCGATGCGCAACAGCGGCGTCTTCCACGCGGGGGACTCGTCCACCGTCAGCGGCAACGGCTCGGGCCAGGACGAGTTCCACGTGTCGGCCCTGCAGCTGGAGAACAACTGGGAGAACCTGTCCACCACCGCCAGGAACTCCACGCAGAACCACACCAACCCGAACTTCGCGATCGGCGACGGGCGGTTCACCACCATGGCGGCGATCGACGCGCAGCTGGCCGTGGCGCTGCGGAAGTAGGGCGGAGCACGGGCTCGTGGCCGGACCCCACCCGGCCACGAGCCCGCCTCGTGCCCGGCCTCGCGTGCCGGGCCGCCCCCTTGCCCGGGCCGCGCCGATGAGCGGCCCGGGCAAGGGGGCCGCTCCCCGCCGCCGGCAGCTCCGGCAGGGGTGCCCCCGGCGGGATGCGGCCGGACCCTCTCGGCTCGGCGTGATCGTTGGGATAGGGTGGGCGGGTCGTCCGCGGGCTGTCCCGGGCGCGAGGAACGAGGAGGTGAGACCCATTACCGCTGTGTCAGGTCGGGTGCTCTTTCCTCGATACGGCGCGGTGCACCGTCCGTAGGTGACCGCGGGAGCGCCCTTCGGCAACGAAAGGCTCTCGGCTTCCATGCCCTCCCCCTCAGACTTGTCCTCCTCCTACGATTCCTGCGCCTCCCACCACTCCTGCGACTCCTACGCCACCGCCGTGGCCGCGCTGCGCGCCGCGGGCTGCGTCTTCGCCGAGGACGAGGCGCGTCTGATCCTCGACGCCGCCCGCACGCCGGACGAACTGGCGGCGATGGTGGACCGCCGCGCCACCGGCGCCCCCCTCGAACTCGTCGTCGGCTGGGCCGAGTTCGCCGGTCTGCACATCACCGTGGCGCCCGGCGTCTTCGTACCCCGACGCCGCACCGAGTTCCTGGTCGAACAGGCCCTCACCCACGTCCCGGACGCCTCCGTGGTGGTGGACCTGTGCTGTGGCTCGGGCGCGGTGGGCGCGGCCCTGGCCGCCGCGCTCGGCCCGGTCGAACTGCACGCCGCCGACATCGACCCGGCCGCGGTGCGCTGCGCCCGCCGCAACCTCGCCGCCTACGGCGGTCAGGTCCACGCGGGCGACCTCTTCGCCGCGCTGCCCGCCCGCCTCCACGGCCGCGTCGGCATCCTCGCCGCCAACGTCCCCTACGTCCCCACCGGCGAGGTCGGCCTCCTGCCCGCCGAAGCACGCGACCACGAACCCCTGGTCGCACTGGACGGCGGCGCGGACGGCCTCGACGTACTGCGCCGAGTGACCGCCGAGGCACCCCGGTGGCTGGCTCCGGGCGGCTGCCTACTGGTCGAGACGAGCGAACGCCAGTCGGCGGCGGCCGTCGGGGCGTTCACGCGCGCCGGGCTGCGGGCGCGCCTCGCCGTCTGCGAGGAGCGCTACGCCCACGTCGTCGTGGGGGTGATGGCTTGAGGCCGTGGCCCGCGTGAACGCTCCGACGGCCGCCGTGTCCTCGGACCTCTTTGATCATTCGGCGCGGTGTGGTGGAAAACGCGTCCCGGAGCGCGGGAATCGGCCGGGCGGCGACAGCCGTCGGACGTGCGTGGTGCCGCGGGCACATCGGGGCGGGCGCGTGGCCGTCTGTCTCGCTCCCGGTCAGGAGGCCGACCACGGCAGCGCGGCCGACGACCGGGGCAACTCCCGCACCTGGGCGAGGAGCGGCCACTTCCCGTTCCGGAAGCGCGTGTGGAGGTCCGCCAGAACGGGCTCCCGGCACGCCGCGAAGGTCAATCCGGCGTCTGTACGCGGGCGATGAGCAGCGCGACGTCGTCGCTGTTGTCGGGCTGGTGCAGGGTGCGCAGAAGCAGGTCGCAGACCTCCTCCAAGGGGCGGTCGGGGCCGTCGAGGAGGTCCAGCAGCGCGTCGAGCCGTTCGTCGAGGGGGTGCTGCCGGGTCTCGACCAGCCCGTCGGTGTAGAACACCAGCCGGTCGCCGGGCTCCAGGGCCACCGTGGTCGTGCAGAAGTCCACCCCGCCCACGCCCAGCGGCGCCCCGGTGGGCAGTTCGAGCAGCTCCGGGGGCTGCCCGTCGCGCAGTCGGACCGGCGGCAGGTGGCCGGCGTTGGCGATCCGGCACTGGCGCAGACGCGGGTCGTGGACGGCGTAGACACAGGTGGCGATGGAGTGGTCCAGGCCCTCGGTGGTCCGGTCCAGGTGCTCCAGCAGCCGGGCCGGATCGAGGTCGAGGGAGGCCAGCGCGTTGGTCGCGGTGCGCAGTCGGCCCATGGTCGCCGCCGCGTTGACCCCGCTGCCCATCACGTCGCCGACGACCAGCGCGGTCTTGCCGTCGTCCAGCGGGATCACGTCGAACCAGTCGCCGCCGACCTCGGCGGTGGCACCGGCGGGCTGGTAGCGGGAGGCGACCTCCAGACCGCCGGTCACCGGGGGATGGCTGGGCAGCAGGCTGCGCTGGAGGGTCAGGGCGGTGTCACGGGCGTTCTGGTACCAGCGGGCGTTGTCGATCTGCACGGCGGCGCGGGCCGCGAGTTCGCGGGCCAGCAGCAGGTCGTCCTCGCCGAACGGCAGCGAAGGGGCGGTGCGCTTGAGGTCGAGGGCGCCGAGCACCTCGCCGCGCGCGATGAGCGGCACGGCCAGATAGGAGTGCACCCCCGCGGCGGCCAGCTGCTCGGCGGCCTCGGGGGAGCGGGCGATCCGGGGCAGGTCCGCGGCCCGCACCTCGGACACCATGACCGGGCTGCCGGTGCGCACGCACTCGGTGACCAGCCGGTCGGGCCCGTACCGGGCGATCCGGCCGGGCGGATCGGCCGCCGCGAGCGCCTCGGTGGGACGCGCCGCCCGCACCGCCAGCGCGCGGATCACCGCCGGCTCGGCCGGGCCCAGGCTGCTGCGTCTGCCCGCCACCACCGCGTCCAGCAGGTCCACGGCGGCGACGTCGGCCAGCTCCGGCACGGCGACGTCGGCGAGCTCGCAGGCGGTGCGGTCCAGGTCCAGCGTGGTGCCGATCCGCGCGGAGGCGTCGGCGATCACGGCGAGCCTGCGCCGGGCCGCCTCGGCCTCGACGCCGGCCCGGTGCTGCTCGGTGACGTCGACGACCGAGCAGGCGACACCCAGTACGGTGCCCAGGGCGTCCTCCAGCCGGTACAGCGAGACCGACCAGACGTGGTCCTCGTCGGGGTCGGCCGGGGTCCGGCCGACGGTCGTCCGGTCCACCAGCGGCACCCCGCTGTCGAGCACCTGCCGGGCCGCGGCCTCCAGCGCGTCGGCGTCCACCTGCGGCAGCACCTCGCGGACGGTGCGGCCGAGGTGCTCCTCGGCGGGTCTGCCGTTGAGGCGCTCCATGGCCGGGTTGACGGAGACGTACCGCAGCTCGGTGTCGAGGACGGCGAGACCGATCGGGGACTGCGCGACCATGCGCGTCGACAGTGCCACGTCCCGCTCCAGCCGGCGGACGGTCGACTGGTCGGCGGCCAGACCCAGCGCGTAGACGTCCCCGCGGTCGTCCAGCAGCCGCATGTTGCGGAACTCCACCAGGCGGGTGCTGCCGTCCTTGCGCCGGACGGGGAAGGCCCCCGCCCAGTCCTCGCCGGTCTCCAGCACGTCGGCGAACAGCTTGACCACGAGGTCGGCGTGCTGCTCGTGGATCATCAGCCGGACCGCGAACTCGCCCAGCGCCTCCTGGGCGGTGTAGCCGAAGAGCTCCTCGGCCTGCGGGCTCCACAGCACGATCCGGCCCTCGGTGTCCAGCACTACGGAGGCCACGCCCAGGACGTCCAGCAGCCCGCTCGGCCGCACGGGACCCCGCACCGGTTCGTCCGGCCGTCCGGGACCCCGCACCGGTTCGTCCGGCCGCGCGGGTTCGCGCAGCGGCTCGTCGCCCCGGGTCACCGGAGATCCGGCTGCAGTCATCCCACGCACCGCCTTCGCCCTTTTTCCGCGGCACGCCGTCCCCCGTGCCGACTCCCCATGTTCTACCGCGCTCAACCGTCTCCGTTACCACTGCGTCGCTCACTTCCACCATCCCTCAACACGGAGACGGCCGTCGGGGCAGCCCGGGGCAGCTCAAGGGGCCAACACCCACCTTGGTCTGTACATGACCATCCGGGCGCGTAACACTGTCGGCCGAGCACACCCCGCCCCCGACAAGGAGACCTTCATGCCCCTGCGTGCCCGGCAACGTTGTCGCGCCGCCCTGGCCTGCCTCGTCGCCCTCGCCGGCGCCGCCGTACTCGCCGCCGCCCCGCCCGCCCACGCCGCCGACACCTGGACCGAGGTCGGCTCCGACCGCGCCGACCCGCTGACCGAGAGCCAGGGGCTGACCTCCGTCGAGGTCCCGGCCGGCAGCCCCAACCGCTACACCGGCATCGGCACCATCCCCTGGGGGGTGAGCAGCCGCGGCTGGAACCATGTCGGCGACCCCGACGCCTCCTACGACGGCCACTACATCGAGCCCTACCAGCGTGACTCCGGCACCGCGAAGATGTTCCGCGTGCAGGCGCCCGGCGGTGCCTGGTCGGAATACGTCCACACGCTCAGCCCCGGCGAGGCGCTGAACAACTCCTGGGTCGCCGTCACGCCCGGCGGCCAGTGGATGCTCGCGGGGGAGTGGGGCACCATGAACCGCCTGCTGGTCTTCCCCACCCCCGGCGTCAACCCGAGCACCTCGCCCTCGGCGAACCTCCCGCAGGCCTCCACCGTCCGCCTCGACCGCCCCGTACGGGACGTGCAGGGCTGCGACTTCTCCGGCCCGACGACGCTGCTGTGCTCCTCCGACGACCCCGCCGGCACGCTCTTCGGCATCACCAAGCCGCTGCTCCGGATCGACCTGTCCGCCGAACCGAACGGCACCTCCGACGTCACCGGTCGTGTCACCGCCCTGCGCCAGCTTCCGCTGCGCAGCGGCTGCTCGGGCGGCTTCGAGACGGAGGGCGTCGACTACGACCGCCGTACCGGCACCCTGCGGGTGATCGTCCTGTCGCCGGGCTTCTGCATCCTGACCGACAGCAAGACCTACCGCTTCACCCGCGGCTGACACCGCGCCCCTCTCGGGGCTGTACATCCCGGAATGTAGTGGTTTTCTGGGAGTGCGGCACGGTCTCGCGGGGGAACCCGCTGCCGTACCGCCGCTCGGCCCTGAGAGGAGCGATCACGATGGACAGTGAACGACCGCACCCGGAATCCGTCTCCGTGGAGATCAGCGGATGCAGCAAGGAGGACGCGCGGATCGTGTTCGACGCGCTGTGTACGTGCTTCGAGTCCGACCGGGGCGCCGACGACGTACCGCAGCAGCTGCACGAGACACGCCCGATGGTGTGGCTCGGCACGTTCGAGGTCACGGAGGCGCACACCTGTCCGCCGCCCGCCCCGCTGTCGTCCTCCGTCGAGGCCGACGCGCAGGGCGGCTACTGGGCGATCGAGCGGCTGCGGTCGACGCTCGACTCCCTCTTCACGGTCCGCGACCTCGCCTCCGCCTCCGGCGACCAGGAGAAGGAGTTGCACGTCCTGCTCGAAAGCCGCTGACCGCCGGCTCCGGGAGGGCGGCAGCCCGGCGGCGCGCGTCCGCCGGGCCGCCGCCCGCCTCCGGTACGGCCGCGCCCGTGACGGACGGCGGCGCCCCGCGGGCGAGTGGACGCCTCGTCGCGAGCCGAACGGCTGTTGATGGTCTCCAGTGCTGTGACCGCCTGGGTTCACCGGGTTGGAGCCTTGCTTCACTTGCGTCGAGAGGGCGATCGGACGCTCAGGAAGCTCGGGCGAGGAACCGTCGCGGGAGCGTTGAGGAGTCACGGCTGGTCGGATGAGACCTGTCGTCGAGAGAGAACCAGCCTGCTGCGCTCCCGGTCGATCTCAGTGCGGACTCTCGCCGGCCGAGGAACCCTCCGTACGCCGGAGACCTGCGCTCTGCCAGCCGTTCTCGTGGTGCATCTTGACCTTCGTACCGGCGACAGCGGCGGTGCTGCCGTCGGCCCGGACGACCCTTTCGCTGTGCGGGTCGACCCATTCGGCGTCGAGGCCGTCGACGGGCGCGGATGATGCACGCGGACGCCCCGTCCACCGGGGAATCGGCCAGGACGGCTCTCAAGCGAGCCGCGACACGACTGGCAACGCCGATGTCATGACCCTCGACGGACGCGCATGGGCCAGTGCCCGGCGTCCGGCCTCAAGGGGCTGCTCGCACGGCAACGCGAGTGTGGTGTGTGCGGTCCCCCCGGGCCTGCCGGCCGGGGGTCGGTGGCGTGGTGAACCGGTACCGGCACGGGGATCGTTCCGCCCCCGGGCGTACGGGGCAGAGCGCGTGTCCCGTCGGTGTGAGGCGCAACCTGGCGTCCACGCAGGGCTGTTCGGCGGGCTGGGCAGTCGGCCCTGTGATCACACGCGCCATCGCAGCCGCTGCGGGGTCAGCAAGGCCGCGGTCAACTGGGTCATCAACGGCGGACGCGGCGTCGCGTCCGACACGCTCGCCCCCATGCCCTCCAGGCTGCGGCCGCGCGCCACGAACCTGTTCGGCATCATCACTCCCGACTTGGACAACCCGATCTTTCCCCCGACGGCCCGAGTGGTCGGACAGGCTCTGACCTGCCTCGGGCGTACGCCGGTGCCGGCGGAGCGGAGGCCTGGTGGGTCGACGTGTGACCGAGGTCAAGCCACAGGCTTTGTGCAACTAGTTGCATAAACGTGTGCGGTGCCTCTACAACTACAGGGACGACACCGCGCACGGAGGGCCTCGATGAGCCGTTACCCGCACCTGCTGAACCCCCTCGACCTGGGCTTCACCACCCTGCCCAACCGCGTCCTGATGGGCTCGATGCACGTGGGCCTCGAGGAGGCCGAGCGCGGCTTCGAGCGGATGGCCGCCTTCTACGCGGAGCGGGCGCGCGGCGGCGTGGGCCTCATCGTCACCGGCGGCATCGCGCCCAACGACGAGGGACGGCCCGGCGAGGGCGGCGCCAAGCTCACCACCGAGGAGGAGGCGGCCGCGCACACGGCCGTCACCGAGGCGGTCCACCGCGAGGGCGGCCGGATCGCGCTGCAGATCCTGCACTTCGGCCGGTACGCCTACCACCAGGACCTCGTCGCCCCGAGCCCGCTCCAGGCGCCCATCAGCCCGTTCCCGCCGCGCGAGCTCACCGACGCCGACATCGAGCGGACCATCGACGACTACGCCCGCACCGCCCGCCTCGCGCGGCAGGCCGGCTACGACGGCGTCGAGATCATGGGCTCCGAGGGCTACCTCATCAACGAATTCATCGCACGGCAGACCAACCACCGCACCGACCGCTGGGGCGGCTCGTACGAGAACCGCATGCGCTTCCCGGTGGAGATCGTCCGCCGGGTGCGCGAGGCCGTCGGCGAGGACTTCATCATCATCTACCGGCTGTCCATGCTGGACCTGGTCCCGGGCGGCTCCACGCTCGACGAGGTGATCACCCTCGCCAAGGCCGTGGAGGCCGCCGGAGCGACGATCATCAACACCGGCATCGGCTGGCACGAGGCCCGCATCCCCACCATCGCCACCTCCGTGCCGCGCGCCGCCTACACCTGGGTCACCAAGCGGCTCATGGGCGAGGTGTCCGTCCCGCTGGTGACCACCAACCGCATCAACACCCCCGAAGTCGCCGAGGAACTGCTCGCCGGGGGGTACGCGGACATGGTCTCCATGGCCCGCCCGATGCTCGCCGACCCGGACTTCGTGAACAAGGCGGCCGAGGGCCGTCCCGAGGCCATCAACACCTGCATCGGCTGCAACCAGGCCTGCCTCGACCACACCTTCAGCGGGAAGATCACTTCCTGCCTGGTCAACCCGCGCGCCTGCCACGAGACCGAGCTGGTCCTCGCCCCGACCCGGACCAGGAAGAGGGTCGCGGTCGTCGGCGCGGGCCCGGCGGGCCTCGCCTGCGCGGTGAGCGCCGCCGAACGCGGCCACGACGTCACCCTCCTGGACGCCGCGGGCGAGATCGGCGGCCAGCTCAACGTCGCCCGCCGGATCCCCGGCAAGCAGGAGTTCGACGAGACCCTGCGCTACTTCCGCCACCAGCTCGACGCCCACAACGTGGACGTACGCCTGAACACCTGGGTGGCCGCCGAGGACCTGGCCGGCTACGACGAGGTCGTCGTCGCCACCGGCGTCACCCCGCGCACCCCGGACATCCCCGGCGTGGACCACCCGAGCGTCGTCGGCTACCTCGACGTCCTGCGGGACAAGGCGCCCGTCGGCGACCGGGTCGCCATCCTCGGCGCGGGCGGCATCGGCTTCGACGTCGCCGAGTACCTCACCGACGGCGGCGACAAGGCGCACGAGGACCCCGCGACGTACTTCCGCCACTGGGGCGTCGACCCGGACTACACCGCGCCCGGCGGCCTCGCCGCCCCCGACCGGCCCACCCCGCCGCGCACCGTCCACCTGCTCCAGCGCAAGCCCAGCAAGGTCGGCGCCGGCCTCGGCAAGACCACCGGCTGGATCCACCGCACCGAGCTCAAGCACCGCGGGGTCACCATGGTCCCGGGCGTGCGCTACGACCGTATCGACGACGCCGGACTGCACGTCACCGTCGGCGAGGAGAGCACGGTCCTGGAGGTCGACACCATCGTGCTGTGCACGGGCCAGGAGCCGCGCCGCGACCTCTACGAGGAGCTGGCCGCCACCGGCCGCAGCGTCCATCTGATCGGCGGCGCCGACGTGGCGGCGGAGCTGGACGCCAAGCGTGCGATTCTGCAGGGCACGGAAGTGGCGGCGGCTCTCTAGCACTTCAGTCCGGTGTCGCGATCCGTCCGGCAGGTGGTCGGCGGCGTCCCAGCGTGCGCAGCGCGGCAGGCGCCGCATCGGCCCGGGCCGGCCGTGATCGGCCCCTTCGGCCAGCCCCCGGCAGTTCCTCCGCTCGGCCCTGGGCAGCAGCCCGAGCAGGTGGGCGCGGGTAGCTGCCCGGGGCTCAACTCGGCTGAATCGTCCCGCGATTCGGGCCATGGCACGGTCGAACGTCTCCCGTCGGCGGGCAGGGTCTACGTTATGGCCTGCGGCCACTGTGCGATCTTCGGGAGTCCACACAACCCCCGATGACCACGCGGTGGCCGTACCCGTTCCCGGTCGGACCCCGACGCAAGATCGCGACATCGGACTGGAGTACTAGGCTCAGAGCCGTCCGAAGAGAATCACCTCGGAGCGGAGCCGAAGTACGCTGCCCGGCCACGACGCACGTGTAAGGACACCATGAAGATAGGTTTCGCACTCCCTCAATTCCACCGTCAGGCTCACGGCGTCGCTCAGACCGCCGCGTTCGCCTCCGCGATCGAGGAGGCCGGGGGCGCCAGCCTCTGGGTGGGGGACCGCAATCTGGCCGCGGTTCGCCCTGTCGTGGGCTACGGCGGGCGGGGGAACACCATTCCGGAGGAACTGAACCCCGCCGCTGACCCGTTCGTCCTGCTCGGTGTTGCCGCTGCCGCGACCAGTCGTGTGCTGCTGGGCTCGCACGTTCTGGTCGCTCCGCTGTACCCGCCCGTCCAGCTGGCCCGGTCGTTGACGACGATCGACCTGATCAGCGGCGGGCGGCTGCTCCCCGGCTTCGGAGTCGGCTGGTCTCCCGAGGAGTACCAGGCGGCCGGTCTGGACTTCACCGTCCGCGGCGCCCGCATGGAGGAATTGCTCGACGCCCTCCACGCCATCTGGACCACCGACCCGGCACAGTACGAGGGTGACCAGATCTCCGTACCCGAGCACCACTCGCCCCTGAAGCCGGCGCGACAGCCCCGGCCACCCTTCTACCTGGGCGCGCTGTCCGAGCGCGCCCTGCGCCGGGTCGCCCGCCGCGGCGACGGCTGGCTGCCGTTGATCGCCGTCCCGAGCTATGTCGACGTGGACGGCCTCGTCGCGCAGCGCTCGCTGCTGGACGAGCTCGCCCGGCAGAACGGCCGCGACCCCCACGCCATCGACACGGTGCTGCGGGTGAACATCGACGCGGGCACGAGCACAGAGAAGGTCGCCGAAACCGTCAAGGAAGTCCACGAACGGACCGGGATCGACCACTTCATGATCGACTCGATGTATGACGTGGACACCGTCGAGGGCTCCCTGGAGCACGCCCGGCAGATCCTCGAACTCGTCGGGAAGGGCTGAGGAGGGTCGGGGACCGGCGCGGTGACTTCCGCTCCGTTCCCGCCCCGCCGCCCTCAATCCGCACGTGCGGTTCCGCCGCATACGGCACCCGACACAGACGCCACCGGACAACCGCCCGACGCAGCCACTGCCAACGGCGGTCCGCCGACGAACCTGACGGACAGATCACGAGTCGCGACACCAGACTGAAGTACTGGGCGCTCCGGACCCCTCTGGGGCCCGGCCCGGCCGTCCCTAGGATGATCCCATGTCACTCCCGCACGCGATCCTCACCGCCCTGCTCGAAAAGCCGTCGTCGGGGCTGGAGCTGACCCGCCGGTTCGACCGGTCGATCGGGTACTTCTGGTCGGCGACGCACCAGCAGATCTATCGCGAGCTGGGAAAACTGGAGGCCGACGGGTTCATCCGCGCGCTGCCGTCCCAGCAGCCGGCCCGCGGGCAGAAGAAGAGCTACGAGGTCCTGCCCGCGGGCCACGCCGAACTGGCCCGCTGGACCGCCGCCTCCCAGGACCCCAAGCCGCACCGGGACACCCTCCTGCTGCGGATGCGGGCCGCCGCCGTCGTCGGCACCCGGGGCATCCGGGCCGACCTGGAGCGCCATCTCGACCTGCACCGACGGCAGTTGGCGGAGTACGAGGAGATCGAGAAGCGCGACTTCCCGGCGGACCGGGACAGCCCCCGGGACCGGTTGCAGCACCTGGTCCTGCGGGCCGGCATCGACCTGGAGACCTTCTGGACGCAGTGGCTCACCCGTGCCCTTGAGGAGTTCGCCGAGCTGCCGCAGGACGAGGGTCAGAGCCGGTAGGGCTTCGCGCGGCGGCGCAGGAACCAGGCCGTGGCCACGGCACCCACCGCCACCAGACCTCCGCCCGCCGCGAGCGTCAGCGTGCCGTAGTCCTTGGTGGCACCGCCCAGCCCGCCCATCACGCCGCGGGACGGGGAGGCCGTCGCGGAGATGGTGGGCGGGGAGCCGGCGGAGACGATGACGGACTGGGTGCCCGCGGGCTGGTCGCTGTTGGCGCACATGACGATGACGGTGTACGTGCCCGGGCTGACGTTCGACCAGGCGGCGGACTGCTGGCTGGTCGTTCCGGACAGGGCCACCTGACGGCCCTGGGCGAAGTTCGCCTGGCTGCTGGTGAGCAGCGAGGCGTTGCCCCAGCTGCCGGTGGAGTTGGTCTGGTTGCACGCGCTGGTCGTGACCGAGACCGTCGAGCCGCTGGTGCTGACCGAGATCCCGGACTGGGCGGCGGCAGCCCCGGCACTCAGGGCGAGCGGAAGCGCGGCGGCGGCCGCCACGGTCAGGCCGGAGCGGAGGAGTGGCGATGAGTTGCGCATGTGGACTGCCCTCCGGCGGCACGGTTGGCGGTACATCCCTTGCGCCGCCGAGGTCGGGAACGCCCGTGCTGCCTTCAGGGGAAGCCAACGTGCCCCCGGCCGGACCCGCATGCGGACCGCCCCCGGGCAGGTGACGGATTCCATCGTCCGGCCCAGGGGCGGGGCCGTCAGGGTCCCTCGTCGCCCGTGGTCACCGTGCGCTCCGCCGAGAAGCCGCCCCACGTCCCGTCGGGCAGCCGCGCCCGGATCCGCACCCGATGGCTCACCCCCGCCTCCCGTCCCGCGTAGAAGCTGTACGCCGCCTTCTCGCGCGGCGCCCGCCCGCCGAACACCACCGAGGTGGCCGTACGGCCGTCGAGGCGCACCTCATACTCCGTGATCACGCCGTCCGCGCGCGGCGGAACCCAGCTCAGGTCGATGTAGTACGCCCCGTCGGCGCGGTCACGGTGGGTCGTGGCGCGGAAGCCGGCGGGTGCGGTGCCGCGGCCGTCGTCGGTGCCGGCCGGGGTGGTCAGGCGGACGGCTCCGTGCGCGGGGGAGAGGTTGTCCGCCGCGTCGCGGGCGCGGACCGTGAAGGAGTAGCGGGTGCCCGGCCGCAGCCCCGTGACCACGGCCGCGGTCTGGTTCCCGCCCACACTGTGGATCTTCGTCCCGCCCTGGTGGATGTCGTACGACACCACCTCGCGGTCGTCCTTCGAGGCCGACCAGGACAGCTGGACGGCGCGGCCGCCGATCGCACGGCCGTGCACCGCACCCGGCGCGGTGGGGGCCGAGTCGTCCGCCGCGGCGGACGCGGGAGTGGTGGCCCTGACCTCCCGGCTGGGCGGCCCCAGGCGTCCGTCGGTGTCGCGGGCGCGCACGGTGAAGACGTACGCCGTGGCCGGCCGGAGCCGGACGACGTCCACCATGTGTGCGTCACCCGGCACCTCCCTGACCTTGGTGGTGCCGCGATACACCTCGTAGCGGTCGATGTCCCGGCCGCCGGCCACCGCGTTCCACATCACGTGCACGCTGGTCGCGCTGCCCGCCTCGGCCGTGACGCCCGTGGGAGCGCCCGGCGGCGGGCCGGCGCCGTCCGGGCCCTGCCGGCCGCAGGAGGTGACCAGGGCGAGCGCGGAGCAGAGCACGGCGAGACGCAGCAGGGGAACGGGAACGTGGCGCACGGCTCTGCCTCCCCGGGGACGGCGTGCCGCGCCACCTCGCGCGGCAATGGTCCGGACCAATATGCGCCTGTGGCGCGATCACATCAAGAGGGCGGGGGCGTTGGTGACCGTTCGCACGAGTTACGTATGCTGGCCCCCTCGCGGCTGAACTCCCTTGGGCCGCTCGGGAGTTCATGCCGGTGGCGCGGGCCGCTGTCGTCGCTGATCCCGCGCCGGGCGTGGGCGGCCGGGGGCAGGAGCCGACACGGGCTCAGGCCCCCGGCCCCTGCCGCGAGTTCGGACGGATGCCGCCATTGGACGGGATCGTGCACCGTCCGGCCCTCCAGAGGTGGCCGCCCCGTCGACGCGGCAGCAGGGTGGGCTGAGTGTCCGTCAGTGTCCCCCAGGAGAGGGTCCCTTATCGTGCGTGTCCAGTCGCTGACAGTGGCCGCCGCAGGCGCCGCGCTGCTCGCCCCGACCATGCTGCCCGCCGAGCCCATGGCCCACGAGCGGCCGGTGGTGCGCGAGGGCGACGTCCAGGCCGCCGACCTGCTGGCCCGGGTGCGTGACTGCGACCGCATCTCCCGCGGGCGCTACCGCAGCGACCACGGCACGCCCGCCACGATCCCCGTCTGCGGCACCGCGGACGCCGTCTTCTGGACGGCCGACATGGACATCGACTGCGACGGCCGGCCCGGCCGCCGCTGCAACCGCCGCACCGACCCCTTCTTCTCCGACACGACCGCCTTCCAGCAGTCCGACGGCCGCCAGCTGAATGCCGAACGCCTCCCGTACGTCGTCGTGCCCGCCCCGAGCCGCACCTGGGACTACCGCAAGCACGGCGTGCGCGGCGGGTCCGTCGTGGCCGTCGTGCACGAGGACCGGGTGCAGTACGCGGTCGTCGGCGACGTCGGCCCGCGCGACATCATCGGCGAGGCCTCCTACGCCACCGCGAAGGCCCTCGGCATCGACCCCGACCCGCGCGCCGGCGGCACGGACTCCGACGTCACCTACATCGTCTTCAAGGACACCCGGGTACGGCCGATCGAGGACCACGAGGCCGCCGTGACGGCCGGCGAGCGGCTGGCGCGGCGGTTCGTGGACGGCAAGTGAGCAGAGCGGGCGCCGTCCTCGGCCCGCCGTCCACCCGTCGTCGACGGCCGGGGCCGCGCCGTTGGTGTTGCTCGTCGCGTCCGGGGCGAGCAACACGAGGGCGGCGGCCTGCTCCCCGGGCTGCGCCGGACGGCCGACGCCGACGACGTGCGGGCCGAGCGACGTCGGCCGTGGGCACCCCGCTCGGCGCCGACCACGATGCCGGTCTGCGTGCCGCCCGGGGTGGTGGCGCTGGCGTGCACTCCTTGCTTGGCCGCACGCCACGGTCAGCCGTCCGTCAACCACCGCGGCCCTCATCAGGATCCCGCCCGCGGCATCAGGTCGACCAGCAACGCGAAGGCGTCGTCGCCTTCGCCTTCGTACCCGGTTCGGCGACCGGCGTGCGTGTCCGGTCTCGGACAGGTCCGGGCAACCGGCCTTCTCGGTCAGACGTGGAGTTCCGGCGGGAAGCCGGTCCAGCGCAGCTCCGCAGGCAGATGTCGCATGTCGTTGTAGAACAGCACGGAGGGCGGCCGGCCGGGTGCGTATCGGATGACCGACAGTGCTGCGTTGCCGTGGTTGAGGCCCATCCAGCGCCACTCGGGTGCGTCGAGGGCAGCCCGGACGAGCCAGCCGATGAGGAAGTTGTGCGTGACGACGAGTTCATGGCGGGGGCAATCGCCCTCGACCGAACCCGTGAACCGTTCGAGTGCTTCCCGGGCCAGTGCGGGACCGCGGTCGCGCTCTTCGTCCGAGACCTGTGCGAGGAAGGCGAGCATGGCGTCGGCCGAATCCGGCGGCAGCTCGTCCTTCGTCGGAAGGTACGGGACGTAGTCGCCTGCCACCTCTGACTGGTGGAGTGGGGTGCCGCCAAGTTGTGCGCGGATCAGCTGGGCCGTCTGCTGCGCCCGAGGCAGCGGACCGTGATGGACCGCCGAAAGCGGGGTGCTCCTGAGCCGTTCACCGAGCAGAACAGCTTGGCGCCGACCCCTCTCCGTCAGGGACGTCTCATCCTCCGTCGCTTCACCGTGCCGAGCGAGGTAGAGGTATCTGGTGGCGGCGCCTGTCATGTCCTGGGTCTCCGTGACCATCCGTGATCTTGTATGTCGGGATGGACGCTGAGTCTGTTGCGCGTGGTTCCGTCGCGGCTGCACCGGCTCAAGACCTGTGGGACGACCGGCCGGTATGCACCTCAACGTCCGCCTGGAGGAGGCCACAGCCCGTGTCCCCGGACCAGTGAGCGGGTCGCGGGCCAGGGCGGGGGCGTTCTCGCCGCCCCCGCCCGGTACACCGCGCGCCCGCCCCCCTCACACCTTCCGGTAGGCGTACGCCTCCGCGGCCGCTGCCTCCACCGCCGCCAGGTCGGCGCCGGTGGCTGCCGTGACGGCGGCGGCGACCGCGCCCTCGACGAACGGGGCGTCCACCAGGCGGGTGTTGGCGGGGAGTTCGTCGCCCTCCGCGAGGAGCGCCTTTACGGTGAGGACCGCGCTGCCGAGGTCGGTGAGGACGGCGACTCCGGCGCCCCGGTCCACGGAGGCGGCGGCCGCGGCGATCAGTTCGGAGCTGGTGCCGAGGCCGCCGTCCTCGGTGCCGCCCGCGGGGGCCACGGGTACGGACGTACCGGCGCCCGCCAGCCCTTTCGCCAGGTCGGCCACCGACGCGGCCACCGCGGCACTGTGCGACACCAGCACGATCCCGACGAGCTTGCCGTCACTCACCGTTGGCCTCCGCGAGAGCCGCGACCAGCAGGGCCGACGAGGTCGCGCCGGGATCCTGGTGCCCGATGCTGCGCTCGCCGAGATAGCTCGCCCGGCCCTTGCGCGCCTGCAACGGTGTCGTCGCCAGCGCCCCCTCCTCGGCCGCGGCCCGCGCCGCGGCGAAGCCGTCGCCGAGCGCGTCCACGGCCGGCACCAGCGCGTCGATCATGGTCTTGTCGCCCGGCGCCGCCCCGCCCAGCGTCATCACCGCGTCCACCCCCGTCCGGAAGGCCTGCGCGAAGTCGTCCTCACCGACCTCGGCGGCATCCCCGAGCGCCTTGCCGGTACGGCGCAGCAGCGTCCCGTACAGCGGGCCGGACGCCCCGCCCACCGTCGAGATCAACTGGCGTCCGGCCAGGGTGAGGATCGCGCCGGGCGTGTCCGGGGACTCCTTCTCCAGCGTCGCGGTCACGGCGCGGAAGCCCCGCAGCAGATTGCTGCCGTGGTCGGCGTCGCCGATGGGGGAGTCGAGGGCGGTGAGCCGTTCCGCCTCGCGGTCGACGGACGCGGCGGTCGCGGCCATCCAACGGCGGAAGAAGTCGGCGTCGAGCACGGAATCTCCTTGCGTGGTAGGTACGTTGACAGCCCGGTGCCGCCCGCTCACATGCCCCAGCGCAGCCCCGCCGTCTTCACCGGCGCGTCCCACAGCCGCAGCAGCTCCTCGTCGATCTGGCAGAGGGTGACCGAGGCGCCGGCCATGTCGAGGGAGGTGACGTAGTTGCCGACGAGCGTGCGGGCGACGGCGACACCGCGCTCGGTGAGCACCCGCTGGACCTCGGCGTTGAAGCCGTACAGCTCCAGCAGCGGGGTCGCGCCCATGCCGTTGACCAGGACCAGGACCGGATTGCTCGGGCTCATGTCCTCCAGGATCGCGTGCACGGCGAAGTCGGCGATCTCGCCCGACGTCATCATCGGCCGCCGCTCCCGGCCGGGCTCCCCGTGAATGCCGATGCCCAGCTCCAGCTCCCCGGACGGCAGCTCGAAGGTCGGGCTGCCCTTGGCGGGCGTGGTGCACGCGCTCAGCGCGACGCCGAAGCTGCGGGAGTTCTCGTTCACCTGCCGCGCGATCGCAGCCACCCGGTCCAGCGGCATGCCCTCGTCCGCCGCGGCACCCGCGATCTTCTCCACGAACAGCGTCGCGCCGGTGCCGCGCCGGCCCGCCGTGTAGAGGCTGTCGGTGACGGCCACGTCGTCGTCGACCAGCACCTTCGCCACCTGAATGCCCTCGTCCTCGGCGAGTTCGGCAGCCATGTCGAAGTTCAGCACGTCGCCGGTGTAGTTCTTCACGACGAACAGCACGCCCTCGCCGCTGTCCACGGCCGCCGCGGCACGCACCATCTGATCGGGCACGGGCGAGGTGAACACCTCACCCGGGCAGGCCGCGGACAGCATCCCGGGCCCCACGAACCCACCGTGCAGCGGCTCGTGCCCCGACCCGCCGCCGGAGACCAGCGCGACCTTCCCGGCCACGGGAGCGTCCCGCCGTACGATCACACGGTTCTCGACGTCCACGGTCAACTCGGGGTGCGCGGCGGCCATACCGCGCAGGGCGTCGGTGACAACGGTCTCGGGGACATTGATGAGCATCCTCATGGGTACCTCCTGGTGAGACTAGCAGATGAGCCCGTGACCTCTGTTTTTGCAGGTCAGTGTGGGTTTGGCCGATTGTTGATCTTGGCGGTCCGTGGCGGTCGGAAGCGGGGTCTGGCGGTACTGATGCTGACTTAATGCTGACTTTGATGACGGGGCGTCAGGTCTGTGGCGTGGTCGGATGCAAGAGGGCGGAGAGCGCTGCTTTCGGCAGTATCGGCCTTGCGGCAGCGAAGGTCACGCCGGATGGCGGCGCGATGCCATCCGGTCTGTGTCGGAGGTGCCTCCATGAGTGTGGGACCACTTCGCCTGCTGGGTTGCGTGAGCTGTTCCGGTAGGGCAGCTCGTTCACGCCGGTGACTGCCTGGGCCTGACCTGCACACCTGCTGACCTGGGCAATCGCGCTGGGCACTGCGGAGTACTTCCCTCCACTGCCCGGGATTCCCCAGGAATTCCCGGCCGAGTGTGCACTAGACCGTACGGAGAACCGGCGCCTCGCTCGCAAGTTGGCGCGGGTTGCCGCCACTCTGAGTGGTGGTAGAGCCGCAATTGCGGGAGGTGCCGGTCGTGTTCGAGCGTACGTTTGCCGGGCTGGATGTTCACGCCCGTTCGGTCGTCGGGGCCGCGATCGATGGGGTTTCCGGGGAGATCCGGTAGGTGAGGCTGGCGCGGAGACGGACGCGGTGGTGGCGGTGTATGAGGCTGGGCCGACCGGGTTCGGGCTGGCCAGGGCGTTGACGGTGGCGGGGGTGCGGTGTGTGGTGGTCGCGCCGTCGAAGGTCGAACGGCCGCCGGGCGACCGGGGCGAAACAGACCGGCGGGACGCCGAGCGGTTGGCGCGGCTGCTGCGGATCGGGGAACTCCCGGCCGTGCGGGTGCCCACCGAGGCGGAGGAGGCCGCGCGGGATCTGGTGCGGGCCCGCGAGGACGTGCACGGAGATCTGAAGCGCGCGCGGCACCGGCTCTCCAAGCTACTGCTGCGCCAGGGGCTGGTGTGTCGGGCTCGGCCTGGACGCAGGAGCACGAGAGCTGGCTGCGCTCGCTCTCCTTCGAACGTCTCGGTGTCCAGCCGGCCTTCGACGAAGCCTTGGACACCGTGCTCAGCACCTGTGCTTGCCGCGGACGGCTGGAGGGGGCCATCGAGCAGATGGTCGCCGCCTCACCGTTCGCGCCGGCGGTGGGGCGGCTGGGGTGCCTGCGCGGGGTCAGCACGCTGACTGTCTTCGGGCTGGCCGTCGAGGTCGTGACTGGCGTCGCTTCATCGGCGCCACCATCGGCTCCTATCTGGGGCTGGTGCCGTCAGAGGCCTCCAGCGGAGAGCGCCGGGTGCAGGGTCCGATAACCAAGACCGGCAACAGCCACGCCCGCCGGCTGCTGGTGGAGGCGTCCTGGCACCACCGCAAGCCGTGCCGTCTGGGCCGCGAGCTGCTGCGCCGCCAGGCCGGATGGTGCTGGAGCCTCGCCGTGATGGACGAGCCGTCCTGACATGGGCCGGCCCACACGTCGCCGGCGGGAGATCGGTGATGGACGGGGCAGCGCGAGGAGGACCCGCGGCGCAACTATGAGCAGCCCCGCCGGCCACCGGCGCGGCAACGCTCGACGCTAGACCCACGGAACGTTCCCCAGTACCACCGGTCATGCAGTAACGGACCCGCGCATATGAGTCGGACCGCGCGTCGAGCCGAGACGCCTCACCCCACGCCCTCTCCTACCGGCCCACCAGCACGAAGACCAGGCCCGGCATCTGAGTGTCGAGCCGGACGCCGCAGGTCCCTTGACACCCAGGCCCTCCATATTGGTTGTGTACTCGGCAGGGGAGCGCGGCTGGCCTCGCGGGTGGACCAACGGGACTTCGCGATGCCAGGGCGGAGCCGACGGGCGCGGGTGTGTCGAGTCGCTGCGCTTGCCGCGCGAGATGGAGTCTGCTGCCGTCGAGGGCGATGAGGTGCCTCGTGGCGAGCACACGCGAAAGCCGCTGCAGCGTTCATTGTGCGGGGCCCATCGTGGAGATGATCTCGAATCAGGCTGATGGTCCGGTGAGGTCTGGACTCCCGAAGAGCCGAGGAGTCCTCGTGACCTCGCTGCCCGAAAGTGCGTGCTGGTGGAGGTAGTGATTGTCCCGTGGCGCATCAGGATGTTGAAGTGATGGCTGCAGTTGGCTCAGTTGTTCGGGAACTGGATCGGACGGTCGTAGGAGGAGATCGTGCAGGCGCGTCAGGACTGGATGGAAGGGGCGCGGTTTGGGGAGGTGAAGGGGTGCGGCGGGGCTCCGCTGCCCCCATCGGAACTGCCGCCGGTGCCGTTGAATCCGCGAGGCAGGGTGTGCTGACCGGGCCCAGTGACCAGGCCGTCTTTCATGGCTCATCGACGCGAAACCTCCTACGAGGATGCGGGCCACCACATCGGCTTCGCCGCGCCTGGAGCGCCGCGTCTGCCGGTGTGGTGGCGGCGAAAGCATTCACAGGGTGAAGACCTCTCGCTCTGTCCGGGCGGTCGGACGTATCAAAGAGCTTGCGGGGGCTGCGAGTTGCCGAGCCCGAAGGAGAATGTTCGACCTGTCGAACAT
Organism: Streptomyces sp. TRM68416; assembly: GCF_014596915.1. Classification (GTDB taxonomy): domain Bacteria; phylum Actinomycetota; class Actinomycetes; order Streptomycetales; family Streptomycetaceae; genus Streptomyces. Next base: position 237,102 of record NZ_JACVWU010000014.1, read on the forward strand.
TGTTCGGAAACTATTGACGTTGATCGCGTCCCAATTCACACTCACCAACGCGACGTCAGCGGGCTGAGATCCCCAGTACCTCGGCCGAGGCCTCGCGCACCCTGCCTCTGGCATGTCTTCTTCAGGGATGTGAACCCATGGACAGTGTGAGACTTCAGGGCCGCCGAAGACTCCGGGCGGGCGCTCTGGCCGCCGTAGCCATCGCCTCGCTCTTCATGGGTGTGGTCAGCCCGGCAGCCCCCGCTCAGGCGGCGGACATCACCGACGGCCTGGCTCTCTGGTACAAACTCGACGCGACCTCGGGCACCGTGGCCGCCGACGCCTCGGGCAACGGCAGGAACGGCACCGTCAATGGCACCGCGACCTGGTCGGGTGCCGGGGAAGGGCTCACATTCGACGGGTCCAGCACCTACGTCAAGGTGCCGGACAACATCATGAGCGGCATGAACTCGATCACCGTCTCGATGGACGTGCAGATCGACGCCGCCCAGGCCACGCCGTACTTCCTCTACGGCTTCGGGAACACCGCAGGCGGCGCCGGCAACGGGTACCTGTTCACCACCGGCGACTCGTTCCGGACCGCCATCACCTCCGGGAGCTGGTCCAGCGAGCAGAACACCCGGCTCTCCACCGCGCTGCAGCGCTCGGTCTGGAAGCACGTCACCTACACCCAGACCGGCACCACGGGCGTGCTCTACGAGGACGGCAGGGAGGTGGCCCGCAACACGTCGGTCACCGTCACTCCCGGTTCCATCGGGTCCGGCACCACCACGGCCAACTACATCGGCAAGTCGCTCTTCTCCGCCGACAAGCTCTTCAAGGGCAAGATGCGCGACTTCCGGGTCTACAACCGAGCGCTGGCGTCCGGCGAGGTCCTCGAACTCAGCGGCAACACCGCAGGCGTTGCGAAGGTCACCCATCCCGCCCTGAAGATCGACGCCATGGTCGACGACGCCAACAGCAAAATCACCCTCCCGCTGACCGAGGGCACCGACCTCACCACGCTCGCCCCGCAGTTCACCCTCGCCCAGGGCGCGACCATCAGTCCGGCCTCCGGCGCCCCGCGCGACTTCAGCGAGCCCGTGACGTACGACGTGACCGGCTCCGACGGCAAGAAGCGCACCTGGACGGTCGCGGCGCTGGTCATGAGGAGTCCGGTCCTGCCGGGGCTCACCGCCGACCCGAACATCGTCCGGTTCGGCGACACCTTCTACATGTACCCGACCACCGACGGCTTCGAGGGTTGGAGCGGCACGCAGTTCAAGGCGTACTCGTCCAAGGACCTCGTCCACTGGACGGACCACGGCGTCATCCTGGACCTCGGACCCGACGTCAGCTGGGCCGACACCCGGGCCTGGGCCCCGACGATGGCCGAGAAGAACGGGAAGTACTACTTCTACTACTCCGCCGACACGAACATCGGCGTCGCGGTCTCCGACTCGCCCACCGGCCCGTTCAAGGACCCCCTGGGCAAGCCGCTGATCGCCCGCGGTGCCTTCAGCGGACAGATGATCGACCCGGCGGTGTTCACCGACGACGACGGCCAGTCGTACCTCTACTGGGGCAACGGCTGGGCGTATGCCGTCCCGCTGAACGACGACATGGTCTCCTTCGACGCCTCGAAGGTCACCGACATGACTCCCAGCGGCTACAGAGAGGGCGCCTTCGTCATCAAGCGCAAGGGCGTCTACTACTTCATGTGGTCGGAGAACGACACCCGGGACGAGAACTACCGTGTCGCCTACGCAACCGGGTCCTCGCCCACGGGTCCCTGGACCAAGCGCGGCGTCATCCTTGAGAAGGACCTCGCCCTCGGCATCAAGGGTCCCGGCCACCACTCCGTGGTGCAGGTGCCGGGCACCGACGACTGGTACATCGCCTACCACCGTTTCGCCATCCCCGGCGGTGACGGCACCCACCGGGAAACCACCATCGACAGGTTGGAGTTCGACTCCGCCGGCCTGATCAAGAAGGTCGTCCCCACCCTGAGCAGCATCGACCCGGTCTCCGTCGGCGCCACCCTGCCGACGCACACCACCCGCTCGCTCCAGTCGGTCAACTTCCCCGGCCGCTACGCCGCCGTCCACTCCGACAGCCTCGGCTACCTCGACCCGGTGACCTCCTCCAGCACGGCGGCGGTCAAGCAGAACGCCACCTTCACCATCGTCCCCGGCCTGGCCGACTCCACCTGCTACTCGTTCCGTGACTCGTCCGGCCGCTACCTGCGCCACATGGACTTCCGGGTCCGCTTCGACGCGAGCGACGGCACGGCGCTCTTCAACAACGACGCCACCTACTGCGCACGGCCGGGTTCGGCCACCGGCTCGGTCAGCCTGGAGTCGTACAACTACCCCGGCCGCTACCTCCGCCACTACTACTACGAGCTGCGCATCGACCCCTACCAGGACAACGCCACCTTCCGCGCCGACAGTTCCTTCACGGCGGCCAGCCCCTGGGCCTGATCACATTCCCTCACGAGCAGGTGGCCCGCACGGTTCTGCCGCGCGGGCCAGCCGACTGCCAGGCGGCGCCTACGGACGCGGGGTCGAGGGAGACAGCTGTGCCGCACGACCTGGACGGCTCCATCGAACCGAAGATCGTGGCATCGACGTGCAGGCGTCGCTCGTGGGCCGGGACGCCCGCATCGGCCCCACCGAGAGGAGGGAGGAAGGGGCCGATGCCGACGGAGACAACTCGAGCGCCCTCAACGCCCTCAGGGCAGCGCCGGGGCACGGTATTCGGTCATTGCGTCGATGAGCCGGCGGGCCAGGTAGTCGGCGAACGAGGAGCGTGGGAACAGCCGGTACGTCGGCACATCGCCGGTATGGCCGACCTGCCAGAGCAGTACGGGGACGGGGCCCACCGTGGTCGACACCGCCCGGCCGGGACCGAAGGCGCGGGGATGCAGGCAGAGGGTCTTTGCTCCTGCTTGCTGCAGCGCTTGGTCGTACTGATAGAGCGTCCACAACTCGTTTTGGGTTCGGGTCAGCTGGGCCGGGTTGTCCGTCGCGCTGGCAACGGCCAGTGCGCTGAGCAGGTCCTTGATGTGGCGGTCCACGGAGCGCCGTCTCACTGCCACCAGCACGCTTCCTGCGTAGCTTTCGTCGACGGTTCTGGACGTGATGGCCTCGGTGCAGAGTTCGTTAACAAGAGCGCGGGCTGTTTGGTCTCGGGCTGCTGGCCGGTACCCCACTGGAGGTGCTGGACCGGGCCCGGATCCGCGAGACCGTCATCCGGCTGGCCTGCCTGGCAGGCGGCACCCCCGCGATGGGCGCCTTCGGCGCCATGCAACTCAACAAGGCGGCCGGCACCACCATCAACACCCCCGGTGCGGTGCAACTGGTGATCTGCGTGGTGGTCGGCGCGTTGACCATGCTCACCGCGATCGCCGACAGCAAGCCGCTCCTGCGGAAGGTGACGGCGGGCCCGGTGCAGACGGCGGACTGACATCGTCCCGACGGGGCCCCGCACCCAAGGTCCCCCTTCCACTGAGGGATGATCGAGCCATGACCACCCCAGCTCCGTCCGGGGCGCCCATCCGCGTCCTCATCGCCGACGACCAGGAGATGGTCCGCACCGGCTTCCGCTTCTTCCTCGACGCCCAGCCCGACATCACCGTGGTCGCCGAGGCCGCCGACGGCGAGGAGGCGGTGGCACTGGCCCGGCGGGAGCGGCCCGACGTCTGCCTGCTGGACATCCGCATGCCGAAGCTGGACGGGCTGGAGGCCACCCGGCTGCTGGCGGGACCCGACGTGGCCAACCCGATGCGAGTCGTCGTGGTGACCACCTTCGACCTCGACGAGTACGTGTACGGGGCACTGCGCGGTGGCGCCTGTGGATTCCTGCTCAAGGACTCCGGACCCATCCTCCTCGCGGAGGCGGTCCGCGCCGCCGCGGCCGGCGACTCGCTGGTTTCGCCGTCGATCACGGTCCGCCTGCTCAAGCAGGTCACCGCACCGCAGGCCGCCGCCGCTGCCCCGGGGAAGCCGGCGCCGCCCGCGGAGCCCCTCACCGACCGCGAACTGGACGTCGTCCGCTTGGTCGCCCTCGGCCGAACGAACGCCGAGATCGCCGCCGAGCTGTACGTCTCCCTGTCTACAGTCAAGACGCACCTGTCCAGTGTCCAGCTCAAACTCGCGGCCCGGAACCGCGTCGAGATTGCGGCCTGGGCCTGGCAGCACGGGCACGCACAGCCCGGTGCGTGAGACCCCGGCACGCGGTGGGGGTGGCTCCCTCAGGCTGTTCGAAGGCTGTCGTGCAGGTGGGTGAGGAGGCCTGGGCCAGGTCGGCCAGCTGGGTCAGGCGGCTTGCATGGGGAGAGGGTGCAGGTGCTGGCGGTCGACGCCCGGCACGGAGGCGGCGACGTGCGGAGAACGGAAAGGCCCGGCCAGTGCCCCATTGGGCTCGTTCGCCCCGTCACGGCGCCAGCGCTCGCTGGGCTCCCGGTTATCGTCGGCCGGGGTAGTCCACGGCGAGCCGGTTGGCCGCTGCCTGCATGGTCCGCAGGGCGAGGGTGCTGCCGACCACGAAGTTGAAGGTGCGACTGTCATTGATGCGGTCCCGGACATAGCGGGACAGCGACGGTGAAGGTCGTTCCGGCCAAAGCATTGGAACCGATGCTCGCGGAGATGAAGTCGAACCGGCGCCCTCAGCGAACATCCGGATCATCGCTGTGATGGCGGACGCCTGCTCGGCCGCCTGGGTAGCGTGAACTGACCCGAGAGGCCTGGCGGCGCGCAGCACGCTCATCGCCGAGAAGAAGGTACCTGTCCCGAGACGCCGGTCGGAGCGGTCGAAACCGCCGACGCGTTCCAGGTAGCCGTCGCCCTGACGCAGGAAGTCGTTCCTGACGTGGGCCGCGTTGACGGGGTTGGCAGGGCCGGCACCCATGTGGCCGTAGGTGTTGGTCGCGTGGGTGAAGTAGCCGACGACATACAGGTTGGCGGTGTTGGACACGAGACTGACCTGCGGGGTGCCCACACCGGCCGGGCCGCTGGCGCATGAGGTCGTGGGAGTCGGGGGCTGTGTCCGGGTCGGCCAGGCAGACCGCGTCGGCAAGAGCGGCAGGGACCGCCAGCGACACACCGAGCCGACGGAGAACGTGATTGCTCATAGTGGGTTCCGTCCTTCACGGATGGGGTGTGAGACAGGAGCCGGCCCGCTGCAGAGCGTCGCGAGCACGGCTGCCGCCTCTTCGTATTGGTGAGGGCCGCGGAGACGAGCGACGTCTGGTACCTGGCCGGCACCAACCTCGACGAGAGTGGGGCCGTACCCGAGACCGCCTTCGCCTACTGGCGCGTCACGCCCTACTCGGACCGCCCCGGCGCCCCGCCCGTCCACGTCACCCTGGACGACTACGTGAGCGCCGTGCGGCAGAAGTTCGGCACGATGACCGACGAGTTTCTGCTGCTCTACCCGGCCACCACTGACGACGAGGCCGCCCTCGCCGGCAACGACGCGATCCGCGACGACTCCCGTGTCTCGACGTATCTCTGGGCGACGGAGTGGACCAAGGGCGCGCACCGTCCGGTCCACACGTACTTGGCCGCTGGTGTCGTAGCTGCCAGCGGTCTGGTCACCGGCGTCGGAGGCACTGCGAGTGCTGCCACTGAAGAAATCGGTTCCCAAGGTGACATCGTTGTCCTCCACCTGGCACTCCCACGGGTGCCCGTCAACAACTCGTTCACCGTCAAGGTCCGCCCGGTCGGCGGCACCTGGCAGAGACTCGGCGTCTATCTGGCCAAGCTCGCGCTGATCGACGCGGTCACCGGCAGTAATCCGGGCAAGCTCTCCTCCTGGGCTGCCTTCGGCTTCTCCGGCACCGTCGAGGTCGAGGTCACCTACAACCCTGGCGGAGCCCAGCAGTTCCGTGTTCGTCCGGACTCGTACGGCATCAGGCCCGAGGTGCTCGGCGACACCGCGCGCTTCACCCTGGACCGGCCCCGCAACATCGTCGTCCAGGTCGATGACAAGATCTTCGACTGCCTGCACCTGTTCGCGAACCCGGTCGAGGAGAACCCGCCCGCCGAGGGCGACAAGAAGGTCATGTACTTCGGGCCCGGTTTCTACACCCCCTCAACGGGGAGCTGACGGTACCCACCGGCACCACCGTCTACCTGGCCCCCGGTTCGGTCCTCAACGCACGCGTGATCATGGAGGGAGTGGAGAACTCCCGGATCATCGGCCGTGGGGTGATGTACAACTCCAAGGGGGGTGCCCTGTACATCCACAAGTGCGAGAACGTCACGATCCTCAACCCCCGGTACGAGAACATCCGGGTCGCCGAGTGCCGGAACCTCACGATCAAGAACCTGCGGGCCTTCAGTCACCAGGGCTGGGGCGACGGCGTCCAGCTCTACTGCTCCGAGAACGTCATCATCGACGGCTGCTTCCTGCGCACGTCCGACGACAGCATCGCTCTCTACACCCACCGCTGGGACTTCTACGGCGACACCCGCAACATCACCGTCAGGAACTGCTCCCTGTGGGCAGACGTCGCCCACCCGATCAACCTGGACATCCACGGCAACCCCGACCCCGACAACTACGAGGTGCTGGAGAACATCGACATCCTCGACCACCGTGAGCCGCAGGTGCTCGCCCAGGGCTGCATCGCCATCAACCCCGGCGACGGCATCCGCGTCGAGGATTTCCGGTGGGGTCAGCTCGTCCAGATGCGGGTTCCCTACATCCCGACCTGGAACACCGCATCCGGCCGCGGCATTGAGAACGTCTACATCAAGGACCTCAGCTACAACGGCCGGCACGCCGCCATGTCGATCATGGTCGGTTACGACAAGGACCACGTCATCAAGGACGTCACCTTGAGAACCTCCGTGTCAACGGCAGGGTGATCGCCGACAGATGGGGCAAGCCGCGCTGGTACCTGGCCTCGGACGGCGTACCCATGTTCGTCAACGAGCACGTGCAGAACCTCCGCTTCCTTACCTCCGAGGAGGCGCGGGCCTGAGCGGCGGACCGGACCGAACGGCTCATCGAACGTCGCCGCCGCCGGCGCTGCGGAAGATGCGCCAGGGCTTCGGACGGGCCGCACCACGCTCGACCGGCCGCATGCGCCGGGGGAAGGTGGAAGCGGGTATCCGCTCAGACGCTGGACGAGATCGTCCGGAGAGCGCCGCTGTGCCTCGGACAGGGCCCGCAGGGACCCCGGCTCTCTGGTGAATCCGCGCTGTCGCGACTGCTGAACCAGCATTGAGCCAGGCCGCGGCAGACCACCGCCGAGGTCGGCGGAAGCCCGCGTCGTCGCTGGGCGCATCCGGCCGACTCCCGTACCTGGTCGACCACTTCGGTGGCTCCGAGGGCACACCGGACGGGACATCGGTACGACGACCGGGGCGGCAGCGTTGGCGGACCGAGTACCCGACGGGACTCCCGTGCCGGCAGACGGATCTTGGTCGATCCGCTGTCAGGCCGGGAGTCCCGTTCCTGTGGCAGAGACCATCAGTGTCGCGCCTGCGCCGATGCGTCAGATCACCGCACCTGCCCTGACCTTCGGGTGAGGGCAGGTCACGATTCGTCTCCGCATGTCCGCGTTCAGGGCGGAGGCACCGTGGCCTCCCGGGCCCGGGTGGTGTCGGCGGGGCAGTATGTCCCGTCGCCCAGGCCGTCCGGATCAGGCGTCCCGCTTGACGAACAGGGTGCCCCACAGGGCGAGCAGGGCGGCGCCGTAGGCCGTGAAGACCAGACCGCCCGTGAGGGGGCGCAGCGGCAACGGACCGCCGTCGAGGGGTGTCTCGGTGCTCACGGCCATCATCCGCTCGCCGGCCGTGAAGGGCAGGTAGGCGGACAGCGACCGGGCCGACCCGAAGGCTTCCATCCCGAGGATCACCGCGACTAGGCCTTCGATGATCACCGGCACGGTGATGAGCAGGGCGACGGCCGCCGGGACGTTGCGGGCGATGCCGGCGAGCGCGAGCCCGAACAGCGCGCAGATCACGAGGTACACCACGTATCCGGCGGCCACCCGGCCCATCGGGGACGCGGTGAACACCACCTCGGCGCTCGGTCCGCCCACCAGCAGGCCGATCCCCAGGCTCTCGGCGGTCAGGAGTACCCCGACAACGGCCGCCACCGTGGCGACGACCAGGGCCTTTGCGGCCCACAGGTCGGTACGGCGCGGAAACGCCGTCAGCGAGGCGCGGATCGTCCCGTACCGGTACTCGTGCCCCGTGGAGAAGACGCCTATCAGTCCCATGAAGACGAAGACGAGCGGGACCATGCCGGTGCCGCCGCTGAGCGCCAGCGCGCCCGCGTCCGCGGCGAACGACCCGTCGTGGCTCTTGCCGCTCAGGGTGAACACGAGCGCCAGCATTCCTTGGGCGATCACGGATATCCCGATCAGCCACCATGTGGATCGCACGGTGGTGAGCCGAACCCATTCGTAGCGCAGCGCGCTGGTCATCGCGTTCCCTCCGGGGTGTCGGGGTTGCTCGCGGCGGCGGTCGCCCTCGTCGGTCGGGGCGCCGCGGGGGTGGCGACGAACTGCTCGGCGTCGGCGGTCGCCTCCAGGAACGCCTCTTCCAGCGTCGCCGCCCGGTCCGTGAGTCCGTGCAGCAGGATCTGGTTGGCGTACGCGAGTTCGCCGATGCTCGCCCGGTCCGCGCCGCTGACCGCGATCGCGGTGCTGTCCACACGTTCGACTCCGGCACCCTCGGACAGGAGCAGTTCGGCCAGCTTGTCGATGTGGGGGCTCTGGACCACGACGAAACTGCGAGAACTCTTCCTCACGAAGTCGGCGGCCGATTCGTTCGCTATCGTCCGGCCCTTGCCGATCACCACCAAGTGGTCGGCCATCAGGGCCATCTCGGCGAGCAGGTGACTGCTGACGAAGACGGACCGGCCGGACGCGGCGAAGTCCTTGAGGAAGCCGCGGAGCCAGTTGATGCCCTGCGGGTCGAGTCCGTTTGCCGGTTCGTCGAGGATCAGTGTGTGGGGGTCGCCGAGCAGCGCGGCCGCCAGCCCCAGCCGTTGGCCCATGCCGAGGGAGAAACCCCCCGGCTGTTTCTTCGCCACCGACTCCAGCCCGACCATGTCGAGTACCTCGTCGACCCGCGTGTACGGCACGCCCGCGGCCGCGGCGAGCATCCGCAGGTGACTGCGCGCCTTGCGGGTCGGGTGGAACGCTTTCGCGTCCAGCAGGGTGCCCACCTCGCGCATCGGGTGGCGAAGCTCCCGATACGGCTTGCCGCTGAACAACGTCCGCCCGCCCCCGGCGTCCAGCCCGAGCATGAGCCGGATCGTGGTCGACTTGCCGGCTCCGTTCGGTCCGAGGAAGCCCGTCACCCGGCCCGGGCGGACCTCGAACGAGAGGTCGTGGACGGCTACCGTGGAGCCGTAGCGCTTGGACAGGCCCGTGGCCTCGATCATGGTCGCTCTCCCGCTGTCGTGCTGTCGTCGGGCAGGGCCGTGTCGGCCCCGGTCACAGGCGCGTGCACGTCAACGCTCGAACTTCCAGGTGACGCGCGGAGCCACGGCTCCGACGACTTCGACCACGCTTACCGGCACGGAGACCTGGGTGCCGCCGGACTTCGCCGTACAGGTGATCTTCGTGTTGCGCACCGCCGCGAGGTCCGGACACGAGATGTCGTCGATGGTCTTTCCGACCCACGGCAGGGGGTGGTACCAGGTCTCGATGTGCGTCGCCAGGAGATCGCCGCTGAGGCCTGGGTGGTCCTGCACCTTCGCGTACCCGCCACTGCCGGGCTCGGCGGTGTTCTTCTGCACGTTCATGCCCGCGGCAGCGGATGTGGTCGCCGCGACGGCGCCGACGAGGGCCACCGGTACGGCGATTGCGACGATTACCTTGGTTTTCACACTGACCTCCAGGCCGATACGGGAACGGACACCACTCTCGCCGCCCGCACCGTCCGACCGCCTCGGCCGAAGGGCCAAGGTCTCCGCGGGCACCGCCGTCCGGGATCGTCCTTTCGGCCGACCGGCTGAGGCGCCGGCACGGGCGGGCCTCCGGAAAGGGGCCACGCGGTCGTACGACGACCGGCGAGGGCGCTGTCGATGCCCTCGCCGGTCGTGTGTCAGGTTCCCGCTACCGCGTCCGATCGCCGTGCACCGGGCTTCGGCCCGGTGGTGAGGCGGCGGCCGTCAGTTGAGCGTCCACTTCTGGTTGTTCTGGCCGTTGCAGGTCCACAGGAGCAGTTTCGTGCCGTTGGCGGTCGCCGCCCCCGACGCGTCCAGGCACAGGCCGGAGAGGTTGTTGCTGATGGTTCCGTCGGAGTTGACGTTCCACTTCTGGTTGGTGGCGCCTGTGCAGTCCCAGATGATGACCTTGGTGCCGTTGGTGGTTCCGTTGTTGTCGGCGTCCAGGCACTTGTTGCCGTAGACGACCAGCTCACCGCGCGATGTCCGGGTGAACGTCTGGTTGCGTCCGCCGGAGCAGTCCCATATCTGGGCCTGGGTGAGGTTGGTGATGGTGTTCTTGTCGATGTCGACGCAGCGGTTCGAGCCGGAGCCGACGAGGGCCACGCCGTCGGTGCCTTCGATGCCCTGGACCCGGATGGCGTCGACGTCGGGGACGGCGCTGCCGGAGACGGGCGCGAAGCGCACGGTGTTGCTGCCCTTGCCCAGGTGGGCGAGCACGGACACGGTCCGGTAGGTGGTCGCCGAGCCGGTCGGCGGGAACGAAACGACGTACTTGTACTGTCCGTTGACCTGGACGGTGGCCTTGCGTGCGGTACCGGCGCCGTTGGCGTACGTGATGTCGACCAGCTTGGTGCCCGCGGCGGCGGTGGTGACGCCGGTGAAGGCCGGTGTGGTGGCGGTGGTGATGTCCTCGTACGTCGAGCCGGACGCCTCGGTGCCGGAGACCGTCAGCAGCACGGCGTCGTTCGCCGGGACGGTGGTGGTGTAACCAGTGGCGAAGGAACCGGCGGCCGTGCCCGTCCACGTGTTGCGCACGGACGCGGAGGCGGCGGTCAGGCCCAGGTCAGCCCAGCGGACCGTCATGGATGCTGAGGAGCCCGTGCGGTTGAGCAGGAGCACCGCGCGCTTGCCGGTGCCGGAGAGCACCTTGCCGTACACCTGGAGGTTGCGGGTGTCCTCGGCGACCTTGACGCCCTGAAGGCCGCGGGGGTCCTGGTTGACGGCGACGACCTCGGGGTTGGTGAGGATGTCGCGGGTGGTCGTGCTCATCGTGGCCAGGTTGTTGCCGGCCAGCAACGGGGCACCGGAGATCGCCCACAGGCTCATGTGCAGCCGGTTCTGCGCGGCGTTGAGGCCGTTCATACCGACCATCATCATGTCGGGGTCGTTGTAGTAGCCGGTGTGCTGGGCGGCCGGGTGCAGGCCCTTGTCGAAGTTGGCGAGCATCTTGCCGGTGTTGGCGGTCTGGCCCCAGAAGATGATGTCGGTGCTCGTACGCCACAGGTCGCCGTAACCGGTGGCCCAGTTCCACGGAAGTCCGGTGCCCCACTCGCAGAAGGAGAGGACGAGTCTGCGGCCGGTGACCGCGGTGGCGGCCTCGTTGGCGGCGGCGATCTGCTTGTAGGTGGCCTCCGGATCGAGGCCCTCCTCCTTGCCGCCGCACCAGTCGATCTTGACGTAGTCGAAGCCCCAGCGCTGGAAGGTCTCCAGGTCCTGCTGGTAGTGGCCCTCCATACCGGTGTTGGGTGCCGCGGGGCGGGTGGTGGGGAAGTAGTAGCCGCAGCCCTGCTTGCCCGCGTCGGTGTAGATGCCGGCCTTCAGCCCCTTGCTGTGGAGGTAGTCGGCGACGGCCTTCATCCCCCCGGGCCACAGGTTCTCGTCGACGACGATGTTGCCGTCTCCGTCGCGCGCCCCCTGCCACCAGCCGTCGTCCAGGTTCACGTACCGGTATCCGGCGGCGGCCATGCCGGAGGAGACCAGCGCGTCGGCCTGCTGCTTGATGACGTCGAAGTCGATGCTGCTGGCGAAGCTGTTCCAGGACGCCCAGCCCATCGGCGGCGGGGGCACATTGATCTGGTTGGTGCTGACGGCGGCCGGCTCGGCGGACAGGGGTACGGACCGCTCGGGGGTGTCGAGGGCGGCCAGTCCGGTCAACGCGATTGCCAGGGCGAGGAGTTGGAGGCCGACTCTACGGGACCATCTTCGTGCGAAGGTGTGCGACATATGACTCCCTGGGCAGCGGAAAGAAACACTTTCCAACGAAAGGGATCACATGACAGCGTTCCTGGGCGGGGCAAGTCAATGACTCGCGCAGGGAGATGGTTCCTGAGAGTCGACTTCTGGCCTCGCTCCGGGGCGCGTTCGTCAAGGCGCATCGGGTCGGTCGGCGATCTGCACCCCGTTTTCGGGGCAGTCATGAGGGCGAACGGCCGCCGGGTGCCGTCCAGTTGGGCGTCACCGCCGCGCGGGATCGGCCGGCCGTTCCTCCGGCCCGACGTGCCGCCGCCGGTCAGGGCGGGGGAGTTGTCAGGGGGAGGGGCCTGCCGTCGCCGTACCCGCAGCTTCCGTGTCATCGCGGCGAAGTGCGAGACCGAGGCCCCTGCGCGTCGATCGATCCTGTCGGAATATCGTCAACAATTTGGTCAACAGTCTTGTGGTGGATGAGGCTCGGGACTACGTTCCATGGCTGTAACGGCCCCTGCAAAAGTTGGAGCTGCGGGAGGAAGGTCGCGGCCTGCCCGCAGATGGCCGTATCGCCATCCCGGTCCAGCCTCCCGGCTCGCACTCGACGATCGAACGGAGACAGAGCATGCCCATGCTCTTGAGATGGTGTCGGTGGAAATCGGCCCCGTTCCTCGCGGTCCTCGCCGCCGTCCTCGCGCTCGTGACCGGTGCGACCGTAACCCTTGCCAATGCCGCGACCGACAGCGCGCGGGCAGCCACGTCCGCCTCCGTCGCCGCCGCGAGCAGCGCGTCCTCCGGCATCGCGCCGGTCATGCCCTGTTCCGGGATCAGTTCGCTGGATCTGGCCGCCACGGTGCCCGGCGTGCCGTTCCAGATCACCTCGGCCACGGAGGTGACCGCCGCCGCGAACACGCTCGGTAACTGGGCCTACTGCGATGTGCGAGGCGTGATCGCGCCGCAGATCCACTTCCAGATCCGGCTGCCGCAGTCGACCTGGCAGGCGAGCTATCTCCAGCTCGGCTGCGGCGGCCTGTGCGGCAATGTAAGCACGGATCGCGTCTCCGCCTCCAGCGGCTGTGTGCCGCTGACCGACGGCGCCTTCGCCGTCGCCTCCAGTGACGAGGGCCACTACCAGGGCAACGGTCTGTTCTCCACCGACCCGACCCTGCGCGCCGACTTCGGCTACAAGTCCGACCACTCGCTCGCGCTGGCGGCCAAGGCCCTGATCAAGAAGTACTTCGGTCAGGCCCCGGACCACTCGTACTTCGACGGCTGCTCGCAGGGCGGTCACCAGGCCCTGACCGAGGCTCAGCGCTACCCGGACGACTTCGACGGCATCATCGCCGGCGCCCCGGCCAACAACTTCACCGCCCTGAACACCTTCTCGCACGCCTGGACCGCGCAGTCCGTCTTCCTGAACGGCGGCCCGGCGACCATCACCACGGCCGACCTCGCGCCGATCCACGCGGCCGTGCTCAAGGGCTGCGGCGCCCTCGCCGACGGGATCATCGTCGACCCGCTGGCCTGCGACTGGGACCCGGCGAGCATCCAGTGCAAGACCGGGCAGACCTCCACGGCCGACGCCTACTGCCTCACCGCCGACCAGGTCACCACGCTGCGCCGCATCTACGCCGGCCCGACCGACGAGCACGGCCAGCTGCTCTACCCGGGCTACCAGCTGCGCGGCTCCGAGCTGAACTGGGCGAACGTCATCGTGCCGACCACGGCCACCGGCACCAGCGGCGACATGAACTTCGTCCGCGAGACCATCCGCTACCAGATCTTCGACAGCCCGCAGCCGACCCTGACGTACAAGGACATCAAGTTCACCAAGGCCTACTACAACAAGGTCATGGGGCTGGGTGAGGGCATGTACGACGCCACCGACCCCGACCTGAAGGCGTTCAAGAAGGCCGGCGGCAAGCTGATCCTCTGGCACGGCCTCGGCGACCAGCACATCCCGGCGGTCGGCACCATGGCGTACTACAAGGCCGTGCAGAAGGTGATGGGCGGGGAGAAGGCGACCAACGACTTCGCCCGGCTGTTCCTGCTCCCGGGCGTCGCCCACTGCGGCGGCGGCCAGGGCCCGAACACCCTCGACGCGCTGACCGCCATCGTCGACTGGGTCACCACGGGCGAGGCCCCCGACAGCCTGCTGACCAAGTCGGTCGACAGCAGCGGGAAGGTCACCTCCGCCCGCCCGGCCTACCCCTTCCCGTACGTCGCCAAGAACACGACGGGCGGATCGGCCGACGACCCGTCCAGCTACACCCCCGTCAAGTCCAAGGCCGAGGCCGGTCTGACCCTGAACTGGCTCGGCTCGTTCCGCTCCGGCTACGAGACCGTCGGGAACTGGGTGGGCGGCAAGTGGGTGGTGACCAAGGGCAAGGTGTGACCGCCTGAGCCGAGCAGGAAGAGCAACCTCTGGTGCTCTGGTGCGTAACGTCGTGGCCCCGCTCTCCTGGGCCACGACGTCGTGCCATGACCGCTCGAGTCCGCGGTCTCGGGCTTCGCCCGCGCGTGGTGCGGAAGGGATCGAGCGGAGTCGGCGCCCGGCTTGGGGAAAATCCCATGCTGGTCCCATAGAACGGCGAGGTAGCACCCATAGCGTCACGGGTATGCACAACGACCCTCTTGCGCGCCGCGGGTTCCTGGCTGGAACTCTCGGTCTTGCTCTGTTCGGTGCCACCGCCTGTGGCAGTTCGTCGGAGTCGTCGAGTACCTCGACGAGTTCCGCCGGTAGCGCGTCCGCTTCCGCCTCTGCTTCCGCTTCCGCCGCGAGTGGCGGCGGGGAAACTCCCAGTCTGGAGAGCCTGACGGCGGAGGTTCCGGACAAGTTCAAGCAGTACACGTACAAGGACTCGCAGATCGGCAAGTCGGTGCCCTACAACCTGTACGTCCCCGCGGACTACGACAAGTCCAAGACGTACCCCCTGGTGCTCTACATCGCCGACTCCAGTCTCGCCGGCAAGGAGGTGACGGCGCCGCTGTCGCAGTACGGCGCGCTGATCTGGGCCAGTGAGAGCGAGCAGGCCAAGCACGAGAGCATCGTGCTGGTTCCCACGTACCCGGAAGTGATCATCGACGATCACGACAGCTTTACCACGACCGACTACGTCGAGTTGACCACTCGCCTCCTGGACTCGGTCACCAAGAAGTACAGCGTGGACCCCAAGCGGATCTACGGCACCGGCCAGTCGATGGGGTGCATGACGGTGATGTACCTCGCGGCCAAGCACCCCGGCCTATTCGCGGCGGAGCTGTTCGTCTCCGGGCAGTGGGACATCAGCGAGCTGGAGAACTTGGCGAAGGAGAAGTTCTTCTACATCGCCGCCGGCGGTGACGAGAAGGCGTCGGGCGGTCAGGCCGAGGTCAAGAAGATGCTGAAGAGCGCGGGTGTCTCGTATCAGGAGGCGACGTGGGACGCGACCTGGTCCGAGGCGCAGTACGCGAGCGCCGCGAAGAAGCTGTTCGCCGCCGGCGACAGCATCAACTTCGCCACGTTCAAGACGGGAACCGTGCTGGAGACGTCCGGGGCGTCGTCCGCTCCGATGGGCGGGGAGCACATGGCCTCCTTCGAGCCGGCGTACAAGATCACCGCACTGCGCGACTGGCTGTTCGAGCAGAGTGCCTGACATCCCTGGCACGGCCACGGCCGAGGGCCTCGGTCCTCGGCTCGATGGAGAACCCG
>NZ_JACVWU010000015.1 GCF_014596915.1 Streptomyces sp. TRM68416
TACGCCCGTCGCGGCCGCGAACTGACACCCGAGGTGAGCCGCACATGACCGTCGACGAAGCCGCACGTGTGCCCGTCGTGATCGTCGGGGCCGGACCGGTGGGCGTGACCGCCGCCCTCCTCCTGGCCCGGCGGCGGGTCCGCAGTGTCGTCCTCGAACGCCACCGGGACATCTATCCGCTCCCACGCGCCGTCGCAGGCGACGACGAGATCCATCGCATCCTCCAAGCCGCGGGCGTCGGCGAGGAGTTCACAACGATCTCCCACCCGGCGGGCGGGCTGCGGCTGCTGGACGCCCGGCACCGGGTGATGGCCGAGTTCCGGCGCTCCCCGCACGGCCACCACGGCTATCCGCAGTCCAGCATGTTCGACCAGCCCGAGCTGGAACGCGTGCTGCGCGACGCCCTGGCCCGGCACCCGGAGTGCGAACTGCGCGGTGGCGTGGAGGTCACCGGCGTCGGCCCGGACACCACCGGCCCGGTCCGGGTGACCTACCGTGACGAGGACGGCGGCGAGCATGAGCTGTGGGCCGACGCGGTCCTGGGCTGCGACGGCGCCAACAGCCTCACCCGCGAGGCGATCGGCGGCGTGTGGGAGGACCTGCGCTTCGAGGAACGCTGGAAGGTCATCGACGTCGATACGACGGGCCCCGTCCGTTGCTGGGAGGGGGTCGACCAGGTCTGCGACCCGGCCCGGCCGGCCACCTTCATGCGCGTGAGCGAGAACCGCTACCGCTGGGAGTTCCGGCTGGGCGAAGGGCAGGAGACGGTCCGTGAGCTGGTCGCTCCTTGGCTGCCGTCCTCGTACGACGGTGACTTCGAGGTCGTCCGCGAGACGCAGTACACCTTCCGGGCCCGGGTCGCCGACCGCTGGCGCAGCGGCCGCGTCTTCGTCCTCGGTGACGCCGCGCACCTCACCCCGCCGTTCGTCGGACAGGGCCTGTGCGCGGGACTCCGGGACGCCTACAACCTCACCTGGAAGCTCGCCCGCGTCCTCCTGCAGGGCGGCGATGAAAGGCTGCTGGACACCTACGAGAGCGAACGCAGGCCGCACGCCCGGCATGTGGTCCGGCTGGCTGTCGCCATGGGCTGGGCGATGACCGGCGGTCAGGACAGCGCCGCCGCCCTCCGCCGCAGGGCACTGGCCGCCGCCTGCCGGATACCCGGCCTGACCGAGCTGGCCGGCCGCGAACTCAGCCCGCCCCTGACCGGCGGACCGCTGGTGCGGCGCGGGGTCCGCCGGGGCCTGGCGGGCACGCACTGTCCACAACCGTGGGTGAGCGTCGGTGGACGGCCCACCCGGCTCGACGACGTGCTCGGAGATTCCTTCGCCGTACTGACCGCCGCCGAGCCCGGGCCTGCGCTGACCGCGCTCGCCCACGGCCTCGGCGTGCCCGCGGTCCCGGTGGCCGACCTCGGCGACGACGGCACCCTCGCCGCCTGGCTGCGCGCCGGCCGCGCGGACGCGGTCCTGCTGCGGCCCGACCGCGTCGTGATCGACGTCGTCCCCTCCGGTGGCTGCGACTTCACGTCGACCGCCGTCTGGGCGTCCCTGCTGCACACCACTCGAAGCCCTGTTCCTGCCGAACGGACGGCCCCGAAAAGCCTGTTGAGGAGCACCACACGATGAGTACGTCGTATCCGGCCCCGTTCTTCACGCCCGATCCAGAGACGGTGGCGACCAGCCGTATCGCGGACTTCGCCCGCTCCGTCGGGGTGGACGGCACCGACTATGCCGCCCTGCATCGCTGGTCGGTCACCGACCTGGAGGGCTTCTGGGGCGCGGTGTGGGAGTACTTCGGCATCGACGCCAACACCCCCTACGAGCAGGTCCTGGCCGAGGAGACCATGCCCGGTGGCCGCTGGTTCCCCGGCGCCACACTCAACTACGCACACCACGCCCTTCGGAACATCCCGGACGACGACGTGGCGATCCTCGCCCTCGACGAGACCGGCTCCGGGTACGAGGTGACCGGCGGGCGGCTGCGTGCCCTGGTGGCCTCCGTCGCCGCCACCCTGCGCGACCTCGGCGTCGGCAAGGGCGACCGAGTCGTCGGCTACCTGCCCAACACTCCGCACGCCGTCGTCACGTTCCTCGCCGCCGCGAGTCTGGGTGCCGTGTGGTCGGTGTGCGGGCAGGACTACGCCCCCAAGGCGGCCACCGACCGGTTCGCCCAGCTCGAACCCACCGTGCTGATCGCCGCCGACGGCTACCTCTTCAACGGCACCACCCACGACCGTCGCGACGCCGTCCTCGAACTGGCCCGCGCGCTGCCGACGTTGAAGGCGACCCTGCTGGTGGACCACGTGGGGCTGCCGTGGCCGTCGCAGGCCTACCCGTCGCTGGTGGTCCCCTGGGAGGATGCCTCCACCCGTACCGAGGAACTTGCCTGTGTGCCGGTTCCGTTCGACCATCCGCTGTGGGTGGTGTTCTCCTCCGGCACCACCGGTCTGCCCAAGGGCATCGTCCACGGCCACGGCGGTGTGGTGCTGGAGCATCTGAAAACCCTGGGGCTGCACTCGGACCTGGGACCCGGCGACCGTCTGCTCTGGTACACCACCACCCACTGGATGATGTGGAACCTGGTCGTCTCCACCCTCTTGACCGGCGCGACGACCTGTACGTACGACGGCAGCCCGGCCCCTTTCGCCAAGCCCGACGTCCTGTGGGAACTGGCCGCCCGCCACCGGGTCACCGTCTTCGGCACCAGCCCCCCATACCTGCTGGGCATGGCCAAGTTCGGCATCGCCCCGTCCGCGCACGACCTGTCGTCGATTCGCGTCGTCGGCTGCACCGGCTCGGCCCTGCCCGCCTCCGCCTACCCCTGGGTCCGCGACCACGTCGGCGACCACGTCCTGCTGGCCTCCATCAGCGGCGGGACCGACATCGTCTCCGGCTTCGCCGGCAGCGCCCCCAACACCCCTGTCTGGGCCGGGCAGTTGTCCGCACCGCACCTGGGTGTGGCGCTGGCCGCGTACGACGCCGAGGGCTTGCCCGTCATCGACCGGGTCGGTGAGCTGGTCGTCACGCGCCCGATGCCCTCGATGCCGCTGTGCTTCTGGAACGACCCGGAGGGCACCCGCTACCGCGGCGCCTACTTCTCGGCGTACCCCGGGGTGTGGCGGCACGGCGACTGGATCACGGTCACGGGGCACGGCTCGGTGATCATCCACGGCCGCTCCGACTCGACGCTCAACCGCAACGGCGTCCGGCTCGGCAGCGGCGACATCCATGACATCGTCGAACGCCTCCCCGAGATCGCCGAGGCCCTGGTCATCGGTGCGGAGGAGCCGGACGGCGGCTACTGGATGCCGCTGTTCGTGGTCCCGGCGGCCGGTGTCGAGCTGGACGACGCCCTCCGCGACCGTATCCGCGACGCGATCCGCACCGGTGCCTCACCCCGCCATGTCCCCGACGAGATCCTCGAAGTGCCGGGCATCCCGCACACCCGCACCGGCAAGAAGCTGGAGGTCCCGATCAAGCGACTGCTCCAGGGCGCCGCGGTGGAGCAGGTCGTCAACCCTGGCACCGTGGATGACCCCGGTCTCATCGACCACTACGCCCGGCTGGGCAAGGAGCGCCGCAAGGGCAGGTCCGCCCGATGACCACCGTGCTCGCCGTCGCCCTGTCCCTGGTCTTCCTTCCGCTGGGGCTGGCGAAGCTCGTCGCAGCGCCGGTCATGCGCCGGGCGGCGGCCCATCTCGGCATGTCGATCCGCCTCTATCGCGTCGTCGGCGCGCTGGAGGTGGCCGGGGTCGCCGGTCTGCTGACGGGTCTGGCCTGGACGCCGCTGGGCGTAGCCGCCGCGACAGGCCTCGCCCTGCTGATGGCCGGGGCGGCGGTGGTCCACCTGCGCCACGGCGACCCGCCGCCCCGGGCGGTCCCGGCGGCCGTACTGGCCCTGATCTCCTTGACGTACGCGGCAACGGCGATGGCCGCCGGCTGACGCGTCCTGCAGGGCAGGGCACGGGCGGTCTCCTGTGAGGGTGGCGGCCGCCCCTCCCCGGCTCCGCGCGGGCTGCCCTCGCACACCGGGCGGCCCGCGCCGACGTCCGGGACTTGCGAGCCCGCTGGGCCCGGCAGGCCCCGGACGTGTGCCTGCGCGGTGTCGACCTGACCCGGACCGCCTTCGATGATCGATCGACTACGAGGCGTACCCGGAGTCGGACTGGATGAAGCTTCTCGGTGCGGTCATCGTCCGCGCACTGAACTGTTCCGCGCGAGGGTCGCTGCTTCCTTCCATACCGTGAAGAGTTCAGTACCCAGGTCAGGGCCACAGGGACTGAACTCTTTCTGCTTCTGCTTTCGTCCGACAGGCTCCACCGCCTCGTCCCGCTTCTCCGGCAGCAACAGCTCCTCGTAGCGGCCCAGCGCCAGCACCACGCCGAGCATGAGGAGCGGGATGAGCACAGCGAGCAGCGCCATGGCGATTTCCCTCCCCGGGAAGCGCGTGGGGGGCGTCGGGCCGGGTCTCCACCGAAGCGGAGGGCAAACCCTCGTGTCGGTCCCCCGTCTTCGGGTACGCGGTGGCCACCCCCGAAGATCTGGAGGGAGTCATGCAGCGAGGCAGCGACCGGCTGAGCGTCCACCGCGACGACGAGATGAAGCACGAGCTCCAGGGCCTGCTCAGGTCCGGGCACCCCACACGGACCGAGGAGTGGCACGACCCCGAGCCGACCGCCGAGGACGATCCGCAGGTGGCGGGCGGTCCCGTGGTGCCCGGCGCGGGTACGGCGACCCTGGCGCAGGTGCGTCTGGAGCTGGCCCGGTTCCTGAGCCGGAGCGTGTTCCCGGCCGGACCGCGCGAGCTGGCCGGCGCCCTGCGCCGCGCCTACGCGCCGGACGGCCTGGTGGAGCCCCTGGAACGGCTGCCGCGCTCGGCGCGCTACGCCACCGTCCAGGAGCTGGCCGAGGCGCTGCTCCGGCCGGAGCGCGCGGGGAACGCATAGGCACCCGGCGCACGGGTACTGCGGGCGGCGTCATGCCGACGACGGACGCGGTGCACCGCACCGGCCGCAAACGGAGGAAGGGCCCAAAGCAGTGGCTGATTTCGTGAGGGACGTGATGACTCCGGGCGTGGTCGCGGTGCGCCCGGACGCCTCGCTCGTCGAGGCGGCGCAGCTGATGCGCGCGCAGGACATAGGCGACGTGCTGGTGGCCGACGGCCAGCAGGTCGTCGGCATGCTCACCGACCGCGACATCGCGGTGCGCGCGGTCGCGGACGGCGCGGACCCACTGACGGTGAGTGCCCAGGCCGTGTGCACCCCTGACCCGGTGGTGGTGGCGCCGGAGGACCCGGTGTCGGCCGCCGTCGCGCTGATGCGGCGGCACGCCGTGCGCCGGCTGCCGGTCGTCGAGGGCGGCCTGCCGGTCGGCATGGTGAGTCTGGGGGATCTGGCCGAGGCGCAGGATCCGGACTCGGCGCTGGCTGACATCAGCCGGGCCGCCCCGGACGGGTGAGCGCATGGGCCGCGACCAGGCCGCGGAGATCAGCGGCACCGGCGTCTCCGTCGACGTCGGTGACGCGACCGTCCGCTATCTGCTGTACGGGCTGCTGCCGAGCTGGTTCGTGCCCGGTCTCGCCGACTGGGCGATGCACCGGCGCACCCGCATCGAGGACACGGCAGGCACCAAGGAGTCCTTGATCCACTCCCTGATGATGACCGAGGTCGGCATCCCCATCGCACTGACCCTGCGCTACGAGGTCAACCCGCTGCTGCTCTCCGTGCAACTGGGCTGCACGGCCGCGCACGAGGCGACGGCGCTGTGGGACGTGCGGACGGCCGAGGACAGCGGCCGCGAGGTGAAGCCGGTCGAGCAGCACATCCACAGCTTCCTCGAGTCGCTGCCGTTCGGGGCACTGGCCTCGCTGATGTGCCTGCACGCCGACCAGGTGAAGTCCCTGCTGCGGGGCGGCCGGGGCGATCCGGACGCCTGGCGGCTGGTGCCGCGCAGGCGCCCGCTGTCACGCGCGTATCTCGCGGGCATCGGCGCCGCGATCGGCGCCTGCGTGCTGCTGCCGTACGGCGAGGAGCTGCTGCGCTGCCGCCGTGCCGCCCGGCGCGAAAGGAAGCACACGAACGACGAGGCCCGTTTCCGGGCCGGGGAAGGACGTTGATCCACCATGCGCATCGCATTTCTGACCGCACCCGAGGGCGTGGAGCAGATCGAGCTCACCGATCCCTGGCAGGCCGCGGTGGACGCCGGTCACGAGCCCGTCCTGGTCTCCACGAAGCCGGGGACGATCCAGGCGTTCCACCACCTCGACAAGGCGGACACCTTCCCGGTGCAGGAGGTCGTCGGCGAGACGTCGGCCGGCTCCTTCGGCGGTCTTGTGCTGCCGGGCGGGGTCGCCAACCCCGACTTCCTGCGGACCGACCGCGCGGCGGTGGCGTTCGTACGGGACTTCTTCGAGCAGGGCCGGCCGGTCGCCGCGATCTGCCACGCCCCCTGGACCCTGATCGAGGCGGACGTCGTACGCGACCGGGTGCTGACCTCCTGGCCGAGTCTGCGGACCGACATCGAGAACGCGGGCGGCACCTGGGTCGACGAGCAGGTCAGGACCTGCGACCACGGCGACAACAAGCTGGTGACCAGCCGCAAGCCGGACGATCTGAAGGCGTTCTGCGAGACCTTCCTGGACGTGTTCGCGAGGGAGGCCGCCTGATGGACCGCAAGCAGGAGCAGCGCGAGACCTTTCGGGCCGACGACCCGGCCGGCGGGCCGCTCACCACCGACCAGGGCGTCGAGGTCGACCACACCGACGACGCGCTGGCCGCCGGTGAACGCGGGCCGACCCTGATGGAGGACTTCCACTTCCGGGAGAAGCTGACCCACTTCGACCACGAGCGGATCCCGGAGCGGGTGGTGCACGCGCGCGGCGCGGGCGCCTACGGGTACTTCGAACCGTACGAGTCCTGTGCCGAGTTCACCCGGGCCGCCTTCCTCCAGGACCCGGCGGTGCGCACCCCGGTGTTCGTGCGGTTCTCCACCGTGCAGGGGCCCAAGGGCTCGGCGGACACCGTGCGGGACGTGCGCGGGTTCGCCACCAAGTTCTATACGTCGGAGGGCAATTACGACCTGGTCGGGAACAACTTCCCGGTGTTCTTCATCCAGGACGGCATCAAGTTCCCGGACTTCGTGCACGCGGTGAAGCCCGAGCCGCACAACGACATCCCGACCGGGGCGTCCGCGCACGACAGCCTGTGGGACTTCGTGTCGCTCCAGCCGGAGACCCTGCACACGATCATGTGGCTGATGTCGGACCGGGCGATCCCGCGCAGCTACCGCATGATGCAGGGCTTCGGGGTGCACACCTTCCGGTTCGTCAACGCCGAGGGGCGCGGCACGTTCGTGAAGTTCCACTGGAAGCCGCGGCTCGGTGTGCACTCGCTGGTGTGGGACGAGGCACAGGAGTGCCAGGGCCGCGATCCGGACTTCAACCGGCGGGACCTGTGGGACGCGATCGAGGCGGGCGAGTACCCGGAGTGGGAGCTGGGCGTCCAACTGGTGCCGGAGGAGGACGAGTTCGCCTTCGACTTCGACCTGCTGGACGCCACGAAGATCATCCCGGAGGAGCAGGTGCCGGTCCGGCCGATCGGCCGTATGGTGCTGGACCGCAACCCGGAGAACTTCTTCGCCGAGACCGAGCAGGTGGCGTTCCACACGGCGAACGTGGTGCCGGGCATCGACTTCACCAACGATCCGCTGCTCCAGGCCCGCAACTTCTCCTATCTGGACACCCAGTTGATCCGGCTGGGCGGGCCGAACTTCGCCCAGCTGCCGGTGAACCGCCCGGTGGCGCCGGTGCGCACCAACCAGCGCGACGGCTACGGCCAGAGCGCCATCCACCGGGGCACGAACTACTTCCCGAACTCCCTCGGCGGCGGCTGCCCCGCACACGCGGGCGCCGACGGCCACGCCTACACGCATTACGCGGAGCGGGTGGACGGGGCGAAGATCCGGCGGCGCAGCCCGAGCTTCCAGGACCACTACAGCCAGCCGGCGCTGTTCTGGCACAGCATGAGCGACTGGGAGCGTCAGCACATCGTGGAGGCGTTCCGGTTCGAGCTCGGCAAGGTCGGCGCGATGAGCGTACGCGCCCGGACGGTGGAGCAACTGGCCAAGGTCAATGGAGAGTTGGCCGCGCAGGTGGCCCGTGGGATCGGGGTGCCGGAGCCGGCCGCAGCCGAGGAGGGCACGAACAAGGTCCTCTCCCCCGCGCTGAGCCTGGAGTCGCTGCGCGGCGACGGCTCGGTGCGCACCCGGCAGATCGCGGTGCTCGTCACCGACGGCGTGGACGCCGAGCAGGTGGCCTCGGTGCGCGAGGAGCTGGCCGGCCGGGGCGCGGTCGTGGAGGCGCTGGCGCCGACCGACGGGACGGTTGCGGGCACCGACGGCGAGCGGTACGCCGTGGACCGGGCGCTGCCGACCGTGGCCTCGGTGCTGTACGACGCGGTGCTGCTGCCCGGCGGGGCGACGGGCACCCCGCCGACGGCCGCCGATCCGGACGCGATGCGCTTCGTGCGGGACGCCTACCGGCACGGCAAGCCGGTGGGTGCGCTCGGCTCCGGTGTGGGTGTCCTGTCGGCGCTGGAGCCGGAGGGCCTGCGGGTGTCCACGGAGTTCCGGCGGGTGGTCACCGACCAGGGCGTGGTGACGGACACCTCGCCGGGGGCGGCGAGCGAGGAGTTCCTGCGGGAGTTCGTGGCGGCGGTGGCCGCCCACCGTCACTGGGGACGGCCGCCGATGCGCGCCTGAGCGCCGGCCCGAAGGGCCGGACCGCGGGTCCTGGGGATCCCGGGGATGCCGGGGATCAACTGCGGGGAGTCGCCGACTCCCCGCTGCCGCGTTCCCGGGCGCCTTCGCGGGTACGGCCCGCGGCCACCGGGCGCCGCGGGTGGCGGCGCAGGTACTCGCCCTCCAACTGGGCCATGCGTTCGTTGTGCGCGCGCAGCGCGTCGTTCGAGCCGTGCAGGAGGGTGTCGTGCCGCGTGCGGTGGATCGCCTCCAGCTCCTTCATGAGCTGCTGGTCGTCCAGCCGGTCGGGGTCGACTCCGGTCATGGTGGTGCCCCGCTCGTCGTGTTCGTTCATGCGGTCCGGGTACCCGCCCTGTGAGCACTACCCCCGAGCGACACCCGGGAGGGAACCATGGATCTCGCCTTTCTTCACCCACTCTACGAACATCCTGGGCCCTGGGCCTCCGTCTACGTCGACACCTCCCGGCACACGGAGGGCACCCCGCACGAACGGCACCTCACGGCGCAGGCCCTCGCCCGGGAGCTGGCCGGGCAGGGTTGCGACGAGGCGACCTGCGGAGCTGTGCGGAGCGCCCTGGAGGAGCTGGCGCATTCCTCCGAGCCGAACGGGCGGGCGCTGTTCGCGCGTGCCGGTGAGGTGGTCCTGGATCCGTCCCTCGCGCGGGCCCCGCTGCGCGACAGCGCCTTGTGGGCGCCGCTGCCGCACACCGCTCCGCTGCTGGAGCTGGCGGGCGAGGACCCGGTGTGCGTGGTGGCCTACATCGACCGCCGCGGCGCCGACTTCGAGCTGCGCACGGCGCTGGGGCGGCGGGACGCCGGGACGGTGAGCGGCCGGCAGCATCCGATCCACCGGACGAGCACGGTCGACTGGTCCGAGCGGCGCTTCCAGCTGAAGGTGGAGAACACCTGGGAGCACAACGCGACCGAGGTCGCCGACGCGCTCGCCGTGTGCCAGGAGGAGACCGGGGCCGACCTGCTGATTCTCGTCGGGGACGACCGGGAGCGGCGGGCCGTGCACGATCGGTTGCCGCGGCGGCTGCACGAGCGGGCGGTCGAGGCGCCGCACGGCAGCGGCAGCAGGCTGCTGGACGAGGACGTCGAGCAGGCGCGCGCCGAGCACGTACGGCGGCGGGCGGAGCGGGAGCTGGAACGGTTCCTCGCGGCCCGTGAGCCGGGCGAGGACGGGCGCGCGGGGGCGGTGGAGGGCGTACCGGCCCTCGTCGAGGCCGCGCGCGAGCACCGGATCGACGAGCTGCTGATCCGTCCGGACGGGCCGGACGCGCATCGTGAGGTCTGGATCGGCGAGGATCCGGACCAGTTGGCCGTCCGCCGCACCGACCTGAAGATCCTCGGGGAACAGAACTCCTGGCCGGCCCGTGCCGACGACGCGCTGATCCGCTCGGCGGTGGCGACGGGAGCGGTGGCGCTGTCCGTGACACCGGCGACGGACGACTCCCCGTCGGGCGGCCTGGGCGCCCTCCTGCGCTGGGCGTAGGGCTCATTCCGCCCCCGCCGCCCCTACCCGTCCCGTCCTCCAGGGGCTGCTGCCCCTTCGACCCCGCCCGGGCCTTTGCCCACCCACCACCCGTTTCCAGTGGGCTGAAAGGTGGACCTCTCGACCGACCGAGTCGGGTGGCGGGTGGGCGAAGGCCCGGGGGTCTGGGGGGCGGAGCCCCCAGGGACGGGACGGGTAGGGGCGGCGGGGGCGGGAGACTATCGCGCTCGCTCCACCCGCCGCTCGTCCCACACGGGTTCCGCGCTCTCCCGGACGCGCCCGTCGCTGCCGAAGACCAGGTACCGGTCGAAGGAGCGCGCGAACCAGCGATCGTGGGTAACCGCCAGCACCGTCCCGTCGAAGGCCTCCAGCCCCTCCTGGAGAGCCTCGGCGGACTCCAGGTCCAGGTTGTCCGTCGGCTCGTCCAGAAGCAGCGCGGTAACCCCCTCCAGCTCCAGCAGCAGGATCTGGAACCGGGCCTGCTGCCCCCCGGAGAGACGGTCGAAGGCCTGCTCGGCCTGCCCCGTCAGCTCGTAGCGCCGCAGCCGCGACATCGCCGCCCCCCGGTCCTGGGCGTGCTCCTGCCACAGGATGTCCAACAGCGTCCGCCCGACCAGCTCGGGATGCGCGTGCGTCTGCGCGAAGTGCCCGGGCACCACCCGTGCCCCCAGCTTCCACGCCCCCGTGTGCGCCACGTCCTCCCCGGCCAGCAGCCGCAGGAAGTGCGACTTGCCGGAGCCGTTGGAGCCGAGCACGGCGACCCGCTCGCCGTAGAAGACCTCCAGGGAGAACGGCTTCATCAGACCGGTCAGCTCAAGGTCCTCGCAGGTGATGGCACGGACACCGGTGCGCCCGCCCTTCAGCCGCATCCGGATGTCCTGCTCGCGCGGCGGCTCCGGCGGCGGCCCGGCCTCCTCGAACTTGCGCAGCCGCGTCTGGGCGGCGGCATACCGGGAGGCCATGTCGTGGCTGACGGCCGCGGCCTGACGAAGCGTCAGCACCAGCTTCTTCAGCTGCGCGTGCTTCTCGTCCCAGCGCTTGCGCAACTCCTCGAAGCGGGCGAACCGCTGCTGCCGCGCCTCGTGGTACGTGGCGAAGCCACCGCCGTGCACCCAGGCGTCCGCACCGGTCGGCGACGGCTCCACGGAGACGATCTTCTCGGCCGCGCGGGCGAGGAGTTCCCGGTCGTGGGAGACGAAGAGGACGGTCTTGCGGGTCTCCTTCAGCTGCTCCTCCAGCCACCGCTTGCCGGGCACGTCGAGGTAGTTGTCCGGCTCGTCCAGCAGCAGCACCTCGTCGGTGCCGCGCAGCAGCGCCTCCAGCACCAGCCGCTTCTGCTCACCCCCGGAGAGCGTGCGCACCTGCCGCCACTGCGCCTTCTCGTACGGCACGCCGAGCGCGGCCGTGGTGCACATGTCCCACAGCGTCTCCGCCTCGTACCCGCGCACCTCGGCCCAGTCGGCGAGCGCCTGCGCGTACGCGAGCTGCGCGGCCTCGTCGTCGACGGTCATGATGGCGTGCTCCGCCTTGTCCACGGCCCGCGCGGCCTCGCGGATCCGGGGCGGCGCGACGGACACGAGCAGGTCGCGTACGGTCGTCTCGTCCCGTACGGAGCCCACGAACTGGCGCATCACGCCCAGGCCGCCGCTGACGGTGACGGACCCGCCGTGCGGTTTCAGCTCGCCCGAGATCAGCCGCAGCAGGGTCGTCTTGCCCGCCCCGTTGGGCCCGACCAGGGCCACGACGGCCCCTTCGCCGACCCGGAAGGACACGTCGCCGAGCAACGCCCTCCCGTCGGGGAGGTAGTACTCGAGGTGCGCGGCTTCCAGATGTCCCATGGTGAGGAATTGTGCGGCCCGCCCCACAACCCCGGCAAACGGATATCCGACGGCTCCGCCGTCCCGGCGCCCGCCCACCCGACAAACCGACATCCGACCGCCCCGCCACCCCGACGACCGACCGCCCCGCCACCGCGACGACCGGCAGACCGGCAGACCGGCAGACCGACCCACCAGACCGCCGACCAGCCGGCCCGGCAGGCCGGCATCCGGCCACCCCGGCAGCCCGAGCACCGGCCGCCCCAGCAAACCGACACCCAGCCAACCCCGGGCAGACGGATGTCCGACGGCCCCGCCACGACGACCGCCCACCCGACAAACCGACATCCGACCACCCCGCCACCCCGACGACCGGCCGACCGACCCACCAGACCGCCGACCAGCCGGCCCGGCAGGCCGGCATCCGGCCACCCCGGCAGCCCGAGCACCGGCCGCCCCAGGAGGCCGATGCCTCGGCTGCCCGTCGTCGTGGCGATGTGCCGCTACCCGCGGTCGTCCAGCGGCCGTCCCGTCGGGCCGCTCTCGCCCGCCGGGGCCACGCTCGCGCCCGCCCAGGTGAGCGCCTTCCAGCCGTCGGTCGGTGTGCCCTCCAGGACCACCACCCCCGTGTTGGCCAACCGGTGGCCGGCGGCGAAGGGGACGTCGACGTTGTGGGCGCGGGCCGCCGCCCACATGCGGATGACGGCGCCGTGGCTGACCATCACCACGGTGCGGGCGCCGCTCGCGGCCGCCTCGGCGACGACGGCGTCGTACCGGGCGAGGACCTCGGCGCCGGTCTCGCCGCCGGGCATGCGCAGCGCGGTGTCGCCGGTCGACCAGGCGAACGCGGTCCGCATGTAGAGCGCGCCGTGCTCACCGTCGCCGGGCAGCAGTTCCAGGTCCCCGGCGGCGATCTCCCGGATGCCGTCGCGGACGAGCACGTCGAGTCCGCGCGCGGCGGCCAGCGGGGCGGCGGTGAGCTGGGTGCGCCGTAGCGTCGAGGCGTACAGGGCCTCGACGTCCTCGTCGGCGAGCACCTCGGGCAGCGCGGCCGCCTGCCGCTCGCCGAGCTCGGTCAGACCCGGCCCCGGGACGGCGGTGTCCAGTAGGGAGTCGACGTTCGTCGGGGTCTGGCCGTGGCGGACGAGGATCAGACGCATACGGGGGCCTCCGGGCTCGCGCCGGTCGAGGAACGGCCGCTTCAGGGTACCCGTGACCGTATGAGCCCAGACGTCGATCTCACCGTGCCCAAACCCGGCCACCATGTGCTCCGCGATCACCTGCTGGCCCTCGACTGCAAGCTGTTCGAGTTCACCGCCGCACGACACTGGCCCGGCGCCGAGCGCACACTGCCCCGGCTGAGCCACAGCGCCAACCACGGTCTGCTGTGGTTCGCGACGGGCGCCGTCATGGCGGCGAGCAGGACGCCCCGGGCCCGGCGGGCCGCCGCGCGCGGGCTGGCCTCGCTGAGCCTGGCCTCGCTGACGATCAACACCCTCGGCAAGCGGTCGGTGCGCCGGCCGCGGCCGCTGCTGGACCCGGTTCCGCTGGTGCGGCAGCTGAAGCGGCAGCCGATCACCACCTCGTTCCCGTCCGGCCACTCCGCGTCGGCGGCCGCGTTCGCGACCGGGGTGGCCCTGGAGTCGCCCGCCTGGGGGGCCGTCGTCGCCCCGGTCGCCTGCCTGGTGGCGCTGTCCCGGGTCTATACCGGCGCCCACTACCCGAGCGACGTGCTGGCGGGCGCGGCCCTCGGCGTGGGCGCCGCGTACGCGGTGCGGGGCATGGTGCCGACCCGTGCGCAGCTCACGCCGCCGGCCCGGCCGCGCGCCGAGGTCCCTGCGCTGCCGGAGGGCGAGGGCCTGGTGATGGTGGCGAACACCGGGTCGGCCACCTCCGACCGGGTGCGCACCCTGCTGGACGTGCTGCCGCTGGCCGAGGTCGTCGAGTGCGAGCCCGAGCAGGTACGGACCGAGCTGGAGAAGGCGGCGGCCCACGCCCGGGTCCTCGGCGTGTGCGGCGGCGACGGCACGGTGAACGCCGCGGCGGAGGTCGCCCTGCGGCACGGGCTGCCGCTGGCGGTGCTGCCCGGCGGCACCCTCAACCACTTCGCCTACGACCTGGGCGTGGAGGACGTGCGCGACCTGACCCGGGCTCTCGTGCGCGGCCACGCGGTACGGGTGGACGCGGGCCGTTTCCGCTGCGCCGAGCGGCAGGGCGTGTTCCTCAACACGTGCAGCCTGGGCGTGTATCCGGAGCTGGTGCGCGAGCGGGACCGCTGGTCGCACCGGATCGGCAGCTGGCCGGCCGGAGTGCTGGCGGCGCTGCGCGTGCTGCGCGCCGACGGGCATCCGCTGGAGGCCCGACTCGGCAGCGACGCACGGCCGTTGTGGCTGCTGTTCGCCGGCAACGGCACCTACCACCGGATGGGCCTGGACCCCGGCCGCCGCGTCGACCTCGCGGACGGCGTGCTCGACGTACGGGTGGTGCACGGCGGACGCAGGCCCGCGACGCGGCTGCTCGCCGCGGCCCTCGCGGGCCCGCTGACCCGCTCCCCCGCCCACGCGGCGGTCCAGGTGAGCCGGCTGCGGCTGACCGGCGTCGCACCGGGCACCCTCCTCGCCTACGACGGCGAAGTCACCGAGGTGCGGGGCGAGGTGACGCTGGAGAAGCTGCCGGAGGCGCTGACGGTGTACCGGCCGCTACCCGATGACTGACAGGTCGTCAGTCCATTATTCAAAACCAGCATCTCATCATTCGACATTCGAGCGTACGGTGTCACCACGACGACGAGACGAGGGGTACGCGATGTCGAAGCCGCGGGAGACGGCCGTATACACGCATGGCCACCATGAGTCGGTGCTGCGTTCGCACACCTGGCGCACCGCCGCCAACTCCGCGGCCTACCTGGTGGATTCGCTCAAGCCGGACATGCGGATCCTGGACATCGGCTGCGGTCCGGGCACGATCACCGCCGACTTCGCGGCGCTGGTCCCCGAGGGGCATGTCACGGGCGTCGACCACGCGCCGGACATCCTGGAGCGGGCCCGGGCCGCGGCCGCCGAGCGGGGCCTGACGAACGTCGACTTCGCGGTGGCCGACGTGCATGCGCTGGACTTCCCGGACGACACCTTCTGCGTGGTCCACGCCCACCAGGTGCTCCAGCACGTCGGCGACCCGGTGCAGGCGCTGCGCGAGATGCGCCGGGTGACGAGGCCGGGCGGGTTCGTCGCGGTCCGTGACGCGGACTACGCGGCCATGACCTGGTACCCGGCCTCCCCGGGCCTGGACGACTGGCTGGACCTGTACCGCCGGGTGGCACGCGCCAACGGGGGCGAGCCGGACGCGGGGCGGCGGCTGAAGTCCTGGGCGCTGCGCGCGGGGCTCACGGACATCACCGCCACCTCCAGCACCTGGACCTTCGCCACCGCCGAGGAGCGGGCCTGGTGGAGCGGCCTGTGGGCGGATCGCACGGTGGCCTCGGCCTACGCTCGGCGCGCCACGGAGGGCGGCCATGCGACCGAGGCGGAGCTGCGGGCCGCGGCGGAGGCGTGGCGGGAATGGGGAAAGCGGGAGGACGCCTGGTTCTCCGTCCTGCACGGCGAAATTATGGCCCGCAAGGAAGGCTGAAACTCGAATTTCGGGAAACCCGGTCAGCAGGAGGTTTCACAATGGTTCCCATCTTGCTGGTACTGCTTCTGGCCCTGATTCTGTTCGGCGCCGGATTCGCGGTGGAACTGCTCTGGTGGATCGCGCTGGCCGTTCTTGTCCTGTGGCTGCTGGGATTCTTCGTGCGCGGCACGACAGCCGCCGGAGGCAGGGGCCGCTGGTACAGGTGGTGAGAAGGTCCCCCGGTCGGTTACGTGTCAGTTCCGGGGGAGCAGCGGTCCGAGCGGCCCGAGGTCCAGATTCAGGTCCTCGGGCCGCAGTCCGTAGCGCTCGCGCAGCTCGGTCATGCGGTCGTCCAGCAGCATCAGCGTCAGCCCGATCCGCTCCTCCTGCTCCTCGGTGAGGTCGCCCTCGTCGAAGCGGCGCAGGGCCTGGCGCTCCATGAGCTGGCGCAGCAGCTCCACCACGGTGAGCACGAGCTTCACCAGGTCGCGCTCCACGGTGTCGGGGTCGAGGTCGAGGCGGTTGCGGGACGACGTCACGAAAGGTCTCCGAAGGGCGAGGGCACGTTCGCGTTGACCGAGCTGATCAGCGCGTTGAGGTCGATACGGACGAGGTCGACGTCCGCGATGCGCAGGGTGATGTCCCCGGTGATGACGACTCCGCCGGCCAGCAGCCGGTCGAGCAGGTCCACCAGGGCGATCTCACGGCGCTCTATGACGGTCATGGGTCTTTCCGCTCCTCCCCCGCCCGGCCGCCTTCCGCCTCGGCGCCCGTCGCCTCGCCGGTGAAGGAATAGGCCGCCCAGGGGCCGGTGAGTTCGACGCGTATTCCGGTTCCCGGGGAGTCGTCCTTCGTCCGGTCCACCAGTTCCACGAATTCCTCGCAGTCGTCCCGGGGCACCAGATAGGCGGCGTTCAGCACATTCCGTCCGGAGTCACCGGACAGCGCGGCGCTCTGCGGATTGTGCAACCGGGAATCCTCGGCGTACGAGGACAATGTCGCGTGGAGCCGCCCGGCGAATTCCACGGCCGTCTGCCAGGTGTCCTCGTGCGCCCGGGTCTGTGCGCGGCGCCGACGCAGATAGTCCCGGCCCGACGCGGGTTTTCCCGCCGCCGGGCCGGTGCCGGCTCCCCCGGCGTCCTCGGCGCCCTGTTCGACGTACACCTTCACGCCCCACTCCACCCGGCCCTCCAGCCGGTCGAGGGTGCGCAGGAAGTAGGCCTCGCGGGCCTCCATCATCGTGCGCAGGGCGCTGTCGTCCCGGAAGACGGTGGCGAGCCGCAGCGGCAGCGGTGTGGTGACGACGGTGAGCGCGTCGATCACGCCCTGGTGGGCTCTGGCCGTCTCGGTGAGCCAGTCCAGGTTCTCCAGCCGGGCGCGCAGCGGCTCCTCGGCGAAGTCCTCCTCCGGCACCGTGCTGTAGACGGCCAGCAGCCCGCGGTGGGTGAGCTGCCGGGGCGGCTGTCCGGCGACCCCGGTCAGCTGGGACTGCAGCGCCGACCGGAAGGGACGGCACACGGCGTACACGTAACGCAGTCCTGCCATCAGGCCTCCTCCTGCGGCCGGCCGGACTCCAGTTGGGCCAGCCGACCACGCAACTCGGCGTTCTCCCGGGCGAGTTCGTCGCGCCGGGCCCGCGAGGACAGGGCCGGGTCGTCCTCCCACCAGTCGATGCCCATCTCCCTCGCCTTGTCGACGGAGGCGACGATGAGGCGGAGTTTGACGGTGAGCAGTTCGATGTCGAGCAGGTTGATCCGGATGTCGCCCGCGATGATCACGCCCTTGTCGAGGACGCGTTCCAGGATGTCGGCGAGGTTGGCGCCGCCGCCCTGGCCGTAGGGCTCGGGGAGCCGGCCGGGGGTCGTCATCGACGGCCCCCGGTGCCGACGTACTCGTCCTCGGCCTCGCTGTCGATCTCCGCGTCGGCTTCGGCTTCCGCGTCCGCCTCTTCTGGCTCGTCTTCTTCTTCCTCTTCCTCATTGTCGTCCTCGTAGGCGCTCTCCGCCTCGTCCTCCCCCTCATAGCCGTCCTCGGCGTCCTCCGCTTCCTCGGAGTCCTCGAAGTCCTCGGCGTCCTCGGCGTCCTCGGCGTCCTCGGGCTTCTCCTCCTCGTAGGCCTCCTCCGGCTCCTCCGGTGCTTCCTCCGCGACCGCGTCCTCGTGGCTGACCACCACCTCGCCGTCGCGGATCTCGCCGCGCCAGCCGTCCTCCGCGGCGCCCTTCAGCGTGATGTGGCGGACGTAGTTCTTGAGGTCCAGGCGGGCCCGGCGGCCCTGGGCACGCCAGATGTTGCCGGTCTTCTCGAACAGACCCTTGGGGTAGTACTCGATCACCAGCAGCACACGGGTGAGGTTGTCGGCGAGCCGGTGGAAGGAGACGACACCCTTCGTGGTGCCCTTGGCACCCTCCGAGGTCCACCCGATCCGGTCGTCGGGCACCTGCTCGGTCGTGTGCGCCTTCCAGCTGCGGTTGGACCAGAAGACTTTCAGCTGCCAGTCGGAGGCCGTGTCGCCGGCGCGCGAGGCGTTCTTCACGCCCTTCGCGAAGGTGCTGAAGTCCTGGTACTGGGTCCACTGGTCGTAGGCGGTGCGCAGCGGGACGCCGACATCGACGTACTCGATGATGACGGTGGGCTTGCGGCCGGCTCCGCCCTTGCGCTTCCCCTTGCCGCCGCCGAGGTTCTTCAGCGCGCCGACCACGTTCTCCTTGGCGCGGGTGGCACCGACCTCCAGCGCGCCGCGCAGGGGGCCCTTGCCCTCGGCGAGCTTGCGTCCGCCGTCGAGGGCGAGACGGGCCAGTCCCGGGCTCTTGCCCTCCGCGATGTCGTTCAACTTGACCGTGGTCTCGCCGAGCCTGCGGCCCGCGCCGACGAGCAGCCGCTGCGCCTGCAGGGCGAGATACTGCTGGAGTTCGGTCTTGAGCCGGTCGGCGGCCTCGCTGCCGGCCAGTTGGCCCAGCGGGTTCGGGGCCGCGCCGCGGGCCGTGGAGGCCGCCTGTCCGAGGGGCTCGGTCATCACTCACCGCCTCCCTTCGGCAGCCGGGCGCGGGCACTGCGGGCGGCGCCCCTGGCCCCGGCGGTCTTCTTGGCCGCGGTCTTACGGGTCCCGGATCCCCCGGCGGAGGCGGGCTTCTTCTTCGCGGCGGCCTTCTTGGCGGGGGTCTTCTTGGCCGGAGCCTTCTTCGCGGCCTTCTTCGCCGCGCGCGGCTTGTCGTCCGCCTTCTTCTCCGGTTGCCGCTCCGGCTTCCGCTCCGGCGCCGCCTCCTCGCGGCCCTCCGGAGGAGCCTCGTCCTCCTCCTCGTACTCGCCCTCCTCGAACCCGAGGTCCGGTGTCTCGGGCGCCATGTCCGACAACTGGTCGCGCATCTGGGCGGTACGTCCGTGCAGACGGTCGGCGAGCGCGTCGAGCTGCCGCTCGACCATGGCCCCGGAGGCCGCCTTGCCGACTCCGCGCAGGTCCTCGCGCAGCTGGTCCCCGATCTCCTTGAACTGCGGGTTGTCCCGCAGCTGTTGCTGGGCCAGCTCCGCGAGCGCCCGCGGGCTCAGATGCATCCGCTTGCCGGCCACGAGCGTGCCGACGGCGAACGCCAGTTTCATCTTCTTCGTCCGTCCGAGGACGTATCCGGCCCCTATGGCGAGCCCCAGTCCCACTCGGTTCATCGTGCCTCCAGCCGGTCGAGGAGTTCGTCCTCACGGCGGTCGAACTCCTCATGGTCAATCTCACCCGTCTCCAACTGCTCTTCCAGTCGGGCGAGTTCGGCCCGGACAGTGGCCGGGTCGCAGTAAAGGCGCTCGGCTTCGTCCAGCACCTGTCTGATCACCCATGCGCTGCCGCGCACCGGGGCGAACGGCAGCAGCAGCACCTCCGCGAGCAGCCCCATGCCGTCACTCCCGGGCCGTGTCGGCACCGGTGACGGTGCCCGCGGGCTCCGCCGGGCCGGGCTCGACGAAGCTGTACGGCGGCAGCGGCCCGTTGACGCGCACCTCCAGGTGCGGGCGGCTCTTGCGGAGGTCCTCGGCGGCGGCCAGGAACACCTCGGCGGCGTCCCGTTCCACCAGGAACGACACGCTGGCGAGCCAGCCGGTGGACTCCGGGCCCACGCTCACCGCCGCCGCGCTCGGCTCCAGCGCGCGCCGGACGTCGGCCGCGTCCTCGGACTCGCGGGCCTTGACGGCCGCCACCACCATCTCGCCGAGCCGCAGCTTCTGCTCGTAACTTCCGCCGCCCGCCTGCCGGTTGGCCTCCGCCAGGGAACGGATCTCCGGGTTCTCGGACATCACCCGGTGCAGCACGGCCTCCTCCACGTGGGAGACCTTGACGTTGTACTCGACCTTGCCGTCCAGCGTGCGCAGGCGCTCCTGGTAGTGCTCGACGCGCTCGGCGAGCACTCCGGTGACGGCGTCGTCGTCGGGGGCGACGCTGCCGAAGCGCATGGGCAGCACGCAGGCCGCCGCGCCCGCCTCGGCGAGGACGCTCTGGTGGGCGAGCAGGTCCCGGCGCTTGGGCCGCAGCCCCTCGGGCGCGTCGCTGACGAGGGCGACCAGTTCGCCCTGCTTCAGCACGCGCACCGGACGGGGCGGGTCGCCGACGCCGGTCATGTCCTTGGGAAGTGCGGGATGCGAGCTCGCGGTGATGCCGTACACGTACGTGCTCACTCCTGCTCCTCCTTCCTGCGCGACGTGGTGGTCTTACGGGCGCGCCGGGGTTCGGCCTCGCCCTCCTCACGGGCCTGCTTGAAGGCGTCGGACACGGTCTGCGCGGCGCCGGACAGCGCCCCCTTGGACTTGCCGCGGGCTCCGGACTCGGTGATCTCGCCGACCACGTCGGGCAGGCCCGGGCTCTTGCGCGGACCGGCTTCCAGGTCCAGCCGGTTGCACGCCTCGGCGAAGCGGAGGTAGGTGTCGACGCTGGCCACGACGACCCGTACGTCGATCTTGAGGATTTCGATGCCGACGAGCGACACGCGCACGAACGCGTCGATGACGAGTCCCCGGTCGAGGACGAGTTCCAGGACGTCGTAGAGACCGCTGGAACCTCCTCCGCCGCCGGTCTGCTGTGCCGGGACAACGGTCATGCCGACCGCTCCTCCTGTTCTGGGATGGGGGTGGGTGCCGGAGGGCGGCCTAGCGGCCGCCGGGCCTGTGTGCGTCGGACCGCCCGCGTTCGTAGCGGCGGATGCGCCGGTAGCCGGTGAGCCGGCCGTGCGGGTCGAGGTCGACCTGGTAGCTCGCCAGCAGGCTCATCGTGTCGGGGACGCGGGCCAGTTCCAGGACCTCGATCTCCAACGTCCAGCCGTCCTCGGTCTGTTCGAAGGACGAGACCGTCTCGGCGGTCATGCCGGTGAGTTCGGCGAGCTGGGCGCGCGCGTGGCGCAGCACTTCCATCGAGGTCGGCCGGTCGTCCGGCCCACCCTGGTCCGGTGTGTCTGGTTCGGGTGACTTGGATGACTTGGATGCTTTGGGTGTGTTCTGTGAATTAGTCATGGGCGCCTCGAACGGCGAGTGGCCCGATGTGCGTTGGCCAAACCCGCCGGATTACGTGCTGCGCCCACCAAGCACGCCGGCCGCGCGGCGCGTCGGCCACACCGTGCCTCGGCCACACCGTGCCTCGGTCACACCGTGTCCCGGTCACACCGTGTCCCGGCAGCACCGCGTCCCCGCAGCACCGCGTCGGCGCCTCAGCCGCGCAGCGCGTTGAGCCTGCGCCGGGCCGGCCCCAGCGCCCGCCCTCGGGTCAGCACCCCGGACCAGGGGTTGGCGCGGGCCTGGTCAACGGCGTCGGCGACGGTCCACCGCCGGGCGTTCAGGCCCGGGTCGTCCAGGTCGCTCCAGGCGAGGGGGACGGCCACAGGGGCGCCGGGCCGGGCGCGGACGGTGAAGGGTACGACGGCGGTCTGCGCGTAGGCGTTGCGCTGGACGTCGAAGTAGAGGCGGTCGCCGCGGTCCTTCTTGCGGGCGGCGGTGGTGAGCCGTTCGGGGTGCGCGGCGGCCAGGGCGTCGGCGAGGTCCCGGGCGAACTCCCGTACCTCGTCGAAGTCGTGATGCCCGTTCAGCGGGACGATCACATGCAGTCCGCGGGAGCCGGTCGTCATCAGCGCCGAGGGCAGGTTCACCTCGTCCAGCAGCTCCCCGAGCAGCCGGGCCGCCTCCCGCACCCGCTCGAAATCGTCCCCCGACGGGTCGAGGTCGAAGACCATGCGGTCGGGCCGGTCCAGCCGTCCGACGCGGGAGAGCCAGCGGTGCAGGGTGATCGAGGCCTGGTCGGCGAGGAGGACGAGGGTGGCGGAGTCCTCGCAGACGGTGTGGCAGACGGTGCCGCCCTCCTTGGGCACCTCGACGCGAGCGACCCAGTCCGGATAGCTCTCGGGGGTGTTCTTCTGCATGAACCGCGGGCCGTCGACCCCGTCGGGGTGCCGCTCCAGCATCAGCGGGCGTCCCCGCAGGTGCGGCAGCATGAAGGGGGCCACGGACCGGTAGTAGTCGACCAGGTCGCCCTTGGTGTACTCCTCGGTCCCGCCGCCACCGGGGAAGAGCACCTTGTCCGGCCGGTGCACCTCGACGGTCCGCCGCCCGGCCCGTACGGTCCGTACGGCGCCGTCGCGGGTCATCGCACGACCGCCTCCTCCACCAGCAGCCGGCCGGCGGCCGCGATCGACTCGGCGTCGATGCCCGCGCCGTGCAGCTGTTCCTCGGGCGTGGCCGAGCCGGGCATCGTACGGACCGCGAGCCGCACCAGGCGCGGGACGGGGCGCCCGTCCAGGAACGCGTCGAGGACGGCGTCGCCGAGGCCGCCCTCCTCGTGGTGGTCCTCGACGCTGAGCAGGCAGCCGGTCTCCTCGGCGGCGCGGCGCAGGGTGAGCCGGTCGACGGGCTTGACCGAGTACAGGTCGATCACCCGTACCGGGATGCCCTCCCGGTCCAGCGCGTCCGCGGCGGCCAGCGCCTCGTGCACGGTGACGCCGGCGGCGACGACCGTCATCCGGTCCCGGTCGGAGGAGCGCAGCACCTTGCTGCCACCGACGGGGAACTCCTCGTCGGGGCCGTAGATCACCGGGCTCTTGCCGCGCGAGGTGCGCAGATAGCGGATGCCGTCCAGGCCGGCCATGGTGGCGACGAGCTTGGCGGTCTGGTTGGCGTCGCACGGGTAGAGCACGGTCGAGCCGTGCACGGCCCGCATCATCGCCAGGTCCTCCAGACCCATCTGCGAGGGCCCGTCCTGTCCGATGGCGACACCGGCGTGCGAGCCGACCAGGTTGATGCCCGCGCCACTGACGGAGGCCATGCGCACGAAATCGTGGGCACGGGTGAGGAAGGCCGCGAAGGTGGAGGCGTACGGCACCCAGCCCCGCGTGGCGAGCCCCACCGCCGTGGCGACCAGCTGCTGCTCGGCGATGTAGCACTCGAAGTAGCGGTCGGGGTGTTCCTTGGCGAAGAGCTCGGCGCGCGTGGAGTCGCTGACCTCGCCGTCGAGGGCGACGACGTCGCCGCGGCCGGAGCCGAGGGCGGCAAGGGCCTGGCCGTAGGCGTCCCGGGTCGCCACGTCGTCCTGCTTCTCGAAGCGGGGCAGCTCCGGATGCCCGGCGCGCACGGCGTGCAGCATGCGGGCGGCGGGCGGCTCGTGCACGTGGATGCGGGCGTCGCGTCGGCCGCCGAGTTCGGCGATGGCCCCGTCGGCGTCCTTCAGCGGCTTTCCGTGCAGGCCCTCGCGGTCCTGGACGCCCTCGACACCCTTGCCCTTGAGGGTGCGGGCGAGGATCACGGTGGGCTGTCCGGTGGTGGAGCGGGCCTCGCCGTAGGCACGGTCGATCGCGTCGACGTCGTGCCCGTCGACCTCGACGGTGTGCCAGCCGAAGGCCTGGAAGCGGCGGGCGTAGGCGTCCAGGTCGTGGCCGTGCCGGGTCGGGCCGCGCTGGCCGAGCCGGTTGACGTCGACGACGGCGGTCAGGTTGTCCAGGTGCTCGTACGCCGCGTGCTCGGCGGCCTCCCACACCGAGCCCTCGGCCAGTTCGCTGTCGCCGCACAGCACCCACACCCGGTATCCGCTGCGGTCGAGACGCTTGCCGGCGAGCGCGATGCCGACGCCGACGGGCAGTCCCTGCCCGAGCGAACCGGTGGCGGTCTCGACCCACGGCAGCCGGCGTGGCGTCGGATGCCCTTCCAGGGCGCTGCCCAGCTTGCGGAAGGTGAGCAGTTCGGCGTCGTCGACGACACCGGCCGCCTTGAAGGCGGAGTACAGCAGGGGCGTGGCATGGCCCTTGGACAGGACGAAGCGGTCGTTGCCCGGGTGGGAGGGGCGCTCGAAGTCGTAGCGGAAGTGGTTGGCGAGGAGTACGGCCATCAGGTCGGCGGCGGACATGGAGGACGTGGGGTGCCCCGACCCCGCGGCGGCGGAGGCGCGCACGCTGTCCACGCGCAACTGCTGTCCCAGTTCGACGAGTTCACCGGTGTTCATGAGTCTCCTTCCGCGGGACGGTCGGGGCGCTTGACAGGGCCCGGCGCTTTCGTGGGCTCGCCGCCGGGCTGATTCTTCGCGGGCTCACCACCCGGCTGATTCTTCGCGGGCTCACCACCCGGCTGATTCTTCGCAGGCTCATCGCCCGACTGGTTCTTCGCGGGCTCACCGCCCGGCTGGTCCTTCGCAGGCTCCGCAGTGGACACGTCGACCGCCCCTTTCTCCGGCTTCTCCGCCTTCTCCGCCTTCTCCGCCTTCTCCGGCTTCTCCGGCTTCTCCGGCTTCTCCGGTTTCCCCGGCACTCGCGCCAGCTCCGGCGACGCCGTGTCCAGCGGCACCGACCATTCCCGTACGAGACCCAACTGGACGGCCTGGCGCGGGAGTACGGCGTCCAGGAGCCAGTCGGCGGCGACCCGGACCCGGTTGCCGGGCATCGCCGCGAGGTGGTAGCCGCGGGTGACCGCGCCGGCGGCGATGCCGGACAGGGGGACGCCGAGCGGGTTGGCGGCGGCCTTGACGCCGCCGAGGTCGACGACGAAGCCCATGTCGCGGTGGCGGTAGGCGCGGCGTTCGCCGCCGATGCCGAGCGAGGCGGCGACGTTGCGGGCCGCCACCTTGCCCTGTCGCCAGGCGTGTTGGGCGGTCATCGGCGTGTACTGGCCCGGCTTCTCCAGGTCCGGTACGGCGGCGGCGTCACCGCACGCGAACAGCTCGGGGCGGCCCGGCACCTGGAGGTGCGGGTCGACCAGCAGCCGGCCGCGTTCCATGGGCAGCCCGAGGGACTCGGCGAGCGGGTCGGGCCGTACGCCGACGCACCACACCAGGGTGCGGGTGTCCACGAACTCGCCGTCGGTGAGCAGGACTCCGTCGGGCGTGGCCTCCTTCACGGAGGTGCCCATCCGTACGTCGACGCCCCTCTGGCGCAGCACCCGGTCGGCGGTGCGGGAGAGCTTCTCGTCCAGTTCGGGCAGGACCCGGTCGGCGACGTCGAGCAGCAGCCAGCGCGGCCGCATGCCCGTGCGCAGGGGGTGCTTGCGCACCTGCGCGTCGGTGAACAGCTGTCCCTGCGCGGCGACCTCGGTACCGGTGTAGCCGGCGCCGACCACCACGAACGTGCAGCGCGCGGCGCACTTCTCCGGGGCGTCGGCGGAGGCCGCCAGCTCCACCTGACGGGTCACGTGGTCGCGCAGGTACAGCGCCTCGGGCAGGCCGCGGAAGCCGTGGGCGTGCTCGGCGACACCGGGGATGGGCAGCAGCTTGTTGACGCTGCCCGCGGCGAGCACCAGCCGGTCGTAGCCGAGCGTGCCGCTCTCCCCCTCCGGGCCGGTGTAGTGCACGGTGTGCCCGTCGAGGTCGATGGCGTCCGCCTCGCCGAGCACCAGCCGTACGCGGGGCAGGGTGCCGGAGAGCGAGACGGTCACCCGGCGGGGTTCCAGGATGCCGGCCGCGACCTGGGGCAGCAGGGGCAGGTACAGGAAGTAGTCGGTGGGGTTCAGCAGGGTGATGTCGGCCCGGTGGCGGGTCAGCCGGGACAGGGTGCGGGCGGTTTGGTATCCGGCGAATCCAGCACCGACGATCACGATGCGGGGTCGGCTCACGGTGCGCCTCCGGCGTTGTCGATGGCCCGTTCGCCCACGGGCGCTTCAGTCGCTGTCGCGTACCTCGGGAGCCTTCCGCGTCCCCCTGGCCAGGGCCCCCAAACGTGATCCGGTTTCCGGCCGGGCCGTCGGGTACTCGGAACCGCGACCGACCCCCATCCAGTTCGGCGAACCATGCGGAGGTACACGCCATGCCCGAATACGGCTACTTTCTGTCGTGCGAGGAGTTCGGCCCGGCGGACCTCGTCGAACAGGCGCGGATGGCCGAACAGGCCGGATTCCGGTCGTTGTGGATCTCCGA
Organism: Streptomyces sp. TRM68416; assembly: GCF_014596915.1. Taxonomy (GTDB): domain Bacteria; phylum Actinomycetota; class Actinomycetes; order Streptomycetales; family Streptomycetaceae; genus Streptomyces. The sequence continues at coordinate 26,029 of NZ_JACVWU010000015.1, forward strand.
CCACTACCACCCCTGGAACGACGCCCAGGGACAGAGCCCGTTCGTGTGGTCGGTGATCGGCGCGATCTCCGAGGCGGTGTCGCTGCCGATCGAGACGGCGGTGACCTGCCCGACCGTGCGGATCCACCCGGCGGTGATCGCGCAGGCCGCGGCCACCGCCTCGGTGATGACCAACGGCGGCTTCCGTCTCGGCGTGGGCACCGGTGAGGCCCTCAACGAGCACATCCTCGGCCATGTCTGGCCGCCCGCGCACGTACGCCTGGAGATGCTGGAGGAGTCGATCCAGGTGATGCGCCGGCTGTTCACCGGCGAGGAGGTCAGCCACTACGGCACCCACTACCGGGTGGAGAACGCCCGCCTCTACACCGTTCCCGACGAGCCCGTCCCCATCGACATCTCCGGTTTCGGCCCGGCGGCGACGGCGCTCGCGGCGCGGGTGGGCGACGGCTACATCACGATGATGCCCGACGAGGACATGGTGACCCAGTTCCGCAAGGGCGGCGGGGGCGCCAAGCCGGTCAGCGGCGGCACCAAGGTCTGCTACGGCACCGACCGCGAGGAGGCCGTGCGCACCGTGCACCGGCTGTGGTCCAACCAGTTGCTGCCGGGCGAGATGGGCCAGATCCTGCCCTCGCCCAGGCACTTCGAGCAGTTGGAGTCGCTGGTCACCGAGGAGATGGTGCGCGAGAAGTCGGTGTGCGGGGACGACGTCGACGAGCACGTGGCGGCGCTGTCCGCGTTCGCCGACGCGGGCTTCGACCGGGTCTACGTCAATCAGATCGGCCCCGACCAGCGCGGCTTCTTCGACTTCTACCGTACGAAGGTCCTGCCGCAGCTCCAGCAGGGGTGACCGTGAAACTCGGCCGGCCTGCCGTCTCGGTGTACACGGTGCCGACGGACGCCCCCGAGGCCGACGGCACCCTGTCCTGGGACAGTACGACGATGGTGATCGCCGAGGTCGCGGCGGGGGACGCGACCGGAACGGGCTGGACGTACGGTCCGCCGTCGGTCGGCGGCTTCCTGCGCGAGGAGCTCGCCCAGGTGGTCGAGGGCCGCGACGCGCTGGACATCCCGGCCGTGCACGAGGCGATGTGCCGGTCCGTGCGGAACGCGGGCCGGCCCGGCGTCGCCGCCTGCGCGGTCTCGGCGGTGGACATCGCGCTGTGGGACCTGAAGGCCCGGCTGCTCGAACTGCCCATGGCGCGGCTGCTGGGCACGGCCCGCACCACGGTCCCGGTGTACGGCAGCGGGGGCTTCACGACGTACCACGACACGCATCTGGAGGCCCAGTTGGGCGGCTGGGTGCACGGGCAGGGCATCCCGCGCGTCAAGATCAAGATCGGCGAGTCCTGGGGCCGGGCCGTCGCCCGGGACCTGGCCCGGGTCCGTACGGCGCGCCAGGTCATCGGCTCCGGGGCGGAGTTGTACGTCGACGCGAACGGCGCCTACACGCGCAAGCAGGCGGTACGGGTGGGTCGTGCCCTCGACGGAGAGGGTGTCGGCTGGTTCGAGGAGCCGGTCTCCTCGGACGACCTGACGGGTCTGCGGCTGGTCCGGGACACGGTGGCGTGCGAGGTGACGGCGGGCGAGTACGGCTATGACCTTCCCTACTTCGCCCGCATGGTCGCGGCCGGGGCCGTCGACTGTCTGCAGATCGACGCGACCCGGTGCGGCGGTCTGACCGAGTTCCTCCGCGCCGCGGCCCTCGCCCAGGCCCACGGCCTGGAGGTCTCCGCCCACTGCGCCCCGCACGCCCACGCGGCGGTGGCCGCCGCGGTTCCCAACCTGCGGCACATCGAGTGGTTCCACGACCACGTCCGCATCGAGGACATGTTCTTCGACGGCGCCCTGGACCCCACGGGAGGCGTCGTGCGCCCCCTCGGCGGGCTGGGGCACGGGCTGGCGCTACGGGCCGAGGAGGTGCGGGAGTACCGGGTGGCGTGAGGGTCCGGGTCCGCCGCGGCCCGGGGGGTCCGGGTCCGCCGCGGCCCGGGGGGTCCGGATCCGCCGCGGCCCGGGGGGTCCGGATCCGCCGCGGCCCGGGGGGCGTGAGGGTCCGGGTCCGCCGCGGTCACGGGTTCAGGTCCGCCGCGACACCGCCCGTACCCCTGCGGTCACCGCGAGCCCCAGCCCTCCGGCCACCGCCGCCATGCCCACGCGCCCCCGGTTGCGGGAGATCCAGTTCTGCGGTCCGGCGCTGACCGCCTCGTCGTCGAAGCGGCCGTGCGCGCCGAAGTCCCGGCCGTGCGGGCCGTCCGCGGGGGTCCACAGGTTGCCGGGGCCGTGGTGCTCGCCCTCGTCCCGCTGGGCGGCGAACGCGTTCCGTGCGAGGTAGCGGTCCAGGAAGCCGGGCAGGACCGCGTTGACGACCAGCGTGGCCGCCGTGGAGCCGCCGACCCAGTACTCCCGCCGTCGGCCGTGGCCCGCCGCGTGCACGATCGCCCGCGCCGCCACCTCCGGCTGGTAGACCGGCGCGACCGGCCTGGCCCGCCCCGGCATGCGACTCAACACCCATTCGAACTGAGGGGTGTTGACGGCGGGCAGCTGCACCATCGTGGTACGGACCCCGCTGCCCGTGTGCAGCAGCTCGCACCGCAGCGACTCGTGGAAGCCCTGGATGGCGTGCTTGGCCCCGCAGTAGGCGGACTGGAGCGGCACGCCCCGGTAGGCGAGTGCGGAACCGACCTGGACGACGGTGCCCCGGTCGCGCGGCAGCATGTGGCGCAGCGCGGCCCGGGTGCCGAACACATAGCCCAGGTAGGTCACTTCGGTCACCCGTCGGAACTCGTCCGGGGTGATCTCGGTGAACGGTGCGAAGATCCCGGCGAAGGCGTTGTTGACCCAGACGTCGATCCGGCCGAACGTGTCGACGACCTTCTGCGCCGCGTCCTCCACGGCCTTGGGGTCGGCCATGTCGACGCAGACGACCAGGGCCTCACCGCCGGCCCGCTGCACCTCGTCCGCCGCCGCGGCCAGTCCCTCGCGCCCGCGGGCCAGTAGGGCGACCCGGTCGCCCCGGGCGGCGAAGGCCAGGGCCGTGGCCCGCCCCACGCCGCCGCTGGCCCCGGTGACGACGACGGCCCTGCGCCGCCGGGGCAGGGCGTCCTCCCAGTGCCGGCCCACCGCGCGTCACGCCCGGTGGTGGGGCTGCTCGGGGTCGATGTCGTCGGGTTTCGGCGGGTCCGCGGCGCCCGGGGTGCCGGGTGCGGTGGGCGGCATCGGCGGGTACGACATGCCGAGGCCGCTCGGCGGCGCGACCGGCGGGGTGCTGCCGATGGGCTGCCCGGGGGACGCCGCGAGTTCGGCCTCGCGCTCGGACGTGGGCCGGGACGCGGAGGGCCGGGCGGCGCCGCGCAGGACGTAGGCCACGACGCCGAGGACCGCGGCGGTGATCAGCGCGGCGGCCCAGTCGGGCAGGGCGAGGGCCAGGGCCAGGCCGAGGGCGAGCGCGAGGGCCGCGCCCGCGTACAGGGCGACGGTGCCGGACGCGGCGTACAGCATCGCGGTGCGGCGCTGCTTGCGGGTCTGGCGGCGCAGCTCGTCGCGCACGGTCTCGCGCGCCACCTGCGCCAGTTCGTCGACCAGGTGCTTGTCGAGATGCTCAAGGTGATCCAAGCGTTCCATGGCCGCCGGGTACCCGTACGCGCGTACGGGTAACGCGGCGGGTGACGGCCGGATACCGGCGCGTAGCGGCCCGGCCCCCGGGTACCCGGCCCGCTCGCAAGCTTCTGTCCGGGCAAGTGAATCCAGGGAAGAGAAGAGGATGACCGAACGAACCGACGTCGTGGAGCTGCTCAAGGGGCAGCACACGCGGATCCGGGAACTGCTCGACGAGGTGGCGGCCACCAAGGGCGACGAGCGCAAGCGCAGCTTCCATGAGCTCGTCCGGCTCCTCGCGGTGCACGAGACCGCGGAGGAGGAGGTCGTCCATCCCTTCGCCCGCCGGAACATCGACGGCGGCGAGCTGGTCGTGAAGGACCGTATCGAGGAGGAGGAGAAGGCCAAGCGGGTGCTGTCCGAGCTGGACGACATGGACCCCGACTCGCCGGAGTTCCTCGACAAGTTCGCGGGCCTGCGCAAGGACGTGCTGGCGCATGCCGAGGCCGAGGAGAAGTACGAGTTCGCGCACTTCAGCCGGGTCGCCGACCGCGGGAAGCTGGAGAACCTGGCTCGCGCGGTGCAGGCGGCCGAGGCGCTGGCGCCGACCCGCCCGCACCCGGGCACCGACACCGCGTTGAAGAACGTGGCGGTGGGCCCGATGGCCGCGGTCGTCGACCGCACCCGGGACGCCATACGCAAGGCCATGGGCTGAGGTGTGACGAGGGCGGGGAGATCGAGCGAAACGATCTCCCCGCCCTCTCTGCCCCTACTAGGCTCGGACACATGGAGATTCTGGGAGCCACGCTGCGCGTCTGCGTCGACGACCTGGAAGCCGCCGTCCCGTTCTACGAACGGCTGGCGGGCGGCCCGGCCCTGCGCTTCGAGCGCGGCGGTGTGCAGGTGGCGGCCGTCGGCTGCTTCCTGCTGATGAGCGGCCCGGAGGCGGAGCTGGAGGTGCTGCGCAAGGTCGCCGCGACGATCGCCGTCAAGGACGTCGAGGAGACCTGCCGGGTGCTCACCGAGCTGGGCGCGCGGGTGATCGCGGGCCCGGTTCCCACCCCGGCGGGCCGCAACCTGATCGCGATGCATCCGGACGGCGCCATCTACGAGTACGTGGACCGTCAGGCCTGACCGAGGGGCGCCACCACGACGTCGGTCAGCAGCGTTCCCGCCGTGCCCTCCGGGTCGAGGTCGAGGTCGGGGTCGTGGATGGTGAGTTGAGGCCGACGCAGTGCGGTGAGGCGAGCAACGGCCGGAGCAGTTCGACGAGTTCGTCGCGGAGCAGCCGTCCGGGTTGGGGCTGTCGACGGCCGGCATGACGCTCGGGTCGAGGACGCCCGCGTCCAAGTGGACCCGGAATCAGGCCACTTCCGGATGCGCGAAGGTGTCCGCGGTGGCGCGGGCGAGGGTGTCGGCGCCCCATTCGCGCAGCTCGCCGACGATGACGACGGGGAACTCCCCGGCCCGCACATGCCGTTCGATCCGGTCGGCGAGCTTGTGCGTGTAGGCGGCGAGGGCTACGGCGTTGAAGACCCCGTCGCCGTCCTGCCGCTCCCCCGGTCGTACCGCGGCGGCACCACGACCCCGCCCTCCAGCGCCCGCAGCCTCTGGACGATCCGCTGCTCACGCAGGGCGCCGGCGAGCTTGTAGCAGCCGGGGGCGGGCGGGCGCGGGCCCAGGTTGGAGGGGGCGTCGAGCACCACGTTGGTCCGCATGCGGTTCATCTGGCCGACCGGGAGCCCGGACCTCAACGGAAATCAGCCGGGCCTGCGCATCTCGGTGGTGAGCGCCCAGCGTTCGTGGTCGCGCCAGGCGCCGCCGATGTAGAGCATGTTGGGCGAGAAGCCCTCCAGACGGAATCCGCAGGAGCGGGCGAGGGCGATCGAGGCGGAGTTGGCGGGCTGCACGTTGATCTCCAGCCGGTGCAGCCGCATCGGGCCGAACGCGTGGTCCACGACGAGGTTCAGTCCCTCGCGCATGAGCCCCCGCCCGGCGGCGTGCGCGAAGGCGCCGTAGCCCAGGGCTCCGCACCGGAACGCGCCCTCGACGATGTTGTTGATGTTGATGAACCCGGCGAGGGACCCGCCGTCCCCCTTCTCGCACACCAGGAACCCGGCCTTGGTCGGGTCCTCGATCAGCCGCCCCGCGTAGTCGGCGTAGGCCGGCGCGCTGTCCGGCGGGTACAGCCACGGCTGGTGCAGCTCCTTGCTCTCCCGCGCGCGGGCGGTGAACTCGGCGGCGTCGTCGTGGGTGAAGGGGCGGATGCCCACGCGGGGGCCTTCGGCGAGGTAGCGGGACGGTATGTGCGGCATCCGGACAGCGTACGGCCGGTCAGTTGCGCCGCTTCATGAAGTACGCCCCGCACACCGCCCCGACCAGGGCCGTGGCCAGCAGGGCCATCCACAGGGGCAGGGTCACCTCGGGGATCAGCAGCCGGATCTTGGTGTCGCGGGTGTTCTCGAAGATGAAGATCAGGGCGAGGACGGCCAGCAGCAGCACGCCGATCCGGGCGGGCGTGAACGCCGACGTCCGCCCGCCGGCCTTGCCGCGGCTCTCGGAGGTCTTCGGACTCATGGCTCCAGGGTGCGCCCGAATCCGCGATCACGCACGGTGAGGCTCACCCGCCGACGACCGGCAGCCGGAGCACGCCGGTGTCCTCGGGCGCGCTGACCACGGTGACCGGCTTGATCCCCCGGTTGCCGAAGTAGGCGTCGTCACTGGCGGCGACCACGAACCGCAGGCGGTGGCCCTTCTCGTACCGGTGGACGATGCCCGGCAGGGTCACGGTGAAGCTCTTGGTCACGTCGGGCACGCGGACGGGCGCGACCAGCCGGTGCACGAGCGTCCTGCTGCCGTCGGGGGCGATGTCGTAGAGCTTGGCGAAGAGGACCAGGCGGTCGGCGGCGTCGCCCGAGTTCTGGGTGCGCTCCGCCTTCGGGGACACGACCTTCAGGGTGGCCCGGGGCGCGCCCACGACGTCGGTGGCGCGGGCGAGGGGCTCACTGGTCCAGCCGAGGTAGGTGCCCTTGGTGTCGTACGGCGCCGGATCGGGCAGTCCGATCATCCCGGCCAGGGAGCTCTCCGAGTGGCTGGTCGGGATCAGCCAGTTGGTGTAGGTGCGGCTGCCGCGCGCGACCTTGCTGCGGTTGTCGACGAGTTTGCCGTCGCCGGAGAGGTAGAGCTTCCGGCTGAGGGCGGGGAGCCGGTCGGCGGTGGCGTAGGCGGACGCCGGGTCGTCGGTCCAGTCGCGGTAGTACGCGAAGGCCGGGCCCGTGTCGACGTTCTTCTTGCCCAGGTAGCGGTCGAACCAGGCGAGGATGCGCCGGCCGACGTAGCTGGTCTCCACATTGCCCTGGCCGAGGCTGAGTTCACCGGCAACCTGGCCGCCGCTGTGCCCCCAGGACTGCCAGATCATCTTGGTGGGGGTGCCCTGCGCCTTGAGCGTCTTGTACGTGGCCGTCGCCTCGTTGAGGTTGAACAGGCTGTCGGCCTGGCCCTGGACGAGGAGCGTGGGTGCCTTGACGCGGCTCAGGTACGACACCGGCGAGACGCTGCGCGCGTAGGCGAGCAGCCGTGCGGTCTCCTCGGCCGGGTAGCGGCCGGAGTTGAGGGTGCGGACGGTGTCGCAGGCCGGGGAGACGAAGTGCAGGCAGGCGAGGGAGTTGATGCGGGAGGGGTCGAGGCCGGGCGCCAGCAGGGTCTGGCCCTCGCCGATGAGGTAGAAGCCGTTGGCCCACTGCCATTTGAAGGCGCCGGGCACGCCGTCGGCGCCGACGGCGTTGTTGGGGTCGAGGGAGTAGGCCAGGTCGTGCCAGGTGATCATCGGTACGAGGGCGTCGACGCGTGGGTCGACAGCCGCCGTGGCGAGCTGGACGGCGCCGCCGTAGGAGCCGCCGATCATGCCGAGGCGCGGGTCGCCGGCGGCGTCGAGGGTGACGAAGTCGGCGGTGGTGCCGTCGTCGGCGGAGCGCTTGCCGCCGAGGAAGTCGACGAGCTGGGAGGCCGCGGCTCCGTCGATCGCCGGGTCGTCCAGGGAGATGAGGCAGCCGGAGCGGCCGAAGCCGAGTCCGGAGTAGACGAGCGAGACGTATCCGCGCTGGGCGAAGGCCTTGCCGATGGCGTCGGTGGAGCCGTCGGACTTGCTGCCGCCGAAGCCGTTGGTGGCGAGCACGGCGGGTGCGGGGTGCTCGCGGTCGACGCCGGTGGGCCGGTAGAGGTCGGCGTCGACGGCGCAGGTGCGGTCGCCCGCCCGGACGGTGAACTTCAGGGCGGTGACGGTGTACTGGCCGGTCGCGGTGGCGGCCGGTGCGGTGAGCGCCAGCGGTGCGCTGAGCGCGGCGCCGAGGAGGACAGCGAGCGGGGCTCGGAATCCGGGCACGCGTCGGGACACGAAGACCTCCACAGTGAGGACCCACACGGGGACGGCCCCGCCTACCGACCAGTTGGTACTGGCCGGTAGTCATGGTGTGACACGTGTCATGCCAGGGTCAATCAGCGGGAAGGGGGTTTCTTGACGAAAATTCAGTTCAGCCGTTCAGCGCAGTGCCGGCTCGTCCAGCGTCAACGTGCCCGCCTCCGCGTCCAGTTCGGCCGCCACGCCGAAGGGGATGGTCAGCGCCCCTTCGCAGTGCCCGAACCCGAACTCCTCCGCCATCGGCACGCCGAGCCCGCCGAGCCGGTCCAGGAGCAGCGTGCGCACCCGGTCGTAGGAATCGCAGTCCTGCCACGAGCCGAGCAGCACCCCGCGTATGCCGTCGAGCCAGCCGGAGCGCAGCAGTTGGGTGAGGTAGCGGTCCAGGCGGTACGTCTCCTCCCCCACGTCCTCCAGGCACAGCAGCCCGCTCGCCGCGGACGGACGGGCGTACGGGGTGCCCAACTCGGCGGCGAGCAGGCACAGACAGCCGCCCAGGGTGACCCCGCGGGCGCGGCCGGGCACCAGGGCGCGGCCGCCGGAGGTGATCGTCCGGACGCTCTCGGGTGCGAAGAGGGTGGCCTTCAGATGCTCCTGGGCCCGCGCGTTCTTGAGGAAGTCGATGCCCGCGGCCATCGGGCCGTGCAGGGTGGCCAGGCCCAGCCGGCGCGCGAACGCCTCGTGCAGCGCGGTGATGTCGCTGAAGCCCACGAAGACCTTCGGTCCGGCCGCGCGCATCGCCTCCCAGTCGAGGAGGTCGGCCATCCGCTGCACGCCGTAGCCGCCGCGGGCGCAGATCACCGCGTCGACGGACGGGTCGCACCAGGCGTGCTGGAGGTCGGCGGCCCGGTCGGCGTCGGTCCCGGCGAGGTAGTCGAACGCGGTGTGCCGGTCCAGCACGTGGGGGGCCACGACCGGGTCGAGGTCCCAGCCGCGCAGCACGTCGAGACCGGCCTGGAGCCGCTCCTCCGGCACGGGGCCGCTGGGCGCGACGACAGCGACGCGGGCGCCGGGGGCGAGCCGGTGCGGACGGGCGAGTTGCCTCACTTGGCGAGCTCCAGGGTCGGGATGCCGGGCGGGTTGAGCCCGAACACCTGAGCATAGAGCGACAGCTCGGACTCCAGCGCGCGCACCATCGTCTCGGCCCGCCGGAAGCCGTGCCCCTCCCCCTCGAAGGCGATGTACGCGTGCGGTACCCGCCGCCCCGCCATGCGGGCCAGGAACCGCTCGCACTGGGCGGGCGGGCAGACCACGTCGTCCAGGCCCTGGAGCAGCAGGAACGGCGCGGTGACCCGGTCGGCGTGCTCGCTCGGCGACCGCTCCGCGTACCGCGCGGGCACCTCGGCGCGCGGCCCGACCAGGGTCTCCAGGTACTGCGACTCGAAGTCGTGGGTCTCGCCGTCCGCCCAGGCGGCGAGGTCCAGGACGGGGTAGATGATCGTGCCGCAGGCGTAGACGTCGGTGGTGGCGAGCGAGGCGGCCGCGGTCCAGCCGCCCGCGCTGCCGCCGCGCACGGCGAGCCGGTCGCGGTCGGCGGTGCCCTCCTCGGCGAGGGCCAGCGCCACGGCCGCGCAGTCCTCCACGTCGACCACGCCCCACTGTTCGCGCAGCCGGTTGCGGTACGCGCGGCCGTATCCGGTGGAGCCGCCGTAGTTGACCTCGGCGACGCCGATGCCCCGTGAGGTGAAGTAGGCGATCGTCAGGTCCAGCACCAGGGGCGCGCGCCCGGTGGGGCCGCCGTGCGCCCAGACGACGTAGGGCGCGGGGTGGTCGCCGGGGGCGACGCAGCGGGGGTGGTGGGGCGGGTAGACGTGCGCGTGGATCTCGCGTCCGTCCGGTCCGCCGAAGGTGCGGATCTGCGGCTCGGGGTAGTAGGCGGGGTCCACCGGGTCGTCGTGCCCGGCGCCGATCACGCGGGCCCGGCCGGTCCGGGTGTCCAGCTCGACCACCTCGTGGGCGCTGCGCGGGCTGGCCCCGACGCCCACCACCCGCTCGCCGTGCACCGCGAGGGTGGGCTCGAACTCGGTCCAGGGTCCGGCCGCGTCGACGACCTCGCCGGTCTCGGGGTCCAGTATGCCGAGCGCGGTGGCGCCGCGGCCGTGCACGACGGCCACGAGACCGCTGTCCAGCGGCGCGAACCAGCGGTGGCCGAGCTTCCACAGCGGCCCGCCGAACTCCTCCTCGCGCGGGCACAGCGGTTCCCCGTCGCGGTAGAGGTTCCACCAGCCGGTGCGGTCGCTCGCGTACAGCAGGGAGCCGTCGGGCGCCCAGTCGGCCTGGGCGACCGACTCCTCGGGGCCGCCGGCCACGGTCCGCCCGCCGGACAGCACGTCCCCGACGTCCGCGACGACCAGCTCGGTGCCGTCCCACGGCATGCGCGGATGGTCCCAGGCGAGCCAGGCGGCGCGCCGCCCGTCGGGCGACAGCCGGGGCCCGGTGAGGAACCGCCGGGAGTCGTCGGTGAGTTCGCGTACGGCCTCCCGGTCCTGCGCGGCCGACCCGTCCAGCGGTACGGCGGCCAGGACGCGCCGCACGTCGGTGGGGCCGTCGCCGGTGAACTCCTCCAGCACGCACCACACTTCACCGCGGTCCAGGACCAACTGCGGGTCGGCCCAGCGCAGTCCGCCGCCCACCGGGGAGACAGGGGTGAGGGGGCGCGGTTCGGCGCCGGGGGTGAACCGGTACAGCCGCTGGTCGGCGAAGTGCGCGAACACCACGAGCGGTTCGCCGTCCACGACGGCTCCCGCCCAGGGGTGTCCGCCGTACTCGATGACCCGGCTGCGCACGTTCCAGGGGGCGTCCAGCACCGACTCGGCGATGCCTTCGGCGCCCCGCCGGACCAGGGTGCGCCGGCCGCCCTCGGTGGGCCGTGGCTCGGTCCACCACACCTCCGCGCCCACGAACCCCAGGTACTCGGGGTGCCCGTCGTGCGCGGCGGCGAGCGCGGCGTCGATGGGCGAGGGCCAGGAACCGTACGGCAGTGTCTGCACGTTCTCCCCCAACTTGCCTAGGCCGTCCGCAGGAACCGGTCCAGGACCCGTACGCCGAAGTGGAGCGCCTCGACGGGGACCCGTTCGTCGACGCCGTGGAACAGGGCCTGGTAGTCGAAGCCCTCCGGCAGCTTCAGCGGTGCGAATCCGTACCCGGTGATGCCGAGGCGCGAGAACTGCTTGGCGTCCGTGCCGCCGGACATGCAGTACGGCACGACATGCCCCTCCGGCGCGAACTCCTCGACGGCGGCCCGCATCCGCGCGAACGTCGGCGAGTCGACCGGCGCCTGGAGGGCCACCTCGTGATGGTCGAACTCCCACTCCACGTCAGGTCCGGTGAGCCGGTCAAGGGTCGTGCGGAACTCGTCCTCGCCGCCCGGCAGATAGCGGCCGTCGACATACGCCACGGCCTCGCCCGGGATCACGTTCACCTTGTAACCGGCGTCCAGCATGGTCGGGTTGGCGCTGTTGCGGACGGTCGCCTCGACCAGCCTGGCGGCCGGGCCGAGCTTCTCCAGCGTCGCGTCCACGTCGTCGAGGTCGGCCTCGAAGCCGTACAGGGCGGCGAGTTCGGTCAGGGCCGCCCGTACGGTCGGGGTCAGCCGCAGCGGCCACTCGTGGGCGCCGATCCGGGCGACGGCGGCGGCGAGCCGGGTCACCGCGTTGTCCCGGTTGACCTTGGAGCCGTGTCCGGCCCGCCCGCGCGCGGTGAGCTTCAGCCAGCCGGTGCCCCGCTCCCCGGCGGCGACGGGGTAGATCTGCCGACCGGTGCCGTCGTGGAAGGTGAAGGCCCCGGACTCGCTGACGCCCTCGGTGCAGCCCTCGAACAGGTCGGCGTGCCGGTCGGCGAGGAACCCGGAGCCGTCCTCGGCGCTGGCCTCCTCGTCGGCCGTGAACGCGATCACCACATCGCGCCGGGGCCGCACGCCCTGGCGGGCCCAGGCGCGTACCACGGCGAGGATCATCGCGTCCATGTTCTTCATGTCGACGGCCCCGCGCCCCCAGACCACCCCGTCCCGGATCTCACCGGAGAAGGGGTGCACGCTCCAGTCGGCGGCCTCGGCGGGCACCACGTCGAGGTGACCGTGCAGGAGCAGCGCGTCCGCGGAGGGGTCGGTGCCCTCGATCCGCGCGACGACGTTGGTGCGTCCCGGGGTGCGCTCCAGGAGGGTGGGCGTCAGGCCCGCCTCGGCCAGCCGGGCGGCGGCGTACTCCGCCGCGGGCCGCTCCCGGCAGTCGCCGCCGCCGCGGTTGGTGGTGTCGATGCGGATGAGGTCCGAGGTGAAGGTGACCACCTCGTCCAACGCCTGCCGGTCAGCCATACTGTTCCTCCACCGCGGCCGCGACGATCGTGGTGACCGCCTTGAAGGTGCGGATTGCCTCGTACATGGTCCCGCTCGTGTACACCACTTTCCGCTCCCCGACGCGCTCCACTCCGGGGACGACGGTCGCGGCCATCGACAGGTGCTCGGCGTCGAACTCCACGGCGACGGTGAACGGGCCGCCGCGCACGGGTTCGTGCCGGACCGCCAGGGCGGCGGCCTCCTTGGCGGCGGCCCGGATGTCGGAGAAGGTCCGGTTCGGCGTCCGGCAGACCGCCGCGTACCGCGAGACGTGGTCCTTGACGGCGACCTTGGGCGCCTCGGGCGCGTAGCCGAGCGCGTCCTCGCAGGCCACGTCGTCGCCGGTGACGAGCACGACCGGCACTCCGTACTCGGCGACGACATGCGCGTTGAGCAGCCCCTCACTGGCCCGTACGTCGTTCAGCCAGACCCCGGTGATGGAGTTGGCGAGGTAGGTGTGGGCGAGGACGCCCTCCATGCCGGCGCCCGCGTGGTAGCCGACGAAGGCGATGCCGTCGACGTCCCCGTGCTGCACGCCCTCCACCATGGACAGCGCCTTGTGCCGCCCGGTGAGCATCTCCGCCCGCTCGTCGAGGCGTTCGAGGAGGAGGTTGCGCATGGTCCAGTGCGCCTCGTTGATGAGCACCTCGTCGGCGCCGCCGTCGTAGAAGCCCAGGACGGCGGCGTTGACGTCCGAGGTGAACATCGAACGGCAACGCTCCCACTGCGGGGTTCCGGGCAGCACGTCGGCAGGCCAGGTCACCCCCGTGGCGCCTTCCATGTCGGCGCTGATGAGGATCTTCATGACGTGTCACGTTACGCGCCACGGGCGGGCCCGGCCAGGAAGCCCCCTCAGATCGTGTGCAGCCGGTCCACCAGGATGTCGATGACCAGCGGGGTGCGGGGACCGTACCCGAGCAGCACGCCGTCCTCCAGATCGACGACGCGGCGGTCCAGGCCGGCCGGTGTCTGGCCGATGCCGGGGATCCGGACGAGGCCGTCGATGCCGCCGACGGACTCCAGACCCTTGGTCATCATGAGGATCACGTCCGGCTGCGCCTTGACGAGGGCCTCGCTGGTGATGGGCGTGAACGGCCTGTCGAACCCGGCCTCCCGGCCCGCGTCGACCGCACCCGCGGCCTCGACGAGGGAGTCGGCGCCCGAGCCCTTGCCGCCGATCAGGTAGACGGCCGCGCTGCCGCGCAGGTAGAGGAAGGCCACCTTGGGCCTGCTGCCCTCGGGCACGGCGGCGCGGGCGGCAGCGAGTTCGGTCTCCATGCGGGCGTTGAGCCTCTTGCCCGCCTCGGGCACGCCGAGGGCCTCGGCGACACGGGTGGTGCGGGTGGTGACGTCGGCGAGTTCGGTGGCGGGATCGAGGACGACGACGGGCACGCCGGCGTCCCGGATCTGCTCGACGGCCTCGCTCGGACCGGTGTCGGTGTCGGCGAGCACCACGGTCGGCTCCAGCGACAGCACGCTCTCGGCGCTCACGTCGTGCGCCTTGGTGACCTGCGGCAGGCCCTTGGCCTCCGCGAAGGTGGCGGTGATGTCACGGCCCACGACGCGGTCACCGAGGCCGAGGGTGAACACGATCTCCGCGACCCCGCCGTTGAGCGGCAGGATGCGCGAGGCGTCCCGCACGGTCACCTTCCGTCCGTCGGCGGAGTCGACGGTGACCGGCAGTTCCGGTGTGGGCGGCGCGCCCTCCAGCGGGACGAGGGTGTTCTTCGCCAACTGCTTCTCGGCCGCGGCGGCCCGCGCGCTCGCGGAGGCCGGGGAGGGGCCCGCCGCTCCCCCGGATTCGGTGGCGCCCGCGGTGCAGGCGCCCGTCAGCAGCGCCAGCACCACAGCGAGGGGGGCGAGTCTTCCGGACATTCTCATCGTGCGGCCTTCCAGTCTCCCGTTGTGCCCATGGTTGATCAGTAGCTTAGGTTAGGTTTACCTTATTAACTCGTGGTGGGGGTGTGCCGTGTTTTCACCAAGTGGCTTGCGTTGCACGGGAGTTGCCCGGAGGACCGCATGGGCGGCCCCGGTAGCCCTGGCTGTCCTCGCCCTTCCGGCGGCCTCTCCGGCGGCCGCCGCGGGCAGCTCCGCGACGGGCCCGGAGGGCCAGAAGCTCACCGTCTCGAAGGCCTCCGGCCTGGACGCGGCGGGCGAGACGGTGACCGTGTCCGGCTCGGGCTACAACACCGAGAAGGGCATCTACGTCGCCTTCTGCGTGGACAACGGCCCGGGCAGGACCCCGACGCCCTGTGTGGGCGGTGTCGACATGTCGGGCGAGTCCGGCGCGTCGGTGTGGGTCTCCTCCAACCCGCCGTCCTACGGCGAGGGCCTGGCCGAACCCTACGAGGGCAGCGGCCATCAGGGCTCGTTCCGCGTGCGGGTCAAGGTGCGCGCCAAGGACGCGAACACCGACTGCACCGCGTCCGGCGTGCAGTGCGCCGTGATCACCCGCAACGACCACACACGCGGCGGCGACCAGAGCCAGACGGTGCGCGTCCCGGTGTCCTTCGGGGGCAACGGCGGCAGTGGCGGCAGCACGGACACGGGGGGCGGCGGCACCGGGACGCCGTCGGCCGTGCCGACCTCGTCCGTGAGCACACCCGCGACCACGACCGGCTCCGGCGCGGACGACGCCGTGAGCGGCGGCCCGCTGGCCAGCACCGGTTCCGTCGCACTGCCCGTCGGGCTGACCGCCGCGGCACTGGTCGCGGCCGGCGCCTGGACGTGGGCCTGGGCGCGCAGACGCCGGGCCGACGGCACTGACGCCCGATCGACCCCGTAACTCCAAGGAGAGTTGGAGACAAGGAGAGTTGAAGATGGCGAAGAGACGCGGCGCCGCCGTGCTGGCGGGCGGCGTACTGCTCGCCCTGCTGAGCCAGGGCAGCGCGGCAGCACAGGAGACGGAGGTGTCCGGCGGGTACGTCAGCTGGACCCTGGACACGGGAGAGCTCACGCTCGGCGGCTCGACGGCGCCGGCCTGGTTCCCGGCCGCCGGCGGCTCCGCCGATCCCGAAACGGGCGCCGCCGACCTCGAGTTGGGCGGTACGGCGCAGCTCGTCCCGTCCGTCGGCACCGCGCCGCCGCTGATCCTGGCCGGCCTGCGGCTGCGGCTGGACGGCGACTCGGGCGCCCTCCACGCCCGTACGGCCGTCGAGGGGCAGGCCCGTGAACTCGCCCTGGCCGAGGTGAAACCCGGCGCGAGCGTCGTCCGGGCGGGCGGGGTGACCTGGACCGGCCTGGAGGCCTCCCTCACGGACGAGGGCGCCGAACTGCTGTCCCGGCACAGCGGATCGGCCTTCGCCGAGGGCGACGGACTGGGACGGCTGGCCGTGACCGTGGGAACGGGCGGCGAACCGGCCAGGGCGACCCCGCCACCACCACCACCGCCACCGCCACCGCCACTCGAACCCACCGCCACCGTGGCCGCCCCCGCGCTGTCCGCGGACTCGGAACAGACCGTCGTCGGCGAGGGTTTCGAGCCCGGCGAGGTGCTGCTCGTCAGCATCGACCAGGACACCCGCTACCAGGTGACGGCCGACCGGGCGGGCAGGGTCTCGCGGACGTTCCCCGTCTACGCCACCGCCGCCGCGGGTGAGCACACGGTGGAGCTCCGCGGCGTGTCCGGAGAGCGCGACGCCACCGCGCGTTTCACCGTGCATGCCCCCATGTCCCTTGAAAACAAAGGCCATTGAGCCTCGCCGTCATGCATTGACAAGCAACCCGGAATCGTATTTAGGTTTGCCTTACCTAAGTCCAATGGGTTCTGCATCGGCTTCCCCCAGAGAGGTCTCTCCCCATGAGAGTCGTTCCGTCCGCCCGCACCGCCGCCCGCACCGGCCTCGCCCTCGCCGCCTCCGCCGCCCTCACCCTGTCCCTCGCGACCTCGGCCTCCGCCGCCACCTCGACCCGCACGGTCGTGGACGGCGGCACCACCTACAACCTGTCGGTGACCGCCCCGGGCACCGCCTCCGCGGGCGGCCAGGTCATCAACGTCACCGGCTCCGGCTTCAACACCGGCCAGGGCATCTACGTCGGCCTGTGCGTGGTCGAGGGCGGCCAGGGCGCCAACAAGCCGACCCCCTGCCTGGGCGGCCAGGACGAGGACGGCTCCGCCGGTGCCTCGCACTGGGTCAACAACACCTTCGGCGGGATGTTCGCCAACAGCTCCAAGTTCGGCACCGGCGGCACCTTCAACGTGAACATCTACGTCAAGGCCGCCCTCGACGACGGCAGCGTCTGCGGCCAGGACGTCGAGTGCGCGGTCGTCACCCGCGCCGACCACTTCGACTCGGGCGACCGCAAGTACGACGTGCACGTCCCGATCGACTTCCAGTAACCACCCGGCAGGGCCGGGCCCTCCCCACCCGGGGGCCCGGCCCCTCGGTCCGGCCGGGGGCGCCGGGCGCACCCGACAAGTGAGGAACCCCGATGCATCTCAGACGCCCGGCGGCACTCGCCGGCGCCGCCGCGCTGGTGGCCGCGACCGCCGTCGTCGGCGCGTCCGCGCAGGCCGCCGACACCCCGAGGACGGCGCTCGGCAAGAACGGCCAGCGACTCACCGTCTCCGCCTCCGCCGGCCTGGACCCCGCCGGCGAGACACTCCGGGTCACCGGCTCCGGCTACGACGACACCAAGGGCATCTACGTCGCCGTCTGCAAGGACAACGGCGACAACCGCGTCCCCAGCCCCTGCCTGGGCGGCGCCGACCAGAGCGGCGACAGCGGCGCCTCGAAGTGGATCATCCCGCGGGACGCCTCCGACGAGGGCGCGGGCACCGTCGCCGAGCGGTGGGGCGAGGGCGGCACCTTCGACGTCGCGCTGAGCGTCAGGGCGAAGGACGCCGGCCTCGACTGCCTCGAAGTCGCCTGCGCGGTCGTCACCCGCGTCGACCACAACGCCGCCGGCGACCGCTCCCAGGACGTCCGCATCCCCCTCGCCTTCAAGGGCCAGGACCCGGGTGACGCAGACGGCGGCGACGGTGTGGACGTCCCGCCGGGCACCCTCAGCTATGTGCGGGCCGCCGAGTTCACCACCGCCGGCCGCCCGCTGGACCTCCTGCTGCACCCCGACTCCGGGAAGCTGTACGTCGGTTCGGAGAACGTCCCCGACACCGCGGACATCGCCGAGCAGGGTCTGTACGCCCTGGACCCGAAGGACGGCAGGCTGCTGAGCCACATCGCCCGGGCGCCCGGCCTCAACGGCGCCATGGCCGCCCGTGTGGTCCGCCGGATCGCCGCCCCGCTCCCGGGCGACGGCGTCGTCTTCCACTACCCGCTGCGCGGCATAGGCACCGCACGGGACGGCGACACGGCCGCGCAGGGCGTCTGGTTCGACGGCGCGACGTTCACCGGCATCGGCCAGGACGGCGACACCTCCACCGTCCTGGTCGCGGCGGGCGGCGAGCTGCGCCGGGTCGACTTCACCACCGGCGCCGTGCAGCGGACCGTCGCCGTGGAGGGCGGCGGCGAACTCGGCGTGGACGCCGTCCGGGGCGCCGCCTGGTCCGTGGGCACCGCCGAGGGCCGGACCGTGCTGCGCCGCGTCGACACCGCCTCCTTCGAGGTCACCGCCACGGCCGGACTCCCCGGCGACGACGTCCTCACCTTCGTCGAGCCGGACCCCGCCACCGGGAACGTCTGGGTGGGCAGCGGCACGTCCGTCCTGGTCTTCGACAAGGACGCCAAGCCCCTGACCACCCTGACGGGCGAGGACCGGCCCATGGCCGCCGCCTTCGACCGGGCCACCGGGCGCGCCTTCGTGCTGCGCGAGGACCTCGCCGACGGCGGCACGGACCACACCGGCTCCCTCCAGATCCTCGACAGCACCACCCTCGAACCGGCCGCGAACGCCGTCCCCCTGCCGGGCAGCGTCCGGGTGGGCGGCTACGCGGGTGTCGCGGTCGCCCCCGGCGGCACGTCCGTCTACGTCACCAAGGCGGCGGAGAGCAAGGTCGTCAAGTACGACCTGCGGATGTCCCCCAGGGTCACCCAGTCCCCCACCGACCGCAGCGCGGCGCCGGGCGACGAGGTCACGTTCGTCGCGGCGGCCGAGGGCACTCCGCAGCCGGCCGTGCGCTGGCAGGTCAGCCCGGACGGCGGCCAGACCTGGTCGACGGTCGAGGGCGCCACGAAGAACGCGTACGCCTTCACCGCGAAGGCGGCGCAGGACGGCTACCGGTACCGCGCCGAGTTCACCAACTCCGCCGGAACCACCCGCACTTCGCCGATCACCCTGACGGTCAGAGCGACCGGCGGCGGGGGCGACAACGGCGGCGGGGGCGGGGACACGCCCGGCGAGCCCTCCGGCTCCAGGACCGTCACCGGCCCCGAGGGCCAGAAGCTGACCGTCACCCCGGTCAACAACCTCGCCGTCCAGAACCAGACCCTCAAGGTCTCGGGCTCCGGCTACGACACCGACAAGGGCATCTACGTCGCCCTGTGCGTCGACAACGGCGAGGGCGAGCTTCCCACTCCCTGCGTCGGCGGCGTCGACATGAGCGGCGCGTCGCACTCCTCCGCGTGGATCTCCTCCGACCCGCCGGACTACGGGAAGGACCTGGCGGTCCCCTACGGCAGGAACGGCTCCTTCGAGGTGGAGCTGACCGTCGACGCCAAGGACGAGTTCACCGACTGCTTCAAGGCCATGTGCGTCCTGGCCACCCGCGCCGACCACACCCTGTCCGGGGACCGCTCGCAGGACGTCAAGGTGCCCGTGAGCTTCGTCGGACAGGACCCGGTGGAGACCGACCCCGACGACAACACCGGTGACGGCACGGGCGGTTCGGGTACGGGCGGGTCCGGCACGGGCGGCGGCACCGGCACCACCGGCGGCACGGGTACCGGAGCCACCACCGGCGGCACCGGTACCACGAACAACTCCACGGCGGGCGGCAGTCTCGCCTCCACCGGCGTCACGGTCGTCTCCGCAGCCGTGCTCGCGGCGGCTCTCACGGCCGCCGGCTGGGTCACCTACCGACGCGGACGCGCCCTCTGACGGCCGGGGTGGCGGGCCGTCACGCCGACCGGCCCGCCACCACCCAGTGCGACGGCAGCTCGATCCGGGACCCGTCGGGGCCGTACTCCGTGGTGACCAGCGGCAGTTCACCGCGGGCGACGACGCTGAGCCCGGCCGCCGCCAGGTACTCCGGGACCGCGTCGTCGCTGACCTCGCCGGGCGCGATGCCGTGCCGGAAGACGCTGGCGAGCTTCGCCGGCGGCCCCTCGGGGCGCTGCGCCAGGCCCATCAGGACGGGCTTGGCCGCCGCGGACAGCTCCACCAGGAACACCCGGCCACGGGTACCCGCGAGCGTGGCGATGCCGTCCACCAGGGCCTGCCGGGAGTCCGGCTCCACCTGGTGCAGGACGCCCCGCACATAGACGTTGGCGTCGCCCAGCTCCGCGTGCAGCGTCTGCGCCTCGTCCTTCTCCGCGCCGTCGAACACCCGGTAGGTCGCCACTCCCGCGGGGTCCGACCGGCGGGCGTGGTCGATCGCGGCGGCGGCCAGGTCGACGCCGACGACATGCGGGAACCGGTCGGCCAGGAAACGGGTCTGCGTGCCGTTGCCGCAGCCGAGGTCCACGAGCGGCAGCGCCGAGCTGGTCAAGTGCTGTTCGAACAGGGCGAGATGAAGGCCGACGGTCAGCGCCGGCTCGGCGTCCCAGAACACCGCCCCCGTTTCCTCGGGGGCCTCCCGCCAGAAGCCCTCCCAGGCCTCCCGGTACCGACTCGTCACGCTCATGCCCAACTCCCCAGGATGCGATGCCGGCCCGTCGCGAAGTGACGGGCCCGTACGGTCTATCGTGCCCCGGGCGCGGCTACAAGCACGTCGTGCGGACGTTCACTCCGCATACGATCCGGTGCACGCCGTCGTGCGCCCCTCACGCCCCTCCGGGCAGTCAGCGGCGCGGCAGCGTCAGCTCGAACCAGACGGTCTTCCCGGCGTTCGTCCGGCTGGTGCCCCACTCGCGCGCCAGCGTGCTCACCACGCGCAGACCGCGCCCGAACTCGTCTCCGGGCCCGGCGCTCAGCAGGGTCGGCAGCTCGTGGTCGTCGTCGTCCACCTCGCACAGCAGTGTGTCACCACGGACCAGACGCAGTTCGACGGGCCGAACGTGCGCATGTCGTACGGCATTGGTGACGAGCTCGCCGACGAGCAGCTCGGCGGTGTCGGCGAGGCGGGCGAGCCCCCAGTCGTGCAGTTGCTCGCGGACCACCGCACGGGCCCGGCCGACCTCGGCGGGGGCGAGGGCGAGCCGCCATTCGGCGACGTCGGCGGGCTCGACGCCGTTGAGGCGGGCCATGAGCAGGGCGACGTCGTCCTTGCGGCCGCCGCGAGTGTTGAGGGCGCGGATGATCGTGTCGCAGGCGTCGTCCATGGACGCGGCGGGATGCGCGGCGGACTCGCACAGGGTCGCCAGACCCACGCCGATGTCCTCGCCGCGCACCTCGACCAGCCCGTCGGTGCACATCACGAGCCGGTCTCCGGGCTCCACGCGTACGCGTACCGCCTCGAAGGGCACGCCGCCCACTCCTATGGGCGCGCCGGTGGGCAGGGCGAGCAGTTCGCTGCGGCCGTCCTCGGCCCGCACCAACACCGGGGGAATGTGGCCCGCGTTGGCGAGGTGCAGCTCGCCGGCGATCGGGTCGTAGACGGCGTAGAGGCAGGTCGCGAGGTAGGTGTCGCCGAGGCGCTGGGCGAGGTCGTCGAGGTTGCGCAGGAGTTGGGCGGGCGGCAGGTCCAGGGCGGCCATGGTCTGTACGGCCGTACGCAACTGGCCCATCATGGCGGCGGAGTTCAGGCCGTGGCCCATGACGTCGCCGACGACGAGGGCGGTGCGGGCGCCGGGCAGTTTCACGGAGTCGAACCAGTCGCCGCCGACGCGGCCGAGCAGGGTGCCGGGCAGATAGCGGGTGGCGATGTCACATCCGGCCATGCGCTGCGGGATGTGCGGCAGCATGCTGTCCTGGAGGGTCTCGGCGACGCTCTCCTGGAAGGTGTACATGCGCGCGTTGTCGAGCACGAGCCCGGCACGGGCGGCGAGTTCGGCGCCGGTGACGCGGTCCATGTCGTTGAAGACGGGCCGCTCGGGGTGGCGCAGCAGGATCATGAAGCCGAGCACCACATTGCGGGCCTTCAGCGGCACGACCAGCATGGAGCGGCCGGTGATCAGCGGCCGGATGTCGCGCTTCTCGAACTGCGAGGCGATGGCGTGGCCCATCTCCTCGGTGATGCGCGGCACGAGGACGGGTTCGCCGCTGGTCATGCACTGGAAGAACGGCGTGTGCGCCGGGAAGGGCATGGCCTCGCCGACCGGCACGACGTCGTCCCAGCGGCCGGGTTCGTCGGTGTGCTCGACGGCGACCCGGTGCCACATGGTGGTCGTGTCCGGCACGCCTTCGGGGAACCCCTCGCCCGCGACGACCTGTTCGCGCAGGTAGGTGCCGGCGACGTCGGTGAAGCGCGGTACGACGGCCCTGCTGACCTCGACGATGGTCCTGGCCAGGTCGAGGGAGGTGCCGATGCGCCCGCTGACCTCGTTGAGGAACTCCAGGCGCTCGCGGACGGCGGCGTACTCCAGGTCCTCGGCCTCGTCGGCGGCGTCCTGCGGCACGGGCAGCCCCTGGGCGGCGGCGCGGGCGGCCCGCTCCCGCCGCGCCCTGCGCTCGGCGCGCCGCGGCACGCCCCAGTCCGGGGTGACGGGGACCCTGGCGTTCTGGCTGAACTCCAGGACGGGGTAGCCCAGTTCGAGGATCTGCGCGACGATCCGGGCGCTCTCCCCGACGCTCATGCTGGGCAGGATCTCGGGGAGTCGGCGGGCGAGTTCCTCCGCGCCGGGGAAGTCGGTGTGCAGGGCGAAGCCGGGCGCGATCCGCTCGAAGCCCAGGTCCGTCCCGTCCGTCCCGTCCGGCCCTTCCTGGTGGTGGCGCAGCGCGCCCGCGTCGGCGGCGAGCACCAGCAGGCGCTCGCGTCCGGGGCCCACCAGGGGGTACGCCCACCACAGGACGTCGGCGCGGTCGGCGCCCGGCACGGTGAGGCGGGCGCGGCCCGCGGCGGGGAAGTTGTGCCGGCCGTCGAGGGACGACTCCAGGTCGGGCCCGAGCCCGTCGTACGCGGCGTACGCCCCGTAGGGGGTGATGTCGTCCTGCTCGGGCAGGGCCCCGGTGACGGGCAGCAGATCCACCGCGGGCCTGCCGACCGCCTCCTCCTTGGTGGCGCCGAACAGCCGCCTCGCGCCGGTGCTCCAGTGCGAGACCAGGCCCTCGCGGTCGACCACGACCACGGCCAGCGGGACGCGCCCGGCCGCGACGTGTTCCGTCGTGCCGCTCCCAGCTCCGCGGCTGGAAGGCGTCTCCCTCTCGATGCCACGGTCCATGGCCAAGACCCTCTCTCCCCACGGCTTGGCAAGATCTGTGCCGCCCTCTCCACCGTACGGCGGGATCCGGTGGTGATGTGCGGCAACCCGGTAATTGGTGACGGGGAGCGCACCGGCGCACGCACCCGGCGCGCCGGTGGTGAACCTCGGTCCTCGGGCCCCGGTCGGAGATCGCGTTCGGTACGGCCGCCGGAGAGTTCGGCCGCGCCTGCCACGCACGTTGCCGCGTCGCGCGGCAACCGCGGGCAAGCGCGACGGGTCACGGCGGACCGGCGCGTCTCACGGGGATCCACTCGATCCGGTGAGCGGGCTCAATGCCCGCCGGACGCCGGGGACTTACTTCTCGACCTCGGTGGCGAGCCGCTCCAGCAACGCGTCGTAGATCCGGGCGAGGCCCTTGGGCGCGAAGGTCCTCTCGAAGAAGCCGCCGATGCCGCCGGCGCCCTGCCAGGTGGTGGTCACGACGACCCGGGAGCTGCCCTCGCCGGCCGGGGTGACCCGCCAGGTGGTGACCATGGAGGAGTTGCGGTCCTTCTCGACGAGCTCGCCGTCGGTGGGCTCGGTGACCTCCAGGAGGCAGTCGCGCACCCGCTTGCTGGTGGCCTGGAGCTTCCAGTGGACGAGGGTGCCCTCGCCGTCGCCGCCCTCGCGCACCTCGTACTCGCTGAAGTGCTCGGGCAGCACCTTCTGGCGGGTGCCGCTGTAGTCGGCGAGGGCGTCGAACACCTTCTCCGCGTCCGCCGCGACGACCCGCTCCGTAGTGGCCTCGACCTGCGCCATTGACTTCCTCCAGGACCTCGTTGCTCGGGGATGGGGGCAAGCCAACCACCCCGGTCCCCGGCCGCCCAAATCGAGGGCGCACGATCAAGGGAACATATGTTCTATTGTTGGGGCCAGTGCTACCGAGGAGGTGTCATGCGCTGGGAGAACCTCAGCCCGCAGTCCGAGCACAGCCGGGCCGACGCCGCGCTGTTCGGCGCGGACGCGGTGACCGTCCGCACCTTCGACACGCCCGAGTTCCGCGGGATCACCTTCCACGAGATCCGGGCCCGTTCGATCGTCAACCGGGTGCCCGGAGCCTCCCGGATGCCGTTCGAATGGACGGTCAACCCCTACCGCGGCTGCTCGCACGCATGTGTGTACTGCTTTGCCCGCAAGACCCACAGCTACCTCGACCTCGACACCGGCCTCGGCTTCGACTCCCAGATCGTGGTCAAGGTGAACGCCCCGGAGCTGCTGCGCCGGCAGCTCGGCTCGCGCCGCTGGCTCGGCGAGCACATCGCGATGGGCACGAACGTCGACTGCTACCAGCGCGCGGAGGGCCGCTACCGGCTCATGCCGGGCATCATCAGCGCCCTGCGCGACCACGCGAACCCCTTCTCGATCCTGACGAAGGGCACGCTGATCCTGCGCGACCTGGACCTGTTGAAGCAGGCGGCGGAGGTGACGGACGTCGGCATCTCCGTCTCGGTCGGCTTCCTCGACCCCGGGCTGTGGCGCACGGTCGAGCCGGGCACCCCCGCCCCCGAGCGCCGCCTGGAGGTCGTCCGGGTGCTCGGCGAGCACGGCATCGGGTGCGGGGTGCTGATGGCGCCGGTGATCCCGTTCCTGAGCGACGACCCGGCCCAACTACGGGCCACCGTGCGGGCGATCGCGGCCGCGGGCGCCACCTCCGTCACCCCGCTCGTGCTGCATCTGCGCCCCGGCGCCCGCGAGTGGTTCATGGCCTGGCTGGCACAGCACCACCCACACCTGGTGCGCCGCTACGAGCGGCTGTACGCCGACGGCGCCTACGCCCCGAAGTGGTACCAGCGCCGGATCACCCGTCAGGTCCACGAACTGGCCGAGGAGTACGGCATCGGCCCCACGCGCGCGGGGACACAGCGCCGGATCCGCCCTCCCGGTCCGGAGGAGCCGATGCCGTCCGGGCCGACCCAACTCACGTTGATCTGAGTGCGCCTCACGTTGATCTGAGTGCGACTCACCTTGATCCGAGTGCGACTCACCTTGATCTGAGCGCGTTCGAGCGCATCGGACGGCCCAATCGGGTCAAGTATTGTCAGAACACGTTCTTCCAGGCGCCCTTTCCGGCACGATGCGGCGGGGACCGTGACCCTCGCGGTCCGAAACCCTCCGTCCTGGGAGGACTTCATGAGAAAGCGCGCAGCCGTGCTGTGCGGTGCCGCCGTCGTCGTCGCCGGGTCGTTCACGGCCGTGCCCGCCGAGGCGAGCGCACCGGGATCGACGCCGAAGCTCACCTGGAAGAGCTGCGGCACCACCACCTATCCGACCCTCCAGTGCGCGTCCCTCAAGGTCCCGCTCGACCACGCGAACCCGCACGGACAGAAGATCACGCTGGCCCTGTCCCGCGTCCCGCACACCGCGAAGAAGTACCAGGGCCCGCTGCTGGTCAACCCCGGCGGCCCCGGCGGCAGCGGACTGACCCTGGCCGGGTACGTCGCGGCCAGCCTGCCCAAGGCCGTCGCGGCGCAGTACGACGTGATCGGCTTCGACCCGCGCGGCGTCGGCAAGAGCAAGCCCGCCCTCGACTGCAGGCCGGGCCACTTCAACCCGGTGCGCCCCGACTCCGTCCCGAGCACCCCGGCGATCGAGCGCGCCAACCTGGTCCGCGCCAAGTCCTTCGCCAAGGCCTGCCGCGACAAGTACGCGCACCTGCTGCCGTACATCAACACGATCAGCGCCGTGCGCGACATGGACCGGATCCGTCACGCGGTCGGCGCCGAGCGGATCAATTACTTCGGTTATTCGTACGGCACCTACCTCGGCGCGGTCTACGCCAAGCTCTACCCGGAGCGGGTGCGGCGGCTGGTCCTGGACTCGGTCGTCGACCCGACCGGCGTCTGGTACGACAACAACCTGACACAGGACTACGCCTTCAACGACCGACACCGGGCCTTCATGACGTGGGTCGCCAAGTACCACGGCACCTACAAGCTGGGCACCGACCCGGAGAAGATCGAGGCCAAGTGGTACGCCATGCGGGCCGCGCTGGCGAAGACACCGGCCGGCGGCAAGGTGGGCGCCGCCGAGCTGGAGGACACCTTCCTGCCCGGTGGCTACTACAACGGCTACTGGCCCTATCTGGCGGAGGCGTTCGCCGCGTACGTGAACGACCGGGACGCCGATCCGCTGGTCGAGGCGTTCGAGAACTTCGCCGCCGTCGACGCCTCGGGCGACAACGGCTACAGCATCTACACCTCGGTGGAGTGCCGTGACGCCGCGTGGCCGCGCGACTGGGACGAGTGGCGCGAGGACAACTGGGCGGTGCACGAGAAGGCACCGTTCATGACCTGGAACAACGCCTGGTACAACGCGCCGTGCGCATTCTGGCCGACCGAGTCCCTGCGGCCGGTGAACGTGGCCAACGGCAAGCTGCCGCCGGTGCTGCTGTTCCAGGCGACCGGCGACGCGGCCACCCCGTACGAAGGCGCGGTGACCGTCCATCATCTGCTGCACCGCTCCAGCCTGGTGGTGGAGCAGGGCGGCGGGAACCACGGCATCACGCTCAGCGGCAACGACTGCCTGGACAAGCACCTGGCGGCGTATCTGACCGACGGCACGGTGCCGCGCGGCTACGACGAGGTCGACGCGGTGTGCGACGCGCTGCCGGACCCGGAGCCGCCCGCCGCGACCTCGTCCTCCTCGCGGGGCGCGACCCTGCACGGCCTGCTCGGCTTCCGCGGCTGAAGCTTCGCGGTCGAGGCTTCCGCGGCTGAGGCTTCGCGGTCGAGGCTTCGCGGTCGAGCCAAAAGTCGGGGGCGGAGTGTCAGAGCCATGGTCCACCATGGGCCCATGAGTGTGACGACCAGGATTCCCGCCCCCGACGGGGTCGCCCCCGCCGCCCAGTACAGCCATGTCGTCGTGGGCACCGGCCGTTTCGTCGCCGTCTCCGGCCAGCTGGCCCTGGACGAGGACGGCAAGGTCGTGGGCGAGGGCGACCCGGCGGCCCAGGCCCGCCAGGTGTTCGAGAACCTCCGGCGCTGCCTGGCCGCCGCGGGCGCGACCTTCGACGACGTCGTCAAACTCACCTTCTTCGTCACGGACATGGCGTTCCTGCCCGCGATCCGCGCGGCCCGCGCCGAGCACATGGCCGACGACCGGCTGCCGGCCGCGTCGGCGGTGCAGGTGGCGGCCCTGGTGCGGCCCGAGTTCCTGATGGAGATCGAGGCCTTCGCGGTGGTGGCCGCATGACGGACATCCACGTGCGGGACATGTCCTACGCCGACTGCGACCGCGTCGCCGAGATCCGCGTCGGCGGCTGGCGGACCGCGTACCGGGGGCTGGTGCCGCAGCCGTACCTCGACGGCCTCAGCGTCCCGGCCGACGCCGAGCGACACCGCGCCCGTTTCACGCAGGGCGACGGCACGATCGTGAACCTGATCGCCGAGCGTTCCGGCACCGCGGTGGGCTGGGCCTGCCACGGGCCGTACCGCGACGGCGACACCCGCACCGAGGACGCCGAGCTGTACGCCATCTACGTCGATCCGGCGCACTACGGCGACGGCGTCGGCCGCGCCCTGCTGGCGGAGTCGGTACGCCGCTGCACGGCCGCCGGACACCCCCGCATGCTCCTGTGGGTCCTGCGGGACAACACCGGCGCCCGGCGTTTCTACGAGCGGTCCGGTTTCCGGCCCGACGGGGCGCAGGAGCCCTTCGAGGTGGACGGGGTCATGGTCCCGGAGGTGCGCTACGCCAGGGCACTGACGGCCTGACCCGTCACCGCTGCGCCGGGATGCGCGCCAGCGCGTGCACCGCGGCCTCGGCGAGCGCCGGGTGCGCGAGGGCCTCGTTCAGGACGGTCCGGGCGCGCTCGTCGCCGAGGGTGCCGAGGCCCTCGACGCAGGCGAGGGCCACCCGGCGGTAGGGGTCGTGCGGGCGCAGCCGCCGTTCCAGGGTGGTGATCAGGGCGGGGACGGCCTCGGGCGCCCGCAGTTCCACCAGCAGCCGGACCGGGTGCAGGGCGTAGGCGACGCGCAGTTCGTTGGTGGCGAGGGCCGCGGCGGCGCGGGCGGTGCGCGGGTCGCCGAGCCGGGCGAGGGCGTAGGCGGCGGAGGCGCAGCGCTGCGGCTCACGGTGGTTCAGGAGCAGGACCAGTGATTCGAAGGCCCGCCGGTCACCGGCGACGCCGAGCCGGAACGCGGCCAGCTCGCGGGCCCACAGCGGCTGTCCCGGCTCGGTCAGCACGCCCGCCAGTTCGTCGAGGTCCCGCGTCCCCACGAGGCGCTCGTACGCCGTCGGCGCCCCGGATTCCCGTCGTAAGCGCTCCGTGAGCGACCGCAACTCTTCGTCCATGGCACGCAGCCTAGGCGCTCCGGCGGGGGTGCCGTGATAGGCCGTCGTTCGCCTGCGGACCCGTCGTGGCCGGTCGCGCCCCGTCGCGGCGCAGCCGCTGACAGATGCGGCCCCGCGGCCCCTTGGGGGACGCCACTGTCCGCGTCCCGGGACGTACATCACAAACACGAGGGCTGGCGCGCTCGTTACCCACCGGTTAAGCTCATACGAGCGAGTTACCCACTCGCGGAACTCCTTGCGGCGGCCTGGTGACGCAGCCGCCGCAGGCGCAGTCGGTTCGGTACGTCAGGTACCGCAGTACGACCCGGCTTGGGACAGGGCCGGTCGGAAATCCGCCGTTCGCGGGCGTGTGCACGCCCGTGACCACGGCACCGGGCGTGTGCGCAAGCAGCCCGGCAGACACCCGCATCTCTCCAGCACCCGGTGCGCCCTTCGGCGCACCCGGGCGCATTCCCAGTCGTCACCCTCATTCCTGGAGTCCCGCGATGGCCGCTCCCCTGTCCGACACCCCTCCGTCCCCGCTCAAGACGATCGCCGTCGTCGGCCTCGGCACCATGGGCACCGGCATCACCGAAGTCCTCGCCCAGGCCGGCCGCACGGTCGTCGGCATCGACATCAGCGAGGCCGCGGCCGCGCAGGCCGTCGCCGCCCTGGAGACCTCGACCGCGCACTCCGTGGAGCGCGGCCGGCTGACCGGGGAGCAGCGCGCCGAGCTGCTCGCCCGGGTGACCACCTCCACCGACCTGCGCGCCGCGGCCGACGCCGACCTGGTGATCGAGGTGACGCCGGAGTCGTACGAGACCAAGCAGCAGATCTTCCGTGCCCTCGACGGGATCGTGCGGCCGGAGACGATCCTGGCCACCGGGACCAACGCGCTCTCCGTCACCCGGCTCGCGGCCGACTCCGCCCGCCCCGAGCGGGTGCTCGGGATGCACTTCTTCAACCCGGCCCCGGCGATGAAGCTGGTCGAGGTCGTCTCCTCCGTGCTGACCGCGCCCGCGGCCGTCACCGCCGTGACCAACCTCGCCCTCGATCTCGGCAAGGAGCCCGTCGCGGTCGGCGACCGGCCCGGATTCGTCGCCGACGGGCTGCTGTTCGGCTACCTCAACCAGGCCGCCGCGATGTACGAGGCCAAGTACGCCTCCCGCGAGGACATCGACGCGGCGATGCGGCTCGGCTGCGGGCTGCCCATGGGGCCGCTCGCGCTGCTCGACCTGATCGGCATCGACACCGCGCGCACGGTCCTGGAGGCCATGTACGCCGAGTCCCACGACCGGCTGCACGCCCCGGCGCCGATCCTCAAGCAGCTCAGCGAGGCGGGCCTGACGGGCCGTAAGGCGGGGCGCGGCTTCTACTCCTACCAGGCCCCGGGCAGCGCGACGGTCGTGCCGGACGCCCTGACGCCCGGCTCCGGCGGTGCCGGGGTCCCCGGCCGCCCGGTCCGCTCCGTCGGTGTGGCGGGCTCCGGCACCATGGCCTCCGGCATCGCCGAGGTCTTCGCCAAGGCCGGCTACGAGGTGGTCCTGGCCGCCCGCAGCGAGGAGAAGGCGCAGACGGCGAAGGCCCGTATCGGCAAGTCGCTCGCCCGCTCCGTCGACAAGGGCCGGATGACCGCCGAGGCCGCCGCGCGGACCCTGGACCTCATCACCCCGGCGGGTTCCTACGACGCCTTCGCCGAGGTCGACCTGGCCGTCGAGGCCGTCGCCGAGGACCTGGAGATCAAGCAGCAGTTGTTCGCGGCGCTGGACAAGGTCTGCAAGCCGGGCGCGGTGCTGGCCACCACGACCTCCTCGCTGCCCGTCGTCGCCTGTGCCCGCGCCACCTCGCGTCCGCAGGACGTGATCGGCATGCACTTCTTCAACCCGGCGCCGGCGATGAAGCTGGTCGAGGTCGTCCGTACGGTGTTGACGGCCGAGGACGTCCACTCAACGGTGCACGAGGTGTGTGGACGGATCAAGAAGCACGCCGTCGACTGTGGAGACCGCGCCGGTTTCATCGTCAATGCACTGCTGTTCCCGTACCTCAACAACGCGATCAAGATGGTGCAGGAGCACTACGCGTCCCTCGACGACATCGACGCGGCGATGAAGCTGGGCGGCGGCTACCCGATGGGTCCGTTCGAACTCCTGGACGTCGTCGGGCTGGACGTCTCGCTGGCCATCGAGAAGGTGCTGCACCGCGAGTTCCGCGACCCGGGCCTGGCGCCGGCCCCGCTCCTGGAGCACTTGGTGGCCGCGGGCTGTCTCGGCCGCAAGACGGGCCGTGGCTTCCGCGAATATGCCCGCCGCTGAGCGTCCGGGCGACTGGTTCGGAGCGGGCGAGGACTGGGGCGGGCTGCTCGACCCGGCCGCCTCTGCCCCGCTCGCCCGCCCCGGCGACCCCCTGCCCGCACCGGGCGGGGGGAACCCCGGGCATGAGCGCCAACCTGCGCACATGCAGTACGTTCGGGTCATGTCCCAGCCCGCCAAGTCCTCACGTACACCAGCTACGCCCGACGCGCCGGAAAGTGCCGCAGGCAGTCGCGCGGCCGCGCAGCGACTCAAGATGCGCCGAGAACTGGCGGCCGCGGCGATGGAGCTGTTCGCGACCAAGGGGTACGAGGCGACCACCGTCGACGAGATCGCGGCCGCGGCCGGGGTCGCGCGCCGCACCTTCTTCCGCCACTTCCGGTCCAAGGAAGAGGCGATCTTCCCCGACCACGACGACACCCTCATCCGCGCCGAGGCGGTGCTCAACGCCGCGCCCGCGCACGAGCACCCGCTCGACACGGTGTGCCGCGGCATCAAGGAAGTCATGCGGATGTACGCGGCCCGCCCGGAGATCTCGGTCGCCCGCTACAAGCTCACGCGCGAGGTGCCCACCCTCCGCGAGGCCGAGATCGCGTCGGTGGCCCGCTACGAGCGCCTCTTCACCCGCTATCTCCTCGGCCACTTCGACGAGCACGCGCACGACGACGACGCCAACGACGACCCGCTGCTGGCGGAGGTCGCCGCGTCCGCCGTGGTCACCGCCCACAACCATGTGCTGCGGCGTTGGCTGCGAGCGGGCGGCCAGGGCGATGTGGAGGCCCAGCTGGACCACGCCTTCGCCATCGTGCGCAAGACGTTCGGCACCGGGATAGGCGCGGGCCGCACCAGCACGCCGAAGCCGGCCGCCGCGACGGTCTCCGCGCACGGCGAGGTACTGGTGACGGTCGCCCGCACGGACGCCCCGCTCGACGAGGTGATGCGGACCATCGAGGAGGCACTCAAGGACCGCTGAGGCGTCTTCGCACCTGTGACCACGGCCACCCCACGGGGTGGCCGTTTTGGCATGTCAGGGCAGGTTTTCCGGCACCTTTCCACTCCCGTTCGATCGATCATCGCTCATTTGTTGCGTAAAGATTTCATCTGAGAGCAATCTCTGGCACTCAGTGCCTTGTCAGGTGACACGCGGTGTCATACGTTGATGTTGTCCGGGCGGCCGGCGTGCAGAGACCTTTCGTACGCCGGCTGTCCCCGCAGACCTCTCGGTCCGCGCGCCCGGACGCCTGCGTCACAGGCAACCTCCCGCGCCACAAAGCGCTGCCGAACAGCACCACCCGCCGAACCGACGGCACCCATCCACCCTCAGCAGCACCGACGTAACCCTCGAGCGTCCCTCCCTCAAGGACGCGCATCGCCGGAGGCAAAACCGTGACCGTGAAGGACATCCTGGACGCGATCCAGTCGCCGGACTCGACGCCGGACGACTTCGCCGCCCTGCCGCTCCCCGAGTCCTACCGTGCGATCACCGTGCACAAGGACGAGACGGAGATGTTCGCGGGCCTCACCACCCGCGACAAGGACCCCCGCAAGTCCATCCACCTGGACGAGGTGCCCCTGCCCGAACTGGGCCCGGGCGAGGCCCTGGTGGCCGTCATGGCCTCCTCCGTCAACTACAACTCCGTGTGGACCTCGATCTTCGAGCCGCTGTCCACCTTCGGCTTCCTGGAGCGCTACGGCCGCACCAGCGAGCTCGCCAAGCGGCACGACCTGCCGTACCACATCATCGGCTCCGACCTCGCGGGCGTCGTCCTGCGCACCGGACCGGGCGTCAACGCCTGGAACCCCGGCGACGAGGTCGTCGCGCACTGTCTGTCGGTGGAACTGGAGTCCTCCGACGGCCACAACGACACCATGCTCGACCCCGAGCAGCGCATCTGGGGCTTCGAGACCAACTTCGGCGGCCTCGCCGAGATCGCGCTGGTCAAGTCCAACCAGCTGATGCCCAAGCCGGGCCACCTGAGCTGGGAGGAGGCCGCCGCCCCGGGTCTGGTCAACTCCACCGCGTACCGGCAGCTGGTCTCCCGCAACGGCGCCGGCATGAAGCAGGGCGACAACGTCCTGATCTGGGGCGCGAGCGGCGGACTCGGCTCGTACGCCACGCAGTTCGCGCTGGCCGGTGGTGCCAACCCGATCTGTGTCGTGTCCTCGCCGCAGAAGGCGGACATCTGCCGGTCCATGGGCGCCGAGGCGATCATCGACCGCAACGCCGAGGGCTACAAGTTCTGGAAGGACGAGAACACCCAGGACCCGAAGGAGTGGAAGCGCTTCGGCAAGCGCATCCGCGAGCTGACCGGCGGCGAGGACATCGACATCGTCTTCGAGCACCCCGGCCGCGAGACCTTCGGCGCGAGCGTCTTCGTCACCCGCAAGGGCGGCACGATCACCACCTGCGCCTCGACCTCGGGCTACATGCACGAGTACGACAACCGCTACCTGTGGATGTCGCTGAAGCGGATCATCGGCTCGCACTTCGCCAACTACCGCGAGGCCTGGGAGGCCAACCGGCTCATCGCGAAGGGCAAGATCCACCCGACGCTGTCGAAGGTCTACGCCCTGGAGGAGACCGGCCAGGCCGCCTACGACGTGCACCGCAACCTCCACCAGGGCAAGGTCGGCGTCCTGTGCCTCGCCCCCGAGGAGGGCCTGGGCGTGCGCGACGAGGAGCTGCGCGCCAAGCACATCGACGCCATCAACCGCTTCCGGAACGTCTGAGAGCCACAGATGACAGAGCGTCAGAAAGATCGGCCGTGGCTGATGCGCACGTACGCCGGTCACTCCACGGCCGAGGCGTCCAACGAGCTGTACCGGCGCAACCTCGCCAAGGGCCAGACCGGCCTGTCGGTGGCGTTCGACCTGCCGACGCAGACCGGCTACGACTCCGACCACATCCTCGCCCGCGGCGAGGTCGGCCGGGTCGGCGTGCCCGTCGCGCACCTCGGTGACATGCGCCGGCTGTTCCAGGACATCCCCCTGGAGCAGATGAACACCTCGATGACGATCAACGCCACCGCCATGTGGCTGCTGGCGCTCTACCAGGTCGTCGCCGAGGAGCAGGGCGCGGACATCACCAAGCTCCAGGGCACGACCCAGAACGACATCGTCAAGGAGTACCTGTCGCGGGGGACCCATGTCTTCCCGCCGGGGCCCTCGCTCCGCCTGACGACGGACATGATCGCGTACACGGTCTCCCACATCCCGAAGTGGAACCCGATCAACATCTGCAGCTACCACCTGCAGGAGGCGGGCGCCACGCCGGTCCAGGAGATCGCGTACGCGATGTCCACCGCGATCGCGGTTCTCGATGCCGTACGCGACTCCGGGCAGGTCCCCGCCGAGAAGTTCGGGGACGTCGTGGCCCGTATCTCCTTCTTCGTGAACGCGGGCGTCCGCTTCATCGAGGAGATGTGCAAGATGCGGGCGTTCGGGCGGATCTGGGATCAGATCACGCGCGAGCGGTACGGCATCGAGAACCCCAAGCAGCGCCGCTTCCGCTACGGCGTCCAGGTCAACTCCCTGGGCCTGACGGAGGCGCAGCCGGAGAACAACGTCCAGCGGATCGTGCTGGAGATGCTGGCCGTCACCCTCTCCAAGGACGCACGCGCGCGTGCCGTCCAGCTCCCGGCCTGGAACGAGGCGCTGGGCCTGCCCCGGCCCTGGGACCAGCAGTGGTCCCTGCGCATCCAGCAGGTCCTCGCCCATGAGAGCGACCTGCTGGAGTACGAGGACATCTTCGAGGGCTCGAAGGTGATCGAGGCGAAGGTCTCCCAGCTCGTCGAGGAGTCCCTCGCGGAGATCGAGCGGATCCAGGAGATGGGCGGCGCGATGGCCGCCGTCGAGTCCGGCTACCTCAAGTCGCAGCTGGTCTCCTCGCACGCCGAGCGCCGCGCTCGTATCGAGTCCGGTCAAGAGAAGATCGTGGGCGTCAACATCTTCGAGACGACCGAGCCCAATCCGCTCACGGCCGATCTCGACACCGCCATCCAGACGGTCGATCCGGCGGTCGAGGCACGGGTCGTCTCTGCGCTGCAGCACTGGCGCGACACCCGCTACCAGCCCCCGTTCAACCATCCACGCCCGTGCAAGGCACTGGAGAAGCTGAAGGAGGCCGCCAAGGGCACGGCGAACCTCATGGAGGCCACCCTGGAGTGCGCCCGGGCCGGCGTCACGACCGGCGAGTGGGCGGGCGCCCTGCGCGAGGTCTTCGGCGAGTTCCGGGCCCCCACCGGTGTCTCCTCCGCGCCCGTCGCGGTGACCGCCGAGGAGGGCACGGCGATGGCCGACGTCCGCCGCAGGGTGGCCGTGACCGCCCGTGACCTGGGCGTCGGCAAGCTGCGGTTCCTGGTCGGCAAGCCGGGCCTGGACGGGCACTCCAACGGTGCCGAGCAGATCGCCGTACGCGCGCGTGACGCCGGGTTCGAGGTGGTCTACCAGGGCATCCGGCTCACCCCGGAGCAGATCGTGGACGCGGCCCTCGCCGAGGACGTGCACGCGGTCGGCCTGTCCATCCTGTCCGGCTCGCACGCCCAGCTGGTGCCGGACGTCCTGGAACGGCTGCGTGTGGCCGGTGCCACAGATATCCCGGTGATCGCCGGTGGCATCATCCCGAATGGTGACGCCGAGCAGCTCAGGGCGGCCGGAGTCGCCGCGGTCTTCACCCCGAAGGACTTCGACATCACCGGAATCATCGGCCGCATCGTCGACGAGATCCGCAAAGCGAACAAGCTCGACCCCCTGGAGGT
The DNA here is from genome assembly GCF_014596915.1 of Streptomyces sp. TRM68416. GTDB lineage: Bacteria > Actinomycetota > Actinomycetes > Streptomycetales > Streptomycetaceae > Streptomyces. The sequence goes on from NZ_JACVWU010000015.1 coordinate 61,107, forward strand.
CCCCGCATGACCACGGTCAACCGCCTTCGCCCCCGGCGTTCCTGCCTGGCGGTACCGGGCTCGAACCCGCGCTTCCTGGAGAAGGCCCAGGGCCTCCCCGCCGACCAGGTCTTCCTGGACCTGGAGGACGCGTGCGCGCCGCTGGCCAAGCCCGAGGCGCGGCACACCATCGTCAAGTTCCTCAACGAGGGCGACTGGACGGGCAAGACGCGGGTCGTGCGCGTCAACGACTGGACGACGGAGTGGACGTACCGCGATGTCGTGACCGTCGTCGAGGGCGCGGGCCAGAACCTCGACTGCATCATGCTGCCGAAGGTGCAGACGGCCGAGCAGATCGTCGCCCTCGACCTCCTCCTCACGCAGATCGAGAAGACGATGGGCTTCGAGGTCGGCAAGATCGGCATCGAGGCGCAGATCGAGAACGCGCAGGGTCTGAACAACGTCAACGAGATCGCGACGGCCTCCCAGCGCGTCGAGACGATCATCTTCGGCCCGGCCGACTTCATGGCGTCGATCAACATGAAGTCGCTGGTCGTGGGCGAGCAGCCGCCCGGCTACCCGGCGGACGCCTACCACTACATCCTGATGAAGATCCTGATGGCCGCCCGCGCCAACAACCTCCAGGCGATCGACGGCCCCTACCTGCAGATCCGCAACATCGACGGCTACCGCGAGGTCGCCCAGCGCGCCGCCGCGCTCGGCTTCGACGGCAAGTGGGTGCTGCACCCGGGCCAGGTCGAGGCGTCCAACGAGATCTTCTCGCCCTCGCAGGAGGACTTCGACCACGCCGAGCTGATCCTGGACGCGTACGACTACTACACGTCCGAGGCGGGCGGAAAGAAGGGCTCGGCGATGCTCGGCGACGAGATGATCGACGAGGCCAGCCGCAAGATGGCGCTGGTCATCTCCGGCAAGGGCCGGGCCGCCGGCATGCAGCGCACCAGCAAGTTCGAGATTCCGGAGGCGTAGGGCCATGCAGTTCGGGCGCACCTACGAGGAGTTCGAGGTCGGGGCGGTCTACAAGCACTGGCCCGGGAAGACGGTCACGGAGTACGACGACCACCTCTTCTGTCTCCTCACCATGAACCACCACCCGCTCCACATGGACGTCAACTATGCGGAGAACACGACCGACTTCGGCAAGAACGTCGTCGTGGGGAACTACATCTACTCGCTGCTGCTGGGCATGTCCGTGCCGGACGTGTCGGGCAAGGCGATCGCCAACCTGGAGATCGAGTCGCTGCGGCACGTGGCGCCGACCTTCCACGGCGACACGATCTACGGCGAGACGACGGTCCTCGACAAGACGCCGTCGAAGTCGAAGAACGACCGCGGCATCGTCTACGTCGAGACCAAGGGCTACAAGCAGGACGGCACGCTGGTCTGTGTGTTCCGCCGCAAGGTGATGGTGCCGACCGAGACGTACATCAAGGAGCGCGGCGGCGAGCAGCCGGGCCGCCCCGAGCTCAAGGAGCAGGAGAAGTAGCCATGGCGCGACTCGCCCAGACCGCCGGTCTGACCGACGTCCAGCAGGAGATCCTGGCCACCGTCCGCGACTTCGTGGACAAGGAGATCATCCCGGTCGCGACCGAGCTGGAGCACCGCGACGAGTACCCGCAGCAGATCGTCGACGGCCTCAAGGAGTTGGGCCTGTTCGGCCTGATGATCCCGGAGGAGTACGGCGGTCTGGGCGAGTCGCTCCTGACGTACGCGCTGTGCGTCGAGGAGATCGCCCGCGGCTGGATGTCGGTGTCCGGCATCATCAACACCCACTTCATCGTGGCGTACATGCTCAAGCAGCACGGCACGCAGGAGCAGAAGGACCACTTCCTGCCGCGCATGGCGGCCGGCGACATCCGCGGCGCCTTCTCGATGTCGGAGCCGGGCCTGGGCTCCGATGTGTCGGCCATCACGTCCAAGGCGGTCAAGGACGGCGACGAGTACGTCCTCAACGGCCAGAAGATGTGGCTGACGAACGGCGGAACGTCGTCCCTGGTGGCCGTTCTGGTCCGAAGTGACGAAGGACACCCCGAGGGCACGGCGCCGCACAAGTCGATGACGACCTTCCTCGTGGAGAAGGAGCCGGGCTTCGGCGAGGTGCGCCCGGGTCTGACCATTCCGGGCAAGATCGACAAGATGGGTTACAAGGGCGTCGACACGACCGAACTCATCATGGACGGCCTGCGCGTTCCGGCCGATCGGGTGCTCGGCGGGGTCACCGGCCGAGGTTTTTACCAAATGATGGACGGCGTCGAGGTCGGCCGCGTCAATGTCGCGGCGCGTGGCTGCGGTGTCGCTCAGCGTGCTTTCGAACTGGGCGTCCAGTACGCCCAGCAACGTCACACTTTCGGGAAGCCGATCGCTCAGCACCAGGCGATCCAGTTCAAGCTCGCCGAGATGGCTACCAAGGTCGAGGCCGCCCATGCGATGATGGTGAACGCGGCACGCAAAAAGGACTCCGGAGAACGAAACGACCTTGAGGCTGGGATGGCGAAGTACCTCGCCTCCGAGTACTGCAAGGAGGTCGTGGAGGATGCCTTCCGGATCCACGGCGGCTACGGCTTCTCCAAGGAGTACGAGATCGAGCGCCTCTACCGTGAGGCTCCGATGCTGCTGATCGGTGAAGGTACCGCCGAGATCCAGAAAATGATCATCGGGCGCAGGCTGCTCGAAGAGTATCGATTCCAGGGCTAGATGTCCGGGTTCGGGGTGTTTTCTTCGAGAAGAAGATCACACCCCGTCAACACTCTTCAGCCGCCGACTCGGCTTCCTGGCTTGCCCAGTTGTGGCCCGCGACCGGTACGATCCCGGGAAAGCCGCCGTCCCCCGTTACCGCGCGGCATCATCCGCTACGAAGGTCATCCATGCCCCACAGCCAAACCTCTGCACCTCGCGACAGCCGGGCCGGCGTACGCCTCGCGCGCGGAGCATCGCCGTGGCTTCTCCCGACCGTCGCCACCGCAGCCCTCAGCCTCGCCCGTGCGCGCCGCTCCGGCGCCGCCAAGGCCGTGGCCGTGCCCGCCACCGCCCTCGCGGCGGGCATGCTGTGGTTCTTCCGCGACCCCGAGCGCGAGATCGCCCAGGGCCGGGTCATCTCGCCCGCCGACGGAGTGGTGCAGAGCATCATGCCGTGGAAGGACGGCCGCACCCGCGTCGCGATCTTCATGAGCCCGCTCAACGTCCACGTCAACCGCGCGCCCCTCTCCGGCACGGTGACGTCGGTCGAGCACATCCCGGGCGGGTTCGTTCCGGCGTTCAACAAGGAGAGCGAGAACAACGAGCGCGTAGTCTGGCATTTCGACACCGAACTCGGCGACATCGAAATGATCCAGATCGCCGGCGCGGTGGCCCGCCGCATCGTGCCCTACATCCCGCAGGGGACGAAGGTCGAGCAGGGCGACCGCATCGGTCTGATCCGCTTCGGCTCGCGCGTCGACATCTACCTGCCCGAGGGCGTGGAGGTCGCGGTCGAGGTCGGGCAGAAGACCGTGGCTGGGGTGACTCGCATTGACCGTGATTGATCCGGAGACGCAGGCGGGCTGGGTTCCCGAGGCGGACGAGGCGGACGACGAGGAGGAGATGCCCCTCTCCCTCCGCCTCTCAATAGCGGACACCCTCACCCTGGGCAACGCCACGTGCGGCTTCATGGCGGTGTACTTCACCACCACGGGGATTCTGATCCCGCACCTCACCGGCAGCCAGGAGACGGGCATGGCCCGCCACAGCGCGGCGACCGCCGTGATCCTGATGCTGTGCGCGGCGGTCTTCGACCTCTTCGACGGCCTGGTGGCGCGCAAGCTGCGCTCGTCGCCGATGGGCGCGGAGCTGGACAACCTCTCCGACCTGATCAGCTTCGGTCTGGCGCCGGCGTACTTCGTCCTCGTCTACGGCATGGTCGCGGACGACGCGCATCAGAGAGTGGCGGCGGTCGGGGCGATCGTGGTGCTGCTGGCGGTGGTGCTGCGGCTCGCGAGATTCTCCTGCGTCACCGTGAAGGACGGCACCTTCCAGGGCATGCCGTCGCCGTTCGGGGCGCTGACGGTGGTCTCCATCGTGCTGCTGGAGCTGCCGTTCGTGGCGACGCTGCTGGCGCTGCTGGGGACGGCGTGGCTGATGGTGAGCCGGGTCGAGTACCCGAAGCCGCGGGGGCGGCTCGCGGTCGCGATGCTGTCGTGGATCGTGCTGTCCATGGGGCTGCTGACGGCGTGGGCGTTCGATGCGCCGAGCGGTCAGCTGCTGCTGCAGACCGGCTGTGCGCTGCAGCTCGTCATGGGGGCGGTGATCCCGCTGTTCGCCACGGCTCGCCGGGTGAACAACTTCCGTGACAACCGCCGTGAGGCGCGGGCGGCGCAGCTGCCGTAGCGGTCGTACTCGACGGGGGCCCCGGATCCGGCAACGGTTCCGGGGCCTTCGCGGTTCCTCGCCCCCGGTCAGCGCAGGAAGTTCTCCGCGATGCGGGCGGCCAGGCGTTCCAGGATGGGCCCGGCGTCCGCGATGCACTTGGCGACGTCGGGCTCGAGGTCGGTGAGGGCGTACGCGCGTCGGATACCGGCACGCCCCAGCGCCTCCGGCGGCAGCGCCAGCCGCCCGCACACCGCCACGACCTCCTTGTCCGCCGCACGGGCCGCCGCCGCGACCCCGGCCGGGGCCTTGCCGTGGAGCGTCTGCTCGTCCAGCGACCCCTCCCCCGTGATCACCAGGTCCGCCCGCTCAAGCGCCGGCGCGAAGCCGAGCACGTCGAGCATGACCTCGATACCGGGCCGGAATCGCGCACCGAGGAGCAGCGCGCCGTAGCCGATGCCCCCCGCCGCCCCCGCGCCCGGCGAGGCCGCGTACTCCGCGGCCCGAGCCCCGACCGTCCGCTCCAGCACCTTCGCGTAGTGCGCCAGCGCGGCGTCGAGCGTCGCCACGTCCTCCGGCGAGGCCCCCTTCTGCGGGCCGTAGACGGCGGGCGCGCCCTTCGGTCCGGTCAGCGGGTTGTCGACGTCGCTCGCGAGCACCAGCTCGACGGAGGCGAGCCGCGGGTCGAGTCCCGACAGGTCCGCCGAGGCCAGCTCGGCCAGCCCTCCGCCGCCCGGCGCCACCGGCTCGCCCGCCGCGTCGAGGAAGCGCGCGCCCAGCGCGGCGAGCATCCCCGCCCCGCCGTCCGTCGTCGCGCTGCCCCCGACTCCGAAGACGATCGTCCGCGCGCCCGCGTCGAGCGCGGCCCGCAGCACCTCCCCGGAGCCGTATGTCGAGGCCGTGAGGGGCGCGAAGACCCCCGCCGGGAGCCGCTGCAGCCCGCTGGCCTCCGCCATCTCCACGACGGCCGTGTCCCCGCGCAGCGCGAACGCCGCCGTCACCTCGTCGCCCAGCGGCCCGGCGACCCGTACCTCGCGCCGCTCGAACCCGGCCGCCACCGCGGCGTCCACGGTCCCGTCGCCGCCGTCGGCGACGGGCAGGGCCTCGACGTCGAGGTCGGGCACGATCCGCCGCAGCCCGGCCGTCACGCGCTCGGCGACCTGTACGGCCGTCAGCGACCCCTTGAACTTGTCCGCGGCGATGAGCACGCGCTGTGTCACCTGTGTTCCCCTTGCTCTCCGGGCCTCGCACATGTCAAGGCCAGTCGCGCCGCTGCGACCCTAACCTCAAGGCGCCCCCGCCGTCATGCCCCGACCAGCCCCTGGACCGTCCCCCACGGACCCCCTGCGCGGGGGCGCGGAATCGGGTACACCGGTGCTATGACCCCTGTCGGCACCTCGCCGGAGCTCGCCGACCGCGTTCTCGGGGGCTGGCTGGGCCGGATCGCCGGCAACATGCTGGGCAAACCGGTCGAGCAGGGCGACCTGTGGACACGGGACCGCATCGACCGCTATCTGCGGCAGGCCGCCGCCCTGCCCCTCACCGACTACCTGCCCGAGCCCACCGACGAGGCCGACGGCTTCGAGCTGCGCCCGGAGTGGCGTAGTTGCGTGCGCGGCCGGATCCACGGCAGCTGCCGCGACGACGACGTCGACTACGCGATCCTCGGCCTGGACCTGCTGGAGGCCCACGGCTTCGCCTTCAGCACCGAGCAGGTGGGCGACCGGTGGCTGCTGCGGCTGCCGTACCTGCAGACCTTCACCGCCGAGCGGGCCGCGTACCGCAATCTCGCCAACGGCCTCAAGCCGCCGCTGACCGCCACCTACGACAACCCGTACCAGGAGTGGATCGGGGCGCTGATCCGGGCCGACATCTACGGCTGGACCTGTCCGGGCGCCCCGCGCCGCGCCGCCGCCCTCGCCCGCCGGGACGCGGTGCTGTCCCATTCCGGCAACGGCGTGTACGGCGCGATGTGGGCGGCGGCGCTGATCTCGGCGGCGTTCACGGCCGCCGGAGTGCGGCACGCCGTGGACCAGGCGCTGACGGTGATCCCGCCGAGCAGCCGGCTGGCCCGCACCGTCCGCCGGGTCGTCTCGCTGCACGGCGCCCGGATGACGTGGGAGGACACCCTCAGCACGGTGGCCGGGGAGACGGCGGGCCTCGGCTGGATCCATACCGTCCCCAACGCCGCCGTACTCACCGCCGGGCTGCTGTACGGCGACGGCGACTTCACCCGCACCATCACGCTGACCGTCCGCGGCGGCCTGGACACCGACTCCAACGGGGCCACCGCGGGGTCGGTGGCCGGGGTGCTCACCGGGGCGGAGGCGATTCCGGCGCAGTGGAAGGACCCGTTGGAGGACACGGTGCGCAGCGCGGTGTTCGGGTTCGACGGGGTGCGGATCAGCGAGCTGGCCGAGCGGACCGTACGGCTGGTCGACAGCGCGTGACCACGACCGCACCGGGGCTCGTTACCCTGCCTGGATGACCACTCAGGACTACGCCACGTACATCGCGAGCCTGCCACGCGTCCTCGCCGGTGCCGCCACCCTGTTCCGGGACGCCGAGGGCCGGGTGCTGCTCGTCGAGCCCAACTATCGCGAGGGCTGGGCGCTGCCGGGCGGCACGGTCGAGTCCGACGACGGCGAGACCCCGCGCCACGGCGCTCGGCGTGAGACGGCCGAGGAGATCGGGCTCGACATCGAGCCGGGCCGGCTGCTCGCGGTGGACTGGGTGCAGGGCACGGCACGGCCGCCGGTGGTGGCGTACGTCTACGACGGCGGTGTCCTGGGCGAGGACGACTTCAAGGCGATCCGGCTCCAGGAGGAGGAGTTGCTGTCCTGGCGCCTGGTCCCGCGCGAGGAGCTGACCGCGCATCTGCCGGGCGCCCTGGGGCACCGGGTGCTGGCCGCGCTGGACGTCCTCGCGGACGGCACCGGCGCGGTGGAGCTGGAGAACGGCCGCCGGGTGGGCTGACCGCGGTCCCGGCGGACGTTCAGCCCTCGTCGGTCCTGGGCTTGACGTCCACCTCGCGCAGCGCCTCCTCGCGTGAGGCGAGGCGGGCCTCGGTGCGGTGCCCGCGCGCGATGTAGTCGCGGACGACGAGTTCGACGGCGTCCTGCGGGCTGCCCACGCCCGCGAGGACCATGACCTCGACGACGAGTTCGGCATCGAGGGAGACGGTGACCTTGGCCATGTGCGGGACGGTAGCACCGGCCGCCGCCCCGTGGCCCCGAATATCAGTTCCCCACCTGCCGGGGCCCCGCTTACCCTCGGTGACATGACCAAGCCCCTCGTCGCCCTGCTCAGCGGCGCCGGTATCAGCACGGACTCCGGAATCCCCGACTACCGCGGCCCCAACGGCCTGTGGCGGCGCGACCCGGAGGCCGAGAAGCTGGTGACGTACGAGTACTACATGGGCGATCCCGAGATCCGGCGCCGCTCGTGGCGGATGCGCCGGGAGAACCGGGCGCTGAAGGCCGAGCCGAACGCCGCGCACCGTGCCGTGGCGGAGCTGGAGCGGTCCGGGGTGCCGGTCCGGGTGATCACTCAGAACGTGGACGGGCTGCACCAGCTGGCCGGGATGCCGGCCCGCAAGGTGCTGGAGCTGCACGGCACGGTGCACCAGGTCGTGTGCACGAAGTGCCGTGTGCGCGGGCCCATGGCGGACGCCCTCGCCCGGCTCGACGCGGGCGAGGAGGATCCGCCGTGTCTCGCCTGCGGCGGGATCCTGAAGTCGGCGACCGTCATGTTCGGCGAGCGCCTGGACCCCGTCGTCCTCGGCGAGGCCGTCTCGATCACCAAGGCCTGCCAGGTGTTCATCGCCGTCGGCAGCAGCCTCCAGGTCCAGCCCGCGGCCGGCCTGGCCGGCGTCGCCGCCGACCACGGCGCCCGGCTGATCATCGTCAACGCCGAGCCGACGCCGTACGACGAGCTCGCGGACGAGGTGATCCGGGAGCCGATCGGGACGGCGCTGCCCGAACTGCTGGGCTCCCTAGGCGAGTAGACCGCCGCTCTCGAAGTCCAGCAGCCGTCGCTTGCGGTCCAGGCCGCCGCCGTAGCCGGTGAGGCTGCCGTTCGCGCCGACGACGCGGTGGCAGGGGACGATGATGCCGACGGGGTTCCTGCCGTTGGCGAGTCCGACGGCGCGGGAGGCCTTGGGGTTGCCGAGGGCGTCGGCCAGTTGGCCGTAGGTGCGGGTCTCGCCGTAGGGGATGGTGCGGAGGTGGTGCCAGACGCGGCGCTGGAACGGGGTTCCGTTGAGGTGCAGTTCGAGGGTGAACTCCTTCAGCTCGCCCGCGAAGTAGGCCTTCAGCTCGTCGAGGGCGGGGCCGAACACGCTGTCGTCGCGCTCGCCGAAGGTCTCCGTCGCGGGCCGGTGGCGCTGGTCGGTCATGTACAGGCCGCACAGGACGCCGTCCTCGGCGACCAGGGTGAGGGGGCCGTACGGGCTGTCGGTCACGGTGTGCTGTCGCACGGGATCTCCTTACACGGGAAGGAAGTTGATCGGGTGGTTGTCGGTCGCCCACAGGTACTGGACCGCGTAGGCCCGCCAGGGGCGCCAGGCGGCGGCGCGTGCGGTGAGGGCGGCGGGGGTGGAGGGCAGGCCCAACTCGCCCGCCGCGCGCCGGATTCCGAGGTCGGTCGGCAGGAACGCGTCGGGGTCGCCGAGGGCGCGCATCGCGATGACGTCGACCGTCCAGGGCCCGAAGCCGGGCAGGGCGAGGAGGCGGGCGCGCGCCTCCTGCCAGTCGCTTTCCACTCCCAAGTGGAGTGAGCCGTCCGCGAGTTGACTCACCAGCGTGGTGAACGTCGTGCGGCGGGTGCGGGGCATCGCCAGGGACTCGGGGTCCACCGCCGCCAGCGCCGCGGGGGACGGGAACAGGTGGGTGAGGCCTCCCTCGGGGTCGTCGACCGGCTCGCCGTGCGCGGTGACCAGGCGGGCCGCGTGGGTGCGGGCGGCCGCCGTGGAGACCTGCTGGCCGAGCACGGCCCGTACGGCGAACTCGGCCTCGTCGACCGTGCGCGGGACGCGCCGGCCCGGGGCCTTGTCGACCAGGGGCGCGAGCAGCGGATCCGTGCGCAGCCGGTCGTCGATCGCGACCGGGTCGGCGTCCAGGTCGAGCATGCGGCGGCAGCGGCTGATGGCGACGGGCAGATCGCGCAGGTCACTGAGGGTGAGGCGGCAGGCGATGTGGTCGGGCCGCGGGGCCAGGGCCACGATGCCGTGGCCGTACGGCAGGCGCAGGGTGCGGCGGTAGGCGCCGTCCCGCCACTCCTCCACGCCCGGTACGGCGGTGGCCGCGAGGTGGCCGAAGAGGTTGTCGGGATTGAGGGGGGCGCGGAACGGCAGGCGCAGGGCGAGTGCTCCGGGGGTCCGGCCCGGTCGGGGTGCGCGGGCGCGCAGCTCGCTCGGGGCGAGGGCGAAGACCTCGCGCACGGTGTCGTTGAAGGTGCGGATGGAGGAGAAGCCGGCGGCGAAGGCGATCTCCGCCATGGGCAGTGCGGTCGTCTCGATCAACAGCCGGGCGGTCTGGGCCCGTTGGGCGCGGGCCAGGGCGAGCGGGCCCGCGCCCAGCTCGGCGAGGAGCTGGCGTTCGACCTGGCGGGTGCTGTAGCCGAGGCGGGCGGCGAGGCCGGGCACGCCCTCGCGGTCCACGACGCCGTCGGCGATCAGCCGCATGGCGCGGGCCACGAGGTCGGCGCGCAGGTTCCACTCCGGGGAGCCGGGGCTGGCGTCCGGGCGGCACCGCTTGCAGGCCCGGAAGCCGGCCTGCTGGCAGGCGGCCGCGCTCGGGTGGAACACCATGTTCTCCGGCTTGGGCGCGACCACGGGGCAGCTGGGCCGGCAGTAGATCCCGGTGGTCAGGACGGCCGTGTAGAACCAGCCGTCGAACCGCGCGTCCTTGGCCTGGACGGCCCGTACGCACGTCTCGGTGTCGGTGTGCATCCCCTTCTGCATGCGTCCAGCCTCGCCCATGCGCACGGCCGGGGCTGGCGAGAATCCGACATCAACCTCAGCGGTCCTGGGACCATGCCGATTCACGCAGGAGCCGCAGTCCGTTGAGGCCGACCAGCACGGTCGAGCCCTCGTGTCCGGCGACGCCGAGCGGGAGCGGGAGGTGGCCGATGAGGTCCCACAGGACCAGGCCGGTGATGAACACGCCCGCGATGACCAGGTTCTGCACGACCAGGCGGCGGGCGGCCCGGGAGAGCCGTACGACGGCCGGTACGGTCGTCAGCTCGTCGCGCACGATCACCGCGTCCGCCGTCTCCAGGGCCAGGTCGGATCCGGCGCGGCCCATGGCGATGCCGGAGTGGGCGGCGGCGAGGGCGGGGGCGTCGTTGACGCCGTCGCCGACGAAGAGCACCTTGCGGCCACTGTCCTGGAGGCCGTGCACGGCGTCGACCTTGCCCTCGGGCAGCAGTCCGGAGCGTACGTCGGTGAGGCCGGTGGCCTCGGCGACGCGGGCGGCGGCGCCCGCGTGGTCGCCGGTGAGGAGGACGGGGGCGGTGCCGGTCAGGGCGGTGAGGGCGGCCGTGGTGGCGGGGGCCTCGGCGCGCAGGCGGTCGGTGAGGGCGAGGGTGCCGACGGGCCTGCCGTCCCGGGTCACCTCTACGGCGGTGGCGTCGCTGTCGGCGTCCGCGCGGCCGACGGTCACGGTGTGCCCGGCGACGGTGGCGGCGACACCGCGGCCCGGGGTGGCCGTGAAGTCCTCGGCGGGGGCGAGGGCGAGGCCCCGGGCGCGGGCGGCGGCGACGACGGCGCGGGCCAGCGGGTGCTCGCTGGGGTACTCGGCGGCCGCGGCCAGCGCGAGCAGGGCGTCCTCGTCGAGGCCGGAGTCCGGCAACGGCCGTACGTCGGTCACCTCGGGGGCGCCTTCGGTGAGGGTGCCGGTCTTGTCCAGGGCGGTGGTGTCGATCTCGCCGAGGCGTTCCATGGCGACGGCCGACTTGACCAGGACGCCGTGCCGGCCGGCGTTGGCGATGGCGGACAGCAGCGGCGGCATGGTGGCGAGGACGACCGCGCACGGGGAGGCGACGATCATGAAGGTCATGGCGCGCAGCAGGGCATCGGTGAGGTTCTCGCCGAACAGGAGCGGCACGCCGAAGACCGCGAGGGTGGCGAGCACCATGCCGACCGCGTAGCGCTGCTCGATCCGCTCGATGAACAGCTGGGTCGGCGCCTTGGTGCGGGAGGCCTCCTCGACCAGGGTGACGATACGGGCGATCACCGAGTCGGCGGGGTCGCGCTCGACGCGGACGCGGAGGGCGCCGGCGCCGTTGAGGGTGCCCGCGAAGACCTCGTCGCCGGGGCGCTTGACGACCGGGAGGGGCTCGCCGGTGATGGTGGCCTCGTCGGCCTCGCTGGTGCCGTCCAGGACGCGGCCGTCGGCGCCGACGCGTTCGCCGGGGCGGATCAACAGGGTGTCGCCGACGGTGAGGTCGGCGGTGGGGACGGTCTCCTCGCCGTCGCCGTCGTCGGTGACGCGGGTGGCGGTGGTCGGGGCCAGGTCGAGCAGACCGCGTACCGAGTCGGCGGTGCGGGCGGTGGCCAGGGCCTCCAGGGCGCCGGAGGTGGCGAAGATGACGATGAGCAGGGCTCCGTCGAGGACCTGTCCGATCGCGGCCGCCCCGAGTGCCGCGACGATCATCAGCAGGTCGACGTCGAGGGTCTTCTCGCGCAGCGCCCGCAGCCCTTCGAGGGCGGGCTCCCAGCCGCCGGTGACGTAGGCGACGGCGTACAGGGGGCCGTAGGTCCAGGCGGGCGCGCCGGTGAGGTCGAGGGCGAGGCCCAGCAGGAAGGCGACGGTCGCGGCGAGCGCCCAGCGGGCCTCGGGCAGGGCGAGGATCCGGGTGCGGCGGCGGGGTGTCGCCGGAGGGGCCGTGGGGGCAGGGGTGGGTGCGAGGGTCGTGGACACCCGGCCCACCATACAGGAACACATGAAGACTCATTCATCTGTTCATGTGCGGTGGGTAAGATACCCCTCATGGGTCATGGAGCCGTCACCACCACCGACAGTGAGCGCGTACGTCTGGACCCGGACAACGTCGCGAAGGTGGCCACCACCCTCCAGGCCCTGTCCACCCCCTCCCGTCTGCTGATCCTCGCCCGGCTGCGCGAAGGTCCGCTGCCCGCGACGGAGTTGGCGGCCGAGGTGGGCATGGAGCAGTCCGCCTGCTCGCACCAGCTGCGGCTGCTGCGCAACCTGGGTCTGGTGGTCGGCGAACGGCGCGGCCGTTCCGTGGTGTACGCGCTGCACGACCACCATGTCGCCGAGCTCCTCGACCAGGCCGTCTACCACGTGGAGCACCTGCGCCTCGGGCTCAGCGACAGCGCCGAGTGAGGACGCGGCGGGCCGCAGCACGGGGCGGCTGGCTACGGAGACGGGGACCGGGGTTCCGGTGACCGCCTGGGGGCTCCGCCCCCAGACCCCCGGCCTTTGCCCACCCACCACCCGTCTCGGTGGGCCAAGAGGTGACGAGGCCGGACCCGCACCGCCCCCGCCCCGTCGCCCCCCGATCCAACCCCGTCCCGGTAGGCCAAGGAGTGGCGAGGCCGGACCCGCACCACCCCCGCCCCCGGTCCGACCCCGTCCCGGTGGGCCAAGAGGTGGCGAGGCCGGTTCGCGTCGCTCCGCCTCACACAGCAGCCGCCGGCTCCCCCACCCCCCGCAGGGCCAACCCCCGGTTGTACCGCCGCAGTAGCAGTACAGCGGTCGCCGCCAGGCCGGTCAGCAGGCCCAGCCACACGCCCACCGAGTCCAGCCCGGCCGCCTCGCCCAGCAGCCACGCCGCGGGCAGGCCGATCAGCCAGTAGCCGACCAGGGTGACGCGGAAGCCGCCCTTCGTGTCGTCGAGGCCGCGCAGGAGGCCCACGCCGATGTTCTGGGCGCAGTCGAAGAACTGGAGGACCGCCGCGACGAGGAGGAGGTTCGTGGCGATGTCCGTCGCGCTGCGGTCGTCGAGGAACGGGCGCAGGACCAGCCCGGGGAGGAACAGGTAGATCACGCCCACCACGGCCATGACCGCCGCCGCGCAGGCGAGCGCGGTGTTCTTGATGCGCTGGGCCGACTCCACGCGGCCCAGGGCGAGTTCACGGCTGACGTTGATGGACGCCGCGTGGGACAGGCCGACGGCGATCTGGAAGACGATGTAGATCAGCTGGTTGACGGCGGTGTGGGCGGCCAGGGCCGCGCTGCCGAAGGTGCCGATCAGCAGGGCCACGACGGAGAAGAAGCCCGCCTCCGAGCCGTAGGTGGCCGCGATCGGCAGGCCCAGGCCGGTCAGCCTGCGCAGGGTGGCCGGGCGGGTCTTCCAGATGCGGACGTCCATCAGGGGCGCCAGTTCGGGGTCGCGGCGCGCGGAGGCGTACAGCGCCACGCAGGTCAGCACGTACACCAGGCTGGTCGCGACGCCGATGCCGGGCAGGCCCAGCTCCGGCAGGACCCAAGTGCCGTGCACCAGGACCCAGTTGAGCCCGGCGTTCACAGCGACCGACGCGATGGTGATGCGCAGCAGCGCCTGCGGGCGGCGCATGCCGACGGTGAACTGGCGGACGGCCTGGAACCAGAGGCAGGGGATCAGGCCCGGCGCGAGGGCGAGCAGGACCGGCCAGGCCGTGTCCACGACGTCCGGGTCCTGACCCAGGTACGCGACGGCCCGCCCGATCAGCAGGATCGCCAGCGCGCCCACCGCCCCGGAGAGGGTGGCCAGCGCGAGCGCGCCGCGGACGACCTCGCGCACCTCCTCCCGTGCCTCGTCGGTGAGTTCGGTCTCCTCGTCGCGCGCGGAAGCGGCGGAGACCTGGTTGCCCACGGCGGTGACCATGCCGACGCCCATGGTGCGCAGCTGGTTGAAGATGACCAGCGCGAGGCCGCCGCCCGCCAGGGCCTCGGTGCCCATCAGGCCCATCATCACCGTGTCGGTGGTGGTGAGCGCGACCTGGGCGAGCTGGGTCAGGGCGAGCGGGACGGCCAGGACGGCCAGGGCGCGGCTGTCGCGCAGCAGGGTCGTGAACGGTGTCGGCATCGGGCTCAGTTCTCGCGGAGTTTCGTCAGCAGCTCCTCGACCTCGCGTTCGATGTCGGGGTCGATGAGCGATCGGGCGTTCATCCAGTCGTCGTTGAAGACGGTGTCCATGTACTTCTCCCCGCCGTCATTGACCAGGGCGACCATAGTCGTGCCCGGGGCCAGCGAGGTCATGCGGGTCAGCGCCGCGTGCACGACCCCGCCCGCGGAGCCGCCGATGAGCAGACCGACCCGGCGGGCCAGCACCCGTGCGGTGGCGAAGGCCTCGACGTCGCCGACCTTGACGCCCTCGTCGAGGAGGTCGTAGTCGACCATCGCGCCGATGGTGGCGCCCTCGGGGGTGCCGGTGCCGGACTGGTAGTAGTCGTGGGCGGGCGGGCCGAAGGCGATCGACCCCTTCGGCTCGACGCCGACGATCCGCACCCCGGGCACGGACCTGCGCAGCTCCCCGCCGGTGCCGAAGAGTCCGCCGCCGGTGCCGACGGCGCCGATCAGTATGTCGATACGGCCGTCCAGGGCGGCGTGGAGTTCGTGCGCCACGGGCCGGTAACCGTCCCCGTTGGCCCGGTTGTTGTGCTGCTCGGTGAAGTAGGCGTTGTCGCCCTCGGCGGCGAGCTTCTCGGCGTACTCCTCGCGGGCCGCGGTGGCGAGTTCCTCGTCGCCCTCGTCGGCGACGTAGACGAGTTCGGCGCCGAGGGCCTTCATGCCGCGCAGCTTGTCGACGGCGGCGTGGTGGTCGACGACCGCGGTGAAGGTGTAGCCGCGTTCGGCGGCGACGACGGCGAGGCCGAGGCCGGTGTTGCCGGAGGTGGATTCGACGATCCGGCCGCCGGGGCGCAGCAGTCCGCGCTCCTCGGCGTCGACGACCATCTGGCGGGCCATGCGGATCTTCGCGGTGCCGGTCGGGTTGAACTGCTCCAGTTTCAGCAGCAGTCGGCTGCCGGTGGCCGTGCGGCACAGCTCCAGCAGCGGGGTGTGGCCGATGAGGTCGGTGACCCGGCTGACCACGGCGGGACGCGTGAGCGCCTTGTCCATCGGGGGCTCCTCAGAGGGGGTTCGAGTCAGCGGTCCAGGCGCCAGCGGGTCGCTCCGCAGCCGACGGCGTCGAGGACGACCTTGGGCGGGAGCGGGAGTTCGTGGAAGGGGGATTCGTTGGAGTCCATCTGGTATCCGGCGGTGTTGGGGTAGACGAGCAGGTCGCCGGGTGCGGGCCGGGCCGCGAGGCGCACCTTGCGCCAGGTGACCATGTCGGACTCCAGGCAGGTGGCGCCGCCGACGCACGCGGCGTACGGCTCGTCCGAGGTCGCCTGCGGGGCCCGGTCCGGTGCGGGCAGGAGCACGGGGTCAGGCAGGTACTCGCTGGCGAACCACTGCTCGGACAGGCTGAGGCTGCTGCCGTCCACGGTGACGATGCCGTGGCCGCCGCGGTCCTTGACGCCCTGGACGCGGAAGACCGTGCAGCCGGCCCGGTCCAGCAGCGCCCGGCCGGGCTCCAGCAGCAGCGCCACCCCGGCCTCGCGCAGCCGCCCGGCGAGTCCGTGCGCGGCGAGGACGGCGCGCAGGGCGTCGGGGCCCGCCACGGGCGAGTGGTACGGGTAGAAGTCCGCCGCGGTGAAGGACTTCCCGGCGTGGTAGTGCTCGGGGCGCTGCTCGCGCAGGTAGGTCTCCCAGTGCGCGGCGTCGGTGTAGTCGACGGCGAAGCCGCCGCCGATGCTGATCCGGTCCGCGCGCAGCCCTTCCGCCCTCGCCTTGAGGCAGAGTTCGACCAGGTCGGCGGCGAACTCGGCGCGCTGCACGGGGTCGTAGCCGGAGAGGTGGAAGGAGAAGCCCTCCATGACGAGGGCGTCGCCCGCCGTCCGGCAGCGGTCGAGGGCGGCGCTCGACTCCCGTTCGTCCAGGCCGAACCGGCTGTGCGGCTGGGCGGGCGGCAGCCGTCTGAGCAGGACGCGGGCCGGGCGGGCGACGGACCGGGCGGTCGCGATGACGCGGTCCAGTTCGTCGAGGGCGTCCACGGCGATCAGGCTGCCCTGGAGCACGGCGACGCGCAGCAGCCGGTCGGCCTTGGCGGGACCGGTGACCACGACGTGCTCGCCGCGCACCCCGTGCCCGAGCGCGTCGCGCAGCTCGCCGAGGCTCGCCACGTCGACGCCGGTGCCGGTCACGGCGCAGCGTTCGATCCAGGCGGCAGCCTTGTTGGCCTTCTTCGCGTAGTACACCCGCCCCTCGACACCGGCCTCGTCGAGCACCGTCCGGAAAGCGGCGGTGTTGGCGTCGAAGCGCTCGGGCAGCAGCAGGTGGAACGGTCCGCCGAGCGCGTACGAGAGTTGGTGCGGGAGCCCGCCGGTGAGTACGGCGGCGAGCTGCGGGTCGGGGTGGGCGGGCAGCGGCGGTGCCGCGTCGGTCACTGCCACAGCCGCACCTGCGTGCCCAGGCCCTGTTCGATGGCCAGTTGGGCGAAGCGGTGGCCGAGGGCGATGTCGGTGACGACAAGACCGCTGTTGTAGGCGAAGATCCGTTCCTCGGCCGCGAGCCGGCCGCGGGCCCGGCCCGCGAGCACCTCGGGGAACTCGGCGTCCACGGCCGGGAATCGGCCGTCGGCGTCGGCCATGTCGGTGCCGGTGACCACCATCTGGGCCTCGCTGGTGGCGATGACCCGGTCCGCACGCTGCAGGGTGGAGGGGGCGATGCCGTGGCCGACGAGGATCGACACGGCACCCGGCTTCAGGTCGTCCGACTCCACGTGGGCCGGGGTGTGCTGCCCGGCGGTGGCGATCACCACGTCGGCCTCGGCCGCGGCGGCACGCACATCCTCCACGACCTCCAACTCCCGCTCGGGGAAGTGGTGGTGGAGGCGCTCGCGCACCGCGGCGAGACCGTCGGGGTGGGTGCCGTAGACCATCAGGCGGTCCAGCTCGGGCAGGGTGGTGAGCAGGAACGGCAGGGCCAGGCGGCCCTGTGTGCCGGTGCCGATGACGAGGGCGCTGCGGCTGCCGGGGGCCGCGCATGCGCGGGCGAGCAGCGCGGAGACAGCCGGGGTGCGCAGGGAGCCGATGCGGCCGCAGTCCATCATCGCGACGGGCAGGCCGGTGGTGTCGTCGTAGAGGCTCAGGGTCGTGTAGTAGTGCTGCTGGTCACGGGACTTGTCCAGGCCGTGCTTGTACGAGGTCTTCACCGCGACGACGCCTCGGACGCCGTCGCGGCCGAGCATGGCGTAGGAGACGGAGTGGCCGTCCTCCGGCTTGACGGTGAGCTTGCGGGGGTTGGCGGACTTGCCGTCGGCCAGGGTGCGGTACGCCTGCTCCACCACGTCGACGACATCGGTGAGGGAGATGTCGATGCCGGCCAGGTCGCTGGTGCTGAGGATGCGCAGCGTCTTGTCGTCGGTCACTGGGATTCCCTTCGCGCGGAGGTGGGTCGGACGTCGGCCACGAGCACGCTCTGGCCGTACCCGTGTTCGTCCGCCTCGGCGGGCGGGCGGGTGCGGCGGCCGGGGACGCGGACCGAGGCCCGCTTGAGCCAGCGGTCGGTGCCGTCGTAGCGGGCCCGGAACGGCACCCGTCCATGCACGACCAGGTCGTTGTCGACGACCAGGACGTCTCCGGGCTCCAGGCTGACGGCGACGGAGACCCGCTCCAGTTCGGCGGTGAGCCGGTCGTAGGCGGCGCGGTAGGCGGGCGGGGCGTCGTCGAGGGGGGTGTAGGCGGGGTCGTAGCGCAGGGTGGGGCCGTTCCCGGAGTCCCACAGGACCGGGACCTTCGGGGGCGGGCCCGCGAAGGTCCGGGCCTCGGCGTAGGCGTCGTCGGGGAGGATCGGCAGGACGGGCCGGGAGAGCAACTCGATGTCGTCGGCGGCCAGTTGGACCCTGCGGATGCTGGCCGCGGTGGTGGCGACGGCGTCGTGGTTGCGCAGGCAGCCGAGCATCAGCAGATGGGCGCGGCCGGGGTGGAAGGCGTCCTCGGTGTGCGGGCTGAGCAGGACGGTGCTGCTGGCTCCGGTCTGCTCCTGCTCGTGGCCGGCCGAGGGCACGATGTTGTGTACGAACCGGCCGCCCTGCTGGCCCTCCCAGGCGATGGGCTCGCCCATCACGGTGGCGAGCAGCAGCAGGGTGACGTCCCACACGGCGGCGCGGTCGTCGGCGGTCGCCCAAACGGCGGGCGTGGGCCCGATGCCGGCGTCGTCGAGGGGCAGGCCGCGCAGGACGAAGAGGCCGTCGTCGGTGTCGACGGGGCGACAGGCCTGCCGAATCGTTTCACCAAGGCCTGCCGCCGTACGGGCGACATCGTGGAGCAGTCCCGGCTCGGGCCTGGCGGTCGTACTGCCGTGATCGGCAAGGATCTTCTGTGCTGCTTCGGTCAGCTCGGCGACGGCGTGCGGCGCGAGCTGCCGCAGGGATGTGGCTCCCGTGGGCATGGCTGAGACGTCCGTTCGGGGTGCGGATGCGGTGGTGGGGGGTGCGGTCTCGATGGATGCCGGTCTGTGAATCGGCTGTGTGCAGCAGCGCCAGAAACGTATACCAAGCGAAATTAGGTAAGGCAACCCTTACCTGAGCTCGATGCCCCCGGCAGGCCCCATCTGCCTCACCTGCGCCAACTCGTGCATCTGTGCGCCCACTTGACGCCCCCGCCACGACGTAACGACGGAGCCGTGCGGGTTGCAGAAAGGATCTTCTTAGGGTAGGCACACCTAAGCAACATGCCCCACTCCAGTGGAACGAGGTCGAAGTGAAGTTGAACAGGCGCCAAGTGCTGTGGGCCGGCGGCGGCATGGCCGCGTCCGCACTCCTCACCGCTTGTGGCGGCGACGAGACCTCGTCCAAGTCACCGAAGGGGACCGAGAAGCCGCGGCGCGGCGGCACCCTGCGGATCGGCGCCCTGGGCCGCGCCTCGGCCATCACCCGCGACCCGCACGGCACACAGGCCAACGAGAGCGACTACCTGATCATCTCGCTCGTGTACGACACGCTCACGGTGCCGGGCGCCGAGCCCAACACCGCGCCCCGGCTGGCGGCTTCCTGGAAGTCGTCCGAGGACTTGAAGACCTGGACCTTCACTCTCGCCAAGGGAGCGAAGTTCCACGACGGTTCTCCGGTCACCGCCGAGGACGTGGCGTGGTCGCTCAAGCGGCTGCGCGGCACCCCGTCGGGCGCCTCCCGGCTGCCGGGCATCAAGGCCGGCAACATCAGGGCCGAGGGCGAGGACACCGTCGTTCTCGTCTCCGACTACGCCAACGCCGAACTGCCCCTGCTCCTGCGTCTGACGACCTTCGTCCTGAAGAAGGACACGCCGGACAAGGAGCTGGCGAAGGCGCCGGGCACGGGCCCGTTCAAGCTGGACTGGTTCCGCTCCGGCAACGCCCGCCTGGTGCGCAACGAGGACTGGTACGGCGGTGACGTCCTCCTCGACGCCGTCGAGGTCAAGATCTTCGAGAGCCCGCAGGCGATGGCCAACGCCCTGCTCGCCGGACAGATCGACGTGGCCTCCAACGTCGGTGCGGTGGCGGCCCGTACGGCCGAGAAGCGCGAGGACATCCAGATCGTGCGGCGACCCAACGACATGGCGATGCCGATCGTCATGCGTACGGCCGACGGACCGTTCGCGGACGCGAAGGTCCGGGAGGCGCTACGGCTGGCGGTGGACCGCGAGGCCATGGTCAAGCAGGTGCTCTCCGGCTACGGCACGGTCGCCAACGACGTCCTCGGCACCGGCGACCCGGCCTACGCGAAGGACCTCCCGCAGCGCTCGCGGGACCTGGCGAAGGCCAAGTCCCTGCTGGACGAGGCCGGTTTCGACCTGTCCAGGACGTACCGGCTGCTGACCACCGAGGACATCCCGGGCCTCGCCGAAGCGGCCACCCTCTTCGCCTCCCAGGTCCGCGAGGCCGGGGTGAAGGTCGAGGTCGTCAAGCAGGAGTCGGCCACCTTCTGGGAGAAGACCTGGCTCAAGGGCGACCTGTACACGACCTACTGGGGCACCAACGACTCCGTGGTCTTCTTCGCCAGCAAGACCATGGTCTCCGACTCCGCCCAGAACGAGGCCGCTTGGAAGAACGCCGACTTCGACGCCGCCTACCAGAAGGCCATGGCGACCAAGGGCGAGGCCGAGCGCACCCAGGCGCTGCAAGAGCTCCAGAAGATCGAGTACGCCGAGTCCGGCTACCTGCTGTGGGGCATGGCCGACGGTATCGACCTGGCCGCCTCCGCCGTCCGCGATCTGCCCGTCCTGCCCGGCTACGGGCGCGTCCAGCTCGAAACCGCATGGCTGGCTCGCTGATCCCGGCGACGCGGCCCGGTTCCGGCGGCTCCAGCGGCTCCGGCGGACCCGACGGACCCGACGGACCGGTCGAGGGCGTACGGTCCCGGCCGGTCCCGGCGTGGGCGCGGGCGGCGCTGCGGCTGACCGGACTGCTCGCGCGCCGGGCGCTGCTGCTGGCGGTGCTGCTCGCCTGCGTGTTCGCGGCGGTGGAACTGCTGCCCGGGGACGCGGCGAACGCCACCTCGGAGCGCGGGGAGAGCGCGGCCGACCTCGCCGAGCGACGGCGACTGCTCGGCCTCGACCGGCCCGTGCCGGAGCGGTTCGCGGAGTGGATGACCGGGCTGCCCACGGGCGATCTCGGCACCTCCGCGCGCGGTGAGCCGGTCGCTGAGCTGCTCTCCCGGCCCTTCCCCAACACGCTGCTGCTCGGCGGGCTGGCCCTGCTGGTCACGCTGGTGGTCTCGGTCGCGCTCGGCTGCTGGGCGGCCTCCCGGCCCGGGAGCCTCGTCGACCGGGCGGTCTCCGGCTCGGCCACCGGCATCCTCGCCCTGCCCGAGTTCGTCGTGGCGGTGGCGCTCGTCCTGGTCTTCGCGCTGTGGACGGACTGGCTGCCCGCGGTCACCCTCACCGACGCCGACGGCTCCCCCGCCTCCTGGGAGATGCTCGTCCTGCCGGTCCTCGCGCTGGCGATCCCGCAGATCGGCTGGAACACCCGGATCGTCCGGGCCGCCCTCGCCGACGAGGCGAAGGCCCCGCACATCGAGACCGCCGTCCTCGACGGACTCCCCCGCCACCGGGTCTTCCTGCACCACCTGCTCCCCGGCGCGCTGCCCACGATCGCCGCGGGCCTCGCCACCTCCACCGGCATGCTGCTGGGCGGCGCCGTCGTGGTGGAGACCATCTTCAACTACCCCGGCATCGGCTCGGTCCTGGCCGGCGCGGTCGCCGACCGCGACAGCCCCCTCATCGCGGGTGTCGTCGCGGTGACCGGCGTGGTCATCACGGGCGTCCTGCTGCTGGCCGACCTCGTACGCGCCTGGGCCTCGGGAGGACGGACATGACCGCCATCGCCCCCAAGTCGAAGCCGCCCGGGGTGCGTTCGCGGCGCGGTACCGCGCTGCGGGTGGCGCCCGCGGTGCTCCTCACCGCGCTCGCGCTGGCCGGGCCCTGGCTCGCGCCCGAGGCCATCGACGCGCCGGTCACGGCGCCGTACGCGGAGCCGGGCGGCCAAGCGCCGCTCGGCGGCGACCAGTTGGGCCGGGACGTGCTGAGCCGAGTGCTGGCCGGAGGGCGCGAACTCGTCGTCACCTCCCTGCTCGTGGCCGTGCTCGTCACCGGCGCGGCCGCCCTGCTCGGCGCGGTCGGCGCACTGCGCCCGTCCGTCGGACGGTTCGTCGAGCGCACCGCCGACGTGCTCATGCTGCTGCCCGCCGTCCTCGGCATCCTGCTGGTCACACTGTCCTGGCCGGACGGCGGCCGGCTCGCCGTGGTCACCGCCTCGGTCGCCCTCGGCGTGCCGTACGCGGTGCGGCTGGTGGCGGGCGCGGCGGCGCCGGTGGCGGCCTCCGGGTACGTCGAGGCGGCGGCCGTGGGCGGGGAGCGGCTGTGGCACCTGGTGCTGCGCGAGGTGCTGCCCAACCTGCGGGCCACCCTGCTCGCGCTGTTCGGGCTGCGCTTCGTCGCCGCCGTCTATCTCGTCGCCACCGCGGGCTTCCTCCAGGTCGGGCCCCAACCGCCCGCCGCCGACTGGGCGTTGATGATCCGCGAGAACTCCGGCGGCATCCTGCTCAACCCGTGGGCCGTGCTCGCGCCCAGTATCGGCATCGGCCTGCTCGCGATGAGCGTCAACCTGGCCGCCGCCGCCCTCGTCCCCGTGACCGGCCGGAAGGCGGTACCCGCACTATGAACCACATGCCCGACCGGTACCCCGGGGGCCGGACGGCGGACGGCGAGCACGCGGTCCGGGTCACCGGCC
Organism: Streptomyces sp. TRM68416; assembly: GCF_014596915.1. Taxonomy (GTDB): domain Bacteria; phylum Actinomycetota; class Actinomycetes; order Streptomycetales; family Streptomycetaceae; genus Streptomyces. The sequence continues at coordinate 83,705 of NZ_JACVWU010000015.1, forward strand.
TCGGCGTCGCCGCGCTCGACGGCCGCCTCCTGCTCGACGGCGTCGGCCTGGAGGTCCGCCCCGGCCGGATCACCGCCGTCACCGGCCCCTCCGGCTGTGGCAAGACCACCCTGCTGCGGGCGGTGGCCGGCGCCCTGCCGCCCGGGGCGCGGCGCACCGCGGGAACCGTCAGCGTCCTCGGCCGCGACCCCTTCGAGCTGCCCGCCCCCGAGCTGCGCGCCCTGCGCCGGCACCGCCTCGCCTACGTCGGCCAGGACCCCGCCTCCGCGCTCAACCCGCGGATGAAGGTCCGCCGTCTGCTGGCCGAGGTCGCCGTGGACCGGGGCCAGGAGGCGATCGGCGCGCTGCTGGAGGAGGTCCGGCTGCCGGCCGACGGCGGTCTCGCGGACCGGCGCATCGGCGGGCTGTCGGGCGGCCAGCAGCGCCGGGTGGCGCTCGCCCGTGCGCTGGCCCGCCGCCCCGCCGTCCTGCTCCTGGACGAGCCCACCGCCGGCCTGGATCCGGCCCTGCGGGACGAGATCGCCGACCTCCTCCGCCACCTCGCCGCAAGCCACCGCCTCGCCGTCGCCCTGGCCTGCCACGACCCCGAACTGGTGGCCCGGCTGGCGGACGAGGTGGTGGACCTGACGGGGGCGACGCGCCCGGGGGTACGGAACCGGGGTGCCGACGCGATGGTGGACCTGGCGGAGACGGTTCGCGCGGGGGCACGGAACCGGCGTCCGGACGATGTGGGGGGCGTCGCGGGAACGACCCGCTCCGCGGACGACGCGTCAGACCTCACGGCAACCACCCACCCCACGGACAACAAGGCAAGACTCACGGGCACGACCCGCCCGGCCGACGACCTGGCAGACCTCGCGGGAACGACCCGCCCCGCCGACGACCTGGCAACCCTCGCGGGAACGACCCGCCCCGCCGACAACCCGGCAGACCACACGGCAACACCCCGCCCCGCCGACAACCCGGCAACCCTCGCGGGAACGACCCACCCCGCCGACAACCCGACAGACCACACGGCAACACCCCACCCCGCCGACGGCATGGAGCGGAACGACGCCTTGGGAACCGCCCGTGGCGTGAAGCAGAACCCCGCGGGAGCCGCCCGCCCCGGGCCCGCCGGAACCTCCTCGCCGTCCGGGCTGCCCTCCCCCACCCCGGCCACCCTCACCGTGTCCGGCCTGCGCGCGGCCTACGTCCACCGGGGCCGCCGCACGCCGGTTCTGCACGGTGTCGATCTCACGCTCGCGGCGGGCGGCAGCCTGGGGGTCGTCGGGGCGTCCGGCTCCGGCAAGACGACCCTCCTGCGGACTCTTGTCGGCCTGCACCGGCCCACCTCGGGCACGGTCGGTCTCGACGGCACCCCGTTGGGCGCCGCCGCGCACAGCCGGTCCCGGGAGCAGCGGCGGCGCCTGCAACTCGTGCCGCAGGACCCCCTGGGGACGCTGAACCCGAGCCGCACGATCGGGGCCGCGCTGCGCCGCCCCCTGCTGCTGCACCGGCGGGCGAGCCGGGCCGAGGCGCCGGACCGGGTGCTGGAGCTGCTGGAGAGCGTGGGACTGCCCGCCGCGTTCGCCGACCGCTATCCGCACGAGCTGTCCGGCGGGCAGCGGCAGCGCGCCGCCGTCGCCCGGGCCCTCGCGGCCGATCCCGACGTCCTGATGTGCGACGAGGTCACCTCCGCGCTCGACCCGGACACCGCCGTCGCCGTCATGGACCTGCTGGCGGAGCTGCGCGAACGCCGGGGCCTGGCCCTCGTCCTGGTCAGCCACGACCTGCGGCTGGTCGCCGACCGGACCGACAGCCTGGTCGTCCTCGCCGAGGGCCGGGTCGTCGAGTCCGGCCCGACGGCACGGCTGTTCAGCGCACCGGCCCACCCGGTGACGGCGACGCTGGCGTCGGGGGTGGTGGTCGGCGGTTAGGGCCGTCCGGCGGTTCATGCCGCAGAGGCGGGGCCTGGCACGCCTACCCCACTGCCTCAAAGGCGCGGGGGACCACCCCACTGCCTCAAAGGCGCGGGGGACCTCCAGCGGCGTTGTCCTTCGCGCGCCGACTCCGCCCTGCTCCCCCGCTCACCGGCGTCGATGAATCAGCGCCGCTTTCCTGCGGCCTGATCCGCCGGACAACAGGCCCTGGGGCGGTCTCAGGAGCGCCGCGCCCTGCGGCCCGTCGCGGTCGCGGACACCGCCAGGACCGAGAGGAGGACCAGGGCTCCGGCCGGGGCCAGCACGGTCCAGGGGGCCAGTTCGCCGTAGGGCTGGTTCTCCGAGAGGAGGCGGCCCCATTCCGGGGTGGGTGGCTGTTCGCCGAGGCCGAGGAAGCCGAGGGAGGCGAGGACGAGGACGGTGGTGGGCAGGCGCAGCAGGGCGTTGCGCAGGACCGGGGGCAGCACCGCGGGCAGCAGGTGGTGGCGGAGCAGGTAGCCGGGGCCGGCGCCGAAGGAGATCGAGGCGAGCATGTGGCCGCTCGCCCGTTCCTGTTCGAGCAGGGCCGCGGCCTGGGCGGCGTAGGGCGTCCAGCCGACCAGGCAGACCGCGAGGGCGACACCCCCGACCGACGGTCCGGTGACGGCCGTGGTGAGCAGGCCGGCGAGGACGGCGGGCAGGGTCGAGGCGACCTCGGTCAGGCCTCCGCCGACCCGGGCCGCGATGCCGAGCAGCAGGCCGATCAGGACGCTGACCGCGGTCACCGCGAGGGCGAGGACGGCCGTGCGCAGCGCGCCGTGGCCGAGCCGGGCCAGCAGATCGCGGCCGAGGGAGTCCGTGCCGAGCGGATGCTCCGGTGACGGTGACAGAAGTCGGGCCGCGGTGTCGACGTGCAGGGGGTCGCGCAGCAGGCCCGCCCCGACCAGGGTGAGCAGCGCGAGGGCGCAGAAGGCGGCGATCCAGGGCGCGGAACGGGGGCGCGGCAGCCGCGGCGGATGCAGTGCGGGCAGCGCCCCGTCGCGCAGGGCGGGGCCGAGCAGTGCCCGGCGCAGGGCCTGGATCAGGGCGCCCGCGCAGACCCCGAGCAGGACCAGGACCAGGGTGGCCGTCTGGAGCGGCGGGAGGTCCTGGGCGAGTGCGGAGTCCAGCGCGAGCCTGCCGAGGCCGGGGATGTTGAAGATCTTCTCCACCGCGACCGCGCCGCCGACCAGGGCCACGACGGTCGGCAGGAGCTGCGGGAGCACTCCGGACATCGTGCGGCGCAGCGCGTGCCGGGCGATGTGGCCGGGTGCGAAGCCGTAGGCCTGCCAGGTGCGCGCCCAGGGTTCGTGGAAGGCGGCGGGCAGGGACTGGTCGAGCAGGCCGCCGATCATCGCCCCGGAGGGCACGCCGAGGGCGAGCGAGGGCAGCACCATCGACGCCGGCCCGTCCCAGCCGCTGGAGGGGAACCAGCCGAGCCAGACCCCGCACACGGTGGCCAGCAGCGAGGCGAGCAGGAACTTGGGCAGGGCGGCGAGGACGGCGGCGCCGGTACCGCTCCGCCCGCGCTGCAGCCGTCGCCGGGATCCGAGGTACAGGGTGCGGGCGCTGAGCAGTCCTGCCACGGCCACCGTGACGGCCAACGCCCCGAGCATCAGCGTGACGGAGACCGCGAAAGCGGCCGTCACCTGCGGCAGGACGGCGTCGCCGGACACCCAGGAGACCCCCGCGTCGCCGCGCGCCAGCCCGCCGAGCCAGTGCAGGAGATGCGGCAACGGCCCCTCGTCCAGCCCGAGTTGCTCCCGTACGGCGGCGAGCTGGGCGGGGGTCGGGTCCTGGTCGGCGGAGCGGGCCCGCAGAACGGTCAGCGCGGGGTCGGCCCCGGACAGCCAGGGCAGCAGGGAGACGGCCGTCAGCAGTACGGTCCCGGCGACGACGCGGCCGACGGCCGTCCGCCACCGGGACGGACGGCCGTGAGTGTCAGTCATGCGCGGCTACTTCAGGTGTGTGTCGACGTCGATCAGGGAGCGCTCGCGAGGGTCGAGGAGCACGCCTTCGACGTCGGCGGCGATGCCCTGCACGACCTTCTCGTGGACCAGCGGCACAACGGCGTCCGTGCGCAGGATCTCCGCCTCGGCCCGCATGATCTTCTGCTGCCGCTGCGCGATGTCGCCCTCCGTGGCGGCGGACTTGATGGCCCGGTCGACGTCCGCGTCCTTCAGGCCCGCGATGTTGTACACGCCGTCGCTGGTGAAGTCGCTGGCGAGATAGGCGACCGCGTCGCCGGTGTCCAGGAGCGTCACCCGGGAGAAGACGAGGGCGTCGTACTTGCCGGCGAGGAGGTCGGCCTCCATCTGCGTGTACTCGCGCACGTCCTGCTTGACGGTGAACCCGGCCTTCTCCAGCTGCTGTTGGAGGACGCTCGCGGCCTCCGGGAGTTCGGCGCGGTTGGTGTAGGCGGCCAGGCGCAGGGTCCTGCCCTTGGCCTTCGCCTTCACCTGGGCGGCGGTCGCGGCCTCGGCGCGGCCGGTGACGTCGACGCGCCGGTCGGCGGCCCAGGGGACGGCGGGCCCGAACAGGCCCTGCGCGGGGTCGGCGTAGCCGCCGAAGACGGAGTCGACGAGGGCGGAGCCGTCGACCGCCTCGCGGGCGGCGGCGCGCAGCGACGCGTCGGTGAACAGGCCGCCGCCGGTGTTGAGGACCAGGCTGTCGGTGCGCACGGAGGGCACCTCGTGGCGGGTGTCCTTCGCCAGCAGCCCCGCCTGTGCGGTGGGGATCCACTCGGCGATGTCGACTTCGCCGCCGCGCAGGGCGTTGGCGCGGGCGGTGCCGTCGGCGATCCAGGTCACGTCGATGCCGGAGGCCTTGGCCTTGCCGCCCCAGTAGCCGTCGTAGCGGTCGAGGGCGGCCTTGGTCTTGCCGGTGAGCTTGGTGATCTCGAAGGGGCCGGTGCCGGTGCCCAGGGGGCTGACGGTGCCGTCGTCGGCGTAGGCCTTCTCGGAGAGGATGCCGAGGGCGGGGCTGGCGAGGCGGAGCGGGAGGACCGGGTCGGCCGCCTTGGTGGTGAGGGTGACGGTGTCGGCGTCCTCGGCCTTGGCGGTGAGGGTGACGTCGCTCAGGACGCGCGGCTTGGTCTCGGCGGCACCGGCGTGGTCGAGCGCGTTGACGACCGCTGCGGCGGTGACGTCGGTGCCGTCCTGGAAGGTGGCCTTGCGCAGTTCGAACGTCCACGTCGTGGCGTCGACCTGCTTCCAGGACTTGGCCAGCGCGGGCGCCGCCGCTCCGTCCGCGTCGAGCGCGGTGAGGCCTTCGGCCACGGACAGCTTGCTCAGGACGGTGGCGTCATTGCTGTACGGCGACAGCGCCTGCACGGGCGGAACGGCCAGGGCGACCCGCAGCCTGCCGCCCGCCCCTTCCCCGGCGTCCGCCCCCGAACCGCTCTCGCTCGACGCGAAACAGCCGGCCAGCAACGGGGTGAGGGCGAGCACCGCGACAAGGCCGCGAGAAGTGGTGCGCATGGTGTTCCTGTCGTGCGGAGCTGACATTCACGACCCGGCGCCAGGGGTACGGCGGCCAGGACGACGTCACTATATAAGGCAAGCCTTACCGAACTTCCACCGGGTGGGTGAATTCTCAACTACCGAGATCGACGAAGGGTGGTCGCGTCAGTGGAGCCGCGCGGCGAACGCGTCGTAGGCCCGCTCGTCGAAGAGGACGAACCGGACCTCCTCGACCGATGTCGTGGCGGCCCGCACGGTCTCCACCGCGATACGGGCCGCGTCCTCGATCGGCCATCGGTAGACGCCGGTGGAGATGGCCGGGAAGGCGACCGTGCGGGCGCCCAACTCGTCGGCGACGCGCAGGGATTCGCGGTGGCAGGAGGCGAGGAGGTCGGAGCGGTCCTCGCTCCGGCTGAAGACGGGGCCTACGGTGTGGATCACCCAGCGGGCGGGCAGGTCGCCGGCCGTGGTGGCGACCGCCTGGCCGGTCGGCAGTCCCCTGCCGTACCTGGAGGCGCGCAGCTTGCGGCATTCGTCGAGGATCGCGGGGCCGCCCCGGCGGTGGATGGCGCCGTCGACGCCTCCCCCGCCGAGCAGCGAGGAGTTGGCGGCGTTGACGATCGCGTCGGCGCTCTGGCGGGTGATGTCGCCCTGGACGAGGGTGAGAGTGGTCATGTCTGTCGCAGCCTTTTCCATACGGCCTTCGCCGCGTTGTGTCCCGACATGCCGTGCACACCGGGGCCGGGCGGGGTGGCCGACGAGCAGATGAACACGGCGGGGTGCGGGGTGCGGTACGGGGAGAGGGTCAGCTTGGGGCGCAGCAGGAGCTGGAGTCCGGCGACCGCGCCGGTGCCGATGTCGCCGCCGACGTAGTTGGCGTTGCGGGCGGCGAGTTCGGGCGGGCCCGCCGTGGCGCGGGCGAGCACCCGGTCGCGGAACCCCGGGGCGAAGCGCTCCAGTTGGCGTTCGATGGCGTCCGTGAGGTCTCCGGTCCAGCCGTTGGGCACATGGGCGTAGGCCCAGAAGACGTGCTTGCCGGCGGGGGCCCGGGTGGGGTCGACGGCACTGGGCTGCACCGTGATCATGAACGGCCGGTCGGGTGCCCTGCCGTCGCGGGACGCCGCGCGCAGTGCCGTGCCGATCTCCGCGCTGTCGGCGCCGATCTGCACGGTTCCGGCGGCGCGGGCCTCCTTCGCGGTCCACGGGACGGGACCGTCCAGCGCGTAGTCGACCTTGAAGACGCCCGGGCCGTACCGGTAACGCTCGTAGTAGCGGCCGAAGCCGGCGATGCGGGCCAGGGCGGTGGGCGAGGTGTCGAAGACGTAGGCGCGGGCCGGCGGCAGGTCGTCCAGGCGCTTGACCTCGTAGTCGGTGTGGATCGTGCCGCCGAGGTCCGTCAGATACGCGGCGAGCGCGTCGGAGATCGCCTGCGAGCCGCCGCGCGCGACGGGCCAGCCGCGGGCGTGCGCGGCGAGCGCGAAGACCAGGCCGACGGCGCCGGTGGCGAAGCCGCTCAGCGGGGCCATGACATGGGCCACGAGACCGGCGAAGAGGGTCTTGGCCCGCTCGTCGTGGAATCGGCGGGTCAGCCAGGTCGACGGGGGCAGTCCGACGAGGCCGAAGCGGGCGAGGGTGACCGGGTCCCGGGGCAGGGCGGTCAGCGGCAGCGACATGAAGTCGCGGGCCAGGGTGTCCCATTGGGGCAGGAACGGCTCGACCAACCTGCGGTACGCGCCCGCGTCGCGCGCGCCGAAGGAGGCGGCCGTCTCGCCGACCGAGCGGGACAGCACGGCGGCGGTGCCGTCGGGGAAGGGGTGTGCCATGGGCAGGTCGGCGTGCAGCCACTGAAGGCCGTAGCGCTCCAGCGGCAGGACGCGGAACGCCGGGGAGTTGATGCCCAGCGGATGCGCAGCGGAGCACGGGTCGTGGCGGAAGCCCGGCAGGGTCAGCTCCTCGGTGCGGGCTCCCCCGCCGACGGTGTCCCGCGCCTCGAACAGGGCCACGGAGAAGCCGCGCCGGGCCAGCTCCACGGCAGCGGTCAGCCCGTTCGGCCCCGCTCCCACCACGACCGCATCGAGCATCGACGGCACCTTCGGACCCCTTCGTCAGCCGATGGCCACTCTGGATCAGGATATGCCGGGGCGGTGACAGGGCGGGGGCGCGGTGGCCCTTGGCCGGGGCCCACAGACGTGGAACGGGCCACAAACCTGGACCGGGCCACGGCCTGGCCCAGGTTCGTGGCCCGGGGCCTGACCTCGGACCGGGGCCGCGCCACGGACCCGAGCCCGGCCGCACACGCCGGCCGCACCGCGCCGCGCCGCCCGGTGAGCCGCCCGTCCTCAAAAGGTTGGCCACCCGTCACACAGTGCCCATCCCACCGACCTGCGCCACACCACGGCCCCGGCCCGGCCCCGGCGCAGCCATCGGCCGCGCCGCGCCACGCCGTCCCGTCAGACTCCCGCTCTCAGGAGCTCCACCACCCGTCGTGCGGTGGCCTCGTCGCGGGCGGCCGTGAACGGGAGGGCGTTGCCCCCGGTGATGCGGAACGGCTCGCCCGCGCGGGTCAGATGGGCGCCGCCCGCCTCCTCGACGAGCAGCAGGCCCGCGGCGTGGTCCCAGGCCAACTCCCAGCTGAACGCGACCGCGTCCGACTCGCCGCGCGCGACGGCGAGGTACTCCAGTCCGGCCGAGCCGCAGGCGCGCGGTGCGACACCGTCCGTCCACAGGGCGAGCAGGGCGCGCTTCTCCTCGTCCGTGGTGTAGTCCGGGTGGGAGGTGGCCACTTGGAGGTCGCGGCCGGGCTGCGGGGCGCCGGAGAGCAGCCGCTCGCCGTCGAGGAAGGCGCCCTTGCCGCGTATCGCGGTGGCCAGTTGGTCCCGGGCCGGGGCGTGGGTCCAGGAGGCGTACAGGACACCGCGCCACGCGAGGGCGACCAGGGTGCAGAAGCCGGGGTCGCCGTGCACGAACTGGCGGGTGCCGTCGACGGGGTCGACGATCCAGACCGGCGCGTCACCCTGGAGTGCGTCGTAGGAGGCCGGGTCGGCGTGGACCGCCTCCTCGCCGACCACGACGGAACCGGGCAGCAGACGGCCGAGCACGTCGGTGAGGTACAGCTCGGCCTTGCGGTCGGCGTCCGTCACCAGGTCGTGCGGTCCGGCCTTCTGGTCGACCTCGTGCGCGGCGAGCTGGCGCCAGCGCGGCATGATCTCCTGTGCGGCGGCCTTGCGGACGGCTTCCTCCACGTCAGAGGCGTGCCGGGCGAGAAACTCGTCGATGGTTTCGGTGTCTTCGATCATGCCTCCATGAGAGCACGCCCCACTGACAATCCCCACCCGGTGGGTGAATGCCGGGTGGAATCGCCACGAAAACCGGATACGCGCCGGTCCCGGGACCCGGCACGGCCCTCGGGACCCGGCACGGTCCTCGGAACTCAGCGGCCCACCGCGTACCCCTGCATGCCCCGCGGATTCGCGGCGGCCGACAGAACCCCCGTCTCCGGGTCCCTCGCGACTGCGCACAGTCGCCCTTCCGACCAGGCGTCGCCGACGGTGACCCGGTGGCCGCGCCGCCGCAGCTCCTCGATCACGTCCGTGTCGGTGCGGGCCTCCACGGTGACGCTCCCCGGCCGCATGCCGCGCGGGTAGAAGGATCCGGGGAAGCTGTCGTTGTGCCAGTTCGGGGCGTCGACGGCGCCCTGGAGGTCGAGGCCGCCGCGTACCCGCGCGCGCAGGGCGACGGCGAGGAAGAAGTGCAGCTGCCACTGGTCCTGCTGGTCCCCGCCGGGCGTCCCGAACGCCATGACGGGCACCCCGTCGCGCAGGGCGATCGACGGGGTGAGGGTGGTGCGGGGGCGCCGGCCGGGGGTGAGGGAGTTCGGCAGGCCCTCCTCCAGCCAGGTCATCTGCAGCCGCGTACCGAGCGGGAAACCCAGTTCGGGCACCACGGGGTTGGACTGCAGCCAGCCGCCGCTCGGGGTGGCCGCGACCATGTTGCCCCAGCGGTCGACGACGTCGAGGTGGCAGGTGTCGCCGCGGGTCGTGCCGTCGGCGGTGACCTCGGGTTCGCCGGGGACCGGGGACGCGGGACCCTTGGCGACGGTCGGCTCACCGGCGCCCATGGGGCTGAAACCGGGCTCGCCAGGGGCGATCACGTGCGCGTGCGCACACAGCCGCGGCGCGCGCCCGCCGGGACTGCCCGACCGCAGCTCGTAGGAGGCCTTGGCGCCGATCAGCTCGCGCCGCGCCGCGTTGTACCCGTCCGACAGCAGGTCGTCGAGCGGCACCTCCGCCGCGTCCCCGTACCAGGCCTCCCGGTCGGCCATGGCGAGCTTGCAGCCCTCGATCAGCAGGTGCAGGTAGTCGGCGGAGCCGTGGGCGGGCAGCTCGGGCGGGAGCAGGGCGAGCTGCTGGAGCAGGACCGGGCCCTGGCTCCAGGGGCCGGCCTTGCACACGGTCCAGCCGTTCCAGTCGTACGTCGCCGGCGCCTCGTAGGCCGCGGACCAGCCGGCCAGGTCGGCGGCCGTGAGCGTGCCGGTGTGCCGGCTGCCGCTGGTGTCCAGGGTGGGCCGCCCGGCCTGCCGTACGAGCGCCTCGGCGATGAAGCCGCCGCGCCACACCTCCCGCGCGGCCTCGATCTGCGCCTCCCGGTCCCCCGCTCCCGCGACCTCGGCAAGCAGCCGCTTCCAGGTGGCCGCCAGCGCGGGGTTGCGGAAGAGGCGGCCGGGGCGGGGCGGCCGGCCGTCGGGCAGGTAGACCTCCGCCGACGAGGTCCACTCCGTCTCGAACAGCTCCCGTACCGTCTCCACGGTCGCGCCGACGTTCTCCACGGGCGCGTGCCCGTGTTCGGCGTAACCGATGGCGTACTTGAGCACGTCGGCGAGCGGCTTGGTGCCGTGGTCGCGCAGGAGCAGCATCCACGCGTCGAAGGCGCCGGGCACGGCGGCTGCGAGCGGCCCCGTCCCGGGTACGAGGTCCAGGCCGAGCCCCTTGTAGTGCGCGACGGTCGCCCCGGCCGGGGCGACCCCCTGCCCGCACAGCACCCGCACCTCACCGCCCGCGGGCGCGAGCAGGATCGGCACCTCCCCGGCCGGCCCGTTGAGATGCGGCTCGACGACATGCAGCACGAACGCCCCGGCCACGGCGGCGTCATAGGCGTTGCCCCCGTCCTCCAGGACGGCCATCGCACACTGCGAGGCCAGCCAGTGGGTGGAGGACACCATGCCGAAGGTGCCCTGGAGGGTGGGGCGGGTGGTGAACACGTGCGGGCTCCTCACCGAGCGACGACGGACGGTGCGATCGTACGCACGTCACTTTCCGCTGCGCGCCGTCACCAGCCCCGACTCGTGGGCGACCACGACCGGTTGGGCCCGGCCCCGGGCGCCGAGCTTGGTCATCGCGCGGCTGGTGTGGGTCTTTGCCGTGAAAGGGCGGATGACCATGTGCTCGGCGATCTCCTCGTTGGTGAGGCATCGAGAGCGCGTTCTGCGCGTTCTGCCCGTTCTCCCTGCCGGCCTCCGCCGCCCGTGAGGCGTCATGAGCGCCAACGCCCTTCAGGGGCGGGCCTGGAACGGACCGGTGGGCCCCCACTGGTCCGTCCGCCAGGTGCGCTGCGACGCGATGCCGGCCGCGCTGAACGACCCGCTCTTGCGGGCGGCGCCGGAGGGCTGTCCGCGCCCCTACGCGCGCGAGGACGGCGCGCGGACGCGGTCGGGGGCGTGGGTGGTGACGGCCGTACGCCCGTGGCAGCCCTGCCTTCGCACCGCCTCCGCACCCCGCCGGGCGGCTGTGTGACGGTCCGGACCTGTGACCGCGTCGGTACGGAGCGAGTTGGCACTTCCGCCCCACTGGGAGTCGTGTGACACTGTCGTCCCGTCCGCAGTGCGGACACCCTCCGCACCGTCCGTCCCCACGAGAAGTGCGCCGTGCGTTCCTTTCCTCTGCCGCTCGTCCTCACCGCGCGTCTGTCTCCCGTCGCCGTGCTCGCCGTGGCGGGCTGGGCCCTGACGTCCGGGCCGTTCGCCGCGGCGCCCGCCGCCGAGCCGCAGGCGGGGCAGACGACGGAGAACAAGTCCGCGTCCGCCACCGCCCCGTCGACGGCGGCCGAGTCGCAGACGTACACCACCGCGCCGGCGCCCTGCGAGAGCATCGCCGGGAAGACGGTCGCCTCGCTCGTCCCGGGCGCCAAGACGGCCGGCAAGGAGATCCCGTCGACCGACTCGAAGCTGCGGCGCACCTGTTCCTGGAACGCGCTCAAGGGGTACGACTACCGCTGGCTCGACGTGTCCTTCGAGGTCACCAAGTCGGACGAAGCGGCAGAGAAGTCGTACAACAACCGTATTGCGGACAAGAGCGGCGGAGGGGCCGTACCGGGGCTCGGTGACGCGGGCTACTCGGTGGTGAACCTGACCACCGAGGACAAGCAGCAGACCCGCGAGGGCGTCGTGATCGCCCGCGCCTCCAACGTGCTCGTGGTCGTCACCTACAACGGCAGCGACTTCGAGTCGAAGCAGGCACCGGCCACGGACGAGATCAACAAGGGGGCCATCAAGGCCGCCAAGGAGGCGGTGGCGGCGCTGGAGGGCGGCCGGTAGCGCCGGCCGCCCTCCCGCACCGGGGCTCAGGCGTCGGTCCGCACCGCCGGAGGCATCAGCTTCATCAGCGCCAGGTACAGCACCATCGACGTGCCCAGGCCGACCGCCCAGCCGTAGTCGGCCAGATCGGCCAGCGCCGCGATCGGCCGCCCGTCGATCAGCGGATCGAAGTCGGCGCCGCCGACGGCCAGGACGCCGCCCACGAGGAAGGCGACCACGGCCCGCCAGTTCCAGCCGCTCTCGTACCAGTAGCGGCCGCCCGTGCGGTAGAGGTCGGCGAGGTCCAGGCGGGCCCGGCGCAGCAGCCAGTAGTCCGCGATGAGGATGCCCGCCACCGTGCCGAGCAGGCCGCCGACCAGGCCGAGCCAGGTGAAGATGTAGCCCTGCGGGTCGGAGTACAGCTTCCACGGGAAGATCAGCACGCCGAGGACACAGGTGGCCAGTGCGCCGGTCCGGAAACTGATCCTGCGGGGCGCGATGTTGGAGAAGTCGAAGGCCGGTGAGACGAGGTTGGCGGCGACGTTCACGGACAGGGTCGCGACCAGGACGGTGACGAGCGCAAAGAGCAGTCCGGCGACGTTGTCCGTCTTGGCGGCGAGCTGCACCGGGTCCCAGATCGGTTCGCCGTAGACCGCGGCGGAACCGGAGGTGACCATCACGGACAGGAACGCGAACAGCGTCATCGTCGTGGGCAGGCCGAGCGCCTGACCCCACGTCTGGGCCTTCTGGCTCCTGCCGTACCGGGTGAAGTCGGGGATGTTCAGCGACAGGGTGGACCAGAAGCCGATCATGCCCATGAGCGCGGGGGCGAACAGCGTCCAGAAGTCGGCGCCCCAGCCCAGCTTCGAGGGCTGGTCCAGCAGCGGGCCGAAGCCGCCGGCCTTGCTGCTCATCCACCACAGCATCACGAAGGCGCCCACGAGCACGAAGGGCGCCGCCCAGTTCTCGAAGCGGCGGATCGTCTCCATGCCCCGGTAGATGATGACGACCTGCAGCGCCCAGAAGATGGCGAACGACAGCCACATGGTCCAGGCGTAGCCGCCGATCCTCCCGGCGTCCGTCCAGCCCTCGCCGATGAGCTTCCCGGCGAGGAAGTAGATCGCCTCGCCGCCGATCCAGGTCTGGATGCCGAACCAGCCGCACGCCACCAACGCCCGTACGACGGCGGGGAGGTTGGCGCCGCGGATGCCGAAGGAGGCGCGGGCGAAGACCGGGAAGGGGATGCCGTACTTCGGTCCGGCGTGCCCGGTGAGCAGCATCGGCACCAGCACGATCACGTTGGCCAGCGCGATGGTGAGCACGGCCTGCTTCCAGTCCATGCCTACGGCGATGAGCCCGGAGGCGAGGGTCCAGGAGGCGGTGTTGTGGGCCATGCCGACCCACAGCGCGGAGAAGTTGTACGTGGTCCAGGTGCGCTTCTCCACCGGGACCGGCAGCAGGTCGTCGTTGGCGTAGGGGCCGCTCGGGGCGGGGGCACCCGGGGCGATCTCCACCCGGCCGTCGGCGAGGGTGACTTGGGAGGACGGCGGTATGGCCGTGGGAGCGGTGTCGGTCATGGGCAGGCCAATCAAGGGAGGTCGGGACGGGAAAGGCCGTGCGGGTAACGCCGATGGGGGGTGCGCGCCCGTGGGGGGACAGGACACGGCGCGCCCTGGGCCCCCTTCCCGGGACGGCGGGAAGGGGGAGATCACAAGGGCGGGAAGGGCTTCAGCCGTTGACGGCCGGGATCACCTTCGCGCCGTACGCGTCGATGACGGCTTCCTGGGCGTCGTGCATGTCGTAGACGGCGAACTGGTCGACGCCGAGGTCACGCAGCGCGTTCAGCTTCTCGATGTGCTTCTCGACGGGGCCGATGACGCAGAACCGGTCGACGATCTCGTCGGGCACGAACGCGGTGTCGGGGTTGTCGGCGCGTCCGTGGTGGGAGTAGTCGTAGCCCTCGCGGGCCTTGATGTAGTCGGTGAGTTCCTCGGGCACGGCGGCCGAGTGCGCGCCGTACTTGGCGACCAGGTCGGCGACGTGGTTGCCGACCATCCCGCCGAACCAGCGGCACTGCTCGCGCGCGTGGGCGAGCGCCTCGGGCGAGTCGTCCTCGGTGACGTAGGCCGGGGCGGCGACGCAGATCTTCACCTCGGCGGGGTCGCGTCCGGCGGCCGCCGCCGCGTCCTTCACCGCCTTGACCATGTACTCGGTGAGATACAGGTCGGACAGCTGGAGGATGAACCCGTCGGCCTCCTCGCCGGTCATCTTCAGCGCCTTGGGGCCGTACGCGGCCATCCATACGGGGAGTCGGGCGTCCTCCTTGATCCAGGGGAACTTCACGACCGTACCGCCGAGGTCGGCCTCCTGGCCGGAGCCGAGCGCGCGGATGACCTTCATGGCCTGGCTGATGCGGGCCAGCGTGTTGGGTGTTCGGCCCGCGACGCGCATCGCGGAGTCGCCGCGGCCGATGCCGCACACCGTGCGGTTGCCGAACATGTCGTTGAGGGTGGCGAAGGTGGAGGCGGTGACCTCCCAGGTGCGGGTGCCCGGGTTGGTGACCATCGGGCCGACCGTCAACTTCGTTGTGTTCGACAGGATCTGACTGTAGATCACGAACGGCTCCTGCCAGAGCACGGCGGAGTCGAAGGTCCAGCCGTAGGTGAAGCCGTTGCGTTCGGCCCGCTGCATCAGGTCGATGACCTTGGAGGCCGGCGGGTCGGTCTGCAGGACGAGTCCGAAGTCCATGGGCGCCACTCCTAGTTGAGGTACTGACAGGTGGAGCGCGGGGTGTAGACGCCGTGACCCGCGCGTCCGGTGTACTCCCGCTCGGTGATGACGGGTTCGCCGCGCGAGAGGACCGTCTCGACGCGGCCCGTGACGCGCTTGCCCTCGTACGCCGAGTAGTCGACGTTCATGTGGTGCGTCTCGGCGGAGACGGTCTGCTCGGCGTGCGGGTCGTAGATGACGACGTCGGCGTCGGCGCCCGGCGCGATCGTGCCCTTCTTCGGGTACATCCCGAACATCCGGGCCGGGGTGGCGCAGGCGATCTCGATCCAGCGGCGGCGCGAGATGTGCCCGTCGACGACGGCCTGGTGGAGCAGGTCCATGCGGTTCTCGACGCCCGGAAGGCCGTTGGGGATCTTGGAGAAGTCGCCTCGGCCGAGCTCCTTCTGGCCCACGAAGCAGAAGGGGCAGTGGTCGGTGGAGACCACCTGGAGGTCGTTGGTGCGCAGGCCCCGCCAGAGCTTGGCCTGGTGCTCCTTGGGGCGCAGCGGCGTCGAGCACACGTACTTGGAGCCCTCGAAGTCGGGCTCGGCGAGATTGTCGGTGGACAGGAACAGGTACTGCGGGCAGGTCTCGCCGAAGACGTTGAGTCCCTCGTCGCGCGCCCGCGCCAGCTCGGCCACTGCCTCCATGGCCGAGACGTGCACGACGTACAGCGGAGCCCCCGCGACCTGCGCGAGTTTGATGGCGCGGTGGGTGGCCTCGGCCTCCAGCAGCGCCTTGCGGACCTCGCCGTGGTAGCGCGGGTCGGTCTCGCCGCGCGCCAGCGCCTGTTCCACCAGGACGTCGATGGCGATGCCGTTCTCGGCATGCATCATGATCAGGCCGCCGTTCTCGGCGGAGCGCTGCATGGCGCGCAGGATCTGGCCGTCGTCACTGTAGAAGACGCCCGGGTAGGCCATGAACTGCTTGAAGGAGGTCACGCCCTCCTCGACGAGCAGGTCCATCTCCTTGAGCGTGTCCTGGTTCACGTCGGAGACGATCATGTGGAAGCCGTAGTCGATCGCGCAGTTGCCCTCGGCCTTGGCGTGCCAGGCGTCCAGGCCCTCGCGCAGGCTGTGCCCGACGCTCTGCACGGCGAAGTCCACGATGGTCGTCGTACCGCCCCAGGCGGCGGCCCGGGTGCCGGTCTCGAAGGTGTCGGAGGCGAACGTGCCGCCGAACGGCAGTTCCATGTGAGTGTGGACGTCGACCCCGCCCGGGATGACGTACTTCCCGGTGGCGTCGATCGTCCGCTCGGCCGTCCAGGCCTCGGCGGCCGGGGTGCCGGACGCGGCGAGGGCGGCGACACGGCCGTCCTCGATCAGGACGTCGGCGTGGATCTCGTCGGACGCGGTGATGACGAGACCACCGCGGATCACGGTACGGCTGCTCATGCTCCCTCTCCTGGTGTCGTGCGAGTCGGTCGGTGCCGCCGGTCCGGCCCCGGTGTGCCGGACCGACGGACGTCTCGGTCGGCTACGGAGCGGTCAGTGGCCCGTACGCGTCGGGACGGCGGTCCCGGTAGAACTGCCAGCGGTCGCGGACCTCGCGCAGCTTGGCCATGTCCAGGTCGCGGACGACGAGTTCGGTCTCCTTGTCGGAGGCGACCTCGCCGACGAACTGGGCCTCCGGGTCGACGAAGTAGGTCGTCCCGTAGAAGTCGTTGTCGCCCAGTTCCTCGACCCCGACCCGGTTGATGGCGCCGACGAAGTACTCGTTGGCGACGGCCGCCGCCGGCTGCTCCAGCCGCCACAGGTAGGCGGACAGGCCGCGCGAGGTGGCCGACGGGTTGAACACGATCTCGGCGCCCGCCAGGCCCAGTGCCCGCCAGCCCTCCGGGAAGTGCCGGTCGTAGCAGATGTACACGCCGATCCTGCCCACGGCGGTGTCGAAGACCGGCCAGCCGCTGTTGCCGGGACGGAAGTAGAACTTCTCCCAGAATCCCGGGACTTGGGGGATGTGGTGCTTGCGGTACTTGCCGAGGTAGGAGCCGTCGGCGTCGATCACGGCCGCGGTGTTGTAGAGGACGCCGGGCTGCTCCTCCTCGTACATCGGCAGGACCAGGACGATGCCCAGTTCCTTGGCGAGCGCCTGGAACCGCTTGACGACGGGGCCGTCCGGGATCGCCTCCGCGTACTCGTAGAACGCCTTGTCCTGGACCTGGCAGAAGTAGGGCCCGTAGAACAGCTCCTGGAAGCACAGGACTTGAGCTCCCTGGGCGGCCGCGTCGCGGGCCGCCTGCTCGTGCACCTGGATCATCGACTCCTTGTCGCCCGTCCACGCGGTCTGGAAGAGGGCGGCGCGGATCACTCTGCTCATCGGGACCTCCGGTCGCTCGGTGTGCGAGAACAGTAGGAAGTCCGCGAGCGGGCTTTGAGTTGCACCGTGTCACGTCTGCGGGCGCCCGGCGTGCCACGGTGTCACCCTGCCGTGAGCCCATGTTTCACCACCGTTTTCCCAGGTCGTCCCATGTTTCAGCCCTGTTGCGCGTCATGTGCGAGGAGCGCGATGTGCACCGACGCCGCCTGTTCGAAGTCGTCGAGGTCGACGCCGAGGCGCGTCTGTATGGCCTCCAGCCGGCGGTAGAGGGCGGGCCGGGAGACGTGGTGGAGCTGGGCGGTGCGGGACTTGTTGCGGCCGGTCGCGAGGTAGGTCCGCAGGACGGCGAGCAGGTCGTCCCCGTCGCCGCACAGCAGCCCGTCCAACTCCCGCTCCGCGAACGACTGCACGTGCGGGTCGTCGCGCAGCAGCCGGATCAGGCCGCGCAGATGTACGTCCTTGAGGCGGACGACGGCCGGGAGGTCGAGCGCCCCCGAGGCGACGGCGTCCGCGACATGCCGGGCCTCGCGCATTCCGGCGGGAACGTCGTCCCAGGCGGTCCTCGGGTCGGCGGCGGCCACGACCGTCCGGGTGAGCCGGGCCGCGAAGTTGGCCGTGAGCACGGCCGCGTCCTGGTCCCGGGCCAGGCTCAGCAGTACGGCGGTGGCCCCGTCGGCCAGTTCGGCGACCAGGCCGGGCAGCCCCAGCAGCCGCAGCACGCGGTCGAGTTCGGCCGGATCGCCGTCGCGTACGACCAGCGGCACGAAGGTGCGCCGGTTGACCGGCAGTCCGGCGGCCCGCGCGCGGGGCAGCAGGTGCCGGGCCGGTACGACCCCGCTGACCAGGTCGGTGAGGAGGTCCTGCGCGGACTGCTCCTCCCAGGTGCAGGCGGAGTTGCCGCCGAGCATGCGGTGCAGGACGAGGGCCTCGGCCGCGCGGTCGGCGAGCAGCCGTCCGGTGGCGGTGTCGCCGCGGTAGCCGCACAGCATGATCTGGCCCCAGCGTTCGCCGCGGCCGCCGAGTTCGGCGCGGATCCAGCCGTCGCCCTCACTACCTCCCCCCGTGCCCGAAAGGCCCGGGTGGTGCCCCCACGCCTGACGGGCGATGCGCTCCCAGTCGCGCAGCACGTCCTCCACGGCCGACCGCTCCCCCGCGGTGGCCAGGACGCGGTGCGCGAGGTTGGTGACGACGACGGGACAGGCGCTGTGCTGGGCGACCTCGTCGAGCAGGCGCTGGAGCGGGACGCCCGCGGTGATCAGGCCGGTGAGGGCGGTCCGCACCGACTCCGACAGGCTGACGGCGGCGAACTTCCGCCGCACCAGCCGGGACTGGACCTCCTCGGTCAGCTCGGCGAAGGGGAAGGGCCGGTGCAGCACGACCATGGGCAGCCCGCACCGTTCGGCCGCGCGGCGCATCACGTCCGGCGCGGACGGGAAGGCGCGGCCGAGTCCCAGGACGACGGCCGCCGCCTCCGCGCGGTGCAGGGACCGGATGTACTCGGCCTGCTTGTCCTCGTCACCGGCGAGCAGCACCCCGGTGGTGAGGACCATCTCGCCGCCGGTGAGCATCACGCCGACGTCGGCGGCCTCCGCCACGTGCACCCAGCGCACGGCCCGGTCGAGCTGGCCGGCGCCGGCCACCACCTCGGGCTCCCCGGCCAGCACCCGCTCCAGGGTGAGGACCTGACGGACCGACAGGGCGGGTTCCAGGGTGGTGGCCATGACGTGACTTCCCTTGCTGGCTGCTGAAGGCTCCTGTGCAGACTGCTACTGAAGGCTCCGCAGAGCGCCTTCGAGGATCGCGGCGCCCTCCTCGGCCTCCGCGACGGACAGGGACAGGGGCGGGGCGACGCGCAGGGCGCTGGTGCGGTGGCCGCCGCCCTTGCCGATGAGGAGCCCGCCCGCGCGGGCCGCCTCCAGGACGGCGCTCGCGGCCTCCGGGTCGGCCTGGTCCGTGCCGGGTTTGACCAGCTCGATGCCGATCATCAGGCCCCGGCCGCGCACCTCGCGCACGTGCGGGACCTGTGCGGCGACGGCCCGCAGCCGTTCGATGAGCAGCCCGCCGACCCGCCGGGCGTTGCCCTGAAGGTCGTGTTCCAGCAGGTACGCCAGGTTGGCGAGGCCCGCCGCCATGGTGACCTGGGTGCCGCCGAACGTGGAAATGCTGTTGGCGTCCAGGCAGTTCATGATCTCGGCGCGGGCGACGACGCCGCCGATGGACATGCCGTTGCCGATGCCCTTGGCGAAGGTGAGGATGTCCGGCGGCCCCGAGGCGCCGTGCGCCTGCCAGCCCCAGAAGTGGTCGCCGGTGCGGCCCCAGCCGGTCTGCACCTCGTCGGCGATCCAGAGGATGCCGCGCTCGGCGAGCACCTCGCGGAAGGCGGCGTAGAGGCCGTCCGGCGGGGAGGTGAAGCCGCCGACGCCCTGGATCGGCTCGGCGATCAGGGCGGCGGGCGGGCGGGTGTGGCCGAGCAGGTCGGTCAGGTCCTCGACGCAGGCCGCGATGAACTCGGCGTCGCTCAGCGCGGCGTAGGGGCCGCGGGTGCGGACGCCGCCGTGGACGTAGAGCGTCTGGAGGGGGGAGAGGGAGGTGGGGGACCAGCCGCGGTTGCCGGTGATGCCGACCGCGCTGAAGGAACGGCCGTGGTAGCTGTTGCGCATGGCCAGGATCGTGTTGCTGCGCCGGTGGGTGGTGGCCAGCAGCAGGGCGGTGTCGTTGGCCTCGGTGCCGGAGGTGGTGAAGAAGACGCGGGCGTCCGGGATGCCGCTCAACTGGGCGATGCGCTCGGCGAGTTCGACCATCGGGCGGTTGAGGTAGAGGGTCGAGGAGTGGATGATCCGCCCGGCCTGCTCGCTCACCGCCTTGGTGACCTCGGGCAGGGCGTGCGCGGTCATGGTGGTGAGGATGCCGCCGAAGAAGTCGAGGTACTTGTTGCCCTCGGCGTCCCAGACGTGGCGGCCCTCGCCGTGGGTGATCTCCAGCGGGTCCTCGTAGTAGAGGGCGAGCCAGTCGGGCAGGACGGAACGGTGACGTGCGTACAGGTCGCTCACGGCTGCACCAGTCCTTCGTAGGCGTCGGGGCGGCGGTCGCGGTAGAACGCCCACTGCTGTCGCACCTCTTCGATGACGTCGAAGTCGAGGTCGCGGACGAGGAGTTCCTCCTTGGTGTCGCTGGCGGTCCCGCCCACGAACTGTCCGCGCGGGTCGACGAAGTAGCTCGTCCCGTAGAAGTCGTTGTCGCCGTACTCCTCGACGCCGACGCGGTTGATCGCGGCCACGAAGTACTCGTTGGCGACGGCCGCCGCAGGCTGCTCAAGGCGCCACAGGTAGGAGGACAGGCCGCGGTGGGTGGCGGACGGGTTGTAGACCAACTGGGCGCCGTTCAGACCGAGTTGCCGCCAGCCCTCCGGGAAGTGCCGGTCGTAGCAGATGTAGACGCCCACCTTGCCGACGGCGGTGTCGAAGACGGGCCAGCCGGCGTTGCCCGGTTTGAAGTAGTACTTCTCCCAGAAGCCCTTGACCTGGGGGATGTGGTGCTTGCGGTACTTGCCGAGGTACGAGCCGTCCGCGTCGATCACGGCCGCGGTGTTGTAGTAGAAGCCGGACTGCTCGATCTCGAAGACCGGGACGACGATCACCATGCCCGTCTCGCGCGCCAGCTCCTGCATACGACGCACGGTCGGCCCGTCGGGCACCGGTTCGGCCCACCGGTAGTGCTCCGGCTCCTGCACCTGACAGAAGTAGGGGGCGTTGAAGACTTCCTGGAACCCGATGACCTTGGCGCCCTGACGGGCCGCCTCGCGGGCGTGCTCCTCGTGTTTCGCCACCATGGACTCGGTGTCGCCGGTCCAGGTGGCCTGGACCAGGGCGGCGCGTACGACGTTGGCCATGAGCTGCTCCTTCGACGGGACGTCAGAGCCTCTACGCCCGTAGACGCAGGCCGTAGAGGGACGAACGTAAGCCTCCCGGACAGGCTTGCCAAGACCATCGTCGTTAACCCGCTGAGTCGATCGGGTTTCACACTCCTGCGGGTGAGCGACACACCCGGTCAGGTGGTGAACCCGGCGACCCGCAGCGCATGGACCAGGTCCCAGTGCCGCTGCTCCGAGACGCCGCGCGCGGCCTCCAGCAGCAACGGTACGAGGGTCTGCGGGTCGGCGGCCGCGCTGCGGGCGGCCTCCTCGGGGGTGCGGACGCGGACGTAGGCGTCGAGCAGCGCGCCGATCTCGCGCACGCGGCCCTCCCGCGCCAGGGCCAGCACGGCCCGCCCCATCTCCTCTGCGGGCCGGACCACGCCCTGCCGCAGGATCTGCTCCCCGTCGGCGCGCAGTCCCCCGGCGACCAGCGCGTCGGCCGCCGCGACCAGCCGGTCGGCGGGCAGCGACGCCGCCTCCCAG
The DNA here is from genome assembly GCF_014596915.1 of Streptomyces sp. TRM68416. Classification (GTDB taxonomy): domain Bacteria; phylum Actinomycetota; class Actinomycetes; order Streptomycetales; family Streptomycetaceae; genus Streptomyces. The sequence goes on from NZ_JACVWU010000015.1 coordinate 105,158, forward strand.
AGCAGGGTGGCCCAGTCGGCGCCCAGCCCGGCGTGCTGCATCTCGGCGGCGAGCAGCGGGTAGCGGGCGGGGGACGAGTACGTGATCTCGGCCAGCAGGGCGTGCGCCTCGCCGCTGCGCCCCTCCGCCCGCAGCCGTACGAGCCTGGCGACGGCCCCCGCGACCTCCCGCCGGTCCGCCGCGTCGACCGGCTCGGCCCGCGGCTCCGAACGCTCCGTGGCATCGACCCCCGCGAACCGCGCACCGCGCAGGGTGCGGCCGCTTCCGGCGCCCGGCTCGGGCACGGGCGGTAGGACGGCGGGCGGTACGGCAGCGGGGGCGGCTTCCTCCTCGACGATCCCGGCGAAGCGGGCACCGCCTCGGCGACGCTTGCGTTGCTTGGGGGTGGGCGGTGTGGGTTGGGGGGTGGGGGGAGCGGGCTGCGCGGGCTGCGGGGTGAGAGCCGCGGGCCGTGGGGCCGGGGGTGTGGGCTCGGGGGCCGGGGCCGCGGGCTCGAAGACCGAGGGCGCAGACTCCGGGGCCGAGGGCGCGGGTTCCGGGGCCGGGGGTGCGGGTTCCGGGGCCGGGGGTGCAGGCTCGAAGACCGAGGGCGCGGGATCCGGGGCCGGGGGCGCGAGCCCTGCGACAGGGGCCGCAGACCGTGCGGCGGAGGGCATCGACTGCGGGGTGGGAGGCGATGCGGGTCGGCGGGCGGGGTCGGCGTGGGGCGCACGGGCAGGGGAGGCACCAGGACGGGTACCAGGCGCACCGACAGCAGGACCGCCGGGACTCGCATGAGGCGAACGGGCGGCAGGACCACCTGGACCCGCGTGAGACGAACCGACGGCACCGGGACCCGCATGAGGCAAACCGACAGCCGGATCGCCGGATCCGGCGCCCGCATCGAGGCCACCCCCCGGACCAGCGCCCTCATCATGACCACTCCCCCGACCGGCACCCCCGCCCAGGCCGCTCCCCGGACCGGCACCGGCACCCCCGCCGGAGGCGCCGGGCTGCGGCCCTGCCGCGTCAACGTGCCGCTCGGTGCCATACCCCCGCGCCCCCGCCGGAGCTCCCGCGTGCGGCTTGTCCCACCACCCCTGTGCCCCCGACGGCCGAGGCGCCACGGCCCCCGCCCCCTGTTGCGGAACCCCTCCCCCGGCCCCCTCGACGCCTTCGCGCCCCTCGCCCCCGTCGGCGCTGAACACGGCACTGCCCTCGCCCTCGCCCCCGCGTTCGCGCCGGATGGCAGCCGCCCGCCCGCTCGCTTCGCGGCGCTCCAACTCCCCCATCCGGGCCCGGAGTTCGGCGCAGCGGGCGGTTGCTCGTGCATGGTCGTCGCGGGCCCAGGCGAGGTCGAGGCGTAGGGCGTCGGCCTCTTGCGGGGAGGCGGCGGAGGCGAGCAACCGGCCCAGTTCCGCCTGCCGTTCGGCGGCGTAGCGCTGCTCGCGGAGCATGATGTCGAGGCGGTCGCGGAGGGCGTCCCGGGAGCCGGGCAGGGTGTCGTACGCGGCGAGCGCGGCGGCGTGCAGGGCGCGGGCACGAACGGCCTCGGCACGGGCGGCTTCGAGGCCGTAGCCCGCCGCGAGATCCTGGAGCAGCGCCTCCACCACGTCCCAGGGCGGCACTTCGCGTCCGTCGACGCAGGCCTGCATGCCCTCCGGATCGCGCTGCCAGAACACCCCGCACCAGCCGCCGCCCTGGTCAAGGCGCGCCAGCAGACCGTCCAGGTAGTTCGCGAACTCCCGCACCTGTCCCGGGAGTTGTTCCACAGCCATCGCCCAACTCCCGCTAGACCGGAGCACTCCGGTCCGTAAGGCAACACCAGTCGTGTTACGGGGACGCTACGAGCAGTTTTCCGGCGGAACGCAGAGTACGCCCGCGCTGGCGCACCGTGAGGTCAGGCGCCCTCACACACCGGCCGGCGCGGACATCACCGCCAGCTCGTCCAGCGACAGGCCGAGCACCTGGGCCAGCGCAGCCACCGTGAAGAACGCGGGGGTCGGAGCACGGCCGGTCTCGATCTTGCGGAGCGTCTCGGCGGAGACACCGGCCGCCGCCGCGACCTCCGCCATGCTGCGGTCGCCGCGGGCCTCACGGAGCAGACGGCCGAACCGCTCGCCGCGCTCGCGCTCTTCGGGGGTGAGAGGGGTACGCACCATGCCACCATTCTAATACCGGTATAGTAATTGGCATGGTGGAGCTCAAGACGGACACATCGATCGATGCCATGTACGAGGCCGGACAGGTCGTCGGCCGCGCCCTCACCGCCGTGCGGGACGCCGCCGACGTGGGCGTTTCCCTACTGGAGCTGGACGAGGTGGCGCGTGACGTCCTGCGCGCGGCCGGCGCCTCGTCCCCCTTCCTCGGCTATCGCCCCTCCTTCGCGCCGACCCCCTTCCCGGCCGTCGTCTGCGCCTCGGTGAACGACGCCATCGTGCACGGCATCCCGACCGCCTACCGCCTGCGCGACGGCGACCTCGTCTCCATCGACTGCGGCGCCGAGCTGGGCGGCTGGGTCGGCGACTCGGCGATCAGCTTCACCGTCGGCACCCCGCGCCCGGCGGACGTCCGCCTGATCGAGACGGCCGAGCGGGCCCTCGCGGCCGGGATCGAGGCGGCCGTCGTCGGCAACCGCATCGGCGACATCGCCCACGCGATCGGCACGGTGTGCCGCGAGGCCGGTTACGGCATCCCCGAGGACTTCGGCGGCCACGGCATCGGCCGCCGTATGCACGAGGACCCCGCGGTTCCCAACGAGGGCCGCCCCGGCCGCGGCCTCCCCCTGCGCCACGGCATGGCCCTCGCGATCGAGCCCATGGTGCTCGCCGGCGGCGGGGACGGCTACCACGCGGCCCCCGACGGCTGGACCCTCAAGACGAACGACGGCTCACGGGCAGCACACGCGGAACACACGGTGGCGATCACGGAGGCGGGCCCGAGAGTGCTGACCGAACGGCAATGAGCGCACGCGGGGAAGGCGGCAACGAGCGCACGCGAACAATCGCCGATGAGCGCACGCGGGAAGGGGCGCGGGGCGCGCCGCACCCGCCGCCGAGCCCCGAGCGCCCCCTCAGCAGGCGCCCTGGGCATGCCCGTCGCAGCTATCCGTGCAATCGTGGCATAAGCGTACCTAGTGCTGGGCACCCGCTTCCGGTACGTCGTCAGCGAAGGTACGGAACCGATGACCAACGGCTTCAACGGCCCGGAGGGCTACGGCGACCCCTTCGGCGAATTCCTCGCCCGCTTCTTCGGCGGCCCGCGCCCCGGCCCCCGTCAGATCAACATCGGCCAGCTGCTCAGCCAGCCCGCCAGGGAACTCGTGCGCGGCGCCGCCCAGTACGCCGCCGAGCACGGCAGCCGGGACCTCGACACCCAGCATCTGCTGCGCGCGGCGCTCTCCGCCGAGCCGACCCGGAGTCTGCTCAGCCGGGCCGGGGCCGACCCCGACTCGCTCGCGTCCGAGATCGACGAGCGCTCGGGCCCGGTCCAGCACCCACCGGGCGAGGTGCCGCCCCCGACCTCGCTCTCCCTCACCCCGGCCGCCAAGCGGGCCCTGCTGGACGCCCATGACCTGGCGAGGTCCCGCGGCGCCGGTTACATCGGCCCGGAGCATGTGCTCAGCGCGCTCGCGGCGAACCCCGACTCGGCCGCCGGGCACATCCTGAACTCGGCCCGCTTCTCCCCCACGGGCCTGCCGCCCGAGGCGCCGGAGGCCGCGCAGCGGTCCGAGCGGCCCCGCTCCGCCGACACCCCGACCGTGGACAAGTTCGGCCGGGACCTCACCGACCTGGCCCGCCAGGGCCGGATCGACCCGGTGATCGGACGGGACGAGGAGATCGAGCAGACCATCGAGGTGCTCTCCCGGCGCGGCAAGAACAACCCGGTGCTGATCGGCGACGCGGGCGTCGGCAAGACCGCGATCGTGGAGGGCCTGGCCCAGCGGATCGCCGACGGGGACGTGCCGGACGTACTGACCGGGCGGCGGGTGGTGGCGCTCGACCTGACGGCGGTCGTCGCGGGCACCCGGTACCGGGGCGACTTCGAGGAGCGGATGACGAACATCGTGGGCGAGATCCGCGCCCACTCCGACCAGTTGATCGTCTTCATCGACGAGCTGCACACGGTCGTCGGCGCGGGCGGTGGCGGCGAGGGCGGGTCGATGGACGCCGGGAACATCCTCAAACCGGCCCTGGCCCGCGGGGAGTTGCACATCGTCGGCGCCACCACGCTGGAGGAGTACCGGCGCATCGAGAAGGACGCGGCGCTCTCCCGCCGCTTCCAGCCGATCCTGGTGCCCGAGCCGACGACCGCCGACGCGATCGAGATCCTGCGCGGTCTGCGCGACCGCTACGAGGCCCACCACCAGGTCCGTTACAGCGACGAGGCGCTCGTCGCGGCCGTGGAGCTGTCCGACCGCTATCTCCCCGACCGCCGGCTGCCGGACAAGGCGATCGACCTGATCGACCAGGCGGGCGCCCGGGTACGGCTGCGGGCCCGCACCAAGGGCACGGACGTACGGGCCATGGAGCGCGAGGTCGAGCAGCTGGCCCGGGACAAGGACCAGGCCGTCGCGGACGAACAGTACGAGCAGGCCACGCAGTTGCGCGACCGGATCGTGGAGCTGAAGCGGCGGATCGCGGACGCCGCCGGGGACGGCGAGGCCGACGAAGGACTGCATCTGGAGGTCACCACCGAGGCGATCGCCGAGGTCGTCTCCCGGCAGACCGGCATCCCGGTGAGCAGTCTGACCGAGGAGGAGAAGGACCGGCTGCTGGGCCTGGAACAGCATCTGCACGAGCGGGTGGTGGGCCAGGACGAGGCGGTGCGCGTGGTGGCCGAGGCGGTGCTGCGCTCGCGGGCCGGGCTCGCCAGCCCCGACCGGCCGATCGGCAGCTTCCTCTTCCTCGGGCCGACCGGCGTCGGCAAGACCGAGCTGGCGCGCGCCCTCGCGGAGGCGCTGTTCGGCAGCGAGGAGCGCATGGTCCGGCTGGACATGAGCGAGTACCAGGAGCGGCACACCGTCAGCCGGCTGGTGGGCGCTCCGCCCGGGTACGTAGGGCACGAGGAGGCGGGCCAGCTCACCGAGGTGGTGCGGCGGCACCCGTACTCGCTGCTGCTGCTCGACGAGGTGGAGAAGGCGCACCCGGACGTCTTCAACGTCCTGCTCCAGGTCCTCGACGACGGGCGGCTCACCGACAGTCAGGGCCGCACGGTGGACTTCACCAACACCGTGATCGTCATGACGTCCAACCTGGGCTCGGAGGCGATCACCCGGCGCGGCGCCGGCATCGGTTTCGGCGCGGGGGACGCCGAGGCGGACGAGGAGGCGCGGCGCGAGCGGATCCTGCGGCCGCTGCGCGAGCACTTCCGGCCGGAGTTCCTCAACCGCATCGACGAGATCGTGGTGTTCAGGCAGCTCGACCCGGAGCAGTTGCGGCAGATCACCGACCTGTTGCTGGACCGCACGCGCCGGATGCTCCAGGCGCAGGACGTCACCGCCGAGTTCACGCCGGCGGCCGTGGACTGGCTCTCCGCACGCGGCTATCAGCCCGAGTACGGCGCCCGCCCGCTGCGCCGCACCATCCAGCGCGAGGTCGACAACCGGCTGTCCCGGCTGCTGCTGGACGGCCGGGTCCAGGAGGGCGGCCGGGTCACGGTGGACGCCGAGGACGGGCGGCTGGTCTTCCGTACGGAGGAAGAGGCGCCGCCCGCCCCGGAGTTGTGACTACCGAGTCGGCCGCACCACCATCGCCGAGCCGCCGCCCCGCCGTACCTTCTCGGCGGCGGCGAGCCACTTGCCGCCGGGCAGCCGCTGCACCGCGGTCGCCGCGCCGATCTCGGGGTTGAGCCGGAATCCGTGCCCGATCGACTCCAGCTCGGCCCGCAACGGACTGTCGTACAAGCCGGGTTCGAGGTCGGTCGTGGCCTGGTTGCGCTGGCTGGCACGCGGTGCGGCGATGGCGTCGACGAGCGGCAGACCGCGGTCGAGGACCCCGGTGAGGGTCTGGAGCACGGTGGTGATGATGGTCGCGCCGCCGGGCGAACCGACCGCCACCACCGGCCTGTTGTGCTGGTCGAGGACGATGGTCGGGGACATCGAGGAGCGCGGACGCTTGCCCGGGCCCGGCAGGTTCGGGTCGTGGACGGCCGGGTCGGCCGGGGCGAAGGAGAAGTCCGTGAGCTCGTTGTTGAGGATGAACCCGCGGCCCGGGACGGTGATGCCGCTCCCGCCGGTCTGCTCGATGGTGAGCGTGTAGGAGACGACGTTGCCCCACTTGTCGGCCACGGTGAGGTGCGTGGTGCTGTCGCCCTCGTAGGTGGTCGGAGCCGCCGTGCCACTCGCGTCGCAGGCGGCGGGGTTGCGCGGGTCGCCGGGCGGGAGCGGGCTGGTGAGCACCGCGTCGTCCTTGATCAGGCACTCGCGCGAGTCGGCGTACTTCTGCGACAGCAGTTCCTTCGTCGGTACGTCCTCGAAGGCGGGGTCGCCGACCCAGCGCCCGCGGTCCGCGAACGCGATCCGGCTCGCCTCGATGGAGCGGTGCAGGTAGCGGGCCTCGCTCGCCCGGGAGAGGTCGGTCCGCTCGAGGATGTTGAGGGCCTCGCCGACCGTGGTGCCGCCGGAGGAGGAGGGCGCCATGGAGTAGACGCCGAGACCGCGGTACGAGGTCTTCGTGGGCGCCTGGAGCTTGGTGCGGTAGGCGGCGAGGTCCGCGGCCGTGAGGTCGCCCGGTCGGGCGTTCCAGCCCGAAGCGGGGTCCACGGGCGGCTTGTTGACCGTGTCCACGATGTCCTCGGCTAGGCCGCCGCGGTACATCGCGCGCACCCCCTTGCGCCCCAACTCCTTGTAGGTGCGCGCGAGATCGGGGTTCTTGAAGGTGGAGCCGACGACCGGGAGCGCGCCGCCGGGCAGGAACAGCTCGGCGGTGTCGGGGAAGTAGCGGAACCGGGTCTCGTTGGCGGCGGTCTGTGCCCGGAAGGTGTCGTCGACGACGAATCCCTCGCGGGCCAGGCGCTCGGCGGGGGCGAGGAGGCTTGCGAGCCTCTTGCTGCCCCACTTCTCCAGCGCCGTCTGCCAGGTGGCGGGCGTACCGGGCGTGCCGACGCTCAGGCCGCTGCTGACGGCTTCGGCGAAGGGGATCGGCTTGCCGCCCTCCAGGAACAGGGCGGCGTCCGCGCTCCGCGGGGCGGTCTCACGGCCGTCGATCGTGCGCACCGTGCGGGACTTGGCGTCGTAGTAGACGAAGTAGCCGCCCCCGCCGATCCCGGCGGAGTAGGGCTCGGTGACGCCCAGGGCGGCGGCCGTGGCGATCGCCGCGTCGACCGCGTTGCCGCCCTTCTTGAGGATCTCGATGCCGGCGGCCGAGGCGTCCGCGTCGACACTGGCGACGGCGCCCCCGTAGCCGACGGCGACGGGGACCTTCTCGGTGGGGCCGGCGGTGGGCGGCGCCGCCCCCACCGACACCACGGCGGCCGAGACCGCCAGTACAGCCAGTTTCCGCGCTCCGGGACGACGCATCCGCACCTCCATGCAAGGGCCGTTCGCGCAGCCTAATCGATCGACATGACCCCGTCAGGAGTGCGCGCTAGCATGCGCGCCCATGAATGACGACGTGCGCAACATCGTCCTCGGCGTGCTGGCCGCCGGCCTCAGTGCCGCGCTCGGCTGGCTGTCCCGGACCTACCTGTGGAAGCGCAAGCTCCGCCGCAAGCAGGCCTTCTTCGGGCTGCCGGAGAACTCGGAGTCACTGCTCGTCGTCAACCGCGACCCGGCCACGTCGGAGCCGGCGGTGCACCGCTTCGACGTGTTCGCACTGCTGGAGCTGTCCGCGCTGATCAAGGACTGCGGCGCCCACATCCAGGTGGTCACCCAGGATTCGGTCCATCAGGGCTTCGGCGAACGCACCGAGTTCTGCGTGGGCGGTCCGGCGTCGAACCGGCGTATGGCGGCTCACATGTCGGCGATGCTGCCCGGGGTCCGGGTCAACGTCGACCCCGAACCCGGCCCGGACCGGGGTGCCTTCCAGATCGGCAGCGAGCGCTACCGGCTGGAGGCGGGGGTGGCGGAGTACGTCCTGCTGGCCCGGCTCACCGCGGGCGACCCGAAGCTGAGCCGTCCGGTCTTCCTCTTCTGCGGCCAGCGCGCCATCACCAACCAGGCCGCGACCCGCTATCTGGCCCGCCACCACGAGCGCCTGACCCGCAAGTACGGCAACAACTCCTTCGTCCTGCTCCTGAAGGTCATCAATTCCCAGGCCTACGGACCGGACGTGGTCGAACTCGTCGGCGACGTCACGCGGACCGCGCAGACGCCCCTGCCGGCCCCTGCGGCCCCGCGAAACTCCCACCGCGCCTCCTGAGCCGCAGCCCCTGCGCAAGGGTCGCGACATGCGCGCCCCGGCCTCGGCCCACACCCTCGGCGCCCCTCCTTCCAGACGCCGGGCCGCCGGCCGGACCGCCGCTCCGCGGCGAGCACAACCCGACCGGCGCTCAGCTGACCTTCTCCTCGCCGGGGAACGGCCCTTCGTACGGGTCGGTCCCGCTGCGCAAGCAGTGATCTCCGGCCGGCGCCGGGCGGGTATGGCTCTCTTGTCTGCTGCCCCCTGCGGCCGGGGTGCCGTGGCTGGTTTCCCGGCCGGCAGCAGCGTCCCCCGGTGGTCCGGGGCGGCCTGTGCGGCCGCTACGGGGACGAACGGCACATCCTAGTCGAGGCCTTCCGCGCCGGTCGTGCCGGGCAGCGGCTGCCCGTCGAGCAGGACCGTGCCGGAGCGGACGGTCTCCAGGCGGTCGACCGCCCTGCGCAGGGTCGACTCCCCCGCCCCCGAGGGGCCGGCGTCCACGACCACCTCCCCCTTGCCGACGGTGAGGTCGATGTCCTGCAGGACATGTAGTTCCCGTAGTACTTGTTGACGTCACGTAGCTCGATCAACGGATCGACGACCATGCCCCAGCCCTGTCTCAGTCCCAGCTGTGTCGTGGTTGCCGCAAACTATCCAGACGCAAGTGGAGTTAGGGCACGACACGCACTTTTCGGGCATTAGCCGTATTTAAGCCGCAGTTCAGGCCACGGATTCACACCTCCGCGACCTCCGCGTACAACTGCGACAGCTCGGGCGCCCCGCTCGAGGCCCACTCGTGCCCGGAGGCGACGACGTCGAACTCGCGCCCCGAGGCGAGACGGACGACGGGCTGCCCGTTGGGCCAGATCTCCCAGAGCGCGCCGGGGACGGTGCGCACGATGACGGTGCCGAGGTAGAGACCGGCGTCGTTGCCGAGCCAGGGCAGCACCTCCTCGTCGTCCCGCCAGCGCGGCAGCAACTGGTCGAGCGCCTCCAACGAGGCCGCGGTGTCGTCGAGTTGGAACCCCTCCCGGGCCGCCTGGGAGCGCAGCAGGTCGCACTCGGAGAGCAGCTCGGCGATGCCCTCGTGGCCGTCGTCACCGTCCGGGAACACCGCGACGCCGAAGGCGGGGCCGTGCCTCTTCCGCCAGTTGCCGAGGAAAGGGATGTTCATACGTCCAGCCTCGCACCGAGGGCGCCACCTGCACCACCGGCACGCGGGACTCGGGCGCGACACGGCACTCGGACCCCCCTTGCCAAAAGTTATTCAACGTCCGTAGAGTTCATCACGTAATGATTTCATTGCACGTTGACTTCGGGCGTCCGAGAGGCGGGAACTCGTGCAGAAGATCCCCTTCCAGGTGAACGAGGGCGGCTTGGTCGCCCTCCTGCCCAACGGCCATGTCGAGTTCCTCGCCGACTCGGCGCGGGCGCCGATCATGCGGCACAACGCCGGGCGCCCGGTGTCGGCCGAGGAGCTGATGACGCACGCGCTCAGCGATCCGCTGGTGACCCTGGACCGGTTCCATCTGTCCGCTCCGGCCATCGCGTTCGTGGAGACCACCAATCTCTGCAACCTGCGCTGCAAGCACTGCTACGCGGACTCCGCGCTCAAGCGCCCCGACGAGATGTCCACCCCGCGCATCAAGGCCCTGCTCGACGAGTTCGCCGACATGGGGGTGCTCCAGGTCTTCCTGACCGGGGGCGAGATCTTCTCGCACCGCGACGCGGTCGAGATCATCCGGCATGCCCGCAGCAAGCCGTTCAGCACCCAGATCTTCACCAACGGGCTGCTGATCACCGAGGAGCGCCTCGCCGCGATCCCGCCCGGCCAGTCGTTCTTCATCAGCTTCGACACCGCCGACCCCGAGCGCACGGTCCGCGGGCGGATGGACTTCCCCAAGCTCCAGCACGCCTTCGAGATGATGCGCAGGCACGGCCATGTCTTCCGCACCGCGATCTCCGTCCACCGCAACAACATCCAGGACGCCGAGGCGATCTTCGAGTGGTGCGCCGAGCGGGGCTATCCGCGGCCGCAGTGGCTGGAGACCCACCCCGTGGGCCGCGCCCTGCTCCACCCGGACATGCTGCTGCGCCCCGAGGACGTCGACGAGGTCTTCGAGGTCTACCGGCGGTGCATGGAGCGGTACTCGACCTCCCCCGACATCCAGCCCGAGGCCGCGCCCGCCCCGCCGGGCCGACGCGCCGCGGACGAGATCCGCGGGGTGGACACCATCCAGTTCTGCCAGCGCCTGGAACGCGCCGTGGGCCAGGAGAAGTGCGGCCGGTCGGTCGTCTACGTCAACAGCCGCGGCGACGTCTACCCGTGCAGCAACTGCATGTCCGGCCAGCTGCACAAGGCCGGGAACATCGCCGAGCGGCCGTTCGCCGGCATCTGGGAGTCCGGTTTCGACGAGTTCCGCGACATCCGCTTCAGCGACCACACCGTGTGCGGGACCTGCCCGGTGGCGGCGGAGGACATCTGGTGTCAGTTCCGCTGCCCCCCGCTGGCCCGCAACCTCACCGGCGACGCACAGGGCTGCGGAGCCACCGAGTACCTCCAGGAGTTCATGCTGCGCGCCGGCCGCTACTGGCGCGACCGCAGGAAACGGGACGTACGCCTGACGCTCACTCCCCGCTAGCACCACCCCGCCCGGCCCGCCGGCCGGGCCCCACCGACCCCGCTTCCGACGACGCGAGCGGGACCCGTCCGCGGGCGGCGCGAACGCTGCCGCCCCGCACCGAAGGGAATACGGACATGCCCGAAGAGAAGAAGGTCATCCGCATCCATCTGGAGCCGGGCGAGGAGGGCGTGACCCTGAGCGCCGTGGGCGCCGCCTCGGCCACCGCCCCCGCGGAGACCATCGTGGAGGCCACCAACATCACCGAGGCCACGGTCATCGAGGTCGAGATCTGACCCCTTCCCGTGGTGACAGGAACCGAAGCGGAGCACAACCCTCCGGGCCCGTAGAGGGACGGGCCCAGGAGAGCGCTCGGCGTACCTCGACCGTGGGGACGGGGCGAGGACGCACACGGGCGCTGCACGGCCTTCCCGGCCCGTAGAGGGACGGGCCGGGAAGGGACCGTGGCCGACCAGGTGCGATGAGACGAGGTCGCGATGAGCAAGACGGTTGCTTCAGCCGGCTCCACCGCCGTGCGCCCCGGCACAGGACTCGCGCGGCTGCTCAAGGAGAATCCCGCGCTGCGCATCGGCCAGGACGACTACAACATCAACGTGACGGCCAACTACGGCGACCGGCTCACGCCCGCCGAGGTCGCCGACGCGGTACGGGACCACCCCGGCGCCGGCCGGCCCGCCCATCTGTACTTCCATGTCCCGCTGTGCGCGTACATCTGCCACTTCTGCAACTACGTCAAGCGCAAGGTGCCCAGCGGTGCGGAGGGCGACCGCTCCACCCGGCTCTGGACCGATCTGCTGCTCGACGAGTCCGTGCGGCGGCTGGCGCACGCCCCGTGGCTGGCGGAGGCCCGCGTCGAGTCGGTGTACCTGGGCGGCGGCACCGCCTCCCTGCTGGGCACCGAGCAGTTGGCGCGGCTCGTCGACCACATGCGGACGCACTACTCGCTCACCGGGGACTGCGAGATCTCCCTGGAGGGCAACCCCGACAACTTCCAGCACGACGAGCTCGCCGAGGCCTGCGACCTCGGCTTCAACCGCTTCAGCGTGGGCGTGCAGTCGCTGCAGAGCGAGGTCAACGCGTTCGCGGGACGCGGGCACGACGCCGCGATGTCGCTGCGGGCGATCGAGAAACTGCGGGCGACCGGCAAGCCGTTCAACGTCGACATGATGTTCGGGCTGCCGTTCCAGACACCGGCGAAGGTCGCCGCCGACATCCGCGCGCTGACCGACCTCGGCGTGCCCACGATCACCATCTACCGGCTGCGCAACGCCGACCGGGCGAAGATGGGCATAGGCAACCGCGCCCTGTGGAACGTGGAGAGCGTCCTCGACCGGCTGCGCGAGGAGCACCGCTTCCCCGGCCTCCACGAGACCTACGAGATGCGTGAGGCCATCGTCGAGCTGCTGCTGGACGCGGGCTACCACCCGAGCCCGTGCGGCTGGTGGAACCGGCCCGGCCTCTACCCCGACGGCAACATCCCGCGGGTCTCGCGGAACAAGTGGCAGCGCCACGACACGATGATCGCCTACGGCCCCGGCGCCTACGGCTGGCTCACCGGCGACGACGACACGGTCGTACAGACCCACAACACCGCCGACATCAGCGGCTACGCCCGGCAGCTCCAGTCCGGCCCCGGGCTGCCGCTCGCCTTCGGGCGCCGGCTGGCGGGCCCGGAGGCGATCGGACTGGTGCTCGGCTTCAACTTCAAGGCCAACCAGCCCATCGACGCGGCCCGGTACCGACGCCGGTTCGGTGTCGAGCTGTTCCACGACGAGCCGTTCGCCGCCGTGTTCGCCGAACTCCGGGAGCGGGGGCTGGTGGAGCCGGTGCCGGGGGCCGTGGAGAGCGTCGCGCCCACGCTGGACGGCGAGGCCCTGCACGAGGAGATCATCAGCGTCTACTTCCACCAGCGCATCGGCAGCTTCGCCGAAGCCGTGTGCCGGAGGTGAACCGATGAGCGTCCATCGCCGCGTCCAGTGGCGCCGGGACCCGGACGGGACGGCGTACCGCACCAGGCGGTCGTTCCCCGCGGCTCCGGCGCGTTCCACCGTGCTGCTCGCCGGTCCCGGAACCGTCTCCGTCCTCGACGGCGACGGCCGGGACGACCGGCTGCTGGCCCGGCTGACGGACCGTCTGGTGGCCTCCGGCGCCCAGGTACTGGACTGCGACATGCCGGCCCGTGACCCCAAGTCCCCCGTCAGCGAGGAGGATGTCCGGGCCAGGGCCGAACGGCTGGAGCAACTCGTCGAGGGAAACCAGCACTTGACCAGGGGCCCGTTCACCCTCGTGGGGTTCTCGCTGGGCGGCCAGGCCCTGCTGCGCCTGCTCGGTTCGGGCGCCCCGAGGCAGGCCGACCGCGTCGTCCTGGTGGGCACGGTGGTCGACGAGGACGTCTTCCTCGCCTCCCGGGTCCCCTCGGTCGAACTCGTCTACGGCGGCAACGACCTGGTCGGCTATCTGGTCGACGACTCCGACCCGTCCCAGAAGCCCGCCGTCTTCGATCCGGGCGTCTACGGCGACTGGTCCGCGCGGCATGTCATCGGCACCCCCACACCCGCGGTCCGCGTCCATGTGCTCGACGGACTCGGCCACACCCTGCACCCGTGCGGTCCGGGACCGTCCCGGGATCCACTGCCCGCGCTCACCTCCCTGGTGGGCGTCGGCCCATGACCCCACTCGGTTCCCCCCGCAGCACGACCAGGAAAGGTAACGACATGCCCGCCAGCGAGACGCTCTCCAGCCGGCGTTTCAACAAGATCGCCAACAACTTCGCCACCAGTGAGGTGCACCGGTCGAGCCCGACCATGGAGGCACTGCACGAGACGCTCGGCCCGCAGACCGGCAGCGCGATCTGCGACGTCGCCTGCGGCGCGGGCCATCTGGCGCTGTCCTTCGCGGACGAGTACCCGGCCCGTCTCGTCGGCGTGGACCCGGCGCCCTCGATGCTGGACTCCTTCCGGAAGCTCGCCGCCGAACGTTCGGTCACCGTGGAGACGGCGCAGGCCGCCGCCGAGGAACTCCCCTTCCCCGACGGCTCGTTCGATCTCGTGGTGTCCCGGCTCGCCCCGCACCACTTCCAGGACATGCCGCGGGCGGTGGGCGAGATGGCCCGGCTGCTGCGGCCCGGCGGGCGGCTCGCCGTGATCGACCTGGAGGGGCACGAGGACCCCGAGATCGACGCGCTCAACCACGAGCTGGAGGTCCTGCACGACCCGACGCACCGGCGCAGCTACACGCTCACGGAGTGGATCGGCTTCCTCCAGGGCGCCGGCCTGAACGTCCCGGTGGCCCGGGGCGGGCAGGCCGAGAGCCGCACGGGGGTGCCGGTGAAGCGCTGGTGCGAGATCGCCTCGTCCGGGGCGGAGGCCGAGGCGGCGATCCGGCGCCGGCTGGCCGCGGCGCCCGAGGCCCACCGCGAGGCCCTCGGGATCCGCGAGGACGGCGAGGAGTTCCTCATCCCGGTGCGCACCTGCATGGTGATCGGGGTCAAGGCGCTGGGCGGGAGGCACTGAGATGCCCGTCATCAGGCTGTTCTCCCCCGCCGAGAGTCCCGGCGGCACCGCGCTGGCGCGACTGGCCTCCGACGTCACCGAGTTGCTCGAACTGCCCGACGGTCACTGCTGGCTGTGGTGGCAGCGCCTGGAGCCCGGCACCTACTACCGGCCCGAGTGGCGCGCGGCGGACGTCACCCCGGCACCGGTCGGCTTCGTGGTGTGCAAGGAGACGTACAGCAAGGAGCAGGTGGGCGCGCTGCTGCGGCTGGTCCAGGGCCGGCTGGCGGAGCTGCTGGAGGTCCGGGCGGACGACATCTATCTGACGGTGCAGCGGGCCGCCGAGGGCGAGTTGCTGGTCCGGGACGAGGTGTGGTTCGCGCACCTGGAGGAGGAGCCGCCGGACATGATCAGCGGAATCGTGCCGATCGCGTACGTCCACACCGACCGCACGGAGCTCTCGGACGACTACTGGGGTGACGTGACCTCGGTCGTCCGGCTGGACGCGGAGCGGTTCACGCCCGAGGCGCTGCTCGCCCTGGACTCCTTCTCCCATCTGGAGATCGTCTTCCACTTCCACCGGGTCAAGCCGGAGAAGATCCACACCGGGGCCCGGCATCCGCGTGGCAACCCCGAGTGGCCGCGGGCCGGGATCTTCGCCCAGCGCGCCAAGAACCGACCCAACCGCATCGGGGTGTCGCGCTGCCGGCTGCTCAAGGTGGACGGGCTGGACCTCCATGTGCGCGGGCTCGACGCCGTAGACGGCACGCCCGTCCTCGACATCAAGCCGTACCTGCGGCAGTTCGCGCCGCGCGAGGAGGTCGTACAGCCGGACTGGGTGGACGATCTGATGCGGAACTACTACTGAACTCCCCCAGGACGGAGCCGAGATGAGCGAGCGCGCGAGTCGGGAGCGGCTGCCGCGCACGGCGCTGGCGCTGCTCACCGCCGTGTTCGTCGACGCGCTCGGCAGCGGGCTCTACATGGCCGTCTCGGTCGTCTTCCTCACCCGCTACCTGGATCTCGGCAGCGGCGAGGTGGGCGCCGGTCTGGCCGTCGCGGGCGCGGTGTCCTTCGCGATGCTGGTGCCCACCGGGATCTGGGCGGACCGGATCGGGCCGCGGCGGATGCTGATCGCCGCCCATCTGACCCGCGCCGCCCTGCTCGCGGTGTATCCGTTCGCGTCCGGCTTCGTCCCCTTCCTGCTGGTCGTCTCCGTGCTCGCGGTCGCCGACCGGGCCGCCTCACCGCTGGTGCAGGGGCTGTTCGGCGACGTGGTGCCGGCCGGCGCGCAGCGGGTGCGGGCGATGGGGCAGGCGCGGTCGCTGCAGAACCTCGGTCTCGCGCTGGGCGGCCTGGCGGCCGGCGGGGCGCTGCTGTCGGACAGCGACGCGGTGTATCTCACGGTCGTGTACGGCAACGCGCTGTCGTTCGTGTTCGCCGCGGTGCTCGTGGTGCGGCTGCGCGCGGGACGCGGCGGTGGCGGCCGTCCGCTGCCCTGGCGGCGGCGCCTGGCCGTCTTCCGTGACCGGCGGTTCACGCTGTTGACGGTCCTCAACTCCGTGGTGAGCCTGCATGTGACGGTGCTGACGGTGGGCGTCCCGCTGTGGGTGCTCGCCCACGACGACCTGCCCCGCGCCGTGATCGCCTGGACGCTGGTGCTGAACACGGTGGTGGTCGTGCTGTTCCAGGTACGGGCCACGCGCGGCGTGGAGACGGCCGCGGACGGCGGCCGGGCGCTGCGGCTGAGCGGGCTGCTGCTGGCCCTGTGCTGCTGCGCGCTGTCGGCCACCGGCGCGCTGCCGACCGCCGCCGCGGTCGCCCTGCTGCTGGGCGCGGTGGCCTTCCAGGCGTTCGCGGAGATGCACCAGCAGGCGGGCGCCTGGGCGATCTCCTACGACCTCGCCCCCGAGGACCGACGCCAGGTCTACCTGGCCTTCTTCGGCCTCGGCAACGCCGCCCGCAACACGTACGGGCCCCTGGTCGTCACGTTCCTCGTCGTCCAGCGCGGCGCGGTGGGATGGCTGTTGCTCGGCGCCCTCGTCCTTTGTGCCGGTGTCTGGACGGCGCGCGTGGGCCGGCCGGCCGCCGACGCGCCCGCAGAGCCGGCCGTGCCGCTGACCGACCTCCAAGGAGGAACCCATGGCTCCCACCCCTGAGCAGTCCGTGATCGTCGTCGGAGCCGGACCCACCGGGCTCGCGCTGGCCTGTGAACTGGCCGCCGCCGGTGTGTCCTGCACGGTCCTGGAGCGCCGTCTGAGCACCTCCGCGCAGTCCCGCGCCATGGCGCTCTACAGCAGGACACTGGAGGTGCTCGACCTGCGCGGGCACGCCGACGCGCTGGTCGCGGCCGGCCGCCCGGTGGGCCGTATGGTCCCGGCGCCCGGCGCCCGTGTCGACTTCACCGAACTCGACACGCGTTTCCCCGCCCTGCACGTGGTGCCGCAGAGCCGCACCGAGGAGGTGCTCCAGCAGCGCGCGGTGGAGCTCGGGGTGATCGTCCAGCGCGGCGCGGAGGTCTTCGGCCTGGCCCAGGACGACACCGGCGTCACGCTCCATGTGCGCACCGAGTCCGGCGAGTGGGAGGAGACCGCCGACTACGTCGTGGGCTGCGACGGCGCGCACAGCGTCGTCCGCGACCTGGCCGGGATCGCCTTCCGGGGCCGTACGTACGAGCTCGCGCCCGTCCTCGCGGACGTGCGGCTGCGCACGCCGCCGCCGGACGACGTGCTGATGCTGTCCTGCAACGGCGGGCTGATGGTGTCGATCCCGTTCGGCAACGGCCTGTACCGCCTCGCGGTGGTGCACCGGGACCGGCCGTGGACCCGGGACCAGGTGACCCTGGAGGAACTGTCCGACCTGGTGACCCGGGTGCTGGGCTTCGACCCGAAGCCGTACGAGCCGGAGTGGCTGGCCCGGTTCAAGATCCATCAGCGGCTCGCGGAGCGGTACCGGGCGGGCCGGGTCCTGCTCGCCGGGGACGCCGCGCACCTGCACTCGCCGCTGGGCGGCCAGGGTCTGAACCTCGGCGTCCAGGACTCCGTCAACCTCGGCTGGAAGCTGGCCGCCACTCTGCAGGGCTGGGCGCCGTCCGGGCTGCTCGACACCTACGAGAGCGAGCGCCGGCCGCAGGCCGAGCGGGTGCTGCGGGCCACCGACCGGGCCACCAGGATGGGGACGCACCCCTCGCCGCTGGTGAGCGGGGTGCGCCGCCGGGCGCTGCCGCGGCTGCTGGGGAACAGCCGGATCAGGAAGCTGGCCGCCGAGACGCTCTCGGGGCTGCGCACGGGGTACGCCGGGCCGGGCGGCCCGCGCCGGCCGGACGGTCCGCGGCTGCGCGCCGGGCAGCGGATGCCGGACCTGACGGTGTCCCGGCCCGCGGCGGAGCCGGTGCGGCTGTACGAGCTCATGCGCGACGGGCGTTTCCTCCTGCTCGACCTGGGCGAGGACGGCGCGGGCGCGGCGCTCGCCGAGGCCTGGGGCTCGCGGGTCTGCCCGGTCCGGGTGACCGAACCTGTTGCCGAACTTGACGGCGTGGGCGCTGTGTTGGTGCGCCCCGACGGCTACGCTGCGTGGGTGGACGGCCGGTCGAACCCGGCCGGACAGGTGGAGCGGGTGCGCCGGGCGCTGCTCCACTGGTGCGGTGCGGAGGGCCCCACGCCACAGCGGCAGGCCGGCTCCGCCGCCGAGGCCGGCGCGCCCGCCGCATGCCCCGCGGAACCGACCCCGTCGGCCGACGCGGAACCGGCCAGGGCCGAGAAGATGTGACGAGAGGACGCCGTGGGCCCGCACCGCATCCCGTCCCCGTCCCCGTTTCCGTCCCCCGACCGGAAACCCGCGCGGTGCGAGGGCGGCGCGCGGGCCCTCAAGGACCCGACGCAGGAAGGCCGGCAACCCTATGGCCCAGCTCCTCACCAGACGCTCGCAGCGGACCCGCGAGGCGATACTGCGGGCCGCGCGCATGCACTTCGCCGCGGACGGCTACCAGCGGTCGACGATCAGGGCCATCGCCGCCACGGCCTCGATCGACCCGTCCCTGGTCATCCGGTACTTCGGCAGCAAGGAGCGGCTCTTCGACGCGGCGCTCGACGTCGACCTGGAGCTTCCGGATCTGACCGGGACGCCGGAGGAGCTGCTTCCGCAGGCGTTGATCACGCACTTCCTGGCGCCCTGGGAGAACGACTCCGACGAGGGCTCGATGCGGTTGCTGCTGCGGTGCGCGGCGACCAACGAGCGGGCTGCGGAGCATCTGCGGCAGATGCTGCACGAGCAGTTCACCGACAGTCTGCGCGGCGCGCTCGGCGCCGAGCGCGCCGCGGCGTGCGGTGGTGTGCTGGCCGCGCAGTTGCTGGGGGTGGCCTACACCCGCTACGTACTGCGGCTCCGGCCGATCGCCGACCTGCCGGTGGCGGCGCTGGCGGAGCTGGTGCTGCCGTCGCTGCGGACGGTGCTGGCGTCGGGGTGAGGGTGCAACCGCTCGTCCGCGGGGGACGTCCAGGGGTACAGGCGGGCGCGACAGGGGAATGCGGCGTTCCGACAGGTCATGGATTCCCGGTGTCCCGCCTGCTAAGATATTTTCACTATACAGTGAATTACCTGTTCCGAGACTCCCCACGCGAAGTGCAGTGATGTCATGAAATCCAGGCGCACAGACGGTTCCGCTTCCACACCCGACGTACCGAACAACGCGAGTGGGTCCGGTACTTCGAGTGCGCGGCGAAGCCGGCCGAAACGCGCACGCAGCGGACGCCGCCCTGGGGAGAGCGGCACCCGGGAGCAGATCCTCGAAGCGGCCCTCCACCTCTTCGCCGACCGCGGCTACGCCCGCACCACGATCCGCGCCATCGCCGAGGACGCGAAGGTGGATCCGGCGCTGGTCCACCACTTCTTCACCAACAAGGAAGGGGTGTTCGACGCGGCGGTCAACTCCTCCTTCAGCGTCTCCACGGCCTTCGACGGCATGCCGATCGCGGACGACGCCGCCTCGGAAACCGCCTGGGCCGTCCGCACGTACTACGCGTTCTGGGAGAACGAGCGGACGCGGTATGCCATGACGGCCATCTACCGCGCGGGCCTTGCCGACAGCGACACCTCGCAAGTGCTCAAGTCGCGCATCGAGGCGAGTTCCCGTGCCTGGCTGAGCGCAACCGGCTACAAGGAACGCGAGGACTTCGACATCCGTTCCATGCTGGGCTCGGGGCACATGATCGGACTGGCCATCCTGCGCTACGTGCTCAAGGTCAAGCCGCTGGCGGACATGGAGTACGAGGAGTTCCTCTCCTGGGTGCTGCCCGTCCTGGAGCTGCGCATGTCACCGGAGCTGGGCCCCCACAAGCCGGAGCGACCTGCGCAGGACTGATCAGCTGAGCGGCCACGCCCGTCGAGGAGATGTGGAAGGCCCGTCCCGAGGCCCTCCCGGTCATCCCGACAGCAGCGGCGCCGCCCGGAGCCCCGTCAGACGCCGTCGCGCCAGACGGCCCTCACCGCCATCAGGGAAACTCCCGGTCCCGCCGAGAGCACGAGCCCCTGCGCTCCCTCGGCGGGGGGCTTGGCGAAGGTGCGCTCCATGACTTCCAGCACGGAGACCGAGCCGACGTTGCCCACGTCACGCAACGAGTCGCGGGCCAGACCGAACATCTCGGGTGCACAGCCCAGGCCGTCGGCAAGGGCATCCAGGATCTTGGGGCCTCCCGTGTGCGACACGATGAACTCCGGTGCGCTGCTCGTCCCGGGCGGCGCGCTGGAGTCCAGCCAGTCCTTCAGCCGCGGCAGGACGTTGCCGACCGCCTTCAGCAGGAGTCGCGAGCTGTAGCCCTGCAGCCCGTCGTCGGCCGTACGGGTTCCGACCACGTCGTGGCTGTCCGCCTGGAGCATTTCCCAGGAGCTGATGAGTTCCATGTGCGGGCCGTCCACCCGGTCGCGCACCACGCAGGCACCGGCCGCGTCGCCGAAGAGCCCCCTGAAGATCATGGCATCCAGGCCGGTGCCGGCGGGGTGGTGGTAGTGACTGAACACGTCGGCGCACACAACGAGAACCGTGGCCTGCGGACGGGCGGCCACCAGCTCCATGGCCGTGGAGATCCCGAACACCCCTCCGTTGCAGCCCATCTGCGTCACCGGTATGCGCCGTACCGACGCCGGCAGTCCCAGGCGCTGTACCAGCCGGACGTCGATGCCGGGCATGGTGTGCCCGGTCGCGCTGGTCACCACGATGGCATCGACCTCTTCGGGCTTGACCCCCGCTTCCCTGAGCGCCCCCTGCGCGGCCCGTTCCGCCAGCTCCAGTGAGTCGTGCAGGTGCTCGCGGCTCTGCTCGGAGAGCGAGCGGTTCCACCGCAGTTGCTCCGCCAGGGGGCGGACGTACCAGCGTGTCCGCACGCTGGTGGCGCGAACGATGTTCGAGATCCGCTCGAGGTTCGGGTGGTCCGGGTACAGCTCCGCGATGCGATCGATGATGTCGTCGACGGTGACCTGGTGTCGAGGTAAGGCGATCACAGGAGCAGCGATGACGGGCACGACGTCTCCAAGGCTGTCGGATGAGAGAAGGACGCGGGGAAGGGGAGCACTGGTCACATGCGGTCCGGTGTGCGCACTCGGGCCGCGCCGCGACCGTCGCTGTACGGGCTCTCGCCATGGAAAACGCGCATGCCGAACACTCCCCCGGGTGTCTGACGGTGCTTTCTGGCACGGGCGCCTGAGCGGCACCCCAATGAAGAACACACGCACGAACAGCGACGCGCTCGGGACTCATGGCAATGCGCAGCATTGCCATCGAGGCATCCCCGTTCCGGTCTCTTCCCGGGATCCGCCTCTGAACAAGACGGTACGAGGCGGCAGTTGACTACAACTAGAGCGAAATTCAACGCGTATGGAATTTACTCCGGGAGGACAGCCCAGAGCTACGGCCACCGGGTGCACACCGAGAAAGGGCCGACCGCCATGCATGCACCACCGCGCTACGCGGACTCCGACCCCTGGACCGAACGCGCTGCCTGCCACGACACCGATCCAGAGACCTTCTTCCCGCTCCCCGGAACCTCCGGCGGAGTCGACAAGGAGGCCGTCGCCAAGCGGCTGTGCGGGACCTGTCCGGTGGCCCGCGAGTGCCTGCGCGAGGCGCTGCTGAACGACGAGGGCGCCGGGATCTGGGGCGGCTTCAACGCGCGCGAACGGCGTGAACTGCTGCGCATCGCCGACACCTTGGAGTCGACCAGCGCCCAGTTGGCCGCGTACCTCGCGGGCGGCGGCCACCGGATCACCGCGACGCCACGGGAGCGGCCGGCCTACGTGTGGTACCTGCGCCGCCACGGCTGGACCCCGCGGCGGATCGCGGGCGCCCTCGGCGTCAGCTTCGGGCAGGTCCAACAGGCCTGGCAGCTAGCCGAGTTGGCCTCCTCGTGCACACACGGCCCGGTGAGCGGCATGCCGAATCCGAGGGCGCCGCGGAAGCGCGTACGGCGGACGGCGGCCACGGAGTCGGCGGCGCGCGAGGGGGTGGTCGGCGCGGAACGCCCCGCCATACCCGGCGGCGCGGCCCCCGCCCGTCCTCTGTCCGACCACCGCCACCCGACCCCGGCCGCGGCCCCGGGCGACGGCGCTCGGCTCCGGCCCTCCGCGCACCACCCGGCGGGCCCGGTCGCCACGAACCGCAACGGGGCCGAGCGGGGTGTCCCCGCCCGCGGAGAGCAGCGCCGCATCGGTCCGGCCGCCGGCGAACCGAGCGGCCCGCGCCCGCGCAGCGCCGACCGGGACGTCCTCGGTGCCGCCGACACCCGACGCGCTCGCCTGCCGGTGGGCTACAAACGGGACCGCGGACCGGGCGCCCCCGCCCCGGTACGCCCGCCCGCCACCGCCGAACGGGGCCGGGAACCGTTCCCCGCCCACCCCGGCCAGCTGTCGGACTCCGGTGGCCGCCGCCCCGGCTCCACCCCACCGGAACCGCGCCGCAGGCAGGCCGACCCCACGCGCGGCCGCGAACCGGCCGGCACCGCCCACGCCCGAGGAGCCGCCGCGTCACGCCGGGAGGGCACCCCCGCCACCCGCAACGCCCCTCAGCCCACACCCACACCCACGCCTCCGCCCCCCGACCGCCCCCGCGTCTCGATCACCACCGGTGTCCCGCAGGAGCGGGTTCGTATGTCGGTGGGATCCGGCGACGCACGGAGCGTCGTGCGGGCCGGGCGCGGACGGGTGGCGGTCGGCAGTGGGTCCGGGCGGGTGTCGGTCGTGGTGCGGCGGGCCGGGGTGGCCGTCTTCGTGAAGCGTGGAGGGAGCGCATGAGCGCGGTGGCGCAGGGGCGGCGGCTCGCCGGGACCGTGGTGACCGAGGACGGCGCCGAGATCGTCGTATACACGCACGGATCGCCGGATGCGGAGGCCACCGTCGTGCTGTCGCACGGGTGGACCATGTCCGCGCTGGGCTGGCGGCCGCACATCGACGCCCTGACGCGGCCCCGGCCCGGGTTCCCGGCGCTGCGCGCGGTCAGTTACGACCAGCGCGGGCACGGGCGGTCGACCCGCGGGCGGGCGGTGCTCGACATGGAGGTGCTGGGGCGGGACCTCGAAGTGGTCCTGCGGCAGGCGACCGTGCCCGAGGACGGGCCCGTGCTGCTGGTCGGTCACTCCATGGGCGGCATGGCCGTGCAGCAACTCGCGGCCCTACGCCCGGAGTTGTTCGGGACGTGGGTGTCCGGCGTCGGACTGTTCTCCACGTGTCTGGACGAGGTGGGTCCGGTCCCGGCCGAGCCTCCCGACCGGCCCGCACACCGCCGCACCCACGCCGAACGCTGGGTCGCCGACGGGCTGTTGCGCTCGCCGAGTTGGGCCAAGGCCGTGCACCGGCTGCTCACCGGCCCCCTGTCCCACCCCTCGGCCGCCCCGCTGTGGCGCGCGCTGTTCGGGCCGGGCCCGCGGACCGAGACGGTGCGGGCCGACGCCCGGTCGCTGCGCGACATCCCGCCGTTGACCGTGGCCGAGTTCTACGCCGCCCTCACCCTGCACGACTGCGCGGGCCGCCTGGGCGCGCTGGGCCGGGTGCCCACCCGCATCCTGGTCGGCGCGCAGGACTGCTACACACCGCCCGCCCAGGCCGCGCGGCTGGCCGACGACATACCGGGAGCGACCTTGCACACCGTGCCCCACCAGGGCCACGACCTGCCCTACGAGCGGCCCGTCCTGGTCGTGGAGACCGTTCAGGCGCTCCTGCGCGACCTGCGCGAGAGAACCCGGAGCCCGGAGCCGGACCTCGCCCTGCCGATGGCGGCGGCACAGTGACGCGGCCCGGGGACGGTCTGCGCGCCGATGTGCTGGCCGCGCGCCGGATCGTGGTGAAGGTGGGTTCGTCGTCGCTGACGACGGCGGTCGGCGGCCTGGACTCGGACCGCGTGGACGCGCTGGTGGACGTCCTCGCGCGCACCCGGTCCGCCGGTACCGAGATCGTGCTGGTCTCCTCGGGCGCGATCGCCGCCGGCCTCGCACCGCTGGGGCTCGCCGAACGGCCGAGCGACCTCGCGGGGCAGCAGGCCGCCGCCTGTGTCGGCCAGGGCCTGCTGGTGGCCCGGTACACCGCCTCGTTCGCCCGCTACGGGCTGCGGGTGGGCCAAGTACTGCTGACCGCCGACGACATCGGCCGCCGCGCCCAGTACCGCAACGCCTACCGCGCGCTCGCCAAGGTGCTGTCGATGGGGGCGGTGCCGGTGGTCAACGAGAACGACACCGTGGCCACGGCCGAGATCCGGTTCGGCGACAACGACCGGCTCGCCGCCCTCGTCGCCCACCTGGTCCGCGCCGACCTGCTGGTGCTGCTGTCCGACATCGACGGCCTGTACGACGGTGATCCCCGGCGTCCCGGCACACGGCGGTTGACGGACGTGCGCGGTCCGCAGGACCTGGCGGGCGTGGAGATCGGCGGCGCGGGCAGTTCGGGCGTCGGCACCGGCGGCATGGTGACCAAGGTGGAGGCGGCCCGGATCGCCACCGCGGCCGGCGTCCCGGTGATCCTCACGGCCGCCCGGCACGCCGCCGACGCACTGGCCGGGCGGGAGACGGGCACGCTGTTCCACCGCACCGGGGACCGCAGCGCCGACCATCTGCTGTGGCTGGAGCACGCCAGCAGCCCGCGCGGCACCGTGCAGTTGACCGGCGACGCGGTGCGCGCGCTCGTCCAGGAGCGCGGTGCGCTGCCGGCGACGGGGGTGAGCCGGGTGGCGGGCCAGTTCGTGGCGGGCGACCCGGTGGAACTGCTCGACGAGGACGGCCACGTGGTCGGCCGCGGCCTCGCCTCGCTCGCCTTCCAGGAACTGTCCCTGCTGCGCGGCCGCTCGGGCCGCGAAGTGGTCCACCAGGACGACCTGGTCCTGCTCCCGGCCGCCGCCCGCACCGGCCTGCCGTCCCCACTGCGCCGAGGCGTCAGCGTACGCATCCTCCCCGCACGCGAGTTCGCGGCCCAGGACGCCCACGGTCCCCAGTGACAGCACGGCGCGGCGCCCGCCGGAGTACCGGGCGGGCGCCGGGCGGCCGTACGCCCCGGGCGGGGCGGAGCGGTCAGTCGATGCTGCGGACGATGTGGAACTCGGCCGGGTCGTCGTCCACCCCGGCGAGGCCCAGCCGCGGGGCCTGGGCGACGGGCCGGCGGCTGCGCCGTTCGGTGTCCCGGTACAGGAGCCAGACCCCCGGCTTCCTCTTCCTGATGATGCGTATCTGCATGAACGGACCTCCCGTCTACGACAGCGGGGCGGCAGCTCCGCCTCGCGTGTGACCGTCGCCCACGAGGACGTACTTGGTGGTGGTCAGCGCGGTCAGCCCCATGGGGCCGCGCGCGTGCAACTTCTGGGTGGATACACCGAGTTCGGTCCCGAGACCGATCTGCCCGCCGTCGGCGAAGCGCGTGGAGGCGTTGACGGCGACGACCGCGGTGTCCAGTGCGGCGACGAAGTGACGGGCGGCGGACTGCGAGTCGGTGACGATCGCCTCCGTGTGGCCGCTGCCGTGGCGGCGGATGTGTCCGACGGCCTCGTCCAGCGAGCGCACGACGCGGGCGGAGATCTCCAGGGAGAGGTACTCGCGGCCCCAGTC
Source organism: Streptomyces sp. TRM68416 (assembly GCF_014596915.1). Lineage (GTDB taxonomy): Bacteria > Actinomycetota > Actinomycetes > Streptomycetales > Streptomycetaceae > Streptomyces. Next base: position 130,681 of record NZ_JACVWU010000015.1, read on the forward strand.
CGCCTCGGTGGCCGGGACGACCGTGTCGTGGAAGGCCCGTACCCGCGGGTCGCCGTGCACGATCACACCGCGCCGGGCCAGCGCGGACAGGGCGCGGGGCAGGAAGGCGGGGGCGACGGCCTCGTGGACGAGGAGCGACTCCGCCGCGTTGCAGACGGACGGGCGCTGGGTCTTGGCGTTCAGCAGGATCGCCAGCGCCTTGTCCAGGTCGGCGTGTTGGTCGACGTAGACATGGCAGTTGCCGACGCCGGTCTCGATCACCGGGACGGCGGACTCGCGCACGGTGGCCTGGATCAGGTCGCGGCCGCCGCGCGGGACGAGGACGTCCACCAGGCCGCGCAGCGCCATGAGTGCGCGTACGGAGGCGTGGGTGGTGCCGGGCACCAGCTGGACCGCGTCGACCGGGACGCCGGTGTCCGCGAGCGACTGGCGCACGGCCGCGACGAGGGCGGCGTTGGTGTGCCGGGCGGTCGAGGAGCCGCGCAGCAGGGCGGCGTTGGCGCTCTTGAGGCAGAGGGCGGCGGCGTCGACGGTGACGTTCGGGCGGCCCTCGTAGATCACGCCGACCACGCCGAGGGGGACCCTGATCCGGCGCACCTCGAGGCCGTTGGGCATCACGGAGCCGTCCGCGCTCTCGCCGACCGGGTCCCGTTCGGCGGCGAGGAAGCGCACCGTGCGGGCGAGGGAGGCGAGTTGGTCGCGGGTGAGGGTGAGCCGGTCCAGGACCGCCGACGAGAGTCCGGCCTCGCGGGCGGCGGCCAGGTCCCGTTCGTTGGCGGCCAGGATGTCCGCCGGGTCCACGGTCAGCCGACGGGCGACGGCGAGCAGCGCGGTGTTGCGTTCCGCGCCGGTGGTGGCGGCGAGCCGGCGGGCCGCGACACCGGCGGCCAGGGCGGCGGCACGGACGTCACCCTCCGGGTGCGGTACGGGAGTTGCAGCGGCCAGGGAGGTGCCGGCAGTCACCGGTCGCCCTCGCCCCGCGGCACGGCCGGGGTGTCGCTGCGGAGTTCGTCCTCGCCGGGAACGATGCCGGACAGCTCGGCCAGCATCACCCAGGCCAACGCCTCGGCCTCCTCGGGGCGAACGGTGAGACCGGGACCCGCGGTGCTGCTCATAGGTACCCCCTGGAATGTCCGGGCGCGATGCGGCTGCCGCCGTGGCGCGGGGCGGCGTCCCCACGTGCGGTGGGTGAGCCCGCCCACTCAGGAGGCTGGCACGTGGTCCGAGCTGCGACAACCCTTCCCGGCCCGGGCCCGACCGGCGCTCCGCCGGGGCTTGAGGCGCGGTGAATCCGCCGGGCGGCGGAGCCTCACGCGCCCCGGCGGTCACCTCCCGGTCATGGATCCGCTCGCCTCGCCCGACCGCCGTACGACCGTCGGGCGCCGTGACCGTATGCCCCAGAAGTGGCCGCCGGGAGCGGCGACTTGGGGGCGGGCGCCCGCCGGGGCGGCGTGCGCCTCGGCGCGGGCGAGGACGTAGACGCCGCGGGCCGCGGCGAGAGCGGCGGTGAGGGCCGCGAGCACGGTGAGCGGGTCCGTGGCGTAGCGGTCGCCCAGGACGGCGACGCCGATGAGGACGGCGAAGACGGGGTTGACCAGGGTGACCGTGGCCAGGGGTGCCTCCAGGCCGTCGCGGTAGGCGAGTTGGCACAGCAGCAGTCCGGCCGGCGCGAGGCCGATCACTCCGCCGGCCACCAGGACGGTCGTGGCGAGGGTGCCGGAGCCGTCGCCGGTCACCTGGAGGACGGCGGTCTGCGCCAGGGCGGAGGCCGCCGCGAAGGCGACACCGGCGGCGGCCGCGTACGACAGGCCGCCGAGGCCCGGCCGCCGGGTGACGGCCGCGGCGACCGCCGGTACGCCCATGGCCACCGCGGTCAGGCCGACCACGCCGGCCAGTTCGCGCGGGTCCAGGGTGCGGCTGGTGCCGGCGGACGGGACGAGTGCGAGCAGACCGACCACCCCGGCCACGGTGAGCGCCGTTCCGGACCACTGCGCGGGGGTCATGCGGTGCCGCAGCACGGCGGAGGACAGGAGCGGGGCCGCGACCAGGGTGAGCACGCCGAGCATCTGGACGGTGACGAGCGAGCCGTAGCGCAGGGCCGCGGTGTGGAGCACGGCGCCCAGCGCGTTGCACAGGATCGAGATCCACCACGCGCCCGAGCGGCGCAGCCCGGTGCCGTGCGGTCCGCCGGCCCGCAGAGCCGCCGTCCGCTGCCCCACGGCGGCCGCGGCATAGGCCAGGGCCGAGGCCGTGCCGAGCGCGAGAACCGAGAGCACGGTGTTCACGATGTCCTTCCACCGCGCCGGGCACGGGAGCCGATCTCTGATCTTCGGTATTTCATCTCTTGTTGAAGTCTACGGGCGCTGAATTAACCTCCGCAACCGAGGTCGCCCCCGGTCCGAACAGAGCAACCGGTCAACGGGCCCGCCCCCGACGTGCGTTCGAGACGGACTCCATTCACCGTCCACGCGCATTCCTGCCCGGCCTCCTACCCTCGCGGCACCCATCTCGCCCGCAACGACACCCGGACCATGGAGAGTTGGTATGGCATACGTCATCGCCCAGCCCTGCGTCGACCTCAAGGACAAGGCCTGCATCGACGAATGCCCCGTCGACTGCATCTACGAGGGCCCGCGGAAGATGTACATCAACCCCGACGAATGCGTCGACTGCGGAGCCTGCGAGCCCGTCTGCCCGGTCGAGTCGATCTTCTTCGAGGACGACCTCCCCGGCGAGTGGTCGGACTTCCGCACCGCCGACGCCGAGTTCTTCGCCGAGCTCGGCTCGCCGGGCGGGGCGGGCCGGATCGGCCCCGTCGACAAGGACCACGCCGTCGTCGCGGGGCTGCCGGTGACGGCCAAGCCGTGACGTTCGGGTGAGTTCCCCGGCCGTTCGCACGGCCCTCGTTGACCTCGGCCCGCCACGTCCCTAGCTTCGTGCCCGCCCGACATCGCCCCGGTCCTCGCCAGGGGTGTGCACCGAGGAGAGGGGCGGGACGTGCGGCCGAGTCTTCGGGGTGCGGGGGTGACGCTCGCCCTGGTCGCGGGCCTGCTGCCCGCCTGGTCCGGAACCGCCTCCGCGGTCACCGCGGCCGAGCCGCTGCCCCTGGCGCGGTTCTTCGACAACACCGCGGTCAGCGACGACGCCCGCCCCGGCGAGGCCGACTTCGACGGCTCGGGCGCCTCCCTGTCGGCGCAGGACCTGGCCGCCGCCGGCTGGCGTCCCGGCCGTACGCTCACCGTGCAGGGCGCCCGCCTCACCTGGCCGGACCGGCCGGCGGGCGCCCCGGACAACGTCCGCGCCGACGGACAGAGCGTGCGCGTCCGCGGTCGCGGCGACGCCCTCGCCTTCCTCGTCGCCGGCACGGCCGGTGCCCCGGTGAGCGGCTCCGGCACGGTCGCGTACGCGAACGGCGGCCGCACCGCGTACCGGCTGACCGCCCCCGACTGGCGCACCGGCCCGCTCGCCACGAAGGCGCCGCCCCTGCCGCACATCAACACGCCCGACGGCCAACTCGCCGAGCGGGCCCGGCTGTACGTGCTGACGGTGCCGCTCGCCGCGGGCCGCGAGGTCATCTCCGTACGGCTGCCGCGCGCGACCGGGATGCATGTGTTCGCGCTGTCGGTGCGGGACACCGGCCTTGGCTGGACGGGCAGTTGGGCCGCGGCGACGGGCGGTCGCGCGGCCGTCGGCCCGTGGACCGACCGGACGCTGCGCCTGGTGGTGCGCACCTCGGCGGGCGGGCCGCGGGTGCGCCTCCGGTTCGACAACACCTTCGCGGCGGCGCCGGTACGGATCGGCGCCGCGACGGTGGCGGTCCAGGCCTCCGGTGCCACGCCGGAGGGTGCGCCGGTGCCGCTGTCGTTCGGCGGTGCCGGCGGCGCGGAGATCCCGGCCGGTGCCCAGGTGTTCAGCGATCCCCTCGGCTTCGACGTGCCCGCGGACACGAACCTGCTGGTGAGCTTCCATCTGCCCGGGACGGTGACGGCGGCGCCCGTGCACCGGCTCGCACAGCAGCGGTCGTACCTGAGCGAGCCCGGCGACCACACGGCCGACCCCTCCCCCGCGGCCTACACCTCCACCCTCACCGGCTGGCCGCTGCTGGCCGCGGTCGACGTGAGCGGCGGGCCGGGGTCCGTGGTGCTGCTCGGGGACTCGATCACCGACGGCGACGGGTCCACCCCCGACGCCAACCGGCGGTGGCCGAACGTGCTGGCCGCCCGGCTGCTCGCCCAGGACGCGGTGCCGCACTACGGCGTGCTCAACCTGGGCATCTCCGGCAACCGCGTGCTCCGCGACCGCTACCCCGGCGACGGAACCTCCCCGGACACGGCCGGGGTGAGCGCCCTGAACCGGTTCGACCGGGACGTCCTCGCGCAGCCGTCGGCGCGTACGGCGGTGGTGTTCGAGGGGGTGAACGACGTGCGCTGGGGTGCCACGGCGGACCAGGTGATCGCCGGGCTGCGGGAGCTCGCCGACCGGGGTCACGCCCGTGGGCTGCGCATGCTGGCCGCCACGATCGTGCCGTGCGCGGGCGAGAGGCGGTGCACGGCCGCCGCCGACGCGGAGCGGGTCGCGGTGAACGCGTGGATCCGGCAGGCCGGGGTCTTCGACGGCGTCCTGGACTTCGACGCGGTCCTGCGCGACCCGGCGGACCCCGCGCGCCTGCTGCCCGCCTACGACAGCGGCGACCACCTGCACCCCGGCGACGCGGGGCTCGCCGCGCTGGCGGAGTCGGTGGACCTGCGCCTGCTGTGACCTGCCCGGACCTACACCTCCAGGTCCACCACCACCGGCGCGTGGTCCGAGGCGCCCTTGCCCTTGCGCTCCTCGCGGTCCACATAGGCGTCCTTGACCGCCTCGGCGAACGGCTCGTTGCCGTAGACCAGGTCGATGCGCATGCCGCGGTTCTTGGGGAAGCAGAGCTGGCGGTAGTCCCAGTACGTGAAGGGGTGGTCGTACTTCAGCGGGCGGGGCACCACGTCGGACAGGCCCGTCTCGCGCAGGGAGGCGAGGGCGGCGCGCTCGGCGGGGGTGACGTGGGTAAGGCCCTCGAAGGCGGCCGTGTCGTACACGTCGTCGTCCGTGGGCGCGACGTTGTAGTCGCCCAGCACGGCGAACGGGCGGCTGCCGGCCGCGTCCCCGGCGACGGCCGCCTTGAGCGCCTCGAACCACTGGAGCTTGTAGGCGTAGTGGGGGTGGTCCACCTCGCGGCCGTTGGGCACGTAGACCGACCAGACGCGGACCGGGCCGCAGGTCGCGGAGACGGCGCGCGGCTCCACCGAGCCGTCGTAGCCGGGGTCGCCGGGCAGGCCCTTGACGACGTCCTCGATGCCTACGCGGGAGAGCACCGCCACGCCGTTCCACCGCCCGGTGGCGTGGACCGCCGCCTCGTAGCCCAGCTCGCGCAGCTGGTCGACGGGGAAGGCGGCCTCGGCGACCTTGGCCTCCTGGAGGCAGAGCACGTCGGTGCCGCTGCTCTCCAGCCAGGCCAGGAGCCTCGGCAGGCGTGCGGTGATCGAGTTCACGTTCCAGGTCGCGATGCGCATGTCCCACAACCTACCCGGCGGCACTGACAGTCACAGCGACGCGCTCTCCCCCGGCGCCAGCCGCAGGTGCTCGGAGCCGCCGAGCGCGCCGATCTGGTTGTCGTAGATGGGCCGGGCGAGGTCGGTGAGCAGGGCGTCGTGGATGTCGTAGGCGCGCTGCGGCCCGACCTCGCGGACGTAGTCGATGACCTCGGAGATCTTGCTCCAGGGGGCCATGACCGGGAGCAGCAGCGTCTCGACCGGGTGGTCGGGGACGGTGAGGGCGTCGCCGGGGTGGAAGACGCGGCCGCCGTCGACGAGGTAGCCGACGTTGGTGATGCGCGGGATGTCCGGGTGGATCACCGCGTGCAGTTCGCCGTGCACCTGGACGTCGAAGCCGGCCGCGGTGAAGGTGTCGCCGTGGCCGACGGTGTGCACGCGGCCCGGGAAGGCGGCCGCGATCCTCTCCGCGACCGACCTCAGAGTCCAGAGCTCGACGGCCGGGTCGGCCTCCATGGCCGACCGCAGCCGCCGCTCGTCGAAGTGGTCCGGGTGCTCGTGCGTCACGAGGATCGCGTCCGCGCCGAGGGCGGCGTCCTCCTCGCTGAAACCTCCGGGGTCGAGGACGAGCGTGCGCCCGTCCTTCTCCAGGCGGACACAGGCGTGCGACTTCTTGGTGAACCTCATGCGGACCATCCTGCCCCCGGCCGCCGGCGCGGGCTCACTCGGCCGGGGTGGTCTCCTCCCGCACGACCTGCTGGGCCACCCGGAACGCGCTGTTCGCCGCGGGGATGCCGCAGTAGACGGCGGCCTGCAGCAGCACCTCCTTGATCTCGGCGGGCGTGAGGCCGTTGCGCAGGGCGGCGCGGGTGTGGAAGGCGAGCTCCTCCAGGTGGCCGCCGGCGACCAGGGCGGTGAGGGTGACACAACTGCGGGTGCGCCGGTCCAGGCCCGGCCGGTCCCAGACCTCGCCCCACGCGTACCGGGTGACGAACTCCTGGAAGTCGCCCGAGAACTCGTCGGCCTCGGCCAGCACCCGGTCCACGTGCGCGTCGCCCAGCACCTCGCGACGCACCTTGATCCCCGTGTCGTACGGGTCCGGGCGCCCGCCCGCGGGCTCCGCGGCGACCGGCGGCGCGATCTCCGCGATGGGCGCCGGCTGCGCGGGTACGGACGTCGCCGCCGCGGGGAACGGCCGGGCGGGCCCGGCGGGCAGGGCGACCTGCCCGGTGGCCGAGTCGTAGGCGGGCTGCCAGGCGTTGGAGAAGTGTCTGACCAGCAGGTCGGTGACGGCGGCGGGCTGCTCGACCGGTACGAGGTGGGAGGCGCCGGGTACGACGGCGAGGCGGGCGTCGGGAATGCCCGCGACCAGCGTGCGGGCCTCGGCCGGGCCGGTGACCTGGTCGTCCGAGCCGACCAGCACGAGGGTGGGCACGCCGACCCGGGTCAGTTCGGTCCGCACGTCGAAGGTGGCCAGCGCCTCGCAGGCGGCGATGTAGCAGCCGGGGTCGGTGGTGCGGACCATCTGCACGGCCCAGTCCGTGATGGCCGGCTGCGCGGCGGCGAAACCACCGGTGAACCAGCGGTCCGGCGAGGTCCGGGCGATGGGGTCGAGCCCGTTGGTCCGTACGATCACGCCCCGCTGGCGGAACTCGTCGGCCGAGCCGAACCGCGGCGAGGCCGCGATCAGGGCGAGCGAGGCGAGCCGCTCGGGGTGGCGCAGGGCCAGCTCGACACCGATCGCCCCGCCGAGCGCACAGCCCGCGTAGCCGAAACGCTGCACGCCGAGGCCGTCCAGGGTGGCCACGAGGCGTGCGGTCAGATCGGTCACCGAGCCCGCGGGGTGGGCGGGGGCGCCGCCGTGGCCGGGCAGGTCGAACCGGAAGACCCGCCACTGGGCCGTCAGTTCGGGTATCTGGCGGTCCCACATGTGCCAGGTGGTGCCCAGTGAGGGACCGAGGATCAGGACCGGGGCGTCTTCGGGCCCGTCAAAGCGGTATTGCAGGGTGTTCATCGGTGTCTCACTCACCCGCCAGACCCTCTCATCTGTCACGAGTTGTCACATCGCCGGGGTGAATCCGGCGTCACGGTGGGGCCGGTGCGCCCTCTCGGCGTACTGGAACACGGCGAGGGAGCGGTCGTCGAGCGGCAACGCGTCGGGGGCCGGGGCGCAAGGGCAGTCCGCCCACTTCAGACGCGCTGTCGAGGAGCAGGCCGACGGCGCCTTCGCCGTGGCGGGCGGATAGCCTTGGCGCATGCCACCCGAAAGCCGCGCGCCGATGCGCCATGCCGGTATGCGCGAACGGAACCTGGCGGTCCTGCTCGGTGTGATCGCCGCGAACCAGCCGGTCACCCGGGCACGGCTCGCCACGCTCACCGGTTTCACCAAGACCACCGTCTCGAACCTGATCGCGGTGCTCGCCGAGGCCGGCCTCGTCCACGACGGGGACATGCTGCACGAGGGGGACCGAGGGCGCCCGGGCATCGGGGTCTCGGTCAACGGCGCCGGCGCCGCGGGGCTCGGGCTCGAGGTGAACGTCGGCTACCTGGCGGCCGCTGTGCTCGACCTCGGCCGACGGGTGCGCTACCGGCTCCTGGTGGCGGCCGACAACCGGAACCGGGATCCCGCCGAGATCGCCGTCGCGCTGGCCCGGCTGGCGGGGCAGGCGGTGGACTCGGCGGCGGAGCAGGGTCTGCCGGTGATCGGGGCGACCGTGGCGCTGCCCGGTCTGATCGACCGCTCCGGGATGTTCCGTGCGCCCAACTTCCCGTGGGACGACGTGCCGGCCGAGGCCTTCACCGACCTGGGCCTGTCCGGGCTGAAGCTGCCGACCAGGGCGGAGAACGAGGCCAACCTGGCGGCTCTCGGGGAGTTGTGGTTCGGGGCCGGACGCGCCGACCTGGGCGACTTCGTGCACGTCTCCGGGGAAATAGGCATCGGCGCAGGCGTGGTGCTCGACGGCCGCGTGTTCCAGGGCGCGCACGGCTACGCCGGCGAACTCGGCCACCTGCAGGTCGACCCGGACGGTGAATCGTGCCCCTGCGGGGCCCGCGGTTGTCTGGAGCGCATCGCGGGCCGGGACGCCGTTCTGCACGCGGCGGGCCTCGGCGACATGCTCGCCGAGCACGCCCTCACGGGACCCATGGAGCCGTTGTCCGCACTGACCGCGCTGCTGGACTCCGGCGACCCGGCCGCGACGGAGGCGGTGCGCCGGGCCGGTGATGCGTTGGGGCGGGCGCTCTCGGACGTGGTCAAGGTGATCGACCCGGACACGATCGTGCTCGGCGGGATCTTCTCCACGATCGCGCCCTGGATCCTGCGCTCGGTGGAGGAGGCGCTACGGGCCGGCGGACTCTACGGGCAGGTCCCCACGGTCGTGGTCTCGTCGCTCGGCGAGCACGCGGCCGTGCTCGGCGCCGCGGGCCAGATCATCGAGCACCTGTACGCCGACCCGGCGCTGCTACTGCGCTGACGACGCGACGGCCCGTCCCCGCGCGCGGGCACGCACCCTCCGCATACGGCGCGCCGCTCCACCCCCCGCGCGGGGGCGCACGCCGCGCCGCGTACGACGCAACGCTCCACCCCCGGCCCGCGAGCACACGCCCCCCCCACATACAACGCGACGGCCCACCCCCCGCCCGTGAGCGCGCCCCCCGCATACGGCGCAACGCCCCCACCCCCGCCCACAAGCACACGCCCCCACATAGGACGCGACGCCCCACCCCCGCGCGCGTGAGCGCGCGTCCTCCCGCGTGGGGGCAGCCGTGTCTCAGCCCTGGCCCGGGTGCCCGGGGCGCGCCGCGGCGGGGACCGGCTCGGGGAGCGGGAAGTCGCTGGCCACGGGGCGGCTGTCACCTGTCTCGGCCGCGGCCAGCATGGCTTCCATCACGTCGAGCACGTGGTAGGCGACTTCGGCGCTCGCCCGGTGCGGCCGCCCCGTCTCGATGGCGTGCGCCATCTCCGCGACGCCGATGCCCCGCCCGCCGTCCGCGTACCCGCCGAGAACCGGCGCCGTGTGCCAGACGGAGTCCGCGGCGTGACGCACCCGGACGTCGCCGGTGAAGCTGTTCGGGTCGGGCACCGACACGGTGCCCTCCGTGCCGTACACCTCGATCCGCGGCAGCGTGCTGTCCCACACGTCGAAGCTCATCATCAGGGTGGACAGCGCACCGCCCCGGTGCTCCAGCACGCCGGTGACGTGGGTGGCCACCGTCACCGGGAACGTCGTGCCCGCGCGGGGGCCGCTGCCGATGGTGCGCGTCCGGCGGGGGCTGCCGGACAGGCCGGTGACACGGCGGACCGGTCCGAGCAGCAGTACCAGCGCGGTCAGGTAGTACGGGCCCATGTCCAGCAGCGGCCCGCCGCCCGGCCGGTAGTAGAACTCCGGGTCGGGGTGCCAGCGTTCGTGACCGGGCGTGGTCATGAAGGCGGTCGCCGCGACCGGCACCCCGATCTCGCCCTTCTCCACGCACGCCCGAGCCGTCTGGATGCCGGTGCCCAGGACGGTGTCCGGAGCGCAGCCCACCCGGAGTCCTGCGGTGCGGGCGGCGTCGAGGAGGGTGCGGGCCTCCTCGGTGGTGGTGGCGAGCGGCTTCTCCCCGTACAGGTGCTTGCCCGCCGTGATCGCGGCCAGGGAGATCTCCAGGTGTGCCTCGGGAGTGGCGAGGTCGAGGACGAGATCCACCTCGTCGCAGGCGCAGAGCTCCTCCACCGTCGTGGCGCGCACTCCGGGGAACCGTGCGGCCGCGGCCCTGGCCCGTTCCGGGCGCCGGGCGGCCACCCGAACGGGACGTACGTTCGGCAGCCGGGACAGGGTCTCCAGATACGCGCCGCTGATGTTGCCGGCGCCCACCACGCCGATCCGCAAGGGGTCGCTCATGTCGTCTCCTCCGGTGGAACAGTCGTCGGTCGGTGCGCCCTGCGGCGCATCGGACCGCCCCGGTCCGCGCGGCCGGGACGGACGGTGTCAGGCAGGACAGGACGGAGGCGGTACGTCCTCCATGACGCCCCGGCCCGCGGCGAGCCGGAGGCTGACGTCGAGCACATGGAGGCAGAAGCCCGCGCTCAGGAAGGGCTCGCCCTTGTTGAGCACCGCCGAGGCCAGGTCGGCCACGCCCGCGCCGACCGTGAGGTCGTGGGTGTCGGCGTAGCGGTATCGCGTGGGCGGCGCCACGAAGGGCAGCTGTTCGGGCTCGCCGAGGTAGGAATTGGTCTTGCCGCGGGTGGGGACGTTGCGACGCAGCACGACCGGCGCCGAGGCCTGCCACACGTCGCCCACCGACAGCACGCCCCGGTCGCCGATGACGGTGAGCGACAGGTCGGCCGGAGCCACCCAGCCGATGCTGAGCCGGCAGACGGCGCCGCCGGCGAACTCAAGGAATCCCAGGGAGACATCCGGGGCGAGCTCGCCCGGGTCCGGCCACTCGCCGCCCAGTTGGAGCGAGGTGTGCGCCGCCATCCGCACCACCGGGCCCAGCATGGCCACCAGCCAGCTGAGCTGGTAGCCGGCGTGCTCCATGACACAGCCGTTGGCGACCTCGTCCCGGTAGGGCCAGGGCACCCCGCGGCGGCTGCGCCACTGGGTGTAGGGCATGAAGGCCAGCGCGCCCATGTCGAGCGAGGCGTGCACCAGGCGCGGGGTGCCGATCATCCCGTCCCCGACGGCACGCAGCAGCGTCTGCGCGGACCGGCTGAACACGGTCGACGGGGCGCTCGACAGCAACAGGCCCCGTTCCTGAGCCAGTTCGACGAGTTCCGTCGCCTCCGGCAGACGCGGAGCGAGGGGTTTCTCCGAGTAGACGTGCTTGCCTGCGAGCAGCGCCGCCTTGCTGACGCGGTAGTGCTCCGACACCGGCGTCAGGTTGACCACGACGGAGACGTCCGGATCGCTCAGCACCTCGTCGAAGTCGGCGAACACGCGGCCCGAGTACTCCGCGACGAACGTCGCCGCGCGGTCCCGGTCGTGGTCGTACGCGCCCTTGACCTCGACGTGCGGGTAGTTGGGCATGGTGGCGCCGTAGAAGTCCGCGGCGTATCCGCATCCGACGAAGACCACTCCGGCGGTCTCGTCCGGCAGTTGCGAGGACCGGCCTGCCTGCTGGTTGGTGTGCTCCATGGTTCTTCTCCGCCTCCCGATTTCTCTTCCGCCTCCCGAACAGATCTCAACGGGCCGCTTGCGGCCGGTCGGTGGCCCGCCGGTCAGCACTCCCCCGCGCGCAGCAGCCGTGCCGCACGACGGCCTGCCCGCGCGGCGATCGCCATGATGGTGAGTGTGGGGTTCTGCCAGCCGCCGGAGGGAAAGCAGGAGCCGTCGGCGACGAAGACGTTCGGCGCGTCCCAGCAGCGGTTGTCGCGGTCCAGGACGGAGTCGGCCGGGGAGGCGCCCATGCGGGCGGTTCCCAGGTCGTGCACGTTCCCGCCCGGTGGGGTGAGCGTGTCGGCGACGGACAGGTCCTTGAGGCCGGCCGTCGAGGCCGCCGGCTCGATCTCCCGCCGCATCGCGTCGTACAGCCTCTCCTCGTGCGGTCCGTATCCGCACTCGATCACGGGGAGCGGGACGCCCCAGCGGTCCCGTCCGCTGCCCAGCCGCACGCGGTTGTGCCGGTGGGGCAGCATCTCCCCCTGGGCGTCGATGCCGCCCAGCACGACGCCGTCCCGCACCCGCCGCTGGAGCGAGACCCACAGGGCGAAGGGCCGGACGTCACCGCCGTGCGGCCGTGGCGGGGGGACGAGCAGCCCGCACTGGCGCCCGGTCCACGGCCGGGCGTCGGCGGGCGAGTAGCCCGGGAGGACGCCTTCGGAGGTGAGCAGCGGATGGTCCATGAGCCCGCGGCCCACGAGGCCGCTGCTGTTGCCGAGGCCCTGCGGGTGGCGCGGGCCACGCGAGTTCAGCATCAGCCGGGCCGTCTCGATCGTGCCGCCGCACAGGAGGACCACGCGGGCGCGGACATGGTGCCGGACGGCCGTGGTGGTGTCCACCCAACGGAGGCCGGTGGCCCGGCCGTTCGCCGGGTCGACGGTCACCGAGGTGACCCGTGCGTGCGGCCGCAGCACCAGCCGCCCGGTGCGTTCCGCGAGGGCGAGGGCGGTGGCCTGGACGGTGAACCCCGGCCAGCCGCCCCCGCCCGCCTCGGCCGGTACGAACCGGACGGGGACCGGGCGGGTGCCGGGCCGCCGGTACGAGCGCCGGAAGTCCGACTCGGCGGGGGTGAGCGCGGACGGCTCGCCCCGGAAGAGGCTGTCGGGAAGCTGCGGGAGATCCTCGGCGGTGCCCCGCAGTCCGAGGAGGCCCTCCACCGCCTCGTAGGCACCGGCGAGTTCCTCGTACCCGATCGGCCAGGCCGGCGAGCAGCCGTCGACCTCGCCGGCCCGCGTCTCGTACGGGGACAGCCGCAACGCCGACCCGCCCCAGATCAGCGACCGGCCGCCGACCTGCATGCCCCGGATCCAGGTGTACGGCATGCCGGGCGGCGTCTCGTAGGCGTGTTCCACGTCGTCGACGAACAGGTGCGGGCCGCGCGGACCGAAGTGGAAGTGACGGCTCTGGACGGGCTGCCGCGGCCAGGTGGCGCCCGTGTCCCGCCCGGCCGTGGTGTAGGAGGCGGCCCGGTCCGGGATCTCCTCGGCCCGGCGCGCGGGCCCGGCCTCCAGGACCAGGGTGGACACCCCGGCCTCGGTCAGCTCCTTGGCCGCCCAGGAGCCGGCGAACCCGGAGCCGACGACGACCGCGTCGTACCCCGGTCCCGCCTCGGTGTCGATGCCGGTCATCGGTCCGCCTCTCGCTGCGTCCGGGCCCCGGGCGTCGGCCGCGGGACGGCCGCCGTCGCGGGGGCGGTCGGCCCGTGCACGCGGCACCGCCCGTTCACGCGGCACCGTCCGGGTGGGAGGGCCGCCACCGGATCGGGCCGTCGATGCCCGTGTGGTGGGGTGTCGCGACCCCGTCGTGGTACAGCGACTCGGGGATCACGCGGAAGTCGAAGCTGAGGCGGGTCCGCTCGGAGACGTTGCGCTGGTTGCCGTGCATCAGGTTGGCGCTGTCGAACACGAGCATGTGCCCGTAGCGCATGGGGTGGCCGCGGAAGTCCTCGGCGCCCTCGCTCGACTCGACCCACAGGCTGTTCGCGGCCGTGATGTCGGTGAGCGGCACCCAGAACGTGATCTCGCACGGGTTGTGGCCGCCGCTGCGGTCGCGGTGGTAGCTGCCGACGCCGTGCCGTCCGGGCAGCTGGATGCGCCAGTTCGGTATGTGCTGGTAGCGGACGCTCTCCCCGACGAGTTCGGTGACGTGCGTCCGGACGAACTCCCCGTACAGCGCGGAGACCGTCTCGATGGCGTACAGCTTGTGGTGCATCTCGGACGCCTGGTTGCCGAAGCCCGGCTGCTCCTCGCCCTCGGGGGTGTGGAACCGGTGCCACTCGGCGAGGTCCGGGACTCCGGTGGCCGCGCGCACCGCGCCCGCGAAGTCGAAACGCTCGGTGTCGTAGGAAACGATCAGCTTGTTGAGCATGGTTCCTCTGCGGGGTCCGGGTCGGGAGCGATGGTGAAGCGGGGCTCGAAGCCGATGAGGTGGCTCAACTGGAGGTCGACGCCGCCGATGTTGCTGAAGTCCTCGCCGTGGAACAGGCTCTTGCGCAGGAACGCGGCGGTCTTGCCGCGGTAGCGGGAGCGGGCCAGCAGCACGGCGAGCGCGAGGAAGTACCGCGGTGTGCCGCGCCGGTGCAGGGCCGTGAACGGGCGGCGGATCCTGTCGATCATCCGGTCCGCGGTCGCCCGGTCGGGAGCGATGTCCAGGTCGCGCATCCGCAGCCGGCCGAGGAACGCCTGCTGGACGGCGGTCGGCCCCGGCTCGGCGGGGTCCTGCGGCTCGCCGTGGACCAGCGCCAGCAGGAGGCTGTCGTGGTCGGCGTAGAACTGGTGCCCCTTCCCCGCGGGCGGGATCTCCCCGGTGACCAGCAGCTCGGCCGCGTGCGCCACGTCGATGTCGCCCAGGCGCGCCGCGAAGTGCGTGGTGAAGTCGGTGTCCGCACGCAGCGCGGTGGGCACCAGGGACTCGGCCGGCAGCAGTTCGGAGGCGGCCGCGTGGGTGGAGGCCAGCACCGGCGTACCGACGTAGGAGGCTTCCACCAGTACGCGGCCGAAGGTCTCCAGGGACGAGGTGCTGGGGAAGAACAGCACGTCCATCTCCCGGTAGGCACGCCACAGTCGGTCTCGGTCGACCGGTGGGCACCAGGTGTATCCCGGGACGCGGGCGTCGGCCTCGGCCGCCCGGCCGGGGCGCGGGTCCTCGCCGACGGCCACCAGCTCGAAGGCCCCCGGCGCACGTCGGTTCAGCTCGCGCTGCAGGGCGACCGCCTGGGAGTGGTTCTTGTCGTCGGTGAGCCGCCCGACGAATCCGATGCGGGTGGGGCCCTTGCTCCCGGAGCCGGTCCACGATCCGGCCGACTCCGTGGGGAACCAGCGCAGCAGCGGATAGCAGACGGCCTGCCGGGAGGCCGCCAGGCCGGGGAAGAGCTTGCTGTAGAGGGCCTGCGAGTAGCGTGACGAGTGGTAGAGCACGTCGTCGGGACGCAGGTAGGGCGCACAGAGGGCCTCCTGCTGGAGATAGCCGTTCCACAGCGCGGTGCGCGCGTCCCTGACGACGGTGAAGTCGAGACCGAGCCGCTCGCGCAGGTAGAAGTAGAGGTAGGCGTGCGGGCCCACGGTCGCGACCACGACGTCGCAGTCCTTCAGGGCCTCCCGCGCCGCCTCGTCGCTGTGGAAGAGGTCCACGAGGTCATGCGGTCTGGCCCGGACCTGTGGGCTCTCGGAGAGCAGCCGCCCGACCTCCGTGTAGGCGAAGTTCGCGCCGTCCTTGCCGGGGTGACCGGCGTAGCTGCGGAATCGGTGGAAGCCCGTGACCGGTGCGTGTGGCATGTGCGTACCGCCCTTCCTGACGCTGGGTCGCCTTCCTGACGTTGGGTCGCCCTCCTGACGCCGGGCCGCCCTCCTGACGCCGGGCCGCCCTCCTGACGCCGGGCCGCCTTCCTGACACCGGGTCGCCCTCCTGACGCCGGGTCGCCCTCCTGACGCCGGGTTCCGGCCCCGGTGCGGGCGTCATCGCCCCGCGGCGGCCGATGCGGCGAGGTCGGCGAGTGCGTCGTCGGGGCGCGGCCGGATGCGCAAGGCGTGCGCGCGCTTGCGCAGCAGCTCGATGTGCGACGCGTCCCATTCCTTCGCGCGCAGCGCGGAGATAACGATGTCGCCGAGTTCGCGGACGTCTTCCGCGTCGAAGCCGCGGGAGGTGATCGTCGGGGTGCCGAGCCTCAGCCCGCTGGCGACGAAGGGGGACCTGGGGTCGTCGGGGATCATGTTCCGGTTCGAGAGGATGCCCAGGTCCTGGAGGCGTTCCTCGGCCTGTCGGCCGGTCAGCGGGGTGCGGGTGAGGTCGACGACCAGCAGGTGGGTGTCGGTTCCGCCCGTCACCAGGTCGAGGCCGCCGTCCAGGAGCAGCCGGGCGAGCAGCCTGGCGTTGGCCACGACACGTTCCTGGTAGGCGCGGAAGGCCGGGGTCGAGGCGTCCTGGAGGGCGGCCGCGAGCGAGACGAGGCCCGCCATGCCGATGGACGACTGCAGACCGGGGAAGATCGCCGCGTCGACGCGTGCCTTCAGTGGCTGCGGGCACAGGACGATGCCGCCGCGCGTACCGCGCAGCGTCTTCTCCACCGAGGTGGTCACCACGGTGCCCGGATACGCGCACGGGTTGTCGTGGAGCCCGGCCGCCACCAGTCCGGCGATGTGGGAGATGTCGGCGACGAGCGTGGCACCGACCCCGTTCGCGATCTCGCTGAGCCGGGCGAAGTCCACGGTCCGCGGGTAGGCGGAGAAGCCGGCCACGATCACCCGGGGCCGCTCCTGCTCGGCGAGCGCCTTCAGGTGGTCGTACGGCAGCAGGCCGGTGCGGGGGTCCACCGCGTAGGGGACGACCCGGTACAGGTCGCGGACGATGTGCTTGGGGTGGCCGTGCGAGAGGTGCCCGCCGGACGCCACGGCCATGGAGAGCATGGTGTCGCCGGGCTTCATCAGGCCCCGGTAGACCGCGAGGTTGGCCATGGAGCCGGAGACGGGCTGCACGTTGGCGTGTTCGGCGCCGAACACGGCGCACGCGCGCCGCACGGCCAGTTCTTCGACCTCGTCGAAGATCGAGGTGCCGGCGTAGGGCTTGTGCCCGACGTGGCCCTCGGCGGAGCGGAACTGGGCGACGCCCCAGGTGCGGTTGTCGCGCACGGACACGATCGGCGCGTTCGACGCGGCGATCAGGTCGATGCTCTCCAGATAGTGCCTGTCCTCGCGGCCCAGCAGCCGCGACAGATCCCGATCCAGCATCATCTCACCTCATGGGTTGGGGAGTTCGGCGATATCGGTGCGCGTGGTACGGCGTCGGGGGCCGGTGCCGCGGCACACGCGGCAGAAGGCCCCGGTCGGCGCGGAGTGCATCCACCCTGCGGCGGCCGGTCAGGGTGCCGGTCGACGGCCGCGGGGGCGGGAGGCGCAGTGCTCGGCGGGACGTCCGGTGGGCACGGACGGCCGACCGAGGAGAATTAGTCCCTCCAATGGACTAATTCATCAGGTGGTGATTCGACTGTCAATCGGTTGGACCGAATACGCGGTGACCGCGCCCCGGCCGCGGCAGGCCCGAGAGCACCTCGCGCGCGACCCGGTCACCGTGCCGGAAGGTGGCCGCGTCGGTGCCGGGAATGGCGAAGGCCCGGGCGCCGCGCAGCGAGGTGTTCCAGCCCAGCGCGTAGCGCGCGGGGTGCGTCGTACCGACGGCACGGCGCAGGCGGCCCCGTTCGTCCACGGCGATCCGGCCCGTCCGGGCCCGGTAGCCGGTGCCGGGGTCGGTCAGGACCTCCTCGCTCGCCTCACCCGCGGCGTACAGCGAGGCCAGGAGGGGGTCCGCGGTGTCCGTCACCGTCGGGTCGGGGACGCGGGCATCCACCAGCGCGGTGGCCGGATGCTCGTCGGGCAGGTTCGCACCACCGGCCAGGAAGCGGCCGGCCGTCGCGTCGAGCCGCACGCGTACCCCCGCGCCGAGCGGCTGGACCACCCCGGCACGGCACAGGGCCAGCAGTTCCTCCACACGGAAGGCGGGCGGACCGCTCGCCACGAGGTGGAACAGGGAGAGCCAGGCCCCGTCCAGCTCCTCGGCCTGGGAACGGGCGTCCAGGTGGGGGCGCAGGCGAGGGAGCCGGTCGTAGAGGAGCAGCAGCGCGCCGTAGACGGCCGTGTCCGCGGACCGGGCCGGGTCCCTGGCGCGTCGCAGCTCGTGCTCCAGCATCGCGCCGATGTGCCGACGGGCGGCGTCCGCGGAGCGGAAGGCGGCATCCCGCAGCGGTGCCCGCAGGTCGTCGAGGTCGAACCGGTCGGCCGGGTCGGGGACCGCCTTCAGGACGAGTTCGTCCAGCTCCTGGGGGCAGGCGGTGGCGTGCAGTTGCTCGAACTGCCACCAGGGCATGGTGGTGCTGTCGGGGCGGGCGGCGAAGAGTTCGCGGTAGTAGGCGTGGCTGAGGTCCTTGACCACGACCGGCCAGATGTCGCGGCGGAAGTCGATCGTCCGGCCGCGGGCGAGCAGCCGCTCGACGGTCCCGGGCAGGTGCCGCAACTCGCGGACCGGACCGAGCACAGGTGCGCGAGTGGGCTTGCACCGGTACGGCAGCCCGCGGCGCGAGCCGACGAGCAGCCGCGGTTCGCGCCCCGAGGGAACGTACCGCAGTGTTCCCGCGGCGTCCCGGGTGTAGCGCCCGCCCCGGCCCTGGGTCAGCAGGGCCATGGTGTCGAAGAAGGCGAGCCCCATGCCCCGCACCAGCACGTCGGAGCCGGGCGGCAGCACCGAGAGATCGGCTTCGGCCACCAGACCGGGCGGTAAGTAGGCCAGACCGTACTCGGCCGCGAAGGAAGCGGCGTCGGCCTCCTCACCGCGCGGCCGGGCGTCCAGGTGGCCGAGGGCCAGGACCACCGCGTCGGCGTCGAGCCGGCCGCCGTGCTCCAGACGGACGCGCTGGACGCCGTCCGGCCCGGTGGTGAGCGCCACGGCCCGGCCCGTGCGCGTGGTGACGCGCACCCCGGGCGGAGTCCGGCGCGTCACCTCGCGGAGGAACCAGGACAGGTAGGCGCCCTGGAGGCGTCTGGTCGCGAAGGAGTCCGGGGCGGTCTCGCGCAGGTCGCGCTCAAGGCGTGGGGCCACGGGCGGCAGCAGACCGGCGGCCGTGTCCCGCGCCCAGGCGGCCAGCGACGGGCCGGGACGGGCGGGACCCTCGCAACGCACGGCCTTCCCAGGGAAGAGGGTGACGTCCCGGGCAAAGGAGTTCATGCGCATCAGCGGTGACTGTTCCTCCCGCCAGACCCGTCCGGGGCCGGGAGGACAAGGGTCCACCAGGACGATCTCGATCGACCGGCGCGGCGCCAGGAGTGGGGCGTTGGCCGTCAGGCGCTCGGCCATGCCCACGCCCACCGGGCCGGCGCCGATGATCGCGATCTTCGCTTCCGTCGCCGAAGACATGGCTGCCATTAATCCATGCTGTTGCCTAATTCTCAATGGGCGTGCGCGCGGACGCTGTCGGAGCGCATGTGAACCTCCGGCCACAGAGCGCACTCCAGTCACCCCGGTCCACACGCGCATCCTTGATTGATCGTCAAATCTCTTCAGAAGCCGTGGAGTTCACGTATACGCCGCTCCGACCGCACCGTCGCACGACGAGCGCGCCGGAAGTCACCGTGCGCAAGTACTTGGCAAGCACCCCGGATCGCGCTTAGCTTTGGTCCACTTCGTTGACGAATTGATCAGGAGCTAGCCTTGACCAGTTTGCAGCCCACCCCCGAGGACAAGTTCGCCTTCGGCCTGTGGACCGTCGGCTGGCGCGAGCGGGACCCGTTCGGGGAGGCCACCCGCGCGCCCCTGGATCCGGTCCGCACGGTGCACAAGCTGGCCGAACTCGGCGCCTGGGGCGTGACCTTCCACGACGACGACCTGCTCGCCGTCGAGTCGAACCGCGACACGGCGATCGCGGCGTTCCGCAAGGCGCTGGACGAGACCGGCCTGGTGGTGCCCACGGCCACGACCGACCTGTTCAAGGACCCCGTCTTCAAGGACGGCGCCTTCACCTCGAACGACCGGGACGTGCGCCGTCACGCGATCCGCAAGGTGATGCGCAACATCGACCTGGCGGCCGAACTCGGCGCCCGGACCTACGTGTTCTGGGGCGGCCGGGAGGGCGCGGAGAGCGACGCGGCCAAGGACGTGCGCGTGGCGCTCGACCGTTTCCGCGAGGCCATCGACTTCCTCGCCGGATACGTCAAGGAGCAGGGATACGGGCTGCGCTTCGCGCTGGAACCCAAGCCGAACGAGCCGCGCGGCGACATCCTGCTCCCGACCATCGGCCACGCACTCGGCTTCATCTCCACTCTGGAGCACGCCGACATGGTGGGCCTCAACCCGGAGGTGGGGCACGAGCAGATGGCGGGGCTCAACTTCGTCCACGGCATCGCGCAGGCGCTGTGGCAGGGCAAGCTCTTCCACATCGACCTCAACGGCCAGCACGGCTCGCGCTACGACCAGGACCTGGTCTTCGGTCACGGCGACACGAAGAGCGCGTTCTTCCTCGTCGACCTGCTGGAGAACAGCGGCTGGGACGGCCCGCGCCACTTCGACTACAAGCCCGGGCGCACCGAGGACGCCGACGACGTGTGGGTCTCCGCCGAGGCGAACATGCGCACCTACCTGATCCTCAAGGAGCGCGCCGCGGCCTTCCGCGCCGACCCCGACGTCCAGGAGGCCATGCGGGCCTGCCGGATCGACGAACTCGCGGTGCCCAGCATCGCGGAGGGCGAGAGTTACGAATCGCTGCGCGAGGAGGAGATCGACCTCGACGCCGCCCGCGCCCGCGGCTACCACTACTCCCGCCTCAACCAGCTCGCGCTCGAGCACATGCTCGGCAAGCGCTGACACCGCTCGACCGCGGGGTTCCCGAGTGCGGAGGGGGAGGTCATGAGTGGGACGGCAGAGGCGTCCGGAGTCTCCCTCCACGACGACCGGCCGGGAGCCTCGCAGGTGCCCAAGGGCGCCTGGGCCGTACTGTTCACCCTGCTCGTCGCGTCGATGATGGACATGCTCGACGCGACGGCGATGGGCGTCGCGGCGCCGGCGATCAAGCTGGAACTCGGCGCGTCCGACGCGCAGTTCCAGTGGATCAACATCGGCTATCTGCTGTCGTTCTCGGTACTGCTGCTGGCCGGCGGCCGCCTCGGCGACATCCTCGGCCGCCGCCAGGTGTTCCTGACCGGGCTGGCCGGGTTCACGGTGACGTCGGTGGCGTGCGCGGCCGCCCAGAGCCCGGGGGAGCTGATCGGCGCCCGGCTCCTCCAGGGCTGCACGGCGGCGTTGATGATCCCGCAGTGCGTCAGCATGATTCGCGAGAGCTTCGGCCAGGAGCACAGTGCGAAGGCGTTCGGGATCTTCGCGCCCTTCATCAGCCTGTCCTCCGCGCTCGGCCCGATCCTCGGCGGCGCGCTGATCGACTACGCGTCGTGGCGGTGGGTGTTCCTCGTCAACCCGCCCGTCTGCGTCGCCGTCTTCCTCGTCTCGCTGCGGGTGCTGCCCAAGGTGCCGCCCCGGAGTGACAGGCCCGGGCTCGACGTCGTCGGCATGATCCTGTGCTCCCTCGCCGCCGGGCTGGTCGTCTACCCGATCATCCAGGGGCGGGAGTACGACTGGGCCTGGTGGACCTTCGCGATGATGCTCGCCGGAGCGGTGGTGCTGGCGGTGTTCGCGCTCCACGCGCGCTCCCGGCGCAGGAGGTCGCTCGACGCCTTCGTCGAGGTCTCCCTCTTCCGCAAGCGCTCCTTCTCCGGCGGCACGCTGACCGTCTTCCTGTTCTTCGGCGCCTGCTCGGGAGCGTTCATCGTCAGCCCGCTGTTGCTGCAGCTCTACATCGGGTGGTCGCCGTTGCACGTCGGTCTGACGGGCGCCTGGTGGTCCCTGGGCACCATGTCCGCGATGGTGGCCGCGCCCCTCCTGGCGCGATGGCTGGGACCGCGCCAGGTGCTGCAGGCCGGCGTGCTGACGCAGGCGGTGGGCATGGTCCTCACCGCGCTGACCGTCGCCCTCAACGCCCGGGAAACCACCCACCCCGGCCCCCATGGACCACTCCTGGACACGGGGCTGACCAGCTTCAACCTGGCGCCGGCGCTGATCGTCTCCGGTATCGGCACCGGCCTGTTCTTCGTGCCCTTCCTGCCCCTGGTCCTCGCGGCCGTGGAGGACCGCGAACTCGGCCTGGCCAACGGGGCGATCAACTCCCTCCAGCAACTGGGCGGCGCGGTGGCGGCGGCCGTCTTCTCGACCGTGATCTTCAACGAGGTCGGGAAAGGGGCGTCGCCGTACTTCGCCGCCACGCTCGCCTACGGGCTCTGCGCCTGCCTGCTGGTGGTCACCTGGGCGGCCTCCTTCACTCTCGGGAAGAGCACCGCCCCCCACGACTGACGCCGACCCGGAAAGGTACCGACGATGCCGACGCCCCCCGCGGTCAACCTGTGGACCGTCCGCGACGAGCTGGCCGCCGACCGCGACGGCACCCTCGGGCGGCTGGCCGCACTCGGCTACGGCGCCGTCGAGCCGTTCGAGGCCACCGACGACCCGGCCGGCCTGCGCGCTGTCGCGGACGACCTGGGCATGACCGTCTGCAGCACCCACTCCCACCGGCTCCTCGACCGAGAGCCGGAGCCGGTCTTCGAGGCGGCACTCACCCTGGGCACCGGCCTGCTGATCGTGCCGTGGGGGCTCCCCGAGGCCGCCTTCGCCGATCACGAGGCTCTCCGGCGGACCGCCGACACGCTCAACTCCCTCGCCGAGAGGGCGGCCGCCCACGGCCTCCGGCTCGGCTACCACAACTACTGGTGGGAGTTCGAGTGCCGAATCGACGGCCGGCACGCCCTGGAGGCGCTCGCCGACCTCCTGGTTCCCGGCTTCTTCTTCGAGATCGACACCTACTGGGCCGCCCTCGGCGGCGCCGACGTACCCGCTCTGCTCACCCGGCTCGGCGACCGCGTGCCGGCCGTGCACCTCAAGGACGGGCCGATCGCCAAAGGCGCCCCGCACACCGCGCTCGGACGCGGGGAGATGCCGACCGGGGGGATCCTGGCCGCGGCCCCCGGGGCCCTGCGCATCGTCGAACTCCAGACCTGTGCAGGGGACGTGTTCGACGCGCTCGCGGAGAGCGCCGTGTACCTCGGCCCGGACACCGCGGGGCCCCCGCACGGCGGGACCGGACCCGGCCCGTTCGGGGACCCGGCCGACCTCGGCGTCCCTGCCTCCGCCCGCACGGTCCCCGGTGCTCCGCCGGCCCACACCACAGCCGCTCAGCCGCAAGGACGGAGAACAACCGTGCCCGAACCGCTCCGGGACCGCGCAGCACAACCCCTGGCCGATCAGCGCTGGCGGGATTCCTCACTGCCCGTGGCCGACCGGGTGGCCGATCTGCTGGGCCGGATGACCGTCGAGGAGAAGGTCGGGCAGCTCGGCGCGTACTGGGTGGCGCCGATGCGCCCCGGGGAGCCGGTGCTCGCGGTGCCGGAGGGGGCCACCGACCCGCTGCCGCCGCAGCTCGGTGAGGCGGCGTCCGTCGGCCTGGGACAGCTCACCCGGGTCTACGGCACCGAGCCCGTCCTCCCGGCGCAGGGGCTGGAGCGGCTGCGCCTCCTGCAGAACACCGTGATCGAGGCGAACTGGTTCCGCATCCCCGCGCTGGTGCACGAGGAGTGCCTCACGGGCCTCCTCTCCTGGACCGCCACCGTCTTCCCCACGCCCCTCGCGTGGGGCGCCTCGTTCGACCCCGACCTGGTGGAGGAGATGGCCACCGCGATCGGCGGCGTACTGCGCTCCATCGGCGCCCAGGTGGGCCTGGCACCCGTCCTCGACGTCACCCGGGACTACCGCTTCGGCCGCACCGAGGAGACGATCGGCGACGACCCGTATCTCGTCGGCATCATCGGCTCCGCCTACGCCCGCGGGCTGGAGAGCACCGGGACCGTGGCCACGCTCAAGCACTTCGCCGGATACTCGGCCGCCGCCGCCGGACGGAACATGGCTCCCGTCACCTGCGGGCCCCGCGAGTTCGCCGACGTGATCCTGGAACCGTTCGTGGCCGGTGTGCGGCTGGGCGGGGCCCGGTCCGTGATGGTCGCCCAGAACGACGTCGACGGCGTCCCGGCCACCGCGGACCGGCGTCTGCTCACCGACCTGCTCCGCGACGAGCTGGGCTTCACCGGTGTGGTCCAGGCCGACTACTTCGGCATCTGGAACCTCAAGCACGAGCACGGCGTGGCCGCCGGACGCGGGGACGCCGCCGCGCTGGCTCTGGAGGCCGGCGTCGACATGGAACTGCCCACCATCCACTGCTACGGCCCTCCGCTGATCGAGAAGGTGCGCGAGGGGCTGGTCGCCGAGGAGCTGGTGGACCGGGCGGCGTCCCGGGTCCTCGCGCTCAAGTGCGAACTGGGCATGCTGGACGCGACCTGGAAGGACGAGTTCGACGCTCTCCCCGCCCCGGAGCCCGGCGACCTGGACCCGCCCGAGCACCGGGCGCTGGCACGCCGACTCGCCGAGGAGTCCGTGGTGCTGCTCGCCAACGACGGCGTCCTCCCCCTGCGCGAGCGCCGCACCGTCGCCCTGGTCGGACCGCTGGTGGAGCAGCCGGAGGCCCTGCTCGGCTGTTATGCCTTCGCCAATCACAACTCCCTCGACTTCCTCGACGAGATGTCGGCGCGCGCGGGACTGGAAACGGGGGTGCGGATCCAGACCCTCGGCGACGCCCTGGCCGAGGAACTGCCCGACGCGAAGATCCAGGTGACGGCGGCCGGCGTGGCCGGGGTCCACGGTGACGAGGACATCGCCGCCGCCGTGTCCGCGGCGCGCGACGCGGACGTGTGCGTCCTGACGCTCGGCGATCGCGCGGGCCTGTTCGGCATCGACGGGCGCACCTCCGGCGAGGGCTGCGACGCCGGAACCGTGGCTCTGCCCGGCCGCCAGGCCGCACTCGCGAAGGCGGTGCTGGACACCGGGACACCCACCGTCCTGCTGGTGATCTCCGGCCGGCCCTACGCCCTGGGGGGCCTGGCGGAGCGGGCGGCGGCCGTCATGCAGGCGTTCTTCCCCGGCGAGGAGGGGGCCGGTGCCGTCGCCGGCATCCTGTCCGGCCGGGTGGAGCCGTCCGGACGGCTCCCGGTCAGCGTCCCCCGCCACGCGGGCGGCCACGAGGGAACCTACCTGCACGCGAGGACCGCCGGTCCCACCATGGTGAGCGCCCTCGACCCCACACCGCTGTATCCGTTCGGGCACGGGCTCACCTGGACCACCTTCGGGTACTCCGGCCTCGACCTGGACTCCGAGGTGATCCCGTCCGACGGCACCGTGCGGATCGGCGTCACCGTGCGCAACGACGGTGAACGGGCCGGCACCGAGGTGGTGCAGCTCTATCTGTCCGACCCGGTCGCCTCCACGGTGCGTCCCGTCCGCCGCCTCGCCGGATGGGCCAGGGTGCGGCTGGAGCCGGCCCGGTCGGCCCGCGTCGAGTTCGCTGTCCACGCCGACCGGGTCTCCTTCACCGGGAAGGACCTCCGGCGCGTCGTGGAGCCCGGAGAGATCGGTGTGGAGGTCGGCCGGTCCTGCACCGACCTGCCGCTGCGCGGTTCGTACCGGATCGAGGGCCCGGAACGGGTGCTCGGGACGGACCGGGTGCTCACGGTGCCGGTGACCGTGCGGCCGCTGTAGGCGGACGCTGCCGCAGACATCGCGTACACCCGCAGGCACCCGTCCGGGCCACGGTCGGCGGCCGGCCGGAGTGCTGCGTCCCGGCCCACCGCCGACCGTTCCCCCGACGACGGAGGTACCGCACTGTGCGATGGGGCATTCTCTCGACCGGCGCCATGGCCGCCGCCTTCGCTCAGGAGCTGGCGCCGCTGCCCGACGCGGAACTGCTCGCGGTCGGGTCGCGCGCGCAGGCGTCGGCGCGGCGGTTCGCCGAGCGGCACGACGTCTCCCGGGCCTACGGCAGTTGGGCCGGGCTCGCCGCGGACCCGGACATCGACGTCGTGTACGTCGCGACCCCGCACGCGGCGCATCACCCGGCCGTCCGGCTGTGCCTGGACGCGGGGAAGCACGTCCTGTGCGAGAAGCCCTTCACCCTCAACGCGGCCGAGGCCGGGCAGTTGGTGGCGACCGCCCGGGCCCGCGGTCTGTTCCTGATGGAGGCCATGTGGACGTACTGCCTGCCGGCCGTTCGCAAGATCGCCGCACTCGTCCGCGCGGGCGCGATCGGTGAGGTGCGGTGTGTACAGGCCGACCTGGGGTTCGTCGCCCCTTCCGACCCCGGGCACCGGTTGCGCGACCCACGAGCGGGTGGGGGCGCCCTGCTGGACGTGGGCGTCTACCCGGTCGCGCTCGCCCACCTGATCCTGGGCGCCCCCGACCACGTCGAGGCGTGGGCCGGCCTCACGCCGGAGGGCGTCGACGAGACGACCGGTGCGCTACTGGGGTACGACAGTGGGGCGGTCGCCACGCTCACCTGCTCGATCGGGGCCGAGAACGCGGGGGCCGCGTCGATCTCCGGTACGCAGGGACGCATTGATCTCCCCCGCGGCTTCTTCGCCGCCGACGGCTTCACCCTGCACCGCCGCGGCACCGGCCCCGAGACGTTCCGGTGCCCCGTCTCCCCGGGGCTCGGGTACCACTTCGAGGCCGCCGAGGTCATGCGCTGCCTGCGGGCCGGGCTGACCGAGTCGCCGCTCGTGCCGTTGGACGGCACCTTGGCCGTGATGGCCACGCTGGACGCGATCCGCGCGCGAGCCGGGGTCCGCTATCCGGGCGAGGCCTCGCCGGGCGAGCGCCGTCTCGTCCCTGACACGGTCGGCGGGGCTCTGGGGCGAGGCGACGAGCCTTTCCCGAGCTGATGCCGGTGGCGCCGGGTCGGTGACCGCGGGCGGCCCGGACCCGCCGTCACCGGGGACGCCGGGTGCCGTCATGGTTCGCCGGGACCGCCCAGTCCGGTCAGGGCGCCGACCGGGTCGAGGTCCGGGGTGCCTCGGGGCCACCAGTCCTCGTGGCCCGGCTCCGACTCGTACGCGTACCAGAGGCCGTCGCGGCCCAGGCGGAGCTGGACGTGGCCTCGGGGGTGGGTGAGGTGGTTGCGCCAGGGGCGGAAGGCCGGCAGGTCGGCGGCGACGAGGAGCGGGCGGGCACGGTCGAAGCGGCCGGCCGGGGGGTCCCAGGGCTCTTCGAGCACGGCGAGGCCGGCCGGGCCGCCCTGCCGCCAGGCGGCGACCGCGCGGGCCAGCTCGGCGGGGGTGCGGCCGGCGGCGGAGGCGAGCGAGGCATACAGGGCGCGGCTGCCTGCCGTGAGTCCGGAACCGGGGCGGGCCGCGGCGAGCCGTACCGCGTCCTGCCACAGGGTCAGTTCGCCGACCGGGTCGCGGCCGGTGGCGAGCAGTGCGTGGGCGCGGGCGGCGGCGTCGGTCGCGAGCTGGTCCAGCGCGAACGGGTCGGGGCCGCCCGGGGCCGCCGGGTAGACCGGGGGCTGTTCGGGGTGCGGGGGCGGGGGCAACGGCTGTGGCAGGGGCGGAAGTTCGCGGGGTGCGAGGGCGTGGCTCGCCCGTACGCCCGGCAGGGGTTCCGGTTCCCGCTCCTGGGCGGCCCGGGCCGTACGGGCGGCGCTCAGGCGGGACAGGGCATCGAGCAGTTCGCGCTCGCCCCGGCCGCGCAGCAGGAGCAGCACGAAGGGGTCCTCGTCGAGCAGGCGTGCCGTCTGGTAGCAGAGGGCGGCGGCGTGCTTGCAGGGGTGGCCGGAGTCGGGGCAGCTGCACCGGGGGTCCAGATCGCGTGGGCCGGGCAGCAGCGGCACCCCGCACGCGGCGAGGGACTGGGGCATCTCCTTGTCGAGCAGGGCCGCGATGTGGCCCGGCCGTTCGGCGGCGGCGTCCAGGAATCGCTCCCAGTCGGCGTCGTCCAGGGTGCGCAGCCGCACCTGGACGCGGTACGGCCGGGGCCGGCTGCCCCGTACATACGCGAGGACGAGCCCCGGCGTCACGGTGATGGCGTCCACATTCCCCTGCTCCGCATACGCCCGCCCGCGCACCAGTCGCTTGGCGTCGAGCGCCCCTTCCTCCAGGGCGGACACCCACGCGTTGCCCCACCACGTCTCCGCGAAGGCGGCGCCTGCGGCACCTTCGGTGCTCCGCGCGGGAAAGGCGGGGAAGGTGCGGCGCAGGTCGCCGTCGCGGTCGGGGGCGGCCATCGAGCGGGGGAGGTGAGGGGGCGCCGGGGCGGGGGCGGCATGGTCGGCCGCGGTGTCCCCGTGGGCTTCGGTGCGGGCGGTCTCCGACCGGCCCGGGGAGGTCTCTTCCTCCGGCCCGTCCGCCCCGGTGGGCATCCGGAACGCCCCCGCGAGCAACTCCCGCAGCTCACGCGCCCGAGCGACGGACGACTCGTTCCGCACCGGCGGCACCGGAGGCACGGGGCGACGCGTTGCGCGGGCCGACGCGGCCCCCTTGGCCGCCGCATCCCGCTCGGACCGCCCCCGCTCCCGGTCACGCCGCGCAGCACGCAACGCCTCACGAGCGACATCCCCGGGCCGCGCACCCGCCGAACCGACGGCCCCCCTCGCCCCGGCCCCACTTACGGGAGCGGCACCGCCCGGGGCGGGCCCACTCGCGCGGGCGGCACCGCTGGGGGTGGGCCCACCCGCGATGAAGTCCCCGCCGGGGATGGACGTGCCCGCCCCGGCAGCACCACTCGGAGTGGACGTACCTGACTCGGCAGCACCCGGGGCGGGCCCGCCTGCTTCCGCAGCAACCTGCGTGGACGCACCCGGCCCGCCAACACCGCCCGGCGTGAACCCACCCGCCTCACCGGGCCCCCTCAGAGCGGGCCCACCCCCTTCGGCAGCACCGCCGACGGCGGACGTGCCAGCCCCGGCAGCACCCGGCGTGGACGCACCCGGCTCGCCACCGGCGCCCGGCGTGGAGGTGTCCGCCGCGCCGACGCCACCCGGCATGAACACACCCGCCCCGCCGGGACCACCCGACGCGGACTCATCCACCCAACCAGGACCACCGGGAGCAGACCCACCCGCTTCAACCGCACCGCCGACGGCGGACGTGCCAGCCCCGGCAGCACCCGGCGTGGACGCACCCGGCTCGCCGCCGGCGCCCGGCGTGGAGGCGTCCGCCGCGCCGACGCCACCCGGCATGACGGCACTGGCCCCATCCGAACCGCCCGACATGGCCTCCCTTCCACCGGCGTCGGCCGCGTCTCCCCTTGTGGCGCGGCGGAGGGCGGCGCGGGCCGCGTCCGCCGGGCGGGGGTGGAGCTCGGTTGGCGTCGGGGTGGCCGGGGTGGGGGTCTCCTCGGGGGCCGAGGTCTTCTCGCGCGGTCCCGCCGGGTCCGTCCCGTCGGTCCGCTTCCCCTGCCGGTCGCGTTCCCGTGCGGCCCGTAGGGCGCGGCGGGCCTCGTCCGACGGGCGGGGGGTCATGTCGTCCTCCGGAGGCGAACCAGGTCGGTCAGTTCGCGGTCGGTGAGTTCTGTGAGGGCGGACTCGCCGGAGCCGAGGATCGCGTCGGCCAGGGCGCGCTTGGCCTGCAGCATCTCGGCGATGCGGTCCTCGACGGTGCCCTCCGTGATCAGGCGGTGGACCTGGACGGGCTGGGTCTGGCCGATCCGGTAGGCGCGGTCGGTGGCCTGTTCCTCCACGGCCGGGTTCCACCAGCGGTCGAAGTGGACGACATGGCCCGCGCGGGTGAGGTTGAGGCCGGTGCCCGCCGCCTTCAGGGAGAGCACCAGCACCGGCGTCGCGCCGCTCTGGAAGCGGTCCACCATGCGTTCGCGCTCGGGTACCGGTGTGCCGCCGTGCAGGAGGTCCACCGGGACCGCACGGGCGGCGAGGTGGGCGGTGATCAGCCGGGCCATCCCGACGTACTGCGTGAAGACGAGCGCGGAGCCGTCCTCGGCCAGCAGGGTGTCCAACAGCTCGTCCAGCAGGGCCAGTTTGCCCGAGCGGGCCATCAGGCGGTCCGCGGCATGGAGCGGGACCTCCTCCTTCAGGTACAGCGCGGGGTGGTCGCAGATCTGCTTCAGCGCGCCCAGCAGCTTGAGCACCAGGCCCCGGCGTGCGATGCCCTCCGCCGTCTCGATGGCCAGCAGCGACTCGCGGACCACCGCCTCGTACAGGGCGGCCTGTTCCCGGGTGAGCGGCACCGGGTGGTCCGTCTCCGTCTTGGGCGGCAGCTCGGGCACGATGCCGGGGTCGGACTTCTTGCGGCGCAGCAGGAAGGGGCGCACCAGCCGGGCCAGCCGTTCGACCGCCTCCTCGTCCTCGCCGTTCTCCACCGCGCGCGCGTGGCGGGCGCGGAAGGACTTCAGGGGCCCGAGCAGGCCGGGGGTCGTCCAGTCCAGCAGCGCCCACAGCTCGGAGAGATTGTTCTCGACCGGGGTGCCGGTCAGGGCCACGCGCGCGGGCGTCGGAATCGTGCGCAGCGCCTTCGCGGTCGCCGAGTAGGGGTTCTTCACGTGCTGCGCCTCGTCGGCGACGACCATGCCCCAGGGCTGTCCGGCCAGCGTCGGCGCGGCCGTGCGCATGGTGCCGTAGGTGGTGAGGACGAAGCCGCCGGCCAGGTCGTCCAGGGTGCGGTCGGGGCCGTGGAAGCGGCGGACGGGGACGCCGGGGGCGAAGCGGGTGATCTCGCGCTGCCAGTTGCCCAGCAGTGAGGCGGGGCAGACCACCAGGGTCGGTTCGGTGCGGGCCCGCTTCAGGTGCAGGGCGATGAGCGTGATCGTCTTGCCGAGGCCCATGTCGTCGGCAAGGCAGCCGCCGAGTCCGAGGGAGGTCATCAGGTCCAGCCAGGCCAGGCCCCGCAGTTGGTAGTCGCGCAGGGTGGCGGCCAGGCCGGGCGGCGGTTCGGCGGGGCGGATCCCGGCCGTCAGGCGGTCGCGCAGCGCGGCGAGCGCGCCGACCGGAACGGCCTCGACTGCCTCTCCGTCGACGTCCGCCGTGCCGGTGAGGGCGACGGACAGGGCGTCGACCGGGTCGAGCAGGCCCAGTTCGCGCTTGCGGGCCTTGCGGACCAGGGCCGGGTCGACCAGCACCCAGTGGTCGCGGAGGCGCACGACCGGGCGGTGCGCCTCGGCAAGGGCGTCCATCTCGGCCTCGCTGAGCGGATCGCCGCCGAGGGCCAACTGCCAGCGGAACTGGAGCAGTTCCTCGCTCTCGAAGAACCCGGTGCCGTCGGTCGCCGAGCCCGGCGCGGGCCGTACCACCGCGGTCGCGGTCAGGTCCTGGGCCAGGTCCCGGGGCCAGTGCACGGCGACCCCCGCCGCCGCGAGCCGGGACGCCGCCACCCCGAGCAGATCGCCCAACTCCTCGTCGGACAGGGCCAGTACGTCGGGCACGTCCTGCTCGGAGAGCCGGTCCAGGGGCGGCCAGACGCGGGCGGCGCGGCGCACCGCGAGGGCGGCGTCCACGCGTGCGCGGGGGCCGAAGGCGGAGTCCGCCTCGCCCGCCCACAGCGCCGCCGCGTCGACCACGAGGGTGGGGTCGGCGAGGCTGTGCACCTGCACGATCGCGGCCCCGGCGGTACGGACGCCGCCCTCGCCGTCGAAGAGTTCGTACGCGGACAGGTCCAGGCGGAGGGAGATCCTGACGCCCGCATCCATGCCGGCGGCGACCTCGGCCGCCCAGTCGTGGGCTTCGGGAAGGCGCTGCGGCCGCCGGTCGGCGAAGGGCTTCCCGGAGGCGTACGGCGCGGCCGGGGTGCGGGGCAGGGTGTCCGCGACCGCGTCCAGGAAGGAGCGCATCAGCGCTTCCGGTTCGGGCAGCCGGAGCGGGCCGGAACCCGGGAGCGGCACCGCGTGGCCCTCGGAGGGCAGGGCGGCAGCGATCGCCCGCAGGTGGGCGATGTCGTCGGGGTCCAGGGGGCCCGCCCGCCAGGCGTCGTGGCCGGTGGCGGTCAGGCCGGGCAGCAGCCTCCCGCGCGCGACCAGCCGCAGCGCGTGCAGGGCGGCGGCGCCCCAGCAGGCGGTGGCGGGGTGGGCGGCCGGGTCGCGCCGGGCGCGCACGAGCAGCGGCAGGGCCTCACCGAGCGGGAGCGTGACGGCCGGGGTGGTGCGGCGGCGTACTCCGGAGCCGTGCCGCCGTACGACGGTGAGGTCGGTGTGCCGGGCGGGCAGCGGGCCGTCCTCGGGGTCCCAGAAGGCGATCCGGCCCTCGCGCGGCAGGGGCGCGGGCAGGAAGACGGCGGCGAGCCGCACGGGGACGGTCTCCGCCGTGGCCGCGGCCACCGTGGCCATGTCGCTCATACGCTGTGTCACCTCCCGGCCGTGAGTCGGATCAGACGTCTTCGACTCTACGGGCGGGGTCTGACAATCGGCCCCGGGGCCGCTCCCAGCGGGCCGTCGGGCCCGGGGATTCGCGGCGGGGCGTCGGGCTCGGGAGACTCCCGGCGGGGCGTCGGGCTCGGGAAACTCCCGGCGGGGCGTCGGGCCCGGGAAACTCCCGGCGGGGCGTCGGGCTCGGGAAACTCCCGGCGGGGCGTCCGGTGCAAGCGCCCCCGGCGAGCCGTCCGGTTCAGGCAATCCCCGGGGAGCCCTCCCGCTCAGGGAGGTCCAGCGGACCGTCCCGGATCAGGGAACCGTGCGCGAGACCACGTACACCATCGGATACGTCGGGTTCCCGGTGTTCACGACCACGTCCAGCGTCGGCGCCGGGTTCTCCTGCTTGTGGACCAGGCCGTAGTAGGCGCCCGGTCGTGAGCCCTCGCCGGAGAACTTCCAGCCGGTGACCGCCCGGTCGCGGGCGCCGATGGTGATGTCGCCCTCCTTCAGGTCGTCCCGGCTCATGCCGATGTCGGCCAGGAAGGTGTCCAGGCCTTCGTGCGTGGTCTGGAACTGGACGTAGAGACGGCTGGTCTTCCAGTTGTTCGTCTCGTAGTACGCGACCTGGTTCGCCGGGTGCGGGACCGGCACCTGGTACAGGCGACGCTGGAGCTTGGACGGCCAGCCCTCGGTGAGGCCGGTCGCCGAGTACTTCGCCTCCTTGTCCTTGCCGCTGTTGCGGCTCTGGTTGGCGGAGATCACCAGGTAGCCGGCCGGCACGCCGATCAGCAGGACGATGATGAGCAGGGTGAGCGACCGGCGGCGGATCACGTGCCGCCGGTCCTCGGTGCGCCGGGACGGCTCGTCCGGCGGCTCGGCCTGGCGGGGCAGATCAGGGGTCACGCGGGCCCCTGGGGCGCGCGGCGGGCCTGTGCGAACCGCTCGTAGCGTTCGTAGCGCTCCACCCGGCGCCGGTTGGCGCGCCGGAAGCGCCGGGCGACCAGGCGGGCGAGGTCGGCGGCGCCGACCATGCCGGCCTCGGGGCCGAGCTGGGCACGCGCGATGCGGGCCTCGGGGCGGTAGCCGCGGCCGGTGAGATGGCGCCTGAAGGCGTCCCGCGCGGGGCCGATCAGCAGGTCGTCGGCGGCCGAGACGCCGCCGCCGATGACGAAGCAGGACGGGTCGAGGGCGGCCGCCAGGTTGGCGATGCCGACGCCCAGCCACTGGCCGATGTCCTGGAGCAGCTCGATGCACATGGCGTCGCCCTCGCGGGCCAGCTCGGTGATCATCGGGCCGGTGATGTCGGAGATGCTGCCCTTGACGTGCTCGATGATGCCGTACGCCACCGGGGAGTCCGCCGCCGCCAGTTCGCGGGCCTCGCGCACGAGGGCGTTGCCGGAGCTGTACTGCTCCCAGCAGCCGCGGTTGCCGCACGGGCAGCGGTGGCCGCCGGGGACGACCTGCATGTGCCCGAACTCGCCGGCGACGCCGTACTTGCCGCGCTTGACCTGCCCGTCCTCCAGGATCGCGCCGCCGATGCCGGTGCCCAGGGTGATCATGACGAGGTGGTCCTCGCCGCGGCCGGCGCCGAAGCGCCACTCCGCCCACGCGGCGGTGTTGGCGTCGTTGTCGACCAGGACGGGCACGGCGAGGCGGCCCGCGATGCGGTCGCGCAGCGGCTCGTTGCGCCACGACAGGTGGGGGGCGAACAGGACGCGGTTGCGGTCGGCGTCGACCCAGCCGGCCGCGCCGATCCCGACGGCGTGCACGTCGTGCCGGTCGGAGAGGTCCAGCACCAGCTCGACGATGGTGTCCTCGACGACCTTGGGGCTCTTGGACTTGTCCGGGGTCTCGGTGCGGACCTTCTCCAGGATGTTGCCGTCGGCGTCGACGACGCCCGCCATGACTTTTGTGCCGCCGATGTCGATCCCCACGGTGGGCACGCGGGGTGCCGTCAGATGGGAGCGGCGCTCCCGGGTGCCCACCGTGCGGAGCACGGTGGCGCGCCGGGAGCCGATCGGGGCGCTGAAGTCGCGGTAGGTGCTCATCAGGCCCGATTCTGCCTCACCGTCGGGCTCGGTGCCGTACGGGGAAGCAATGGGGGTGGTTGATGCCGTACGCGGTCTACAAGTCGTTTGTGGCTTGTCGCGCAGTTCCCCGCGCCCCTGGGGCCTGTCCGGCGGATCATGCCGCAGACGCGGGGCCTGGCACGCCCATCCGCCGGACAGGCCCTAGCGGCGCTGCAGCTCGTGGCGCAGGTCGTCCAGCTCGTTTCCGCCCGCCATCTGCCTGGTCAGCTCGTCGAGGGTGATCTCGTCGCGGGTGTGGTTGCCGACCATCGCGCCGCGCTTCAGCAGGACGAAGTGGTCGCCGACCAGGTACGCGTGATGCGGGTTGTGTGTGATGAAGACAACGCCCAGGCCCTCGTCCCGGGCCGCCGCCACGTACTTCAGGACCACGCCCGACTGCTTCACGCCGAGGGCCGCCGTGGGCTCGTCCAGGACGAGGACCTTGGCGCCGAAGTAGACCGCGCGGGCGATCGCCACGCACTGGCGCTCGCCGCCCGAGAGGGTGCCGATGGGCTGGTCGACGTCGCGCAGGTCGATGCCCATGCGCAGGAGCTCGGCGTGGGTCGTGCGGCGCATGAAGTCGACGTCCATGCGCTTGAAGGGGCCCACGCCCTTGCGCGGTTCGGAGCCGAGGAAGAAGTTCCGCCACACCGGCATGAGCGGTACGACGGCCAGGTCCTGGTAGACGGTGGCGATGCCGCGGTCCAGGGCCTCGCGCGGGGAGGACAGCCTCGTCTCCTCGCCGTCGAGGCGCAGGACGCCTCCGTCGTGCTGGTGCAGCCCGGCGATGATCTTGATGAGGGTGGACTTGCCGGCTCCGTTGTCGCCCAGTACGCAGGTGATGGCGCCCGCGTCGACCTTGAGGGAGACGCCTTCCAGGGCGCGGATGTTGCCGTAGCGCTTGCTGACGTCGGTCAGTTCGACGAGTGTCACTTGGTGGCCTCCGCGCGCTTGCGGACCCAGGCGTTGAGCAGGGTCGCGAGGAGCAGCATCGCTCCGAGGAAGAACTTGAACCAGTCGGGGTTCCACTCGGCGAAGACGATGCCCTTGCTGGTCATGCCGAAGATGAACGCGCCGACCGCCGAGCCGACCGCGCTGCCGTAGCCGCCGGTGATCAGACAGCCGCCGATGACGGCCGCGATGATGTAGATCAGCTCGTTGCCGACGCCCTCGCCGGACTGGACGACGTCGAAGGAGAAGAGCAGGTGCTGGCCGGAGATCCAGGCGCCGAGGCCGACGCCCATGTAGAGGCCGATCTTGGTCTTGGTGACGGGGACGCCGACGGCGCGGGCCGCTTCCTGGTTGCCGCCGACCGCGAAGATCCAGTTGCCGGCGCGGGTGCGCAGCAGGATCCAGGAGGCGAGGGCGACCAGGCCCAGCCACCACAGGATGGTGACCTTGAAGTCGACGTCGCCGACGGTCAGGGTGGAGGCGAAGACGTCGTGGGCGCTGGGGAAGCCCTCCATGTCGGAGATGGACTTCGTGGAGACGGTGCCGTCGATCAGCTTGGTGAAGCCGAGGTTCATGCCGGTCAGCATCAGGAAGGTGCCGAGCGTGATGATGAAGCTGGGCAGTTTGGTGCGGGTGAGCATGATGCCGTTGAAGGCGCCGATGGCCAGGGTGACCAGCAGGGACACGCCCACTCCGACCCATACGTTCGCCGTGAGCTGGTAGCTGAACATCGACGACACCAGGGCCGAGGAGGTCACCAGGACGCCGGCCGACAGGTCGAACTCGCCGCCGATCATCAGCAGCGCGACGGGGACGGCCATGATGCCGATCGTCGAGGAGGCGTAGAGGACCGTGCTGAGGCTGGAGGCGCGCAGGAAGCCGTCGGCGACGAACGCGAAGAAGACGAAGACGGCGATCGCGCCGACGACCGAGCCCAGTTCGGGGCGGCCGAGCAGTTTGCGCAGCGGCGAGGTCTCCAGCAGCCGCTCGTCCACGGTGGTCGCGCTCATCGGGTGCCCCGCTCGGTGTACTCCTGCAGCGCGGCGGCCTGGTCCTTGGTGATGATCTGCGGGCCGGTGAGCACGGGCTTGCCGCCGCCGAGGACGTCGTTGTTGTACTTGTACAGCCACAGCAGGTCGACGGCCTCGTAGCCCTGGAGGTAGGGCTGCTGGTCGACGGCGAAGCCGAGGGTGCCGTCCTTGAGCGAGGCGGCCACCTTGGCGTTGAGGTCGAAGGTGTCGATCTCGGCCTTGCTGTTCGCGTCCTGCCGGGCCTTCACCGCGGTGTCGGCGTAGGGGGCGCCCAGGGTGACGACGGCGTCGACGGACGCGTCGGCCTGGAGCTTGGCGCTGATCGCGGACTGCACGTCCGGCATGCTCGTGCCGTTGACGTACAGGTTCTGCACGGTCCCGTCGAAGGTCTCCTTGACGCCCGCGCAGCGCTGCTCGTGGCCGACGTTGCCCTGCTCGTGCAGGACGCAGACCGCCTTCTTCTTCCCGCGCTTGTTCAGCTCCTCGCCGACCGCCTGGCCGGCGATGGTCTCGTCCTGGCCGATGTGGGTGAGGGCGCCGAACTCCTTGGACTCCTCGGAGCCGGAGTTCACGGTGATCACCGGGATGCCGGCCTTGCGGGCGCGGGCCACGGCGGCCTTCATGGCGTCGGGCTTGGCGAGGGTGACGATGATGCCGTCGACCTTCTTGTCCACGGCGGCGTCGACGAGTTGCGCCTGCTGCTGGGCCTCGTCGTCGTGCGAGTACAGGAAGTTGATGTTGTCCTTGACGGCGGCCTGCTTCGCGCCGCTCTGGACGATGTCCCAGAAGGTGTCGCCGTCACCCGAGTGGGTGATCATCGCGAAGGTCCAGCGGGGGGTGTTGACCGCCGCCTTCCCCTGGGCCGCCGCGGCCTTGCGGGCGTCCTCGGCGCGTTTGCCGCCGGTGCTACTGCATCCGGCGACGGACACGCACAGTGCCCCCGCCAGCGCGATTCCTGCCCAGGTCCTCAAGCGTGCCACGAGGCGGTGCCCTTCTTGCTGTGTTCTGAGGTGCTCACGGGGCTGGTGACTCACCAGCCCCAAACGCCCCAGTATCAAACACAGGGATCATCCGCCGGACGACCGGGGACCGCGAGTCGGTCGCATTGTCCGGACATTACGAGGAGGTCGGGGCGTCGCTCAGGGGCGCACGAGCAGCTGGAACTCGAAGGAGTAACGGCTCGGCCGGTAGATGTGGTCGCCGAACTCGACCGCACGGCCGGTGTCGTCGAAGGTGGTGCGCTGCATGGTGAGCAGCGGGGCGCCCTCCTGCTCGGCGAGCCGCTCGGCCTCGGCGGCGGTGGCGGCGCGGGCCCCGATGGACTGGCGGGCACTGTGCAGGGTGATCCCGGCGGCGCGCATCAGCCGGTACAGGCCGGTGGCCTCCAGTTGCGCGGTGTCCAGGTCGAGCAGGGCGGTCGGCAGGTAGTTGCACAGGTACGCCATCGGCTCGCCGTGGGCCAGGCGCAGCCGCTCCACCTGGTGCACATCGCTGCCCTCGGTGACGCCGAGCGCGGCCGCGACCTCGGCGGAGGCCGGGACGACCGTGTTGACCAGCACCGTGGTCGCGGGGCGCTGGCCGGCGGCCTCCAGGTCGTCGTAGAGGCTGCTGAGCTCCAGCGGGCGCTTGACCTGGCTGTGCACGACCTGGGTGCCCACTCCGCGGCGGCGCACCAGCAGGCCCTTGTCGACGAGGGACTGGATGGCCTGGCGGACGGTGGGCCGGGACAGGCCGAGGCGCGCGGCGAGTTCGATCTCGTTGCCCAGCAGGCTGCCGGGGGTGAGCGCTCCGTGCTCGATCGCGGCCTCCAACTGCTGGGACAGCTGGAAGTACAACGGCACCGGGCTGCTCCGGTCCACACTGAGGTCGAGCGACACGGTCGGGTCCACTTCTGGTTTCGGCACGGGCCGAGCGTAGCTCCGTGGCCGGTTGACGGGAAGTCGTGTAGTTCGGTTGTCCGGACATACGCATTGACAGGGGCGGGATCCGGCCGCACTTTGGTCCCATGCGCATCGGAGTCATCGGTACAGGCCGCATCGGCACCATCCATGCGAACACACTCAGCCGGCACCGGGAGGTCGGTTCGCTGATCCTCACCGACGCCGATCCAGCGCGCGCCCAGGAGCTGGCCCTGCGGCTCGGCGAGACGGCGGCGCCCGGAGTGGACGAGATCTTCAAGTGGGGCGTGGACGCCGTGGTGATCACGACGGCGACGTCGGCGCACGCCGAACTGATCGGTCGGGCAGCACGCTCGGGCCTCCCGGTGTTCTGCGAGAAGCCCATCGCGCTCGACCTGCCCGGCACCCTCCAGGCGATCTCCGAGGTCGAGACGGCCGGAACGATCCTCCAGATGGGCTTCCAGCGCCGCTTCGACGCGGGCTACGCGGGTGCCCGCGAGGCCCTGCGGTCCGGACGGCTCGGGCGGCTGCACACGGTCCGGGCGCTGACCAGCGACCAGGCGCCGCCACCGGCCGCGTATCTGCCGCAGTCCGGCGGGCTGTACCGGGACACGCTGATCCACGACTTCGACGTGCTGCGCTGGGTGACCGGGCGCGAGGTGGTCGATGTGTACGCGGCCGGGTCGGACGCGGGGCCCGCGATGTTCCGCGAGGCGGGGGACGTGGACACCGCGGCGGCGCTCCTCACGCTGGACGACGGCACGCTCGCCACCGCGACGGCGACCCGACTCAACGGCGCCGGCTACGACGTGCGCATGGAGCTGGCCGGGGAACGGGACACGATCGTCGTCGGCCTGGACGACCGTACGCCCGTCACCTCGACCGAGCCGACCGGGCCGCCGGCCGCGGACAAGCCGTGGCCCGGCTTCCTGGAGCGCTTCGGGCCCGCCTACGAGGCGGAGCTGGTGGCGTTCGTGGACGTGGTCCGGGGCGAGCGGGCCAACCCCTGCGACGGACGCGAGGCCCTCCAGGCCCTGCGGGTCGCGGAGGCCTGCGAGGTGTCCCGGCGCGAGCACAGACCGGTGCGGCTGGCGGAGCTCCCGGGCGGGCCGGTTTCCACCGCCGCGTGAGCGCACCCGGGCCGGCCTACCAGCGCACCGGCAGGCTCCGCATCCCCCGTATCAGCATGCCCGGGAGCCATTCGCCGGGCGGGCCGTCGAGGGCCAGGCCGGGGGCGCGCTCCAGGAGCGAACGGACCGCCGTGCGCGCTTCGAGGCGGGCCAGCGGGGCGCCGAGGCAGAAGTGGATGCCGTGGCCGAAGGCGACGTGGCCGCGGGTGTCGCGCCGGATGTCGAAGCGGTCCGGGGCGGGATAGCGCTCCCCGTCCCGGTCCGCCGCGGTGAGGCCGATCATCACCGTGTCGCCCGCGGCCACCTGGACTCCGCCGATCTCCAGGGGCTCGGCGGCATACCGGAACGTGGCGTTCTCCACCGGGCCCTCGTAGCGCAGCATCTCCTCCACCGCGCCGTCCAGGAGAGTCATGTCGGCCCGTAGCGCGGCGAGTTGGTCGGGGTGGGTGAGCAGGGCGTGGACGCCGTTGGTGATGAGGTTGACCGTGGTCTCGTGGCCGGCGATCAGCAGGATGAAGGCCATGCCCCGCAGCTCGTCCGGGGAGAGCCGGTCGCCGTCCTCGGCGGTGGTGCGGATCAGGTCGCTGAGCAGGTCGTCGCTCGGACCGGCGGCCCGCTTGTCCTCGATCAGTTCCCTGAAGTAGGCGGCGAGGCCGACGAAGGCGTCGTGCTCGCTGCCCGGGCTGCTGGGGGCCACCGACTCGTTGGACATCCTGCGGAACTCCGCGCGGTCCATCTCGGGCACGCCGAGCAGTTCGCAGATGACGGTGAGCGGCAGCGGGTAGGCGAAGGACTGCACCAGGTCGGCACGGCCCTGCGGCAGCATCGCGTCGAGCAGGTCGTCGGTGATCTGCTGGATCCTCGGCCGCAGCGCCTCCATCCGGCGCGCGGTGAAGGCGCGGGTGATCAGCCCGCGCAGCCGGGTGTGCTGGGGCGGGTCGCTTTCCAGCAGGTTCTTCCCGAGCAGTTCTTCGGGGAGCGTGGCCAGGCCGACCTTGGCGCCGTCCTTGGACAGCCGCTGGTCGGCCAGCGCCGCACGCGCCTCCTCGTGGCCGACGACCAGCCAGGTCTCGTCCTCCCAACCGGGCGGCCGGATCCGGTGGACCGGACCGAGGGCCCGTAACCGTGCGTACACCGGGTGCGGGTCGTCGCGGAACTCCTTGCCGAACTCGCCCAGATCGATCACGTCACCCATGGCCCTCCCCCTCGCACGGCTCCCCCGGCACCCTCTTCAACGCGCGGCGGCCACGGCTAGTGCCCGTCCGCCCCCGGTTCTTCCAGAAGTCCCGCGTCGTACGCCAACAGGGCTATCTGTACACGGTTGTTGAGGTCGAGCTTGGTCAGGATGCGGGAGACGTGGGTCTTCACGGTGGCGACGCTCATGTAGAGGCCGCCGGCGATCTCGGCGTTGGACAGGCCCCGGCCGACCGCGACGGCGACCTCGCGCTCACGGTCGTTGAGGGCGGCGACGCGAGCACGCGCGTGCGTGCGGCGGACGTCGGTGGCGGCGCCGGCCGCGTGTGCCATCACCTGCCGGGTGACGGTGGGCGAGAGAACGGGATCGCCCGCCGCGACGCGCCGCACCGCGTCGACGATCTCGGCGGGCGGGGTGTCCTTGAGGACGAACCCGGCGGCGCCCGCACGCAGGGCGCGCAGCACCTGGTCGTCGGCGTGGAAGGTGGTGAGCAGGACGATCTGCGGGGCGTCCGGCCGGCCGCGCAGCCGTTCCGTGGCGGTCAGTCCGTCCACCGAGGGCATCCGGATGTCCATCAGGACGACGTCCGGGCGGGTGCGCTCGACGAGTTCCCCCACCTCGGCGCCGTCCGAGGCCTCGCCGACGATCTCGATGTCGTCCGCCCCGCCCATCATCAGGGCCAGACCCGCCCGGACCAGCGGGTCGTCGTCGACGAGGAGCAGTCTGATCGCATTCATGGGCTGTACGTAATCATGCCTGCCGCTCCGGGGCGCCCACGGCGACCGGATCGCTCGGCACTCCGAGGGGAGGCCGAGGTCACGGATCCCGACCCTGCTCCCGTCGTGGCGTCGACGCCCGGAGCACCGGCAACCCGCACTGCCTTCACACCCCTCGCTCCCCTCGCTCCCCTCACTCCCACGGCAGCCAGGCCCGCACCTCGAAGCCGCCGTTCGGCGTGGTGCCGTGTTCGAGGGTGCCGCCGGTCAGGGTTGCGCGTTCCGTGAGGCCGATCAGTCCCTGGCCGGAGCCGGGGACGTGCGGTGCCTCCCGGTCCGGGGCGGGGTTGCGCACACGGACGACGAGGCCCTCGCCCGGGGCGCCGGTGACCGACACCGTGACCTCGGTGCCGGGGGCGTGCTTGCGGGCGTTGGTGAGGCCCTCCTGGGCGACGCGGTAGGCAGTACGTCCGACGGAGGCGGGGACGGCCGCGGGGTCGGTGACGCGGTGGTCGAGGGTGACCTTCATGCCGGCCTCGCGGGACTCGGCGACCAGCGCCTCCAGGGCGCCCAGGGTCGGCTGGGGGCGGCTGGCGTCGTCGCGGTCGCCGGCCCGCAGCACGCCGATGATCTCCCGCAGGTCCTGGAGGGCGTCGTGGGCGCTCTCCCGGATCACACCGGCCGCCCGCGCGATCTCCTCGCGGGGCGCGTCCGGCCGGAACTCCAGCGCGCCCGCGTGCACGCTCAGCAGCGTCAGCCGGTGGGCGAGGACGTCGTGCATCTCCCGGGCGATGGCCTCGCGCGCCAGCCGCTGCGCCTGCTCGGCGCGCAGCCGCGCCTCGGTCTCGGCGCGCCGGGCACGGTCGCGCAGGCTGAGCATCAGCTGCCGCTTGGAGCGTACGAACATGCCCCAGCCGACGACCGCTCCGGTCATCACCGCGCTGAGGAAGATCACCCAGCCGTAGGGGATGTCGGGGTCGGGGCGGAACCAGTAGAAGACCGGGGTCACCGCCAGGGCGATGCCGCTGACCCAGGCCACGTACCGGAAGGGGCGGTGCACGGCGAGGGTGAAGAGGGCGACGAGGGCCGCGCCGCCCGCGGTACTGGAGACCAGGCTGACGGGGATCATGGCCACGGCGAACCCGAGCGGCCAGCGGCGGCGCAGCCAGACCGCTCCGCAGGAGAGCGCGCCCAGCAGCTGGTCGACGGCCGCCAGCGGTTCCGGAAGGTTCTCCTGCCGCATCGAGTCCGCGGCCATCAGGCCGATGAGGACGGCCAGCAGGAAGCAGGAGAAGTCGACCGCCCAGTCACGCGCGGTGCGCCGGGGCCGCCGCCCGGGCCGCTCGCCGTCGGGGTCGAGTTCCTGCACCACGGCCGAGGGCAGCAGCCAGCGCCGCTCGACGAAGGCCTGCGGTTCGGGCGCCGATGCGTCACCACTCACGATCGACAAATCTACGCAGCCACAGCCCGCGTCACCGCTCTCCGGCCGGGATCACCGACAAAAGTCGTGGCATCGAAGACTTTCGCCGCACCCGGGCCCGGCGGACCGCCGACTTCCGTCGGGAGGCGTCTCGCCCCGCGGCCGATGTGCGCGGGGGGTCCGCGGGGCGAGGGTCCTCCCATGAAGCACGTACTGGAGATTCTCGGATTCGTCGCCCTGGTGCAGGGCATCGCCGGCCTCGTGCACGAGTTCACCAGCTGGGACTGGGGCCTCGTGCAGCGGATCGGCTTCCTCGACGGCTACGAGATCTACGCGAGCGTCGCCCTGCTCGTACTGGCGTTCGCCCTGTTCGCCGCCGCGGAGAGCCGGAGGTCCGGCTGAACCCGGCCCGGACCTCCGGCCGGCGCCTCAGCAGCCGTAGTCGATCAGGTCGAACGACGCGTAGTGGTCGGCCGTGTAGTAGTCCTCCTGGTGCTCCTCGCCGGTGACGACGCGGCGGGCACCGCGCGTGGAGGAGCCGGGCGTGATGACCGTGTACTCGTGGTAGTAGCCGGTGGACCGGCTGGGCAGGATGCCTTCCCGGTTCTGGAAGACGGTGCCGTCCTGGGTGTACGGGTAGGGCCCGCCCCGCTCGATCAGTTCGAGCGTGTCGTGGGCCTGGGAGGGCAGGTCGCCGTAACAGATGCTGCCCACGGCGGCGGCCGCGGGGGTCGCGGTGACGGTGCCGCCGACGAGGAGTGCGGACAGTACGGCGGCCGCGGCGCCGATACGAGTGATGCGTGGGGGGAATCTCATGGCCCCCATGATGACGCGCGTAGACACTGGCATGTCAATGACAACCCTGCAGAGTTTCCCGTCAAGTCCGATGAGTTTTCGGGAAGTTAACCTGCCGCCCGGCGCCTTCACACGGACCGGACGGCAGGACCGTCAGGCACCCTCCGGAAGCTCGAACTCCCCGTACTGCGGGCGGCCGGCCAGGTCGTACGACTGGATGGAGACGCCGGTGGAGGTGATCCGCCCGCCGGTGTGCCGGAAGGCGGTCGGGGCGGCGCCCTCCTGGAAGAAGCGGCGGCCTGCGCCCAGTACGACCGGGAACGTCAGCAGGTGCAGGGTGTCGACGAGGCCGAGGGCGAGCAGCGAGTGCAGGAGGCCGCCGCTGCCGTGCACCTGGAGCTGGCGGTCGGTGCGCTCCTTGAGGGCGGTGACCTCCTTGGCGAGGTCGCCGCCGACGACGGTGGTGCCGGGCCACTCCGGGTCGGTGAGGGTGGCGGAGGCGACGTACTTCGGCAGGGCGTTGAGCCGGGAGGCGACCGGGTCGGCCGGGTCGGTCACCTTCGGCCAGAACGAGGCGAAGATGTCGTACGTACGGCGGCCCAGGAGGAACGCGCCGGCGTCGTCGAAGACCTCGTTGATGAACCCGCCGAAGTCGTCGTCGGCGTACGGGAAGCTCCAGCCGCCCTGCTGGAAGCCGTCCCGGGTGTCCTCCTGGGGGCCGCCGGGCGCCTGGTAGACGCCGTCGAGGGTGACGAAGATCGTGGAGATGAGCCTGCCCATGGCGGGTACCTGCTTCCTGGTGCGGGGTCTGCTGTCATCAGCTCAGACCCCGCGGGCCCCCGCAACTCATCGGTTCGGCCGGACGACGCGCCGGATGCCGTCCTGGATGCCGTCCTGGATGCCCTCCTCGAAGGCCCCGGTGAACTGCTGCAGGACGAAGCCTCCAGGACGAAGCACCGGGCCCTGGATCTCCATGTCCGTTCGCCGCCAGCGCTGCGACCCCGCGGCGGCTGGGATGGAGGCATGACTTCTTACGGAGAGCTTGACGGCAAGGTGGCTCTGGTGACCGGGGGCAGCCGGGGTATCGGGGCGGCGACGGCGTTGCGGCTGGCGCGGGAAGGGGCGTCTGTTGCGGTTACGTATGTTCAGGGCAAGGAGGCGGCCGAGGAGGTCGTGCGGGGTGTCGAGGCGCTCGGGCGGCGGGCGGTGGCCCTGCGTGCGGACTCCGCGGACGCGGGTGAGGCGGCGGGGGCCGTGGAGCGTACGGTCGCGGCGCTGGGCGGGCTGGACGTGCTGGTGAACAACGCGGGCGTGGGGGTGCTCGGGCCGCTGGAGAGCCTGTCGCTCCACGATGT
The DNA here is from genome assembly GCF_014596915.1 of Streptomyces sp. TRM68416. Taxonomy (GTDB): domain Bacteria; phylum Actinomycetota; class Actinomycetes; order Streptomycetales; family Streptomycetaceae; genus Streptomyces. The sequence goes on from NZ_JACVWU010000015.1 coordinate 175,159, forward strand.
GGACCGGGTGCTGGCGGTCAATGTGCGCGGGGTCTTTCTGGCCTCGCAGGCGGCTGCCGCGCGGATGGTGGACGGGGGGCGGATCATCACGATCGGGTCGTGTATGGCGCAGCGGGTGCCTGGGCCCGGGGGGACGTTGTACACGATGAGCAAGGCGGCACTGGTGGGGTTGACGAAGGCGCTCGCCCGGGAGCTGGGGGTGCGGGGGATCACCGCGAATGTTGTCCATCCGGGGCCGATCGACACGGATATGAATCCGGCGGACGGGCCGTATGCGGCGGGGCAGGCGGCGATGACGGCGGTGGGGCGGTTCGGGAGGGCGGAGGAGGTGGCCGGGGTGGTTGCCTGTCTGGCCGGGGCGGGGTATGTGACGGGGGCGGAGTTCGCGGTGGATGGGGGGCATGCGGCGTGATGCCGTGAGGGGTTTTTCGCCCCCGCCGCCCCTACCCGTCCCATCCCCAGGGGCTCCGCCCCTTCGACCCCGTCCAGGGGGCGGAGCCCCCTGGACCCCCAGCGGGGACTGCGTCCCCTGCTCCCCTCCTGGGGCTGCGCCCCCCGGCCCCGCTGGGGGCTGCGCCCCCCCAGACCCCCCTTCGGCCTGAACGGCCTCGTCCTCAAACGCCGGACGGGCTGTATATGCCGGCCTGTGTCCTGAAGTGCCGGATGGGATGGGAACACCGACGGGTCAGGTGCCCAGTTCCTGGTGGTGGGTGTGGAGGCTGGTCTTGCCCTGCTCTGTGAGGGAGCCGTGGAGGCGGAGGCGGGAGATGCCGCCGTCGGGGTAGATGTCCACGCGCGCGTGGGTGCCCACGGCCGGCTCGGGGAGGACGAAGCGGTGGTTGGTGTCGGGCTGGAGGCGGGTGCGCGGGAGGATCTCCGTCCAGGCGCCGTCGTCTCCGTCGCGCACCGACACCGATGCCCAGCCGGCGCTGTTCCCCTTCAGATAGGCCGTGTCGATCTCGATGGCGCGGATCTGGGACTGGGCCGCCAGGCGGTACCGGATCCAGTCGTTGCCCTGGTCACGGCGGCGCCGTGTCTCCCAGCCGTCGTCCATCTTGCGGGAGCGGCCGGGCTGGATGGTGTTCGACGCCGGGGAGTAGAAGAGGTTGGAGGCGTCCTCGGCGCGGCCGCCGTTCTCCAGCGCGACCACGTCGAAGGTGCCCAGCACGGCGAGCCACTCGGGGTCTGGGACGACCTCGCCGTAGACGCGCAGCCGTGCGATGCCGCCGTCCGGGTGCTGGTTGACCCGCAGATGGGTGAAGCGCTGTTCGACGGAGACCTCGAAGCCGTTCGCCGCGTGCCCGCCGACCGGTGTCCGCGGGACCAGCGTCGTCCACTTCACGTCGTCGCCGAGCAGTTCCTCCGGGGAGGGCGAGCCGGGTACCGAGGTGCCCTCGACCGACACGGCCTGCGGGTAGTTGCCCCGGAAGTGGGCCGTGTCGACGACGATGCCCCGGATCACGCCGGGCGCGCCGAGGCGGACCAGCGCCCAGTCGTGGTCCTCGGCCGTGGGCCACGGGTGCTCGGCGGAGACGCCGCGCCGCCGCCGGGTCTCCCAGCCGTCCATGATCTTGCCCTTGTGCCCGAAGTGCTCGGGGTCGAACTCGGCCCGCTCGGGTACGAGAAGGTTTTCCCGCTGGGCGAAGAACTCGTCGTTGGCGGCGATCACCCCGGCGCCGAGCTGCCGGTCGGCGAGGTTGGCGTACTGGGTGAAGGGGAAGTCGGCGGTGCGGTAGTCCGCGTAGGGGTCACCCCCTCCGTAGGGGCTCGCGTCGCCGGTGAAGCTCGGAATCGCCGTCACGAAGAGTTCCTTTCGGGGGGGTCGGCCGTTGCTGGTGCGCGGGAATCAGGGGGTACGGGTGAGGAGTTGGCCCTTCGGGGGCGTGAACTCGCCGTTCAGCACGATGCGTTCGCCCCTCAGCCAGGTCGACTTCACGACGCCGTGGAGGGTCTTGCCCGCGTACGCGGTGACGCGGTTGCGGTGCTGGAGCGCGGCCGGGTCCACGGTGAACGTCTCGTCCGGCGCGAGGACCGCGAAGTCGGCGTCCCGGCCGACCTCGATGGCGCCCTTGCGCGCGTCGAGGCCGACCAGCTCCGCCGTACGCGACGACATCCAGCGGACCACGTCCTCCAGGCCGTGTCCCCGTCTGCGCGCCTCGGTCCACACCGCCGCCAGGCTCAGCTGGAGGCCGGAGATACCGCCCCACGCCGTGGCGAAGTCGTCGGTCTTCAGGTCGGCCGTGGACGGCGAGTGGTCGGTGACCACGCAGTCGATGGTGCCGTCGGCCAGCGCCTGCCACAGCAGGTCCTGGTTGGCGGACTCGCGGATCGGCGGGCAGCACTTGAACTCGCTTGCGCCGTCCGGGACTTCCTCGGCGGTGAGGGTGAGGTAGTGGGGGCAGGTCTCGACCGTGACGCGTACGCCCTCCGCCTTGGCCTCGGCGATCAGCGGCAGCGCGTCGCTCGACGACAGGTGCAGCACATGCACGCGCGCGTTGAGCCGCTTGGCCCGGTCGATGAGCCGGGCGATCGCGGTGTCCTCGGCGTCGCGCGGGCGGGAGGCGAGGAAGTCGGCGTACTTCGGGCCGCCGTGCTGCGGGGCGGCTTCGAGGTGGTGGGGGTCCTCGGCGTGCACGATCAACAGGCCGCCGAAGGAGGCGATCTCGGCCAGGGACCGGGCGAGCCCGTCCTGGTCGAGGTGGGGGAACTCGTCCACGCCGGACGGGGAGAGGAACGCCTTGAAGCCGAAGACCCCGGCCTCGTGCAGCGGGCGCAGTTCCTTGACGTTGTCGGGCAGGGCGCCGCCCCAGAAGCCGACGTCGATGTGGGCCTTGTCGGCGGCGACGTCCCGCTTGATCCGCAGGTGGTCGACGGTCGTGGTCGGCGGGAGGGAGTTCAGCGGCATGTCGACGAGCGTGGTGATGCCGCCGGCCGCCGCGGCGCGGGTGGCGGTCCAGAAGCCCTCCCACTCGGTGCGGCCGGGGTCGTTGACGTGCACGTGGGTGTCGACCAGGCCGGGCAGCAGGACGTGGTCGCCGAGCTCCTCCAGCCGGGCACCGGGGGGCACCTCGGCGTCGTGGGGCAGTACGGCGGTGATCTTCCCGGCGGCGACCGCGACCGAGGCGGCCCGCGTCCCCTCCGGAGTGATGACGCGCGTCGAGCGCAGCACCAGTTCTACGTCGGACACCCGAACCCCTCTCTGCCGCCGCTTGACTTCCGGTAACGGGATTGACTTCCACGTTACGGAATTCAACGTTCTGTTGAAGGAGTCTTCACTCCCGTTCCCGCGCCGTCAAGGGCACACTGCTGTCGAGCGCCCTCCCCGCATCCACTCTGGACGTTTCCACAAAGCGGAATTAGAATTCCGGCAAGCAGAACGTAGCTACGCACAAGCGGGGAGTCAACCGACTGCCGGGTAGGCTTCTGCTCTTCCGCCAGTCCCGAAAGGAACGCGCCGTGCCGACGTCCAGCGCCAGCACCACCGACTCCGCCAAGTCCTCCGCCGGCGGAGGCGTTCAGTCCCTGGAGCGCGCCTTCGACCTGCTGGAGCGCATGGCGGATGCCGGCGGTGAGGTCGGCCTGAGCGAGCTCTCCGCGAGCAGCGGGCTGCCGCTGCCCACCATCCACCGCCTGATGCGCACCCTCGTGGCCTGCGGATACGTCCGCCAGCAGCCCAATCGGCGGTATGCCCTGGGCCCGCGCCTGATCCGCCTCGGCGAGTCCGCGTCCCGACTGCTCGGCACCTGGGCCCGCCCGTACCTGGCGCGCCTGGTCGAGGAGACCGGCGAGACGGCGAACATGGCGCTGCTGGACGGCGACGAGATCGTCTACGTGGCGCAGGTGCCGTCGAAGCACTCCATGCGCATGTTCACCGAGGTCGGCCGCCGCGTCCTGCCGCACTCCACGGGGGTCGGCAAGGCCCTGCTGGCCAACACCCCGGACGACGAGGTGCGCGCACTGCTCGGCCGCACCGGCATGCCGGCCGCCACGGAGAAGACGATCACCACCGCCGACGGCTTCCTCGCGGCCCTGGCGGACGTGCGCCGGCTCGGCTACGCGGTCGACGACAACGAGCAGGAGATCGGCGTGCGCTGTCTGGCGGTGTCGGTGCCCAACTCCCCCACGGCTGCGGCCATTTCGATCTCGGGCCCGGCCGGGCGCGTCACGGAGACGGCGACGGAACGCATCGTGCCGGTGCTCCAGCAGGTGGCCGTCGAACTGTCGGAGGCCCTGGCCAGCTCGGGCGGCTGACACGACACGGCGGAATCTCAACGCCGCCGCGGCTCCCCCGACCGTCCCTGCACCGCCTCGGGGCTCACCCTCGCCGCGGCTCCACCGACAGCCCCATGCACATCGCAGGGCTCAGCGCCGCCGCGGCTCCCCGAACAACTCCACCGCATCCCGCACTTCGGCCAGCCCTCGCGACAGCGCGCTCACCGACCCGATCGCGCCCGCGATCAGCAGTAACGACCGGCGCAGCCGGGGGATCTCCGGCGCTCCGCCGTTCGTCATCGCGGCCAGCGCCGCGAGTTCGTCCTCGGCGATGCCGCGGTCGGGGAACTCGGCCGAGTGCGCGGCGAGTTCGCGGCGCAGCCGGGACACCGCGGTCCGCAGTTCCGCCACTCTCGGGTCCTCGTCGCTGCCGGTCACCGGCCTCTGCCTCAAGCTCCGCAACACAGCTCTCCCCCCGCGTACGCCGTTGTACGCGTCCACCTCGTACTCCCGCTCCGCGCCCCACGCGCCTGCCCGGGCGCCGGGGGACGCGGGCCAGTAAACGCCACCCGGCGGCGGGCGCGCCAGCGTACGGACCGAAATTCAGCCCTGCGAAACCGCGCCGCCGCCCCGGCGTCAGGTATGCAGGACGCATGACTCAGAAGGAACGGCAGGTCGCCGGGGTGGTGCTGGCGGCGGGCGGCGGGCGACGGCTCGGCGGGCGGCCCAAGGCGCTGCTGGAACACCGGGGACGGCCACTGGTGGAGCACGCCGTGTCCGTGCTGCGCGCGGCCGGGTGCACGCGCGTCCACGTGGTCCTCGGGGCACGCGCCGACACCGTACGGGAGCGGGCGGCGCTCGGCGACTGCGTCCTCGTGGACAACCCGGACTGGGAACAGGGCATGGGGACCTCGCTGCGCGCCGGGCTCGCCTCACTCACGGAAGCGGGAGCCGGAGCCGGAGCCCGGGCCGCGCTCGTCTCGCTCGTCGACCAGCCCGGCATCGGCCCGGAGGCGGTGGCCCGGGTGCTCGCCGCGTACCGGGGCGAGGATTCCCTGGTCTCGGCCGCCTACGAGGGGGTACGCGGCCATCCCGTCCTGCTCGGCTCGGCCCACTGGGCGGGCATCGTGGCGGCCGCGACCGGGGACCGGGGCGCCCGCGCCTATCTGAAGGAGCACGCGTCCGATCTCACCCTCGTCGAGTGCGGGGACGTCGCGCGGCCGTACGACATCGACCGTCCCGAGGACCTGGTCCACCTTGAGTGAGCGAGGTGGCACTGAGCGACACCTTGCCTCGACTCAGAGAATCTCGACATCAACAAACCATTGAAGTTCCACAATGAGGAAACTACTATCCACTGATCAGAAGCACTCGACCGCACAGCGGGTGTGAACCCTCCCCATTTGCCCCTATAGGCACCCGGTGCCACCGCTGAAGGAAGTGACAGCTCATGTCCGCACCAGCGCCGTCCCCGCTGGCCATCGTCGACGCCGAGCCCCTGCCCCGGCAGGAGGAGGTCCTCACCGATGCGGCCCTCGCCTTCGTGGCCGAGCTGCACCGCCGGTTCACGCCCCGGCGTGACGAACTCCTCGCCCGCCGGGCGCAGCGCCGCGCCGAGATCGCCCGCACCTCCACGCTCGACTTCCTCCCGGAGACCGCGGCGATCCGCGCGGACGACTCCTGGAAGGTGGCCCCCTCCCCCGCGGCCCTGAACGACCGCCGGGTCGAGATCACCGGCCCCACCGACCGCAAGATGACCATCAACGCCCTCAACTCGGGCGCCAAGGTGTGGCTCGCGGACTTCGAGGACGCCTCCGCGCCCACCTGGGAGAACGTCGTCCTCGGCCAGCTCAACCTGATCGACGCCTACACCCGCAGCATCGACTTCACCGACCCCAAGTCCGGCAAGTCCTACGCCCTGAAGGCGAACGACGAGCTCGCCACCGTCGTCATGCGCCCCCGCGGCTGGCACCTGAACGAGCGTCACCTCCAGGTCGACGGGCAGCAGGTGCCCGGCGCCTTCGTCGACTTCGGCCTGTACTTCTTCCACAACGCCCAGCGCCTGCTCGGCCTCGGCAAGGGCCCGTACTTCTACCTCCCGAAGACCGAGTCGCACCTGGAGGCCCGCCTCTGGAACGACGTCTTCGTCTTCGCGCAGGACTACGTCGGCATTCCGCAGGGCACCGTCCGCGCCACCGTCCTCATCGAGACGATCACGGCCGCGTACGAGATGGAGGAGATCCTCTACGAACTGCGCGACCACGCCTCCGGGTTGAACGCCGGACGCTGGGACTACCTGTTCTCCATCGTCAAGAACTTCCGTGACGGCGGGCGGAAGTTCGTCCTGCCCGACCGCAACGCGGTCACGATGACGGCCCCGTTCATGCGCGCGTACACCGAACTCCTCGTGCGCACCTGCCACAAGCGCGGGGCGCACGCGATCGGCGGCATGGCCGCGTTCATTCCCTCGCGGCGCGACGAGGAGGTCAACAAGGTCGCCTTCGAGAAGGTCAAGGCCGACAAGGACCGGGAGGCGAACGACGGTTTCGACGGCTCCTGGGTCGCCCACCCCGACCTGGTCCCGATCGCCATGGCCTCCTTCGACGCCGTCCTCGGCGACAGGCCGAACCAGAAGGACCGGCTGCGCGAGGACGTCCACGTCGAGGCCGCCGACCTGATCGCCGTCGACTCCCTCGACGCCGAGCCGACGTACAACGGTCTGGTCAACGCCGTTCAGGTCGGCATCCGTTACATCGAGGCGTGGCTGCGCGGCCTCGGCGCGGTCGCCATCTTCAACCTCATGGAGGACGCGGCCACCGCCGAGATCTCCCGCTCCCAGATCTGGCAGTGGATCAACGCGGGCGTGGAGTTCGAGAACGGCGAGAAGGCCACCCCCGAACTGGCCCGCAAGGTCGCCGCCGAGGAACTCGCGAACATCCGCGCTGAGATCGGCGAGGAGGCCTTCGCGGCCGGCCACTGGCAGCAGGCCCACGACCTGCTGCTGGAGGTCTCCCTCGACGAGGACTACGCGGACTTCCTGACGCTGCCCGCGTACGAGCAGCTCAAGGGCTGAGCCCTCAGAGAGCGGGCTTGTCCGAGTGGCCCAGGGGCTTCCCCGGGGCCACTCGGTCGCGTACGGCCTGCTTGACCGCCGTCGGCTCCGGGAAGCCCTGCTCCTTGCGGTCCCAGACGACCTCGTCGTCGACGCGGACGACGAAGATCCCGCCCTTGCCGGGCTTCAGGGCCAGCTCGGTCAGCTCCGCCTCGAAGGTCGTGAGCAGTTCCTGGGCCAGCCAGGCCGCGCGGGGCAGCCAGCGGCACTGGGTGCAGTACTCGATCTCGACGCGGCCACTCATCCGAGGTGCACCGACCAATCCTGTTCCGCGGCCGGCTTGCCGTGCAGGTCGGGGACCCGCTTCAGCCAGTCGGGCCGGCCTTCCTGTGTCCGCGCCGCCCGGAGGGCCTCCTCGGCGGCGAGCTCCTCCCGGGCGGGGAAGTCGGTGGGCAGCCAGGCCGCGGAGGCCCGCACGCGCGCGTGGAGGTGGTCCACGTACGCCTCGCGTGCCGCGTCCGGGGTCGCGAAGTCCGTGAGCCAGGCGTCGGGGACGCAGGCCACGACCGACCGCAGCAGTTCGCGCGTCACCCTGGGTGCCAGCTCCGCGTCGGCGGCCCGTACGTCGGGGCCGTAGCGGCCGAGGGCGTGGTGGCGGAAGTCGTAGGCCTTCTCGGGGTCCGCGCCGTCCCAGCGGTGGTGGAAGACGAGGGCCGCTCCGTGGTCGATCAGCCACAGTCGCGGCGGGACCGTGCCGAACGTCGGCCAGACCATCAGGTTGGAGCTGTGGACCGTACGGTCGACGTTGACGGTCAGCGCGTCCAGCCAGACGATCCGGCCCGCCTCCAGTGGATCCACCGGGAACGCCTCGGCCACCTCCGGGGTGAAGTCCCTGGCGCCCGGCAGGTAGTCCATGCCCAGGTTGAGGCCGTGGCTGGCGGCGTGCAGGTCCCGGACCTCCTGGTGCGGTTCGGTGTCGGCGATGGTCGGGTCGAAGTGCACCAGGACCAGCTCGGGGAAGCGCAGGCCGAGGGCGCGCGCCAGCTCGCCCACGATCACCTCGGCAACCAGCGCCTTGCGGCCCTGCGCGGAGCCGGTGAACTTGACGACGTACGTGCCCAGGTCGTCGGCCTCGACCACTCCGGGCACGGAGCCGCCGGAGTGCAGGGGCGCAACGTATCGGGTCGCAGCGACTTCTCTCAACATTTCCTCATCAGGCCACCGCCTCCTCAGCCTTGCAGTCCACGGTAGGCCTTGGTGCCTCGGACAGCGGACGGCTGTCCGCCCCCAGCTTCCGGCCTCCGGCCTCCGGCCTCCGGCACGAAGTGAGCATCTTGACGTGCTCCCTGGCCCAGAGTCCAGGGACTCCGGTCCGGGTGGTCCGACCCTACCGGGAGCTTCCTGGCGGCCGTGAACTCCCGTGTGTGCGCCGTGGACTGGACTACGGCCGGCCTGATCGTCTCCCTGATCGGGGCCGCCGGGAGGCCGTACGGGTGAACCGGCCCTACATGCCTCCCGGCCGTGAGGCCCGAAGCCCTACGGTGTGGCATCGACAGCCAGGTGCGGACGTGCAAGGAGACGCAACACACATGATCACTGTCCCCGGCGCGCGGCGCTGGTCCGGTCCTCGCTCCATCTACCGTCCGCGAGTGGGGATGGTGGGTCTCATGGCGATGGCCGGGGTAGTGCAGTCCTTGGCCACGGCCGCTCCCGCCCATGCCCTTGAGACGCGGACCTACAGCACTCCGGGAAGCTACACCGTCATCGTGCCCAGCGACGTTACCTATGTCGCGGTGAGCCTGACCGGCGGGGGCGGCGGGGGTGGCGGGGTCGGATCCGGCGCCGCGTTCGGGGACGGCACGAGCCAGCCAGGCGGCGGGGGCGGAGGCGGGGGCGCGAACTCCTCCTGCGTCCTGACCGTGAAGCCCGGCGACAGGATCACCATCACCGTCGCCGCGGGCGGCGCCGGCGGGCCGGCCAGTGGCCTGGACCGAGACGGCGCGCCCGGGGGGAACTCGGCCCTCACGGTCAACGACACGGCCGGTGCCGGTGCGCAGGGCGGTGCCGGCGGGCACCACAGCGGAAACGCCTTTCCCGGCACCGGAGGCGCGGGAGGCGATCGCGGCATGAGCTGGTGCGTCGGCAGCTTCCCCAATGTCTACACGGGCCAGGCAGGCGCCGCAGCGAATGCCGATACCCGCGCGGGAGGCGTCGGCGGCGCACCCGGGGCCGTTCCGCCCAGCAGTTGCGGAGCCGGAGCGGGCAGCGGCGGAGCGGGAGGATCGGGCTCCGCAAACGGCCTTGCCCACCAGCACACCGAAAGCCTCCCCGGCGCGAACGGCTGCGTCGTCCTGACCTACTGACACATCCCGCGGTCGTTTCATCCGTTGTGCACCCAGTGATGGACCACTAGACATGAGAGGCAATCAGTCCACTTCGAAACGCCCCGGACGCCATGGCACCGTTCTCTGATCTTGGTCTTGCGGTGCCGAACCTTCCACCAGCGCGCCATACGCCGCCGCCAGGGGCCGTAGCGGCACGGGGCAGCGTGGGCACGCGCATCGAACTCGGAACGCCGCTGCGGCCCTTGGCGCGGACCCGGGGTGCGGCTGGTGATGTCACGGCGACCGGGCCCACGAGCACCTCGGCCCCGCCCCACCCGACACCAGCTCGGAGCATGTGCCGCCTGCCCATGCCGGCACAGGACGCGGGACCGCGGGGATCCCAGTGAGCGCGCTGCTTCGACGGCTGGTGCGTGCCGGCAGTCAGAAGGCGAGGACGACGACGATGCTCGCGTAGAGGGCGACAAGCAGGACACCGTCGAATCCGATCCGGAGCCAGCCGCGCCTCTGGCGGACCAGAAGGCCGCCGAGCAGGACCGACGTCATGACCATCGCGCCGCTCGTGAGGAACAGTTCGTCCCGGGTCGCGGCGTGCAGAAGGGATCCGCCCCGGTAGGCGACATCGCCGACGACGAGGTTGAGCGCGTCGAGGCAGTTCCCGCCGACGATCGCGGCGATGGCCAGGGTGACGGCGCCGCGCCGGACGGCGGCGATGGATGTGACGGTCTCGGGCAGGGCGTTGACCAGCCCCATGAACACCGCGCCCACGAAGCCGGCGTTCAGGCCCGTGTGTTCCACGATGCCCTCCGCGGCGCGGGCCACCGCCCACCCTCCGATCATCACGAGACCCGCGACAGCGGCGAACTCCGTCCACAGCCGCGATGTCCGCAGGCGGGCGAGTCCTCCGTCGTCCCCGTCCCCGTCTTCGTCGGGGACGTCGGCGACGGTGTCGCCGGTGGGCACCGCACGCCACATGGGCCCTCCCTGGCTGCGGACCAGCCGCAGGCCCCCGAGGTAGAAGGCCACCATGACCACGGACGCCGGGTGCAGGCCCAGGAAGGTGACGGACGGGCTGAACCTCGCCATCACCGCGATCCCCAGCAGGGCGATGAGCAGGCAGCCGAACAGCATGTTCGGCACCGAGGCGGCGGCGTGTTCGAGGTTGACCCGCCGCAGGAAGGCGTCGGCGACGACGAGGGCGACGGTCTGCGCCGCGATGCCGCCCACCGCGTTGCTGTACGCAAGGCCGGGCTGGTCCGCGGCGGCGCTGACCGCGGTCATCACGATGCCCGAAAGGGACGTCACGAGCCCGAACAGCACCGCGCCGAACAGCGCTTCCCCCCAGCCGGTGCGATCGGCGAGGGTGTCGCCCACCCCGGCGAGCCGGATGCTGCACACCACCGTGACGGCCGTGGCCAGGAGGAAGACGGCGACACTCCAGCCCAGGGGCCACAGACCGGTCAGCAGAGCAGGCAACGGAAACCCCTCGACGGTGGGAAGCGGTCGGCTGGTCGACTGTCCCGTACCGCGCAGGACGCGTTCCACACGCCACGCCAGCGCTGTTCGGCGCTCCGCCCGTCGCTGGACCGACGAGGGACGACAGACAGCGGACGAGCACGCCCTGATGCGGTCCGGCGTCAGCGAGCAGGGCGGCACCGCAGAGGGCTGAGCGGCCACGGGCGGGACTGGAGGCCGACGCAGAACACCCTCGTAGCCGTTCGGTGACGTGGGCTTGTGAAGATCTGTGCATGGCGAGAACAGCGACACCCCCACGGTGGCGGCATCGGGCCGCCGGTACGGCAGTCGTGGTGACCGTACTGACGGTCTTCCTGGCCACGGCCTGGTCGTTCGGCTATGTGCGGCTGCCAGGGGCGCCGATGGCCTCCCTGTCGCGCAGCGGTGAGGTCGATACGGCCAGCAGCCAGGCCAAGGCGCGGGCCGAGCACCGGCTGCAGGAAACCGTCGGCGGTCTTCCGGGCACCCCGCGGCCGCTCGGTGCCGCTGCAGCGGACCGCTGTCTGCGCAACCTCCCCTTCGAAGGAGAGCCCTCCGGACCGCTGAGCTGCCAGTGGCGACTGGAGCGTTACCTCGTCCTCGACGAGGATCCGCGCACGGCCGGCGACACCTGGGCAGGGGCACTCGGCGACGCCCGGTGGACCGGCACGGAGACCTGGTTCCCTGTCGCCGGGGACTCGGCCGCCGAACGCCACGAGTACCGCGACGCAAGGACGCACGACCGGCTCGTCGTCACGCTGGTCCGGGGCAGTGAGGCTTTGGACCTTCTGGACGCCGCGCCCCGTTTCGAGGGTGTCGAGACCTACGAGCGGGAGCAGCGGAGTTTCGCGGGCCGGAAGGCCGCGGGGCAGGCAGTGGCAGAGGACCGAACCGTCGCCCGTATCTCGTTGGTCCACGCCTACTACAGCGAGAACGGCAGCGCTCCGTACGAGCCTCAGTACTGGTGAGCAGGCCAGCGGCTCAGAAGACACCCGCCTCGGTCCGCCGCTCCGGGCACGGAGCCGCCCGACCGCAGCGGGGTCACACATCGCACACCGGTCACGTCACGCAGCACATCCGCCGGCCTGGAGCAGGTCAGGCGCCGGCCAGCGGGTTGGGGAGGGGCAGGTAGCGGGCGTCCGCGCCGTCCGCGCCGGTCCAGCGCAGCAGCAGGTTCGTCTTGCCGGGCAGGGTGGGGACGGTGAGCAGGGCGGGGATCTCGGGGAGGGCGTGGCGGGACAGTTCGCGGCGGGCGGCGGGCCAGGGGTCGAGGCCGGGGTGGTGCTCGGACAGGGCGGCCGCCACCTCCCACAGGTGGTTCACGACCAGGCAGTACACCAGCCGCTCCCAGCCCGCCGCCCGGTCCACGTCCGCCAGCAGCTTCACGCCCTCGGCGTCCCGGAACAGCGCCTGCACGGGCATGCCGTCGGCGTCGAAGGCGACCAGCGTGTTCTGCAGGTGGGCTTCGAGGACGACGCCGTGCTCGGCGAAGGCGGTGAGGGCGGGCGGTACGACGGCGGCCAGGTACGCCTCCCACCAGGCCGCCGGGTCCGCCGTACCGGACAGGGGGCTGCCGTCGAAGCCCTCCACCAGGCCGGCGGCGAGCAGCGGGGTGGCGCCGGGCCGGACGTGGTCGCGCAGGCCGTCGCGGACGAGGACGGCCAGTTCCTCGAAAGCGAAGTCGGCGGTGCGGTAGCCGCGGTCGCTGAGCCAGGCCGCGGGGCCGTCCGCGAAGGCGGCGGTGACCGCCGCGTCGGTGCGGCGGAGCTTGAGCAGGTCGTGGCGCCACAGCCGGCGGATGTCGTTGGTGATGCGCACGTCGAGGCTGAACTTCAGGAACAGGTCGGATGCGGGCGCGTACAGCGTGCGGATCGCGGCCGTCGGCCAGGTCTCGAAGCCGGTGGTGCCGAGTCGGATCAGGCGGCCGTCGGCGAAGGCGGGCGCGAGGTCGACCAGGTCGAGCTGCCAGGGGTGGGCGGGCAGCAGCCGGTAGCCGGGCGGCGCCTCGCCGAGGGCGTCCAGGGCAGTGGTGTCGCCCTCCTCTACGACGGTGTCCTCGCGCAGGCCGAGCAGCACCAGCGGGAAGCGGGCGTGCGCCTCGGGCGCGTACGGCAGCCACCGGGCGACCGGGCCGCCGCCGCGCGCCTTGGGCGCGGGGTGGTGGGGGTGGCCGGTGAGCAGGGCCTGTTCGGAACGGAGGTACGGGTCCTCGGGCGGCGTCGCCCGCGCGCGTGCGGTGAGCAGCGCGGCGACCGCGTCCCGGCTGTCGATCATCTCGGCGGGCAGTTCGTGGTTGGTCAGACCGGTGTGCAGGCGCAGTTCCTCGACGACGAGTTTGACCAGTTCGGCGTGGCCGACGCGGCGCCGGCCGCCGTCCGTGTGCAGTTCGGGTGCGGCGGGGCGCCGCCCGCCGCGCACATGGAGGATCCGGCCGCTGGGCAGCCGGTGGTCCCCCGGTGCCGGGAGCGGCTGTGCCACCTCCCGCAGCAGGCAGTTGAGCAGGGGCGCTGCCGCGTACGCGTCGGCGCGGTCCGCGACGGGGTCGGGCGTCGCGGCGTCGGCGCCGGCGGGCAGGGGCATGAGGTCCACGCGTTTCACTCGTTCTCTACGGGCTGTTCGGGCGAAGACGATCAGTATGTCTGTTGTCGTCCGCCCGCCCTGACGTCCCTAGTCGTACCCGAGGAGCCCGACCGTGCACCGTTCCCCCACCGCAGAGGCCGAGGTCACCGCCGAGTTGGCCGAAGTACGCCCCGGTCTCGCGCCCCGGTACGCGGCCGAGCTGCCCGGTGCCCGCGCGGCCGTGCTGACCCGGCTGTGGCGGGCGTTCACCCATGAGCCGCTGCCCTGGGTCACCGGCCGCGAGCCCGGCCGGGACCATGTCACCCTGCGGCTCGCCGACGGCCGCCGTCTGCACGGTCCGCGCCCGGACCCGTACGCGACCGCCGCGTACGTCACCGCCCTGCACCTGGACGATGTCGCGTACGACGATCCGGCCCGGCTGCTGACCGGTCTGGGCGTGCCGCACGGTACGGCCTTCGCCGCCGAACTCGGGCACAGTGTGGCGTCGTTGGCGCTGTCCCGGGCGGCGCAGCCGGACGGCCCGGAGGGGTGGCCGGGGCAGGACTGGGAGTGGGAGCAGCGGGTGGTCGACGGGCATCCGTTCCATCCCAACTGCCGTTCCCGGCCGGGTTTCTCGGTGGCCGAGCAGTTGGCGTACGGGCCCGAGCACCGGCCGGTGGTGGAGCTGGGGCTGTGGCCGGTGCCGGTGGACGAGTGCCTGGTGAGCGGTGACTGGCCGGAGGAACTACGCGAGCGGGAACGGCTGTTGCTGCCGGTGCATCCGTGGCAGGCGGAGCATGTCCTCAAGGCGGCGGTGACGAAGGCGACTTCGGGTGGGCGGACGTGGGGCGGCGCGCGCCCGCTGATGTCGCTGCGCACCCTCGCCCTGCCCGGCGGGCCGCACGTCAAGACCGCACTGAGCGCCCGGCTGACGTCCTCGGTGCGGGACATCTCGGTGTACTCGATCGCGATGTCGGCGACGCTGTCGGCGTTCGCGGAGTCCCTGGCCGGGCGCACGGGCGGACTGCTGCACTTCACCCGCACGCTGGGCGCGGCCACCGCGGACTCCCCCGATCTGGCGGCCGTTCTGCGCGAGTCGCCGCAGTGTTACGCGGGTGAGGGCGAGCGTGTGGTGCCGGTGGCCGCCCTCGCCACCACCGAACTGCCCTCTTCCGCCGCCTGGTTGGCCGACTTCGCGCGGCTCGCGCTCACCGTCGGCCTGAACCTGCTGGAGCTGGGCGTGGCGCTGGAGGCGCACGGCCAGAACCTGCTCGTCGTGCTGGCCGCCGACGGCACCCCGCTGCGTCTGGTCTACCGCGATCTCGCCGACATCCGGGTCAGCCCGGCCCGGCTGGCCCGGCACGGCATCCCGGTGCCCGCCCTGACGGGACGGATCGTGACGGACGACGAGACCACCCTGCGGCGCAAGCTGTTCGGTTCGCTGGTGGCGGGCGCGCTCGCGGGTACGGCGGGTTCGGCGGCGGCGCTGCGGGAGGCGCTGGAGACGGCCGTACGGGATCTGCCGCGCACCGCGGACCTGGACGCGCTGTGCGGGCAGGCGCTGCCCACGAAGGCGCTCACGCTGATGCGGCTGTCGCCGGGGACGCCCGGGGACCAGTGGGCGATGCTGCCCAATCCGCTGCGGTGACCGGTCGTTGCGGTGACCGGTCGTTTTGGAGTGGGGCGCCTCTGATCAATAGGATCCGCCGATGATCACAAGAACACGGTTGGTGGCGGGGGCCTGCGCCCTGCTCGCCGCACTGACGGCCGGGCTCGCGTTCCCGGCCGGAGCGGCCGCCGGCGAACCCACGGGCGAGGACGCGCCGAAGGTGAACCTCGTCCTCGACGTCAGCGGCTCCATGCGGGCCCGGGACATCGACGGCGGGTCCCGGATGGCGGCGGCGAAGCAGGCGTTCAACGAGGTCCTCGACGCGACGCCCGAGGAGGTCGAACTCGGCATCCGGACCCTCGGCGCGAACTACGCGGGCGACGACCAGAAGGAGGGCTGCAAGGACACCGCGCAGCTCTATCCGGTCGGCCCGCTGGACCGCACCGAGGCGAAGGCGGCGGTGGCGACCCTCGCCCCCACCGGCTGGACGCCGATCGGTCCGGCGCTGCTGAAGGCGGCCGACGACCTCGACGGCGGCACCGGTTCCAAGCGGATCGTGCTGATCAGCGACGGCGAGGACACCTGCGCCCCGCTCGATCCGTGCGAGGTGGCCCGGGAGATCGCCGCCAAGGGCATCGGGCTGACCATCGACACGCTCGGCCTGGTCCCGAACACCAAGCTGCGGCAGCAGCTCAGCTGCATCGCCGAGGCGACCGGCGGGACGTTCACCTCGATCGAGCACACCGAGGAACTCACCGACAAGGTCAACCAGTTGGTGGACCGGGCGGCCGACCCGGTGGTGACGCCGGTGGCCACCGACGGTGCCGCGACCTGTGCGAAGGCTCCGACGCTGGACTCCGGTCTGTACACCGACCGCGCGGAGTTCGGGCAGCAGCGCTGGTACCGGGTGGACGTCGAGCCCGGCCAGGAGCTGCGCGCCTCGGTGAGCGTGGCGGCGGACCGGGCCGTGAACCCCTCGTACGGGGTGCTGCTGCGGGCGGTCACGGTGCACGGCCGGGAGATCGTGCGCGGTGAGGCGGCGGGCAACGGCCGTACGGACGTGGCCTCCACGGGCCTGCGCTACCCGAAGGCCGACCGCGACGAGGCGCCCACCGAGACCGTGTGCCTCCAGGTCACCCACTCCTTCTCGGCGGCCTCCGGTGTGCAGACCACGCCCGGTCTGCCGCTGGAGCTGACCGTGGACGTCGTCGACGGGCCGTCGGGATCGAGCGACGTGGCCTCCTTCGGCCTCGGCCGCGGCTGGTGGCTGCTCGGGGTGCTGGTCCTCACCGGCTTCCTCGCCGGTCTGCTCTGGGGCTGGGTGTCGCGCTGGCGGGTCGCGGTCTGGAGGACCAACTGATGCGGATCACACGTACGTTGAGCACGGCCCTGCTGCTGCTCGGGCTCGCGGCGGCACCGGCAGCGGCGGACGACCCGGCGGAGAAGGAGGCCGCCCCCACCACCGCGGGCACCTCCTTCCGTACGGCGGCGGAGATCGAGCAGGGACAGCTCGCCACGGCGAGCGCCTCGGCCGGTGACTACCTCTACTGGTCGTTCCCCGCGGACACCGGGCAGCGCCCCACTGTCAAGGCGACGGTGAAGCTCCCTGAGACGCACGCCGCCGAGACCTGGCAGATCGACGTCTACGACGGACTGCGGCGCCGCCAGGCCTGCCAGTACGGGGCGCAGACGCGCACCGCCGCGGCGGACGCCGGTTCCGTGGAGCTGGCCTGCGTGCTGCGCACGGTCCGCGCCTGGTCGGAGCCGTGGGCGAACGACCCGTTGCCGGGCACGTACTACGTCCGGCTGACGGCGCTGGACCTGGCGACGGGCGACCGGGGCCTGCCCGTCGGCGCCGAAGTGCGGGTCGACTCCAAGGAGATCGGCGGCGC
This sequence comes from Streptomyces sp. TRM68416, assembly GCF_014596915.1. Taxonomy (GTDB): domain Bacteria; phylum Actinomycetota; class Actinomycetes; order Streptomycetales; family Streptomycetaceae; genus Streptomyces. The sequence continues at coordinate 192,319 of NZ_JACVWU010000015.1, forward strand.
GGCCGCGGTGGACGGCTCGCTGGCCGAGCCGCTGGTGCCGGGTGTCGCGATGAAGTCCGGTTCCGAGGAGGAGACTTCGGCCGTGCTCTCCGCCATCGAGCCGGAGGACGGCTGGGTGTCCGGCTGGTGGTCCGACCGCTGGGTGTGGACCGCGATCGGGGGCGTGCTGGCCGCGCTGGCGGGCGTCGGCGGGTATGCGCTGACGCGCGGGCCGGGACGGCCGTCCAGGGCCTGACTCCCTTGTACGACAGGGCCCGTCGCGCTTCGGCGCGGCGGGCCTTTCGCTGCGCCTATCCCTCCCGCAGGGCCTTGGCGAGCGTCCCCTCGCCGGTGACGCCGATCCGGCCGTCCCGGACCGCGTCGGCCACGCTCGCCTCCCCCCGCGCCACGGCCGTACAGGTGTCCGTGTCCAGTGTCAGGCGCGCGTCGGGCTCGGCCGGGGCGGGCCCGTCACCGTACACGGGCCCCTCCTCGGCACCGACGTGAAGATGGAACTCTCCCTCGTCCAGGTGCACTTCGACGAGCCCCTCGCCCTCCAGCGCCCTGAGCAGGGGCAGTGCGAACCAGTGGGCGCGTACGGCGTCCGTGGGCCGCCGCTCCCCCAGCTCCGCCTCGCCCCAGCCGCCCAGCGCCTGCAGCACGGGCATCAACTCGCGGCCGCGCGGGGTGAGTTCGTAGACGTAGGCCGCGCCGGGCGGGGGCAGGCGGCGCCTTGTCGTCAGGCCGTCGCGTTCCATGTCCTTCAGCCGCGAGGCGAGTACGTCGGTGCTCACGCCCGGCAGGTCCGCGTGCAGGTCGGTGTAGCGGCGCGGGCCGGCCAGCAGCTCGCGGACGATCAGCAGGGTCCAGCGGTCGCCGACGACGTCGAGGGCGCGGGCGGCGGAGCAGTACTGGTCGTAGCTTCGGCGAGGTGACATGCGACGCAGTCTAGACATGTCGTTGGACTTTCCAAGCAGAGACTTGGTAAAACCAAGTAACACCAGTTACTGGAGGGGCGCGATGGAGTTCCGGCAGTCGAACAAGCTCAGCGAGGTCTGTTACGAGATCCGCGGCCCGGTGATCGAGCACGCGGACGCGCTGGAGAAGGCCGGCCACAGCGTGCTGCGCCTGAACACCGGCAACCCCGCGCTGTTCGGCTTCGAGGCACCGGAGGAGATCCTCCAGGACATGATCCGGATGCTGCCGCAGGCGCACGGCTACACCGACTCCCGGGGCATCCTCTCCGCCCGCCGGGCCGTCGCCGGGCGCTACCAGAACCTGGGCCTGGAGGTCGACGTCGACGACGTCTTCCTCGGCAACGGCATCTCCGAGCTGATCTCGATGGCCGTGACCGCGCTCGTCGAGGACGGCGACGAAGTCCTCATCCCCGCCCCTGACTTCCCGCTCTGGACGGCCGTGACGACCCTCGCGGGCGGCAAGGCGGTGCACTACCTCTGCGACGAACAGGCCGACTGGTACCCGGACCTGGACGACATGGCGTCGAAAATCACCGACCGCACCAAGGCCGTCGTCATCATCAACCCCAACAACCCCACGGGCGCGGTCTACCCGAAGGAGATCATCGAGGGCATCCTCGACCTCGCCCGCCGGCACGGCCTGATGGTCTTCGCCGACGAGATCTACGACCGGATCGTCTACGACGACGCCGTGCACCACTCGGTCGCCGCGCTCGCCCCCGACCTCGTCGTACTGACCTTCTGCGGCCTGTCGAAGACGTACCGGGTGGCCGGCTTCCGCTCGGGCTGGCTGGTGGTCACCGGCCCCAAGCAGCACGCCAGGAACTACCTGGAGGGCCTGACCATGCTGGCCTCCATGCGGCTGTGCGCCAACGCGCCCGCGCAGTACGCCATCCAGGCCGCGCTGGGCGGCCGCCAGTCCATCGACGAGCTGACCGCGCCGGGCGGCAGGCTGCACGAACAGCGCACGGTGGCCTGGGAGAAGCTCAACGAGATCCCCGGCGTGTCGTGCGTGAAGCCGAAGGGCTCGCTGTACGCCTTCCCCCGCCTCGACCCCAAGGTCCACCGGATCCACGACGACGAGAAGTTCGTCCTCGACCTCCTCCTGCGGGAGAAGATCCAGGTCGTCCAGGGCACCGGCTTCAACTGGCCCGCCCCCGACCACTTCCGCATCCTCACCCTGCCGCACGCCGAGGACCTGGAGGCGGCGATCGGGCGCATCGGGCGGTTCCTCGGCGGGTACCGGCAGTAGCGGGCGGGTACCGGCGGTGGCGCGTCTGGCGACTTGGGCCCATAACCTGTGAGGCATGGGTGATCTTCTGTTGGTGCGGCACGGTGAGACCGAGTGGTCCAGGTCCGGGCGGCACACCGGTTCGACGGACGTTCCGCTGACCGAGCACGGCCGGGCGGAAGCGCGCCGGCTGGTGCCGCTGGTGCGCTCGCACCGGATCGGGGCGGCGCTCGTCAGCCCGCTGCAGCGCGCGCGTGAGACGGCCGAACTCATCGGGCTCCAGGGTCCGCGCATCGACCCGGACCTGCGGGAGTGGGACTATGGCGGCTACGAGGGCATCACCACCGTGGAGATCCAGCGCACCCGGCCCGGCTGGTTCCTCTTCACCGACGGTGTCGCCCCCGGGCCGCCGGAACACCCCGGGGAGAGCCCGGAGCAGGTCGGCGAGCGGGCCGACCGGGTCCTGGCCAAGGTGGACGCGGCCCTCGCCAACACCGAGGGCTGCGTGGTGCTGGTGGCCCACGGCCACTTCCTACGGGTCCTCACCGCACGGCGCCTGGGACTGCCCCCGGCGGACGGCGCGCTCTTCCAGTTGGCCACGGGGACGGTGTGCCGGCTGAGCACCGAGCACGGACGCCCGGTGATCGCGGGCTGGAACAACAAGCCGGGACCGTAACCCACTGTCACTGTCAGACCCGGGTCGTAGCCTTCGAAGCGGTGGGGATCTCCGGGAGGGAGGGTGTCGTGGTGCGACCGCCGACCGCCGCTCAGCGGCGTGTGATCGAGGGCGCCGATCCGGTGACCGGGCGGCTGCGGGGCGGTACGGAGGCGCAGCTCGCGGCGCTGGTGAGGCAGGGGCTGGCGTTCCGGCATCCTCGGCCGCCGCACGACCACTTCCTGACCCCGGCCGGGCATCGGATACGGGAGGCGGTCCCCGAGGAGGTCGTCGAGGAGCCTTCCGCCGCCGACTCGGGTGTGTTCGCCGCCCGGATCGGTGGCGAGGCAGAGCCCCCGGAGGACGGCCCGGCCCGCGTGCGCGAGGTGCACAGCGCCTGGCAGGGGCTGCTGGAGCTGCGCCGGATGACGAACCCGGACGGTGCCACGGACCGCCCCTGCGGCTGGGAGCGCACGCATCTGGTGCAGGCCGCCGCGCTCGCCCTGGAGGCCGCGGGCCATCGTCCGGCCGGACCGGACGGCGACAGCGGTGGCGGCGACAGCGACGGCTACCGGGTGCGTGCCACCCCGCAGCCGGAGGCGGTCGCCGTGCGGCAGCCGGACGCCGAGGCGCTCGCCGCCTGCGCGCGGACCCTGGAGAAGGCCGGCTGGCAGACCGGCGAGCACACCGACCCCCGTACCCGCGCCCGCTATCTGCTGGCTTCCCCGCGGCGGACGTGAGCGGCGTGCCAGGATCGGGCTCAGGATCAGTGCACAGGGCATCGATGATGAGAAAGAGGCACTTCGTGAGCGAGCCGTTCTCCGTCCGGATCACCGTCCGCGGATACGAGACCGACGTACAGGGTCACCTCAACCAGAGCGTGTACATCAACTACGCCGAGCACGCCCGCTGGTCGCTGCTCCAGGCGGCGGGGATCAGCCAGGCCGGCCTGATCGCCAAGGGCGTCGGCCCCGTCGCCCTGGAGACGACCATCCGCTACAAGCGGGAGCTGCTGGCCGGCGACGAGGTCGACGTGTCCTGCGCCTTCGAGTGGGGCGGCGGCAAGACCTTCCGGATCGAGCAGACCGTCACCAAGGCGGACGGCACCGTGGCGGCCGAACTCTCCGCGGTCGGCGGACTGCTGGACCTGACGGCCCGCCGCATGGTGGCGAACCCGCAGGACTACTTCAAGGAACTGGCAACCGACCCGAGCCTGTTCGGCCTCTGAGCCCGGGGACCGAACGGCGGCCACCGCGGAGCGCCTACGCGTCGACGAGTTCCGGATCGTGTTCGACGTCGTAGGCCGCCCGCGCCTCGGCGATGTAGACGCGGTTGCGCTCCGCCCAGTCGGTCAGCCGCTGCAAGGTCTCGTGCAACTCCCGCGCCTGCGGGGTGAGTTCGTACTCGACCTTCGGCGGGACCGTGGGGTGGACGGTGCGGGTGACCAGTCCGTCGCGCTCCAGGTTGCGCAGCGTGAGGGTGAGCATGCGGCGGCTGATGCCCTCGATGCTGCGCTCCAACTCGGTGAAGCGGATGGGGCCGTGGGCGGCGGCCACCAGGATCTGCACACTCCACTTTCCGGCGACCCTGTCAAGAACTTCGCGGACGGGACACGCGTGCGCGTTCACGACCTGCGAGGTAACACCGGTGTGCCTCTGGGACATTCAACTGCCTCCTTACGCCGGCCTCCAGGGTTCCGCACGATGTTCCCCGTTACAAGTCGTGCACCTTTGGAAGCCCGGAAGAAAGACGGAGGCGACGCCGCCATGACGGCCCTCATCGAGTCCCGAACGCCTACGACGGCCAGACGAACGTACTCGCGTTGGCTGTCCCTCGTCATCCTGTGCGCGGGGACGCTGATGACCGTCCTCGACGGCAACATCGTGACCGTGGCGATGCCGGCCATCCAGAGCGACCTGGGCTTCACGGCGTCCGGTCTTGCCTGGGTGGTCAACGCCTACCTCATCCCCTTCGGCGGGCTGTTGCTGCTGGCCGGGCGGCTCGGTGACCTGGTGGGCCGCAAGCGGATGTTCACGGCGGGCCTTGCCGTGTTCACCGTGGCGTCGGTGCTGTGCGGGGTGGCGACGAGCCAGGAGGTGCTGATCGCCGCGCGGGCACTGCAGGGCGTGGGCGGGGCGATGACCTCGGCAGTGGTGCTGGGGATGCTGGTGGCGCTGTTCCCGGAGCCGAGCGAACGGGCGCGTGCCATCGCGGTGTTCAGTGCGGTGGGCGCCGCGGGCGGGGCGCTCGGCACGTTCCTCGGCGGGGCGCTGACCGAGGCCCTGAACTGGCACTGGATCTTCCTGATCAACCTGCCCGTCGGGGTGGCCGCGTGGGCGGCGGCGGTGCGGGTGCTGGACCGGGAGGAGGGCGCGGGGCTCGGGAAGGGAGCCGACTACCCGGGGGCGGCACTGGTGACGGGTGCGCTGATGCTGACGGTGTACACCATCGTCGGGTCGGGCGAGCGTGACCTCACCACCACACTGGTGATGGCCGCCGTGGCCGTGGCCCTGTTCGTGGCGTTCACCGTCCGCCAGTCCCGGGCCGCCCGTCCGCTCCTGCGCCTGCGCCTGTTCGCCTCCCGACTGCTCACCGGCGCGAACTCCGTGCAGATCCTGATGGTCGCCACCATGTACGGCTTCCAGTTCATCGGGGCGCTGTACCTGCAACGCGTGCTGGGATACGGCGAGTTGCTCACCGGTACGGCATTCCTGCCGGCGCCGGTCGTGATCGGGGTGCTGATGCTGACCCTGTCGGCGCGGGTGGTCGGGCGCTTCGGACCGTACCGGGTGCTGCTGGCGGGGCTCGCTCTCATCGTCGTGGGCATGGGCCTGCTCAGCCGCGCGCCGGCGGACGGTTCGTACGGGGCGGACGTCCTGCCGCCGATGCTCCTGCTCTCCGTCGGCTTCGCCGCGGCGATGCCCGCGCTGACGGGGCTCGCGATGTCGGGGGCCCGGGAGGAGGACTCGGGAGCGGCGTCCGGACTGTTCAACACCACGCAGGTGGTGGGCGGTTCGCTGGGTCTTGCGGTGCTGTCGGTGCTGGCGGCGAGCCGGACTGAGGGGCTGCTGAGCGGCGGCGCCGAGGCGGTGGCGGCCACCGCCGAGGGCTACCAGCTGGCGTTCCGGGTGGCCGCGGTGATCGCGGCGGCGGCCCTGGGGCTGGCGGCGGCGGTACTGCGGCCCCGGCCCTGATGACCCCGTAGCGGCACCTGCAGCCGGAGGCGCTCACGGTCGGCGAACCCCGACGGTGAGCGCCTCCCGTGCGAAGACCCCTACGCTCTCCCCGTCGAGGTGTTCGTCGTGCTCACGGCGCTGCCGCGGCCGGTTTGGAGACGCCGCTGATCTCCTCCCCCGCCTCCATCGGATGCGTCACGTCCTGGGCGTCGCCGCCCCGGCCCAGGTGGTTGAAGACGAGGTTGAGCAGGACCGCGACCACACAGCCGGTCGAGATGCCCGAGTCCAGGACGATCCGGGCGGTCTCCGGGAAGGAGTGGTAGAACTCCGGGGCGGAGATCGGGATGATGCCGACGGCCAGGGAGACGGCCACGATCAGAACGTTGTTGTCCTTCTCCAGGCCGGCCCGGACCAGGGTCTGGATGCCGCTCGCCGCGACCGAGCCGAACAGCACCACGCCCGCCCCGCCCAGCACCGGGCGCGGTACGACCGCGATGAGGGAGGCGGCCATCGGGCACAGGCCCATCAGGACCAGGAAGCCGCCGCCCGCGGCCACGACGTAGCGGCTGCGGATCTTCGTCATCGCGACCAGGCCGATGTTCTGGGCGAAGGCGCTGCACATGAAGCCGTTGAAGAGCGGGCTGATCGCCGAGCCGAGGGTGTCCGCGCGCAGGCCGGCCGCGATCGTCTTCTCGTCGGCCGGGCGGTCCACTATCTCGCCCAACGCCAGCATGTCCGCGGTGGATTCGGTCATCGACACCACCATCACCACGCACAGCGAGACGATCGCGGCGAGCTGGAACTGCGGGGCACCGAAGTGGAAGGGGCTCGGGAAGCCGATCACGTTCGCGTCCGCCACCGGGCCGAAGTCGGTGACTCCGAAGGGGATGGCGATCAGGGTGCCGCCGACCAGCCCGAGGAGTACGGCGATCTGCTTGACGAAGCCCCGGGTGAAGCGGCGCAGCAGCAGGACGAGCAGCAGGGTGATCCCGGCGAGGGTCAGGTTCGTGGTCGAACCGTAGTCGGCCGCCGCGGGGTTGGGCCCCTGAGCCCAGCCGAAGGCCACCGGCAGGAGGGAGACGCCGATCAGGGTGATGACGGTGCCGGTGACGACGGGCGGGAAGAAGCGGACCATCTTGCTGAAGAACGGGGCCGCTATGAACCCCAGGAGACCCGCGACGATCACCGCTCCGAAGATGATCGGCAGCGCGTCGGACTTGTCGTCGGTGGAGGCGACGATCGCGGTCATGGGGGCGACGCCGGCGAAGGTGACGCCGTTGACGAAGGGCAGCCGGGCGCCGATCTTCCAGATGCCGATGGTCTGGAGGAAGGTGGCGAGGCCGGCCGTGAACAGGCAGGCGCCGGTGAGGAAGGTCAGGTCGGTGGCGCTGAGGCCGACGGCCGCGCCGACGATCAGCGGTGGGGCGACGACTCCGGCGTACATGGCGGCCACGTGCTGCAGGCCGGTCGTCGCCATTCTCAGGGCGGGGAGCTTCTCGTCGACGGGGTGGACGGGTGGGGCGGACACGGCGGCTCTCCTCCGGTCGGTTACACCACCACGCGAGTCGCGGCGGTGGGTGTCAAGGAGGTGGTGCTGCGGTCGTGCGGGACCGTTTCCAGAAGGGGGACGGAAGACCGTTCCGGGGCGCACACGTCCATGCGCGCCCCGGAGACGGCCGCCACGGACCCCGCTCGGGTCCACGGCCACCGGCCGGGAGCCGTCCCTCCCGGCCGGAGATCTTCAACCGGTCAGCTCTGGGCGGCGATCCGCGCCAGACGCTGGGCCTGCTCCCGGGTGGAGCGGGCGACGGCGTCCTCGTCGACGGTGAGCAGTCGGTTGTTCTCGACGATCTGCTCGCCGCCCACGAAGGACGCGGTGACCGGGGCCGCCGCGCCGAAGACCAGCGCGGTGACCGGGTCGGCGATGGAGGCGTGGGCGAGGGTGTCGAGCTTCCACAGCACGAGGTCGGCGAGCTTGCCCGCCTCCAGCGAGCCGATCTCCGCGGAGCGGCCGAGGACCTGGGCGCCGCCGTAGGTGCCGAGGCGCAGGGCCTGGCGGGCGTTCAGCGCGGCCTCGCGGTGTGCGCCGAGGCGGTTGATCAGCAGGGCGTTGCGCAGCTCGGTGTGGAGTTCGCCGGACTCGTTGGACGCGGTGCCGTCGACGCCGAGGCCCACGGGGACACCGGCGGCCAGCATGTCGGGGACGCGGGCGATGCCGGCCGCGAGGCGGGCGTTGGACGAGGGGCAGTGGGCGACGCCGGTCCTCGTGCGGGCGAAGGCGGCGATGTCGGAGTCGTTCATGTGGACGCAGTGCGCCATCCACACGTCCTCGCCGAGCCAGCCGGTGGACTCGAAGTAGTCGGTCGGGCCCATGCCGAACAGCTCATGGCAGAACTGCTCCTCCTCGACCGTCTCCGAGCCGTGGGTGTGCAGCCGTACGCCGAGGTTGCGGGCCAACTCGGCTCCCTGGCGCAGCAGTTCGGTGGAGACGGAGAAGGGCGAGCAGGGTGCGACGGCCACCTGGGTCATCGCGTCGAAGGAGGCGTCGTGGTGCTCCTTGACGGTGGCCTCGGTGGCGGCGAGGGCTCCGTCCAGGGTCTCGACGGCGAAGTCCGGGGGCAGGCCGCCGTCCTTCTCGCTGCGGTCCATGGAGCCACGGGCGAGGGTGAAGCGGACGCCCATCTCGCGGGCCGCGCGGATGATCGAGCCGGACAGGTCGCCGGAGCCGTGCGGGAAGACGTAGTGGTGGTCCATGGCGGTGGTGACACCGCCGCGGGCCATCATGGCGAGCGAGCCCTGCGCGGCCGCGTAGGTCATCCGCTCGTCGATGCGCGCCCAGGTCGGGTACAGCGCGACGAGCCAGTTGAAGAGGTTGTGGTCGGTGGCCAGGCCCCGGGTGATCCACTGGTAGAAGTGGTGGTGGGTGTTGACCAGGCCGGGGGTCACGAGGTGGCCGGTGGCGTCGATGCGGCGTACGACGTTCTCCAGGCCCTCGGGGGCCCTGCCCGCGCCGAGTGACTCGATGCGGTTGCCGACGATGACGAGGTGACCGCTCGGGTACTCGGTGTCGTTGGCGTCGACGGTCGCGATCGCACAGTTCTCGATGACGATGCGCTGGTCTGCTGCCATGGTTCGTCCTTTGCGCTGTGGTGGAGAGGGCACGGCAGGACCCTGGAGATTTGAGTGCCGCGGCCGGGTTCACAAGGCCCGGCCGCGGGTGCCGAGAGGGGGGTGTCTACAGGTTGGTCATGTCGACCGGGATGAGCTGCTCGGCCCCGTCCCGCAGGATGGTGGCCTCGATCAGGCCGTAGGGGCGGTCGGCGGCGTAGTACACCGCGCCGTCCTTGGCCTCGTTGTCGATCCCGAAGGGCGACAGGTCCGAGCGGAAGTGGTGCTTGTTGGGCATCGAGAAGCGGATCTCCTCGACCTCGTCGCGGGTGTTCAGCACCCGTACGCCCATCTCGAAGAGGGTCTGCTGGAGCGAGTACGAGTAGGTCTCGGCGAACGCCTGCAGCGCGTGCTTGCGCACCCCGTTGTACGAGCGGTCCCAGTCGGGGGCGTGCGAGTCGATGCCGTCCCAGTTGTGCCGCCACCAGGTGGAGACGGTGGTGGCGAGGATGCGGTCGCGGTCCTCCGGCAGGGTGGTGTACTTGTCCTTCAGGAAGCCCCAGAACTCGGAGTTGGTGGTGTTCAGGACGGTGAGGTCCTTGAACCCGGAGAGCACCTGGATGCCGTGGCCGTCGTAGGTGATCTGCGCGACGCGGGTCTCCTGGCCCTTGCGGACGAAGGAGTGGGCGATCTCGTCGGCGCCGACGAAGCGGGCGCCGCCCTGCGAGGTCTCGATGCGCTCCCAGGCGTACTCCTCGACGCGGATGCGGGCCCGGTGGATGGGCTCGTTGTTGTCCACGAAGTGGCGGGCGAGCCGGACGCCGAAGTCCTCGGCGCTCTGGATGCCGTGCTCCTTGGCGAAGGCGTACACCGTGTTCTTGGTGGTGTCGGTCGGCAGGACGTTGGCGTTGGATCCGCTGCGGTGGACCTCCTCCATGTCGCCGGAGAGGGCGACGGAGACGTTCAGGTCCTTGATGTGGTGCGTGTCGCCGTCTCGCGTGATCTTGACGACGCGGTTCTCGGCCTTGCCGTACTGGTTCTGTCCCAGGACGAAGCGGGTCATGTGTCGGTCAGCTCCCTCGGTAAACGGAGTAGCCGAACGGGTTGAGCAGCAGCGGAACGTGGTAGTGCTCGCCGGGCACCACCGCGAAGGCGATGGTGACCTCGGGGAAGAACACGGGCCGTCCGTTCTCGCTGTCCCGAAGCGCGGGGGCGTCCTGCTGGGCCGCGGCTTGCTTCTTGGCGAAGTACGTCTCGGTCTCGAACACGAGGCGTACGTGGGTGGTTCCTTCCGGCAGGGCCGGCAGGTCCTTGCAGCGCCCGTCCGCGTCGGTCGCGGAGCCGCCGAGCGCCTGCCAGTCCGCCTCGCGCCCGGAGCGGGCGGAGAGGTGGACGGCGACGCCCTCGGCGGGGCGGCCGATGCTGGTGTCCAGGATGTGCGTGGACACCGATGCGGTGGTGCTGGTGCTCATGGGGTCAGGCTTCCTCTTCGACGAGTCGGGCCAGTCGGATGCGGTTGATCTTCCCCAGTTCGGCGCGGACGATCTCGCGCTCCTGCTCCGGCGCGTTGCCGATCCGCTCCTTGACGGCGTCGCGCATCTGCTCGCCGGTCCGGCCGGTGGCGCAGATGAGGAAGACGTGGCCGAACTTGTCCTGGTAGGCAAGGTTCAGTTCCAGCATCTCCGCCTTGAGCTCTTCCGGGGCTCCGGCCATGCCGCGCTGTTCGCGGGCCGAGGTCGGGTCGCCCGGCTTGGGACGGCCGATCGGTGGGTGGCCGGCCATCGCCTCGTCGAGGTCGGCGGCGGTCAGCTCGCCCATGGCGGCGTCGCTGGCGGCGTAGAGGGCCTCGACGGTGGGGTACGGGCGGGCGGCGAGGAGCCGCTCGCCCCACGCCCGGGAGGCACACGCCTCGTGGAGCGCGGCGCGGGCCGCGTGCTCCTCCAGGGCGTTGAACCGGACCAGGCCCGGCGTGGATGTGGACGTCACGGGAGCCTCCGTGGCCTTGTGCTGTACGGGCTGCGGATAGCTAACGCCCTCCACGAGGCGACGTCAACACTTTGTTGAAAATTCCGGGTTACGAAACCCGGCGACCCCCCTGGCCCCTCATGCCTCCTTGTCGCGGTTGAGGTAGTTGTACACGGTGAAGCGGCTGACGCCGAGGGCGCTCGCCACGGTCTCCACCCCGTGCCGCACGGAGAAGGCGCCGCGCGCCTCGAGTATCCGTACCACCTCCTGCTTGGACTTGCGGTCCAGGTCGGCCAGCGGCTTGCCCCGCTTGCGCTCCATGGCGGCCAGGATGTGGTCGAGGGAGTCCGCGAGCTGCGGCAGGCGTACGGCGACGATGTCGGCGCCCTCCCAGGCGAGCACGACGTCGTCCGGTCCCGCCTCGTCGGGCGGGACGATCTCGCCGCCGATGGCGTCGACCAGGGGTTTGACGGCCGCGATGAAGGAGTCGCCCCCGGTGCCGGTCACGCCTCCTCCCCGATCACGTTGACCTGGAGGGAGACCCGGGTCGCCCCGGCCTCCAGGGTCTTGCGCAGCAGCGCGTCCACGGCGGTGAGCACGGCATCGGCCCCGCCCTCCGCGGTGTTCCCGAACGGACCGACGTCCACCGCGTCCAGCTCCGCCGCCTCGACGACCTCACGGGCCACCAGCGCGTGCGCGGGGGCCTCGTCCAGGTCGAAGGGCTCGGTCGTGAATTCCACTCTCAGTCGCATCATCACATTCCCCAGGGAGGAGGCCGCTGTAGACGTGCAGGATCATCGCAGCGTCGATGCGCCCCGACCACGACCTTAACGGACTCCCCCACGGCGCATACGGCCGAGGACCGCCGCCCCCCTGGTGGTGGAGGCGACGGCCCTCGGCGGCAGACGAACTGGAGGCGGTACTGGAACCAGCTGCGGGAACCAGCTCCGGAACCTACTAGAACCAGCTCTGGAACGTGCCGGCGTTGCAGCCCAGGGTGCGGAAGCCGACGTTGCTGTCGTCGATGCAGCGGTTGGTCGCCTGGTTCTTGAGCTCGATCGTGTTGTCGGCCCACTTCTTGACGTACCAGCTCTGGTTGCGGCTGTCGTCACAGGGCAGGGTCTTGAAGCCCTGGTCGCTGTCGTACATGCAGCGGTTGGTGTTGACGTTCTTCAGCTGGACCGTGCCGTCGTTCCACTTGTGCACGATCCACTTCTGGGCATTGGAGTCGTTGCAGCTCCAGGTGCGGAAGCCCTGGTTGGTGTCGTCGATGCAGCGGTTGGTGGCCTGGTTCTTGAACGTGTTGATCACGTCGGCGGCCGACGCCGTGGTCGCCGGCAGGAAGGCGAGCGCCGCGACAGAGGTGCCGAGCGCCGCCGCGCGGACGAGGGTGCTGGAGATGGACATGGTGTTCCCTTCGGTGAGGTGAAGTGAAGTGAAGTGCGGTGTGGCGAGATGAGGTGAGGTGAGGTACAGGCGGGAGAAGGTGCGGTCGGGCGAAGCGGAGGGTGGTGGCGTCAGCGGCACTCGCGGCTGACGTTGCCCTTGTCGTCGCCCTTGAGGTAGATCGCGCTGACGTATCCCACGCCGCCCGCGCGCAGCGGGAGTTCGATCCACTTGTCGTTGGTGTAGCCCTCGGCGGTGATGCTCTGGCCGGTCTTCCAGCAGTTCGCCGGGTAACTCTCGTTGGGGTAGACCTTGCTGACGATGTCGCAGTTCGTGACGGCGGCGCAGGAGCGGACGTTCGCCTCCGCCCAGGCGGTCACCGTGGTCTGCCCGCCCCCGCCGCCTCCGCCCGGCGTGCAGGGCAGGTTCACCCCTCGGTCGCGCAGGTACGGCACCGGGTCGATGCCGCGGACCGTGGTGGACGTGCCGACGCGGACACGCAGGTGCAGGTGCGGGCCGGTCGACTGGCCCTCGCTGCCCATCAGCGCGATGCGCTGTCCGGCCTGGACGTGCTGCCCCACGGCGACGTCCCGCTGGTACATGTGCCCGTACTCGGTCACCGTGCCGTCGTTGTGCAGGATGCGGATCCACTGGCCGTAGCCGCTGGCGGGGCCGGAGGCGATGACCTCGCCGGCGCCGACGGCGTAGATGGGTGTGCCTTGGGCGTTGGCGATGTCGACACCGTCATGGCCGCTGCTGTAGCCCTGGGTGACCACTCCGGCTGCGGGGCACGACGCCGCGAACGCGGCCGCCGCGGTGGCCGGTGCGGCGACGGACGGTACCGCCCCGATCAGGGGCAGGGCCACTGCGGCCGCCGTGACGAGTCCGGCGCGCTGATACAGACGCACGAAGCTTCCTCTCCTGGTTCGTTGCGAGGACGGCTCGGAAGCTATCCGCGCCCGCCGCGGGGGCGACATCCGGAACGTTCCGGAATGACAGCGGCCGGCGCGACCCGATAGGCCTCTGCCTGGTCAGACACAAGACCTCGGCAGACACAGGACCTCGGCACACGCCGGGTGCCGCGAGCCCGATCGGGGAGATTCATCGTGCGATCCACCAGCAGGAGACTGCTACGGGGCCTGTGCGCCCTGCTCATAGTGGGCGGGCTGACACCCGTCACCGCCGCCGCGGCCACTGACGGCGAGAGACCCGCCGCCGCGCGGCCCGTGACCGACTGGCAGGTGGATCTCGCCGGTACGGCGGACGAGCGGCACAACATCTCCCGTCGTGCCGACGGCGGCCTCGCCATCCGCGACCGCCGCCTGAGCACCCCGTCCGAGCCCGGCAAGGCGTTCGCCCTCTACACGGCCCCCGCCCGGAGCCTCGGCCGGCAGACCGACGCCTTCACCGTCAGCACCCGGGCCGACGCGCCGTCCGGAACCCGCGTCCTGACCGAGGTGCGCGGCAGCAGCCATCCCGGCCGGTGGACCCAGTGGACCGACGCCGGTACGACGGGCAGGCTACGGCTGTCGGAGGCCGTCTCGGTCCTCCAGGTGCGGCTGACCCTGCTGGGCACCCGGAGTGCCTCCCCGGTGGTCTCGGAGGTCTCCGTGCACGCCGACCCCGCGACGCGCACCGCCCGTGCGGGCACCGGTGCGACGGCGACGGCATCGGTGACGTACCGCCTCTTCGCCACCCGCGAGGGACTGACCGGGCACACCACGGCGAACGGCCATGTCATCCAGCCCCGCGACCACTTCGTGGCCCTGCCCTCCCGGCGGATGCTGGCGAGCAAGGGAGGCCGCGAGTACCAGGTGCGGCTCTGCTACCGGCGCACGGGACGCTGCGAGACCGCCCCCGTGTGGGACGTGGGCCCCTGGAACACCCGGGACGACTACTGGAATCCGCCCGGGGAGCGCCAGATGTGGCGTGACCTGCCGCAGGGCACCCCGCAGGCGCAGGCGGCCTACCAGTCGGGCTACAACGGCGGCCTCGACGAGTTCGGCCGCCGGGTCGCCAACCCGGCCGGCATCGACGTGGCCGACGGCACCTTCTGGGACGGCCTCGGCATGACGGACAACGACTGGGTGGACGTCACGTTCCAGCCCGCCGACGGCGGCGGGGGCGGGCAGACGACGGTGACCGCCTGGGCGGAGGCGAACGTCCGCTCCTGTGCCGGCATCACCAACTGCGACATCGTCAGCAAGGTCTACCCCAACGAGAGTTACCCGGCGAACTGCTGGAAGACCGGCCAAAGCATCACCGCCGAGGGCTACACGAGCGACAAGTGGATCGAACTCCCGCTGCGGGCAGGGGGCGTGGGATACGTCAGCGGCATCTATCTCAAGGGCGACGAGACCGGCGGTGTGACGCGCCGGTGCGGCACCTGACCCGCGTCACCCCGTAACGTGCCGGAGTCCCTTCTCCGCCCCGGTGCGGCACTGTCGCACCAGCGCACCGGATCACCGGTGCACCGTCGAGGAGGAGGGCGAGGGCCCGTGAGGTTGTGGCTGCGCAGAAATGCGGGGCGGGTGGCGGCGTTGCTGATGACGGTGGGGCTGTGCGCGAGCGCACCGGCCGCGTCGGCGGCGCCCGCCGCCCGCCCGGACTTCAGACTGCCGTTCCCGTGCGGACAGACCTGGCAGCTCCAGACGTACGCGGGCCACGCGCCCGACGACAAGAAGCTCGACATGTACCGGGTCGGCGGCCCCACCCTCGGTGGGACGGTCGTCGCCTCCGCCGCCGGCACGGTCACCGAGTTCTTCGAGCCCGGCGGCCTGGAGATCAATCACGGCGACGGCTGGTTCACGGTCTATCTGCACCTGGACCGTATCGACGTACGCCTGGGGCAGCGCGTCGCCTCCGGCACCCCCCTCGGGCGGCTCGGGCTGGTCGGCACCGACTCGGCCCATCTGCACTACGAGCAGCTCTACGACTCCAACGGCGACAACGACGGCGAGACGGACGAAATGGTCCACCCGGTCCTTCAGGGCACCGAGTACCGGCTGAGCCCGAGCGGCCCGTTCCCGCGTGTCACCAGCACCAACGCCTGCGACGGCGGCGGCGGCGAACCGGACCGGTTCTGGGTGGACACCTACGCCGACGCCACCGGCTACCCCGACGTGGACTGCGTGGGCGACACCACCCCGCGCTGCGCACCCCAGGGCACCCTGCGCAAGGGCACCAACTACGTCCTGTGCAAGAAGTGGGGCGACCGGGTGGGCAACGACGCAACGTACAACCACTGGTGGCTGCTCACCGACCTCGACGAGGTGGCACCGGGCGGCCGGGGGCGGGCGTACGTCTCCGCCTACTACCTCCAGAAATGGGGCAACGACGAGGCCAGGGACAACGACGGCCGCGACATCCGCAGGTGCGACTGATCCGGCCGGCGGGCCAACCTGCACCCCGGCCGGACCACGGCGGGCCACCCTGCACCCCCGGCCGGACCACGGCGGGTCACCCCGTGCCCTCCGGCCGGACCACGGCGTTCACCCGCACTCGGCCACAGCGGGCCGGTCCCTCGTGCGGACGGCCGGGAACCACGCGGTGGGCTGCGCGGCGCCGTCCGGCAGCCGGACCCGGTACCACTCGGCGGAGCGCGTGCCCGTCTCGTCCGTGACCGGGCTGCCCCGGCGCAGTCGGCACTCCACGGGGAGCGCGTCTCCGTGCCACACGCGCGTGGCTACAACGTTGTCAACGGTGTACGGAAGGGACGGATCAATGGCCAGCCCGAGGCTGCACTGCGGCTCGCGTGCGGCCGCCCGGTTCCGGCAGACCCGCTCCACGTTGAAGACGGTGACGCGGTCGGTGGAGTCGGCGAGGTTCTGCGCGTGGACCGGGGGGTCGTCCGCCCCGCCGCCCGGGTCGTGCGCGGCCAACGACCAGACCAGGGCGGTGGTCATGCCCATCGTGGTGGCGGCCGCCGCCACGAACGCGCGCTTCCGCCGTCGGGCACCGGACATCGCGTTCGCGCGACGGCCGGCCGTGGCCGCCGCCCGGACGCGGGCCATGCGGGCCAGCAGATCGCCCGCGGTGTGCCCGGCACGCAGCTCATGGGTCGGCGCCAGGCAGTCTCCGACCAGGTCACGCCAGGGTGCCGGTACGGCGGGGTCCGGGCGCAGCGGTGCCCGTCCGGCGGCGTATTCCTGTACGGCGGCGCCGCGCCCCGCCGGCGTCGCGCCGGGGAAGGGAGAGGCACCGCGGGCGAACACCTGGTGGATCATGATGCCCAGGGCCCAGATGTCCCCGCTCTGGCGGGCCTGGACGCCCCGCTCGCCGAGCGGGGCCTTCCAGCGTTCGGGCGGCAGGTAGTCCGGGGTGCCCAGCGGCGGAATCCACGCGTGCGTGCCGTGTGTGCCGTCGAGTTCGGCGGCCAGTCCGAAGTCCGACAGGCGGACCGAACCGTCCTTCATCAGCAGGACGTTGTCGGGTTTGAGGTCGCCGTGCACCCAGCCGAGGCCGTGCAGATGCGCGAGCCCCTCACAGACCTCCGTCAGGATCCGCTCCCCCTCGTCCGGCGGCAACTCGCCTTCCCGTTCGAGCAGTTCGCGCAGGCTGCGCTCGGCCCGCTCCATCACCAGCACGACGGCTCCGTCGAGTTCGGGGCGGTGCGCGTCCGCCAGCACGACGGAGTCGATCAGCCGGATCAGCCGGGGATGGCTGGTCCGGCGCCCGAAGTCGCTCTCCCTGCGGGCACTTTCCACCAGCCCTCTGACCTGCCGGGGAGCAAGACCCGCGGTGGGCAGGAACTTCAGCGCTACGACGGTGTCGGCGTCCGCCCCGCTCATGCTCCGGCCTTCGTAGACCCACCCCCAGCCGCCGTCCGCGATCGGCTCGCCGACTTCCCACGCGCCGACCCGGTATCCACGCGGCACCCGCTCGGCCGCCGCCGCGCTCACCGGTGCACCGCCCCGCCGACGCGGACCCCGCAGGGCCCGGCCGGAGCGCGCGCCGGCAGGTGCCGCAGATGGCCCTCGCCCACCAGGCCGAAGCGCAGGGCGACGGCGACGAGTGCCTCACGCTTGCCGTTGCGGCGGCCGCCCCGGGCGGCCTCTCCCCCGGCCGGGGCGTGGACGCGGAGCTTCTCCTCGGCGAGGTAGTCGATGTGCGCGCTCACCGCGCGCGCCGTCAGCTGCGCGTACCGCGGGTGTGCGCGCAGCCGTTCGACGATCTCGGGCGTGGTCGGCACCGCGAGCGCCGACTCGTCCCGCAGTCGCGGCTCGCACAGGGCGACCAGTACCAGGAAGTACGTCGCCGTCTCGTCCAGCGAGTAGGCGGTCAGGGTCTGGGTGCCCCGTACGCCGCCTTCGGGGCCGTCCGGATCGAGGTAGACGTGATCGGGTGCGAAGACCTGGAAGCTCACCCCGGTTCCCCGCGTGGGCAGCACGATCCGCGCGAACTCGAACGGGACGGGGGCCCCGACCCGGCGCGGTGGCACTCTCAGGTACTCCCCGGCGCCCTCCGGGTTCTCCACCAGATAGCTCTGCGTGGCGCTGAAGTTGCTGAGCAGCCAGTGGTCGTCGCGCACGCGAACCTCCCCGGCCAACCGCGACACCGCCGGGTCGTCGAGCCGCAGGTCCACAGGGGCGGTGCCCGAGCCGCGGCCGAAGCGGGCCGACTCACCCGGGCCGAGCCGCACCGTCACCGCGGGTTCCTGCGGCAGATGAATCAGTACTCCGCTCATCGCCCCCGCCCCTCCGTGTCGGCCGTTTCCTCGCCGACGGCGTACGCACAGAAGAGAGCGTCGCCGGTCATCACACGCACCAGGGTGCACCCCGTTTCCTTCCCGTGTGCGCGCTGGTCAGGACGCGCACGAGTCTCGCTCTCTAACACACTTCTCGGGCGCTGCGGGTTGCAGGCGCCGGACCATCGGATTGCATTCACTAACGCCGGGTTTTCACTCCCGGACCGCCGCGCCGATCAGCCGTTCGAGCCTGCCGCCGCGCATCACGCGCGGGGGTGTTCTGCGCGTACGGCCCTTGACAGCCCTCCCCCTCCACGGGCAGTCTTCCGTTAAGCAGAAAGCAACTTCCGCAATACGGAATAGCCAGAACGGAAGGGAGCGCCGGACCCCATGGGATTCGACGAGCAGCGCTTCAACGTCAACCTGTCGATCCTCTTCACGGAACTCCCGCTCCTGGAGCGCCCCGCGGCCGCCGCCGCGGCCGGCTTCACCGCGGTCGAGCTGTGGTGGCCCTGGATCGACTCCCCGACCCCCGAGCGGTCCGAGCTCGACGCCCTGAAGAAGGCGATCGAGGACGCGGGCGTCCGGCTCACGGGGCTGAACTTCTACGCCGGACAGCTGCCGGGCCCCGACCGCGGCGCCCTGTCGATTCCGGGCGAGGAGTCGGAGCGGTTCCGCGCCAACATCGACGTGACCGCCGACTTCGCACAGTCACTGGGCTGCACGGCGCTGAACGCCCTGTACGGCAACCGCGTCGACGGCGTCGACCCGGCCGAGCAGGACGCGCTGGCGCTGGAGAACCTCGTCCTCGCGGCACGGGCGGCCGACCGGATCGGCGCGATCCTGCTGATCGAGGCCCTGAACCAGCCCGAGTCGCCGCGGTACCCCCTGGTCTCGGCCCCGGCCGCGGTGGGCATCGCCGACAAGGTCAACGAGGCGACCGGCCTCGGCAACGCGAAGTTCCTGATGGACCTCTACCACCTGTCCATGAACGGCGAGGACCTCCCGTCGGTGATCGAGGAGTACGCGGCGAAAACCGGCCATGTCCAGATCGCCGACAACCCGGGCCGCGGCGCCCCCGGCACCGGCAACCTCCCGCTGGAGGAACTGCTCGACCAGCTGAGGAAGGCCGGATACGACGGCTGGGTCGGCCTGGAGTACAAGCCGGGCGACCGCCCCAGCGCCCAGGCGTTCGACTGGCTGTCCCGCTGACCCCCTTGCACCGAGAGGCATCCCCGACCATGAGCAACAACCTCGCAGATTCTTCCCACCCGACCCGCCCGGCGATTGCGTGGATCGGCCTCGGCATCATGGGCTCCCCCATGTCCGAGAACCTGATCAAGGCGGGCTACGACGTCACCGGCTTCACCCTGGAGCAGGACAAGCTGGACCGCCTGGCCGCCGCGGGCGGCACCGCCGCCGGTTCCATCGCCGAGGCCGTGAAGGACGCCGACGTCGTCATCACGATGGTCCCGGCCTCCCCGCAGGTCGAGGCCATCTCCTACGGCCCCGACGGCATCCTGGAGAACGCGAAGCCCGGCGCACTGCTGATCGACATGTCCTCGATCACCCCGCAGACCTCGGTCGACCTCGCCGAGGCCGCCAAGGACAAGGGCATCCGCGTACTGGACGCCCCGGTGTCCGGCGGTGAGGCCGGCGCCGTCGAGGCCGTACTGTCGATCATGGTCGGCGGCGAGCAGGCCGACTTCGACGAGGCCAAGCCCGTACTGGAAGCCCTCGGCAAGACCATCGTGCTGTGCGGCCCGCACGGCTCGGGCCAGACCGTGAAGGCCGCCAACCAGCTGATCGTCGCCGTCAACATCCAGGCGTGCGCCGAGGCCGTGGTCTTCCTGGAGAAGTCCGGCGTGGACCTGAAGGCCGCCCTGGACGTGCTCAACGGCGGCCTGGCGGGCTCGACCGTGCTGACGCGCAAGAAGGACAACTTCCTGCAGCGCGACTTCAAGCCGGGCTTCCGCATCGACCTGCACCACAAGGACATGGGCATCGTCACCGACGCCGCCCGCAATGTCGGCGCCGCGCTGCCCGTCGGGGCCGTGGTCGCCCAGCTCGTGGCGTCGCTGCGGGCACAGGGCGACGGGGGCCTGGACCACTCCGCGTTGCTGCGCGCGGTCGAGCGCCTCTCCGGCGCGCAGGTCTGACCCTCCCCGAGAACTCCGGGCGGCGTCGCCGCTGACACCTGTCCTGTCGCGCCCAGGCGGTGGCGCCGCCCGGAATCCACTTCAACAAACTGTTGACGCTCGGTCCACCCCCTCCTAGGCTCCACAAAGCGGAAACAGTTTTCCGCTGACACCCGCACGGAAGGTCCACGATGTCGAAGCGCGTGCTCACGACCGAGTCCGGCGCCCCGGTCGCCGACAACCAGAACTCAGCCTCCGCCGGCGTCGGCGGCCCGCTCCTCCTCCAGGACCAGCACCTGCTGGAGAAGCTCGCCCGGTTCAACCGTGAGCGCATCCCGGAGCGCGTGGTGCACGCCCGCGGCTCCGGCGCGTACGGCCACTTCGAGGTGACCGACGACGTCACCGGCTACACGCACGCCGACTTCCTCGACACCGTCGGCAAGCGCACCGAGGTCTTCCTGCGCTTCTCCACCGTGGCGGACTCGCTCGGCGGCGCGGACGCCGTCCGCGACCCGCGCGGCTTCGCGGTCAAGTTCTATACGCGGGAAGGCAATTACGACCTCGTCGGGAACAACACCCCGGTGTTCTTCATCAAGGACCCGATCAAGTTCCCGGACTTCATCCACTCGCAGAAGCGGGACCCGTTCACGGGCCGTCAGGAGCCGGACAACGTCTGGGACTTCTGGGCGCACGCCCCCGAGGCCACGCACCAGGTGACCTGGCTGATGGGCGACCGCGGCATCCCGGCGTCGTACCGCCACATGAACGGCTACGGCTCGCACACCTACCAGTGGACGAACGCCGAGGGCGAGGCCTTCTTCGTCAAGTACCACTTCAAGACCGACCAGGGCATCCGCTGCCTGACCAGTGAGCAGGCGGCCGAGCAGGCGGGCCAGGACCCGACCTCCCACCAGACGGACCTGCTCCAGGCGATCGAGCGGGGCGTGCACCCGTCCTGGACCCTGTACGTCCAGATCATGCCGGCGGCGGAAGCGGCCGACTACCGCTTCAACCCCTTCGACCTCACCAAGGTCTGGCCGCACCGGGACTACCCGCTGCGGCGCGTGGGCCGCCTGGTCCTGAACCGCAACCCCGACAACGTCTTCGCCGAGGTCGAGCAGGCCGCGTTCTCCCCGAACAACTTCGTCCCCGGCATCGGCCCGTCGCCGGACAAGATGCTCCAGGGCCGCCTGTTCGCCTACGCGGACGCGCACCGCTACCGCCTGGGTGTCAACCACACCCTGCTGGCCGTGAACGCCCCGCGGGCGACGACCGCGCAGAACTACGGCCGGGACGGCTTCATGGCCGTCAACGGCCAGGGACGGCACGCCAAGAACTACGAGCCGAACTCCTACGACGGCCCCGTGGAGACCGGCCGCCCGCTGTCGGCGCCGCTGGCGGTGACCGGCTGGACCGGCACGCACGAGGCTCCGCAGCACACCAAGGACGACGACTTCGTGCAGGCGGGCGAGCTGTACCGGCTGATGTCCGCCGAGGAGAAGTCCCGCCTGATCGCGAACATCGCCGGCGGTCTCTCCCAGGTCTCCCGCAACGACGTGATCGAGAAGAACCTGGCCCACTTCCACGCCGCCGACCCGGAGTACGGCAGGCGCGTGGAGGAGGCGGTCCGCGCCCTGCGCGAGGACTGAGACTCCCTGTCCGCGCCCGGCCACTGAGCGACCCGGATGAGGGGTGGTCCTCAGTACACGGCACGGACAGGGTGCGGACCGCGGCGGCGTGCGAGCCAGTGCGGTGGTAAAGGGCCGAGGCCTCCTTCTTCGACCTGAGGGGAAGGAGCCCCGGCACCGTCGCCGCCCGCCGCGGTCCCAGACATGTCCACGGCGCTCCCTGTGCCGGTCCGCGCGACCGGCACAGGGAGCGCTTTCGCGTTCCCTCCGACGTGCGTTCCCGTGGCCCCGGCGGCACTCTTGAGGCATGGACGGTCCGCACATCGTGGTGCACG
This sequence comes from Streptomyces sp. TRM68416, assembly GCF_014596915.1. GTDB lineage: Bacteria > Actinomycetota > Actinomycetes > Streptomycetales > Streptomycetaceae > Streptomyces. The sequence continues at coordinate 214,583 of NZ_JACVWU010000015.1, forward strand.
CTCCGGCGCGATGGGGGCACCTCCCACGCCCTTAAGGCAGTGGGGGAGGTTCTCGCCGGGTCACCTCGGGCGACGAGACCCTGGGCGTCGCCTCGCACATCGACGACGTCAGCGAGTTCCTGAGACTGGCCGATCTGTACGTGACCGACGTGGCGGAGAGCGACCTCGTCGAGTGGCAGGGCGGCGGCCCGGACGACTGGCCGGGGCTCCACGAGCACCACGACGACTGAACCCGCGTACGCACCATGGCGTACACGGGCTACGGAACCCTCAAATCATCCTCTGAAGACGCGCCGGGAGGCTTCAACCACCCCCGGAGTGGGGCAGATTGCCGTCACAGGGGAGCCCGCCGGCACGGGGGCGGCGGGCTCCGCACGGGGGAAGCGGTACCACGGGGGAAGCGGTACCGCGAGCGGTACCACGGGGGAGCACACGACGAGGGGCGGCCCGCCGTCAGGCCGGACCGCCCCTCGTCGTGTGTACCGCGTCAGACCTTCAGTGTCCTGATCGCGGTCGGCGCGTGGCCGGGCTCGGTCGCCAGCTCCTCGAACTCCACGACGTTGCTGATGTCATTGGTGGTCGACATCGAGATGTTGGTGACGCGCTCCAGGATCGCCTCCACGACGACCGGCACCCGGAACTCGGCGGCGAGCTTCTTCGCCTGCTCCAGGGCCGTGCCCAGCTCCGCCGGGTCGGTCACCCGGATCGCCTTGCAGCCGAGCCCCTCGGCCACCTTGACGTGGTCGACGCCGTAGACGCCCAGCTCGGGCGAGTTGATGTTCTCGAACTCCAGCTTGACCTGGAAGTCGATGTCGAACGCCCGCTGCGCCTGACGGATCAGGCCCAGGTAGGAGTTGTTGACGAGGACATGGACGTACGGGATCCTGTGCTGCGCGCCGACCGCCAGTTCCTCGATCATGAACTGGAAGTCGTAGTCGCCGGACAGGGCCACGACCTGGGCGTCCGGGTCGGCCTTCGCCACGCCCAGCGCGGCCGGGACGGTCCAGCCGAGCGGGCCCGCCTGGCCGCAGTTGATCCAGTGCCGCGGCTTGAACACGTGCAGCATCTGGGCGCCGGCGATCTGCGAGAGGCCGATGGTGGAGACGTACCGGGTCTCGGGGCCGAAGGCCTTGTTCATCTCCTCGTAGACGCGCTGCGGCTTGATCGGGATGTCGTCGAAGTGCGTACGGCGCTGGAGGGCGGCCTTCCGCTCCTGCGCGGACGCGGCCCAGGCGGAGCGGTCGGGCAGCTTGCCCGCCGCCTTCAACTCCCGTGCCACCTCGACGAACAGCTCGAGGGCGGCCTTCGCGTCGGAGGCGATGCCGTAGTCCGGGGCGAAGATCTTGCCGATCTGGGTCGGCTCGATGTCGACGTGGACGAACGTCCGGCCGGCCGTGTAGACGTCCAGCCTGCCGGTGTGGCGGTTGGCCCAGCGGTTGCCGATGCCGAGGACGAAGTCGGACTCCAGGAAGGTGGCGTTGCCGTAGCGGTGCGAGGTCTGCAGGCCCACCATGCCGGCGTTCAGCTCGTGGTCGTCGGGCAGGACGCCCCAGCCCATGAGGGTCGGGACGACCGGGGTACCCGTCAACTCGGCGAATTCGACGAGGAGTTCGGCGGCGTCGGCGTTGATGACGCCGCCGCCCGCGACGAGCAGCGGGCGCCCGGCGGCGTTCAGCATGCCGATCGCCTTCTCGATCTGGGCCCGGGTCGCGGCCGGCTTGTAGACGGGCAGCGGCTCGTAGGTCTCCGGGTCGAACTCGATCTCGGTGAGCTGCACGTCGATCGGCAGGTCGATGAGGACCGGGCCGGGTCGGCCGGAGCGCATGAGGTGGAAGGCCTGCTGGAAGACGCCGGGGACCTGCGCGGCCTCCAGGACGGTCACCGCCATCTTGGTGACCGGCTTGGCGATGGAGGCGATGTCGACGGCCTGGAAGTCCTCTTTGTGGATCACGGCGGTCGGGGCCTGGCCCGTGATGCACAGGATCGGGATGGAGTCGCCGATGGCGGAGTACAGGCCGGTGATCATGTCGGTGCCGGCGGGGCCGGACGTACCGATGCAGACGCCGATGTTGCCCGCGTGGGTGCGGGTGTAGCCCTCGGCCATGTGCGAGGCGCCCTCCACATGGCGGGCGAGGGTGTGGTGGATGCCGCCGGACGCCTTGAGCGCGGCGTAGAACGGGTTGATCGCCGCCCCCGGCACACCGAACGCGTTACTGACGCCCTCGCGCTTGAGGATCTCAACTGCCGCACGGGCAGCGGTCATTCGAGCCATCGAGTACTCCTGCTTCGGCTGTCGGATTCGCACTCCCGTCGCGCCCCGCGGTTGAGCTCTTCCGTATTGGTTCCGTATCGCTTCCGTATTTATTCCGCATTACGGAAACTAACTTCTACTATCTGGAATCAATGTAAGTGGCGGCTCCAAGGCCGTCAAGAGACGGACAAGCGACGGACAAGCGGGGGACTCCTGCAGCACCATGGGGACATGCCCCAGAGCGTGTCGGTGCGCTGCCCGGCCTGCCGGCGCGAGCACCAGTACGCCGCGCCGGCCTACCCGTGCGCCTGCGGAGCACCCGTCGCCCCGCCGCTCGACCCGCGCGGGACACCGACGGCCGTCACCCACCGGACCTGGGCCGAGGAGTGGGTCACCGTCCAGTGCGCCTCCTGCGGCCGCAGCGACCAGTGGCCCCATCCGGAGCTGGGATGCGCGTGCGGGACGGTGGTGCGGATCGCGGTGGCCGGGACGCTCTCCCCGGCCCGCCCCGGCACCCAGGTCCTCGACACCCCGCGGCGGCGGGCCCCCTTCCAGCCCGTGACGATCCGCACCGCGCGGGACGCCGTCACGGCCGCCGCCCTGTACCTGCGGTGGCTCGGCTACCGGGAGATCCGCCGCGCCGACCAGCGGCCCCCGCACGGCATCGGTCTCGCCGCCCGCGGCCTGCTCGCCCAGGTGGACCCGACCGTGCGCCCGGCCGGCGTACGGGACGTGGAGTGCCTGTGGCTGACCGCCATGACGGAGTCGTCGGACTGCGTCTACTTCTCCCTCGCCGGATACGCCCCCGAGGCCCGCGTCCGCGCCGACGCCCTGCGCGTCCCGCTGTTCGTCCTGGACCTCACCGGCACCCCGAAGCCGGTCAACGACCACGCCGAGGCGCTGGAGTCCCCCGCGGGCTGACGACAGCGCCGGCTCCCGGAGGGGTGGGAGCCGGCGCCGCGGTGAAGGGAGACGCGCCTACGGGTTGACGCAGCCGATCGAGCCCACCGGCACGTTGTTGCCGGTGGAGGTGGCCGTGAAGCCGAAGGTGACACTGCCGTCCGGCGGGACGGTCCGGTTGTAGTCGACGTTCCTCACCGTGACCGTGCCGTCGGTCCCGGTACTGAGCGCGCCGTTCCAGACACTGCTGATCCGGGTGCCGTCGCCCGGCCGCCAGCGCACGGCCCAGCCGTTCATCGCGGCCGTGTTGTGGTTCATCACCTCGACCGAGCCCTGGAAGCCGCCGCTCCAGGAGTTCGTCACCGCGTACACGGCCATGCAGCCGGTGTGCGGGTCGGTGGGCGTCGGGGTGGGGGTCGGCGTGGGCGTCGGGGTGGGGGTGGTGCCGCCCGGGTCGCGGATGCCGGTCACCTCGCCGTTGCCGCCGTCGAAGACGATGTCGGAGCAGGAGAAGAAGTTCTCCTGGCTGTCGGAGCGGACCCACTGGATGAACAGCACCGCGTCGCCCGACCGGCCCGAGGGCAGGTTGAGGTTCCAGTGGTAGTGACCGGAATCGCTCCCCGGTCCGCCCGACTGGGGCGGGTCGGTGACCGTCTGGATGAGCTCCAGGTCACCCCAGCCCAGCGGTTTGGTGGGCGAGTAACCGGGCTTCGACAGGTACACCCGGAAGTCGCCCGGGTGCGCGGCCCAGTTGCTGTACCGCACCCGCATGGTCGCCCCGGAGGTCAGGTGCGTCCGGGGCCAGTCCGCGCGGGCCGCGTTGTACCCGGTGAAGTTGTACGGGGACCGGTCCCCGGCACTGCACAGCTTGCCGTCCGGGACGTAGCCCGGACCGCGCCCGCCCGCGTTGGAGTCGAGCACGGCGAACCAGTTGTACAGAGCCGTCGCACCGCTCTCGGCGAGCGCCGCCCTGCACGCCGGGTTCGTCGGGTCCAGCGCGCCGGTGGTGGTCTTGGCATCCAGATAGCAGAGGTAGGTCCGCGATCCGGGCATCATCGCCACGCCGTGCGCCTGTGCGCTGCCCTGACCGAGCAGGGCCAGGCCCAGCCCGCTGAGCAGGGTGGCCAATACCGCCGCCCAGGAGAGGAGCCGTTTTCTGCTGCGTCGAGCCATGGTGCCTCCTCGTTCGTCGTAGCCGTCCGCTGTGGAACCCCTCGCCCGCCCGAGGAAGACGCCGCTCGGGACCGGGCGAGGGAGTATGGGGGTGGTGCGGGCCGTACGTCAGGAACCGGTGCACCGGGGAGCGGGCGTACCGGGGCTGCCGCTCGCGGTGAAGCCGAACGAGGTGGTGGCGCCCGGTGACAGGGCGCCGTTGTGAGCGGCGTTGCGCACGGTCGCACGGCCGTCGGTCACGGTCAGGGAGCCGTTCCACAGACTGGAGACGGTGGCCCCGCCCAGGTCCCAGGCGACGGACCAGCCGGTGAGCGGGCCGGTGCCGGTGTTCTCGACGGTCACCTCCGCCTGGTGGCCGCCGGACCAGGACGAGACGACCTTGAGCCGGGCGGTGCAGGCCCTGGGCTCCGGGTCGGGGTCCGGGTCCGGATCCGGTCCCGGGGTCGTGCCGTACGTCAGGCCGTGCCCGTAGGGGAAGAGCGGGCTCTTGCCGTCGCCGTGGTTGATGGGCTGCTGGGAGGCGCTGCGCATCCACGTCACGGGGAGTCTGCCGGTCGGGGCGTGGTCGCCGAAGAGCACGTCCGAGACCCCGGCGCCCTCGGTGCCGGGCAGCCAGGCCGCCAACAGGGCGCTCCAGTCGGGGAGTTGAGCGGCGATGTCGAGCGGCCGCCCGGACACCAGGACCACCACGACGGGCACCCCGCTCGCCTTCAGCCGGTCCAGGGTCTGCAGGTCCTCCTGGTCAAGGCCCATCCCGCCGGGCCGGTCGCCGTGCATCTCGGCGTACGGCGTCTCCCCCACCACCGCCACAGCGGCCGTGTAGCTGCCGTCGATGCCGTTGCCGTAGCGGTCGTAGGTGATCCGGGACGGGTCGGTCGCGGCGGCGCGCAGGCCCTGGAGGATCGTGGTGCCCTCGGTGACCGGTCCGCTGCGGCCCTGCCAGCCCAGGGTCCAGCCGCCGCTCTGGTTGCCGATGTCGTCGGCCGACTTGCCGGCCACGAACAGCTTCGCGCCCTTCGCCAGCGGCAGGACGCCGTCGTTCTTCAGCAGCACCTGCGACTGCCGTACGGCCTGCCGGGCCAGCGCCCGGTGCTCGGCGGAGCCGACGCCCGGTGTCAACGAGCGGTCGGTGAGCGGCCGTTCGAAGAGACCGAGCTGGAACTTCTTGGTGAGGATGCGGCGGTTGGCGTCGTCGATCCGCGCCTGCGTGATCCGCCCGGCGGTCACCTCGTCGCGCAGCAGGGTGAGGAACTTCCGGTAGTCGTGCGGGACCATCACCATGTCGACGCCTGCGTTGACGGCCGTGGCGATCTCGGCGCCCGTGAAGCCGGTCCGCCCGTCGAGCTGGTCGACCGCGGCCCAGTCGGAGACGACGAATCCGGTGAAGCCCAGCTCGCCCTTGAGCACGTCGGTGACGAGGTACTTGTGGGCGTGCGACCGCACGCCGTTCCAACTGCTGTACGAGAGCATCACCGAGCCCACGCCCCGCCGTACCGCCTCCTGGAAGGGGGGCAGATGGATGGCGCGCAGCTCCGCCTCGGACAGCTCGGTGTTGCCCTGGTCGACTCCGCCGGTGGTGCCGCCGTCGCCGAGGTAGTGCTTGGCGGTCGCCAGCACGGAGGCCCGGTCGGCGCCCAGGGCCGTGCCCTGCATGCCGGTCACGAACGTGGCCATGGACGTGGGCAGTTCGGGCGTCTCGCCGAAGGACTCGTAGGTGCGGCCCCACCGGTCGTTGCGCGCCACGCACAGACAGGGCGCGAACGACCAGTCGATGCCGGTCCCCGCCACCTCCTCGGCCACCGCCCGCCCGACCCGCTGCACCAGCGCCGGATCACGCGTGGCACCCAGGCCGATGTTGTGCGGGAACAGGGTGGCCCCGCGGACCGCGTTGTGGCCGTGCACCGCGTCGATGCCGTAGATCACCGGGATGCCGAGCGGCGTGCCCAGGGCCGTGCGCTGGAGCGAGTCGTAGGTGTCGGCCCAGGTCTGCGCGTTGTTCGGGCTGACGGTGGAATCGCCCCCGGACAGCACCGACCCGATGCGGTGGGCCGCGAGGTCGGCCTGCGGGACGAGCGCGTCCTTCTCGACCTGCGTCATCTGCCCGAGCTTGTCGTCGAGCGCCATCCGGCCGAGCAGGTCGGCGACCCGCTGGGGCACGGGCACGGAGGGGTCCTGGTACGGGAGAACGGCGGCGGCACCCCGGCCTTCGGCGGGCGGGGCGCCGAGAGCCGCCGGGCCCGCGGCACGCCCGGCGGCGACCGTCACCGACGCCTCGGTGGGAGGTACGGCGGCCAGGCCGGTCAGGGCGAGGGCCGCGGCGCACAGGACGGCGACGTGGGTGGAGCGGCGGCCGGGCAGGGCGCGGCGGGCGGCGGACGGGCTTCGGCTCGGAGTCATGGGCGACGGGCCTTTCCGGGTGCGGGCAGGACGGCGGCGGCCGACACACCCCCGGCGGACACGACCGGGACAGGCAGCGGAGCCCCGGCGAACCCGGCGACTGCCGCCACCGGGACCTCGACCGGCCGTGCGGCGGCGCAACCGGTCGGGGCAAGGGACACGGGGCGCACGACGGCGACGCGGGTGGGGCGACGGGCAGCCCGGGCACGGCGGCCGGTGGACGGGCGTCGGGACGGAGTCATCGGCGACCATCCTTTCCCTGCACCGACCGAACACCGGCAGCCGACACACCCCCGCCCGGGGCAACGCGGCTCATTCGACTGCGGTCCGGCAGCGCCCCATAGGGGCGCGGGGAACTGCGCGACCAGCCACGACGGACCCGCGGCGAACGACGACACATCACGCCATGTCCGGCGGAGCGCGCAGCGCGGCCGACGGACGGGCTTCGGCTCGGAGTCATGGGGCGGGCCTTTCCGGGTGCGGGCCGGAGGGGCGAGGGGGGAGGGGGGTCCGGGGCCCGCCCTCGTGGCGTGGGGGAAGTGGGGCGGGCCCCGGAAGGGGGCGGTGCCGTGGGGCACCGGCTGGGGTTACGCGGTGGTGCAGGGCGTTCCGTTCAGGCTGAACCCGGCGGGCTTGGCGAAGGTGCCGCCGTAGGTGCCCTGGAAGCCGAAGGTCTGGCTGCCGCCGGGCGCGATCCGCGCGTTGTGCGCCGCGGGGCTCGCGGTGACGGCACCCGACGAACCGGACAGCGTGGCGTTCCACGCGTTGGTCACGCTCTGGCCGGAGGGCAGGGTGAAGCCGAGCCGCCAGTTGTCGACCGCGGCGGTGCCGGTGTTCCTGACCGTGACGTCGGCGGTGAAGCCGCCCTGCCAGACATTGGTGGCGTACGACACCTGGCAGGTGGTCGTCGGGTCACCGGGCCCCGGGCCGCCACCACCGGTGTTCACGGTCGAGGAGAACGAGTGCACCGCGAGCCCGGCACCGTTCTGCCAGGGCTCGAACCCGGCCTGGATGCTGGTCAGGTACCAGTTGTTCTGCGCCAGCCCCCGGGCGACGGCCTGGCCGACGAAGTCCATGACGTCGAAGCTCCAGCTGCTGATCGCCGAGGGAGCGACGAAGGAGATCACGTCGTTGGAGCCGTTGCTGCCGGTCCACACCTCCCAGGAACGCCCGCCGACGTTGGCCGTGCCCACCGGGGATCCGATCGGCTGGACCGGGCCCACCCGGTTGAACCAGATCATGATCTCGGTCCGGTTCACCCCGTCGGTCCGCGGCGTCGGGTCCAGCCAGATGTCGTACGAGGCGTTGTACACGGCGCCGGAGACATAGCCGTAGGAGATGCTGCTGGGCGCGCTGGAGATGGTGCTGATGCGCGCGGGGAGGGCGGTGCCCGGTGAGCAGTTGGTGTAGTGGCAGCCGTTGAAGACCGAGGGGTACGACTTCGGGGCGCCGTTGGTGGGGACCGAGCCGTCGGCCTGGGTGACCCGGAAGCCGGTGTCGGTGGTGGTGACGCACTGGGGGGCGCTGGTGCCCCAGCGGTTGTTCTGGACGACGTACCGGCCCTGGATGACAGCCGAGCCGTACTGTTCGCAGATCGTGGTGTCGGCCTGGGCCGGCGGCGTCGCGACGAGGAGTGCCACGACGGGGGCGAGCGCGGAGAGCAGTGCGGTGAACAGGACGCGCGCGGTGCGGGGACGGTGCGGTAACAGTCGCATGCGGGTGCCTCTCTCGGAGGTGGGTCCGGATTCGACGGAGCCAGTACGGGACCGGTGCGGGCCGATACGGAGGTCGGTACGGGAGCGCTCCCACCTCCCCACTGATGGGAGCGCTCCCACCCCACCGGTTCGGTCCGGACTGTAGGAGTCCGCCCATGTCCCTGACAACCCTGCGCGCACGAATGCGTCGAAGGTATTTCGAAGTCGCAGGTCACAGGGAGGCGCGCGACCGCCCCATTCACCGCGAAACTTGGGAGCGCTCCCGATGCGGGCCTCTCAGGCCGAGTCGCGGACCACCAGCCGGGTGCGCAGGATGACATGCCGCCAGGCCACCTCGGGCTGCTCCGTCTCCTCCAGCAGCAGCCGCACCAGGGTCCGGCCGATCTCCTCCAGCGGCTGGCGGACCGTGGTCAGCGCGGGGTGGGTGTGCCGGGCGAGCGGATAGTCGTCGAAGCCGATCACCGCGACGTCGTCGGGCACCCGGCGGCCGGCCGCCCGCAGCACCGCCAGTGCCCCGGCGGCCATGGTGTCCGAGGCGGCGAAGACGGCGTCGACGTCCGGGTGCCGTTCGAGGACGGCGGTCGTCGCCCGGCGGCCGCTGTCCTCGGTGAAATCACCCTCCACGACCAGCGAGGTCAGCGGCTCCAGACCGGCGGCGACCAGCGCTTCCCGGTAGCCGCGCAGCCGGCACTGGGTGACGTACATGTCGAGCGGCCCGGTGACGGCGGCGATCCGCCTGCGCCCGCCGCGCAGCAGGTGTTCGACCGCGCCGCGGGCGCCGCCCACGTTGTCCGCGTCCACGTAGGTGACGTGTTCGTCACCCGAGCGCCGGCCCAGCAGCACGGTGGGCAGTCCGGCCTCGGCGAGCATGTCCGGCAGCCGGTCGTCGGCGCGCACCGACATCAGCAGGACCCCGTCCACCCGCCCGCCGCGCGCGAACTCCACGAAGCGCCGCCGCTCGTCGTCCGTGCGGATCAGGGTGAGCAGCAGCTGCACCGACGTGTCGGCGAGGGCGTCGCCGACCGCCCGGACGATCTCCGCGAAGAACGGCTCCCCGAACAGCCGCCAGTCCCGCTCCGTCATCGCCAGCGCCACGGCGTCCGCACGCCGCCCGGCCAGGGAGCGGGCGGCCAGGTTGGGCACGTAGCCCAGTTCGGCGATGGCCCGCTCGACGGCGCGGCGCGTCGAATCCCGTACGCCCGTCGCGTTGTTGATGACCCGCGACACGGTCCCTCGCCCGACGCCGGCGAGGGCGGCGACCTGCTCCAGCGTCGGCGAGCCGAGACGCTGCCTGCCCATAATCACCCCCAAGGGCACCTGATCTTACGGGCCGCGCCCCGCCCCGGCGGTGGATCGGTCGGCGTACCTCTCCCCCAGCTCGATCTTGCGCACCTTTCCGGACACCGACCGTGTCGCCGGGGAGCGCGGTCCCGTCGGTTCCCTGAGCGCAGGGGTCAGCGGAAGTCCTCCTCGCGGTACTCGGCGTCCGAACCGGCCGCGGTGGCCTCGCGCAGTTCGATGCGGCGGATCTTGCCGGAGACGGTCTTGGGCAGCGGGGCGAACTCCAGGCGGCGGATGCGTTTGTAGGGGGCCAGCGTCTCCCGCGCGTGCTCGAACAGCACCTTCGCGGTGTCGGGCCCCGGCTCCCAGCCGTCCGCCAGGACGACGTACGCCTTGGGCACGGCGAGCCGCAGCTCGTCCGGCGCGGGCACGACGGCCGCCTCGGCCACCGCCTCGTGCTCCAGCAGGGCGCTCTCCAGCTCGAAGGGGCTGATCTTGTAGTCGGAGGCCTTGAAGACGTCGTCGCTGCGGCCGACGTAGGTCAGATAGCCGTCCTCGTCCCGCGAGGCGACGTCCCCGGTGCGGTAGTAGCCGTCGGCCATCGCCTCCGCCGTACGCTCCGGGTCGCCGTGGTAGCCGGTCATCAGGCCGACCGGGCGTGCCGACAGGTCCAGCGCGATCTCGCCCTCGTCGACGCCGGGCGCGCCGGTGACCGGGTCCAGCAGTGTCACCCGGTAGCCCGGGCTCGGCCGGCCCATGGAACCCGTCTTGAGGGGCTGGCCGGGGCTGTTGGAGACCTGGACGGCGGTCTCGGTCTGCCCGAAGCCGTCCCGGACGGTGACTCCCCAGGCGCGCCGGACCTGCTCGATGACCTCGGGGTTGAGCGGCTCCCCCGCCGCCACGGCCTCGCGCGGGGGCGTGCGGAGCTGGGTCAGGTCGGCCTGGATGAGCATGCGCCAGACCGTCGGCGGGGCGCAGAACGTCGTCACGCCCGCGCGGTCCATCTCCGTCATCAGGCGGGCGGCGTCGAAGCGCGTGTAGTTGTGGAGGAAGACGGTGGCCTCGGCGTTCCAGGGGGCGAACAGGTTCGACCAGGCGTGCTTGGCCCAGCCGGGCGAGGAGATGTTCAGGTGTACGTCGCCGGGCTTGAGGCCGATCCAGTACATGGTCGCCAGGTGGCCGACCGGGTACGAGGTGTGGGTGTGCTCGACCAGCTTGGGCCGGGCGGTGGTGCCCGAGGTGAAGTAGAGCATCAGCGGGTCGTCGGCCCGGGTCTCGCCGTCGGGGGCGAAGTCCGGGGAGGCGGCGTAGGCGTCCTCGTAGCGCTGCCAGCCCTCGCGGGGGCCGCCGACCGTGATGCGGGTGTAGTCGCCGGGGACGTCGTCGAACTTGCCGGTGTCCGCGGCACGGGCGATCACATGCCGGACGCGTCCGCGCTCCACCCGGTCGCGCAGGTCGGCGGGGCCCAGCAGCGGGGTGGCCGGGATGACGACGGCCCGCAGCTTCATCGCCGCGAGGGCGGTCTCCCACAGTTCGACCTGGTTGCCGAGCATGACCAGGATGCGGTCACCGGCGCCCACGCCGCGCTCGCGCAGCCAGGTGGCGGCGCGGTTCGACCGTTCGGCCGCCTCGGCGAAGGACAGCCGCACCTCGCTGCCGTCCTCCTCGACGATGTGCAGGGCGGTGCGTTCGTTCCCGGCCGCGATCACGTCGAACCAGTCGAGCGCCCAGTTGAAGCGCTCGGGCCGGGGCCAGGCGAAACCCTCGTAGGCCGTCGGGTAGTCCTCGCGGTGTGCCAGCAGGAAGTCCCGTGCGGCGCGGAACGCCTCCGTCGTCATCTGTCCTCCTAGGTACCGGGCCATTGCCGGGCGGTTCTCTGCCATCGTTTACTCCGTGACGCAGGTCTCACTACCCCCGAACGGGGGTGTGAGCCGCGCGGAAAGGACGCACAGGTGACGACAGACGCGACGACGATCCGGAACGCAGCGGTACGGCTGCGCCGCTCGACCGGGCCGCCCGCTGCCCGCGGCCGTGGCGGCGTCCGGCGGCCGCTTGCGCAGGTGCCTCATTCATTCACCTGCGCCTTGAATTTCCCTATGCTCCCGGTGCTGTTATTTCCCTCACCACACCGTCACTCCGAATTTCAAAGACACACTGCCTAATATTGGCCAGGACACGACACGGGGAGGGAGGGGAGCGGTGACCGTGACACGGGACTTCCAGGAGCCTGCCAGATCCCGCCCCGACCTGGTCATCGGCCGCGAGGAGCCGTTCACGGCCGCGCGTGCGCGACTCGCCCGTGGCGGCAGCGTGCTGCTGCACGGCCCCGCCGGAATAGGAAAGTCGACCGTCCTGCGGTCATTGGCCGCGGAATACGCCACGGCGGCACGGACCGTGTTGCGCTGCTCCGCCACCGAGTCCGAATCCCATCTCCCGTTCCTCGCCCTCGCCGACCTTCTCGGCCTGGTGGTGGACGAGGTCTACGACAAGCTGCCCGCCGCCCAGCGCACCGCCCTGGAGTCGGCGCTCACCGGCCGCGGCGAGTCCACCCTCCAGCGCGACGGCCTCGCGCTGCGGCTGGCCGTGCTCTCCGCCCTGCGTGCCCTCGCCGCCGAGGGCCCCGTCCTCGTCGTCGCCGACGACCTGCAGTGGCTGGATCCGGCCAGCGCCGAACTCCTCGGCTTCGCCGCCCGGCGCCTCGGTGACACACCGGTGCGGATGCTGTGCGCGGCCCGGACCCAGGACCAGGAGTACGACCGCCATCTGCGCGCGGCGCCCCCGGACACCCTCGCCGTCCGGCTCGGCCCGCTTTCCCGCACCCAGGTCGCCGCGCTGCTCGACCACCGCGGCTACACCGGCCTGCCCCGCTCCACCGTCCGGGAGATCCACCGCACCAGCGGCGGCAACCCGCTCTTCGCCCTGGAACTCGGCCGCGCCCTGGCCGAGAGCCCGACCCCGCCCCGGCCCGGCGAGCCGCTGCCGGTGCCGACCTCGCTGCGCGCCCTCGTCCTCAACCGCCTGGAGATGCTCTCGCCCGAGGCCCGCCGCACCCTCCTCGTGGCCAGCGCCGGCGCCCGCCCCACGCTGGCCCTGTTGCACGCGGCCGGCCGCCGGGACGCCGAGGCGGAGACCGCCCGGGCGGCCGAACTCGGTCTGCTCGCCACGGAGCCGGAGGGTCCCGCCGTACGGTTCGCGCACCCGCTGATCTCGGCCGCGCTGTACGCGGAGGCGCCGGCGCAGGAGCGGCGGGCCGCGCACGCCGCGCTGTCCACGGCGGCCTCCGACCCGATCGAGCGGGCCCGCCACCTGGCGCTGGCGACCACCGGCACCGACCCGCAGGTGGCCGCCGCCCTCGCCGAGGCCGCCGCGCTCGCCCGGGACCGCGGCGCGCCGTCGGTGGCCGCGTCGCTCGGCCTGCTCGCCGCCCGACACACCCCGACCGACCCCGACGACAACCCGCCCGGGCCTGCGAGCGGCGGTGTGGGGGCACCGGCGGGGGTAGGGCTGGAGCTGGAAGGGTCGCGGGAGGGCGTGGAGGCGCCGGGGGCGGGTCTGGAGGCGCCGGGGGCGGGCCTGACGGAGCCGGGGACGAGTCTGGCTGAGCCGCGGGCGGGCCTGACGGAGCCAGGGACGGGCCTGAACGAGCCACAGGCCGGCCCGGAGGAGTCGCGGGCGGGTCTGGTAGGACATGGGCCCAGCCTGGAAGAGCCGCGGGCAGGTCTGAACGAGCCACAGGCCGGCGTGGCAGAACCGCGGGCGGGCTCGGAAAGGCCTCGGGCAGGCCTGGCATCCCCGCAGCCCGGCCTGGGCGCGCATGCTGGTCCGGAAGAACCGCGACCCGGCCCGGAAGAACCGCAGGCCGGCCCGGCCGAACCGCACGCCGGTGCAGCCGAACCGCAGCCGCGCCACGCAGAGCCGCGACCCGGTCTGGAAGAACGGCGCACCGGCCGGAAAGAGCCCCTGACCGGCCCGGAAGAACCGCAGGCGGGCCCGGCAGAGCCGCGCCCCGGCCTGGAATCTCCACGGCCCGGTCCGGAAGCGCAGGCAGGTTCGGTGGAACCGCGGGGCGGGCGGGCGGAGCCGCACGCCGGTCCGGACGGCGCGCGGTCCGGGCCGGAAGCGCCCCAACCCGTCCCGAACCGTCAGCCCCCGCTCAGCGCCGAGAGCCTGCGGCTCCAGGCCGCAGAGGATGCCATCACGGCCGGGGAACTGGACCTCGCCCGGGACATCGCGCGCGAGGTGCTGTCGCGGTCGACGGTGCCCGCGGACCGGGTGCGGTCGTGGATCACGGTGATCGAGACGGCCGGGCACGCGATGACCGAGGTGGACGCCGTTTTCCCGCAGGCCCTGGCCGACGCGGGGGACGATCCGAAGCTGCTCGCCCTGATCCACTACCAGCTGACCTGGCGGGCCCTGCTCGTGGACGGCGACTTCGACCGCGCCCGCGAGGAGGCCGCCTACTCGGCGGAGCTGGCCGCGCGGGGCGGCGACCGGTACACCGAGCTGATGGCGCTCGCCTTCCAGGCCCAGATCGAGACCCTCATGGGCCACGCGGACGCGCCCATGACCATCAAGCGCGCGCTGAAGGAGCCCCAGGACCCGAGGGTGGCCTGCCATCACAACGGCGCCGGCTACGCCCGCTTCCGCTGGCTCGTCATGAGCGACCAGCTCTCCGAGGCGCGCGCCACCGTCACGGGGCTGCTGCGCGAGGTGCGGCGGCGCGGCTCGGTCGAGAGCGAGGTGCACTTCCTGCGCGGGCTGGCCGAGACCGAACTGCGCACCGGACACTGCGCCCGCGCCCTGGACCTGGCCCGGGAGAGCCTGCGCATGGCCCGGGACACCGGCATCGGCGAGGTCGCCTCCGCCGTGCTCACCTCGCTCGCCGAGGCCTCGGGCGGAGACGTGGACCGGGCGCTGGCGCTGGCCCGCGAAGCACTGGAGCACGCCGAGGAGGACGGCGACCAGATGTACGTCTCCCGCGCCCTGGCCGCCCTCGGTCACGCCCAGCTCGTGGCCGGTGACGCACCCGCGGCCGTCACCTCGCTGCGCCGGGTGCGGGAACTGGAGCTCGGCCTCGGCATCACCGACCCGGCGCGGGGCCGCTGGCAGGGCGACCTCGCCGAGGCGCTCGTGCGGATCGGCGAGACGGACGAGGCGCAGGACATCGTCGACGTCACCCGCGAACACGCGCTGCGCCTCGGGCGGGAGAGCGTGCTGGCCGTGCTGGACCGGGCGGAGGCGCTGGTGCAGGCGGCACGCGGCGACCACGAGCGGGCCGTCGGCCGGCTCACGTCGGTGCAGGACCGGCTCGCCAAGCTCGGCTACGGCCTGGAGGAGGCGCGGGCCGCCTTCGCCCTGGCCACGCTGCGCGCCCGACGGACGGGCCGCGCCCCCGTGTCGGACCGTGAGGGTGCCGCGTCGTACGACGAGGCGGCGCGGCTGTTCCGGCGCTGCCGCGCGCTGCCCTGGCTGAGCCAGGTCGAGGCGGCCGCTTCGGCACCCCCGGCCGACCCGGAACCCGCGCCCGCCGCCGCGCTCGACGCGCTGGAGGCGCTCGCCTCGATGGAGCGTCAGGTGGCCGCGCTGGTCATGGAGGGCGCCACCAACCGGGAGATCGCCGCGCGGCTGTTCATCAGCGTCAAGACGGTGGAGGCGACCCTGACCCGGGTCTACCGCAAGCTGGGGATCCGCTCGCGGGTGGACATCGTGAGACTCGCGGCGGGCCGGTCCGCACGGTGAGTTGACGGCGGGTTCACTGGCAACGGGGGCGAATCCACCGGCAACGCGACGGTTTTACCGGCAACGCGACGAATTCACCGCCATCGGAGGCGGATTCACCGCCAACGGGGGTTTGACCAGGGCCGACCGAGGGTTTTCCCTGCCCAACTCCCCTAGGGGGTTCCCTCATTGGGAAGGGGAGTCCGCGGGTTCTAGCGTAAGGGTGTGCCGCTCGCCGGGCACGCGGGGGTCGGTCCCACGGCTCCCGTGACCACCCCCCACACCCGCGCGACCCCCCACCGGCAACGCAATGAGGAGACTCATGTTCGGGCTCACCCGTGCCAGAAGGACCGCTGTCGCTCTGGCGGCCACCGCCGCCACCGCGCTCATCGGCCTCGCCCCCACCGCCACCGCCGCTCCCCAACCCATTGTCGGCGGCAGCACGACCACCACCACGACGTACCCGTTCATGATGCAGATCACGGACGCGTCGCAGAACCAGTTCTGCGGTGGCACGCTCGTCTCGCCCACCAAGGTCGTCACCGCGGCCCACTGCATGGTCGGCGAGAGCACCAGCAGCGTGCGCGTCGTCGGCGGCCGCACCTACCGCAACGGTACGAACGGCACTGTCGCCCGGGTCAGCCGCATCTGGACCCACCCCGGCTACACGGCCTCCGACAACCGCGCCGACGTGGCCGTACTGACCCTGTCGACGTCGATGCCGTACACCACGGCGCCGTACGTCTCCGCCACGGACACCTCCGTGTACGCGGCCGGCACCACCGCCCGCATCATCGGCTGGGGCACCACCTCGGCGGGCGGCAGCTCCTCCAACCAGTTGCGGACGGCGACCGTGCCGATGGTCTCCGACGCGAGCTGCGGCAGCTCCTACGGTTCGGACTTCGTCCGGTCCGACATGGTCTGCGCCGGATACACCTCCGGCGGCATCGACACCTGCCAGGGCGACAGCGGCGGTCCCCTGCTCGTCGGGGGCGTCCTGGCGGGGGTCACTTCCTGGGGCGAGGGATGCGCGACGGCCGGCTACCCCGGCGTCTACGCCCGGCTGACCACCTTCTCCAGCCAGGTGACCGCGCAGGTCAACTCGTAGCCCGGAAGGATTCCTGAGCCACCTCTCAGGTGATGAACCAGGGGGCGTTGCGGGCCTCCACGAGCGGCCCGCAGCGCCCCCTCTCCACCTCTCCACGCGCGCGTCACATGACTATGCTCGGTCCATGGTGTCCATGGACCGCTTGCTGGCGTTCGCGGCGATGTCCCTGCTGGTGATCGTGATCCCGGGGCCGAGCGTGCTGTTCGTGATCGGACGGGCGCTGGCCCACGGCCGCCGTACGGCCGTGGCGACCGCGCTCGGCAATGTCGTCGGCTCCTATCTGCTGGTGGTCGCGGTCGCGGTGGGCATCGGCTCGCTGGTGGAGCGGTCGGTGACGGTCTATCTGACGGTCAAGCTGGCGGGCGCCGCCTATCTGGTCTTCCTCGGGGTGCAGGCCTTCCGGCACCGGCGGGAGCTGAAGGCCTCGGCCGTGCAGGCGCCCGCGGGCCCCGCCCGCAGTGACCGGCGTACCGTGCTGGACGGCGTTCTGGTCGGTGTCACCAACCCCAAGGGCGTGGTGTTCTTCGCCGCCGTGCTGCCCCAGTTCGTCGACCACTCCGCGGGCCACATCCCGCTCCAGATGCTGCTGCTCGGCCTGGTCCCGATCTCGATCGGCCTGGTCACCGACACCCTGTGGGGCCTGACCGCGTCCGCCGCCCGCACCTGGTTCGCCCGCTCCGACCGCCGTCTGTCACTGATCGGCGGCGCCGGCGGCTGCACGATGATCGGGCTCGGGGTGACGGTGGCGGTGACGGGGCGCGCGGAATAGCGGTCCCCATCACGGCCTACGACCTGACAGTCCCGAACTCGATGTCGTAGGACGTGTCCGGGTGCATCACGGCCAGCATCCGTTCCCCCTCGGCGGTGAGCTGGGTGCGCTGTGCCTTGGTGAGGGTGCCGAAGGGCTCGACGACGAGCGTCTGTTCGCGGAGCTTCCACACGCCGGCCAGGAAGCCGTCGACGAGGAAGGTCCGGTGGGCCTGGTTGCCCTGCCAGGCGAGGCCCCAGTACTCCGGCGGCACCACGCGGGTGCGGTCGGCGTGCGAGAGCAGCAGGTTGTCGAACTCGGGGAGGAAGCGGGGCGGGGCCGGGGTGTCCGGGTCGGGGCGGGGCGCGTCGGGAAGGTCGAAGAGCTCCACGCCCTTCTCGTCGCGGAAGGTGACCAGCCGGGGCCGCAGCCGCTCGAACGCCTCGCGCAGCCGGGTCAGGCCCGCCCAGGTCTGCATATCCTTGACCGAGGCCGGTCCGAAGGCGGCGAGATAGCGCAGCACGGTGTCGTCGGGCGTCGGCGCCGGTTCGGCCGGCCGGCCCAGCCAGTGCTCGGCGGTGGTGAGGGCGACCTGGCCGCTGCGCTCCCACAGCCCGCGCGGGGTGACCTGGACGAGCGGTAGCCGGCAGCGGGCGGCGAGCCCGAGGGCCTGCGGATCGGCGTCCGGCCACTCGACGAGGAGCGCCTCGCGCAACTGTTTCATGGTGCGCGGCTCGTCCTCGACCAGCTTGCGGGCGAGCGCGGCGAGCCGGTCCAGGTCGACGCCGTCGAGCCCCTTGCGGAAGAGGCCGAGTTCGCGTTCGCGGGCGGGCTGCACCAGGGGGCGCAGGGTGAGGCAGTCGTCGGCGGTGTGGGTGTGGATGGTCGAGCGCATGGTGACGATGCGGACGGCCTCGCGGTCGGCCATCAGCCGCGACAGGTGCTCGGGGGCGAAGCCGTCCAGGCGGGCGGCGAGCGCGTAGTACGGGGGCTTGACGTTCTGGGCCTGGAGGCCGAGCAGATGCCCGACGGCGGACTTCGCGTCGAGGTCCGCGCGGCGCAGGAGGAGTTGCCGGTCGAGGGTCGCGCGGTTGAGGGCGCGGGTACCGAGCACGGGTGCCGTCTTCGTCATGCTCCGCACGCTAGTCCCGCATGCGGACAAGAACGGTCCGCAATCCCGGAATCGCCCGTACTCCGATGCAATGTGCCCCGTATACCCTGCTTCGTGATCACCCGACGCCGGTCGAGAGGCAGCACCGATGTCCGAGCGACGCGCCCGCCCCGCAGCGAAGAGGAAGTCCGTCTGGCGCCGTGCCCTGACCCCTCCGGCCGCTTCAAACCGGCCGGAGGAGCCGCCGACCGGCCGGCCTCCCGCCGTGCCGGAGCCGCCCAGCATCGTCCAGGCGGCCCTCTACCGCGACGGCGTCCGCGTCTCCTCCCCCGCCACCCTCGCCGAGACCTTCCGTGAGCTGCGGGAGCAGCCGTCCGGCATGGCGTGGATCGGCCTCGCCCGTCCGCCCGAGTCCGAACTGCTGTCTCTGGCAGCCGAGTTCGACCTGCACCCGCTCGCCGTCGAGGACGCGATGGAGGCCCACCAGCGCCCCAAGCTGGAACGCTACGGCGAGACCCTCTTCGTCGTGCTGCGCGCGGCCCGCTACCTCGACGCGCCGGAGGAGGTCGACTTCGGGGAGCTGCACGTCTTCGTCGGACCCGACTTCGTGATCACCGTCCGGCACGGGGCGGCCCCCGACCTGTCGGCGGTCCGCCGCCGTATGGAGGAGACGCCGGAGCTGCTCAAACTCGGCCCGGAGGCCGTGCTCTACGCCATCCTCGACGCGGTCGTCGACGGCTACGCGCCGGTCGTCGCCGGCGTCCAGAACGACATCGACGAGATCGAGACGGAAGTGTTCGGCGGCGACCCCGCGGTCTCCCGCCGCATCTACGAACTCTCCCGCGAGATGGTCGAGTTCCAGCGCGCCACCCGCCCCCTGGTCGGGATGCTGCACGGTCTGATGGCGGGCTTCGCCAAGTACGGCACCGACGAGGAGCTCCAGCGCTATCTGCGCGACGTCGCCGACCACGTCACCCACACCAGCGAGCGCGTCGACGGCTTCCGCCAGGCCCTCACCGACATCCTCACGGTCAACGCGACCCTGGTCACCCAGCAACAGAACGCCGAGATGCGGGCGTTGGCGGAGGCGGGGTTCGAGCAGAACGAGGAGATCAAGAAGATCTCCGCATGGGCGGCCATCCTCTTCGCCCCGACGCTGGTCGGCACGATCTACGGCATGAACTTCGACCACATGCCGGAGCTGGACTGGCGCTTCGGGTACCCCTTTGCGATCGGCCTGATGGGGGTGGTTTGCATCAGTTTGTACGTGATTTTCAAGCGGCGCGACTGGCTCTGAGTCCCTCTTGCCGATCTCAGCTCTTGCACGGCCTTTGCCCCCGCACCGGTCAGGGACCGGGACGAAATCAGCCCTGGGGAGTCTCTGGGGAGAAGTGATGCAGGTGATCTCCTCTACCTGCCTCCGTTGCACCTCTGAACAGCACTTTTACCCTCCTGAAGCCACTGGGGAGAATCAGCCGACGGCATGGGCCCTGCGCCGGCGACTCCACCCCCATCCCGTTCCCCGCAAAGCCTGCCACCGAGCACCGTTGCCTTCATCTGCAACGGACACTTGGGCAGCAAACGCGACAATCTCGCCTGCAATGTCGCGGACGGTCTCCTCAAGGCTCAACGCGAGCCGAAGCAGTGGTGCTCCGGCCATGGCGTCCTCACTGGGGTCACGCCCAGATGGGAAGATCCAGCAAGGATGGCGGTCGCAGCTTCGCGACGCAGGTCCGCCTCTGCCCCCCCGTGGCGTTCCACGCCTGAATGATCAAGTCACTGATGTGATGGGCCATCCAGCGGCCCAGGACATCACTCCGGGAGAGACTGCCGGCGATCTCCTTGCCAAGTTCGAGGGTCCGCCGAGAGCTCGCCGCATCCTCCTCGCCTGCCTTCCGATGGGCCTCTGAACAGGGCTTTTGGACTTCCACGAACGCTGGGGAGAATCCGGGGAGAAACGAACGGCAGCCCATGTCTCGCTTCTCCCGAAATGATCCCGCTTGACTCCCTGCTCAACGACTCACAGCGTCCGTCGCACGCCCGCCTGACGTTCGAGGTTGCGCAGCTGCACAGCCAGGTCCCCTTCCACGGCGTCGTGCGCCGGGCCCCGGCGTCCTACGGGCAGTACCTCCTCGCCTCGCATGTCCTCCAGCATGAGAGCGAACGCGGCATACATGGCCACACCCGCGAGGAGCAGTCCGAAGGCCCCGGAAATGTAGCCAAGCCAGGCTGCCCCGGTGAAGTTGAAGAGCGAGGCCGCTGCGAAGCGGGGCACAGCCACACACAGCACGAGCCACATCGCACGCTTGCGGGTCGCGACGGTAGCCATCATCAGCGCGAACACGGCGAACACGAGATTGAGCACGCCGAGCACCTCAAAGCCCGCCGGCGGATCGAGGGCCAGCACCAGGGAACTCGCCAGCCAGGTTCCGGAGAAGCACGCCATGAGCGTTGCCGCGAGCACGTCCCTCGCACCGAACGCCAGAATGCTGACGATCAGTTGCAGGATGAAGGCGGGAAGGATCGTCAGGGCGACCGCCCGATGAGCGTCGTCTCCGAGGAAGCCCAGTTGCAGGCTGCCTGCGACGACGGAGGCGATCGCCACCGCGAAGAAGCCCACCGGCATCGGGGAGGCGATGGGGTGGAGGTTGATGCGGGTCATCGGCCGCAGGTCCGGTTCGAAATGTCTGCCTGTCGACTCGACCTGCTCCTCAGATGTGCGGGGACTGTTCCTCATGGTGAACTCTCCTCTTAGTCGTGATTGCAAAGGATCGGGGGCTGAGCATCGCCACAGTCGGCAGTGCACGCCACGTGCTCCGCACGCACACGATCGAGGCGCGCTCGCCCGGCGGCACCGCATGAAGCGGCCGAGCCGCCGCCGCGAGCGTCGGCGGCTCATACCCGTTCAGGCACGGACCAGGGGCGTGTCGACCAGATGCTCGGCAAGGAACCACGCCTGCAGTTCGCCGGTCCGGATCACCTGGGAGACCAACAGGTCATTGGTGCCGTCGTCACCCAACTCCCCCGTCCGGGATGCCGCGTCATGGGCTTCGGACAGAATCGCCTCGTGCGCTGCCAGCAGCCGCGAGAGCATGGCGGGCACTTCCTCCACGCCGTCCGGAGGCCGCGGGATCGAGGTGATCTCGGCGACGTGCCGGGGGTCGCCCACCGCGACACCGCCAAGAGTCTGGACCCGCTCGGCAAGGGTGTCGACGAGTGCTAGCTGTTCCCCGGCGTGCTTGTCCAGCACGAGGTGCAGTTGGTAGAAGGTCGCGCCGCGTACCAGCCAGTGGTGCTTCTTGTAGACGCCGTAGAGGATCTGGGTGTCCGCCAGGATCTTGTTCAGGCGCTGGCAGGAGTACATGCGCGCCTCGTAGGAGAGGCCGAGCGGGAACTGCTTGACGGTCCCGAAATCCTGGATGATCTCTCCCCTCTGGTGCAGCCATGGCTGGCTGCCAAGGTGCTGCCTGCTGCTGGTCACTGTCCGCCTCCTGGGGTATGGCTCTGCCTGCAGGAGTGACGCTAGGTGTCCGCACGACGGCATCGTTGTCCAGGAGCGCACGTCCTGGTGCTCGGCAGCGCACTGAGCGAGGGATGACACCCAGTGTTCGTTCTCGGGCAAGTCCCCGTGCGCGGGCGGGCGCGTCCCTGTGCCTCGCCCGCTCTAGCTTCTCGCCGACGGCGTCAGCCGACGCACGGCGAGGAGAGGTATGAACGTGAGCGAGCAGGCCGATGTGGTCGTCCTGGGCTGGGGCCCGGCGGCGAGTACGTCGCGGGTTGTCTGGCGGAGGCCGGGCTGGACGTGGTGGGGATCGAGGCGGAACTCGTCGGGGGCGAGTGCCCGTACTGGGCGTGTGTGCCCAGCAAGATGATGATCCGGGCCGCGAACCTGCTCGCCGAGGCAGGCCGCGTGCCGTTCCTCGCCGCATTGGGCGTCGAAGCGGCGGGGCTCGACCCCTCGGCGCACAACGTGCCGGCAGACGAACAGATGCGTGCCGGGGACGGGCTCTGGGCGATCGGCGACATCACCGGCCACGGCAGTTTCACTCATGTGTCCATGTACCAGGCTGAGATCGCCGTACGGGACATCCTCGGGTGGCCAGGGCCCGACGCCGACTACCGGGCGCTGCCCCGGGTCATCTTCACGGACCCCGAGATCGCGGCCGTGGGACTGTCGGAGGGGCAGGCCCGCGAGCAAGGACTGCGGGTGCGCACCAGTCTGCTGCCGATCGCGTCCTGCACGCGCGGCTGGATCCACGGGCGGGGCAACGAGGGGTTCATCAAGCTGGTCGAGGATGCCGACCGGGGCGTGCTCGTGGGCGCGACGTCGGCAGGACCGGCGGGAGGAGAGGTGCTGTACGGGCTGAACGTCGCCGTCCACGCGGAAGTACCCGTCGAACGCCTACGGCACATGATCTACACCTACCCCGCCTTCCACCGGACCGTGGAAGCCGCTCTGGGAGCCCTCCGCTGAGCCGCTTCTCGCCCGTGCGTACGCTGCGGGCCGGGCGATGGCCGGGAGGACACGGTGCATCCCACGGCACCATGCCTGGCCGGGACCCCGGTGAGCAGCACAGGACCGCCACCTCGTTGGAGCTCCTCTTCGACCTGTGCTTCGTCATCGCGGTGGCGCAGGCCTCCGAGAGCTTGAGTACGGCGGTGACCGGCGGGCACTACATCGCCGGTTCCCTGCGCTTCGCGCTGGTGTTCTTCACCATCTGGTGGGCGTGGATGAACTTCACGTGGTTCGCTTCCGCCTACGACCCGGACGACGTCCCGTACCGGTTGGCGGTACTGGTCCAGATCACGGGGTCCCTCGTGCTCGCGGCCGGTGTCCCGCGGGCGTTCGAGGAGGGTGACCTGCGCGTCATCACGCTGGGGTACGCGGTCCTTCGCACCGCCCTGGCCGTTCTGTGGCTGCGTGCGGCGCGATCGGACCCCGGTCGGCGTCGAACGGCTCTCCGCTTCGCCGCCGGAGTGACGGGCTGCCAGATCGGCTGGGTCGGGAAGCTCTTCCTGCCTGCCCGGCTGCAGCTGCCGGCCATCGTCGTGCTGATCGTCGCCGAGGTCTGCGTCCCGGTGTGGGCGCAGTCCGTCGGAATGACCCCGTGACATCCGCACCACATCGCCGAGCGGTACGGACTGTTCACCCTCATCGTGCTCGGTGAGTCCATCGCAGCCGCGGCGGTGGCCGTACGCGGTGCCTTCGACCGGAATCACGACGCCGGCGCGCTTACACGCTGGCGATCGGTGGCCTGCACATGGTCTTCGCCATGTGGTGGCTGTACTTCGCCAGACCGGCGCACACGCTGCTCGCCACGACGCACCAGGCCCGTCTCAAGAGGTTCACCTGGGCGTACGGCCACTACCTGATGTTCGCCCCCGCTGCCGCTGCGGGCGCCGGACCGGCGGCGTACGC
>NZ_JACVWU010000016.1 GCF_014596915.1 Streptomyces sp. TRM68416
CGAGGCGGAATCGGGCAAAAGGCCTGATCGAGGCGGGGGTTGAGGATCTTAGGGCGCGCTTAAGGAAGGGATCGGGGCCGGTTAATGGTGGAGACCAGTCCGCGGGTGCGGCGTCTGCGCACCCGGTGTCCCCGGCGCTCGGGCGCCCGCCCGTCCAGTTGGATCCAGATCCGCACCTCGGTCCCGCCGAGCACCGACGCCCCGATCCGTACGTCCCCGCCCGTCGACTCCGCGAGCCGGCGCACGATGTCGAGGCCGAGCCCGGTCGACCCGGCGCTGCCGGAGCCGCGCCCGCGGGCCATCGCCGCCTCGGGGTCGGGTATGCCGGGTCCGGCGTCGGAGACGAGCACGATCACCGCGTCCTCGCCGTTGTGCACGTCGACCGCGAAGGCCGTGCCCTCGGGGGTGTGCCGGAAGACATTGCCCAGCAGGGCGTCCAGGGCGGCCGCGAGGTCCGCGCGGGCCACGGGGATGCGCACCGGCCGGTCGACGCCGGCCACCCGCACCTTGCGGCCCTCGTCCTCGGCCAGCGCCGACCAGAACGCCATCCGCTCGCGGACCACCTCGGCCGCGTCGCACCCGGCGCCCGGACCGGCCGCCGCGGTCTGCGGCTTGGCCTCCCTGGCCGTGCGGATGATCGTGTCCACCTCGTGCTCCAGCTGGGCGACGGCGGCCCGGGTCTGGTCGGCGGCCGGCCCGTCACCGAGCGAGGCCGCGTTCAGCCGCAGCACGGTCAGGGGCGTACGCAGCCGGTGGGAGAGGTCGGCCGCCAGCTCCCGCTCGTTGGCGAGGAGTTGGACGACCTGGTCGGCCATCGAGTTGAACGCGACGGCGGCGAGCCGCAGTTCGTTCGGCCCCTCCTCGGGCACGCGGGCGCCCAGCTTGCCCTCCCCCAGCTCGTGCGCGCCCTCGACCAGGCGCTGCGCGGGCCGCACCATGCGGACGCCGAGCCGGTCGGCGACCGCGACCGAGCCGACGATCAGTGCCACGCCCACGGCGGCGAGCACGGCCCAGGCGGTGGCGACGCCGTTGCTGACCTCGGACTCGGGGACGTACACCTCCACGACGGCGATCTCGCCGGAGCTCAGCGCGACCGGCTGGAGCAGGGTGGATCCGCCGGACACCTCGCTGGTCGAGGCGCGGCCGAGCCGCCGCACGGTCGCGATGTCGTCGGCGGCGGCGCGCTGCCGTCCGATGTCGACGGCCGCGGACCGGCCGGCCGCCGGTATGTGCACGGCCATCCCGGCCTCCGCGCCGGCCGAGGCCACCACGCGTTCGAGCTGGTCGCGGTCGGAGGTGATGGACAGCGCCGGGGCGACCGCGGCGGCCTGCCGCTCGGCGTTGGAGAAGGCGCGGTCGCGGGCCATCTCCTTGATGACGAGTCCGAGCGGCACGGCGAAGGCGAGCACGACCATCGTGGTGACCGCCAGCGACACCTTGACCAGGGCCCACCTCATCGCGGTGGCCCCGCCGCCGGGCCGGGCGGCTCCAGCTTCACGCCGACGCCGCGCAGGGTGTGCAGATAGCGCGGGCTCGCGGCGGTCTCGCCGAGCTTGCGGCGCAGCCACGACAGGTGCACGTCGATGGTCTGGTCGTCGCCGTAGGACTGCTGCCACACCTCGGCGAGCAGCTCCTTGCGCGGTACGACGACTCCGGGCCGGGCGGCGAGGAAGGCGAGCAGGTCGAACTCGCGGCGGGTGAGGTCCAGGCGCACGCCGTCCAACTCGGCCTGGCGGCGCAGCGGATCGACGGTCAGGCCGCCGACCCGGAGCACCGAGGAGGGCGCGGCCTCGCCGCCGCCGGAGCGGGAGCGGCGCAGGACGGCGGCCATCCGGGCGGAGAGGTGCTCGACGGAGAACGGCTTGGTCAGGTAGTCGTCCGCGCCGGCGTTCAGCAGGCGGACGATCTCCGCCTCGTCGTCGCGCGCGGTGGCGATGATCACCGGCACGTCCGTGATCCCGCGCAGCATCTTCAGGGCCTCGGACCCGTCCAGGTCGGGCAGACCGAGGTCGAGGACCACCACGTCGAAACGGAAATGGGCGACCTCGCGCAGCGCCTCAAGCGCGGTGCCGACACTGCGCACGGTGTGTGCGGCGTCGGTCAGATGCCGGATGAGGGCCGAGCGTACGAACTGGTCGTCCTCGACCACGAGCACACTTGCCATGCGCCGCACCGTACGCCATGCGGGCGAGCCCGGTCCGGGCCTGTGGACAACTCCGCCCCTGTGGACGACCGGGGGCGACCGGGCCGGCGGCCGGGGCCGCGACCGGGCGACACGTGTGGGACGCGTGAGGCAGTATGGCCCGCGATGCGCAGAGGACTCGTACACGTACTGGCTTGGTCGCTCGCCACGGGCGCGGCGGTCACGCTGTCGTGGTGGGGCGTGCACACGGTGATGGCGGGCACGGCGTACGACCCGCCGCGCGCCCTGCCCATCGCGGCGGCGGCCCCGGACCCGGCGACGCCGGAGCCGAGGCCGGTGGTCTCCTCGGCGAAGAGGGCCACGCCTTCCGGACCTTCTGGGAGTGCCTCACCGGAGCCGGAGGCACCCCGGACGCCTGCCCCCTCTCGCTCACCGTCGCCGAACCCGAGCCCCTCCGCCACCTCGTCCGGGCAGATCAGGGGTTACGACACCGAGGGCGGGCGAGTGGTCTTCGACCTCGGGAAGACCTCGGCGACGCTGGTGTCGGCCACGCCGGGGGCGGGGTGGTCGATGCAGGTGTGGAAGACGGAGTCGTGGATCCGGGTGGAGTTCAGCAGGGAGGCGGACCGGGTGTCGGTGTTCTGCACCTGGCACGACAGCGCGCCGCGGGTGGAGATCGGAACCTACTGACGGTCCCGTCAGCGGAACACCGACTGCGGCGGCGCCGGTGAGGCCACCGCCACCGCGTCCGTGACCGGGGCGGCGCCGCCGGTGAAGTCGGTGAGGGGGCGGCCGTGTTCCACCCGGCCGGGATGGGGGTCCGAGGCGGCGCGGCGGGTCAGTTCGGCAACGGGGAGCGGGTGGTCGGAGGCGACCAGGACCGCGTTGCCGAAGCGTTTGCCGCGCAGCACGGTCGGGTCGGCGACCAGCGCGAGTTCGCCGAAGCGGGCGGCGGCCGTGGCGATCTGGCCGCGCAGATGGGCCAGCGGCGGACCGTCGGCGAGGTTGGCGGCGTACCAGCCACCGGGGCGCAGGGCCCGGCGGACCTCGTCGAGGAACTCCGCCGAGGTCAGGTGGGCCGGGGTGCGGGCGCCGCTGAACACGTCGGCGATGACGAGGTCGGCCCAGCCGTCGGGCACCTTGGCGAGCCCTTCGCGCGCGTCCGCCGACCGCACCCGGATCCGGGCGTTGCGGTCCAACGGCAGCTCCCGGCGGACGAGCTGGACGAGGGCGGCGTCCCGCTCGACGACCTGCTGGGTGGAGCGGGGGCGGGTGGCGGCGACGTACCGGGCCAGGGTGAGCGCGCCGCCGCCGAGGTGCACGGCCTGCAACGGGCGGCCCGCCGGGGCGACGAGGTCGATCACATGCCCGAGGCGCCGCTGGTACTCGAAGGAGAGGTGGGCCGGATCGTCCAGGTCGACGTGCGACTGCGGCGCCCCGTCGACCAGCAGCGTCCAGGCCCGCTTGCGGTCCCGGTCGGGTATGAGTTCGGCAAGCCCGCCGTCGACGGCTTCGACGACGGCCGCGGGGGCGCCGCTGGAGCGCCGGGGGTTCTTGGACCTGCCCATCCCGCCATTATGCGGAGCGGGGGCTGATCACGCCCGTGCGGCCTGTCTCACTGACAGTTGTCCGCGGCCTCGATCAGCCGCGCCGCCTCCCCCAGGGCCCGGCGCAGCACCGCGGGGTCCGTCGCGAGGTCCGCCTCACCGGGCGGCAGCAGCCAGTCCGAGCCCTCGCCGCCCTCGCCGCCCTCCCCGCGCGGCTCGGGGAGCAGCCGCAGCCCTCGCCCGTCGGTCTCCGTGCAGGTGCTCCCCGGTACGTCCCAGGCGGCCGCGGTGCCGGCCGGCACCACGAACCCGAGCGTGTCGCAGCCGCCGTCGTGGAGCACCGGCCCCACCGCGTCGACGGCACCGCGCCGCAGGATGTCGACCGCCTCCAGCCCCTGCCGCGCCGGCACGGTCACCAGATCACAGGCGACGCCCGTACAGGGGGGTGCGCTGCACTCCGGTGTCGGCGGATGTCCGGCCGTCGTCAACGGCGTGAACGATGGACGAGGATCGATGCTTCTACTGGTCTCCATCCCGGCCTCCACCACGGAACCCCTCCTCGAACGAGCGGGTCGGGAGTCGGGCGGCTCCCGGTCCATGGAGTTCAACGCGTCGGCGCGTCAACGGCTACGGAAGAAGTCCGCCGCAAAGGATGGCAGTTCATGGCAGATCGCGGATGAGATATCCGGTTTGTAGCCAAACACTGCATGGCGGGCCGGACGCAGCAGGTACGTTCTTGCCCGCCGGACCCCGGGGTAACGAAGCGAACAAACCACTCAAGTGGTTCTACTCGTTTCGTTCAACTCGCCCCGGTTCCGGCATGGTTCGACGGTTCGCACGAGAGGACCCGGCCATGGCGTCGTCAGAGCTGACCTCGTCCCAGCCCTCCAGGCCACCGCGGCCCAACTTCGCGTTCCGGCAGTTGCGCGGACAGCGCTCGCCGGCCGAGTTCGCCGCGGCGGTGCGGCGGGCCGCGCGCGAGATCGGCGAGCGGGTGAGCTGCGATGCGCGCTACGTCGGCCGGGTCGAGGCGGGCGAGATCCGTTGCCCCAACTATGCGTACGAGCGGGTGTTCCTGCACATGTTCCCCGGCCGCACGCTCGCCGATCTCGGCTTCGCGCCCCGCTCGTCCGTACGCGGGCGCCGGGCGCGCACGGCCGAGGACGCGCCCGGCGCACACCTCACGAGCCCGGCGCGCGCCGCGAATGAGACACGGGGGGCGTACGCCCCGTATGACACACCGAACCCGCACGACCCGCACGACCCCGACACCACGCACGAGTACCCCGAGGAGAGCGACGTGCTGCGTCGCGCATTCATGACCGGCGGAGGCGCCACAGTGGCCGCCGCCTCGCTGAGCCCCTTCGGGCTCGTCGCCAGCGCCTCGGCCGCGGAGCCCGCCGGCCGGCGCGCCGGGACGGGCGAGGCGCAGGCCCTGGAGGACGCCGTCCGCAGGATCCGGCTGCTGGACGACCGGCACGGGGCCGACGGCCTCTATCAGCGTGCCGCGGCACCCCTGCGCGCCGCCTACGCGCTGCTCGACGCCGGAACCCTGCGCCGTTCGGCCGGGGAGCGGCTCCAGTCCGGCGCGGGCGAACTGGCCATCTCGGTCGGCTGGCTCGCGCACGACTCGGGCCGCTTCGACGACGCCCGGTCCCACTACGCGGAGGCGCTCGCGACGGCCCGGCTGGCCGGGGACCCGGCGCTGGAGGCGCACGCCTTCTGCAACACGTCGTTCCTCGCGCGGGACGCGGGCCGGCCGCGGGAGGCGGTACGCGCCGCGCAGGCCGCGCAGCGCGCCGCGCACGCCCTGGGGTCGGCCCGGCTGATGTCGCTCCTCGCGCTGCGCGAGGCGGGCGGCTGGGCGGGGCTCGCCGACCGCGCCGGCTGCACGCAGGCACTCATGCGCGCCCAAGTCCTCTACGGGCGCGGCCGCTCCGACGCCGACCCCGAGTGGATGAGCTTCTACGGTGAGGCCGAGCTGGAGGGCCTTGAGGCGCAGTGCTGGTCGACCCTGGGCGACTGGCGACGGGCGGCGCGGCACGCGGCGCGGGCGGCCCAACTGCAGGATCCGCACTTCACCCGGAACATCGCCCTGTACACCGCGGAACTCGCCGACGACCTCGCCCGCGGCGGCCACCCGGACGAGGCGGCAGCCGCCGGAATGCGCGTCCTGGACCTCCTCGGCGAAGTCCAGTCCTCCCGCATCCAGACCATGCTGGCCGGCACGGCCCGCGTCCTCCTCCCCCACCGCCGAGCAGCAGAGGTCTCCACATTCCTCCAACGCCACGCAAGCCTGCCCAGAGCAGTATGACCAACAGCACCTCGACACCCCCCCAGCCCACCCACCGCCCACCGGCCGTTACATCCAGCCCGTCCGACGTTTGAGGACGAGGCCGTTCAGGCCGATGGGGGTGCAGGGGCGGAGCCCCGCGGGGGGTCCAGGGGCGAAGCCCCGGTGGGGTGCAGGGGCGGAGCCCCGCGGGGGTCCAGGGGGCGGAGCCCCCTGGCGGGGTCGAAGGGGCAGCGCCCCTGGGGATGGGACGGGTAGGGGCGGCGGGGGCGAGGAAAAGCCTGCACGGGCCTCAGCCCACGAGGTGCCCCAGGTCGTTCCACGACTCGATCGCCGGCTCCCCGTAGGCCCACCCCAGCACGGACAGCGACGTCGGATTCAGCCGTATCCGCGCGGCGAAGTCCAACGGCAGCCCCAACCACCGCGCCCCGATCGACCGCAGAATGTGCCCGTGGGCAAAGACCAGAACGTCCCGGTCCGCCTCCCGCGCCCACGCCACCACCTCATCCGCCCGCGCAGTCACCGAGGCAAGGCTCTCCCCCTCGGGAACCCCGTCCCGCCAGATGAGCCAACCAGGTCGCCCGGCCTGTATTTCCGCCGGAGTCATCCCCTCGTACGCCCCGTAGTCCCACTCCATGAGCGTGTCCCAGACGTCCGCCCGCTCACCGAACCCGGCCAGCTCGCACGTCTCCCGCGCGCGCACCAGCGGACTGGTCCGCACCTCCACCCCGGGCAGCCCGTCCAGCGGTGACCGGTGCAAACGCTCGCCCAGCAGCTTCGCCCCCCGCCGCCCCTCCTCCAGCAGCGGCACATCGGTCCGCCCGGTGTGCTTGCCGGACAGCGACCACGCCGTCTGTCCGTGCCGGGCCAACAGAATGCGCGGTGCCATGGGATCGAGCGCCCTTCCAGGATGGTGCGAGACGAGGACTCGCAATATGCGAGGCGGAACCCACCCATCATCGCGCACCCTGTGTCGGGGCAACCTGTCGGGCGATCTCCGCGTCTATCAGGGCCGGGGGCGCCCTGCGCGGGCGCGCACGCACATCGTAAAGTGGCCCGTCCGGGCAACCGGCGCCGCGCGACAGGACGCGAACAGAAGGGGGAGGCGATCGGATGCCGCACGCCGAGACACCGGGCACAGGGTCGGCTCCACGACTCCGTCTGCGCTGGTGGACCGAACTGCCACTGATCGTTCTGGTGTACGCCTGCTACTCGGCGGGCCGCCTGCTCGCCCGGGGCGACGTCTCCTCGGCCGTGAACCACGGCCTGGAGATCCTGCGCATCGAGAAGATGCTCTACCTGAACGCCGAGCACCCGCTCAACCGGCTCTTCACCCGTGAGCCGTGGCTCGGTGTGCCGGCCGACTTCTGGTACGCCTCCCTGCACTACGTGGTCACGCCCGCCCTCCTGGTCTGGATCTTCAAGTGGCGTTCCGTGCACTACCGCGCGGCCCGCACCTGGCTGATGACGTCCACGTTCATCGGTCTGATCGGCTTCACCCTGCTGCCGACCTGCCCGCCCCGGCTGCTCTCCCCGGAGCACGGCTTCGTGGACACGATGGCCCACTACAGCTCGTACGGCTGGTGGGGCGGCGAGGCCAGCGCACCGCGCGGCCTGGGCGGCATGACGAACCAGTACGCGGCCATGCCCAGCCTGCACGTGGGCTGGGCCCTGTGGTGCGGGGTGATGCTGTGGCGCCACGGCGGCACGCGCACGGCGAAGACGGCGGGTGTCGTCTACCCCCTGGTGACCACGATCGTGGTGATGGGCACCGCCAACCACTACTTCCTCGACGCGGTCGCGGGCGCCGCCGTCATGGGCGTGGGCCTGCTGCTCGCGCCGTACGTGATGCGGGGCGCGGACCGGGCCAGGGCGCGTTTCGCGGGGCGCGTCCCGCTGATCGCGGCGCAGGCGTCCGAGGCCGCCGAGCCCACGCGCACCGGCGCTGCCACCCCCTCCCCCGCAGCCGCTCCCACCGCCTCTCCCGGCGCAGAGACCTCAATTGTCAGTGCCGGATGCCAGACTTCGGCGGGTGAGCGAATTCCATGGCAGCGCGAGTCACGGTTCGGACCCGAAGCCGAGCCGGACGCCTCTCCCACGGACGCGGGGGACGGCGCTCCGGCAGCGGCTCGCTGAGCTGCGCGGCCCCGACGTACCGGCCAAGGCACTCGACGCACGCGCCCTGGCCGCCCTCGCCGCGAACCCCGGCTGCAAGCGGCGCGCGATCCTCGACGGCGCCGGGGTGAACAAGACGGCGCTGGCGAGCGCGCTGGGCGCGCCGTCGGCCTTCGGGCAGTCGCAGTTCGCCCTCACGCGCGGGAACGCCTTCGAGGCGCGGGTCAAGGCGGACGGCGGCACGGAGTTGCTGCGGCTCGCGCACGAGAAGCTGGACCGCTCCGCCGAGCCGCCCGCCCACGCGCGCGTGCCGGAGCTGTCGGCGACCGGCCCCGAGGGCCGCGCGGCCCGTACGGCGCTGGAGCTGCGCGAGGCCGCCGCGGCGCCGGGCGCCTGGACGCTGCTGGACCACCCGATGCTCGCCCTGGACGTGGCCGGCTCGCCCGCGTTCCTGGAGCCGGACGCGGTGGTCGTGCACCCCGACGGCACCTGGACCGTGGTGGAGATCAAGTCCTTCCCGATGCTGGACGGCTCCGCCGACCCGGCGAAGGTGGGCGCGGCGGCGCGCCAGTCGGCGGTGTACGTACTGGCGCTCGAGCAGGTGGCGGCGCGTCTCGACCCGGCGCCGCGGGTGCGGCAGGACATCCTCCTCGTCTGCCCCAAGGACTTCTCCAACCTGCCCACCGCGTCGGCCGTCGACGTCCGCAAGCAGCGCGCGGTGACCGCCCGCCAGCTGACCCGGCTCACCCGTATCGAGGACATCGCCGACAGCCTGCCCGAGGGCACGTGCTTCTCCCCCGAGCTGCCCGCCGAGGAGCTGACGGCCGCCGTGGAGGCCGTGCCGGCGACGTACTCGCCCGAGTGCCTGACCACGTGCGAGCTGGCCTTCCACTGCCGTGACCGCTCCCGCACGGCCGGTGCGGTCACCACCTTGGGCCGTTCGGTCCGCGCCGAGCTGGGCGGCCTGACCACCGTCGAGGACGTGCTGGCCGCGGCCCGCGGGGAGGCCGGGGACCCGGGCGATCCGGCGGTGGCGGCGCTGCGCAGAGCGGCCCGGCTGCGGGCCGAGGCGCTCGGCGGGCGGGAGGCGGTCCCGTGTCGCTGATCACCACGCTCGCCCGCCTCGAAGCGGTCAGCACCGGCCGCGCCCAGCCGTCGGCGACCGTCAGGCACCGGCATCTGTCGCCGCGGCCCCTGGTCTTCGTGCCGCTCACCACCCACGGCGAGACGGGCGCCCCGCTCGGCGCGCTGGTGGGCACCGACCGGGACGCGCCACGCCTGCTCGTCGTACCGCAGCCGCGCGACCGCGATCTGAGGTTCACGTTCCTGGCCGAGCTGGCCGACGTCGTCCTGCCGTACATCGAGGCGTACGCGGACGTCGTGGAGGCGGCCGAGCGCACCGAGACGGATCCGGAGACGGGCAAGCGGGTCAAGGTCGAGGTGGACCTGTGCGCGGACGCGCCGCAGCTGATCGTGCCGAGCCGCACCGGCCTGGAGTTCGTCCGCCTGCTCGGCCGCTCCATGCGGTTCCGGCGCACGGCGGAGCAGGACCCGGACACCCCGCATCCCGCGCCGCCCCGGGTGCCGTTGCTCGGCCGGTGGCTGACCCACTACGGCGAGCGGGCCCGGGTACCCGGTTCGTCGCTGCTGCTGGCCATGACCGACGTCCTGTCCCGGCACTGGGCCACCGGACAGTCCAGCCTGGAGGACCAGCACCTCGGTGCGCTGCTGGCCTGGATCGACCCTCCCCCACCCTCGACTTCGCTCGAGCGGGGGGACCCCCATCGGGCGTGGAC
This sequence comes from Streptomyces sp. TRM68416, assembly GCF_014596915.1. Lineage (GTDB taxonomy): Bacteria > Actinomycetota > Actinomycetes > Streptomycetales > Streptomycetaceae > Streptomyces. The sequence continues at coordinate 9,895 of NZ_JACVWU010000016.1, forward strand.
CGGCGCCGAGGCGGCGCTGCACGCGGAACTCGCGCGCGACGACCGCGGCCAGTTGCTGTGCCCGCCCGCCGGTCCGGCCACCGACCCGGCCTTCGACAACAAGCTGCTCGCCCCCGCCGTCGAGCGCTACGACCGTGCCCGCGGCGCGCTGGCCGCCGCCGAGGACGGCCTGGAGGCGGACGACCGGTTCGGAGCGCTGGCCGCCGCCGAGCAGGAGATCCGAACGCTCGTCGAGAACTGCGCCCGGCCGACCTGGGACGCGGTGTGGCAGGGGCTGGATCTGCTGCGGGACCTGCCGGACGGCGCGCACGTCGAGGAGCGGTGGACCCGCGACCGCTGGTCGTTCACCGCACACCGCGACCGGATCGTCGCCGGTGAGCCCCCGCAGCCACGCCGGGACGACGCGGTGACCGCCGCGAACAAGCTCGCCGCCCGTGAGCGCGAGCAGGCGCGTCTGGAGGCCCAGGAGGCGCTGGACGACCCGCTGGTGATGGCCGGGCGGCGGCTGTCCGGAGAGGCGTTCGCGGGCGAGGTCACGGACGTCGCCATGGCGTACAGCGAGGGGAAGCGTCCGAGCCCGCGCCCGCTGGTGACCGTACGGACGGACGACCGGCCGCACTTGGGCGAGCGTGCCAAGGTCTACCGCTCGCTGGGCGGGAAGCCGCAGGCCGCGGAGGTCGTCGGCCGCGAGGACGACGGCGCCGTCCTGGTCCTGCGGATCGTCGACAAGATGGGCCGCGGCAAGGAACCCGAGCCGGGGTCCGTCCCGGAGAAGGGCGACCGGGTCCTGTTCACGCTCTTCGAGCACGAACAGCGCGGCGGCGCGAAGCTGCCGGACCCGGAACAGACCCCGTGGACCCACGGCGGCCCACCCGGCGAGGCCACGGCGGAATCCCCGGACCCGCTGACGACGGAGGACGTGCTGTGAACGCCGTAGGCGACCGCGGAGGACATGCCGTGACCACCGTCTTCGATCCCGGGGCCGAGGCCGCGCGGGCTACCGAGGCGATCCTCGCCGACACGCTGCACGGCGCGCATCGCGGGGTCGTCGTCGATTCGCCGCCGGGGGCCGGCAAGTCCACGCTGGTGGTGCGGGCGGCGCTGGAGCTGGCCGACGCGGGGCGACCGCTGATGGTGGTCGCGCAGACCAACGCGCAGGTCGACGACCTGGTCCTGCGACTGGCCGAGAAGAACCCCGAGCTGCCGGTGGGGCGGCTGCACAGCAGTGACGCCGACCCGTACGACAAGGCGCTCGACGACCTGCCGAACGTACGGAAGTCGGCGAAGGCGGGGGAGCTGGCCGGCCTGGACGTGGTCATCTCCACCGCGGCCAAGTGGGCGCATGTGAAGGCCGACGAGCCGTGGCGGCACGCGATCGTGGACGAGGCGTACCAGATGCGCTCGGACTCGCTGCTGGCGGTGGCCGGGCTGTTCGAGCGGGCGCTGTTCGTGGGCGACCCGGGGCAGCTGGATCCGTTCGCGATCGTCGGCAGCGAGCAGTGGGCGGGGCTGTCGTACGACCCGTCGGCCTCGGCGGTGACGACGCTGCTCGCGCACAACCCCGAGCTGCCGCAGCACCGCCTGCCGGTGTCGTGGCGCCTGCCCGCCTCGGCGGCGCCGCTGGTCTCCGACGCGTTCTACCCGTTCACGCCCTTCCGCAGCGGCACCGGCCACGACGACCGCCGGCTGTCCTTCGCCGTGCCCTCGGACGGCTCGGGCCCCGACCGGGTGATCGACGAGGCCGCCGAGGCGGGCTGGGGCCTGCTGGAGCTCCCCGCCCGGCACACCCCGCGGACGGATCCGGAGGCGGTCAGGGCGGTGGCGACGGTCGTACGACGGCTGCTGGACCGGGGCGGCGCGGCGACATCGGAGCGCTCGCCCGACCCGACGCCGCTCACCGCCGACCGGATCGCCGTCGGCACGGCACATCGCGACCAGGCGGCCGCGGTCCGTACGGCGCTGGCGGAGCTGGGCGTCACGGACGTCACCGTAGACACGGCGAACCGGCTGCAGGGCCGGGAGTACGACGTGACGGTCGTCCTGCACCCGCTGTCCGGCCGCCCCGACGCCACCGCCTTCCACCTGGAGACGGGCCGCCTGTGCGTGCTCGCCTCCCGGCACCGCCACGCCTGCATCGTCATCTGCCGCGCCGGCGTCACCGACCTCCTCGACGACTACCCGTCCACGGAACCGGTCCAGCTGGGAACGGTGGTGAAGTTCCCCGACGGCTGGGAGGCCAACCACGCGGTACTGGCACGACTGACGGAACACCGAGTGCCGTGGCGGCCCTGATCCGTCCGCCGGACACCCGCCCGACAGACGGGCTGCCCGACGCCACTCCCTCGCCGGACGGAGTCCGGCACGCCGCCGGAGGCGGCCAACAGAAACAGCCCCGACGGCTGGGAGGCCAACCACGCGGTACCGGCACGACGGACGGAACACCGAGTGCCGTGGCGGCCCTGATCCGTCCGCCGGACACCCGCCCGACGGACGGGCTGCCCGACGCCATCCCTAGCCCGGGCACACGCCCCCTGACCTGCGCCCCGACGCCCCCTTGCGCGGGGGCGGGACAATGGACGGTGGCCCGGTCCGTTGGGGGGGTCATCCGTGACGTACGAGGAGGAGAAGACATGGCGGAGCCCACGCCGCGTCGGAACGAACCGCGGCTACGCCCCGCGCCCCTGCTCTTCGAGCCGGCCCAGGCCGCGGCCGACCCGGAGCATTTCTTCGATCTGGAGTCGATCGACGACCCCCGGCAGTTGCTGGCGCGGGCGACGGAGCTGACGCTGGCGTTCCGGGCGGCGACCGACCGGGCCGTGGAGTTCCAGGCCATCGCGGCCGCCCAGCTGGCCGATCCGCGCCGCTTCGACCGGCTGACGCCGACGGACATCGCCGCGCGGGCGGAGTGGACCGAGGACTACGCCAGGAAGATGGTCGAGTTCGGCAGGGACCTGCTGCGGGGCGCGGGCGAGAGCCAGGAGCGCGTCGACCCCGTGTGAGGACGGCGCCTCTGCGCCCCGGGGCCTGGCATATGCCAGGCGGGCAAGATACCTCCTCCCACCCGTCGCTGTCCCGATTTCCGGCAACCCTCAGAGACGGAGCGCTCACGGCCGGTACATCTGGTCGCCATGAGCAGCTGCCTCGACGCCTCGGGCGTCACCCCGGACGGAGCCGCCTGGCTGGCCTCGGCGAGTGCGTACCCCCGCGACACGCTGGCCCTCTGGGAGGAGCGGCCGGACGCCCCGGTCGTCCTGCCCTGCGGCTCGGTCTTCGACGTGGTGAGCGCACCCACGATCTTCGGCCGCCGGATGCTCGACCGGCTCTGGGACGAGGGGCCGGGCTCGGGCCCGGTGGCGGTGTTCCGGGGGCGGATGCTGCTGTTCGCCGCGCCGGGCACCGCCCAGCGGCTGCCCTCGCTGCAGCGCTGGGAGGAGTTCGGCCGCACCGGCGACATCCCACCGCTGCTGTGCCACGGCAACGGCGACGCGGTGACCGTACCGCCCCCGGCCCCCGCACCGGCCCCCACCCCGCTCGGCGCCCCCGCCGCGGCCCCGTCCGGCTCCCGCTGGCTCGTCGCCCCGGACACCCGGCACCCGTGGCTGCCCGGCCCGGAGATCCTGCTGTGGGCGGCCGTACGAGCGGCCCGCGCCGCCGTGCGGATATCGATTTTTCCTCCCGCCGATCAGGGTGCTAAGGTCTACGACGTCAGCAGGCGCCGCTAGCTCAGTTGGTTAGAGCAGCTGACTCTTAATCAGCGGGTCCGGGGTTCGAGTCCCTGGCGGCGCACAGACACGAAAGGCTCTCCGCAAGCGCGGGGGGCCTTTCACCGTTCAGGAAGCAACCCCCGACGCAGGAGCGGCTGGGGGTCCGGGGGTTACCCCCCGGGAAATGCAGCATCAGCGGGTCCGGGGTTCGAGTCCCTGGCGGCGCACAGACACGAAAGGCTCTCCGCAAGCGCGGGGGGCCTTTCACCGTTCAGGAAGCAACCCCCGACGCAGGGGCTGGGAGCTGCCGACTGCGGCCAAGACCAGTCACCCCGTAGCGATCCGCACCGTCCACGCCCCCGACGGTGTCCGGCCCTCCACATCCACCCGTACGCCCTCCCCCGGGACCGTGAAGCTCTCGCCGAGGGCGACCGGGGCGTCCGCGAGGGGCGGGTAGACCGACTGCTCCCAGCAGGCCTCGGTGTGGGGGTGGGCGTCGATCACCTGGACCGGGCCGCGGCCGGACTCGGCGGTGCTGCGGATGCGGTAGACGAGGATGCCCTGTCGGCAGGCGGCCGTGTCGTTGCCGACCGGGCCGCGTGCCTCGAAGGCGAGCGCGCTGTCGGGGCCGGTGCGTACCACCGCGAGCTTGGTGCCGCCGCCGAGGCCGAAGGCCGGCGCCCCGGCCGTCCCGCGCGCCGGAGCCTCCGGTCCCGCGCCGAGCGGCTCCAGGGTGATCCGGGCGCCGCCCCGCTGCCGGACGCACGCCACCTGGCGCGGCTGGAGCCAGCCGAGTTTCCACTTGTGCCAGCCGAACAGGTCCGGGGCCATCCCGAACTGGCTGCCCATCAGGTCCCAGTCGCCGACGTGGGTGTCCCAGTCGCCCCGGCCGTCCACCGGACGGTGGTAGAGGTCCGGCAGATCGAAGACGTGCCCCGTCTCGTGGGCGAGGACCAGCCGGTCCGGCGGATGATTCTCGAACACGGTGACGACCCGCCGGATGTCCGTGCCGTCGGCCCGCAGCGGGGTGTCCAGGTTGACGACCTTCGTGGCGTCGGAGTCCACGCCGGGCGCGTCCGGGTCCGCGACGAAGTACACGACGTCGTAGCGGGAGAAGTCGACCTGTCCGTCGGCCGCGGCGAGGGCGTCGCGCAGGTAGGCGGCCCGGTGCGGGGCGCTCCAGTCACGCTGTATGGCGTACGCCGTCGACGGCCGCGGCATGCGGATCCAGTCCGCGAGGGGATGCGGGCGCAGGGTGAACCTGCCGTAGGAGGCACGTTCGAAGAAGCGGGTGGTGGCCGGGAAGTGGTCGGCGGTCAGCTCGGCGGGGCTGGTCAGCGGGACCGAGTCGGGGAAGGACAGGAAGACCATCACGGCGTCCAGCGAGCGGACCGGGCGCGGATAGGCGGTGTTCCAGGTGTCGAGGCCCTCGGAGTGGTGGGCCTCGGTGCGCTTCAGGGCGCAGGGCTGCGACGAGAACGGCTCGGCGACCGAGGGGGCGGAGAGGAGGGAGGTCGCGGCGAGCGCCGACATGGTGGTGAACACGGCGGCGGTGGTGCGCAGTCGGGGCCACTCCCGCAACCGGTCCAGCCCTCTGGCGGCACCTCGGCCGAGTCCCTGGAAGGCCTCACGGGTGAGTCCCGTGAGCGGGAGCTGACGCGGCACGTGGACCTCCGGGAGCGGTTCGCGGGACACCGCAACCAGCCTGTGGTGGTTTGTCAGACAATGCCCTGTTTACCTGCACCGGACGAGTGAGGAGAGAGCCGAAAGGGCAAGGGACCGGTGGGACGACACCCCGAAATCGCTCACGGACCGTCACAAGCGGTCGGTGGTCCGCAAAACCGGTTCTCACGCGGGCAGAAACGATCTGCCAGAAGGGCGGTGCACTCCGGAACACTGGAGAGCGGCTGGAAGGGTCCGGGACCAGCCTCTATGATCGGCACACTTTCCTGACCCTTTGCTGTACTGTCCTGATCCCTTTCCTGCACGGCCCCGGCCCGGCGGCCACCCGGTCGGTCGGCCTCCCGACGAGACCCATCCGAAGAAGCGAGTGCACTGCGGGAGCGAGCGGTGAGCGGAACCTCCGAAGGGCCGGCGCCCGCGGCAGATCTCATCGGGCCGGCCGTCACAGAGAGTGATGTCGGGTCTCCTGCGCGGACCGGACCCGACGGCCGGCCGCTGCCGATGCCCTTCCGGTCCGCCTTCCACGCCGCCCCCCTCGCGATGGCCGTCGTCGACCGCGAGGGCCTGATCACCGGCGCCAACTCCGCCCTCGGCGAGCTGCTCGGCTCCACCGCGCAGGCGCTCGCCGGGACCGCCGCCGCCGATCTGGTCGACCTCACCTCGGACGCCCGGACCTGGCACGCGTACCGCGAGATGCTCCGCGGCCGGCAGGCCAGACTGCGCTGCACCCGGCGGCTCAAGCACCCCGAGGGGCACTCCCTGTGGGTGCAGGTCTCGATCGCGCCGCTCTGCGCCGACGATCGGGGCGGTGTCCTGCTGTCGGTCACCGACATCAGCGCCCGCCGTGAACTCCAGGCCCGGCTGCGGCACTTGCAGAACCACGACCCGGTGACCCGGCTGCCCAACCGCACCCTGTTCTTCGAACGCCTGTCGGCCGCGCTGGAGCCGGAGGCGTACGAACTGAGCGGCACCGGACGGATCGGGCTGTGCTATCTCGACCTCGACGGGTTCAAGGCGGTCAACGACACCCTCGGGCACCGGGTGGGCGACCGGCTGCTGTCCTCCGTGGCGGAGCGGCTGACGCGGTGCGCCGAGGAGGCCGGGTACGCGAGAGCGAGCGCACCGCTGGTGGCCAGGCTCGGCGGCGACGAGTTCGCGCTGCTGGTCGAGGACTCCACCGGGACCGAGCAGTTGGCGGATCTGGCCGAGTCGGTCCTGAAGGCGCTCCAGGCCCCCTTCGACATCTCCGGGCGCCGACTGTCGGTGTCGGCGTCGATCGGTGTCGTGGAGCGGCACGCGGCCGGGACGAGCCCCACCGCTCTGATGCAGGCGGCCGACACGACGCTGTACTGGGCGAAGGCCGACGGCAAGGACCGCTGGACGCTCTTCGACCCGGAGCGCAACGCGCACCGGATGACCCGGCAGGCCCTGGCCTCCACCCTCCGCCCGGCGATCGAGCGCGGGGAGTTCGTGCTGGAGTACCAGCCGCTGGTGGGGATGGCGGACGGCCGGGTGCGCGGGGTGGAGGCGCTGGTGCGCTGGAACCACCCCCAGTTCGGCACGCTGACGCCGAATCGGTTCATCGGACTGGCCGAGGAGGACGGCTCGATCGTGCCGCTCGGGCGGTGGGTGCTGGACGCCGCCTGCCGGCAGGCACGCCGCTGGCAGCTCGCGCACCCCGACGAGCCGCCGATCTTCGTCAGTGTGAATGTGGCGGTCCGTCAGGTCTGGGACTCCGACCTGGTGGCGGACGTGGCGAGGACCCTGGCGGAGACCGGGCTCGCTCCGCATCTGCTCCAGCTTGAGCTGACCGAGTCGGCGGTGATGGGCTCGGGGGGCCGCCCGCTCCAGGCCCTCCAGGCCCTCAGCGACATGGGCGTGCGCATCGCGATCGACGACTTCGGCACCGGCTACTCGAACCTGGCCTACCTCAGCCGCCTGCCGGTGTCCGTCCTGAAACTGGACGGCTCCTTCGTCAAGGGGTTCCAGTACGACGGTGAGGGCATCGCCCCCAACCCGGCCGACGAGGTCGTCGTGGAGGCGATGATCCAGCTCGCCCACCGGCTCGGGCTGACCGTCACCGCGGAGTGCGTGGAGACGTCGGCGCAGGCCGCGCGGCTGCGGCGGATCGGCTGCGACACCGGGCAGGGGTGGCTGTACTCCCGTCCGGTGCCGCCGGATCGTATCTCCGAGCTGCTGCGCTCACCGGGGGTTCAGGCGGCGGTCGGCAACCCGTAGGCGTCGGCGATGAGTTCGTACGAGCGGAGGCGTACGGATCCGGTGTGGGCGTTGCTCGTGATCATCAGCTCGTCGGCGCCCGTGCGCTTGTGGAGGTCGTCGAGGCCGGTGCGGACCTCGTCCGGGGTGCCGTGGACGACGTTGGCGTTCCAGGAGTCGACGAACTCCCGCTCCATCGGGGTGAAGGGGTACGCCTCCGCCTCCTCCGGGGTGGGGACGAGGCCGGGGCGGCCGGTGCGCAGGCGGACCATGCTGAGGGCGGCGGCCCGCACCTGACGGCGGGCCTCCTTCTCGTCGTCGGTGGCGAGGGCGGAGACGCCGATGACGGCGTACGGGGCGTCGAGGACGGCCGACGGGCGGAAGGACTCCCGGTAGAGGTCCAGGGCCGGGACGGTGTTCTGCGCGGAGAAGTGGTGCGCGAAGGCGAAGGGCAGGCCGAGGGTGCCGGCCAGGCGGGCGCTGAAGCCGGAGGAGCCGAGGAGCCAGACGGGCGGGCGGCGCGGGGACTGGACGCCGCCGGGGGAGGTGGCCTGGACGGGGCCCGGGACCGCGTGGATACGGCGGTAGGGGTGGCCGTCGGGGAAGTCGTCGTCGAGGAAGCGGATGAGTTCGGCGAGTTGCTGGGGGAAGTCGTCGGCGCCCTCGTTGAGGGTGTTCGTGCGGCGGAGGGCGGCGGCGGTGGCGCCGTCCGTGCCGGGGGCGCGGCCGAGGCCGAGGTCGATGCGGCCGGGGGCCATGGCTTCCAGGGTGCCGAACTGCTCCGCGATGACCAGGGGGGCGTGGTTGGGGAGCATGACGCCGCCGGAGCCCAGGCGGATGCGGGTGGTGTGGGCGGCGAGGTGGGCGAGGATCACGGCGGGGGAGGAGGAGGCTACGCCCGGCATGGAGTGGTGTTCGGCTACCCAGTAGCGGTGGAAGCCGCGGGATTCCGTGAGGCGGGCGAGGTCGACGCTGGTGCGGAGGGCCTGGGTGGCTGTGGTGCCGGAGCCTACGGTGACCAGGTCGAGTACGGAGAGGGGGGTGGGGGCGGTGCCGTGTGTGGTGCCCCGGATCTCGTCTGTCACCGGTTGCCTCCTGCGGGGTGTGCCGTGCGGTGTCCTGCCGGGGGCTTAACAGGAGGGTGGCTCCGGTTTATTCCGGGTGCGGGGTGGGAGGGGCGTTTTTTTCGCCCCCGCCGCCCCTACCCGTCCCGTCCCTGGGGGCTGCGCCCCCAGACCCCCGCTTCGGCCTGAACGGCCTCGTCCTCAAACGCCGGACGGGCTGGATGCACCGACCGGCGCCGACAAGGGACCCACGGCTGCCGCCCCCGCGGGTGGGTGGGGGTTCGGGACGGCCACCACCCCGTCCTCAATCGCCGGACGGGCTGGATGCACCGACCGGCGCCGACAACGGCACCCTGGGGCCGCGGCCTCGTGCTCAAACGCCGGACGGGCTGAGCGTCAGGGGCGCGGGGAACTGCGCGATCAGCCCCCACCGGCCCGCGGAATGCCGCCGTCAGGCCTGCACGATCGGTTCCCTCGTGAACAGCGCCCCCAGAGCGGGAGCGTTGACGCGGCGGTCTGCGAGGCGTAGGGCCTCCCAGACCGTGACCTGGTTGGCGGTGAGGACCGGCTTGGACAGTTCCTTCTCCAGGGCGGGGATCAGGGCCGCCGTGTGGAGGGCCGTGTCCGGGAGGAGGAGGGCCTGGGCGGCCTCGTGGTCCGCCTGCCTCGCCAGGGCGAAGACCTCCTCCTCGCCCCACCGCCCGACCTCCGCCGCCGTGATGATCCCGGAGCCGCGTACGCCGACCACCTCGACGCCGCCCGCCCGGAGGAAGTCCGCGAAGAGGTCGGCCACGTCGTCGGGGTAGGTCGCGCCGACGGCCACGCGGCGGGTGCCGATCTCGGCGGCCGCGTGGACGAAGGCGAAGGAGGTGGAGGAGGCGGGCATGCCGGCCGTACGGGCCAGCGTGCGCACCTGGTCCTGGGCGCCCTCCCAGCCGTGCACGAAGCTGCCGCTGGTGCAGGCCCAGACCACCGCCTCCGCGCCGGACAGGCGCAGCTCCTCCACGCCCGCCGCGAGCCGCTCCGGGGAGCCCATCTCGCGCAGGGCGTCCACCCGGTGGGCGTCCTCGCCGATGTCCGTGTGCACCAGGTCCACCCGGATGTCGCTGCCCAGTAGCTGCTCGATGCGTGGATAGTCGTCCTCGGCGGAGTGGCCCGGGTAGAGGAATCCGAGTGCGGTCATGTCGAGCCTTCCTGCTGCTGTTGCACGTCGGGGAGTACGGGGCGGCCGCCACGCGCCGCCGGATCGATCAGCGCCTGGTACGGCCCCACCGCCCGGGTACCCAGCCGGCGCAGCGCCGCCCACATCGTCACTTGGTTGGCGGAGAGCACCGGCATGCGCAGCTCCGCCTCCAGTTGCGGGATCACGTCGTACGTCGGCAGGTTGGTGCAGCTGATGAACAGGCAGTCCGTGCCGGCCCGTACCGCCCGGTGCGCCATGTCCACCACATCGCGGTAGGGCACCTTCCATATGTGCCGCGTCAGCCCCATGAAGGCACACCCCGTCACCCTGACGCCCGCCTGGGCGACGTACTCCTCCAGCGCCGCCGTCACCGACATCGTGTACGGGGTCACCAGCGCCACCCGGCGTGCGCCGAGGTCGGCCAGCGCCTGGAGCAGCGCGCCCGAGGTGGTGAGGGCGGGTACCGCGCCCGCCCGGGTCATCGCCTCGCACATCGCCCGCTCGCCCGCGACTCCGCCGACGAAGCTGCCCGAGGTGCAGGCGTAGGCGACGACCTCGGGGGCGATCGCGGTGAGGGTGCGGACGCCGTCCTCCAGCGTCTCGTGCTCGCTGACCAGCCGGGCCAGGTCCAGGCTGACCTCGACCGGGACGTACGGGGTGCGCGTCAGGTGCAGGGAGATCTCGTCGGGGACCCAGCGCCACAGCTCGCGGTCGAGGGCGAAGTCGAAAGGGGCGACGACTCCGATGCCGCGCTGTGGGCGCGGTCCGCCGAGGAAAGACACGTCCATCGCAGGCACCGCCCTCACGCAGAGATATGGGAACTGCGGACGGTGCAGGCGTCCGTGTTGACGAAGGTAGATTCGGGTGCGAGCGTGGTCAATCCGTGCATGTCAGACGCCCGGCCCCGGCCCGGAGGAACGGCTGTCGATGACCCTGCCCACCCTGCTCGTCCTGGACGCCGACCCCCTCCCCCGCCTCGGGCGTCTCACCGGTCGCGCCCGCATCGAGCACGCGGACGAGTCGACGCTGGCGCGCAGACTGCCGTACGCCGATGTCCTGCTCGTCTGGGACTTCACCTCCCACGCCGTCCGCCGCGCCTGGCCCGGGGAGGGGCCCCGGCCGCGCTGGGTGCACACCGCGAGCGCGGGTGTCGACCACCTCATGTGCCCCGAGCTGGCCGCCTCCGACACGGTCGTCACCAACGCCCGCGGTGTCTTCGACGAGCCCATCGCCGAGTACGTCGCCGCTCTCGTCCTGGCGATGGCCAAGGATCTGCCGCGGACCCTGGAGTTGCAGGGCGCCCGGACCTGGCAGCACCGCGAGTCGCAGCGGCTCGCCGGCACCCGGGCCTGCGTGGTCGGCGCCGGACCCATCGGGCGGGCGATCGTCCGCACGCTCAAGGCCCTCGGCGTCACCTGCGCGCTCGTCGGCCGCGTGCCGCGTACCGGCATCCACGGCCCCGACGACCTGGACCGGCTGATCGCCCGCGCCGACTGGGTGATCGCCGCCGCGCCGCTCACCGAGCAGACGCACGGCATGTTCGACGCCCGCCGGTTCGGCATGATGCAGCCCTCCGCGCGCTTCATCAACGTCGGCCGCGGGCAGCTCGTCGTGGAGGAGGCGCTCGTCCAGGCGCTGTCGCGGCGGTGGATCGCGGGGGCCGCGCTGGATGTGTTCGAGCGTGAACCCCTCGGCCCCGACAGCCCGTTGTGGGGGCTGCCGGGGCTGATCGTGTCCCCGCACATGAGCGGCGACACGGTCGGCTGGCGGGACGAGCTCGCCGTGCAGTTCGTGGACCTGTTCGGGCGGTGGGAGGCGGGCCGGACGCTGCCGAACGTGGTCGACAAGCAACGCGGGTATGTACCGGGACGCTGAACTCCCCACGGACCGGGACGCTGAACTCCCCACGGCTGGAGGATGGATGACCGACCTCACCGCACTGACCGCCGTACGACTCCTCGAGGGCTACCGCACGGGCGCGTTCAGTCCGGTGGACGCCACCCGCGCGGCGCTGGAGCGGGCCGAGCGGATCCAGCCGGAGGTGAACGCGTTCGTGCGGATCACCGCGGAGCGGGCGCTCGAACAGGCGGCGGCCTCGGCCGAGCGGTGGCGGCGCGGGGAGCCGGCCGGGCTGCTGGACGGGGTTCCGGTCACGGTGAAGGACATCCTGCTGATGCGCGGGGAGCCCACCCTCAAGGGCTCGAAAACCATCTCCGAGAAAGGCAGTTGGGACGAGGACGCGCCCTCCGTCGCCCGGCTGCGGGCGCACGGCGCCGTCTTCCTCGGCAAGACCACCACCCCGGAGTTCGGCTGGAAGGGCGTGACGGACTCGCCGCTGACCGGCGTCACCCGCCACCCGCACGATCCGACGCGCACCGCGGGCGGCTCCAGCGGCGGCGCCGCGGCGGCCGTGGCGCTCGGTGCGGGCCCGCTGGCCCTCGGCACGGACGGCGGCGGCAGTGTCCGCATCCCGGCGGCCTTCTGCGGCATCTTCGCGCTGAAGCCCACGTACGGCAGGGTGCCGCTGTATCCGGCGAGCGCGTTCGGGACGCTGGCGCACGTGGGCCCGATGACCCGGGACGCGGCCGACGCGGCGCTGCTGATGGACGTCATCGGGGTGCCCGACTCCCGCGACTGGTCGGCGCTCGGGCCGCCGCCGGGCTCCTTCGCGGCGGGGCTGTCCGGCGGGGTGCACGGCCTGCGGGTGGCGTACTCGCCCTCGCTGGGCGGCCAGGTGGCGGTGCGTCCGGCGGTGGCGTCCGCGGTGCGGCGGGCGGTGGAGCGGCTCGCGGGGCTCGGCGCGTACGTCGAGGAGACCGACCCCGACTTCGCCGACCCGGTGGAGGCCTTCCACACCCTGTGGTTCAGCGGGGCGGCCCGGGTCGTCCAGCATCTGGGGCCGCACCAGCGGGAGTTGCTCGACCCGGGCCTGCGGGAGATCTGCGGCCTGGGTGCCCGGTACAGCGCCCTCGACTACCTCGCCGCGGTCGACGTACGCATGGAACTCGGCCGCCGGATGGGCCGCTTCCACGACTCCTACGACCTGCTGGTCACCCCCACCCTGCCCCTCACTGCGTTCGAGGCGGGCGCCGAGGTGCCCAAGGGCTCGGGGCACCGGCGCTGGACGGGGTGGACGCCGTTCACGTACCCCTTCAACATGACGCAGCAGCCGGCCGCGACCGTCCCCGTCGGCCGGGACGGGGACGGTCTTCCGGTGGGCCTGCAGATCGTGGCCGCCCGGCACCGGGACGAGCTGGTGCTGCGGGCGGCCCACGCGCTCATGTCCGACGGAAGCTGAGCGTCTCCCCCGCGGCGCCCGAGCGCCACAGGTCGTTGCAGGCGTCCGCCATCTCCGTCAGGCCCTCGACGACCTGGCCCCAGACGATGCCGGGCACCCAGCCCACGTCGCCGTTGAGCAGGAGGTTGTTGCGCTCGTAGAACAGGGCCAGGTCGACCAGGGTGGTGCCGGCGCGGACCTCGCGGTCGTAGCCGTAGGCCTTGGTGCCCAGCTCCGCACCCGCGAAGGCGAAATAACAGAGATCTCCGGGGATCGGGGTAACTGTCGGATTTTCCAGGGGTGGCTCCGATTTCGCGAACGGCGGGAAGAGGGCGTAGATCTCGTTGCGGGCGTATTTGGCGTGGTAGACGTCGCCGCTCAGCGGGAGGGCGTTCCAGACGGCCGCGCAGGTGATCGGTGCGCGGTCGTCCAGGAGTTTCGCCGTGCAGTGGACGTCCCGTTTGAGCAGTGACACCTCGATGAACCGATCAGTCATGCAATCCAGGGTGCATACATCGCATGGTCCCGGGTAGCCGCGCCGCCATGGCTCCACCACTGGAACATGGCGCACACACATCCGGAACCACACGCCGATCGCTGCTCGCGGGGGTGGCGGCGCTCGGCGCGCTGGGCGCGGCCGGCTGCTCGCGGGTGGCCACCGCCTCCTCCGAGGACGGCGGTGACCTGCTGGAACGACTGCGGGCGGCAGGTGTCGTACGGCTCGGGATCGCGGGTGAGATCCCGTTCGGGTACATCAACACGGACGGCGAGCTGACCGGCGAGGCACCCGAACTGGCCAAAGTGATCTTCAAGCGGCTGGGGGTGGACCGGGTACAGCCGGTGCCGACGGAGTTCGGCTCGCTGATCCCCGGGCTGAATTCCCAGCAGTTCGATGTCGTGGCGGCCGGGATGTACGTCAATCCCGACCGCTGCGAGCAGGTCATCTTCGCCGATCCCGATTACCAGATGCTCGACTCGTTCATCGTCCGCAAGGGCAATCCGAAGGGCCTGCACAACTATCAGGACGTCGTCGAGAAGAAGGCGAAGTTCGCCACCGGAACCGGTTATGCCGAGATTCAGTACGCGGTCGAGGCCGGGTACCCGCGGGGCGACATCCTCATCGTTCCGGACCAGGTCGCGGGGCTGAACGCGGTCGAGGCCGGACGGGCCGACGTGTTCGCGGGGACGGCGATCACCACCCGTGAGGTGGTGAAGAAGTCGAACAAGGCCGAGGCGACGGAGCCCTTCAAGCCGATCGTCGGCGGCAAGCCGCATGTCGACGGCGGCGCCTTCGCGTTCCGGCCGACCGAGACGAAGCTGCGGGACGCCTTCAACGTCGAGCTGCACAAGCTGAAGAAGAGCGGCGAACTGCTGCGCATCCTCAAGCCGTTCGGATTCACGGAGGCGGAGATGACCGATCTGACCGCGAAGGAGCTGTGCGGCAGATGACTGCGGGACTCTGGGAACTCGTACTCAAGGGCGTCTGGGTCACCCTCCAGCTGCTCGTGTTCAGCGCGCTGCTGGCCGGCGCCGTCGCCTTCGTGGTCGGCATCGCCCGCACCCACCGGCTGTGGATCGTCCGCTTCCTCGCGGGCTTCTACACCGAGGTGTTCCGCGGGACCTCCGCGCTGGTGATGATCTTCTGGGTGTTCTTCGTGATGCCCACCGCCCTCGGCTGGCAGTTGGTGCCGATGTGGGCGGGCACGCTGGCGCTCGGCCTCACCTACGGCGCGTACGGCTCGGAGATCGTGCGCGGCGCGCTGACCGCGGTCGATCCGGCGCAGAAGGAGGGCGGCATCGCCCTCAGCTTCACGCCCTGGCAGCGGATGCGGCTGATCCTGCTGCCGCAGGCGGTGCCGGAGATGATCCCGCCGTTCTCCAACCTGCTGATCGAGCTGCTCAAGGGCACCGCACTGGTGTCGATCATGGGCATGGGCGACCTGGCGTTCAGCGGCAACCTGGTGCGCCTCGCGCTTCAGGAGAGCGCGGAGATCTACACGTACCTCCTGCTCATCTACTTCGTGATCGCCTTCCTGCTCACCCGGGTGATGCGGGGGCTTGAGAAGAAGCTGAAGGCGGGCGTCGGGAAGCGGCCGGAGAAGAAGGCCGTCATGCCCGAGCCGGTCGGAGGTGGTGTGAAGTGACGTGGGACTGGCAAGCCGTCGCCGACTTCATGCCGCAGTTCTGGGACGGGCTGTGGGTCACCCTGCAGGCCCTCGTCCTCGGATCGCTGATCTCCTTCGCGCTCGGCCTGGTGTGGGCGCTGCTGATGCGCGTGCCGACCCGGTGGGTGACCTGGCCGGTGGGCGCGGTCACCGAGTTCGTGCGCAACACCCCGCTGCTGGTGCAGCTGTTCTTCCTCTTCTACGTCCTGCCCGAGTGGGGCCTGACCTTCTCCGCGCTGACCACCGGCGTCTTCGCGATCGGGCTGCACTACTCGACGTACACGATGCAGGTCTACCGGGCCGGTATCGAGGCGGTGCCGGTCGGCCAGTGGGAGGCCGCCACGGCGTTGAACCTGCCGCTGCGGCGGACCTGGACCGCGGTGATCCTGCCGCAGGCGGTCCGCCGGGTGGTCCCCGCCCTCGGCAACTACGTGATCGCGATGCTCAAGGACACGCCGCTGCTGATGGCGATCACCGTGCTCGAGATGCTCGGCCAGGCGCGGCTGTTCTCCCAGGAGCACTTCCAGTACACCGAGCCCGTGACGGTGATCGGCGTGGCCTTCATCGTCATTTCCTATCTGGCCTCCCTTCTCCTGCGAGCCCTGGAGCGACGCCTTGTCCACTGACACCCAGCACAGTCCCGACATGAACCCTTCCGACAAGCGCCCGGGCGGTGAGCTGATCCGGCTGGAGCAGGTCACCAAGCGGTTCGGCGACCACACCGTCCTCGACCACCTCGACTTCTCCGTCGACGCCGGCAAGCACGTCACGCTCATCGGGCCGTCCGGATCGGGCAAGACCACGATCCTCCGGCTGCTGATGACGCTGACCAAGCCCGACGAGGGCACGATCACCGTCGACGGGGAGCGGCTGTTCCCGGCGCCGGAGAAGCAGGTGCGCGAGGTCCGCAAGAAGATCGGGATGGTGTTCCAGCAGTTCAACCTGTTCCCGAACATGACCGTCCTGAGAAACATCACCGAGGCCCCGGTGACCGTGCTCGGCATGTCGAAGGACGAGGCCGAGGAGCGGGCCCGGGGGCTGCTGGAGCTGGTGGGGCTGACCGACCAGGTCGACAAGCACCCGGCCCAGTTGTCCGGCGGGCAGCAGCAGCGGGTGGCGATCGCCCGGGCGCTGGCGATGCGGCCGCAGGTGCTGCTGCTGGACGAGGTGACCTCGGCGCTGGACCCGGAGCTGGTCGCGGGCGTGCTGGACGTGCTCAGGGACATCGCCCGGTCCACCGACATCACCATGCTCTGCGTGACCCACGAGATGAACTTCGCCCGGGACATCTCGGACCAGGTGCTGATGTTCGACTCCGGACGCGTCATCGAGGCCGGGGCGCCGGAGAAGATCTTCAGCGATCCCGAGCAGGACCGGACGCGGGAATTCCTCAGCGCGGTGCTCTGAGGGGTGCCCCGACTACGACATGTGAGGGAGCCAACACGGGAGGTCCAACGGCTGGGTCGTGACTCTGGCATATGCCAGAGTGTCAGCGCCGCTGTTGAGGGCGGCACAATCTCGTCAACAGCCGCTCGCTACAGGCCGTTTGCCGGTTATCGTGGAGGGGATTCGCTGACCGGATCACGGCACCGTTACTAGTGCGACTGAGCGAGCGCAGGGGGAAACCGTGGCGCTGAAGCACGAGCCGACCGCGCCGTACCACTCGGCCCAGGACGCCCTGCGCGTCCTGGAGACGGTGGCGCGGCACACCGCAGGAATCACCGACGTCGAACTCGCACGGCACACCGCCCTCAATCCGGAGCGCCTGACCACGCTGCTGAGGATGCTGCGCCGCGAGGGCTACGTCGAGCAGGTCACCGACGGCGCGTACGTGACGGGCGAGGCACTGACCCGCCTCGGCTCCGCGCACGACCGCGAGGACGCGCTGCGCGAGAAGCTCCAGCGCACCCTGGACCGGCTGCGCGACTCCGTCGGCGCGGCCGTCTACATCAGCCGGTACGTCGACGGCGAGGTGAAGGTCACGCAGTACGCCGACGGGCCGGACACCCCGGCGGTGAACGAGTGGGTGGACTTCCGCTTCTCCGCCCACGCCACGGCCGTGGGCAAGAGCCTGCTCACCCAGCTCGACCACAACGGCCGCCGGGACCATCTCTCCCGGCACAAGATGGCCCGCCTCACCTCGCGGACCATCACCAGCGACCGGCTGCTGCTGTCCCGACTGGAGTCCCAGCCGGCCACCGTGCCGGTCCTGGACCTCCAGGAGTACGCGGTGGGCACGGTCTGCGCGGCCGTCCCCATCACCGCGGGCTCCTCCGTCGGCTGCCTGGCCCTGTCCCTGCCGGTGGAACACGCGCATCGCCTCCGGCAGGCGGCGGACACGCTGAACCGGAACGCGGCGCCGGTGCTGTTGTCGCTGGCGATCTAGGTTGCTTTTCGTCCGCGGGCCGCGGGGGGCTGATCGCGCAGTGCCCCGCACCCCTCGGTACGTCCACCTGGCGTTGGTCGGAAGCACCCCGCCGGACCAGGTAGTATTTTCTCTGTCGCCAGCCGCGAAAGCGTCCTGGCGAGAGTCATGCGCCGCTAGCTCAGTTGGTTAGAGCAGCTGACTCTTAATCAGCGGGTCCGGGGTTCGAGTCCCTGGCGGCGCACAGAAGAAGGCCCCTCGCCAGTGCGGGGGGCCTTCGCCATGAAGAAGACGCCCCCCGACACCGCCGACGCGGCTGGGGGTCCGGGGGTTACCCCCCGGGAAATGCAGCATCAGCGGGTCCGGGGTTCGAGTCCCTGGCGGCGCACAGAAGAAGGCCCCTCGCCGACGCGGGGGGCCTTCGCCCATGAGAAAGCGTTCCTCGGGGAAACGAGGGGCCCTTCCGCGTCCTCCGAGGTCAACCGCCGGTAGGCCGGCTCGCCCGGCGGGCGCCACCACACCGGATCTGTGCAGTGCACGCCCTCGCGTCGCAGCAGGGCCCGGTGGATCTTGTTCGTCGCGGTGACCGGCATCCGCTCCAGCACCCGGACGAACCGGGGCGCCATCTTCGTACCGAGGTCGGGCTGGGCGGCCAGGAAGCGGGCGAAGGCCGCCGGCTCGAACGTACCCGCGATCGCCGCCATCACCTGGTCCCCGGTCACCGGATCCGGCACCGGATAGACGGCGACGGAGTCGACCCCCTCGTACCGGGCGAGGATGTTCTCGATCATCGCGGCGGCCAGGTTCTCCCCGTCCACGCGCAGCCGGTCGTCGGCCCGCCCGGCGAAGTAGAGGTAGCCGTCCGCGTCCCGGCAGAAGAGGTCGCCGGTCCAGTACGCCCCGTCCCGGCGCCGCTCGGCCTCCGCCTCGGGGTTGCGCCAGTAGCCCTCGAAGGGGTTCGGCCCCCGGTTCACCAGCTCCCCGATCGCCTCGTCCCCGTTCAGCAGCCGCCCGCCCGCGTCGAACACCGCCGGCGGCCGCTCCTCCCCCGTCTCCGGATCGAGTACGACGAGACCGGGCGCCGCCCGCCCCACCGCCCCGGCCGGTGTCCCCGGCGACCACTGCACGGCCGCGCCGCCCTCGGAGGACCCGTACCCCTCCACCAGCCGCACCCCGAACCGCCGTTCGAAGGCCGCCGCGTCCGCCGCCCCCGCCTCGGTGCCGAAGCCGACGCGCAGCGGGTTGTCCCGGTCGTCGGGACGCTCCTCGGTAGCCAGGACGTACTGGATCGCCCGGCCCACATAGGTGAAGTACGTCGCCCGGCAGGCCCGTACGTCCGCCAGGAACCCGGAGGCCGAGAACCGCCGCCGCAGCGCGACCCCCGCCCCGGCCGCGAGGGCGGGAGCCCAGTCGGCGATGACGGCGTTGCCGTGGAACATCGGCATGCAGACGTAGTGCACGTCGCCGGGCCGGACGTCGAACTGCCCGGCCAGCGCCCGTCCGGCGGCGGCCAGCCGCCCCTGGGTGCAGATCGCGGCCTTGGGGGCGCCGGTCGAGCCGGACGTGAAGTACAGCAGCAGCCGGTCGTGCGGGTCGGCCCGGGAGGCGTCCGGCCGGGCGTCGGCGTAGGGCGCGAGGAGGCTGTCGTACTCCTCGGAGCCGGTCAGCAGCAGGCGGACGCCGGGCAGATCGAGGCCGGTCAGCAGCGGGAGGTGGGCCGGTTCGGTGACCAGGATCCGGCACTCGGTGTGCAGGATGTCGCGGGCCAGTTCCGGGCCGCGTCGGGTGGGGTTGATCCCGGCCACGGCGGCACGGGCGAGGGCCGCCGCCCCCAGCCACAGCGGGTACTCCGGGGTGTTGTCGAGCAGGACCCCGACATGCGGCTCGGAGCCCGCCGGCAGCAGGTCGGCCAGCAGCGCCGCCCGGGCCGCGGCGCCCGCCGCCACCTGGTGATGGGTGAGGGTGCGCCCCTCGAACCACAGGCCCGCCCGGTGGTCACCCCAGCGGGCCTGTACGAGTTCCGCGACGGTCGTGGACTCCATGCGCCCGCAGGGTAATTGACGGACCGTCAGATGTGGAGGCCGCGACAGGAGGCAGTCGCTCCCGGCGCAGCCCATGCCGGCTACGGCATGAACTCCTCGCCCAGCTCGAACCCGAGGTGGACCACGACCATGAAGCCGACGCAGAAGGCGATGAAGACGCCGAGGAAGGCCAGCACGCAGCCCGACTCCGCGGCTAGCCTGCCCCGGGCCGGCGCGTGGGCCGTGGCCTGCTCGGGGCGGTCGGCCAGGTAGTGGACGGTGACGATGTCGCCCTCGACCGTGGTCGCCGGACCGTTCTGCTCCTCGAAGCGGACGGTGCGGCCCTCGCGCGTGGTGAACTCGTAGACGTGGTGCAGGGTCGTGCGCACCATGGTGTCGCCGCCCCCGCTGGCCGTCGTGTACATGCGCAGACAGCGCGCCTCGGCGGTGAGCCCGCTGCTCCAGGCCCGGCTGACCCGCCGGGAGCGGCGGATCATGCTCGCGGCGCCGAGCAGCGCGAAGGCGATCATCAGCGACGGCACGATGTAGAAGAAGACTTCCATGTGGTTCCCCCGAGTTCCGAACGCCGCCCCGGGCGCGCGTGGTGCAGGGAATGTACCCCCAGGGCGGGCCGGACTTGCTCAGGGAAGGCTCAGAACGTGACGTCCGAGCAGGCGTAGAAGGCGTTGCCCGTGTCGGCGATCGTCCACACCGCGAGGATCACGTGTCGTCCGCTGAGCCCGGACGGCAGCCTGCCGCTGTGCGAGAGCGTCGACGGCGGGCGCTGGCCGCCGTAGGGCACGGTCAGGAAGGGGGTGAGGTTGAGGTCGGAGCGGGCGAGGTTGTGGTTCTGGTTCCAGCCCGGCTTGGTGACGTAGTACTTGAAGTCGGTCGTGGCGTGCATGGCGGTGAACTGCCAGCGGAAGGTGTAGCTCTGGCCGCCGGTCACCCTGGTGGCCGGCCAGGTGCCGCCGGACGGGGTGCGGGGCGCGCTGAGCTGCCTGAACTGGCCCAGCCCCGCGTTGCATATCTGTCCGTCGGCCGGGCCGGAGCCCGGGAAGCCCTTCGGGCCCTCGACGCTCTGCGGTTCCCACTGGATCGGGCCGCAGTTGGTGACGGTGCCGTTCTGGCAGAGCTTCTGCCTGCTGATGGGGAGGTCGGTGTAGCCGTGGCCGCTGGCTCCACCGGAGGAGAGCACGAGGGCTCCGGTGGTGGCGAGTCCGACCACGGCGGCAGACAACTTGGTCTTTCTGCGCATGCTGCCGCTCCTGGAGAACGTGGGGAGGTTCAGTGAGCTGTGCAGGTAGGTCTAGACCAAGTCTGAGAGTAGGACTATGACTTGAACATGTCCATACCAATCACGACCCCGTTTCCCCGCGCCCCGCGCAGAACGCCACCGTCAGGTCCTTCACCAGCGCCTTGCGCTCGTAGTCGTCGAGCTCGACCAGCCCGCGCATGGTCAGCCGCGTCACCGTGTCCTCCACCGAGTCGACCACCGAGGTGAGCACGCTCGCCCGGTGCCGCGCGTCCAGCGCGGCGATCCGGCGGCGGTGCATCGCGGCGGCGACCTCGGGGGCGTACTCCACCCGCACCGGCCGTACCGAGAACACCTCAAGGCCCACCGGTGCCGTGTCCGCCGCCACCAGCCGGGTCAGCGTCTCCCCGGCCGCCTCCGCCGAGCCCTTCGCCCCGCCCGGCGGCTCCACCGGCACCCGGGCCAGCGCCGCCTCGACGCACTCGCGCAGATATGCCTCGTGGTCCTCGACGCCCAGCGTGGCCCGCGCGGTGTCCCGCACCCGCCACACCACCAGCACCACCACCCGCAGCGCGACCCCGCTGCCGTCGGCGGCCGCCAGCGGTTCACTGCGCCAGTGCCGCAGCCGTACGTCGACCCGGCGGCGCAGCAGCAGCGGGTTGACCCACATCAGGCCGGTCCGGCGGACCGTGCCCCGGTAGCGGCCGAACAGCCCGAGCACCCAGGCCCGGCCGGTCCGGCCGCGGGCCAGCCCGCCGAAGCCGACCAGACCGAGCGCCCCGGCCCCGGCATACGCCGCCCACTGCACGGGGCCCAGGCCCGCCGCCGCGGCCGACGGCAGCCCGAGCGCCTCCACCGCGAGCGGCGGCAGCACACCGGCCCACCACGAGGTGACCGCGCAACCGGCCGCCCCGCAGGCCCCGGCGAACACCCCGGCCGCCCCGGGCAGCACCCGCGCGGGCCGCTCCGCCAGCTCCGGGTCGACCTCCGGCACCGGGCGCGGCTTCGCCGCCGCCGGACGGCGCAGCCGCGGCGGCTCCCCCGTCCCCTCCCGACGCGCCACGACGGCGGGCCCGACCGGCACGGCCACCGGCACGGGGTCGTCCCGGAACAGCAGGTGGACGGGGATCTCGGTGGTCGCCTCGTTCTGAATGAGCCGGGCGGGCCGCGGGCCGTCCGACTCCGATGTCGGAGAAGACGGGAAAGAAGAGAGCCGGCCGGGCCGGGGACCTTCGGGTTCCGGGGTCGAAGAAGACGAAGAAGAAGTGGTCGTGCTCATGCGTGCCTCCAGCCTCCGCGCCAGATGCGTCACAACAGGGGATGCGAGGGCCGTTACGCGAACAGCCGCCGCCAGGTCTCCGGTCCCGGATAGCCGTCCGCCGCGCCGCCCCGCCACCCCTGGGCGCGTTGGAAGGCCTCGACGTTCCGGCGGTCCGCCTCGCCCCAGCGCGGTCCCGGACCGGTCGTGTAGTACTTGCCGAACCCTTTCTTCACGAGCTGCTTCCCGAGCAGCGTGACGTGGGCGTTGTTCGCCCCCGGCCGGAACTGCGCCCGCCCGGGAAATGCGGGCTTCGCCGGGGACGGCTCGGGCTTCGCTTGGGGCGGAGCCGGTTTCGCCGGGGACGGTGCCGGCGGTCCGGCCGCCCCCGCCCGGATGTCCTTGCCCCCGCCCGTGACCAGCAGCGCCCAGGTCTGCGGCCCCGGCAGCCCGTCGGCGTCCCGGCCCCTCCACCCCTGCGCCTGCTGGAAGGCCTGGGTGGCCCGGCGGTCCGCGTCCGACCAGCGAGGACCGGGGCCCACGGAGTAGTACCGGCCGGCCCCGCGTTCGACGAGCATGCGGCCCAGCCGGGTGACGTACTGGTTGTTGGCCCCGGGCCCGAAGCGGCCCCGGCCGGGATAGGCGTCCGCGTCCGGCTCGGCGGTGTCCGGCAGCGACCCCGCCGTACCGCCCG
The DNA here is from genome assembly GCF_014596915.1 of Streptomyces sp. TRM68416. Taxonomy (GTDB): domain Bacteria; phylum Actinomycetota; class Actinomycetes; order Streptomycetales; family Streptomycetaceae; genus Streptomyces. The sequence continues at coordinate 32,781 of NZ_JACVWU010000016.1, forward strand.
TACCACCCGCACCACCACCCGCGAGCCCCTTGTAGCGGTAGGCGACGTACTGGCCGGAATGGCTCCAGTAGGCGTAGGGGGTGGCCTGCTTGCGGGCGTACGGGCGGGTCGCCTCGTAGGCGATGTAGTAGGTGTGGGTGTAGTCGGTCCAGCCGCCGAAGATGGTGACGTGCGAGCCCTTCTGGGGGTCCGCCGGATTGTGGAAGAGCAGCATGTCGCCGGGTTGCAGCTCCTCCTTGGGGATACGGATTCCGTGCCGGCCGAGGCTGCCCGTCCATTCGTTCCCGGGCAGGTTCCAGGCCATCGAGACGAATCCCGAGCAGTCCTGCCGGTATCCGTCCGACCAGTACCGGGTCATGCTGTACGGCACTTTCGCCTCGACCCAGGTCTTGGCCCGCTTGATGATCTCCGCGCGGGTGGTCCCGGGCTGCTCGGCCGGCTCGGCCGCGGTGCCGCTCGGGCCGTGCAGCGGGGTCTTGCTCCCCTGTGGGGTCTCAGGCTCCTCACCTGCGGGAACGCTCGGCCGGCCGGGTGCCTGGGGAGCCGCGAGCGCCGGTACGGCGGGGGCGGCGCCGAGGGCCGCGGCGGCCGCCGCCACGATCACCGTCCGGTGGGCCGGCCCACCGCCCGCACGGCCGGCCGCGGAGGGCGACGGGGCGCGGTACCGGTGCACGCATCCGGGGCAGTCGCAGTCGCTCGCGGGATCGAATTCCTCGAATACCGGAGTCTCCATGCGATTCCCCTCACACTCAAGGTGGAAATATCCGCGCCTGTACACATTTGTCAGTTTCTCAACTGTCTTCCGCACGCGCATGTTGACGGTCCGAATGATGTACAGGGCCATTCCGGGGCCGGGCGGACCGGGCGGCAGCGGCCCGGCCTGGCGGTCCGGAGCACCCCTCCGGGTCGGGTAGAGTTCTCGGTGTCAGCAGGCGCCGCTAGCTCAGTTGGTTAGAGCAGCTGACTCTTAATCAGCGGGTCCGGGGTTCGAGTCCCTGGCGGCGCACCGACACCACAGCCCCTCGTCCGCACGAGGGGCTGTCGGCGTTCACCCGCCCAGTTGAACCGGGCCGGCGCGTGGACCGTATGGGAAAACATCAACAACAGCCACACGGGATCCCCACAAGCGCCACAATGAACGCGTATGACCGGTAAACACCGCGTTTCGCATCTTGCGATCATGCGGAACACCGTAGAACCCTGGTCCTTCAAGCCGCCGCGGATTCGCGGCAGTTGGGGGGCAAGGAGCCGGTTGTCCGATAGCGGGGAGAGGGGCCCCGTCAAGGAACGGATGCCGAGGGGGGCATCATGCAACCGGAAGGTCGCGTTTCCATGTCTATGAAGTGGAAGATGTGGTGACTGTGGCCCACCACTGATACGTCTGGTGAAGGTCGAGGGGGACCTAAGCAGACGAAGGAACCGACATACACGTGGTGACCTGCGTGTGGGGGGATGACTCATGACGTCGACGCCGACGGGCGCCCGGCAGAACTCCGACCCGTCACAGACCACTCAGCTCAGAGTGCCTACGCATCGGACCGGAGCGTTCAGACGCATCAAGAAGACGCTTCCGAAGTACGACTACGAGCACTACAGCCGGCTGGCCGGTCCCCTCACCCAGCCCGATCCGGGAAAGCCGTACCGGGTGCAGTACCGCTCCCTGATCTCGCAGGAGCCGCACCGCATCCGCGTCGCCCTGATGCTCGCCGCCGCGCCGCTGCTCTCGCTGGTGCTGCTGGCCTGGCTGCTCCAGCCCGAGCACTGGACCGAACGCGACTACGTCGAGTACGACTTCCTGCCGGCGCTCGACATCGTGATGCTCGTCTCGATCGGTCTGATCGAGTTCTTCCGCTGCATGAACGTGCTGTCCAACGCGCACGCCACCCTGGTCGCCCGCGACCCGATCCCGGTGGTGCCCGAGACCGGCACGAGAGTGGCGTTCCTGACCTCCTTCGTGCCCGGCAAGGAGCCGCTGGAGATGGTGACGAAGACCCTGGAGGCCGCGGTCAAGCTGCGCCACCGGGGCCTGCTGCACATCTGGCTGCTCGACGAGGGCGACGACCCGGAGGTCAAGGAGGTCTGCGCCCGGCTCGGCGTGCACCACTTCTCCCGCAAGGGCATCGCGAAGTGGAACCAGCCCACCGGCCCGCACCGCGCCAAGACCAAGCACGGCAACTACAACGCCTGGCTGGACGCCCACGGCGACGACTACGACTTCTTCGCCTCCGTCGACACCGACCACGTGCCGCTCCCCAACTACCTGGAGCGCATGCTCGGCTTCTTCCGCGACCCGAACGTCGGCTTCGTCATCGGCCCGCAGGTCTACGGCAACTACGACAACTTCGTCACCAAGGCCGCCGAGTCCCAGCAGTTCCTCTTCCACGCCCTGATCCAGCGCGCCGGCAACCGCTACGGCGCCCCGATGTTCGTGGGCACCTCCAACGCCGTACGGATCAAGGCGCTGAAGCAGATCGGCGGGCTGTACGACTCGATCACCGAGGACATGGCCACCGGCTTCGAGATCCACCGCCACAAGAACCCGGCGACGGGCAAGAAGTGGCGCTCGGTCTACACCCCGGACGTGCTCGCGGTCGGCGAGGGCCCGAGCGCCTGGACGGACTTCTTCACCCAGCAGATGCGCTGGTCGCGCGGGACGTACGAGACGATCCTCAAGCAGTACTGGAAGGGCTGGTACTCGCTGCCGCCGAGCAAGCTCTTCAACTACACGATGATGATCATCTTCTACCCGATGTCCGCCCTGAACTGGATCCTCGCGGCCCTGAGCTGCTGCCTGTTCCTGGGCCTCGGTGCCTCGGGTGTGAACATCGACCCCACCATCTGGCTGATGCTCTACGGCAACGCCTCCGCGCTCCAGATCGGCCTCTACGTCTGGAACCGCCGCCACAACGTCTCGCCGCACGAGCCGGAGGGCTCCGGCGGTGTGGCCGGCATGGTGATGTCCGCGCTGTCCGCGCCGCTGTACGCCAAGGCGCTGATCGACTCCGTGCTGCGCCGCAAGAGCAAGTTCGTCGTGACCCCCAAGGGCGACTCGGCCAGCCCTGACCGCTGGTTCGGGACCTTCCGCTACCACTGGTACTTCATCCTGATCTTCGGCGGGTCGATCGCGGCCGGCTTCGTCTACGGCAACTCCCACCCCGCGATGGTGATCTGGGCGACCTTCGCCATGCTGATCACCGCCACCCCGATCTTCGCCTGGCGGCACATGATGCGGCAGGCGAAGAAGAAGCCGCCGGCCGCCGAGCCGCCGGAGCCGGCCGCCCCGGCGCCGCACCAGGCGCAGCCGCAGCCGCTGCCGGCCCAGGCCGGCGCGCACCACAGTCCGCAGCACAAGCCGAGTTGGGCCGCCGCGCAGAGCACCGGCACCGACCAGACCATGCAGATCGCCCTTGGTGGACTTGGGGGACGTAAGGAATGAAAGACCAGGCCGGCCGCCGCCGTGTCCGTCGACTCGCGATAGGCACGGCGGTGGTGCTCGCGCTGGCCGGGATGAACGGGCCGTGGCTCTACCGCTTCGGGACCGAGAAATACCACCAGTACCAAATCAATAGACCCGAGTACAAAGCGGACAACGGTCACTGGGAGATCGTCGAGTTCCCCGAGGAGTACCGGCAGAACACCATCCACGCGGCGCTGCTGCGCACCGGCAAGGTGCTGCTCGTCGCGGGCTCGGGCAACAACCAGGACAACTTCGACGCGAAGCAGTTCGACACCCGGATCTGGGACCCGGTCAAGGGCACCATCAAGAAGGTACCGACCCCCAACGACCTGTTCTGCACGGGCCACACCCAGCTGGCGAACGGCAATCTGCTGATCGCGGGCGGCACCAAGCGGTACGAAAAGCTCAAGGGTGACGTCACCAAGGCCGGCGGCCTGATGATCGTCCACAACGAGAACCCGGACAAGCCGATCACGCTGCCCGCGGGCACCAGGTTCACCGGCAAGGAGAACGGCAAGACGTTCGTCTCCAAGGACCCGGTGCTGGTACCGCGCGCGAAGAAGGTCTTCGACCCGGCGACCGGCAAGTTCCTGCGCAACGACCCCGGCCTCGGCCGGATCTACGTCGAGGCGCAGAAGAGCGGTTCCAAGTACGAGACCGGCACCGAGGACAACTACCGGGTGCAGGGCCTCAAGGGCGCCGACGCGCGCAACACCTACGGCATCGCGCAGAAGCTCGCCCTCGACAAGAAGGACTTCCAGGGCATCCGGGACGCCTACGAGTTCGATCCGGTCGCCGAGAAGTACATCAAGGTCGACCCGATGAAGGAGGCCCGCTGGTACCCGACGCTCACCACCCTGGGCGACGGAAAGATCCTCAGCGTCTCCGGGCTCGACGACATCGGGCAGCTGGTGCCGGGCAAGAACGAGATCTACGACCCGAAGACCAAGAAGTGGAAGTACACCGAGAAGGTCCGGCAGTTCCCGACCTACCCGGCGCTGTTCCTGATGCAGAACGGCAAGATCTTCTACTCGGGGTCGAACGCGGGCTACGGGCCGGACGACGTGGGCCGTGACCCGGGCGTCTGGGACGTGGACAGCAACAAGTTCACCAAGGTGCCGGGGCTGAGCCACCCCGACCGGCTGGAGACCTCCGGGACCGTGCTGCTGCCCCCGGCGCAGGACGAGAAGTACATGGTCATCGGCGGTGGCGGCGTCGGCGAGTCCCGGCTGTCCAGCGAGAAGACCCGGATCATCGACCTGAAGGCGGACAACCCGAAGTTCGTGGACGGGCCGTCGATGGAGAAGGGCACGCGCTATCCGCAGGCCTCGGTGCTGCCGGACGACACCGTGCTGGTCTCGGGCGGCTCGGAGGACTACCGCGGCCGCGGCGACTCCAACATCCTCCAGGCGCGGATCTACGACACCGCGGACAACTCCTTCGACCGGGTCGCGGATCCGCTGGTCGGACGGAACTACCACTCCGGGTCGATCCTGCTGCCCGACGGCCGCGTGATGTTCTTCGGCTCGGACTCCCTGTTCAGCGACAAGGCGAACACCAAGCCGGGCAAGTTCGAGCAGCGCATCGAGATCTACACCCCGCCCTACCTCTACCAGGGGTCCCGGCCGTCCCTGTCCAAGGGGACGCAGACCATCGAGCGCGGCGAGTCCGGGACGTTCACCTCGCGGCACGCCTCCTCGATCAAGAAGGTGCGGCTGATCCGGCCGAGCGCGTCCACGCATGTGACGGACGTGGACCAGCGGTCCGTCGCACTGGACTTCGAGACGGACGGCGACAAGGTGACGGTGACCATGCCGGAGAACAAGAACCTTGTGCAGGCCGGGTGGTACATGCTGTTCGTCGTGGACGACCAGGGGGTGCCGTCGGAGGCGCAGTGGGTCCGGGTCCCCTAGCCGGACCCCCGGAACAGCACAGATCCCCGCGCCCCTTCCGGAGCGCGGGGATCTTTCACTGGATGCCTACTTGGAGGCCTTGGCCAGACCGAGCGCGTACTCGGCCCACCACTCCCCCGCCTTCGGGCCGCCCTTGCACTCGCCGTCCGACTCGCCCGGGCGCTTGACCCAGACGTAGGCGTCGACCAGCGGATCGGCGGTCTTCGTCGTCGGCGTCTCACCGAGCGCCCGCCCCGGCGGGTTGCACCAGCGCTCGCCCGGGTCGCCCTCCTCGTAGGGGCCGTTGCCGTTGCGGCTGGTGTCGATGACGAAGGGCTTGTTGCCGACCTTGGCGGAGAGGGACTTGCCGTACTTGATGGAGTCCTCGGTGGTGTAGAAGTTCGAGACGTTCACCGCGAAGCCGTCGGCCTGCTCGATGCCCGCCCACTGGAGCGGCTCGAAGATCTGGTCCGGGTGACCCCAGCCGGCGTTGCCCGCGTCGAGGTACACCTTGGTGTTCTTCAGGGACTTGAGCTTGGTGATCGCGCCCTTGAGGAGGTCGTAGCGCTCCTCGTGGAACTCCTCCGGGGTGCAGCCGTCCACCAGGTGCAGGACCGCGTCCGGCTCCAGGACGACCGTCGCCGAGCGGTCGCCGATGCCCTTGGCCACGCCGTCGATCCAGGACCGGTAGGCGTCGCCGTCGGCGGCGCCGCCCTGCGAGTACTGGCCGCAGTCGCGGTGCGGGATGTTGTAGAGGACCAGCAGGGCCGTGCGGCCCGCCTTGTCGGCGGCCTCGGTGACGCCGCGGGCATCGTCCTCCGGGCTCTCCGTGCCGATCCACTCCCCGGTCGGCTGCTCGGCGATCTTGCGTATCTGGTCGGCGGCCTCGTCCTTGCCCGCCTTCTCGTAGGCGGCCACCTGCCGGGCCGCGTTCCCTCCGGGGTTGACCCAGTACGGGTCTACCTCCTTGGGCTGTTGGGTGATGGCGGCGCCGGCGTCCTTCGGCCCGTCGCCCCCGTCGTCCGAGGAAGAGCATCCCGCGATCAGCAGCGCCGCCCCCAGCACCACCGCGGTAGCCCCCCTGCGGGCCCCCCTGTTGCCGTACATCCAACTCCCCCTCGGGTGTACCGTTCCAAGGCTCAATCCTGGCATACGCGTCACGGGGCACACGAGGTCGGCCGGGCCTTGTCCGAGAGCTGTTACAGCCCCGGAGGCCGGGGTAGGTGCGCCGGTACAGGGGGATGGCCTTACACGAAGGCGAGGGCCGGGCCATGCACCACACCGTGCGGGAGATCCATCTGGCGGAGGCGCTGGTGAAGGCCTCGGACACGCTCACCGACGGCTTCGACGCCGACGACTACTTACGACGCGTGTGCGACCTCTGCGTGGAGCTGCTGGCCGCACGGGCGGTCGGGATCATGCTGATCGACGAGGGCCGGACGGTGTCGCTGACCGGCAGCGGCGGCCGACGGGGCGCCGCGCTCGACCTGCTCAGGGCGCAGAGCGACGGCGGACCGTGCGAGGAGAGCTACGGCAGCGGCGAGGCCGTTCGGCCGGTCTCCATCCGGATCGCCCACGCCGGCTCGCGCTGGCCCGCCTTCACCGAACGGGCACTGCGGTACGACATCGCGGCGACCTTCGCGGTGCCGCTGCGCTGCCGGGAGCGGCTGCTCGGCGCGCTCAACGTGTTCGTGCCCACCCTGCCCGACGACTGCCCCGGCGCCCGGGAGGGAGAGCTGCGGCTGGCGCAGGCGCTGGCCGACGCCGCGGCCGTGGGGCTGCAGAACCATCAGGCGTACGCCCAGTACCGCACGCTGGCGGGCCAGTTGCAGCAGGCGCTGTCCAGCAGGGTGTGCATCGAGCAGGCCAAGGGGATGCTCGCCGAGCGCTGGCAGACCGGGGCCGATCAGGCGTTCGCGGTGCTGCGGCAGTACGCGCGACGGCACCGGCTGCCGCTGGACCAGGTGGCCCGGTCGGTCGTCGAACGGTCGGCGGACGACGCCGGGTTGCGGCGGGAGGCGGCGGGACGGCTCGGCAGGCGACCGTAGAACGGCCAACTACCTGTGCGGATGACGCAGCGCAACCATCCTGGGACCTGGCGTCAATTGCCCTCTAGGCCGCGGCGCTCATCCGTTCTAGAGTCGTCTCAGACGGCCCCAGCCCCCGGCCGGTCACTCCGACAGCGGCTTTCCAAAGCCTCCCGCGCCGGTCGCCGGGTTACTCCCGCAGCCCGAGCGCGCGCGGTTGAGGACCAGCCCGGTCGGCGGTTTCGGGGGGAGCGGGCCGTCGACCGGGCACGGTGGCCTCACCGCCCCGTACCGGTGAGGTACGCCGACACCACGACGTTCGCCGTGTAGCTGCGGCTCGCCCGGTCGAAGGTGCCGCCGCAGGTGATCAGCCGCAGTTCGGCCCGGCCGGGCTCGCGGGCGCCGTAGGCCTGCCGGGCGTCGAAGCGGTCCCGGGCCACGACCCGGACGTCGTCGACGGTGAACTCCGCGACCGTGCCGTCGGCGCGGACCACCCGGACCGGCCGGCCGGGCCTGAGCGCGCTGAGCCTGTAGAAGACGGCCGGCCTGGTCTCGGTGTCGACGTGCCCCACCAGCAGGGCGGGGCCGGCCGCGCCGGGTGCGGCGCCGGCCGCGTACCAGCCCACCACGCCGGGCTGGTCGAAGGGCGGCGGGTCGACCGCGCCCAGCCCGTCCAGGCCGCGGGCCACCACGGGCGCCTGTACGCCGAGGCCGGGAATGTCGATGCGCTGCGGCAGGGCCCGCCCCAGCGGGCGTGCGGCGGGCGGCAGTCGGACCTCGGGCGGTCGGCCCACCGCCGCCATGTCGCCGGTGGTCGGCGTCGATATGCCCTGCCGTACGTCGGTGACCTCGCGCCCCCACAGCCACAGCCCGAGCAGCAGCACCGCCCAGGCCGCGCCCGTCAGCAGCCGGCCGCTCACCGGGTCACTCCGTCCCACGGCTCCGGCGGGCGCTTCTGAGCGCCACGGCCGTCGCCGCGACCCCGGCGAGCACCAGGCCGACGACCGCGTGCGCCGTGCCGGGCCCGGTGGTGCGGGCGTCGGCCTCGGCCAGGTGGGCCGCGGTGCCGCCGCCGCCCGCGCTGACGGGGGCGACCGGTGAGGCGGGGGCGGAGGGCTCGGCGCCGACGGTGAGCGCGACCCGGCGCGCCGTACCGCCGCAGGTGACCTCCACGTCGTAGCTGCCGGCCTCGATCGAGCCGCGCACCCGGCTCTCGCCGACCAGCGTGCCGTCGGTCCCGGCGAGGGCGAGCCGCACCTCGGAGACGAACGCGGCCGAAACGGCGGTGGCCGTCCGCTCGGCGCAGCCGGTGACCCGCAGGGCGATGTCGGAGCCGGGGGCGGGGGACGGGGGGCTCACCGAGATACCGCCGGTGCCGGGGGCGGGGGACGCGGGGTTCACCGGGACACCGGCGGTGCCGGGGGCGGGGGACGCGGGGTTCACCGGGACACCGCCGGTACCGGGGGCGGAGGGCGCGGGGTTCACCGGGATGCCGCCTCCGTCCGCCGCGTACGCCGCCGGGGGGAGCAGAGCCGCGACCGCCGCGACTCCCGCACAGAGAGTGACCTTCAGTGAGCCCATCGTGAACCTCCAGTTACCTGGAGACTCCTCCCGCCCGCCGGACCCCGCATCCCCAGCGGGGCCCGACTGCTCCGAACGGGTCGTGTTCCGGTGCTCGCGGGTTTCAGATCCGTTCGACGAGGTCGGCGATGGAGTCCACCACCCGGGACGGCCGGTACGGGAAGTCCTCGACCTGCTCGGGCCGGGTCAGCCCGGTGAGCACCAGGAAGGTCTGCATCCCGGCCTCCATGCCGGCCAGCACGTCGGTGTCCATCCGGTCACCGATCATGGCGCTGCTCTCGGAGTGGGCCCCGATGGCGTTCAGACCGGTACGCATCATCAACGGGTTCGGCTTGCCCGCGAAGTACGGCTTCTTGCCGGTCGCCTTGGTGATGAGCGCGGCGACGGCACCGGTCGCGGGCAGCGGGCCCTCGGTGGAGGGGCCGGTCTCGTCGGGGTTGGTGCAGATGAACCGGGCACCGTCGTTGATCAGCCGTACGGCCTTCGTCATGGCCTCGAAGGAGTACGTGCGGGTCTCTCCGAGGACCACGTAGTCGGGCTCGTGGTCGGTGAGGACGTACCCGATGTCGTGCAGGGCGGTGGTCAGACCGGCCTCGCCGATGACGTACGCCGTGCCGCCGGGCCGCTGGTCGTCCAGGAACTGGGCGGTGGCCAGGGCCGAGGTCCAGATGGACTCGACGGGCACGTCCAGGCCCATGCGCCGCAGGCGGGCGTGCAGGTCGCGCGGGGTGTAGATGGAGTTGTTGGTGAGGACCAGGAACGGCTTGCCGGACTCGCGCAGCTTCTTCAGGAAGGCGTCGGCGCCGGGGATCGGCACGCCCTCGTGGATGAGCACTCCGTCCATGTCGGTGAGCCATGACTCGATGGGCTTGCGGTCTGCCATGTGCTGGTGACTCCTGCGTGCGTACGGGCTTGGGCGGGGGCGCCGGAACCACGGCGTACCGACGCCCCCAGCGTAATCAGGAAGCCGTCACATTGACCCCGCCGATCACGAGGTCGTGAAGTCACCGGGCACCGGGGGCGGCCCGGCGGCGCCTCCGTGCGAGCAGCAGCGCGCCGCCCGCGGTGAGCAGCAGGGCGCCGACGGCGGCGAGCGCGGCCGCGGGGGTACCGGTGCGGGCGAGTTCGTCGGCGGGCGGCAGGGGCGGGGCGGTGGGGTCGCCCGGGTCCGGGTCGGTGTCGATGTCGATGGTGAAGCGGTAGTCGTTGGACTGGCCGATCCAGTCGCCGTCGTCGTCGTGACGCTGTACGACGGCCGCGTTGGCTGTCACGCGGTTGGGTACGGCGTCGGAGGTGACCGCGAGCCGCAGCTTCACGGTGAGCGTCCTGCGGGGGCCGACGGTGAGGGCCTGCGTGAGGGCGCCTACGAGTTCGTCCGCGTCGGTGGTCTCGAAGCGGACGGGGAGGGGGATGCCGTCGCCCGCGTAGGACTCCAGCCGGGCCTGCGAGGGACGCAGCGCGCGGCGCTCGTCGACGAGGACGACGACGGGGTGCACGTTGCGGCAGGTCCGGTCGGTGGTGTTCGTCAGCTCCAGGTACCAGATCCCGTACCCGCCACCGGCCACGTAGGACTCCGGCCCGCCGTGCAGCCTGGTCGTCAGCGGGAACGCCCGGCCGTCGGGAGCGGCGCAGGTACTGGCGGGCCGGGCGATGTGCGGGGCTGCGGGCACGGCGGGCGCCGCCCGCTCTGCGGCGGGCGCGGCCGGTGGCGCGGCGAGGAGGGCGACGGCTGCGGCGAGGGGGAGGGACACGGACGCGGGCGGGCACAGTCGCATGAACACATGACCATGCCGGTCGCGGTGGCGGGCGGAGGCGAGGCGCACCGGCGGGGGCCGGGTTTCCGCCCGATCGGACGCGGCCCCGGTCGGCAGCGGACCTCGCGACCGCCCCTCCCCCAGCTACCGCCGCGCCGTCAGCACCGGCTGGTAGTACCCCGTGGACTCCGGCCCCTGCCAGGCGACGTCGGTGAACCCCGCCTCCGTCACCAGCCGGACCGCCTCGACGCGGGTCAGCGCCCAGTACGCCGTCCGGCGGCGCCGTACCGTCCAGCCGTCCCCGTCGGGCAGCAGCTGGAAGTGCTCCAGGTCGTAGCGCTCGCCGTCCTCGTGCCAGTGCCACAGCTGGAAGGTGATCGCCCGGCCCGTGGGGGTCCGCGTGACCTGCGGAGGGGCCGCGGTGGGACGGGTCCGGCGCGCCTCGTCGTAGTCCCGGAGGCTGATCAGCAGCAGCCCTCCGTCGCGCAGGACGCGCCGCATGCCCAGCAGGGCGGCCGTCACGTCCCGCTCGGACAGCAGGTGCGGCAGCGCGTTGTCGGCGGAGACGACGGCGTCGAAGGCGCCCGGCGCGAACGGCAGCCGGCGCATGTCCGCGGCCGCCACCGGAAGCCGCACGTCACGGGCCGCCGCCTCGGCCGCGGCGCGCGCGGCGGCCCGGGGGCTCAGGTCGCTGCCGACGACCCGGTGCCCGCGCCGGGCCAGCCCGATCGCCTGGGTGCCGATCCCGCAGGAGCAGTCCAGGACAGCGTGCGGCCCGGCTCCCAGAAGGGACGTCAGCAGCCCGTCCAGCACCACCCCTTGGCGTCTCGTGCTCGCGTCCCAGTCCGGGAAGATCAGGTGGTAGTCGGCGGCCAGGTCGTCGTAGAAGGACTGCACCGTCGTCGTAGAAGGAGTGCACCGGGGTGCGGGCATGCGCTCACCCTAGGACGCCTCGCCACGCCCGAACAGCGGTGCCAGCAGCAGTTGGGCCGCGCCCTCCGCCACCTCCCGCCCGCCGCCGGGAGCGATCCGTACCGGCACCGGCTCCTCGCCGACGCGGCGGGCGCGTTGTTCGAGGACGGCCGCGGTGCCCCGTAGGAAACAGTCGGGGTGGCCGGCGACCGTGCGGCCGCCCAGCAGCACCAGGTCGATGTCGAGCAGGGCTACGAGGTTGGCGGCGCCGGTGCCGAGGATGCGTGCCGCTTCCTCGAAGTCGCCGTGCCCGACGGCGGCCAGGCAGAGGGCCTCCACGCACCCGCGGTTGCCGCACTCGCACGGCGGCCCGTCCAGGTGGACGACCTGGTGCCCGAACTCCCCCGCGCCGGTCCGCGCCCCGCGGCGGACGACTCCGCCGAGCACCAGCCCGCCGCCGAGCCCCGAGCCGAAGTGCAGGTACGCGAAGGACTCCCCGGTGTCGCCCGCGACCGCCAGCCCCAGGGCCGCCGCGTTGGTGTCCTTGTCCACCACGACCGGCACCCCGGGTCCGAGTGCCCGCTCCAGCGTCGCCCGCAGGGGGAAGCCGTCCCACTCGGGGAAACCGGTGACCCGGTGCAGGACGCCGCGGGTGTGGTCCAGCGGGCCCGGCAGTCCCACGCCCACCCCGAGGAGCGTCCCCACGGCGCCCGCCCCGACCAGCGCGGTCACCTCCCGTACGACGCTGTCGACGACCGCCGCCTGCCCCGCCCCCAGGTCCAGCGGGGCTGCCCGTTCCGCCACCACCGCGCCGGTCAGGTCGACGAGCACCGCCCGCAGCGCGTCCCGGTCCAGATGCACGCCCACCGCGTGCCCGGCCTCCGGCACCAGCCGCAGCGCGGTGCGCGGCTTGCCGCCCGTGGAGGCCCGCCGGCCCGCCTCCGTCACCAGGCCCTCCGCCCGCAGCCGCGCGGTGATCTTGCTGACGGCCTGCGGGGTCAGCCCGATCCGCTCGGCCACTTCGAGCCGGCTGATCCCGTCCGCCCCGGCCGCCCGCAGCAGGTCGAGGACGAGCGCGGTGTTGTGGTTGCGCAAGGCCGGCAGGTTCACGCCCTGGGCCGCGCCGTTCGTACTGCTCACGCCACCATTCTCCCCGCCGCTTGCACTTTGGCAACAGCGTTGCGAAAGTAGGGTCCATGACTGGTACCCCCCTCCGTGTGGGCCTGATCGGCTACGGCCTCGCGGGCTCCGTCTTCCACGCCCCGCTGATCGCCGCCACCGAGGGCCTCGCCCTGGACACGGTGGTCACCTCCAACCCGGAGCGGCAAAAGCAGGCCCGCGCCGAGTTCCCGGACGTGCGGGTCGCCGCGACCCCCGACGAACTCTTCGAGCGGGCGGCCGACGACCTCGACCTGATCGTCGTCGCGTCCCCGAACAAGACCCACGTCCCGCTCGCCACCACCGCCCTCAAGGCGGGCCTCCCGGTCGTCGTCGACAAGCCGGTCGCGGGCACCGCGGCCGAGGCCCGCGAACTCGCCGCCCTGGCCGACGAACGCGGCGTCCTCCTCTCCGTCTTCCAGAACCGCCGCTGGGACAACGACTTCCTGACCCTGCGGAGGCTCGTCGCCGACGGCGAGCTGGGCGACGTCCTGCGCTTCGAGTCCCGCTTCGAACGCTGGCGCCCGCAGCTCAAGGGCGGCTGGCGGGAGTCCGGCGACCCCGCAGAGATCGGAGGTCTCCTCTACGACCTCGGCAGCCACGTCGTCGACCAGGCCCTCGCCCTCTTCGGCCCGGCCGCCTCCGTCTACGCCGAGACGGACGTCCGCCGCCCGGGCGCCGAGACGGACGACGACACCTTCATCGCCCTCACGCACACCGGCGGCGTCCGCTCCCACCTCTACGTCTCCGCCACCACCGCCCAGCTCGGCCCGCGCTTCCGCGTACTCGGCTCGCGGGCGGGCTACGTCAAGTACGGCCTCGATCCCCAGGAGGCCGCCCTGCGCGAGGGCACCCGCCCCGGCCCCGGCTGGGGCACGGAACCCGAGTCGCTGTGGGGCCGCGTGGGCGCCGGAGAGTCCCCGCTGACCGGCGGCGGACGCCCGGAACCGACCCTGCCCGGCGACTACCCCGCGTACTATGCGGCCGTGGCCAGGGCCATCACCTCCGGCGGCGCCAACCCGGTGACCGCCCTGGAGGCGGCCGCCGCCCTCGACGTACTGGAGGCGGCCCGCCGGTCGGCCCGCGACGGAGTGGTGGTGACGCTGTGACGCACGACAACGGAATCAGCCCGGAGGCCGCCCCGAGCCCGGCGGTGACGCCGTGACGCACGACAACAAGATCACGCCGAAGTTCACGCCGGAACTCACCCCCACCGTCGAGGAGCTGGAGGCGCAGGAACGGCGCCTGGTCTTCCGCCGGTTCACGTACGAAGACGCCTGGGCCCTCGGCTCCCTGCTGGTCGAGTCGGGCCGCGAGCGCCAGGCCCCGATCGCCGTCGACATCCACCGCGCCGGCCAGCAGCTCTTCCACGCCGCCCTGCCCGGCTCGACCCCCGACAACGACGCCTGGATCGCCCGCAAGCGCCGCGTCGTCGAACGCTACGGCGCCTCGTCCTACCTGGTGGGCGCCCGCTTCCGGGCCAAGGGCACGACATTCGAGGAGTCGTCCCGCCTGGACGCGGACACCTACGCGGCACACGGCGGTTCGTTCCCGATCACCGTCGAGGACGTGGGCGTCATCGGCGCGGTGACGGTGAGCGGTCTGCCGCAACTGGAGGACCACCGGATGGTGGTGGCGGCGGTCGAGGAGTTCCTGGAGAAGTTCCAGGGCCGGTAGCCGGGCGGACGGCCAGACCGGACGGCCAGAGCAGCCCCAGGTCGCGAGCGCGCTGCACGTGACCGTGGGCATCATCCTGCTGTGGCCGGCCGCCGCCCTCGGGTGGCGGCCTGTCACGGCTCCCCCAGCGGAGCGCCTACGCGTCCTTCAGTTCCTGCCGCTGCCGCCCCAGCCCCTCGATCTCCAACTCGACGACGTCCCCGGCCCGCAGGAACGGCTTCGGTTCGGGCGCGCCCAGCGCCACCCCGGCCGGCGTGCCGGTGTTGATGACGTCACCGGGGTACAGGGTCATGAACTGGCTGACGTACCGCACCACTTCCCCGACCGGGAAGATCTGCTCCGCCGTGGTCCCGTCCTGCTTCAGCTCGCCGTTGACCCACAGCTTCAGCGACAGGTCCTGCGGATCGGCGATCTCGTCGGCGGTCACCAGCCAGGGCCCCAGCGGGTTGAACGTCTCGCAGTTCTTCCCCTTGTCCCAGGTTCCGCCCCGCTCGATCTGGAACTCCCGCTCGGACACGTCGTGCGCTACGGCGTACCCGGCGACGTGCGAGAGCGCCGCCTCGGCCGACTCGACGTACCGGGCCGTGCGCCCGATGACGACCGCCAGCTCGACCTCCCAGTCGGTCTTCACCGACCCACGGGGCACGAGCACGGTGTCGTTCGGCCCTACGACCGTGTCGGCGGCCTTGAAGAACACGACCGGCTCGGCGGGCGGCTCGGCGCCTGTCTCGCGGGCGTGGTCGTGGTAGTTCAGCCCGATGCACACGATCTTGCCGATCCGGCCCAGCGGCGGCCCGATCCGCAGCCCGGTGGCGTCCAGCACCGGCAGCTCCGCGGCCGCCGCGCGGATCCGCGCGAGCGCCTCGTCGTCGGCGAGCAGCGCTCCGTCGATGTCCGGCACGACCCCCGACAGATCCTTCAGGACTCCCTCGGCGTCGAGCAGCGCGGGCGTCTCCGCTCCCGCCGTACCGACTCGCAGCAGCTTCATGGTCACAATCTCCCTCGATCGCGGGGCGCCCGCCGATGTGTGCAGCCATCGGAGAACTGGTCGATCCTCCAAGCTCCCCGTCCACTCCGCAATACCCGGTTCATGTACTGGACCGTAGCTACGGGTGCGGCACGGCAGGTTCAGGGATGGGGCACGGCCGACTCAGGGATAGAGCACAGCCGGTTCCGGGACAGGGCACGGCCGGTTCAGGGGCAGAGCACAGCCGCTCAGGGATAGAGCACAGCCCGTTCCACGGCGCTCCAGGTCGTACTGGTGACGACGTACAGCGCGGCCGCGAGCGGTACGACCGCCACCGTGACGAGCGTGAAGAAGGACATGTACGGCATGACCGCGGTGATCGCCCCGGCGCCCGGGGTGTCCATGGGCGCGGTGTCGGCCATGGTCGCCTTCGTGCGGCGGTAGTTGAAGAAGGCGACGACCGCGACGAGGGCGAAGAGCCCTCCGTACACGAGCCCGGCCGTGCCGCCCGCGTGCAGCGCGTCGGTCCCGCGGTCGCCGAGCGGTGCGGAGAGCAGTGTGTGGCCGAGCAGTTCGTTGGCCCGGCCGCCGATCTCCTCGGCGGAGAAGAGGTGGTAGAGCAGGAAGAACGCCGGGAGTTGCAGCATGCTCGGCAGGCAGCCCGACAGCGGCGACACCTTCTCCTCGGCGTGCAGCGCGAGCACCGCCCGCTGGAGCTTCTCGGGGTTCTTGCCGTGCCGCTTGCGCAGCTCGGCGATCCGGGGCTGGAGCGCGGCCCGGGCGCGGGCGCCGCGCGCGGCGGACCGGGACAGCGGGTGCACGAGCAGCCGTACGAACGCGGTGAACAGGACGATCGCGGCGGCGGCCGCGGAGTCGTGGAAGAGCGGCTGGAGCAGGTCGGCCAGGTGCTGGACCAGGTCGGCGAACAGGGTGAACACGGACATGGGTGAGCCCTCCGGGGGTCTCGTCGTGCCGGAAACGGAGATGGCGGCATGACGACGGCCCGCGCGGGGTCGGCTGGAGAGGCGTGCCCTACGCGACGGCCGTCGGGAGGGCGTGTCCGGGCGCTCGGGGACGGGTGCGTCCCCTGGCGTCGGGATCGCGTTGCGGCAGGAAGGCCGTACGCAGGTCCCGGTCGCGGATGGCCGTACGCACCCGGGTGGGCGGCACGGCGGGCGCGCAGCGTGCGGCGAGCAGCGCGCAGGCGGCGAGCGCGGACCCGGCCGCGGCGGTGGCGGCGAGGGCGACGGTGGCGGAGAGGCTGCCGGAGTCGAGGAGGAGAAGGTCCAGGAGCAGGACCAGCAGGGCGACGGCGAGACGCGAGTTGGACCAGGTCCTGGTCATCAACTGCCCCCCTCCTGTGGTCACCTGCCGATATTCCGTCACAGGCTTTATACCTCAACGCGCCCGCGTCGACAGCGGCGTCCCCCGAACCACCCTGGCGCCGGGGCGCGAAGTCACCGGTGTCCGAGGGTTCGTACGCCGGTTTTAGAAAGGGCTGTCGTAACTCTCGACAACTACTTCCGGCACCCCCGATGCTTCCTGGTGGCATGTACGGGACAGGTCGACGGACATGCCGATGGGGCAGGCCATCGGGAAGCATCGGGAAGCGGAGAAGTCATGATCCGACGCAGAACTCTGCTGGCGGCGACGGGCGGCGCGGTCCTCGGCAGCGCACTGGCGACGGGCACCGCCCACGCGGACGCCACGATCACCGTCGACCCGGGGACGCGGTACGGCACCTGGGAGGGCTGGGGCACCTCCCTGGCCTGGTGGGGCAATGTGTTCGGCAACCGGGACGACTTCGCCGACCTGTTCTTCACCACCAAGTCGGTCACGTACAACGGCACTTCGCTGCCCGGCCTGGGCCTGAACATCGCCCGCTACAACCTGGGCGCGTGCAGCTGGAACGCCGTGAACGGCGAGACCATGGTGAAGTCGCCCAACATCCCCGCCTTCAAGCAGATCGAGGGCTTCTGGCAGGACTGGAACAACGAGGACCCGACGTCCTCGGCCTGGAAGTGGACCGCGGACGCGGCACAGCGGGCGATGCTGGTGAAGGCCACGCAGCGGGGCGCGGTGAGCGAGCTGTTCGCCAACTCCCCCATGTGGTGGATGTGTTACAACCACAACCCCTCGGGCGCCGCGAACGGCGGCAACAACCTCCAGTCCTGGAACTACCGCCAGCACGCCTCGCACCTCGCGGCCGTCGCCCTGCGCGCACGCACGAACTGGGGCGTGAACTTCGCTACGGTCGACCCCTTCAACGAGCCCGCCTCCACCTGGTGGACCGCGACCGGCACCCAGGAGGGCTGCCACCTGGACCCGGCGGTACAGGCGGCCGTACTCCCGTACATGAGAAGCGAGTTGGACAAGCGCGGCCTGACCGGGGTCCGCATCTCGGCATCGGACGAGACGAACTACGACACGGCCCGCTCCACCTGGTCCTCCTTCAACTCCTCCACCAAGGCCCTGGTGTCCCAGGTCAACGTGCACGGCTACCAGGGCACCGGCGGCCGCCGCGACCTGCTCCACACGGACGTCGTGACGACCGCCGGCAAGAAGCTGTGGAACTCGGAGACGGGCGACGGCGACGGCACCGGCCTGAGCATGGCCCGCAACCTCTGCTACGACTTCCGCTGGCTGCACCCCACGGCCTGGTGCTACTGGCAGGTCATGGACCCGACGACGGGCTGGGCGATGATCGCGTACGACGCGACGACCCTGCAGCCGACGACGGTCCAGCCGAAGTACTACGTGATGGCCCAGTTCAGCCGCCACATCCGCCCCGGAATGACGATCCTGGACACGGGAGTCAGCTACGCGGCTGCGGCCTACGACGCAACCGCCCGCCGCCTGGTGATCGTGGCCGTGAACACCGCGACCACGGCCCAGACCCTGACCTTCGACCTCTCCCGCTTCACGACGGTGACGGGCGGCTCGGGCGGCCTGGTCCCGCGCTGGAACACCGTGACCGGCGGCGGCGACATGTACCGCTCGTACGCGAACACGTTCCTGAGCGGAAAGTCGGTGAGCGCGACGTTCGCGGCGGGAGCGGTACAAACACTGCAGGTGGACGGAGTGACGATCTAGGGCGCCACCGGGCCGCAGGGTAGGGCCTGGCCTGCGGATATCTCACCTTTGTCACCGCCGGGCAGTACGGTGTCGTGCATGCGCCCCGACACGCCTGCCGAGAACGTCGACCACACCGCCGAAGCGGCACGCCTGGAGCGGACCGCCGGCCTGTATCCCGAGGACGCCGAGGCCCTGCTCCTCCAGGCCGCGGCCCACCTGGAACTGGCCGGCGACCGCCCCGCCGCGTCCGCGCTCTACGACCGCCTGCTGTCGTCCCAGGCCGCCCTGGAGAACCCCCATCTGGTCCGCGCCCTGAAGGCGTCGAACCTCTGGGAGTACGGCCACGAGGCGGAGGCCCGCGCGATCATCGACGGCATCCGCGCGTCCGCCCCGCGCGACCCGGCCCCCTGGGTGATCGTCGCGGAGGCCCTGGAGTCGCACGACGAGCTGGAGGCGGCCCAGGAGACGTTCACCCAGGGCGTCCGCCTCCTCCTGACGGGCGTGACGGAACCCCCGTACTCCACCCACCCGCTCCTCTTCGGCCGCCACCGCGTGCGCCGCATGCTCGGCGCCCCCCACGACGAGTGGGACACCTTGGCGGACACGGCCCACCTGGCCCACGTCACCCCGACATCGGTCGTCTCCCTCGACGAACTCCACGACCCGAAGCGCGTCTGGTCCCTCGGCTCGGACAACCCGGCCGAACTGGAAGCGGAGATCTCCCGCCTGCGAGCAGAACTCGGCGCCTACCGAGAGGCCCTCTCCCGCCCCTTCCCGGTAGCCATCCTCCGCTGGCCGGCAAACGAACTGGCGGAACTGGTAGAGGCGTACCCGACCCTGGCGGCCGAGTACCCCTCCCACGAGGCACACCTGTCGACGATAGAAGCCTCCCTGCGCGAACTGGCCGCGTCCGGCACCCCCAACCTGGGCATCGTCACAGGCACGGTCCCTTCCTACGAGGCCTTCGCAGCCTCGGAGGGCGCCACCCCCGGCGACGCGTCCCTCCTCCCCCAGTACGCGACCACGCTGGCAGCCCGGGGCCGAGCCGTGGAATGGCCGCCACAGAGGGGGACGGCGTGCTGGTGCGGCTCGGACCGGCACTACGAGGACTGCCACGGCACGGACTGAACCAACCGTCGATACACAGCCGCGCCCCGGGCGGAAGGCTGCCGCATGCCTCACTCCCGATAGACAGGTGGGGTGTTGGTGTACACGTGCCCTGTAGGGGCGGTCCACGTCGAGGTGCCCGTGTGCGGATCCCGCGCAACCCGCCACCCCGGATGATGGGTCTTGAGCCGATGATGGCGTCGGCAGAGCGGCTGCAGATTGTCCGGCACCGTCTGACCGCCCCGCGCCGGATGCCGGTGGTCGAAGGGCCTGACATGGTCGAGATCGCAGCGGTGCGCGGGCATCCGGCAGCTGGGAAAGGCGCAGTACTGGTCGCGGGCGATGACCTGGCGCTCCGTCTCGGCGGTCGGCCGGTAGGTCGTCGGATCGGTCTTCACCAGAAGACCGATCTCCGGCTGCGTCAGCAGCCGCCGCCAGACAGTGCCCGGCGCGAACGCCACCTCGCGGGCCTGCCCGGCGGTGATCGGCCCGCACCCCTTCAGCTCGGCCGGCCCGTCGTCCGCGCCCAGCAGAATGTCGAAGGGGACGGTCACCTGAACCACTGCCGCAGCACGCCCCGACCGGCCACCCGCCTCTCCGGGCCGCCCGCTCGCTTCTCCCCCGTGCTGGAGCGGGCCGGGTCACGGGTCGGCCGCAGGCCGATCGCCGAAGGCGACGCGTGCCCCGTCACCTCCAGGCGCCGGCAGAATTGCCCTGTGCTGCCTCACGTCGTCCCGTCCTCCCCTTCCGTCTCCGCTCGGATGAGCAAGCAGGGCTCCCGAGACACGGAGCCGGAGGTAGCGGTGCGACGCCTCCTGCACGCTGCGGGCATGCGGTACCGAGTGAACGTCCCCGTACCGGGCATGCCGCGCCGCACGATCGACGTCGTCTTCCCCAAGGCCAAGATCGCGGTCTTCATGGACGGCTGCTTCTGGCACGGCTGCCCCGAGCACGCCACGCAGCCCAAGTCGAACGCGGAGTGGTGGCGTCAGAAGCTGGACCGCAACATGGCGCGGGACGTGGAAACCACCGAGCACCTCACGACAGCCGGGTGGGAAGTGCTGCGCTTCTGGGAGCATGAGGTGCCAGAAGTTGTGGCTCGGCGCGTCGCGGCAGCGGTCGAGCGGCGGCGAGCCCAACAGGTACGGGGGAGGATTCGTTGAGCAAGCTCACCTTTGTCGACGTGTGCTCGGGGGCGGGCGGACTCGCCCTGGGGCTGGAGCGGGCCGGCTTCGAGCCGAGGCTGCTGCTCGACGAGGACAACGACGCCGTCACGACTCTGCGGGCCAACCGACCGCGGTGGAACGTTCTGCACACCGACCTGATCGACTTCGATCCGGCCGAGCACCCGGTGAGCCACGACGTGGACCTCCTTGCCGCGAGTCCGCCGCGGGTGAAGTCGAATGCGACCGTGGGGCGGGCGGACTCAGGGATGGAGGAACGTCTCCTGGAGGCCACGGTCTATCTCGTCCATGCGATCAGGCCTCGGGCGGTGCTCATCGAGAACGTGCCCGGCCTCGCCCACTCGGACGAGCACCAACGGTTCCGTGACTTCGCCCGGGCCGAACTTGCCCATCTGGGATACGAGTTCACTTGGTTCGTCATGAACGCTGTCGACTTCGGCGTACCGCAGAATCGAAAGCAGGGCATCCTGGTAGCGGTCGAAAGGCAGCGGGCCGCGGCCTTCCGACCGCCGACACCCGCTGTGCAGGAACCGACGACCGTCGGTGCCGCACTGGAGTCCTCGATGGCCTCACGGGGTTGGCGGGACGCCGCTCGCTGGGCCGCCCAAGCCGACCAACCGGCTCCGACCCTCGTCGGCGGCTCGAAGAACCGAGGCGGCGCCGACCTCGGCCCGACCGGGGCGAAGCGGAAGTGGGCGACCATGGGCGTCAACGCTCACACAGTGGGCGACCAGGTTCCCGGCCCGGATTTCGTGTGGGACCCCGAGCTCGGCAGGGACAACATGGTGAAGATCACGGTCGAACAGGCCGCGCTGCTCCAGGGCTTCCCCGAATCGTGGGAAATCTCCGGGCGCAAGACCTCCCGGTACCGCCAGGTCGGACACGCGACACCACCGCCTGTCGGGGAGGCGCTGGGACGGGCCGTCGCCCAAGCACTGGTTGGTGATCCAGCGATCTTCGTTGCCGGCTACACTTCCGCCACATGACCAGCACGGCGCCCCACCAGTCCATCCTCGACAAGCCTTTTGTCCTGGATCTCTTCGCGGGACCTGGAGGACTGGACGTCGCCGGACACGCGCTCGACATCCCCAGCCTCGGCATCGAGTGGGACAAGAGCGCGTGCCTCACCCGCTACGCGGCCGGGCTGGACACTCTGCACGCCGATGTGAGTGCCGTGCGCAGGGATTCCTTCGAGTCGCTGCCGCCGGAGATCAACGTGCTCGCCGGCGGGCCTCCTTGCCAGACCTACTCAGTGGCCGGGCACGGCGCCGGACGCAAGAACCTGGAGAAGGTCAAGGGGTACATCGAGAGACTGACCGCGGGCGAGTCCGACGAGGCGATCGACGAGGAGCTGAAGAGTCTCAGCGACCCTCGCACCGCGCTGGTCCTCGAACCCCTCCGGTATGCCATTCAAGCGACCAGGAGCCCGAACCGGGAGAACCGGCCCTACGACGTCATCGTCCTGGAACAGGTTCCCGCGGTCGAAGAGCTCTGGCACCACTACGCCAAAGTGCTGCAGGAGACAGGGCTCCCCGACGGCACGAAGTACAAGGTCGTCGTGGGCGTCCTCGACACCGAGACCTACGGGGTGCCCCAGAAGCGATCCCGCGCCGTACTGATCGCCCGACGCAAAGGACTCGACGCGCCTTCGCTCCCCACTCCCACCCACCGTTCCTACGACGCGAAGGAATGGAACCGGAGGATCGACGGCGACGCCCCTTCGGACCAGGCCCGTCAGCCCACGCTCGACGAGGGAATGGCGTCGCCGGGGCCCACGGAGCGCCGCGAGACCGTGGACGACGGTCTGCGGCCCTGGAAGTCGATGGGTGACGTACTCGCCGACCCGGTGGGCGGGCATCCCGGTCGCGCGACCCCTTTCCTGGTCCGTTCGAACTACGGCAGCTCCGGAGTCTCGGGGAGGCGCGGAGTCCGCAGCGACCGGCAACCCGCGTTCACCGTCACAGGTCGTATCTCCCGCTTCGTGGTCTTCCACTACCTGAACGCGGACACCGTCTACGAGGGCCCACGGTTCAGCATGAACGAGGCGGGGATGCTGCAGAGCTTCCCGCCGGACTATCCGTGGTCCGGCAAGGCACAGGCCCAGCAGGTGGGCAATGCCGTACCTCCCCTGTTCGGGGCGCATCTGCTGAGCGCCGCGCTCGGTCTCCCCGCGCCGGATCCGAAGGTCTTGCGGGAGCCGTGGCGGCCGGCCTCGGAAGAGAAGCGGGCGAAACTGAGAAGCCACGGCTGCGGGGCCCCCGACGACTGCACCCCTCGATGCCCTCGGTCCGAGGACCAGGTACCGCCTCCGTCTTCCGAGCGCCCTCGTAAGAACAAGAAGGCGCCGGCGAAGTAGCCCCGCGAGCCGGGCGTCGGGTCAATCCGCGGTCGTCCTGCCTCTGACCGGCGCGGTCTCGAACAGCTCGGCGAAGTAGTCGGTGAGCGCGGCCACGGAAGCCTCCGAGACGGGCTCCTCGTCGGGCCCCTCGGGAAGCCCGTGGCGCGCCACCGGCGGCGCCGATCCCCCCTGCGCGATCGCGATCCAGTCCCGCAGACGAGAAGGGTCCCTGGGTTCGTCCTGTGCGAGGACGTCGTAGATCAGAGTCGCTCCGGCCGCGTTGATCGCGATGCCGAGGCCGTTGACCTCACGTCCTGTGGAGACCAATCCGCGCTTCACGAGCTGGACCAGGGCCTGGGCGGTGGGGCGGTGGTCGATCAGGTCGTTCCGCAGAATCGTGTGGATGAGGTCCTGGTTCCCGCAGGCGATCTCGACCGGTTCGTAGTCCGGCCCGTTTCGGAAGAGCTCTGCCGCCCACCACAGACGGGAAAAGCACTGACGGTCCGCGGGGCCTCGGAATCGCTCAGCGGCGATGCGCCTCACCGGCCTGTCCGCCGTCGGCTTCGACAGATGACGCCAAGCGACATAGTCGGGAGCGACCGCCAGGGCGATGTGGTTCCACAGACGCTTGTCCGCCGCCTCTCGCCGCGTCAGGCGCAGCGTGGCATGGAGGCGCGGTGCGAGCCACGCGTCGGCTCGGGTGCGGTCCTCCCGGAACTCGAACATGGCGTCTTCCACCAGGCTCCGGACCGGTTCGACGAACCACCTGGCGTCGTCCTCGGGAAGCGGATCGACGACCTTGGCAAGATCGATCCCCTCGTGCACCTGTTCGGCTCTGAGTAGCTCCTCCGTGAGAAACGTATCGGCATCCGAGGTGGCGAGCAGGGCCAGCCGTCCCGGTACGTGGTTCGGTGCGGGGATCACGTCTCACTCTCTCGGTTCATCTGTTCGAGACTGCGGATGGCATAGGCGAGCGCCTTGGTGGCATCCGCGCGGCGGGCCGCCGCGTAGTGGATGCGGGTCTGCAGCTCCGCCCAACCCGACTCGCCGGTGCGGCGGCGGTGCACCTGTCGCAGGGCTTCCTCGACGTGCACACCGGGGATCACGTCCGGGAGCATCTCCCGCAGCACCTCGCCCTGCCAGTCGGTCGGAAAGACCGGGCCGCCGCCGGGCTCCACCTCCAGATCACCGATGGCACCGTGGAACACCGCGGTCCAGACGTCTGTGGCCATCTGAGCGACCAGGAGATCGCGCACCCTGCTGTCGACACCCGACGCGTTGCTGTCCAGCAGCCCCATGATCCCTTCGACGTCGGTGTTCACGTAGACGGTGGGGATCCTGGCCGAGACGTCCACGATCCAGGGGACGTCGGAGCAAGCCCGCAGCATCTCCCGTGCGCTCTTCGTGAACGAGGCCCTCTGGACGTCCAGTCGGAGTCCGTTGACCGGCTCGTCGGAGACCGTGTCGACGGTCCAGCTCCGGTCGGTCTCGGCGATCGACCGTCCTGATACGCCGTCCACGGTCCCCACGGCGTGGACGGCGAGGGATGCCCGTCCCAGGTGGTCGTCACGGAGGACCTTCAGGGTGCCGGACCAGTCCAGGCCGCCCTCCGTGTCGCGCGCGAGGTCCACGGACGTACGCACGTTGGTCTCGCCGTCCGTCAGTACGGCGAGGACGCGGAGGTCGGACCAGGCCGCGTCCGGAGCGTTCGCCCCGGGAGGGAGCGTTGCCGAGAGGGCGATCGTGGCACTGACCCAGTCGGTGTGGCCCGCGACGCCCAGTGCGACCGACTGCTGCAGAGTGGAGTAGGCGGTGGTCTCCAGCGGATCGCGGGTGCCGTCGGGAAGGTCGAGGGCGACCGAGGTCACTCTGAGCGCGATCGGTCGGTTGAGCCTCTTGTACGGATAGAACTTCCTCACGTCTCACTCCCCCTTGCCGGCGCGGAGCTCGACAACGAGGCGCGTGAACATGGTTCTGACCGGGTGGCTGGTGACGTCGGTGGCCCCTCGGAACTTCGCCCGCCGGGCACCGGGCGTGAAACGCAGAACCCCGCCGTCCACCTCGCAACCCTCAAGTGCCACGAGTTCCGCCCACTTCAGCCGGGGGCGACCCCCGGACCGCACGTCCACCTCCGCGACGGGCACCATCGGAACGATCTCGTCGCCGCCGCGCGGAATGCTCACCTCGGCGTCGATCCGCCACTCCCCGTCGTCGCCGATCGTCGCGCGGAGGTCGACCAGCTCCGGAACGACCGGCCCGGTGGGCACCTTGGCCTTGGGCTTCTTCTTCACGGTCAATGCCTTGCGCAGGGCTTCACCGCCCTCGCGTCCGGCACGTTTCGGCTGCCGTGCGACAAGGTCCCTGACCGCCTTGTTGACCTCGAAGGTGAGGGTGTTGATCCGTCGGTACGCGGACGGCGACCAACGTAGAGTCAGCTCCTCCGTCTGTCCCCAGCGGTCGTGCTCGGGCGGTTCCGCGGCGCGCAGGAACTCCTCGGCGTCCTGCGCGAAGGGGGCGGACTCCCCCACAGCCTCCCCCACCAGGAGAACGGCCTGGAACGGGTTGGTGCCGAGCGGCAGGTTGGGAACCCCGGCTCTCCTGACGGTCATACGGTTGCCTCGTAGCGAGTGCACTCGGTTCCTCGGCCCGTCCTTCTTCTGATCGGCGTCGGTCAGGGCGTCGGTGACCAACAGGACCGCTTCGTGCGTCCCGAGGGTTCCTCGGGCGCCGCCGAGCAGAGGCAGCTTCAGCGGAACGTTTCGCGCCGCCACCTGCCCGGCCTCGGTGAGCCGATCCACTGTGGCGCCGTCGTAGTACGCCCGCAGGGCGCGGGTTCGGGAGGGTTGCTCGACCGATGGGTCCACCTGCACCTCCGGTACGACCACTTCGTCGCCGTTGCGCATGGCACGGACGTAGACCTCCAGCCGAGGCGGCCTACCGCCGCCACCGGTCATCGCGGCCCAGAAGTCACGCCCCAGGGCTTTGACCAGACGCCGGTGCATCCGGCGGATGTCCCGTGGGTCCTCACTGCCTTCTTCCTCCGCGTCCACGAACTCGTCGTCCGCATCGGACGCCTTCTCGTCGAGGCTGGCCACGTCGTGCGCGCCGACGATGAGGAAGGAGGTACCGGGTTCGTCGTTCTCCCGCGTCAGATGCAGGCGGGCCGCCGTCTCCTCGTCCGCCCACCAGGAGCGGGCGACTTCAGCACCCCTGGAATCAGGATCGGGCCGACCGAACCAGGCGGGTCCTGCGAACGCCCTGCCGTCGACCTCTCGCCACGGCAGTTCCAGACGGCCGACCAGTCGACGTTCCCTGCGCCCCTCGTGCGGCTCGGAGAGGGTGGAGTTGATCAGTACGAGCCCGAGGGCGCTGGTGGCCCACAGTGTCGCCTTGCCCAGGCCGTACGAACCACCGGCGCTGTGACCCGACTTGAGGCTCTCCAACTGCCGTCGGACCACGGCGGCGAACTTGCCGTCCGCGTAGTCGTCGCCGGTGAGCCCCGAAGCGTTGTAGTCGTCGACCCGCAACAGGACCAGACGGTCCCTCTCGTACATGTCGCGTACCCCGGCGTCCACGACCCGTCCGACCTTCTGGTTGCCTGCCGTCTCCGAGACAGCGGAGTAGTGCGGGAGAAGTTCGTCCCACAGAATCGCCTCGCGGAAGTCGGCCAGGGCTTTGCCGGTCAGCTCGTGCAAGGTGTAGCGGACCCGGACCGGGCGACCGTTGTCCAGCCGCTCGTCGAGACTGTTCTGGCATGTCTCGCGCGCGAGTACCTGCACGTCGGCGTCGAAGGCGAAGGCGGCGGCATTGCCCAGGTCACGACCGCCGTCGGGATAGCCGTGTCGGTGGTGCCAGAAGAGCGGGAGGCCGGCCTGGGTGTCCGTGGTGCGCATGTGCACCGTACCGATGTCGGTACCGAGCGCCTTGGCGATGTCCGTCATGACGGTCGGGCGGGGCGTCGACCGTCCTGTGATCCACGCGGAGACAGCCGCCCGGGTCAGCCCCAGCTCCTCGGCGAGTTCGGCCTGCGTCTTCCCTGCCAGCTTCAGCTGTCGGGACAGCCAGGGCCCGAACTCCTCACCTGTCTCCACGTGCCACCCGTTCTCTCCTTGGAGCCGCATGCGGATCGTGTGCCGCACACCAGGAGGCTAATTTGACAGAGGTCAGCGCGTCAACCGAAAGTTGATCGGGCTCGACACCCCGGACACCTTGAACACTTGTCCAACTTGCGCCAAATCACCCATTTTGCACGACTTCATACCCGGCGACCCGCGATCAATCGGAACGACCAACTCCGTTAGTTGGAACGAAAGTTCGGGGTTGCACGGCAGAGTGACTACCGCTAGCTTAAATAACGATGGCGAGTCTCATCTCGCTCGCGAACTCCGAAATCGGAGAGGACGGGCGACCGGGGAAGAAGTGTGTCCAAATTCAGCCCCGAGCCTTGCGCGAAAAAATTTTCTCGAAATCAGGTGACGCTCGAAAGATCCACCCGGTAGCGTGATCGCCGGAAAAACCAACTCACTACTACTTCATCTTTGCTCACGGGGGCACGTGCACCTGAAACCCCTGTGCGATCAGGGCATGTCGAACAGGGGTGGACCACTTCATGGATGAACAGGGCTACAGCGACCTCCTGCACTCGTCTCGGGAGCTGAGTTCGTTCTATTTGGAAATCGGTGCGGCCAAGAGCAAAGTTGAGGTCGTGAAGATCCTCTACGGATACAACCTGTCCGAAGAGGCCTTCGACGAAGGATTCCCCGACCTGTCCAAGGCCGTCCAGGATCTGCCGGACGACGACTCCACCACGGCCTGACCAGCCAGACGCAGCACGGATCCGGGATTCTTCAAGTACGAGAGCCGGCCCGTCACTCACACTTTCGTCGAACCTCGATAACCCAGGAGCGCAGAAGCAGTGCCGTCTTCGTCCTCTCCGGTGATCCAAACCGTTCTCGAACAGTCCTCCCGCGTCCTGCACACCTACGCCGTGGACCCCGGCCTCGTGGCCGAGCACGCCAATGGTGAGCGCCGTATCACTCAAGGCGGATATGGCGACCGTCAGCTTTTCGAGCTTGTCCAGAACGCGGCCGACGAAATCGCAGACGAGCCGGGCGGTCGAATTCACGTGGTCCTCACGGAGTCGCATCTTTACTGCGCGAACGAAGGGAACCCGGTCACCTCCGAGGGCGCCGAGACAATCCTTCGCATGAGTATGTCGAAGAAGCGCGGAGGCCAGATCGGGCGATTCGGCGTCGGCGTGAAATCGGTTCTCGTAGTGACCGACGCACCGGAATTCTTCAGCCGCACCGGAAGCTTCGGATTCGACCGCGCCTGGTCGTACGAGCAGATCAGTGCCGTCCCCGGTGTCGCGGAGCGGTACGGGCCGGCGTTCGATGCCCCCGTCCTGCGCATGGCCCGCCCCCTCGACGAGGCCTCGGAGCGCGCCGCCGACCCCGTCCTGAACGAACTGCTGGCATGGGCGACGACGGTCGTCCGCCTCCCCCTGCTGCCGAAGGCCGACGTCCGGCTGGGCAAGGACATGCACGGCGGCCGCGCCAAGGACCACGGCGAGCCCCGTGAGGAGTTCCCGGTCGGCTTCCAGCTCTTCTCGCCGCACGTCGCGAAGGTCGTACTGGAGGATCGGCGGCCCCGCCCGCCGGCCCGCCGTGTGCTCACCGCCCAGCGGAGCGGCGACCTGCACACCGTGGTCGAGGAGCGGACCGGCAAGGACACCGCGACCGCTCGGTGGCGCGTGTTCACCACCACCCACCAGCCCGGTCCGGCGGCGCGCGCGGACGCCGGCGAACTGCACGACCGGCTCTCGCTCGACCTCGCCTGGGCCGTCCCCACCTTGGAGAAGGATCCCGAGAGCGGTCTGTACGTCAGCTCACGAGCCCGTGGACGCGGCAAGTTCTGGTCCTTCTTCCCCACCAAGTACGAGATGTCCCTGAGCGGCGTCCTCAACGGCGCATGGAAGACGAACGAGGACCGTCAGAACCTCCTCGACTCCTCCCCGTTCAACCAGGAGATGATCCGGGTGGCGGCGCAGTTGGTGGTCGACTCGCTGACCGCCCTGGCCCCCTCCGAGGACCCCGGCGCCTACCTCCCGCTGCTGCCCGGCCGTGTGAAGGAGTCGATCAGTTGGGCCGACGAGTTCCTCACTCGGGAGATCTGGAGTCGGGCGGCGACCGCGCCGTCGCTGCCCGACCAGGACGGTGTCCTGCGCGTCCCGGCCGAGCTGCGGGTCCACCCACGCCCCGACAAGGACCTGAAAAGTCTGCTCCGTTGGCTGCGGATGTGGCACGAGTGTCCCGGCCGCCCTTCGAACTGGCTGCACCCGAGCGTCGAGGTCGACGGCTTGCGTTCCGGAAAGGTCGTGCACGTCCTGGAGGCGGCCGGGCACGAGCGAGCCGACGTCCGTGAGTGGCTGGAGGCCCTGGTCGGAAGCGGGACCGTCGAGGCGTCGAAGGCGGCTGTCCGCATCCTCGCGGACATGATCGAGGTCGGTTCTCCCCTCGCCGAGCAGGCCCGCAAGGCCCACATCGTGCTCACCGAGGAGCACGGGCTCGTCCCCCCCGTGCCCGGCAGGGTGTTCCGTCGCGTCGACCAGGGCGGCCTGCGCGAATCCACCGTGTACGTGGTCGACGAGCTCGCCCAGGACCCTTCACTGGCCCACGCGCTCAACGTCCTCGGCATCCAGGAGGCCCACGCCGAGGGTCGGTTCGTCAGCGTGCTCGACCAGGGGTTCGACCACTACACCCCGTCGGACTGGGAGCGGTTCTGGGAGTTGTTCCGCCAGGCCGGTGTACGTCGCATGGCCCAGCGGGTCCTGGACCGGGTCCCCGCTCCGGGCTCGACGCTCCGTGTGCGCACCGCCGGTGGACGATTCCGACCGATCGAGGACTGCATGCTGCCGGGCGCCGTGGTGAACGCCGAGCGCGACCCGAGCGTCGCCGTCGACATGGGGTTCCACTCCGACGACGTGTACTTCTTCTCCCAGGTCGGTCTGCGGGAACGACCGGTCGGCGGAGTGCGGCCCGCGGCAGGTGAGGAGTGGTTCGAGGAGTACCGGGAAGCCGTCCACGCCGCCTACCTGCGCAGTCTGGCCGCCGACACCCCGCGTCCCTCGTTGAACCGGACGAAGTTCGAGGGCGCTGCGATCGGCGGCCCGCTCCATGTCTTCCGCGCGCTGTCCGAGGAGTCACGCGCGGCCTTCCTGAAGGCGCTGCCCGACGACGCCGTGGTGGACAACTGGACCCTCCAGGTCGGCGCGCAGACCAGCACCCGACAGGCGGTGATCTCACCGATCCGCTGGATGCTCAAGAAGCACGGCACAGTCGCCACCTCCCAGGGGATCAAGCCCTTGACGGAGGCCGTCGGTCCGCAACTGGCCGACTACCGCGACGTGCTCCCGGTCGCCGACGTCTCACCCGAGAAGGCCCGCAAGCTGCGGCTCCCGACCACCGTCGACGAGGTTCCGGCCGACCGCTGGGACGCACTCCTCGAAGAGGTCTCCCGCAGCGAGGACGACTCCTTCGTCGGCGCCACCTACGTGATGCTGACGCGCTTCGGCGCGGACTTCCCCGAGGACTCCCTGACCCGCTGCCGGATCGGCGACGCGTGGAGCACCCGTCCCGACGACGAGATCACTGTCGCCGTCGGTGCCGCCGAGTACCGGGTGCTCCGTGCCGAGCAGCTCCCGGCGCTGCTCGTGCCGACCTCCGGGGACGCCGAGCTGATGGTCGAGAAGTGGGGCATGCTCCGCTACACCGACGTGATCAGCAAGGAGACCCGCGAAGTGCCGGAGGGCGACCCCGTGGCGCTGGTCGAGCTGTTCCCCGCTCTGCGGCAACGCCTGAACAGCGGGAACCGGAACAGCATGGTGCAGCGGTGCACCGAACTGGAGGAGGTCGTCCGCACGCCCAAGGGCACTCAGCCCTCTCCTCTGGACGCCGTGCGCCAGGACAGCACTGTCAAGATCCGTGTGCCTGTGGAGCCCGAGCCGATGCTGCGGCTGATCGACCGTGAGCTCGGCCTCGGCCTGGGCGCGGCCGGCTGCCGGGCGGTGCTGGAGCACCAGGACCGTATGGCCCGCGACAGTGCGCTGAAGGCAGCCCAGCAGGCGGTGCGCGAGGCCGAGGACGTGGTGGCCAAGGTCGAGCTGCTGATCGGAGCGGACGCTCTCCGGGCCGGGCTCCCGGAGGGGTTGATGGAGGCCGAGTTGCAGGCGACCGACGGTGTCGAGCCGTCCGGGCGTCGGATCGCGCAGATGGCGTTCAACGCGCACGGCGACGGCGTGCTGCAGCAGCATGCCCGGGACATCCAGGCCCGCTTCCCCAACGCACCGGTGGCGTACGGGGGTTCGCCGGCCGCTGTCGCCTTCGTCTCGGACCTGAGACTGCCCGTCGCGTTCGCGGGTTCGCGGACTCCGTCCCCGCCTCCGTTCGAGACCGTCGAGGGCCCCCGGGACTTCCCGAGCCTTCACGACTATCAGGAGGACCTGGTCCGAAACATCTCCACCATGCTCGACCGGCTGGCCCCCCAGCGCGGCATGCTGTCCCTGCCCACCGGCGCGGGCAAGACCCGGGTCACCGCCGAGGCCGTGATCCGCTGGGTCAAGCGGGTCGGCGATCTCAAGGGTCCGGTCCTGTGGATCGCGCAGACGGAGGAGCTGTGCGAACAGGCCGTGCAGAGCTGGAAGTTCGTCTGGAGCAAGGTAGGCGCGGAACGCCCCCTGGCCGTCAGCAGGCTGTGGAGCAGCAACGAGGTCGGTGATGTCGTCGACCACCCCCACCTGGTCGTCGCCACCGACGCCAAGCTGGAGCGGTGCCTGGGCATCGATCAGTACGCCTGGCTGCGACAGGCCGCGCTGGTGATCGTGGACGAGGCCCACACGGCCATCTCCAAGCGGTACACGGAGATCCTGGGCCGGTTGGGACTCACCCAGTACGAGACCGGTCGCCATCTGCTCGGGCTGACCGCCACCCCCTTCCGCAACACCAACGAGGACGAGACCCGTCGCCTGGTCAGTCGCTTCGGCAACAGACGACTCGACCAGGGCGTCTTCCCGTCGGGCGACCCGTACCGCGACCTTCAGGACTGGGGCATGCTCGCCCAGGTCGAGCACCGCACCCTGGAGGGCGGCCGGATCGAGCTGACCCGGGACGAGAGGACACATGCCGACCGCATGGCGATGCTGTCCCGTTCCGCCGAGCAGCGGCTCGCCGACGACCACGCCCGCAGCCGACGCATCGTGGACTCGGTGGCCGAACTGCCGGGCGACTGGCCGACGTTGCTGTTCGCCACCTCCGTCGACCACGCCAAGTACCTGGCGGCCATGCTCAACGACTGGGGTGTCCCGTCCGCCGCGGTGGACTCGACGACCAGTGCACAGGATCGCCGCACCCGCATCGAGAAGTTCCGAAACGGACGCATTCGCGTGCTCACCAACTACGGTGTGCTCACCCAGGGATTCGACGCCCCGGCCACCCGTGCCGTGGTCGTGGCCAGGCCGGTCTACAGCACCAACGTGTACCAGCAGATGATCGGCCGGGGACTTCGCGGACCACGGAACGGCGGCAAGGACAGCTGCCTGATCCTCAACGTCAGCGACAACATCGAGAACTTCGACACCCAGCTCGCCTTCACCCAGTTCGAGCACCTCTGGAGCCGTACGTGACCGACGCCTACCTCGACAGCCCTCCGCTCACCGACGAGCAGCGGGCCGTGGTCGAGCAGCCATGGGACGCGCGTGTCCTGGTCACCGCGGGCGCGGGAGCCGGAAAGACGCACACGTTGGTGCGCAGGCTCGACGCCCTGTGCGGTCACGGGGATCCCGACGAGGCGCTGGAGGCCGCCGAGATCCTGGTGCTCACCTTCTCCCGAGCGGCGGCCCGCGAGCTGCGTGAGCGCATCGCACGACACGGGGAGCGGGCCCGCCGCGTGCGTGCCCAGACGTTCGACGCCTGGGCGTACGGGGTGCTCGCGCAGGCGTACCCGGACGGCGAGTGGGGTGCGGTCGGCTTCGACGAGCGGATCGGCGCCGCGACCGATGCGGTCGAGAAGGGGGCGCTGGAGGCCGGCGACGGCGTACCGCCCGCTCATGTCGTGATCGACGAGGTACAGGATCTGTTGGGCACACGCCGGGAGCTGGTGGAGGCCCTGCTCGACCGCTACCAGGACAGTTGTGGCTTCACCGTCGTCGGCGACGCCGCCCAGTCCGTCTACGGCTTCCAGATCGGCGACCCCACGGAGCGCTCGGACGAGACCGGTCGGTTCTTCGACTGGCTGCGCTGTTCGTACCCGGACGACCTGGTGGAGCTGCACCTTACTGAGAACTTTCGGGCCACCACCGCCGAGGCTCGGATCGCGCTGACGCACGGTCCCCGTCTTCAGCGGGTCGGCGACGCGGACGAGGCGGCGGTCCTCTACACGGAACTTCGCGACCTCCTTCTGGATCCGGCGAACGGCATGGGCGACCTCACCGACCCGTTCGCTCTGGACGGCTTGCGGAATCTCACCGACACCTGTGCGATCCTCACCCGCGACAACCGGCAGGCACTGGTGGTCTCCGGCCTGCTCCACGAGCACGGCGTCGACCATCGGCTGCGGCGCCCCCTCGAAGAACGGCCTGTGCCGTACTGGGTGGCCGAGTTGTTGCGCCGTACCGAGGCGACCGGCCTGACCGAGGAACGGTTCGGCTCGCTGCTCGCGGAGATTCCTCTGCCGTACGAACCGAACGCGAGCGCCTTGTGGACGGTGTTGCGGCGGGCGACCCGGTCGACCGGACGCGGTGTGCTCGATCTGGGGCGGCTGCGGCGCCTGGTCGCCGACGGCAGGTTCCCCGACGAGGCCGCCGATCCCGAGACGACACGGGTCGTCGTCTCCACCGTGCACCGGGCCAAGGGGCTGGAGTTCGACCGGGTGATCGTTCTGACCCCGCCGACCGTCGCCGAACTCCGCAAGCAGTACAAGGACGAGCTGGACCTCCCCGCCGAGGCTCGCGCCCTGTACGTGGCGATGACGCGGGTCCGCCAGGATCTCTACCACGCGAGTCCCCCCGAACTCCCGATCGTGAAGAGAGCGGGCGGCCGGAAGAACGGCCGTCGGTATGTCGCTGGTTGGCGGTCGTACGACCGTCTCGGGATCGTCGTGGAGGCGGGCGACGTGTGCCGGGACAACCCGCCGGGCCACGAGACCGACGCGGTGGCGACGCAGACGTATCTCCTGGAGCATGTACGCCCCGGTGAGGAAGTCGTGCTGTGCAGGCGTCACGACCTGCCGATGGGTGAGTTCCAGAGCCCGCCGTACGCCCTGATGCACGACGGGCGGGAAATCGGTGAGGCGTCGGAGCGGTTCCGCCAGGACCTGTTCCAGGTGCAGAAGGTGAACCGGACGTGGGACCCGTGGTGGCCCGACGAGATTCACGGCCTGCGCGTCGACGTCCTGGAGACCGTGTCCGGCAGTAGCGCCGCCGGCGTCAACGCCGGCCTCGGCGACCGAGGTGTCTGGACCGTCCCGCGGATCACCGGCATCGGAAAGTACCGACGGGCTGACGACAACGAGGAGCGGAAGGCATGACGCAGGGAGCAGGTCGGCACTCCGAGCACTATCGGGTCCGGGACGAGGAGCTCCTGGTGGGGCTTCGCCGCGAGCTCCTGGGACCGGCCCCGGGCGCCGAGCCGGAGGACCGGGACGAGGTCCTGACCGAAGAGGCGCCGATCGACCGTTACCTGACCGGCGTCCTGTACCCGCGCGCGGCGAACGCGGCCGCGGAGGAGCAGCTCCGTGCGGACGACGACGAGCAGGACGGCTTGGACATCGCCCCGCAGCGGACCCGTGACAACGTCGAGGAGTCCGGCACCGCTCAGGAGGTGGGTGCCGCGGGCTCCCGGCGCCCTTCGTCGATGGGCCTCACCTTCGCGGTCGACCCTGCCATAAGCGAGGCGATCGTGATCTCGGCGCGTGCCGCCGTCTACGAGCCCACGGATGCCGACGGCAGGCCGATCTCCGCTCGGCGTGCCGAGGCTCGCACGGTCTCCGAGCAGCGGGAGCGGTGGCGGCGCAAGGAGCTGGCCCTTCCGGACACCACGGTCGACGTGACCACGCCCGATCCCGACAAGAAGGTCGAACTGGGGGGCGGAGCAGCGCTGCGCGTCAACGTCAGGCGCCACGACCCGACGTCCGGGACGGTCACGATCACGGTCACTCTGGTGAACACCCAACGCGTCGGCGAGCGGGAGCTCCAGGACGCGTTCTCCCTCTTCCAATGCGGTCTCACGGTCCGGGCCGCCAACGGCTCCACCGCGTTCGTCGATCGCCCCGCCCCGGCAGCCTCCCATGACGACGAGGTCGCGACCAGCCGCCTGTTGCACCGCCACGCCCCGACCTTCGCCGTCGGTCACGGCTGCGCCGCCGAGTGGGACTGGACGCCGCCGCCCATCGGCATGACCGACACCGTCTTCGCGGCTGTCGCCGAGGTGCGCAGCGCGTTCGTGCCGAGCGTGGAGGTGCTGCTCACCGACTCCAACCCGGAGATCGACAGCTCGGCTCTGTCCATGCTCGGCCTGGCGGAGCGCGACGACGCCGAGGTACTGGCCGCTCTGCGCGAACTCGCCATGGGGTACGAGCGATGGATCGACCGCAAGGAGATCGAGGCCGAGGCGCTGACCGGCACCACGCACGAGAAGCCGGCACGGCGCCAGGTGGCGGCGTGCCGTGAGGCGCTCGGTCGTATCCGCGAGGGCATCGACCTCCTCGCGTCCAAGCCCGACCTGATGCTGGCGTTCCGGCTCGTCAACCACGCCATGGCCGACCAGCGCGCCCGCAGCGCGTGGGTGAAGAACGGCCGTATCGGCTCCCCCGACCCGTCCGCCGGTCGATGGCGCCCCTTCCAGATCGCGTTCGTGCTGCTCTGCCTGGCCGGGATCGACGACCCCGAGCACCACGACCGGGGCGTCTCCGACCTGCTGTGGTTTCCCACCGGTGGTGGCAAGACGGAGGCGTACCTCGGTCTGATCGCGCTCACCTCGTTCCTGCGTCGCCTCCGCAGGAAGGAATGCGGAGGCGGTGTCACCGTGCTCATGCGCTACACGCTCCGGTTGCTCACCCTCCAGCAGTTCGAGCGGGCCGCGATCCTGATCTGCGCCATGGAACACATGCGGCGTGCCAGGCCCGAGTTGGGGCACGAAGCGTTCTCCATCGGCATGTGGGTGGGCCGCTCGGCGACTCCCAATACCCTGGCTGAGGCCGAAAGGAGACTCTCCGAGCTCCGGGGCGACCTCGACAGGCGTCTCGCCACCGAGAACCCCGTCCAGCTCCATGCCTGCCCCTGGTGCGGCACCCGCCTCGACGCCCGTGCCTACGAGGTCGACGTCGACGCCAAGCGCATGCACGTCCGCTGCCCCGGCAGCGACTGCGTCTTCGCCGACGGACTGCCGGTCCACCTGATCGACGAGGCCGTGTACGACGCCCGCCCCACACTGGTGATCGCCACCGTCGACAAGTTCGCCTCCATGCCATGGCGTCCCGCCACCGCGGCGCTCTTCAACCGCGACGACCCGGGCGACCGCACCCCGCCCCCGGAGCTGATCGTCCAGGACGAACTCCACCTGATCTCGGGCCCCTTGGGCACCCTCACCGGACTCTACGAGACCGCGGTGGACGCTCTCGCCGACCGCCCCAAGGTGATCGCTTCCACCGCGACCATCCGCCGCGCCGGCGACCAGGGCCGTCACCTCTTCGCCCGTGACGTCCGCCAGTTCCCGCCCGCGGGCCTGGACTCCCGAGACTCCTGGTTCGCCGTGGAGACTCCGCGCGAGGAGAAGGCGAGCCGCCGCTACGTCGGGCTTCTGGCCCCCGGCACGAGTCAGTCCACCCTGTTGATCCGTACGTACGCCACCTTGCTGCACCGGGCCGAGCAGGCCAGGACCGAGAACCACGAAGTGGCCGACGCGTACTGGAGTCTCGTCGGCTACTTCAACAGCCTCCGGCTGTTGTCCGCGGCCGAACTTCAGGTCCACGACGACGTGGTGGCGTACCTGGGAGTGCTCGCCGACCGTGAAGGCGTGACCGCCCGCTCCGTGGCCAACTACTCGGAGCTGACCAGTCGGATCGACGCCAGCGAGATCCCCACCCGTCTCAAGGGCATCGAGAAGAAGCTGCCCGACGAGGACACCGTGGACGTCCTCCTCGCCACCAACATGATCGCGGTCGGTGTCGACGTGGACCGGCTCGGGCTGATGGCTGTCATGGGTCAACCTCAGACCACGGCCGAGTACATCCAGGCCACCAGCCGTGTCGGCCGTGCCCACCCCGGACTGGTCGCCGTCATGCTCAACGCGACCCGGTCCCGCGACCGCTCCCACTACGAGAACTTCCTGCACTTCCATTCCGCGCTCTATCGCGAGGTCGAGTCCACCTCCGTCACCCCCTTCTCCGCCCGCGCCCGCGAGCGGGGCCTTCACGCGGTGATCGTCGCGCTGGCCCGCATCCTCGTCCCGGCCGCCCGCGACAATGACGCCGCGGGCCGGATCGAGTCGTACGAACATCTCCTCCGCGAGGAGGTCAGGCCGATCCTTCTGAACCGTGTCCAGGACGTCACTGATGAAGAGGTCGACGCGGTGGGCCGCGCCTTCGACGAGTTCGTCGACTGGTGGTGCGACGAGGCCGACACGCACGGCGGTCTTTTCTTCGAACCTGTCAGGGGCAGCCGCACCCCCTCGCTCCTGAAGTCGTACGACGACGAGTCCGAGGGCGCCGAGGCATGGCCCACCCTGTGGAGCCTGCGCGATGTCGATGCCGAGTCAGCCCTGTTCATGGAGGCAACCCGATGACCCCGCCCCCCGCACGTCGCCGCCGGACCCGCACGGACGGCGCCGCACCCGCCCGTAACCTGCCCCGGCGCGGCACGGTTCGTCGGGCTCAGGCGATCACCACGTACGGCGTCGGCTCGCTCGTCGCAGTGGACCAGGAGTCCTTCATCGTCTCCGGCCTCGACGGAGCCGACGAGTACTGGAGCAGCGACGAGTCCCCCCGGATCCACGAGCGGCGCCTCGCACGTCTGCTCGGTGTCCAGCATTTCCGGCTGCCTCCCGCGTCCGAGGACACCAGCAGGGACGGCATCCGGGTGCGTCGCTTCCCCCTCATGCACTCCTGCCCCGACTGCAACGACCTGCGTCGACACCGCGACTTCAATCCGCCCGCCGGCCGGAGCATCTGCGGCACATGTGAAGTCGACCTCGTGCCCTCCCGATTCGTGATCGCCTGCGAGGCCGGGCACCTCGACGACTTCCCGTACTGGCACTGGGTCCATCGAGCCGCCGGTGGTGGCGCCACGACCGCCGGGCAGTGCGGAGGAACGCTCAGGATGCGCACCTCCGGCCGCAGCTCCTCACTCCGCTCGATCCTCGTGTCCTGCACCTGCGGGGTGCCCGAAGTCTCCATGGAGGGTTCGTTCCGCAAGAGTGCGCTCAAGGATCTGGGGCTTCGTTGCCGCGGCACTCGCCCGTGGCTCGGCACGTCCGCCCCCGCCCAGGTCTGCGGCATGACACCGCGCACGCTCCAGCGCGGTTCCTCGGCCGTGTGGCAGCCGGTGCTGAAGTCGGCGCTCTCCATTCCGCCGTGGAGCGACGGCCGTGCCGATCCGCTGGCCGAGCACTGGGCGAGGCTTCGCGGTCTCAGCAGCCGGGAGGAGGTCGCAGCCGTCCTCAAGTTCCTCTTCGACGGCGAGAGCCCGGTCCCTCTCGACGAGGTCATGACGCTCCTCGACGCGGAACGCGAGGAGGACCCGAGCGGCGAGGACGAGCCCACCTTCGACCACCGCTACCGCGCACTGCGCAACAAGGAGTACGACCGACTCTGCGTGGGCAACGACGAACGCGCGCGCTCCAGGGACGAGCAGTTCATCTGCGAGACCCCACTGGGCGACACGAGCGTGCTCCACCCTCTCGGGGTCTCCGGACCGATGCTGGTGAAGAAGCTCCGCGAGGTGCGCGCGCTAAAGGCGTTCACCCGACTCGCCGACCCGGACGCGACGACCGAGCCCCATGAAGTCCCGCTCTCCGACTCCCCTCTGCAGTGGCTCCCCGCGATGGAGGTGCGGGGCGAGGGGGTCTTCCTCCGCCTGGACGAGGAACGACTCGGTGCCTGGGAGAGGGCCGCGGCCGTCGCCGCTCGGGTCGAGCGCATGCGTACGGCTCACCAGCGGGTGATGGAACAGCGTGCCGGGGATCCGAGTCGCGTGCCCCCTTCCCCGGCGACGCCCCGCATGGTGCTGCTGCACACGTTGGCTCATGTCCTCATCAACGAGTGGAGCCTGGAAGCCGGCTACCCGGCCGCTGCCCTGCGCGAGCGTCTGTACGCGGCCGACGACATGGCAGGCGTGCTCGTCTACACCGCCACGAGCGACTCGGCAGGCAGTCTCGGCGGACTCGTCGCCCAGGGCGAACCGGCCCTCCTCGACCGGACGATCCGCTCGGCCGTCCGTCGTGCCGAATGGTGCTCCTCCGACCCGCTCTGCGTGGAGTCCGAGGCGTCCGGCACCGGCGGAACCAACCTGGCCGCCTGCCACGCCTGCGTGATGCTTCCGGAGACGAGCTGCGAACACAACAACATCCTGCTCGACCGGGCCCTGCTAGTCGGCACACCGGAGAATCCGCAGGTCGGCTTCTTCGCGGGCGCGCTCGGCCGCTGACTTCCGGCCGACCGCAGAGAGCGCCCCGGGTCGGCGCATGCGCCGGCACGGGTGTTCCGGAGTGGTTCAACATCTACATCGGCCTGGAGCAGGACGCCGCGACGTTCCGCCAGTACCAGTGCGAGGTGATTCCCGGCCTCATGCAGACCGAGGCGTACGCCTGCGAACTCCACAAGACGGGCGCCCACCTGTCCGCCGAGGACATCGGCAGGGCCGTGCGCGTTCGCATGGAACGTCAGGCCATGCTGGCGCGGCCCGACGCCCCCGATGCCTGGTTCATCGTGAGCGAGGGCGCACTGCGTCACGTCGTGGGAGACCCGGGGGTGATGCGGGAGCAGCTCGAACGTGTCCTGGATGCCGGTGAGTTGGCCACCACGACCGTGCAGGTCCTGCCCTTCGACTCAGGGACCCGTCCGGTCACGGGTTCGTTCACGATGCTGGGCTTTCCCGCCCCGGAGGATCCGGACATCGTGTACCGGGACGGCATCACGGACGCCGTGTACCTGGAGGG
Organism: Streptomyces sp. TRM68416; assembly: GCF_014596915.1. Taxonomy (GTDB): domain Bacteria; phylum Actinomycetota; class Actinomycetes; order Streptomycetales; family Streptomycetaceae; genus Streptomyces. Next base: position 73,114 of record NZ_JACVWU010000016.1, read on the forward strand.
CGAGCATCATGTCCGGGAGTACACCCGGGCGTTCGACGGACTGCGGGCAGCGGCCCTGAGCCCGCAGCGCTCGGTCCAGCTGATCAAGTCGGTCTTGAAGGAATACGCAAAGTGACCAGTGCAGAGCCCAGCGGCCTTCACGGCCCCACGTGGTTCACGTCCTCGTACAGCAACGGCGCCGGCGGCGAGTGCGTGGAGTGCGCGTACGTAACCGGCGGCACTCTGATACGCGACTCCAAATCCCCAGAGGGCCCGTCCCTCACCGTGGGCACCCAAGCCTGGCGGCGGTTCCTCGGTGCGCTGAGCCATGGCGGGCCGGAGCGCGTCCTGTGAACGAGCGTTGATGGCGGCGGATGCCGACATGCTGCGCTGATTGGCGGATTTGGGCCAGCCATCTGCCCGATTAGTGGGGGTTTCAGTGGCCCAGATCTGCCACTTGGCGCCCCAGCTATGTGGCCTCAGTCAGAAGGCGACGTGCATCGCGTGCGCCTGGGCGGCACTCCGCGGCGGCCGGGGCTGTGCGAGCACGCCCCGGCCGGTGTGTTGGGTCGGTCAGAGCTGGCCGGACTCGGCGATGGTGATCTTGGCCGAGGTGGCGCCGGTGCGGGAGCCGAGGGACTCGATCTTCTTCACCAGCTTCATGCTGTCCTCGTCGGCGACCTCGCCGAAGACGACGTGCTTGCCGTCGAGCCAGTCCGTCACGATCGTGGTGATGAAGAACTGCGAGCCGTTGGTGTTCGGGCCGGCGTTGGCCATGGAGAGCAGGCCCGGGCGGTCGTGCTTGAGCTGGAAGTTCTCGTCGGCGAACTTCTCGCCGTAGATGCTCTTGCCGCCGGTGCCGTTGCCGCGGGTGAAGTCGCCGCCCTGCAGCATGAAGTCCGGGATGACGCGGTGGAAGGAGGAGCCGGCGTAGCCGAAGCCCTTCTCGCCCGTGGCGAGCGCACGGAAGTTCTCGGCCGTCTTCGGGACGACGTCGTCGAAGAGGTTGAAGGTGATACGCCCGGCGGGCTCGTCGTTGATGGTGATGTCGAAGTAGACCTTGGTTGTCATACCCCCCATCCTGCACCCTCGGGTCGGGCGTCGCGTCCATGGGCTCCCCGGTGACGTCCGATCGGGGTCCGATCGGATTCGGATCAGGGTCCGACGGGGTCAGGAGTCGCGCCCGGCCTCCTTTCCTCGGAGGCTCCACAGGTCCATCCTCAGCGGCTCCACAGGTCCATCCTCTGCGGCTCCGCGGGTCCCCCTCAGAGGCTCCGCGGGGCTGCGGGTCCGTTCTCAGCGGGTCCACGGGTCCGCCTTCCGCGCCAGCTTCCCCGCCCTGCGGCGCACCGGCGGTGGGAGGTGGTGGAGGAGGGCCCGGGCCCTGCGGCGGAGGTGGGGGGAGGTCGTCGTACGGAGGAGGAAGCGGTGGTGGGGGGCTGTGTGGCCCGGGGCGCCGACGGCCAGGGCGAGCTGGGAGTCGCGGGGGGTTCCGGTCGGGACGATCAGGCGAGGGGGCGTGCCCGCCTTCACCATGGGGAGGCGGCCGGTGTCCGGGAGGGGTACGCGGGTGCGGCGGCCGATGCCGAGGAGCTGGGCGTCGGCCCAGATGAGGTGGGTGCCGGGGGACAGGGGGTGGCCCGCTGCCAGGGTTGAGGGGTCGATGACCGTCGTTCCCGAGGCGATGACGCGGATGCGGTCCTTGCCCGCGCGTTCCGTCCGGGGGGTCAGGTCCGCGTCCGGGTACCACCAGGCGCCCCGGGCCGGGTCGTGGGTGAGGAGTTCGCCGCGGGCGTAGGCGAGGGGGTCGGGGACCTCCCAGTGCTCGGCGCCCCGGATGCCGTGGAGGAGGTCGGGGTCGAGGAGGAGGCGGCCGGCGCGTTCGTGGAGGAGGAGGGGCTCGCCGTCGGGGCGGAGCAGGTCCACGGTCGTGGTGATGTGGAGTTTTCCCGACCTCCAGTGCAGGTCGTCGACCGTGAGGCGCGGTTTCACCGCCGCCACTCTCCTGGCCAGTTCGACGAGGGACTCCAGTCGGCCGTCCTCCAGGAGTGTCGCCCGCAGGCGGGGGATCGCGGCCATGCCCTCCCGTACGCCCGGCGGGAAGCAGTCGAGGGCGGTACGGCGGACGACGGTGAAGTAGCGGTCCAGGGCCTTGCCCTTGCGGCGCAGGACGCGCGGCTCGGTCACCGGGCGGAGGACCTCCACCCGGTAGGAGCGGCGCAGGAGACGGTCCTGGAGCGGGCCCGGGTCCGTGGCTTCCTTCACCGCGTCGACGACCGTGCGCAGATGGCCGTAGTACGTCTCGGGGGTCGTCGCCGAGGAACTGGAGTTGCCGCCGTCCTCGCGGCGGTTCCAGATGTAGCAGGGGGTGGAGAGGATCGAGACCGTCTTCGCCCGTACGTACGCCCGGGCCATGAAGGTCTGGTCCTCCAGGCGTACCCGGCCCTCGGGGAACGTGATGCCGTGGTCGAGGAGGAAGGCGCGGCGGAACATCTTGTGCGGGGTCAGGCTCTCGAAGAGCGGCGCGTCGGCGGCGGTGCAGCGCTCCACCGTGCGCTTGAAGACGTGGCTGGGGCCCTGCATGGTGCCGACGATCCGGCCGAGGACGATGTCGGAGTCGTTGCGGGCGGCGAGCCGGTGGAGGTTCTCCAGCGCGTCGGGGGTGAGTTCGTCGTCCTGGTCCACGAACTGCACGTACTCGCCGCGTGCCTCGCGGACGCCGACGTTGCGCGGCCTGCCGGGCCAGCCGGAGTTCTCCTGGTGGAAGACGCGGACGTGCGGGTGGCGGGCCGCGAGGCGGTCCAGGCGGGCGGGGCTGTCGTCGGTCGAGCCGTCGTCGACGTAGACGATCTCGTACGCGTCCCGGCCGATGGTCTGGGTGAGCAGGGAGGGGGAGCAACGGTCCAGGTAGGGGCCCGCGTTGTGGACGGGGACGATGACGCTGACCTTGAGCATGGCTGCTCCCGTGGTTCGCCTGGTTCACCCGAGGTTCATCGGCTGGTACGCGAGTGCCACGCTATGTCAGGTTTTGGGTGTCCGCAGGGTCGGTTCCGGGCGTGTTCCCGTCGCTCGCCTCGACGAAGTTCCTGATCTCCGTGTGCAGGCGGGCCGGCTGGTCGAGGTGGACGTCGTGCCCCGCCGCCGGGATCGTGCGCCGCTCGGTGCCGGGGCGGGCCATGGCCGCGAACTCCGGGTCCGGCAACCAGCCGTTCTCGCCCCGGACGACCAGGGCCGGGGCCGTCGTGCGCCGCCACTCCGGCCAGTGGTCGCGGGAGGTCGGGTGGCTGATCATCGCCACCATCACGTCCCGGTCGACCCGCGGCCACCAGCCGTCCGCCCGCTCCTCCAGGCCCCTCGCCCAGGCCTCGTGGCCGAGGAAGTCCCGTGCCTCGTCGAACGACGCGAACGGCTTGGGCCAGCTGTCCAGCCAGGCGCCGATCCGGGCGGGGGTGTCCGCGGCGACGCGTTCCGGGCCCGCCTCTACGAGGACCAGGGCGCCGACCAGGTCCGGGCGGGCCGCGGCCACGAGCAGCGCCGTGTGCCCGCCGAGCGACTGACCGACCAGGGTTACGGCGGGCAGGGCCAGGTGCTCGATCAGGGCTACGGCGTCCTCGACGCAGGCCTCACGGGTCACCGTCGGCGGGCGGCGTGTGCTGGCACCGTGGCCTCGGGCGTCGTACGTCACCACGCGGTGGCCGTCGGCGAGCAGGCGGGCCGTCAGGTCGTCCCACTCGCCCTGGTGACCGGCGAGGCCGTGCAGGAGGAGGAACGGGCGGGTGGGTGGGGAAGCGGGTGGGGTGGCCGGTGGGGAGCCGGATGGTGAAGCGGGCGGGGTGGCCGGTGCGTGGTCGCGGTAGGCGATGCGGGTGCCGTCGGGGGTGGTGAGGTGCTGGGGGCGGAGCGGTGTCAACTGGGGCTCTCCTCCGGGGCGGTGAGGTGGGGGGCGGGGCGCGTGAGCCGGGGCTTCGAGTGATCGTCGAGCGTGGCGATTAGCCTCGTTCACATCCGTCGCACGGGGAGTCGGTCACACGAGGACTCCGTCACACGAGGACTCCGTCACACGGGCAGTCCGTCACACGGGCAGTCCGTCACACGGGCAGTCAGTCACACGGATAGTCAGTCACACGGGTAGAAGGGATCGAACATGGCGAAGGTTCCCGGCGCGGTGATCGCCGCGGGTGGGCTCATCGGTGGGTACGGCGTGGCCCGGTTCACCAAGAAGCGGCAGCTCGGCGGTGTTGTGCTGGCCGCCGCCGGAGCGGCCGCCGCTCGGCAGTGGCGTGCGCGGGCCGGCGGGCCGGCCGCGGGCGCGCTGACCGCGGGGTACATCGCCGCCTTCGCCGGTTCCCACCCGCTGGCCAAGAAGGTGGGCGCCTGGCCTGCGGTGGTCGGCGTGGCGGGGGCCGTGGCCGTGGCGTCCTGGGCGGTGGCGGACCGGCGGGGCTGAGCCGACGGACGCGGGCGGTACGGCGGCCGGCCTCTCCGCCGCCGTATGACCTCGTAACCCCCTCCCTCCAACGGCCTTCAGCCGGTCACCGTGATCAAGTCCACTGACGGGCCCGCTTGTTCGCGCCGATGCCGATGCGGATTCTTGAGGTGCACGGATGTATGACCAGGGGGAGGGGAAGCCGGTGCTGGCCGAGTCGGTGTTCCACACGGACGCCCTTGCGCGGAGCGACCGATTCGACTTCTGGCGGGAGTGCTTCGCGCGTACCGTGGCGCCCTCGGAGATCACCAGCCCGCGCGCGGACGACTTCTGGGCCCGTCAGCGGCTGGTGCACCTGGAGGACGCGTGGCTGTGGCCGGTGAGTCTGTGTGCGTCGCGGTACCGGCGGACGCCGAGGCTGATCCGGCAGTCCGACCCCGAGCTGCTCCACATGTCGCTGATCCTGCCGGGCAGCGGGGCGGTCCACGTCGATCACAACGGCCACCGCAGCGTCAACGTGCCCTACGACATCTACTTCCTCGACACCTCCCGCCCCTACGACGTCAGCTCGGACGGCGACTCGCCCCTCGTGGGCATGGGCGTGGAGATTCCCAGGTCCCGCCTCCAGCTGCCCGACGCGGGGGCGCTGAGCGGCTTGCTCGGCCGACGGCTGTCCGGTCGGCGGGGTTTCGGCGCGCTGCTGACCCAGTTCCTGGTGCAGTTGTCCGACGAGACGGGTGCCTACGAACTGTCCGACGCGCCGCGGCTGAACGGCGTGCTGCTCGATCTGGTGGCCGGGCTGGTCTCCCGCGAGCTGGAAGCCGAGGCGGCGCTGCCGCCGGAGACCCGCACCCGTAATCTCGTCCTGACGATCCGGTCGTTCATCCTGCGCAACTTCCGTGACCCGCGGCTGACTCCGCAGACCGTCGCCGCGGCGCACCATCTGTCCACGCGGCACCTGCACCGTCTGTTCCAGCCGGAGGGCGTCACCGTGGCCGCCCTCATCCGGCACCGGCGCCTCGAACAGGCCCGCCGCGAGCTGGCCGACCCCGCGCTGCTCGACCTGCCGGTCCAGGCGATCGCGGCCCGCTGCGGCTTCACGGCGTCGGCCCACTTCAGCCGGGCCTTCCGGGGCGCCTACGGCGTCTCCCCCAGCGAGTACCGGCAGGCCGAGTACCAGCAGCAGGCCGAGTACCAGCAGCAGGCCGAGTACCGGCAGCAGGCCGGGCTCAGCACAGTTCGCGGTACGGGGCGTCGGGGACGTACGTCTGCCACTCCTGCCGGGTGATGTCGCGGCCCACGCGTCGGCACACCGCCTCGGCCAGCTTCTCCGGCGCGAGGTCGAGGGCGTGGCGCCGGCCGCCGGTGACGGTCCGCAGGGTCGTGCCGTCGAAGGAGAGGGCCTCGATCCGGTGCCCGGTGAAGGTCAGGGGTTCTCCGAGCGGCAACTTGGCCTCGGTGTCCCAGAGTTGGACGGCGTCGTCGTTCACGGCGACGGCGAGCAGGCTCGCGTCGTCGGAGAAGGCCATCGCGCCGAGCCGCTCCCCGAACCTGGCGGCGCCCGGCACCAGACCGCTGGGGATCAGCGCCGCCCGGTCGCGCACGGCACCGTCCCACAGCTCCACCCACCCGGACGCCTTGAGTACGGCCGTGAACCGCCCGTCGGGTGAGTAGGCGAGGTCGGTGTTCGGGCTCGGCCCCAGCACGTCGTCGCGCACGTCACCGGTGGCCAGGTCGACCTCCACGCCCGTGGTGGTGAGCAGCCGCCGGCTGTCCCGGCTGAACGTGCCGTGCCCGCATCCGCCGCCGTCGAGTTGACGGATCCTCTTGCGCCGCCCGAGGTCCCAGATCTCCAGGGAGCAGCCCTGGGAGGCCCCCAGGAACACGTCCCTGGTCATCGACAGATGGCGGCCGTCCGGGGAAACGGCCAGGTGGAGGACGTGATGGTGGGCACGCACGGGTATCCGGTGAATGTCCTTTCCGCGCCTGACGTCCCGCACGATGACCTGGCGTTCCTGGTTCTCCGGTCCGCGCGTGTAGCCCTTGCTGTAGGAGTACGCCAGGACCCGGCCCTCGTCGTCGACGGCGCTGAAACGGTCGGTGTCCGGATCCGCCCCGTCGATGGTCCGCTGGGTGACCGGGGACCCTATGCGCTCACCGGTGCGCAGGTCGACCACGTGCAGGGGCGGATGCTCCACCGCCTCGGGCCGGAGCACCGCGAAGCGTCCGTCGGCCGAGATCGCGGCGGTGACGGGGTCGTCACCCCGGCGGTCGAGGGCTCCCGCGAGGTCGATCTCGTAGAACTGTCCGGTGCTGTCGGCGACGTACCGCAGCCGTTGGGTCTCCTCGTCGAGTGCGACGCGTGGGGGACGTCCGGAGCCGTCCTTCTCCGTCCTGCCGGTGGGGAGGGCCACTTCGAACAGCGGTGCGTCGGTCCGGGTGCGGTCCCAGACCTCGACCACGTCGAGGTCCGGGGACCAGCCGACGAGGAACCGGCCGCCCGAGCTGAACCGCAGAGTGGAACCCTCGTGGTGGAGCTGCCCCGTCTTCTTGCGGCGGGCGAGGTCGTACACGTGGGAGGAATCGCCGCTCTCGACGGCCAGATACCGGCCGTCCGGGCTGAACCGGAACCGGCACCCGTCGAGGCGGTCGATGACGTCGGCCTCGATGACGACCGGTTGCGTCAGGCTGCGCACGGCCCCGACGACCAGGGTGTCCCCGCGGCATTCGGCGACGTACTCGCCGTCCGGCGAGACCGCGTGCCGACTGGCCTGCGCCTTCCAGGAGACGACCTCGCGCCCGGAACGGTCGAACAGCGTGAGCGACTCTCCCCTGTTCCACCCCTTGGACATCAGCACGTGCCCCTGGTTCGAGATACCCGACCAACTGCGGTAGCCGGGCAGGGTCATCGGCGGAGCGGCGGGGGCGCCGTCCTCGACGTTGACGGGTCGGACGGACTTGTCCTTGCCGCTCAGGAGCACGAGTCGGCCGTCCGGGCTGAACTCGGGCAGCTGACTGTCCGTCCCCAGCTCGAAGTCCTCGGACGACAACGTCATCAGCGGCTTCTTCGCACCCGCACGCCCGTTGGCCAGGTCCCAGGTCCGAACGGCCTGCGTCGAGTACGTGATCAGGCGCCGCCCGTCCGGGGAGAGGGCGCTTCCGCGCTGCTGTCCGTCGTTCAGTGCGGGCAGGTCGATCACCGCGAGTTCGGGCTGGACCGCCGCCGCGGTGAGCGCCGCCCGCGCCTCGGGCACCCCGGCGATCCGCCAGGAGGCGAGGCCGAGCAGTTGCGCGGTCTCCGGCTCCGTACCGGCGAGGCTCTCCGCCGCCTGCGCCACCGCTCGGGCCGTGGCCTGGGCCCTGCGCCGCTCGGCCTCGCGGTTCTGCGTCCAGGCCACGCCGCCCGCCAGCAGGGCGAGCACCGTCGTACCGGCGAGGCCCGCGAGGAGTTGGCGGCGACGCCGGGTGGTGCGGGCGGCGGCGGTGCGGCCGGCGGCGAGGAAGCGCTGTTCCAGCGGGTTGGGCCGCAGGTGGTACGGGGCTGTGGGCAGCCAGTCGAGGCCGTCGCGCAGCTCGGTGCCGCGCAGCAGGTCCTCCGGCCGCTCACCGTGCGCCCGCCACAAGCGGGCGGCCGCGCCGAGCCGTTGGAGGCGGGCGATGCCCGGCCGGTCGGCGTCGGTCCAGGCGCGCAGCCGCCGCCAGGCGGGCAGCAGGGCGGCGCTGGCCGGCCGAACCGAACCGTCGGCATCGGTGAGCAGCACCCCGGCCGCGGCGAGCCCCTGGACGGCGGCGGTGACGGCGTTCCGCTCGCTCTCGGGGCGGTCCGCCAGCAGTTCGGCCGGTTCGGCGGTGCGTACGGAGTCCTGGGAACCGTCGGTCACGGAGCCCGGCACGGTCAGCCGGAGCAGCAGTTCGTGGGCGGCGAGCTGGGCGGCGGGGGCGAGGGCGGTGAAAGCGGCCTCGGCGCGTTCACCCAGCGGCGCCTCGGCGAAGGCGGCCTCGGGATGCTTGCCCGGCGGTGCCTCCGTGAGGGCGGCCTCGGGGCGCTTGCCCGGCGGTGCCTCTACGGCGGTGTGGCCCGCGCCCACCCCGAGGGCTCCGTCGCTGTCGGCAGCGGCGGGGTCCGCGGCCTTGCGCGCGCCCGCCTCCATCAGCGCCGCGCGGGGATCCGTGGACGGCACCGGAGCTCCCACCAGCCCCAGCAGCAGGTCGTTCGCGGTGGGGCGGTGCTGCGGCTCCTTGGCGAGGGCGGCGGCCATGAGCGGCCGGATCTCGGGCGGCAGGGCGGCGAGATCGGGGTCGACGGTGGCCGTGCGGTGGGCCACCTCGGCGATGTTCTCACCGCGGAACGGCTCGGTCGCGGTCGCCGCGTACAGCACGACCGCGGCCCAGGCGAACACGTCGGAGGCCTCGGTGGCCCGTTGCCCGGAGAGCACTTCGGGGGCCATGTAGCCGAACGTGCCCATGATCGCGCCGGTGGCGGTCAGGGACATGTCGGGGGCGCGGGCGATGCCGAAGTCGATGATCCGCGGTCCGTCGGGGCCGAGCAGCACGTTCCCGGGCTTGAGGTCGCGGTGCACGACTCCCGCCTGGTGGATCGCGGCCAGGGCGGTCGCCGCGCCCGTGGCCAGCCGCAGCAGCGCGTCCTGGTCCAGCGGTCCCTTCGCGCCGACCTCGGCGGCCAGCGTCGGCCCCGGCACGTACTCGCTCACCAGGTACGGGACGTCCCCGTCGATACCGGCGTGCACGATCCGGGCCGTACAGAACGCGGCCACCCGCTGCGCCGCCTCCGCCTCCCGGGCGAACCGGTCCCGGAGGAAGTCCCCGGCCTCCCGGTGCAGGCTCTTGAGCGCGTACCGGGCACCGGACGCGTCGTACGCCTCGTACACCACACCCTGCCCACCGGCACCGAGCCTGGCCGCGAGCCAGTACCCGCCGATGCGCTCGGGATCATCCCGAGTCAGAGGCGAACCCACGCTGATTGTCTCCCCGTTCGATCGTTCGGCGAGGTCGCGCGGCGGCGGGCGGCCGGGCCGGTGACGTGACCTCTGGTGTCCATCGACGTCCGCTGATGTCCATCGATGCCTGTGAGGCCGATGACCTCTGCTGCCCATGAGTCTGCGAAGCGCCCCCGGCCCTTGTCCTTGACGATCGGCGACAGCGTGTTGACGATGCGCGCCGCAGTCGGGGGCGGGGCGGGCCGCAGCGTCGGCGCAGCGAGTCTCCGGGGGCTGCGCCGCCCTGGGCAAGGGGTACGGGGCAATGCTGCCGATCTTGGGAGGCTCTAGCCTCTGACCTGCGCAGACGTGGGCCGGGACGGGACGCCGCGGGACGGATGGGACGGCTGTCCGCGGGTCCGTACGAAGATCGGCACGGTGATTATCATGCGCGTGGTGTGACCTGACGTGCACGACGTACGCAACAGGGGGGACCTGTCGATGGCTCAGTGGAAAGCTCTGCCGGACGCTCTCGACGAGCAGGGGCGGCGGTTCGTGACCGAGCTGCGCCGGCTCAAGAGCGACAGCGGTCTCAGCCTCGCCGCCCTTGCGGCCCGGACGAGTTGCAGCCGGTCGTCGTGGGAGCGGTATCTCAACGGCACTCACCTGGCGCCGGTTGTTGTGGTGGGGGAGCTGGCCCAGCTCGGCGGGGGCGACGTGGAGCGGGCGCTTGCTCTGCGGGCGCTGGCGGCGGAGAGCTGGTCGGCGGGCGGCGGGGCCGGCCGTGCCGCTACGACGGGGGCGGCGCCCGACTGCGGGGGCGCCGAGCCAGCCGGGGGCGTCGAGTCCGGCGGGGAGGCCAGCTCCGGCGGGGACACCAAGTCCGGCGGGGACACCGAGCCAGCCGGGAGCGCCGCGTCCGACAGGCGTGCCGAGTCCGGCGGGAGCGCCGAGTCCGATGAGCCCGTGGACGCGTCGGTCCCGCCGTGGTGGCGGCGCCGTGCGGTCGTCGCCGCGGCCGGCGTCGTTACGACGGGGGTGCTGGTCGCCGCGGTCGTAGCGTTCCTGGGCTCTCCCTGGACGGGCGAGGCCGGGGAACAGGGCGACCGCCTCTCCCAGAAGGCCGCGTTCGTCTTCGAACCGGGCCGGACCCACGCCTGTGACGTCCGCCGCGCGGAGAACCGGCTGCAGGCCGGGCACAGCGACACGCACGACGCCCTGCTCCAGCAGATCTCCACGAGTTGGGACGTGGTCGAGGCGCAGTGCCTCCTGGAACACCGCGGTTACTCGCCGGGCGTGGTCGACGGTGCCTACGGCGCGGACACGGAGAAGGCCGTCAAGCGTTTCCAGGAGGCGTCCGGTCTGGTCGCGGACGGGATCATGGGCCCCCACACCTGGGAGGCCCTGCGCCGGTGACGTACCGCAACGGGCCGGAACACAGTCTCCTCGTACGGGAGTTGACCGCGTTACGCAGACGCACCGGGTTGAGCCTGGACGGCCTCGCCCGGCGTACCACGGCGAGCAGGTCCTCCTGGCACCGCTACCTGAACGGGGCCGTTCTGCCTCCGCGCGCCCTCGTCCAGGAGCTGTGTGCGCTCGCGGACGAGCCGCCCGCGCGGCTGCTGGCCCTGTGGGACCTCGCGGCAGAGGCCGGGCGCCGCAGCCCGGCGACACCCCCACCGCCCAAGGCACCCGAGGCACCCAAGGCACCCGAAACACCCGAGGCCGATCACCCTCGCCCCGCACCGTCCCCGTCGGCCAAGACCGGCCCGCGGGAGACCCCGTCATCACCATCGGCCAAGACCGACCAACGGGAGACCCCGCCACCCCCGTCGGCCAAAGCCGACCCGAGGGAGACCCCACCGCCCGCAAAGCCCGGCCGCCGCCTCGGACCCCGTCGCCACGGCCCCCGCCGCCTCGGCCCCCGCCGCCTCCTGCCCGCCGCCGCGCTGGTCGGCAGCCTGGCGCTGACGGCCGTACTCACGGGCGTCGGCCTCCTGCACGACTCCGGCTCCCAGGCCCGGCCCGACCCCGAGCCCCTGCGCCCCGGCTGCGTCGGCACCGGCTGCACCGGCCGTTCCTCCCAGCCCCAGGCGTGCACCATCGCGGGCTCGGGCACCCACTCCGTCGCCGAACGGCGCCCGGCCCGGGGCCCGTCCATGGACATCCGGTACAGCCCTTTCTGCAAGGCGAGTTGGGCACGGATCTGGTTCGGGCGGATCGGTGACCGCGTCGAGATCAGCGCTCCGGGCCAGGGCACGCACCGGGCCGAGATCAGGGACAGGTTCGACGCCGAGGGCTACCTCTCCACCCCCATGGTCGGCGGCGGCCCCGAGGGCATGACGGCCTGCCTGATCGTCACCGCAACCGCCGAACGCCACTGCCTCACGACCTGACGTGCGCAAGGGCGGGCGGGCCCGCGCACCCGGGCCCGCCCCGTGACTGCCGCGCTCCGCCGCGTCCGTCAGCCGAACATGCCCGGCTCGTAGTCGCCGGCCGGCTGCCGGACGAGGACGTTCACGCGGTTGTAGGCGTTGATGAGGGCGATGAGCCCCACCAGCGCGGCGAGTTGGTCCTCGTCGTAGTGCTTGGCGGCGTTCTCCCAGGCCTCGTCGCTGACGCCGCCGGCCGCGTCCGCGATACGGGTGCCCTGCTCGGTCAGTTCCAGGGCGGCGCGCTCGGCCTCGGTGAAGACCTTGGCCTCGCGCCAGGCGGCGACCAGGTGCAGGCGCTGCACGGTCTCCCCCGCGGCTGCAGCCTCTTTGGTGTGCATGTCGGTGCAGAAGCCGCAGCCGTTGATCTGGCTGGCGCGGATCTTGACCAGTTCCTGGGTGGCGGCCGGAAGGGTGGAGTCCGCGACCACCTTGCCCGCGGAGTTGATGTGCTTCAGGGCCTTCATGGCGGTCTCGTTGCCGAAGAGGTTCAGGCGGGCTTCCATGGTGAGCTCCTCTGCCGTCGTAGGTGGTTACACCCATCCGACGGAGCGGCGCGCCAGGGTGTGACACACCGCGAACGTGACCTGGGTCTCACTCGGGCTAGGCCCCCAGTGCCTTGGACACCGTGTAGATCACCAGCCCGGCGAGTGAGCCGACCACCGTGCCGTTGATGCGGATGAACTGCAGGTCACGGCCGATGTTCGCCTCGATCTTGCGGGTCGTGTGCTCGGCGTCCCAGCTCGCCACGGTGTCCGTGATCAGGGAGGTGATCTCCCTGCGGTAGGTGGTGACGACGTAGACCGCGGCGCCCTCCACCCAGCTGTCGACCTTGCTCTGGATCTTGGGGTCGACGGCCATCCGGGCGCCCAGCGACAGCAGCGAGGCCCGCACGCGCAGTCGCAGTTCGCTGCGCTCGTCCTCCGCCGCCGAGACGATCATGGATCGTACGGCGGTCCAGGCGGAGGCGATCAGGTCCTGCACCTCGCCGCGGCCGAGGACCTCGCCCTTGAGCCGCTCCACGCGCGCGCGGGTGTCGGTGTCGGACTGGAGGTCGGAGGCGAAGTCGGTGAGGAAGCGGTCCAGGGCGCCGCGGGCCGGGTGGGAGGGCATGTCGCGCATCTCGGTGACGAAGCGCAGCAGCTCCCGGTAGACGCGCTCGCCGACCCGCTTGTCGACGAACCGGGGGGTCCAGCCGGGCGCCCCGCCCTGGACGGCGTCCATGACCTGTTCGTCGTGGAGGACGAGCCAGTCGTGCGCGCGGGTGACGACGAGGTCGACGACCCTCTTGTGGCCGCCGTCGGCCACCACCTTCTCCAGCATCTTGCCGATGCCGGGCCCGATCTCCTGGGCGTCGGCCCGCCGGGTGATCGCCTCGCCGACCACCGCCTGCACGTCGGAGTCGCGCAGGACGGTCAGCGCGCCGCGCAGGGCTGCCGACAGTTCCGCCGTGACCCGGTCGGCGTGCTCGGGTTCGGCCAGCCAGGCGCCGAGCCGGCTGCCGATGCCGACGGCGTGCAGCCGCTGCCGTACGACGTCCTCGGAGAGGAAGTTCTCGCCGACGAACTCGCCGAGCGAGACCCCCAGCTGGTCCTTCTTGGTGGGGATGATCGCGGTGTGCGGGATGGGGATGCCGAGGGGGTGGCGGAAGAGGGCGGTGACGGCGAACCAGTCGGCGAGCGCGCCGACCATGCCGGCCTCGGCGGCCGCGGCGACGTAGCCCGCCCAGGCGCCGGCGCCCTCGTTGGACGCCCATTTGGCGAGGACGTACACCAGGGCCACGAAGAGCAGCAGGCCGGTCGCGGTGAGCTTCATCCGGCGTACGCCGCGCTGTTTCTCCTCGTCGGCGGCGCTGAAGGTCGTCATCGCACGGACGGCCGACGCCGGGACGCCGGCAGGATTGGCCGCCGCGCCCTGCCGGGAATACTCCCCCGCACCCGAAGAACCTGTTTCGCCCGTTTTTGATCGGTCCATTCGCTCCACCCGTTCACGACCCTCGTACCTCATTGTCCCTTCCTGACCGACTCCTGGAACGAAACGAGAGTTCCCGACGTCTCACCGGGCGGGGGAGCACACTGGGGAACTCCACGGCCCAATGGGGGGTCTGTTCAAGGCCCCCTGCCTCATGACGCATCATGAGATGATCACACCGGAGCCTCGGGCTCCCGTCGCCCGAGGAGAACGCACCGCATGACCAGGCGCAACGCCGGGGGTGTGGGGGTGTCCCCCACAAAACACCGCGCCCTGCTTGCCGCTGTCGTCGCCCTGATCGTGGCCCTGTCCGCCGGCATCTACATCGGGGTCGCCTCCGGCGGCGGCACCGCCGGCACGGGCACCCTGGCCAGGGGAAGCGCCCCGCACAACTCCGCGGCCCCCGTCTCCACCGGCACCTGGGTGACCACCTGGTCCGCCTCGCCGTCCGGTGCCGAGCCGGGCACCGAGACGGGGGGCATGGCGGGCCGCTCGGTGCGCAACGTCGTCCACACCAGTGTCGGCGGTACGAGTGCCCGCGTCACCCTGTCCAATCACTACGGCCAGTCCCCGCTGACCGTCACGCACGCCACGCTCGCGGTCGCCGCCGGCAGCGACACCGCCGCCGCGATCACCGAGACCATGCGGCGGCTCACCTTCGGCGGCGCCACCACGGTCGTCGTCCCGCCCGGCGGACAGGTGCTGAGCGACGCCGTCCCCGTCACGGTCCCGCCGGACGCCGACGTCCTGGTCACCACGTACTCCCCCACCGCGTCCGGCCCGGTCACCTACCACCGGCACGCCCGCCAGATCTCCTACGTAGCCCAGGGCGACCGCGCCGAGGACGCGACCGGGGCCGCGTACACCGAGGAGACCACCTACTGGCGGTACCTGACGGCGCTGGACGTGCTGAGCAACGAGGCCGACGGCACGGTCGTCGTCCTCGGCGACTCGCTCACCGACGGGATCACCTCGACGCAGAACGCCAACCGGCGCTGGACGGACGTCCTGTCCGAGCGGCTGCGCTCGGCGTTGGAGTCCGGTGCCGACCTGCCCCGCTACAGCGTCGTCAACCAGGGCATCAGCGGGAACCAGGTCCTCGCGGACGGGCTGGGGCGGCCCGCGGACAACGAGAGCGGGCTCGGGCGCTTCTCGCGGGACGTGCTGGACCGTACCAACGTCAAGGTCGTGGTGATCGACCTCGGCGTCAACGACATCCTGCGCAACCGGCGGCTCGCCGATCCCGACGCGGTTCTGGGCGGGCTGCGCACGATGGTGCGGCAGGCGCATGCGCGGGGGCTGAAGGTCGTCGGGGCGACACTGATGCCGTTCCAGGGGCACCGGGGGTACACCGACGCCCGCGAGGGCGTCCGCCAGGCGATCAACTCCGAGATCCGCGCGGGGCGCGTCTTCGACGCGGTCGTCGACTTCGACAAGGCGCTCCGCGATCCGTACAACCCGCGCAGGCTCCGCCCCGACTACGACTCGGGCGACCACCTCCACCCCAGCGACAGGGGCTACGAGGCCATGGCGAAGACATTCACCTTGACGAACCTCCACGGCTCGGCCCCGGCCAAGCTGTAGGCCCCGCCCTGGGGGCTCCGCCCCCAGACCCCGTGCACCTCTCGACCCACCGAGTCGGGTGGTGGGTGGGCAAAGGCCCGGGGGTCCAGGGGGCGGAGCCCCCTGGGCGGGGTCGAAGGGGCGGCAACCCCTGCAGGACGGGACGGGTAGGGGCGGCGGGGGCGAGAGACAGGCACCGCACCCCCCGAACGGCGCCAGCTCAGCCCCCGCTCACGACTCCCCCAGCTCCTTGCGGGACGCCCTCCGCTCCAGCTTCTCCCGCCGCCGCTCCTCCTTCAGACGTTGGCGCTCCTCACGGGTGAGCTTGCGCGCGACATCGACACCGCCCCAGAAGGCGAAGCCGGTGATGACGACCCGGGGAGCCCCAGGATCACCGGGAACGCCCTCCTCCCGCTGGTCGAAACCCCCCATGATCCCGACACCGCGGACAACAACCTCGACACCGGGCGGAACGATCACACTCACCCCACCCATGATCGCAACGCAGTTGATCACGACCTCCCGGTCGACGAAGTTCGCCTCACGCAGATCGATCTCCCCGCCGCCCATGATCGCGACGCAGTCGAACCGCCGGGGCACGGTCCACCGCCCCTTGCGCTGGAACCCCGACATGACGGCCACACCCCACGTCGAGGAAGGCTCACCGCCGGTGATCCGCCCGGCCCAACTCCCGGCCCCCTCCGGCTCCTTGAGCATGTTCACCGTAGGAGCGGCCGGCAGGTCCCGGGTGATCGGCGCCAGCTCGCCGTACGTCCGCGCCTTGTACGTCGCATCCAGCCGCTCCCCGAACTCCTCCATATCGAGCCGCCCCTCGGCGAGGGCCTCCCGCAGGATCTCGGCGACTCGCTCACGATCGGCGTCGGAGGCCCGGAGTTCCGGGGCGGGTGGCCTGGGGGGCGTCCCCCCGGAAGACGAAGACACAGCGTCGGTCATACGTTCAGCCTACGATTTCCCGCCGCCCGGCACTATGCGGTGGCCTTCTCCGCATACATACGCGCGATCACCGCCTCGATGTCCGGCTCCCGCACCGACAGATCCACCAGCGGATACTCCGCCGCGACCCGCGCCACCAACCCCGCCGCCGACTCACCGGAGGGGAACGCCAGCCACTGCCGCGGCCCCTCCACCCTCACCACCCGCGCGGGCGCGGCCTCGATCGGCGGCAGCTCGCGCTCCAGGTCCACCACCAGGACCCGCTCGCTGCCACCCCGCTCGTGCAGCCCGGCCAGCGAACCGTCGTACACCAGCCGCCCGTGGTCGATGACCATCACCCGCGAGCACACCTGCTCGATGTCCTGGAGGTCGTGCGTGGTCAGCAGCACCGTCGTACCGCGCTCGGCGTTCAACTCCCGCAGGAATCCACGGACCTTCGCCTTGGAGATCACGTCCAGTCCGATCGTCGGCTCGTCCAGGTACAGCACCTCCGGATCGTGCAGCAGGGCCGCCGCGATGTCCCCGCGCATCCGCTGCCCCAGCGAGAGCTGCCGCACCGGAACGTCCAACAGGTCGCCCAGCTCCAGCAGTTCCACGCACCGGTCGAGGTTCTCCCGGTAACGGCCGTCCGGGATCCGGTACATGCGGTGCATCAGCCGGTAGGAGTCGATCAGCGGCAGGTCCCACCAGAGCGTGGTGCGCTGCCCGAACACCACCCCGATCCGGTGCACGAGCCTCCTCCGCTCGCGCGAGGGATCGATACCGGCGACCCGCAACCGGCCGCCGCTCGGCGTCAGGATCCCCGTCAGCATCTTGATCGTCGTCGACTTCCCGGCACCGTTCGGCCCGATGTAGCCGACCATCTCGCCGCGCGCCACGGCGAAGGAGATCGAGTCCACCGCCCGCACCTGCCGCCGCTCCCGCCTCAGCAGGCCCGTCCGCCTGCGCACGTCGAAGACCTTCTCGACACCGTCCACCTCGATGAACGCCCGCTCCACCACGCTCAACTCCCCGTACTCCGATACGACCCCAGCGCCGACCGCCACACCCACCCGGCCAGCGCACAACACCCCACCGCCACCAAC
Source organism: Streptomyces sp. TRM68416 (assembly GCF_014596915.1). GTDB lineage: Bacteria > Actinomycetota > Actinomycetes > Streptomycetales > Streptomycetaceae > Streptomyces. The sequence continues at coordinate 90,461 of NZ_JACVWU010000016.1, forward strand.
GGCGACGCGAAGGCCGTCCACTCCGGCAGACCCAGCGGATACGGCCGCCCCAACACATGAGAAGCGGGCACCCAGTTGATGAAAGCGAACGGCAGCACGTACGTCACCCCGCGCACCAGATCCTTCCCGAACACCGTCGGCGGATACTGCAACAACGTCGTACCGCCGTACGTGAACGCGCTCTGCACCTCGGCCGCGTCCTGCGCGAGGATCTGGAAGGCCGCGCCCGCCACGAACACCGCGCTGAAGATCACCGACCCGCTGACCACGGCCACCGCCACCAGCAGCGCCTTCGTCACGCTCCAGTCGACGTCGACCGAGACCAGCGCCCAGACCAGCACCGCCGCCCCCTGCACGATCCGGCCCAGGCGGCGCGGCGCGAAACGGTCCGCGGCGATCTGCGCGAGCACCGGCGCGGGCCGCACGAACAGCGTGTCGAACGAACCGTCGCGAATCCGCGCGCCGACGGCGTCCGTCGAGCCGAGCACCAGGTGGGCGATGCCGAACGCGGTCACCGACAGGCCGTAGAGGAAGGCCACCTCGGGCAGCGACCAGCCGGCCAACGAGTCGACCTGCGAGAACATCAGCAGGATCGCGAGGAAGTCCATGCCGGTCATCAGCAGATTGCCCACCAGCGTGACGACGAACGACGTGCGGTAGGCCAGCGCCGACCTCAGCCACATCGCGACGATCAGACCGTAGGCCCGCACCCCGACCCGCGGCCAGGACGTCTCAGCCACCCTGCACCACCACCCGCCGCGTCGCCGCCGACTGCAGCAACCGCCCCGCCGCCAGCAGCACCACCGCCCACATCGCCTGGAAGGCGAACGCCTCCAGCGGATCGACCTCCCCCATCAGCACATCCGCCGGTATCTGGAGCTGCGCCGCCCACGGCAGCATCCGCACGACCTCGCCGAACGTCCCCGGGAAGACGTTCAGCGGCAGCACGATGCCCGAGAAGAACACCCCCGCGATCATCACCGCCTGGGAGACGCCCGCGCCGTCCAGCAGCCAGAACACGCTCAGCGCCGCCAGATAGCGAATCCCGAAACTCACCAGCATCGCCAGCACCAGCGCCACCAGGAGCGCCGCCCAGGAGACCACCCCCGAGGGCAACGCCATCGGGAAGACCAACGCTCCGAACGCGAACGGAATCATCCCCCGGCCCAGCAACTGGAACAGCGACCGCCCCAAGTCGGTTGCCAGCCACCACAGTTGAAGATCGGCCGGCCGGTACAGATCCACCGCGATCTCACCCGAACGGATGCGCTCCATCAGATCCTGCTCGACGCCCCCGCCCTGAAGGGCCAGCGTCACGTACAGGGCCTGCCCCAGCCACACATAGGTGACGGCCTGCGCCTGGTCGTACCCCCCGAGATGGGGCCTCTCGTCCCACAACGCCAGATAGGTGTAGACGAGGATCACACCGAAGACCGTGTTGGTGAACACTCCGGCGGCCGTCGCCACCCGGTACGTCGCGTACCGTCGAAATCCCCCCGCCGCGACGGCCGCGTACAACCGCCCCGCGCCCATGCCCTCCGCCCTCCTCACCCGCGCCGGACACCGAAGCGCAGGAGCCTAGTGCGCGAACACTCGGACCCGCCACGCATTTTCCCGGCCGAGCGGCCGAACAGGCGCGTGCCGGAATCCGGGAACGGAACGCTTGGTGCGAGAGTCTTCAACAGGGGGCGCAGAACGCGTACGAGGTCGTACGGGAACGTACGACGCGAAACAGGAGTCCGTGCACGACATGAGCGACGAGCCACAGCCGCAGCAGCCGACCGAGGGCTGGGCACCGGGAACCCAGGAGGAAGGGAGTGCCAAGAAGGCCAAGCGGCCCAAGCGCACCGGATGGCGCCGGCTGATCCCGACCTGGCGGATGGTGCTCGGCACCTGCGTCGTCGGCGTCCTGCTCGTGATCGGCCTGTTCTTCCTCGGCTACTCCCTCGTCAAGATCCCGCCGGCCAACGCGCTCGCCACCAAGCAGAGCAACGTCTACCTCTACGCCGACGGCTCCCAGCTGGCCCGCGACGGCGAGGTCAACCGGGAGAACGTCGACCTCTCGCAGATCTCCAAGGACGCCCGGAACGCCGTACTCGCCGCCGAGGACCGCGACTTCTACAGCGAATCCGCCGTCGACCCCAAGGCGATGCTGCGCGCCGCCTGGAACACCGCCACCGGCAAGGGCAAGCAGTCCGGCTCCACGATCACCCAGCAGTACGTCAAGAACTACTACCTCGCCCAGGAACAGACCCTCACCCGCAAGATGAAGGAGTTCTTCATCTCCATCAAGCTCGACCGCGAGGTGACCAAGGACGACATCCTGGAGGGCTACCTCAACACCAGCTACTTCGGCCGCAACGCCTACGGCATCCAGGCCGCCGCCCAGGCCTACTACGGCGTCGACGCCACCAAGCTCACCGCCGGCCAGGGCGCCTACCTGGCCGCACTGCTCAACGCGCCCAGCGAGTACGACGTCGTCGCCCATCCGGAGAACAAGGCCGCCGCCCAGGCCCGCTGGAACTACGTCCTGGACGGCATGGTCAAGGAGAACTGGCTCGGCGAGGCGGAGCGCGCGAAGCTGAAGTTCCCCATGCCGAAGGAGGCGACGATCTCCACCGGCATGTCCGGGCAGCGCGGATACATCGTGCAGATCGTGAAGGACTACCTCGTCACCAACAAGATCGTCGACAAGGAACAGCTCGACGCCGGCGGCTACCGCATCACCACCACCCTGCACAAGGACAAGCAGGACGCCTTCGTCGACGCCGTCAACGACAAGCTGATGGACAAGCTCGACCCCAAGGCGCGCAAGGTCGACTCCTACGTCCGCGCGGGCGGCGCCGCCGTCGACCCCAAGACCGGCAAGGTCGTCGCGATGTACAACGGCATCGACTACGTCAAGCAGTACACCCCCAACGCCGCCCGCCGCGACTTCCAGGTCGGCTCCACCTTCAAGCCGTTCGTCTTCACCTCCGCCGTCGAGAACGGCTCCACCACCCAGGACGGCCGCACCATCACCCCGAACACGATCTACGACGGCACCAACAAGCGCCCCGTCCAGGGCTGGACCGGCGGGGTGTACGACCCCGAGAACGAGGACCAGGTCTCCTACGGCGACATCACCGTCCGCGAGGCCACCGACAAGTCCGTGAACTCGGTGTACGCACAGATGGCGGTCGACGTCGGCCCCGAAAAGATCAAGCAGACGGCGATCGACCTCGGCCTGCCCACCGACACCCCCGACCTGGAGCCCTACCCGTCGATCTCGCTCGGCGTCGCCACCGCCAGCGTCCTCGACATGGCCGAGGCCTACGCCACGCTCGCCAACCACGGCAAGCACGGCACGTACACGATGGTCGAGAGGATCACCAAGGACGGCGCCGACGTCGTAGACATGCCCAAGCGCAAGACCTCGCAGGTCATCAGCCGCGAGGCCGCCGACACCACGACCTCCGTCCTGCGCAGCGTCGTCGACAACGGCACCGCCACCGCCGCCCAGGCCGCGGGCCGACCGGCGGCCGGCAAGACCGGCACCGCCGAGGAGGACCGGGCCGCCTGGTTCGCCGGCTACACCCCCGAACTCGCCACCGTCGTCGCCGTCATGGGCCAGGACCCGGTCACCGCCGAGCACAAGTCCCTCTACAACGTCATGGGCCTGCCACGCATCAACGGCGGCGGGGCACCCGCCGAGATCTGGGCCCAGTTCACCCAGGAAGCGCTCAAGGGCAAGCCCGTCACCGACTTCGACCTCCAGCTCCAGGAGGGCGCCGACGTCGTCCAGCCGCCGCCCGTCGAGCCCTCCGCCGACCCCACCGGCGGCCAGGACGACGACGACACGACGACCGGCGGCGACGACACCGGCGGCAGCACCGGAGGCACGACCACCGAAGGCACCACCGGCGACACGACCACCACGGGCGGCACGACGACCGGCGGCACCACCGGCGACCCCACCACCGGCGGCACCACCACGGACGGCGGCACGACCGACGGCGGCACCACGACCGGCGGCACCACCGGCGACACCACCAACGGCGGCGGGACCACGGGAGACACCACCACCGGCGGTGGCACCACGGGCGGCGGCACCACCGGCGGCCTCACAGGGGGCCCCCTGTCCACCTCCCGCAGGGAATGACCCTCAGTGCCCGCCGGTCGCCTTGAGCCCCACCACGGCGACCAGCAGCAGACACACGAAGAAGATCCGGGCGGCGGTGACCGGCTCACCGAACAGCACCATGCCGAGCACCGCCGCACCGGCCGCCCCGATGCCCACCCACACGCCGTAGGCGGTACCGATCGGCAGGGAACGGGCGGCGTAGGACAGCAGCACCATGCTGGCGACGATCCCGGCGCCGGTGAAAAGGCTGGGCACCAGACGGGTGAACCCGTCGGTGTACTTCATCCCGATCGACCAGCCCACTTCCAGCAGACCGGCGACGACGAGCAGAACCCAGGCCATGGAGAGCACCTCCGAGAGACGGACGGAACGGACGGTGCGTCGTCTTTGCGTTTCCGTCCCGGTACGGCGCGTCTCGTCGGGCTCCCCGCAAAGGTAGCAAAGAAGCACGCAAAAGGGCTGGTGACCATGGTCACCAGCCCTTCTCCACCGCGCTTCTACAGATACAACCCCGTGGTGTCCTCGGACCCCTCGAAACGGTCCGCGGCCACGGCATGCAGATCCCGCTCACGCATGAGCACGTAAGCGGTACCCCGCACCTCCACCTCGGCCCGGTCCTCCGGGTCGTACAGAACCCGGTCACCCGGCTCCACGGTGCGTACGTTCTGCCCCACCGCGACGACCTCGGCCCAGGCCAGCCGACGGCCGACCGCCGCGGTGGCCGGAATCAGAATGCCGCCACCGGAACGCCGCTCGCCCTCACTGGTGTCCTGCCGCACGAGCACTCGGTCGTGCAGCATCCGAATGGGCAGCTTGTCGTCGTGGGTACTGTGCTCGTTTCTGTTGGCGCTCACCCTGTGAAACCTACCTGCCCTCACCGCGTCCGTACGCCGCCGGGTCAGCGCTTACGACGCCGGGAGCCGAGCGCGAGCAGCCCCACCACCCCCACCACGAGCAGCGCGGCGGGCACGACCCGCTCCAGCCTGGGCGCGCCCTCCTCGTCGACGAACTGCGCCCTGACGTCACTGACGACCCGGTTGGCCTGCACATAGGCCCGCCCCAGGGTGTGGTCGACGTTGGAGACGACCTTGGCCTTGACGTCTCCGACGATGGTCTTCGGGTGCACACGGACCCCGATCTCGTCGAGCGTCTCGGCGAGCACCGCGCGGCGGCGCCTGATGTCCGCCTCGATCTGCGCCGGGGTTCTGGTGTCCGAGGTTTCCGCCACCGTACGGCCTCCGAATTCATCTGATGCCTGTTCCGGACAGTCTGTCAGCTCCACCCGCGACCGCACTGTCAGGACCCCCGGTTACGCTAGCCCGATGAGCGAGCGACTCCAGCCCGGGGACACCGCCCCCGCCTTCACCCTCCCCGACGCCGATGGCAACGAGGTCTCCCTGTCGGACCGCAAGGGCCGCAAGGTCATCGTCTACTTCTACCCGGCGGCCCTGACCCCGGGCTGCACCAAGCAGGCCTGCGACTTCACCGACAACCTCGACCTGCTGGCCGGGGCCGGCTACGACGTCATCGGCATCAGCCCGGACGCTCCGGAGAAGCTGGCGAAGTTCCGCGACAAGGAGTCCCTGAAGGTCACCCTCCTCGCCGACCCCGAGAAGACGGTCACCGAGGCCTACGGCGCCTACGGCGAGAAGAAGAACTACGGCAAGACCTACATGGGCGTCATCCGTTCCACGATCGTCGTGGACGAGGAGGGCAAGGTCGAACGGGCCCTCTACAACGTCCGCGCGACGGGCCACGTAGCCAAGATCATCAAGGACCTGGGCATCTGACCCGCCCCTCCCCCTCTTTCCCCCGAACGGCTCGCACCGAGATCCCCCGGTACGAGCCGTTCCGCATTCCGCACGTGACTGTCCGACAGTCGGTTCGCCACTCCGCGCGAGGCCACGAACGGGCGGCCGGGAACGGAGGGGGCTCGATGGGGGCCGGCACATACACCAGGGAGCGGCTGGAAGAGGCGGCTCGGGGGACGCGGACTGCGGACTCGGCCCCGAGTGGCTCGGCAAGCCCGTGACGCTGGAGGTGGATCACATCAACGGGGACTGGAGCGACGACCGGCGGGAGAACCTTCGGTTGTTGTGTCCCAACTGCCATGCGATCAGCAGCACCTGGTGCAGGGGAGGCGGCGGGCGGCGAGCGGGTACCAGTAAGCTGTACGTGGGGCCGTAGCCCAATTTGGCAGGAGGCACCACTTTTAGGTAGTGGACAGTGCGAGTTCGAGTCTCGTCGGCCCCACTTTCAGGGCGCGGCTCCCCTCGGGGCCGCGCCCCTCGTCGTTGTCAGCCCAACAGTTCGCGCACCGCCGGTACCAACGCCCGGAAGGCCTTGCCCCGGTGGCTGATCGCGTTCTTCTCCTGCGGGGTCAGTTCGGCGCAGGTGCGGGCGTCGCCGTCCGGCTGGAGGATCGGGTCGTAGCCGAAGCCGTTCGTGCCGGTGGGGGCGTGGCGCAGGACTCCGCGCAACTGCCCCTCGACCACGCGTTCCCGGCCGTCCGGCAGGGCCAGGGCCGCCGCGCAGGCGAAGTGGGCGCCTCGGTGGGGGGCGTCGATGTCGGAGAGTTGGGCGAGGAGCAGTTCCAGGTTGGCCTTGTCGTCGCCGTGTTTGCCTGCCCAGCGGGCCGAGAAGATGCCCGGGGCGCCGTTGAGGACGTCGACGCACAACCCCGAGTCGTCGGCGACCGCCGGCAGTCCCGTGGCCTGCGCCAGGGCGTGGGCCTTGAGGAGGGCGTTCTCGGCGAACGTCACTCCGGTTTCCTTGACGTCGGGGATGTCCGGGTAGGCGTCCGCGCCGACGAGGTCGTGGGGCAGGCCCGCGTCGGCGAGGATGGCCTTGAGTTCGGTGATCTTCCCGGCGTTGCGGGTGGCGAGGATCAGGCGGGTCATGCCCCCAGTATCAGGGAGTGCAGACCTTGGTCAGTTCGCCGGCCGCGCTGGTGACCGGGGAGAGGTCGGGGGTCTCGTCGCCGTTCTTGATGGCGGTGCGGACGTTGTCGACGGCTTCGGCGAGGTCGTCGACGGCCTTGTTGACGTCGGCGTTGTCGGTCTTGTCGCTGACCTCGTCGAGGTTCTTGTCGATGGCGTCGAGGGACTCGTCGACCTGGGTGGGGTCGTTGGCCGCGTTCTCGACGGCCTGCTGGAGGTCGGTGACGCTGTCGGCGACGGCTTCGGCGGTCTGGACGCAGTCCAGGGCCTTGCTCACGGCGTCGCAGCCGGTGGTCAGTCCGGCGGTCAGCCCCACGGCCACGACTGTGGCGGCAATGGCGATACGGCTCCGGCGGCGTCGGCTCGCGCCCATGCTGGTGTCCCTCCCGTGCTCAGGCCGCGCCTTGTGGCCGGCCCCCCGTACCTCTAGTGACGCGGAAGCGATCGACGAGGTTGCCCGCGTCGACCGCGTCCTTTTGGTGCGCCCTTTACTTTTCGAGGACGGTATCAAGTGCCGCGCGCTGGAGGGCGGCCAATTCCGTGCAGCCGGAAACGGCGAGGTCGAGGAGGGCGTTGAGTTCGTCGCGGGCGAACGGTTCGGCTTCGGCGGTGCCTTGGACCTCGACGAAGCGGCCGTCGCCGGTGCAGACGACGTTCATGTCGGTGTCGGCGCGTACGTCTTCCTCGTAGCAGAGGTCGAGGAGGGGGACCGCGCCGACGATGCCGACGGAGACGGCGGAGACGGTGCCGGTGAGGGGCTGGCGGCCGGCCTTGATGAGCTTCTTGCCCTGGGCCCAGGAGATCGCGTCGGCGAGGGCGACGTAGGCGCCGGTGATGGCTGCCGTGCGGGTGCCGCCGTCGGCCTGCAGCACGTCGCAGTCGAGGACGACGGTGTTCTCGCCGAGTGCCTTGAAGTCGATGACGGCGCGCAGGGAGCGTCCGATGAGGCGGCTGATTTCGTGGGTGCGGCCGCCGATCTTGCCTCTGACGGATTCGCGGTCGCCGCGGGTGTTGGTGGCGCGGGGCAGCATGGAGTACTCGGCGGTGACCCAGCCTTCGCCGCTGCCCTTGCGCCAGCGGGGGACGCCTTCGGTGACGGAGGCGGTGCAGAAGACCTTGGTGTCGCCGAAGGAGACGAGGACGGAGCCTTCGGCGTGCTTGCTCCAGCCGCGTTCGAGGGTGACCGGGCGGAGTTGTTCGGGGGTGCGGCCGTCGATTCGAGACATGCGGCCGAGCCTATCCGTACCTGCGGAAGGGGCCGCTCCCTCGGTGGGAAGAGTCCCTCAGCAGCGGTAGCCCGGAATGCTGCCCGGGCTTAAGCCTGCCTTGCCTCTGGCCGTCCTCCGGGTCGCCCCGGCTTCCTCGGCGCTCTCGCCGGATGAGATGGATCGCTCTGAAGTTGCAGGTCACGGGAGTGGTGTGGCCCGGTCGTGGGGGTGCTCGTGCCGGGTTGGTGGCGTGATCGGCAGCAGGTGAGCCGTCCGGCCATGGACGGACCGGGGCCGGCAGTCGGGCAAGGAACTCGCGGAAACGGAAGCCGAGGTGGCCCGCCCTGCAGCGCCACCATTGGCGGCCGAGCACGCCGGAGGGGCGCTGGAGCGGATCGCAGCCGCGTTCGTCGCGCAGCTCGCCGGAAAGGACCGCACACGCGTGTCCCACCTCACACCCGAGGCCGGGCAACCCTGCCACCTCTGAAGTGCTCTCCTTGCAGGTGAATATCCTTAAACGGCGGCCTGGCCTGCTCATACTCCTGGCCGTGGTTGCGGTGGCGGCCGCGACCGTGGCCATGGTCATCCAGGCGTACAAGATGGAGACGCTCTCCCCGCGCGAGGAGCGCGACCGGGTCGCGCCTGAAACAGGCGTCCCGTCGGGGCAGGTGGATTGCCGAGAGGTCAAGTGCATCGCACTCACCTTCGATGGCAACCCGGGCGAACCCACCGACCGGCTGATGGACCTCCTGAAGCAGTACAAGGCGCCGTCGACGTTCTTTCTTGAGGGCAGGCGCATCAACGAGTTCCCAGATGTGGTGCGGCGGATCGCCGAGGACGGCCACGAGATCGGGAACCACACCTGGACGCACGCGGTGCTGACCGATGTCTCCGATGCGCAGATCCGCGACGAGCTGCGCCGTACGACGCGGGCCGTCGTCGACCTCACCGGCAGCGAGCCGACGCTGATGCGACCGCCCCAGGGCCGCACCGACGACCGTGTCTCCGAGGTCGCGAAAGGTCTGGGGATGGCGCAGGTGCTGTGGACGGTGACCGCGAAGGACTACGAGACGAGCGACACCGCTCTGATCACCGAGCGCGTGCTCGACGGCGCCGACCGCGACGGGATCATCCTGCTCCACCCGCTCCGCAAGGGCACCGTGCCAGCCATGCCTTCCATCCTGGAGGCGCTCGACAAGCAGGGCTACACCTTCGTGACCGTCTCCCAGCTGCTCGCTCCGGCCAAGGCCGAGCCCGGCAAGATCTACAAGTGACCGACACGCGAAGCGTCCGCGTCTCCTCAGCCCGCCACGACCACGTCACCAGGCATCCATGCGAGCCCGGCCTCGGCTCTGTCGGCCTCGACGACGACCCCGACGATGCTCCGGTCGCCATCACCGGTCGCAGGGCGACCCGCTGCCACCGCCTCACCCGATGCCGCGACGCCCCTGCGCCCGGAGGGTTGCAAGGGCGGTGGGCGGGGCGGTCGTCGGCGTGCGCTGATGCCGTGTGCTTCGAGTAGTGTCCTGATCTTCAGCAGGGTGCGGTGCATGGCGGTGCGGCTGCTGCTGAACGTACGGTGGGCCACTGGTCGACGGTGCTCACCCTGGACGTGTACGCGGTGCCGTTCCCCGAGGGACTCCGCGCCGTGGCCGGCAAGCTGGACGACTCCCCCGACTCTGGCCCTGGCGTCGTCGCCCGACGCAAGAAGCCACCGCAGGTGTGTGCCTGCGGTGGCTTCTTGCGCGGGGGTGTCGTAGCGGTGATGCCGTACGGACCGCTAGTTGATCACCGGTCTCACATCATGTCTTCGATTTCCGCCGCGATGGGGTCGGCGTCGGTGCCGATGACGACCTGGATGGCGGTGCCCATCTTGACGACGCCGTGGGCACCGGCGGCCTTCAGGGCCGCCTCGTCGACGAGGGAGGCGTCGCTGACTTCGGTGCGCAGGCGGGTGATGCAGCCTTCGACCTCTTCGATGTTGTCGATGCCGCCGAGCCCGGCAACGATCTTCTCAGCCTTGCTGGCCATGTTGTTTCTCCCTGATCCGAACCGCTTTGTCGCAGTAACCCACAGTTGGCCCATCTTCGCGAGCGATCGTGCCGCTGGTGGCCAAGGATGACGTCACAGCAACGAAATCGTCCGAGACTGGTCTACACCACCTGACAGGCGGTCGCCAAACCATGAGTGCCGAGAACGCCGACACCGCGGTCAGCCCTGCGCGGGCCCGGTGGAACAACGCCTTCCAGGGCCTGCAGAAGATGGGCCGCAGTCTCCAACTCCCCATCGCGGTACTGCCGGCCGCCGGTATTCTCAACCGGCTCGGCCAACCGGACGTGTTCGGCGCGGACGGGCTCGGCTGGGACAACGTCTCGAAGGTGATGGCGGGCGCGGGCGGCGCGCTCCTGGACAGTTCGCTGGGTCTGCCGCTGCTGTTCTGCGTCGGTGTCGCGATCGGCATGGCGAAGAAGGCGGACGGGTCGACGGCGCTGGCGGCGGTGGCGGGGTTTCTCGTCTACTACAACGTGCTCCACCAGTTCCCGGAGGACTGCGCGGAGGGGTCGGAGGCGATCAACACCGGCTGCCAGGCGACGGACGGGGCGGTGACGGCCTTCACGTACCAGAACCCCGGTGTCTTCGGCGGCATCGTCATGGGCCTGCTGGCGGCCTTCTTCTGGGCGCGCTACCACCGCACCAAGCTGGTGGACTGGCTCGGCTTCTTCAACGGCCGCCGTCTGGTGCCGATCATCATGGCGTTCGTGGCGATCGCCTTCGCCGCGCTGTGCCTGTGGATCTGGCCGCCGATCGGTGACGGGTTGGAGAGCTTCAGCGACTGGCTGAGCGACGCGGGTGCCTGGGGTGCGGGTGTCTTCGGTGTCGCCAACCGTGCGCTGCTGGTGATCGGTCTGCACCAGTTCCTGAACGTGCCCATCTGGTTCCAGTTCGGCAGCTACACCAAGCCGGACGGTGAGGTCGTCCACGGCGACATCAACATGTTCCTGGCGGGCGACCCGGACGCGGGTCAGTTCACCTCGGGCTTCTTCCCGATCATGATGTTCGCGCTGCCGGCGGCGGCCCTGGCGATCACGCACTGCGCGAAGCCGCACCGCCGCAAGGAGGTGGGCGGTCTGATGCTGTCGGTGGCGCTGACGTCGTTCGTGACGGGCATCACGGAGCCGATCGAGTACTCGTTCCTGTTCATCGCGCCGCTGCTGTACGTGGTGCACGCGGTGCTGACGGGTGTGTCGATGGCGGTGACGTGGGCTCTCGGTGTGCACGACGGCTTCAGCTTCTCGGCCGGCCTGATCGACTACATCATCAACTGGAACCTGGCGACCAGGCCGTGGGCGATCATCCCGATCGGCCTCGTCTTCGCGGCCGTGTACTACGTGATCTTCCGATTCGCGATCACGAAGTTCGATCTGAAGACTCCGGGCAGGGAGCCCGAGGAGGAACACGAGGACGTCACCAAGGCCTGAGCTCTCAGACCCCGTCGAGCGGTTACAGAACCCGCGGTTCCGGTCACGGAATCGCGGGTTCCTTACGTGGCCTTCATCGTGCTACAACAGGTCTACACCACTGAGTGGTGTAGACCACCACCCGATGGAGGAAGTCTATGAGCACCGCCACCGCATCGGCGGCCCCCACGAAGAAGTGGGGATCCGGTCTGTTCCAGGGCCTGCAGAAGGTCGGCCGCAGCCTCCAGCTGCCCATCGCCGTGCTGCCCGCGGCGGGCATCCTGCTCCGCCTCGGCCAGGACGACGTCTTCGGCAAGGACGGTCTCGGCTGGGGCAAGGTCGCGACCGTCTTCGCCACCGCCGGTGACGCCGTCTTCGCGAACCTGCCGCTGCTGTTCTGTGTCGGCATCGCCATCGGCTTCGCCAAGAAGGCCGACGGCTCGACGGCCCTCGCCGCGCTCGTCGGCTTCCTCGTCTACAAGAACGTCCTGACCGCCTTCCCGATCACGGAAGCGAAGATCACCAAGGGCGAGGACATCGCCGCCACCTACAACGACCCGAAGGTCTTCGGCGGCATCATCATGGGCCTGATAGCCGCCGTCGTGTGGCAGCGGTTCCACCGCACCAAGCTCCCCGACTGGCTGGGCTTCTTCAACGGCCGTCGCCTGGTCCCGATCCTGATGGCCTTCATCGGCACCGCCGTGGGCGTCTTCTTCGGCCTGGTGTGGGAGCCCATCGGTGAGGTGATCACCAACTTCGGCGAGTGGATGACCGGCCTCGGCGCCGTCGGCGCGGGCATCTTCGGCGCGATCAACCGCGCGCTGCTCCCGGTCGGCATGCACCAGTTCGTCAACACGGTGGCCTGGCAGGAGATCGGTTCGTTCAAGGACTCCGCCGGCGCCGTCTGGCACGGCGACCTGCCGCGCTTCTTCCACGGCGACCCGACCGCCGGCCAGTTCATGACGGGCTTCTTCCCGATCATGATGTTCGCTCTCCCGGCCGCCGCCCTGGCGATCACGCACACGGCCCGCCCCGAGCGCCGCAAGGCAGTCGGCGGCATGATGATCTCGCTCGCGCTGACCTCGTTCGTCACCGGCATCACCGAGCCGATCGAGTTCGCGTTCATGTTCATCGCCCCGCTGCTGTACGTCATCCACGCGGTGCTGACCGCCGTCTCGATGGCCGTCACCTGGAGCCTGGGCGTCCACCACGGCTTCAGCTTCTCGGCCGGTGCGATCGACTACTTCCTGAACTGGAACCTCGCCACCAAGCCCTGGATGATCATCCCGATCGGCCTGGTGTTCGCCGTGATCTACTACGTCACCTTCCGCTTCGCCATCGTCCGGTTCAACATCGCCACCCCGGGCCGCGAGCCCGAGGAGGAGGTCGAGGACCTCACCAAGGCGTGAGGCACCTCCCGAACCGCCCCTGAACGACGGCGAGGCCCCCCGGATCCGCTCCGGGGGGCCTCGCCGTATCGCGGCAGGTCTCAGATCTCGTACGACGTTCTCGGCGCCGCCAGTTCCACCGGGCCGTCGTAGGCCTCGCGGGCGTCGGCGAGGTTGACCCGGGGGTCGGTCCACGGCGGGATGTGGGTGAGGACCAGGCGGCGGGCGCCCGCGCGGGCCGCTGTTTCGCCGGCCTCGCGGCCGTTGAGGTGGAGGTCGGGGATGTCCTCCTTGCCGTGGGTGAACGCCGCCTCGCACAGGAACAGGTCGGCGTCCCGGGCGAGTTCGTCCAGGGCGGGGGTGACGCCGGTGTCCCCGGAGTACGTCAGCACCCGGCCGCCGTGCTCGACACGGATGCCGTAGGCCTCCACCGGGTGGGCCACCCGCTCGGTGTGCACCGTGAACGGGCCGATCTCGAAGGTGGAGGGCTTGACCGTGTGGAAGTCGAAGACCTCGCTCATGGAGGAGGCGGTGGGGGTGTCGGCGTAGGCCGTGGTGAGGCGGTGCTCCGTGCCCTCGGGTCCGTAGACCGGGAGGGGGGCGCAGCGGCCGCCGTCGTGCCGGTAGTAGCGCGCGACGAAGTACGCGCACATGTCGATGCAGTGGTCGGCGTGCAGATGGCTCAGGAAGATCGCGTCGAGGTCGTAGAGACCGCAGTGGCGCTGCAGCTCGCCCAGGGCACCGTTGCCCATGTCGAGAAGCAGCCGGAAGCCGTCGGCCTCGACGAGGTAGCTCGAGCAGGCCGATTCCGCGGACGGGAACGACCCCGAGCAGCCGACGACGGTGAGCTTCATGAAGCAGAAACCTCCGCTGGCGGGATGTGAAGACGGGGGTCGTGCGGTGCGTCGAGCGTAAGGCGCGAAACCTCCGGTCGCTCCTCCGCCAAGGGCTGTTGTGGGCGAACTCACCTGCACTGTCACCGGTTCGGCTGGAGACGGGGCGTGTGAGGCTTGCGGGAAGGCGCGCACATCCGGGTTCGCGCCGGTAACGTCGTCCGTATGGACACGTCCTGGTGGCTGGCGCTCGCGGCGGTGGTGCTGCTGGCGCTGGTCGCCGCGCTCGTCGACGGCTGGGGGCGGGCGCCCGTGCTGCGCGGGCCGCGGACGCGGGTGGCGGTGCGGCCCCGGCCCACGGAGATCTGGTGGGCGAGTGTGCCGTTCGAGGACGGGCCGGGTGCGAAGGACCGGCCGTGTCTGGTGCTCGCGGTGCACGGGAAGCGGGTGCGGGTCGCGAAGATCACGAGCCGGTTCCACGAGGAGCGGTCGGGGGTGATTCCGCTGCCGCCGGGCTCGGTGGGGGACGCGCAGGGCCGGGCCAGCTTCCTGGAGACGGACGAGCTGCGCGACGTACCGGTGTGGGACTTCCGGCGGAAGGTGGGGGTGGTGGACCCGGTCCTGTGGGACCAGGTCCGTCACCTGGCGACGTAGCCCGTCCGGCCTGCCCTCCGGCCGGTCCGGCCCGTCACGCCCAGAGCTGGCCCTGCAGCGTCTCGATGGCCTCTTCCGTCGTGGCCGCCGTGTAGACGCCCGTGGAGAGGTACTTCCAGCCGCCGTCGGCGACGACGAAGGCGATGTCGGCGGACTCCCCCGCCTTGACGGCCTTCTTGCCGACGCCGATGGCGGCGTGCAGTGCGGCACCCGTGGAGACGCCCGCGAAGATGCCCTCCTGCTGGAGGAGCTCGCGGGTGCGGGTGACGGCGTCGGCGGAGCCGACGGAGAAGCGGGTGGTGAGGACGGAGGCGTCGTAGAGCTCGGGTACGAAGCCCTCGTCGAGGTTCCTGAGCCCGTACACGAGGTCGTCGTAGCGCGGTTCGGCGGCGACGATCTTGACGTCCGGCTTGTGCTCGCGCAGGTAGCGGCCGACGCCCATGAGGGTGCCGGTGGTGCCGAGGCCGGCGACGAAGTGAGTGATGGAGGGCAGGTCCGTGAGGATCTCGGGGCCGGTCGTGGCGTAGTGGGCGCCGGCGTTGTCCGGGTTGCCGTACTGGTAGAGCATCACCCAGTCGGGGTGCTCGGCGGCGAGTTCCTTGGCGACGCGTACGGCGGTGTTGGAGCCGCCCGCTGCCGGGGAGGAGATGATCTCGGCGCCCCACATGGCGAGCAGGTCCCGGCGTTCCTGCGAGGTGTTCTCCGGCATCACGCACACGATGCGGTAGCCCTTGAGCTTGGCCGCCATGGCGAGGGAGATGCCGGTGTTGCCGGAGGTGGGCTCCAGGATGGTGCAGCCCGGGGTGAGCCGGCCGTCCTTCTCCGCCTGCTCGATCATGTGCAGGGCCGGGCGGTCCTTGACCGAGCCGGTGGGGTTGCGGTCCTCCAGCTTGGCCCAGATGCGGACGTCGGCGGAGGGCGACAGCCGCGGCAGGCACACCAGGGGGGTGTTGCCCACCGCGGCGAGCGGGGAGTCGTAACGCATCGGTGATCAGGCCATGCCGCCGGCCACGGCCGGCAGGATCGTGACGTTGTCGCCGTCGGAGAGCTTGGTGTTGATGCCGTCGAGGAAGCGGACGTCCTCGTCGTTGAGGTAGACGTTGACGAAGCGGCGCAGCTGCTCACCGTCCACGATGCGGGCGTGGATGCCCGCATGCCGGGTCTCCAGGTCGGTGAACAGGTCGGCGAGGGTCTCCCCGGAGCCCTCCACCGCCTTCTGGCCGTCGGTGTACTGGCGGAGGATGGTCGGGATGCGGACCTCGATGGCCATGGCTCAGGGCTCCTGTCGGAAGGTGTTCGGGTCGGTGGGCGCGCGGCAGCGCAGTACAGCAGGTCGTGCGTGTGAGAGGCGCCGCGGCCCACGGCCGTACGGCGGCAGGGCAGCGTCAACAGATGGCGCTGGCGAGCCTGCACAGGTCGACGTGCAGCCGCGCCACGAGCAGCATGCCCGGCGTCTTTTCGCTCACGTCGTGGAAAACCATGGGGTCATCGTATCGATTCCCGGCCCGCCACCCAGAGTGTGATCTCGCATTACGGACGTTTTCTGACCGATATGCGAGACGTGACCCGGAAAGCGCCTAGTAGGCCTCGACGACGGAGACCTCTTCCTCCGTCACCTCGCCGTCGACGATCCGGAAGGAGCGGAACTGGAACTCGCCCAGGCCGTCGGTGTCGGCGGTGGAGACGAGGACGTAGTGCGCGCCGGGCTCGTTGGCGTAGGAGATGTCGGTGCGGGAGGGGTAGGCCTCGGTCGCGGTGTGGGAGTGGTAGATCACCACCGGCTCCTCGTCGCGGTCGTCCATGTCCCGGTACAGCTTGAGCAGATCGCCGGAGTCGAACTCGTAGAAGGTGGGCGACATCGCCGCGTTCAGCATGGGGATGAAGCGCTCGGGGCGGTCGGAGCCGGCCGGGCCCGCGACGACGCCGCACGCCTCGTCGGGGTGGTCCTTGCGCGCGTGCGCGACGATCTGGTCGACGAGGGCCTGGGTGATGGTCAGCATGCCCGTCAGGATAAGCAGAAGGGCGACCCTGTACCGAGGGGTGGTACGGGGTAGCCCACATGCCGGACGGAGGCCCGGCTGAGACGCGCGCGGCGGGCGCCGGGGCGCAGGGCGAGAGCGCCGGGACACAGGGCGAGGGCCCGTCCGCACCGGTGACGGTGCGGACGGGCCCTCGGGTGTGTGCCGGGAAGGCGTCGGCGGTCAGAGGGACTTGACCGTCGTCGGCTCCTCGTCCGCGGAGCCGACCGCCTCGCGGGCCTTACGGGCCCGGACGTAGTCGAGGAAGCTGTTCAGCTCCCGCTTGACGATCGGGGCCAGCAGGTACAGGCCGATGATGTTGAACACCGACAGCAGGAACAGCGCCGAGTCGCCCAGGTCGATCAGCGAGCCGAGGGACATCAGGGAGCCCAGGACGACGAACGCGCTCCAGACGGCCTTGAAGACGGTCTCACTGGTCTTGCTGCGGCCGAAGAGGTACGTCCAGGCCTTGAGGCCGTAGTAGCCCCAGGTCAGGATCGTGGAGAAGGCGAACAGCAGCACCGCGACGGTCAGCAGCTTCGGGAACCAGGGCAGTACGGTACCGAAGGCGTCCGAGGTGATGACGACACCGACGACCTCGCCGCTCTCGCGGGCCTCGCCCCAGCTGGCCGGGTTGGCGATGATGATCGTCAGGGCGGTCATGGTGCAGATCACGACGGTGTCGATGAACGGCTCCAGCAGGGCCACCAGGCCCTCGCTCGCGGGCTTGTTGGTCTTGACCGCGGCGTGGGCGATCGGGGCGGAGCCGAGACCGGCCTCGTTGGAGAACGCGGCCCGCTTGAAGCCCTGGATCAGGGCACCGATCACACCGCCGACGACACCCTCGGCCTGGAACGCGCCCCTGATGATCTCCTGGATCGCGTCCGGCACCGCGGAGACGTTGGAGAGGATGACGACCAGGCAGGCCAGGAGGTACATGACGGCCATCGCCGGGACCAGCTTGCTGGTGACCGAGGCGATGGAGCGAATGCCGCCGAGCAGCACCAGGCCGACCAGCGCGGAGACCACCAGGCCGAAGAGGACGGCGCCGGCGGAGGAGGACAGGAAGCCGTCCTCGCCGCCGAAGGTGGAGGAGATCTGCGCGTAGCTCTGGTTGGTCTGGTACAGGTTGCCGCCGAACAGACCGAAGAAGAGGATCATCACCGAGGCGGCGATGGCCAGCACCTTGCCGAACTTGGCGCCGGCGGAGCCGAAGCGCTCGGCCAGGCCCTTGGGCAGGTAGTACATCGGACCGCCGGAGACGGTGCCGTCCTCGTGCACCTCGCGGTACTTCACACCGAGGGTGACCTCGACGAACTTGCTGGCCATGCCGAGCAGGCCGCACATGATCATCCAGAAGGTGGCGCCCGGTCCGCCGATGGAGACGGCGACCGCGACACCGGCGATGTTGCCGAGGCCGACGGTGCCGGAGACGGCGGCCGTCAGCGCCTGGAAGTGGCTGACCTCGCCGGCGGAGTCCTTCTCGTCGTACTTGCCGCGCACCACGTCGAGGGCCAGTTTGAACTTGCGCAGCTGGACGAACCCGAACCAGCCGGTGAAGACCAGGCCCGCGATCACGAGCCAGGCGACGATGAGCGGAAGATCCGTTCCGTTGACCTTTACGGAGTAGAAGACGTAGTGAGCGACCTTCTCGGATACGGGTTCGAAGAACCCACTGACGGCATCGTCAATGGATGTGGTGATGGAGTCGAGTGACATCGAGCTACCTCGGTGGCGCAGGGGACGTGCTGGCGGCGCAGCAGAGCGGGGTTTGCGGGTTGAGCGAACGCCGTTGTCCGATCGGCGACAGGGGGAAGGGCGGTCCGCGGACCCGGACCGTCTTCTGCGTGTCGTGCTGTGTGGTGCGCACCGGCGTTGGCCGGCTCTTCCCGATTGCGACGAGGGGTGGTGCCGCAAACGAGTTGCCAGTTCTTATCACGCCGTTTACGTGAGGTTGGGTGACGCATGTCACACATCACCACCCCCGCGACCGAAACCGCAGGGGCGGTGACTGGATCGTTATGCGGATTTGAGCGTCCGCTGAGCGAACGCGAAATCGCTCATATCAGGGCATCAGGGTCGCGACGAGGGTCTCCTGGAGCCCGCCGAGCCACAGATAGGCCATGACCATAGGCTTGCGCGGGTCCTCGTCGGGGAGCCGGTAGAGCAGGTCGGTGTCGTCCTCGTCGACGATGTCGAGGCGGGAGCCGATCGCCAGCCGCAGGTCGTTGAGGGAGCTGAGCCACTGGCGGGACTCCTCGGGCGCCAGCTTCAGTACGGCACCGCCGTCGCCGGTCGAGCTGAGCGCGTCCAGGGAGCGGATCACCGCGAGGGCGTTCTCGCGCTTGCCGGCACGCAGGTCGTTCTCCGTATAACGGCGGAACTCCGCGGAGTGGGCGCGCTGCTCCTCGGCCTCCTCGGGGCCCGGGGTGCCCTCGGGGTCGCTGTAGGCGTCCGGGAAGAGCCGGCGGAGCACCGGGTCGGCGGGCGGCTCGCTGGGGCCGTCGGCGAAGAGTTCGGCGAGCGGGTCGTCGGGGGCGTCCTCGGCGGGGCCGGGGCCGATGAGCTCCAGGAGCTGCACGGCCAGCGACCGGATGATGGAGATCTCGACGTCGTCGAGCGCGACGGCCGCGCCGCCGCCGGGGAGCGGTTCGAAGTGTCCTGGCATCGGGGAGAGTCGCTACTTCCGGTCCTGCTGGAGGGTGGCCCACAGACCGTAGCCGTGCATGGCCTGCACGTCGCGTTCCATCTCCTCGCGGGTTCCGCTGGAGACGACCGCCCGGCCCTTGTGGTGGACGTCGAGCATGAGCTTGGTGGCCTTGTCCTTGGAGTAGCCGAAGTACGTCTGGAAGACGTACGTCACATAGCTCATGAGGTTGACCGGGTCGTTGTGGACGATCGTGACCCAGGGGACGTCGGGCTCGGGGACGGCGAAGACCTCCTCCGCCGACTCGGTGCGTTCGATCTCTACGGGAGCGGGTGACGTCACACAGCCCATGCTGCCACGGCCCCCATAAATCGTCACACTGACGCGAACTGCGCTAGCATCTTGTCCTATGAACACAGCGGACCTTGGGCTGCCGGACGAAGACGCGCGCGAAGCGCTTCCTCGGAAGGGCGGCGGCGGGCGACGGGTGGGCGTCCCTTCGACGGCGCTCTTCACGGACCAGTACGAGCTCACCATGCTGCAGGCCGCGCTGAAGGCGGGCACGGCCGGACGGCGCAGTGTGTTCGAGGTCTTCACCCGGCGGCTGCCCGAGGGGCGTCGCTACGGGGTGGTCGCGGGCACCGGTCGGGTGCTGGACGCCGTCGAGAACTTCCGCTTCGACGCGGACGTCATCGGCTTCCTGCGCGAGCGCGACATCGTCGACGAGGCGACCCTGGACTGGCTCGCCTCCTACCGCTTCGGCGGGGACATCTGGGGCTACCCCGAGGGCGAGGTGTACTTCCCCGGTTCCCCGATCCTGCGGGTGGAGGGCTCCTTCGCCGAGTGCGTGCTGCTGGAGACCGTGATCCTGTCGATCCTCAACCACGACTCGGCGATCGCCGCGGCCGCCTCCCGGATGTCCTCGGCGGCCGGTGACCGGCCGCTGGTCGAGATGGGCGCCCGCCGCACCCACGAGCTGGCCGCGGTGGCCGCCGCCCGCGCCGCCTACGTCGGCGGCTTCGCGACCACCTCCGACCTGGCGGCCGGCTTCCGCTACGGCATCCCGACCGTGGGCACGTCCGCGCACGCCTTCACCCTGCTCCACGACCGCGAGCGGGACGCCTTCCGGGCCCAGGTGGACTCGCTCGGCCGGGGCACGACCCTGCTGGTGGACACCTATGACGTCGCCGAGGCCGTGCGTACGGCCGTGGAGGTCGCCGGGCCCGAGCTGGGCGCGGTGCGCATCGACTCCGGCGACCTGCTGCTGGTCGCGCACCGGGTGCGCCAGCAGTTGGACGAGCTGGGTGCGCGCAACACGCGGATCATCGTGACCTCGGACCTGGACGAGTACGCCATCGCCTCGCTGGCGGCGGCGCCGGTGGACGCGTACGGCGTCGGCACCCAGCTGGTGACCGGTTCCGGGCACCCGACCTGCTCGATGGTCTACAAGCTGGTGGCCCGCGCCGAGTCCGCCGACCCCGGGGCCCCGCTGGTGCCGGTGGCGAAGAAGTCCTCCGGCGGCAAGACGTCCGTCGGGGGCCGCAAGTGGGCCGCGCGCCGGCTCGACGCGTACGGGGTCGCCGAGGCCGAGGTGGTCGGCACCGGCGCGGTCCCGGACGGGCTGGCCGAGCGGCAGTTGCTGGTGGAGCTGGTCAAGGGCGGCGAGGTGGTGGCCCACGAGCCGCTGGACGTCGTACGCGACCGGCACATCGCGGCCCGCGCGGGTCTGCCGCTGTCCGCGACGCAGCTCTCGCGCGGGGAACCCGTCATTCCGACGGAGTACGTCCACGGGCGCTCGGGTAGCTAAAGCAGGTGCGCCGCCCCGCAACGCCCCCGCAGTCCAAAGATCCGTAGCCCCAATTTCCCCCACTTCCCCAGCCGAAGGGCACCGACCATGCGCCGCGCCTTGATCGTCGTAGACGTGCAGAACGACTTCTGCGAGGGGGGCAGTCTCGCGGTGGCCGGTGGCGCCGACGTCGCCGCCGCCATCACCGAGCTGGTCGGACAGGCCGCCGGTACCGGGTACCAGCACGTGGTGGCCACCCGCGACCACCACATCGCCCCCGGCGGCCACTTCGCCGACAACCCCGACTTCGTCCACTCCTGGCCCGCGCACTGCGTGGCCGGCACGGAGGGCGTCGGCTTCCACCCCAACTTCGCCCCCGCCGTCGCCTCCGGCGCCATCGACGCCGTGTTCGACAAGGGGGCGTACGCGGCGGCCTACAGCGGCTTCGAGGGCGTCGACGAGAACGGCGTGTCCCTCGCCGACTGGCTGCGTGCCAGGCAGGTGTCCGAGGTCGACGTGGTCGGCATCGCCACGGACCACTGCGTACGGGCCACCGCCGTCGACTCGGCGCGCGAGGGCTTCCGTACGCAGGTGCTGCTCGACCTGACCGCCGGGGTCGCCGCGGAGACCACCGAGCGGGCGCTGGAGGAGATGCGCGGGGCGGGCGTGGAGCTGACGGGCAAGCCGGTCGTGGCCTGACCCGTCAGGCCGGAGCCGGGGGCCGCCTCAGCAGGGCCCTGATCGGGTGCCACAGTTCCTGGGCGAGTTCCGGGCCGCCGACCAGGACACCGTTGTCAGGGGCCGTGCGCCAGATGAGGCCGTCGGGGTGGTGGAGGACCGCGGTGATCTCGTCCGGGGTGGGCGGTGCGGCGTTGCCGCGCAGGTAGACCGCCCGCATGCCCAGGTTGCGGAGCCTGGTCAGGGCTCGTGCCCGGTTCTGGGCGTGGACGAGGACACGGACCGAGCCCGTGCCGTCGGCGGTGGGTCTGGGCAGGTTCAGCGCCACCACCACGCTGCCGGTCGGCAGCTTGCAGAAACCTCCTGCGGCCATGCGGTCACACCCCCGTGTGCGTCGGTGTCAATAAGAGAGCCACAGGACGCACCTAAACACGATCGGCGGCAACCCGCCAGAGGGTTGCCGCCGATACGCTTCTGACCTGCGGGAATGTTGCTTACTTCGCCGCGGGACCGACCTTGATCTTCATCCAGGAGCCGTTCCAGGCCTCGCTGACGATCTTGATCTTCGTGTTGGTGTCAGTGATCCGGACACCCGCGGTCGGGGTCGCCGCGTCGTAGTAGGTGTGCTTGTGGTCGTTGAAGACCGACACACCGCGCGACGACGGGATCCGCGTCACCGCGTCCGCGTTGTGCAGCGTGATGCCGTCCGTGCGGTACCGGCTGAACGGCGAGTCGTAGGACTGGATGCGGTTGCGCATCAGCGTGCCGTCGGACCACTTCATCGGCGTGGGGTGCGAGTCGACGGGCAGCAGCAGGCCGACACCCGGGTGCTGGCTGGTGTTGTTGTCCGCCTGGGAGGTGTCCCACTTCCAGATCAGCAGGCCGTTCTGGTACGGGAAGTGCTCCACCCAGCTCGGACGGGTGCCCGAGAAGCCGAAGTTGTACGGGCCGACCTTCAGCGTCTTGTCGTACGACACGTACTGACGGTTCTCGGCGATGTAGTACTGCGCGTACTCGTTGGTGAAGGACGCCCCGATGCGGGAGAAGCCCTTCGCCGTCCAGGCCGCGTCCGCGGTCTCGGCGTTGTCCGTGAACAGCGCGGCGCCGTCGGCGGTGACCGTGATGGAGTCGGCCGCGAAGCCGTTCTGGGCCACGCCGCCGTCGGTGGCGTAGCGGAAGCGCAGGTCGATCTTCTGGCCCGCGTAGGCGTCCAGGGAGTACGCCAGCTTCTTGTAGCCGTCGACCGTGCCGCTCAGGGCCGGCTTGTTGCTGCCGTCCCGCGCGATCGGCTGACCGTCCACCGTGCCGTCCACGGCGGTCCAGTTGGCGCCGCCGTCGGTCGAGACCTCGGTGTAGAGGTAGTCGTAGTCCTTCTCGATGTCGTACCAGCCGTCGAGCGTCAGCGTCGCCGACGACTTTCCGGTCAGGTCGACCGACCGGGTCAGGGTGTTGCGCAGGTCGTCACCGCGACCGCTCCACCACTGCATCGCACCCTCGGCCGGGGGGACGATCTCGGTCGTGACCTTCTTGTCCGGCAGCTCGACGACCAGCGCCTGCTTCCGCTTGGTGTTGTACTCGGCGACACCCAGCTTGTGCCAGCTCTTCGTCCCGGCCTTCGCCGTGTCGTAGTCGAGCCAGCCCAGCTGGAGCTTGTCCCAGGCGGTCATGTCGCCGGGCATGTCACCGATGCTGTCCTTGCCGGTGCCGAGCCAGGAGCCGGAGGACATCAGGGTCCAGAAGCCGGTGGAGTTGTCACCGCCGCCGGAGGTGTCGTAGTGGTCCGGCAGACCGAGGTCGTGGCCGTACTCGTGGGCGAAGACGCCGAGTCCGCCGTTCTCCGGCTGGATGGTGTAGTCGCCGACCCAGATGCCGGTGTCGCCGATCTGGGTGCCGCCGAGCCGGTTGCCCTCGGGGCCGGTGGCGCCGGCGTCGGTGCCGAAGGCGTACCAGCGGTGGGCCCAGATCGCGTCCTCGCCCTGGGCGCCGCCGCCCGCGGACTCGTCCTCGCCGGCGTGCACGATCTGGAAGTGGTCGATGTACCCGTCGGACTCGTTGAAGTCGCCGTCGCCGTCGTGGTCGTAGCGGTCCCAGACGTCGTACTCGGCGAGCTTGGCCTTGATCTCCGCGTCGGTCTTACCAGCTGCCTTCTGCTGGTCGGCCCACGCGGTGACGCCGTCCTGCACGGCGTACCAGGCGCAGTTGTCGGGTTCGCACTTGTTGGAGCCGTAACGGGCCTCGTTGTAGGGGACCTTGACCCAGTCCTGGACCTCGCCCGCCACCGAGTAGCGGCCCGAGGACTGCTTCTCGTAGTAGGTCTTCACCGACGCGACGCCGTCGCCGAAGTACAGGTCCTGGTAGTGCTCGCGGTCGTAGTCCGCCTGCCAGGCCGTGCTGTTGTCCTGGGTGCGGTCCGGCTTCTCTATCTCGTTGTGCAGCGGGCCGGGGGTGCCGCCGTAGCGGCTGTCGATCTTGTCGCCGAACTCGACGAGGATCGTGAAGATCTTGTCGGTCTTCTCGCGGCCCAGCTCGACGTACTTGCTGTCGCCCTTCTTGCTCTTCAGCTTGACGACGGAGGAGCCGCCGCGCTTCTTCACCTTGGCTTCGCCGGATATGACCTGGTTCAGCGCCTCTTCGCGCTGCGCCTCCACGGTCTTGCTCAGCGGGCCTTCGAAGTTGTGCTCGCGCTCGTGCTCGTTGTGCTCCGGCGCCGGGTCGTGCCGGTCGATGGCGGGGCTCTTGGCCGTGTCGTCGGCCTGGGCCACGGTGAACGTCGAGAACGTGGCGGTGGCCGCCGCGAAGGCGACAGCGGTCGCGGCCGCTCTGAACGTCCAGGGTCTGCTGGTCACTTGAGATCCTCCCCCGCGTCCGGGCGCGCGGAAAGGGGGTCCTGGTCTTGGAAGGTCCGCGCGCGCGTGATCGACGCGTGTAGTCAAGTGACGCAATTTGACTAGAGGTTTGGAAGAAAAGACAGACCTTGACTTGAGCAGGTCAAGTGCACTATGCGGAGTCGAGTTCCGCTTTACGGACACCGGGAGCCCACTCGACGGGCGCGCGACCCCGTCCACTTGGTGGACGCCATGACTCCGTGCGCCCCCCGTGCACCGGTACTGTTGGTTAGGTCACGCTTACCGTTCGTTCCGCTCGGGCATGCACGCGATTAGAGTCGATTGGCGGAACGCCCGGACGTCGGCGGAATGCCAGGCCGACACCCCCGTGTACCCCCGATTCCGAGGACACGATTGACATGCCTCGTCCGACCGCCGCACAGCTCGCCTACGGTTCGTGCACCGTGATCTTCTCGACTCTCGCCATGCTGCTGCTGTCACAGACGAGTTCGGGTGCCGTCATCGCCGTCATCGCGGTCGCAGCGCTCGCCCTCGGCCTCCTGGTCTCGCTGGCCGTACCGAGGCCCAAGGCCCGGGTGATCGCCCTGCGCAGGCCCGCCCCCACGGCCACCACCGCCCCCTCGGCAGCACAGACGCCCGTGCCGGCCCCGGCCGCCGTGGTGGCGTCCGAGCCCGTGCACGAGCGCGCGGCTTCCTGATCCCGAATCCCGACGACCCGCTGCCGCGGGTCGTCGGCGCGGGTCTTCAGCGGGTGCTGACCACCACCGTCTTGGCGGCCTTGTCGTGCAGGCCCTGCTTGTAGGGCTTGTCGAAGAAGCTCCAGCCGCCCGAGATCGCCGTCCAGATGCAGGCGCAGCAGAACGCGAACGGCACCCACAGCACCAGTGAGCGCACCAGCGCGGTCTGGACGGAGGGCGTGGAGCCGTTGTCGAGGTTGGCCACACGCATGCCCAGCCACTTCTTGGCCAGCGTCTGCCCGGTCTTGGCGATCATGAAGGTGTCGTAGGCGATGTAGAGCACGGCGGCCATCGCCGACTGCCCCACGGACTTGCCGTAGTCGACGTCATCGGCGTTCATGTCGTACTCGCTGACGCCGAAGGCCCACGTGAGCAGCCAGACGACGACACCGACGAGGATCATGTCGATGATCCGGGCCAGGGTGCGTCTGCCGCTGTCGGCGAGCGGGGGCATGCCGGCGAGCGGGTCGGCGGGGTAGCCGCCGGCGCCGCCGCCGTAGGGATCACCGCCGTGGGGGCCGCCCTGGTAGGGCGGTGGCTGGCCGCCGTAAGGGCTGCCGCCCTGGTAGGGGGGCGGCTGGCTGCCGTACGGTCCGCCCGAGTCCCCGGGCGGGGGCTGCTTCCTGAACGGGTCGTCTTCCGGTGGCTGCTGACCGGAGCCGGGGGGCGGTTCACTGCTCATGGCCCGAGTCGACCGCGAACCCCCCGGCTCCGCATCCGGCGAGCGGCCGTCCGGGGTACGGAATTACCCGGTCACTTCGCCGTACGCCGTCATCCCGCAACGAACGTACGCGCGGCCTTGTCGTGCCAGCACTGGCGCCACGGCTTGTCGAACAGGCACCACAGCACACCGACGACACCGACGAGGAGCAGACCGGGCACGCTGTAGACGAGCCAGCGGCGCAGCGCCCCGCCGAAGGACGGCGGCTCGTGCGCCTCGATGTCCCGCACCTCGAGGCCGAACAGCTTCTTGCCCAGGGTGCGGCCCCACTTGGCGGTGGGCACCGCCTCGTAGAGCACGCCGAAGAGCAGCAGGACGGCCAGCACGATGCCGAGATACGTCGAGGTCGTGCCGTCCAGCAGCCAGACCGTGACGGTCTCGCCGGAGAGCTTCGCCTCGTCGATCTTCGCGGTGACGTGGTCGACCGCCCGGGTGCCGAGCGGTACGGCGGCCCCGGCGGTCACGCCCACGACGACGACCGTGTCCAGCAGCCGTGCCGCCAACCGCTTGCCGAGGCCCGCGGGACGGGCGTTGGCCTGACGCCGGGCGGCCGCCTGGAACACGTCCTCCACGGGCGGCTTCCACGGCGCCACGGGCTGATCCTCGCCCGCCCCGGCCAGCCGGTGCACCTGCTGCGCCCACGACGACTGCCCGCCACCGACGCCGGAACTCACGGGGGCGGCGGAACCGCCCTGCGGGCCGGCCTGCTGAGGCACGGCCGGGGCCGCCGGTGCAGGCGCCTGGGGACCCGACAGGGCCGTGGGTACGGCGGCCTGGGGACCGACCGGAGCGCCCGCCGAGGATACGGCGGCCTGGGCACCCTGCGCCTGCGCGGCGGAGGCACGCTCGGCGGCCGCCTTCCCGGCACGGAAACCGGGCCCCTGCGGGGCGCTGCCACCCGCGACGGCCCCGGCCGGCCCACCGAAGCCACCGGCGCCGGCAGGACCGGCCCCCTGCCCGGCGGCCGCACCCGCGGCGCCTGCACCGGACGAACCGAAGCCACCGGCCGCCGCACCCGCGGCACCGGCACCGGACGCCCCGCCGAAACCACCCGCACCCGAACCGCCTGCGGCAGCCCCGGCCCCCGCACCCGACGGCCCGCCGAGGCCACCAGCCCCCGCCGAACCCGTTGCCGTACCACCGGCCCCCGGAGCCCCCCGGCCGCCCGCCGACGGTGTCGTGCGCCCCGGTTGCGCCGCGGGCGCCCCGTCCTGCTGACCCGTGCGCGGGGACACGGCGCGGAATGTCATGGTGCCGTCGTCGGCGGCGGGGCCGGCGGCGTTGCCCGCGGCCGGTCCCGGGGTCGGGCGGCGGAAGAGGAACGTGTTGCCGGACGGGGCATCCTGCTCGTCCGGCTCCGCAGGCGGAATCGTGGCCGTACCGTCCGTGCGCGGAGCCGTGCCCTCGGCCGGAGCCGCCGTACGCGGGTCGCGGGGGTCGGTGCCCTGGGGGGCGCCCCAGGAGACGCGACGGTCCTGGTCGCCGCCGAAGCCGGACTGGCGGGAGCGGTCGGCGCCCCAGGCGGAGGCCGGCTCGGGGCGGCTGCCGTGCTGGGCCTGCGCCGGGCCGGGCCCGTCGACCGGGTCCTCGTCGAAGAAGTGCGGTCCGGTCTCCTCCACCGCCGCGGACGCGGCACCGCCGCCGGACGGCGCGGCGAGGGGCTCGCCGTCCGGCGGGGCCGGACGGCTGGTGCCCGGTACCCAGGCGGCACCGTTCCAGTACCGGACATATCCAGGAATGGACGGGTCCGGGTAATACCCTTCGCGGGGCCTGTCGTCGCCGGGGGCCGGGGTTGGGGCGCTCATGTCCGTCGTCCCGTATCTGCTCGGGGGTCATTTGGGGGGCTCCACATCTATCAGACGCGGGCATCCCCCACTGCCGGTCCCGCCGTACCCACTCCTTTCCGGGCAACCTCGTGCACCGCCTTCACAGCCCCGGAAGAAGAGCGGCGCGGGGTCCGGAAAAAAGTTCCGCGAACCCGCGTAATGCTGCGCGCCGCACGCCCTCTCCACTCGTACGGGCCCACCGCAGGGCCCGCGGACACGTCACGAGAGGACATCGACGCCATGTATTCCACCGTGGTCGAACGGGAGCTGGAGCTGAAGCTCGTCCTGTCTCCCGAGCGCAGCATCCCGGTCCCGGCCCGGCTCAGCTACCGCAGCGACGACCCCTACGCCGTCCACATCGCCTTCCACATCGGCTCCGACCACCCCGTCCACTGGACCTTCGCCCGCGAGCTGCTGGTGGAGGGGGTGTTCCGGCCGTGCGGGCACGGGGACGTGCGGGTGTGGCCGACGAAGGTGGACGGCCGCAGCGTCGTGCTGATGGCGCTGAGTTCACCCGACGGGGACGCCCTGCTGGAGGCCCCGGCCGCACAGGTGTCGGCCTGGCTGGAGCGCACCCTGCGGGCGGTCCCCCCGGGCTCTGAGGCCGAGCAGCTCGGCATCGACGACGGCCTGGCCGAGCTGCTCGCCCCGACCCCGGCCGACGACCTGTACCTGTGCGACCCGTGGCCGTCGGACGAGTCCAAGGACGGGGAGTGAGCCGTAGCGCGAGGGGGACAGCCGCGAGAGGGACAGGCGCGAGGAGGTCAGAACAGCTTGCCCGGGTTGAGGATGCCGAGCGGGTCGAAGGCCTGCTTGACCGCCCGTTGCATCTCCACGCCCACCGGGCCGATCTCGCGCGCCAGCCACTCCTTCTTCAGGACGCCGACGCCGTGCTCGCCGGTGATGGTGCCGCCGAGTTCCAGGCCGAGCGCCATGATCTCGTCGAAGGACTCGCGGGCGCGCGCGGACTCGTCGGGGTCCCGCGCGTCGAAGCAGACGGTGGGGTGCGTGTTGCCGTCGCCGGCGTGGGCGACCACGCCGATCGTCAACCGGTGCTTGTCGGCGATCCGCTCGACGCCCTCGATCAGGTCGCCGAGCCGGGACCGCGGCACGCACACGTCGTCGATCATCGTCACACCGCGGACCGCCTCCAGCGCGGTCAGCGAGAGCCGCCGGGCCTGGAGGAGGAGTTCGGACTCGGCCGGGTCCTCGGCCGGTACGACCGCGGTGGCGCCGGCGGCCTCGCACAGCGCGCCGACCGCGGCGAGGTCGGGGGCCGGGTCCGGGGTGTCGAAGGCGGCGAGCAGGAGCGCCTCGGTGGTCTGCGGCAGGCCCATGCGGGCCAGGTCGTTGACGGCCCGCACCGTCGTACGGTCCATCAGTTCGAGGAGGGAGGGCACGTGCCCGCCGGCCATGATCCGGCACACGGCGTCGCAGGCCTCGGCCGCGGAGGCGAACTCGGCGGCGAGCACGAGTTGCCGCGGCGGCTTCGGCCTGAGCCCCAGGACGGCCCGTACGACGATGCCGAGCGAGCCCTCGGAGCCGACGAACAGGCGGGTCAGGTCGTACCCGGCGACGCCCTTGGCGGTCCGCCGGCCGGTGCTCATCAGGCGGCCGTCGGCGAGGACCACGTCCAGGCCGAGGACGTACTCGGCCGTCACCCCGTACTTCACGCAGCACAGGCCGCCCGAGGCGGTGCCGATGTTGCCGCCGATGGTGCACATCTCCCAGCTGGAGGGGTCGGGCGGGTAGGAGAGGCCGTGTTCGCCGACCGCGCGGGAGAGGGCGGCGTTGACGACGCCCGGTTCGACGACGGCGACCCGGTCGACCGGGTTGATCTCGATGATCCGGTCCATCCGGGTCAGGGAGAGCACGATGCAGCCGTCGGTGGCGTTGGCCCCGCCGGACAGGCCCGTGCGGGCGCCCTGCGGGACGACCGGGACGCGCAGGGCGGTGGCGGTGCGCATGACGTGCTGCACCTGCTCGGCCGTACGCGGAAGGACGACCACGGCCGGGGCTCCGGCCGGGCAGAAGCTGGCCATGTCGTGGGCGTAGGAGGCCGTGACGTCGGGGTCGGTCAGGACGGCCTCGGCGGGCAGGCCGGTCAGCAGACGGTCGACGAGACCGCCGGTCGTCGCTTCGTCGCGCGGCGCTTCGGTACGGCTCATGATCACAGCCTCGCACCGGGGGCCATCGGTGTGAACCCCGTCTGCGCCGACCGTCGTAAGCCGGGGTGTGGTCGTCGTATTGACGCACAGTGAGCGCCATGGAGAACCAACGAGGGCTGCGGGTGGTGGCCGCCTCCGTGGCGGGGTGTGCCGTGCTCGGCGGGGTGCTGATGCTGCTGCCGTGGGAGCGTCCGGCGGGCGGGCCGCCCGCGCCGGCCCCGGGGGCGCAGGCGCTGGCCGCGGTCACCACCGGGGTGCCCGCGGCGCTGCCCGACCTGGCGGTGCTGATCGGTGAGCGGGAGGCTCATCTGCGGGCGCATCCGAAGGACGCGGAGTCCTGGGCGGTGCTCGGGGCCGCCTACGTGGAGCGGGGGCGGCGGACCGGGCAGGCGGCGGACTATCCGCGGGCCGAGCGGGCGCTGCGCACCTCGTTGAAGGTACGGCCCGAGGGCAACGCGGAGGCGCTGGGCGCGCTGGCCTCGCTGGCGAACGCGCGCCGCGACTTCCCTGCCGCGCGCACCTGGGGCGAGGCGGCGCTGAAGGCGGCCCCGAAGCGGTGGACGACGTATCCGCCGCTGATCGACGCGTACACGGGCGTCGGTGACCACAAGGCGGCCAAGAAGGCCCTCGACCGGTTGCTGGAGCTGCGCTCCGGTCCGGCCGTGATGGCGCGGGCGGCGGCCGTCTACCGCGACCGGGGCTGGCGCGAGGACGCGGCGGCCCAGCTGTCCGACGCCGCGGCGGCCGCCGGGACACCCGCCGAGCAGGCCGCGTACCTGGAGCAGGGCGGGCGGCTCGCCTTCGAGCGCGGGGACCGCGAGGCCGCCCTGCGGCACTTCCGGGCGGCGCTGCGGCTGGACCCCGACCAGGGGGCCGCGCTGGCCGGGCAGGGGCGGGCGCTGGCGGCGCTGGGCCGCACGTCGGAGGCGCTGAGCGCCTACCGGGCGGCCCTGGCCCAGCAGCCGCTCCCCCAGTACGCCCTGGAACTGGGCGAGTTGTACGAGTCGCTGGGCCGGGAGCAGGCGGCCGAGGTCCAGTACGACGTGCTGCGCGAGCGGGTGCGCGGCGCCGCCGCGGGCGGGGCCGACGAGAACCTGGTGCTGGGGCAGTTCGAGGCCGACCACGGTGATCCGCGGGCGGCGGTACGGCGGTTGCGGGCCGAGTGGAAGCGGCAGCCCGGCATCCCGGTGGCCGACGCGCTGGGCTGGGCCCTGCACCGGTCCGGACAGCACGAGGAGGCCCTGCGCTTCGCCGGGATCGCCACGGACGGCACCCGGGGCGGCGGGGTGCGCAGCGCCCTGTACGCCTACCACCGGGGCATGATCGAGCGGGAGCTGGGGCGGTCCGGCCCCGCGCGGCGGCATCTGCAGGAGGCGCTGCGGATCAACCCGTACTTCTCCGTCCGTCACGCGCGGGAGGCCCGCCTGGCCCTCCGGGAACTGGGCGAGCCCTCGCTCGAAGGGCCTCATTAGCTCGAAGGACCTCATTGGGCAGCCTGGTCAGGTCTGGGTCAGGCAGCCTGGTCAGGTCTGGCAAAGTGCGTAATAGTTCGCTTGATCGCTGGGCAATGTGTGCGGCGGTACGTCCGCCTCGGCGGGCCTCCTGTACAGGATGATCAGGCGCCGGGAGGGCATTTCGTGACGATCGACCAGCTGGACGGGCGGATCATCGTGCTGCTGGCGCGCGAGCCGCGGATCGGGGTGCTGGAGATGTCCCGGCGGCTGGGTGTGGCGCGCGGGACCGTGCAGGCGCGCCTGGACCGGCTTCAGTCGAACGGAGTCATCCGCGGATTCGGTCCGCAGGTCGACCCGGCGGCGCTCGGCTATCCGGTCACGGCCTTCGCCACGCTGCAGATCCGGCAGGGCCAAGGGGCCGACGTACGGGCGCACTTGGCGACCGTTCCGGAGGTGCTGGAGCTGCACACGACCACCGGCAGCGGGGACATGCTGTGCCGGCTCGTGGCCCGCTCGAACGCCGATCTCCAGCGTGTGATCGACCTGGTCGTCGGTTTCGATGGGATCGTCCGGGCCTCCACCGCGATCGTGATGGAGAACCCCGTTCCGCTGCGGATCATCCCGCTGGTGGAGCAGGCGGCGGAGGACCGGGCGCGACCGTAGCCGACCTGGGGTGAGCGCTGTGAACTTCTGGGAGTACCTGGGCACCCGCCACCAGCAGTTGTTCACGGACGCCTACCAACACGCGAGCGCCGTCTTCCAGTGCATGGTCGTGGCGACCGTGCTGGGCGTGCTGATCGGCGTGGCCACCTACCGCAGCGAATGGGCCGGCAATCTCGCCACCACGACCACCTCAACCGTCCTGACCATTCCCTCGCTGGCCATGATCGGCCTGCTCGTTCCGGTCGTGGGGCTCGGCGTGCCGCCCACGGTGATCGCGCTGACGCTCTACGGGCTGCTGCCGATCGTGCGCAACGCGATCGTCGGCCTGCGCGGGGTCGACCCCGCCCTGGTGGACGCGGCCAAGGGCATCGGGATGTCCCGGCCGATGCGTCTGGCCCGGGTCGAGCTGCCGCTGGCCTGGCCGCCGATCCTGACCGGGATCCGGGTCTCGACGCAGATGCTGATGGGCATCGCGGCGATCGCCGCCTACGCCTCCGGGCCCGGCCTCGGCAACGAGATCTTCCGCGGGATCGCCTCGCTCGGCAGCAAGAACGCGCTCAACCAGGTACTCGCGGGCACGCTCGGGATCATCGTCCTGGCGCTGCTGTTCGACGCCGCGTACGTCCTGATCGGACGGCTGACCATTCCCAGGGGGATCCGTGCCTGAGTCCAGTACGTCCGGCGCCTCGGGTGCCTCCATCGAGCTGGAGAACCTGACCAAGCGGTACCCCGGCAATCCGCAGCCGTCGGTGGACAACGTGAACATGGAGATCAGGGCGGGCGAGCTGGTCGTCTTCGTCGGCCCCTCCGGGTGCGGGAAGTCCACCACGCTCAAGATGATCAACCGGCTGATCGAGCCGACCGGCGGCCGGATCCGCATCAACGGCGAGGACGTCACCGACATGGACCCGGTGAAGCTGCGCCGCAAGGTCGGCTACGCGATCCAGTCGGCGGGGCTGTTCCCGCACATGACGGTCGCGCAGAACATCGCGCTCGTGCCGAGGATGGTCGGCTGGCCGAAGGCGCGGACCAGGGACCGGGTGGAGGAGCTGCTCGACCTCGTCGGCCTGGACCCCGGCGAGTTCCACGGCCGCTATCCGCGTCAGCTGTCGGGCGGGCAGCAGCAGCGGGTGGGCGTGGCGCGGGCGCTGGCCGCCGATCCCCCGGTGCTGCTGATGGACGAGCCGTTCGGCGCGGTCGACCCGATCACCCGGGACCATCTCCAGGACGAGCTGATCAGGTTGCAGCACGAGCTGCACAAGACGATCGTCTTCGTCACCCACGACTTCGACGAGGCGATCAAGCTCGGTGACCGCATCGCCGTGCTGCGCGAACGCTCGCACATCGCCCAGTTCGACACCCCCGAGGCGATCCTGACCAACCCGGCCGACGACTTCGTGTCGGGGTTCGTCGGGGCCGGGGCGGCGCTGAAGCGGCTGAACCTGACCCGCGTACGGGACGTGGAGATCACCGACTATCCGACGGTCACCGTCGACGACCCGCTCCAGGAGATCTTCAACAAGCTCCGCTCCAGCGGCACCAACGAGATCCTGCTGCTCGACAAGCGCCGCCGCCCCTACAAATGGCTCCGACGCGGCGACCTGATGCGGGCCAAGGGCTCACTGGCCCGCGCGGGCACGCTGGTGCACGACACGGTCACCCGGGACGCCACCCTGCGCGACGCCCTGGAGGCCGTCCTCACCGACAACGCGGGGCGGGTCGCGGTCACCGGGCGGCGCGGGGAGTACGACGGCGTCGTCGACATGGAGACGCTGATGAACTCCGTGCACGAACTGCTGGAGGCGGACCGGCTGGAGGCGATGGAGCACCAGCACGAGCTGGAGGCGGCCCGCGCCCCGCAGACGCATGCCGAGCAGGAGGGCGACGGAGGGGAGAAGAAGGCGTGACGGTTCCTTCGAGGCCCCCAGGACACCGGCGTCCGCACGGCGAGCACGAGGTCGAGGGCCTCGCCTTCCGGGACGAGGGCGAGGGCGAGAACTTCGCGCTCCGGGACGAGGGCGAGGGCGAGGCCGGGCGGGGGACGCCCCCGCCGTCTGCGGCCCCGCCGCGCCGGGTGACCTGGCAGAAGCTGACGTTCCTGCCCGCGCTGCTGGTGGCGGTGCTGCTGGCGACCTGGCTGTGGTTCCAGCAGGCCGACCTGGACTCGATCTCCGAGAACGCGCTGTCGAACGGCCAGGTGTCGAAGGCCCTGTGGCAGCACGTGGAACTGACGGTGATCTCCACCTTCTTCGTGCTGATCATCGCGATCCCGCTGGGCGTGCTGCTCACCCGCAAGGCGTTCCGCAAGGCCACCCCGGTGGCGATGGCGGT
Source organism: Streptomyces sp. TRM68416 (assembly GCF_014596915.1). Classification (GTDB taxonomy): domain Bacteria; phylum Actinomycetota; class Actinomycetes; order Streptomycetales; family Streptomycetaceae; genus Streptomyces. The sequence continues at coordinate 124,939 of NZ_JACVWU010000016.1, forward strand.
CGCCAACACGGGTCAGGCGACCCCGGCGATCGGCCTGCTCGCCCTGCTGGTGATCTGGCTCGGCACCGGCATGAAGGCGGCCCTGATCGGCATCGTCATCTACGCCGTCCTGCCGGTGCTCTCCAACACAATGGCGGGCCTGAAGGCCAACGACCCGACCCTGCTGGAGGCGGCCCGCGGCATCGGCATGTCCCCGCTCGGCGTGCTGACCCGGGTGGAACTCCCCCTGGCCGTCCCGCTGATCCTGGCGGGCGTGCGCACGGCCCTCGTCCTGAACGTCGGTACGGCGACCCTGGCGACCTTCGGCGGGAGCGGCGGCCTGGGCGTACTGATCACCACCGGCATCACCAACCAGCGGATGCCGGTGCTGATGCTGGGGTCGATCCTCACGGTGGCGCTGGCGCTGCTGGTGGACTGGCTGGCCTCACTGGCCGAACTGCTGCTCCGGCCGCGGGGGTTGGAGGTGACGGCGTGAGACGCGCGTGCCTGGTGCTCGCGGGAGCGCTGACCGTGGTCTCCGGCTGCGGACTGACCAGCGGCTCTCCCATGGTCGACAACGTCGTCCCCGGCTCGATCGGCCGGGGCGAACCGCTCAAGGGCGCCGACCTGACGGTGACGTCCAAGGAGTTCACCGAGCAGCTGATCCTCGGCGCGATCATGGGCATCGCCTTCGAGGCGGCGGGCGCGGACGTCCTCGACCGCACCGGCATCCAGGGCTCCATCGGGGCCCGGGAGGCGGTCAGGTCCGGTGACGCGGACGCCATGTACGAGTACACGGGCACCGCCTGGATCACGTACCAGGGCAACAGCGAGCCGATCGACGACCCGCGGGCGCAGTGGGAGGCGGTCCGGGACGCCGACTTCAAGAACGGGCTGACCTGGCTGGAGCCCTCCGCCCTGAACAACACCTACGCCCTGGCGACGAACCGGGCCAACGCCCGGAAGTACGGCACGAAGACGCTCTCGGACGTGGCGGAGCTGGCCGAGTCCGACCCCGGTGCGGTGACGCTGTGCGTGGAGGGCGAGTTCGCCAACCGCGCGGACGGGCTGCCGGGCATGCAGAAGGCGTACGGGATGAGCGTCCCGGCGAAGAACATCACGCAGATGGACACCGGGATCATCTACACCCAGGCCGCGAAGGGCAGTTGCGCCTACGGCGAGGTCTTCACCACCGACGGCCGCATCAAGTCGATGAACCTCGCGGTGATGGAGGACGACCGGAAGTTCTTCCCGAACTACAACGCGGCGCCCGAGATCAACTCCAGGACCCTGAAGGAATGGCCGGCCATCGCGGAGATCCTGGCCCCGGTGACGGCCAGGCTGAACAACGCCGTGGCGCGGGAGCTGAACGCCAAGGTGGATGTCGACGGGGAGGACCCGCACAAGGTGGCGCTGGACTGGATGAAGGCGGAGGGGTTCGTCAAGGAGGGGTGAGCGGCCGGGGTGAGCGGAGGAGGCAATTCCGCGCATCAGGGATTCCTCCTGGCACATCATGATGTATCGCTCTTTGAGGCCCCCGCCACTGGGACATCTTCGAACGCCCGAGTCTCAAGGCGGGCGCTCGCGGCAGCCTCGTCCCGCACGCCCGCCTCGCCGCCCTCGCCACAGGGCACGGCGCCGCCTTCTACACGGCCGACGCGGTTTCGCCCGCTTCCCCGGCCTCCGCTGGCAACACCCCCTCGAAGAGGCCTGACTCAGCAGTTGGGGACGGACCCCCCGCCCTTCTCCAGGGCGACCAGGGCGTCGACCGCGCCCTTGAGGGTGGTCACCGGGATCAGGCGCAGCCCCTCGGGCAGCTCGGCCTTGGCGTCGGAGCACTCGGCCTCGGGGACGAGGAAGACGGTCGCCCCGTCCCTCCGCGCGGCCTGCGTCTTCAGGGCGACGCCGCCGACCGGGCCGACGGTGCCGTGCGCGTCGATGGTCCCCGTACCGGCGATGCTGCGGCCGCCGGTGAGATCGCCGCCGCTGCCGTCGCCGTCCAGCTTGTCGATGATGCCGAGGGAGAACAGCAGACCGGCGCTGGGGCCGCCGACGTCGGCGAGTTCCAGGGTGACCTTGATGTCCTTGCCGTCGAGGCCGAGGTGGTTCAGCGCGGCCTCGGTCGCGGTGTCCTGGGACTCCCGCATCTGCTCGGTGTTGTACTCCTCGATCTCCTTGGTGCTCTGCCCGCTCGGGTAGACCGCGTCCCGCGGCATGACCGCCCGGTCCGTACGGAACCAGGAGTCGAGCACATCGCCGAGCTGGACGGTCGCGTCGGGGCCGGTCGCCTCGATCGTGGTCATCCGCAGTTCCCCGCTGGTCTTCCGGGTCGGCGCACCGGAGATCGTGATCACCGGCTCGCCCCGGTCCGCGCCCAGCACGTCCGCCGTCATCCCGGGCTGCGTCAGCGCGAACGGCAGCGGCGCGAACAGCGCGGCGGCGAGCAGCCCCACGACAGGAGCGGCGCAGACGGCGAGGGCTTGGGGACGCGAGAGACGAGAGAGCACGGGGTCAATCTAACGCGGGGCCGGTTCGGCGCCGTCAGCGCAGCGCCTCCGCGACCTCCCGGGCCGCGTCCATGACCCGCGGCCCCACCCGCTCCGGCACCGCGTCCGCCAGCATCACGACCCCGACGCTGCCCTCGACGCCCGTGACCCCGAGCAGCGGCGCCGCGGCCCCGCTGGCCCCGGCCTCCAGCTCCCCGTGCGTCAGGGTGTACCCGGGGTCCTCCGGCGGCTGCCGCCGCGCCGCGAGGATCGCCCGGCCGGCCGCGCCCCGCTCCAGCGGGTGCCGGAACCCGGCCCGGTAGGCCACGTGGTAGTCCGTCCACGTCGGCTCGACCACGGCGACGGCCAGCGCCTCCGCCCCGTCCACCAGTGTGAGATGTGCCGTCGCCCCGATGTCCTCGGCCAGCGACCGCAGCGCGGGCAGCGCGGCCTCCCGTACCAGCGGATGCACCTGTCGGCCCAGGCGCAGCACCCCGAGCCCCACGCGGGCGCGTCCGCCCAGGTCACGACGGACGAGGGCGTGCTGCTCCAGCGTGGCGAGCAGCCGGTACACAACGGTCCGGTTCACGCCGAGTTTGGTGGAAAGCTCGGTGACGGTCAGCCCGTGGTCGGTGTCGGCCAGCAGTTTGAGGACGCGCAGTCCCCGGTCGAGCGTCTGGGAGGTCTCCGCGGTCACGACGCCCACTCCTTAGTGGTGAGGTCGGCAGCCCCCTCGCGGCGGATGCGTCACCGAGTCCCGTCAGTGACGCGCTTCAGAGGCCGCCGATCGGCTGGCGGCCCGGCCTGTCCGGACCGCGTCGCTTCACGGCTGCGCTCCGCGGCGGCGCTGCCACGGGGCGTGTGCGTAGCGGGACATTAGCGAAGGCGGTTCGCTGAGCGGAAGGCTCCGTCCAGAATCCGGGCATGGACCGGTACGGCCTGCTTGCGTTTGTCCTGTTACGTACGTCACCCGCCCGTCGGGCCGGGTCACCGCATCCGCGTGGCCCACTCCTGCACCTTGGCGATGCGCTGCCGCAACTGCCCCGCGGTCGCCTCCGCGCTCGGCGGGCCGCCGCACACCCGGCGCAGCTCGGTGTGGATGACACCGTGCGGCTTGCCGCTCTGGTGGACGTAGGCACTGACCATCGTGTTGAGCTGCTTGCGCAGCTCCATCATCTCCTTGTGCGAGACGACGGGTCGCCGCTCGGCGGGCAGCTCCAGCAGGTCGGCCTCGGCATCCGGCTTCTTGCGGCTGTGCGCGATCTGCCGGGCCTGCCGCTTCTGGAGCAGCAGCTGCACCTGGTCGGGTTCGAGGAGCCCGGGGATGCCGAGGTAGTCCTGCTCCTCCTCGCTCCCGGGATGGGCCTGCATGCCGAACTCGGCGCCGTCGTAGAGGACGCGGTCGAAGACGGCCTCGGACTCCAGCGCCTCGAAGGAGAACTGCTCCTGCTCGCCGGTGTCCTCGTCCTGCTCCTTGTTCGCCTCCTCCATCTCCTTCTCGGACTCGGCGTACGGGTCCTCCTCACCCTCCTTCTTCGGCTTGTCGAGGGCGTGGTCCCGCTCCACCTCCATCTCGTTGGCGAAGGTGAGCAGGTCGGGCACGGTCGGCAGGAAGACGGAGGCGGTCTCGCCGCGCCGCCTGGACCGTACGAAACGGCCGACGGCCTGGGCGAAGAAGAGCGGGGTGGAGATGGTGGTGGCGTAGACGCCGACGGCGAGCCGGGGCACGTCGACGCCCTCGGACACCATCCGGACCGCGACCATCCAGCGGTCGGTGTTGTTGCTGAAGTCGTCGATCCGCTTGGACGCTCCGGCGTCGTCGGACAGGACGAGGGTCGCCTTGGTGCCGGTGATCTCGCGGATCAGCTTGGCGTAGGCGCGCGCGGAGTCCTGGTCGGAGGCGATGACGAGGGCACCGGCGTCCGGGATGGCCTTCCTGACCTCGGTCAGCCGCTGGTCGGCGGCGCGCAGCACACTCGGCATCCACTCGCCGCGCGGGTCCAGCGCCGTACGCCAGGCCTGGCTGATCGCGTCCTTGGTCATCGGCTCGCCGAGCCGGGCGGCGATCTCGTCGCCCGCCTTGGTACGCCAGCGCATATTGCCGCTGTAGGAGAGGAAGATGACCGGCCGGACGACGTGGTCGGCCAGCGCGTTGCCGTACCCGTAGGTGTAGTCGGCGGCCGAGCGGCGGATGCCGTCGTTGCCCTCCTCGTACGTGACGAAGGGGATGGGGTTGGTGTCGGACCGGAACGGCGTGCCGGTGAGCGCGAGCCGGCGGGTGGCGGGCTCGAACGCCTCCAGGCAGGCCTCGCCCCAGGACTTGGAGTCACCGGCGTGGTGGATCTCGTCGAGGATGACGAGGGTCTTGCGCTGCTCGACGCGGTTGCGGTGCAGCATGGGCCGCACGCCGACACCGGCGTATGTGACGGCGACGCCCTGGTAGTCCTTGCCGAGCGGTCCCGCGCTGTACTCGGGGTCGAGCTTGATCCCTATCCGCGCGGCCGCCTCGGCCCACTGCTTCTTCAGGTGCTCGGTCGGCGCGACGACGGTCACCTGCTGCACGACGTGGTGGTGCAGCAGCCAGGAGGCGAGGGTGAGGGCGAAGGTCGTCTTGCCCGCGCCCGGGGTCGCCACCGCGAGGAAGTCACGCGGCTGCTCCTGGATGTACTTGTCCATCGCCCCCTGCTGCCAGGCACGCAGCTTGCTGGCGGTACCCCACGGGGCACGGCCGGGGAAGGCGGGCGAGAGGTGGTGCGAGGTGGAGGCGGCGGTGGTAGTCACGGTCTCCGTAGGGGTTGGGCGGCTCGGCTACGTATGACAACCGGGCCACCCTACCGGCGACCTGCGACCGTCAACGCGCGAACGAGGGCGGGTCGCCCTGGGGTGGGACCGAGGTCACAGTCAGCGCGCGAAGCGCGGCAACTGCGCCGCGATCTTGGGTACGTCCAGGGCCCCCTGGCAGACGTCCAGGACAAACCGCTCGGCCTCGTCCGCGTCGAAGCCGGCGTCCAGGGGATGACCGTTTACGTGCAGGAAGACCCAGGTCGCGTACCAGGCGATGCGCTTGTTTCCGTCGACTAGGGCGTGGTTGCGGGCGAGGGACTCCATGAGCGCCGCGGCCTTCTGCCATACGTCCGGGTAGGCGTCCTGCCCGAAGACGCTCGACCGGGGACGTGCCAGAGCCGAGTCCAGCAGCCCGTAGTCGCGCACCTCGTCCGCCCCGAGCCGCTGCGCGAGATTCAGCAGCTCGGGGAGCGTGAGGTAGTACATCAGGCGAGCCTCCGGTTCAGCTCGGCGCTGGCCTTCAGTACGTGTTCGGCAGCCTCGTTGAACAGCCGGGAGTGTTCGTTTATGGCCGCGATCACCGCATCGTGCGCGAAAGCCTGCATGCTGCGCCCTTCCGCCGCCGCGCGCTCTCGCAGGGCGTCCAGCTCCTCTTCCGTAAACCGCAGATTCAGTCCAGCCATGCCTTCGACGGTACTACGTGGTACCACGTGGTGTCACCGGAACTCCGTCGCACGACCGACATGGGCATGCAGCAGACGTGGGGAGCTTTCGAAGCCGCCGCGGGCGTACGCCGGGATCGCCCGTGGTGAGGAGTGGACCGTGACCCGCTCCAGGCCGAGATCCCGGGCCGTGGAGAGGACGGCGTCGATCAGGCGGCCGCCGAGGCCCGCGTCCCGGGCCTCGGGGACGATATACACGCACTGGAGATCGCCCGACGCCCGGTCCGGGGCGTACGGGGTCGGTACGCGGCGTACGATCGCCAGCCACGCCATGCCGATGACGGCGGAGTCGCGCACCAGGACCGTGCAGCGGTGCGAGGAGGCGTGCTCAGCCGCCCAGGCGGTGAAGTGCCGGACGAAGTCCGCACGGTCGACGCTCGTCGGCTCTTCGCCGTTCTCGGTGATCCACTGCCAGCGCAGGCCGGCGACGGCCGTCAGCTCGTCGGGCCGCGCCGGGCGGACGGTGATGTTCTCCATCCGTACATGGTGAGCGGCCGGACGTCCTGGCGTGGCGGATCAGCCAGAGAGTGAAGACGACCGTGGAGACGTCGACGTGCGGCAGCGGGTGCGGGGTGGTGCCGGGGCCGCGCCAGTCCAGTACCGCGCCGGTCCCGCCGTCCAGCAGGAGGCTGGTGCCGCCGGTCAGCCGGCCGAGGCGGATCAGCCGCCCGGAGCGGGCCGGAACCTCCGGCATGCCTTCCTCAGCGCACAGTTCGGCGAGCGTGGGCAGTGGCACGTCCGCGTCCGGGTGGAACAGGACACCGTCCTCGGGCAGGCCCGTCTCGCGCAGGAAGCGGCGGGTCGGTTCGTGGGTGAGCGCCGCGGGGAAGTCGACGTCCTCGAAGCGCATCATCCGGCCCCGGCCGAACTCCTGGTCCAGCAGCCGGGCATGAAGGTCCAGGACGAGGCCTGATGCGGTGGCGGTCGTGCTCATCGTTCCCCCGGGATGCTCACTGTGCCCCGGGCGAAGGCCGGGCCGGGGCAGGTCGTGCACGTGCTCGTCACACTACGCCGCCCCACTGACAACACCCTCGCCCCGACCCAAGGCGCGTCCGCCTACTGCCCGGTGGCCACGACCACACACCGCCCGGTGACCACAGCCGCCCGCCGCCCACCAACCACAACCGCCCAACGCCCGGTGGCCACGACCGCCCACCGCCCGGCGACCACAACCGCCCACCGTCCAGCAACCGCAGCCGCCTACTGCCCGGTGACCACGGCCGCCTGCGGTCGGATCGGCAGGCGGTTCACCGGGCGGCCCGTCGCTGCCCGTACCGCGGAGGCGATCGCCGCCGGGGAGGCGACCACCGGTACCGCGCTGACCGCCTTCGCCCCGAAGGGGGCGACGACGTCCCGCTCCTCCACCAGCTTCACGATCTTGATGTCCGGCGCGTCGAGGGCCGTCGGGAGGGCGTAGCCGGTGAGGTCGGGGTGGCGGATCAGGCCGCGTGCGGTGCGCAGGTTCTCCGTCAGCGCGATGCCGACGCCCTGCGTGACGCCCGCCTCGATGCGCGCCGCGAGCTGCGCGGGGTTGAGCACCCGGCCGACGTCCTGGGCGAGCGCCAGCTCCACCACCCGTACCGAACCGAGTTCGATGTCGACGTCCACGACCGCGCGGATCGCGCAGAACGCCAGGCCCACGAACGCGTCGCCCTGGCCGGTCTCGTCCAGCGGCTCGGTGGGGTGCGGGCGGCACTGCGCGGTCGCCCACAGTTCCTTGCCGTCCATCGCCTCGGTGACCGTGGTCGACAGGACACCGTCGTAGGACGTGATCTTGCCGTCGGTGATCTGGAGCAGCTCGGTGGACATGCCGAACTTGTGCGCCAGGGGCTGGAGCAGCTGCGTGCGGACCATCTTCGCCGCGCGTTCCACCGCGCCGCCGGACACCCAGGTGTGGCGGCCCCGGCAGCCGGCGCCCGCGGGCGGCTGGTCGGTGTCGACGGGGGCGACGTGCACCTCGTCGATGCCGAGCGTCTCCTGGACGATCTGGCGGGCGAGGGTGGTGAAGCCCTGGCCGGTCTCGACGGCCGCGCACAGGACCGTCGCGACCCCGTCGTGGACCTTCACGGTCGCCGTGGACACCTCGTCGGCGCCCTCCGCGCCCAGCATGTGCACCATGCCGAGCCCGTAGCCCACGCCCCGGCGCACCGCGCCCGGTTCGCCCGCGCCCTCGGGGCCGCCGGGCAGCAGCCACTCGTCCTCGGGGGTGTCCTTGGGCAGCGGGGGCAGCGGGAAGTCCCGTACCGCCTGGAGGAGTTCGGCCACCGGCGCCGGGCAGGTCACGGTCTGGCCGGTGGGCAGGACGTCGCCGGTCGCCATGGCGTTGCGCAGGCGCAGCTCCGCCGGGTCGAGGCCGAGCTTCTTCGCCAGCTTGTCCATCTGCGCCTCGTAGGCGGCGGCGACCTGCATGGCGCCCTCGCCGCGTACGTGGCCGGAGGGCGGGTTGTTGGTGCGGACGGCCCAGCCCTCGATGAACGCGTGGGGGACGACGTAGGGACCGCAGGCGAAGGCCACCGCGGCGGCCAGCGCCTCCGAGGAGGTGTCCGCGTACGCGCCCGCGTCCAGCAGGATCTGCGCCTCGACCTTCACCAGCTTGCCCTGGGCGTCCGCGTGGTGGCGGTACCTGAGCAGTGTCGGGTGGCGGTGGGCGTGGCCGAGGAAGGACTCCTCGCGCGTGGCCGTCAGTTTCACCGGGCAGCCGGTTTTGAGCGCCAGCAGGCCGAGCGGCAGCTGGAAGCCCTGGTCCTCACGGTCGGCGGTGGCGCCGGGCACGCCGGTGACGACGACCTTCACCTGCTCCGGCACCAGCCCGTAGCAGGCGGCGGCGGTGTCGCGGTCGGTGTGCGGGTCGGTGGAGGCGAGGTACAGCTCGACGCCGCCGTCGGGGCGCGGCACGGCGAGGCCGGCCTCGGCGCCGATGGGGGCGGGGTCCTGGCGGCCGATGCGGTACAGGCCCTCCACGACGATCTCGCCGGCCGCGTCCGGGTCGCCGTGGCGCAGCGGGATGTGCCGGATCAGGTTCCCGTCGGGGTGCAGCGGCTCGGCCTCGAAGGCCTGCTCGGGGTCGGTGACCGGGTCGAGGACCTCGTACTCGACGATGACGGCGGCCGCGGCCATGCGCGCGGTGTCGGGGTGGTCGGCGGCGACGGCGGCGATGGGCTCGCCGTGGTGGCGCACGACCTCGGAGGCGAACACCGGGCGGTCGGCCTTGCCGCGGCCGTGCACCGGCGTGCCGGGGACGTCCTCGTGGGTGACGACGGCGCGGACGCCGGGCATCTCGCGCGCGTGGGTGGTGTCGATGGAGACGATGCGCGCGTGCGCGTGCGGGGAGCGCAGGACGGCCGCCCAGAGCAGGCCCTCGGCCCACAGGTCGGCCGCGTAGGGGAAGGTGCCCTCGGTCTTGGCGCGGGCGTCGGCGGCCGCCAGGGAGGCGCCGAGGCCGTGCGGGATCGGTTCGGGGGCGGGCGCTGCCGCCGCGGGGCTGGTCGCGGTGGCGGCTTCGTTGCTCACGCCTGGCCTCCGTCCTGTCCGTACGCCTGGTCATGCGGTGCCGCGGACGCCGGGTCCTCGAACGCCGAGGGGTTGACGCCGCCGGCTCCCGGGCCCGCCTGGTGCGGAATACGGGCCTCGTCCGGATCCGACTCACTGTCGGCCGTCCTGTGTGCCTCGCGCGCGGCGACGACCTCCTTGACGGCCTCGACGACGCCCCGGTAGCCGGAGCAGCGGCACAGGTTGCCGCACAGCGCCTGGCGGGTCTCCAGCTCGGTCGGGGCGGGGTTGCCCTCCAGCAGGTCGTGGACGGTCATCGCCATGCCGGGCACGCAGAAGCCGCACTGCACGGCGCCGCACCGGGCGAGCGCCCGCTGCACGTCGGAGGGCTGTCCGTCGACGGCGAGGCCCTCGACGGTACGGACCTCGCTGCCGGCGGCGGTCACGGCGGGGACCAGGCAGGAGGCGACGAGCCGGCCGTCGACCTGGACGTTGCAGGCCCCGCACTCGCCCTGCGAGCAGCCGTCCTTGGCGCCCGCGAGGCCGAGCCGCTCGCGCAGCACGTAGAGCAGCGATTCGCCGATCCAGGCGTCGGTGACGGGCCGGTCGACGCCGTTGACGCGCAGCACGTAGGAGGCGAGGGGGTGTTCCTCGCCGGGCAGGGCGGGCCGCTCACCGGACCCGTCGCTCGCGTCGGACGCCTCGGTCCCGGCGGCCTCGTCGGCGGCCTCCGTGGCGCCCTCGTCGGACTCCCGCGGCCCTTCCGGCCCCTCGGGCGCCGCACGCTCCTCAGCGGCCTCCTGCGCGTCCTCCGGGGTGCTCCCCGTGCCAGTGCCGACGGCCGCCGACTCGGGCTCCACGGGCTGATCGGGGACGGGCTCGGCGTCCACGGGCACGCGCGCGTGGGCATCGTCCCCGGGCACACGCGCGTGGACGTCGTCCCCGTCCCGCTCCCGCGCTACGGCCGCGGCGGCACCGTCACCCTCGGCAGTCACGCGCGTGTGGGCGTCGTCCCCGGGCACGCGCGCGTGCCCGTCCGCGTCCTGCTCCCGCACCACGGCCGCGGCGGCACCGTTGCCCTCGGCGGGCACACGCGCGTGGGCATCGTCCCCGGGCACACGCGCGTGGACGTCGTCCCCGGCCCGCTCCCGCGCTACGGCCGCGGCGGCACCGTCACCCTCGGCGGGCACGTGCGTGTGCGTGCCGTGGGGGGTGGGCTCGGTGTGCGGGTGGGTACCGGGCCCGCCGGTCTGCGGTCCCCACGGTTCGCCGATCGCCTGCGTCGCCCACGGCGCGGGCGCGCCGCCGGGCAGCGTGGGCGGCGGGGTGCCGCCCCACTGCTCGACCAGCGACGAGGTGGTGAACTCGCCCGATTCGTCCGGGAGGTCGCCGCCCGCGACGGGGATCGACCACTCGCCGGTCACATCGTGCCCGGGCCCGGGTGCGGGCGCGGGCGCCGCGTTCTCGAAGGTCCACTGGCCGGTGGCGCCCGGGTCGTAGGTGAACCGGTCGTCGCCGGTCTCCTGGGGCACCGCGTCCGGTTCGGGCCACTGGGCGCCGCCCGCGGGCATCGTCCAGGTGCCGGTGGCCGCCGGGTCGGTGCCCGCGGTGGTGGCGGGCGTGACCGTTATCGGCGGCGGGACGTAGCCGTGGCCGGGTGCGGCCAGCGGACTGTCGGAGGAGGCCAGCAGGGCGTCGATGCCGCCCTCGGGGAGCTGCACGAAGGCGGTGGCGCCGTCGTCGTACTCGCCCTGGGGCAGCGGGTCCCAGCGGCCCGCGCCCTGGGGCGTGCCCTCTCCGTGCCGGTCGTCGGTCACGACAGCGCCCTCCCCAGTGCTCGTCGGGCCAGCGCGGCGACGGTGCGCCGCAGGTGCAGTACGGCGGGCGGGAGCGGCGGCACGGAGCCGTCGCTCTCCGGGACCGGGTCGGGGATGCAGGCCGCGGCGACGTACTCGCCGAAGGCGGTCAGGGCCTCCGGGACGATGGCGCGGTTGTTGTCCCAGTCGATCAGCTGGGCGACCCACTGCTCGGCCTCCAGGGGCCGCAGCGGCATCGGCGCTATGGCGCCCACCGCGCACCGCACCCCGCGCCGGGCGGGGTCGAGGACGAGCGCGACGGAGGCCATCGCCCGCCCCGGTCCGGTCCGGCCGGTCGCCTTGAGGAAGACCTGGGGGGCGTGCAGCAGCGGCACCCGCACGAAGCCGATGAGTTCGCCGGCGCGCAGCATCTCCATGCCGGCCAGCAGGTGCGACACCGGGATCTCCCGGCGGACTCCGCCCGCGCCCGCGATGATCAGCGTCGCCTCCAGGGCGGCCAGCACGGGCAGCGCGTCGCCCGTGGGGGCCGCCGTGGCGATGTTGCCGCCCAGCGTGCCGGCATTGCGGATCTGCGGCGGCCCGGCGGCCCGCGCGGACGCGGCGAGCGCCGGGATGAGCGCGGCGAAGTCGGGGCGGCCCATGCGCGCGTGGGTGAGTCCGGCGCCGAGCAGCGCGTGACCGTCCTGGTACTGCCAGCCGCGGATCTCGCTGATCCGGCCGAGGCCGACCAGGGCGGTGGGCCTGAGCTGCCCGGAGTTGACGGAGGTCATCAGGTCGGTGCCGCCGGCCACGGGGACGGCGGCCGGCATGGCGGTGAGCGCCGCCACGGCCTCGTCCAGCGTCGTGGGCAGCGTGACGGACTGCGCCGCCTGCGGTGCGTGCGTGGTCAAACCGGCTGCCCCTTCCCGCTGCCCCCTGGTCCCACCTGTTGCTGCCGTACGGTACGTGCTGACAGGGCGGACGTGGCAACTCTGGCACATCTTCGCAGGGGCCGAACGCGGGGGTCCGCTAGGAGGCATTCGCCCACCTCATCGGGGAGATGGTCCGTTTTCGTACGGCATCACCCGTGCGCACCGATTGACACTCTTCAGTGATCCTTGCCGGGGTTTTTCCATTACCTGTTCGGTGGCGCCCCCTCGATGGGCCGTCCCAGCACGCCGAGCCGCTTCTGCCACGGCAGCGGGCCGGTGGGCGGCCGGTAGCCGACGCCCAGGGCGTCAAGTCGCCGGTAATGGGCGGCCATCCGCCGCTCGAAGTCGGCGAAGTCCCGTTCCGCGGGGGCGGGCAGCCGACTCCAGGCCACCTCGGCGAAGGCGGAGAGCCGCGGGAACGTCTGGTAGTCCACGCGCGCCTGATCCTCCGTCACCTCGGTCCATACGTTGGCCTGCGTGCCGAGGACGTGCGCGGCCTCGTCCTCCGTCAGTTCCGGCGGAACGGGCTCGAAGCGGTAGACGTCCTCCAGGGTGCGGACGTAGCCGATGGGGACCGGCTCGTCCGCGCCCGCGTGCTGGCGGTGGTCCAGATAGACCTGCTGCTCGGGGCACATGACGACGTCGTGCCCGGCCCGCGCGGCGGCGATCCCGCCCGCGTAGCCGCGCCACGACGACACGGCCGCGCCCTTGGCCAGCCCGCCCTCCAGGATCTCGTCCCAGCCGATGAGCCTGCGCCCGCGCGCGGAGAGCCAGTTGTCGAAGTGCCCGATGAACCAGGCCTGAAGTCCGTCCTCGTCGGCGACCCCGAGTTCCTGGATGCGCTTCTGCGCGACCGGCGACCGCCGCCACTGGTCCTTGAGGCATTCGTCGCCGCCCACATGAACGAACCGGGAGGGAAACAGCTCCAGGAGTTCCTCGAACACCCCCTCGTAGAAGCGCAGGGTGTTGTCAGTGGGGGCGAGTACGTTGGCGGAGATCCCCCAGTTGTCCCAGACGGTCAGGGAAGTGGTGTCGATGACGTCGGTGTTGCCGAGTTCCGGATACGCGGCGATGGCGGCCTGCGAGTGGCCGGGTACGTCGATTTCGGGGACGACGGTGATATGCCGCTCGGCGGCGTAGGCGACGATCTCCCGGATGTCGTCCTGGGTGTAGAAGCCCCCGTGCGGCTTCTCCTCCCACAGCGGTGAGGCGCGGTGACCGAATTTCGTCCGCGCGCGCCAGGAACCGACCTCGGTGAGCTTCGGGTACTTCCTGATCTCGACGCGCCAGCCCTGGTCGTCGGTCAAGTGGAAGTGGAGGACGTTGAGTTTGTGCGCGGCCATCAGGTCGAGGTAGCGCAGGACCCCGTCCTTGGGCATGAAGTGGCGGGCCACGTCGAGCATGAGACCGCGCCAGGCAAAGCGCGGCGAGTCCTCGATCACCGCCATGGGCACGAGCCACTCCCGGCGCGGACCGAGCGGCGCCCGCCGGAAGGCATCGGGCCCCAGGAGCTGCCTGAGCGTCTGCGCGCCCCAGAAGACGCCGGCCGCGCTGCCGCCGTCGATCCGTACGGCATGCCCGTCGACGGCGACGCGGTAGGCCTCCGGCTCCATGCCGGTGTCCACGCCCAGCTCAATGCCGTTGCGGCCGTCGGGGAACGGCAGTCCGGTGGCGGCGCCGAGGGTGGCGCGCAGCCAGGACGCGACCCGCTCGGTGCCGGGCCCCGCGTGCAGCGCGGTCTCCTCGTCGAGGGGAAACGCTCCCCGCCCCGGCGGCACCCACCAGGCCTTGCGGGGAGCCGGAATCAGTTCCTCGAAGCTCATGCCATCAGTCCTTTACCGCTCCGCCCGGCCCGGAGACCGGCCGTCGCTGTACGGGTACGAAGAACACCAGAAAAACACGCTCGTTCGGCCGTCGCCCCCCGCTGCATCCGAATTGGAAAGAGCCGCGAGAAAGAGCGGTGGGGCCTCGACGGGCGCCGTCCGGGCCATCTGCAACATGATCAGCAAGATGGTTCGGAAGTGAACAAAAATCGCGTCACGGCGGTCGCCGCGAGAAGGGCGATCAAGGGGTGGCGAGCACGTCGGAAACCGTCGGAAGGAATGCAGCAACGGCACCGTCGTCCGGGGCCGGCCGCGACCGCACAACGCAAGCCCCCTGGGGCGCGCCGTGGCGCGCCCCAGGGGGCTTGCGGAACCTCGGGCGGGCCGGCGGGCTACTTCTTGTCGCCGCCCTTGCCCTTGCCCTTGTCGTCCCCGCCGGAGCCCATGGACTCGTAGATCTCCTTGCACATGGGGCACACGGGGTACTTCTTCGGGTCGCGGCCGGGCACCCACACCTTGCCGCACAGCGCCACGACGGGGGTCCCGTCGAGGGCGCTCGCCATGATCTTGTCCTTCTGGACGTAGTGGGCGTAGCGCTCGTGGTCGCCGTCGCCGTGGGACACCTGTGGCGTCGGCTCTACGAGGGTCCCCGTACCAGTCCCGCGCTCGGGCTCAAGAGTGCTCATAACAGCCAGGGTACTGAAGGTCACACCCATCAGTTGAGCGAAGGGTCGTCCGGATACGTGGCCACCATCGCCAGCTCGTTGCGCTGGCGGCGCAGCACCTCGCGCCAGAGCCGCTCCGGCGAGGGGGAGGAGACGTCTCCCGGCTCGGACTCCACCACGTACCAGGCGCCGTCCACCAGCTCGTCCTCCAGCTGGCCCGGCCCCCAGCCGGCGTACCCGGCGAAGATCCGCAGGCTGCCGAGGGCGGAGGCGAGCAGCTCCGGCGGGGCCTCCAGGTCGACGAGGCCGATCGCGCCGTGCACCCGGCGCCAGCCCAGCGGGGTTCTCTCGCCGGACGCGCCGCCCGGGATGACGGCGACGCCGAGGGCGGAGTCGAGGGACACCGGGCCGCCCTGGAAGACCACACCGGGCTCGCCGGCGAGATCCCCCCAGCCCTCCAGGATGTCGCCCACGTCCACCGGGGTCGGACGGTTGAGGACGACACCGAGCGAGCCCTCCTCGTCGTGGTCGAGAAGGAGCACCACCGCGCGGTCGAAGTTCGGGTCCGCCAGGGCGGGTGTTGCCACGAGCAACCGCCCTGTGAGCGAGGACACCTCGGTCATGCCAGACATGATCCCGCATCTTCCCCCCGCGTGGGGAGGCAATCCGGGTAAGGGAGTGAACGCAGCTCAGCGACGGATCGAGCGCCCCCGGCGCACACCTGGCCCGGTGACCCGTCGTACCCGGGGGCCAACGCTTCGTGTTGTGACACAGCTATGACGTACCTGGACGGTACTTGGGCTTACAGAAGGGGGGTGGGCGGCGATTACCCTTTCCCTTCTGGCCCCTGCCCCACTCATCGGAACGCGAGATACATGACCGTCAACGGCTCTGACGACGTACTGCTTGTCCACGGCGGAACCCCGCTGGAGGGCGAGATCCGTGTGCGCGGCGCGAAGAACCTCGTGCCGAAGGCCATGGTCGCCGCACTGCTGGGCAGTGAGCCGAGCCGGCTGCGCAACGTTCCGGACATCCGTGACGTGCGAGTCGTACGCGGCCTGCTGCAGCTGCACGGTGTGACGGTCCGTCCGGGTGAGGAGCCCGGCGAGCTGGTGATGGACCCCTCGCACGTCGAGAGCGCGAACGTCGCTGACATCGATGCCCACGCGGGTTCGAGCCGTATCCCGATCCTGTTCTGCGGCCCCCTGCTGCACCGCCTCGGCCACGCCTTCATCCCCGGCCTCGGCGGCTGCGACATCGGCGGCCGGCCGATCGACTTCCACTTCGAGGTGCTGCGGCAGTTCGGCGCGCGCATCGAGAAGCGGGCGGACGGCCAGTACCTGGAGGCGCCGACGCGGCTGCGCGGCACGAAGATCCGGCTGCCGTACCCGTCCGTGGGCGCGACCGAGCAGGTGCTGCTGACGGCCGTCCTCGCCGAGGGCGTCACCGAGCTCTCGAACGCGGCCGTGGAGCCGGAGATCGAGGACCTGATCTGCGTTCTGCAGAAGATGGGCGCCATCATCGCGATGGACACCGACCGGACCATCCGAGTCACGGGTGTGGACCGGCTCGGCGGCTACAACCACCGTGCCCTGCCGGACCGTCTGGAGGCCGCCTCCTGGGCGTCCGCGGCGCTGGCGACCGAGGGCAACATCTACGTCCGCGGCGCCCAGCAGCGCTCGATGATGACGTTCCTGAACACCTACCGGAAGGTGGGCGGTGCCTTCGAGATCGACGACGAGGGCATCCGCTTCTGGCACCCCGGTGGCCAGTTGAAGTCGATCGCGCTGGAGACGGACGTCCACCCGGGTTTCCAGACGGACTGGCAGCAGCCGCTGGTGGTGGCCCTCACCCAGGCCACGGGCCTGTCCATCATCCACGAGACGGTCTACGAGTCCCGCCTCGGCTTCACCTCCGCGCTCAACCAGATGGGCGCCCACATCCAGCTCTACCGCGAGTGCCTGGGCGGCTCCGACTGCCGCTTCGGCCAGCGCAACTTCCTGCACTCGGCGGTCGTTTCCGGCCCGACCAAGCTCCAGGGCGCCGACCTCGTCATCCCCGACCTGCGCGGCGGCTTCTCCTACCTCATCGCCGCCCTCGCGGCCCAGGGCACCTCCCGGGTCCACGGCATCGACCTCATCAACCGCGGCTACGAGAACTTCATGGAAAAGCTCATGGAACTGGGCGCGAAGGTAGAACTCCCGGGCAAGGCGCTCGGCTGACACACACGCGTACGCCGAAGGGCGGCCACCCGGGTTGGGTGGCCGCCCTTCGGCGTTTGTGGGGCGCGCCCCGCAGGGGCGCAGCCCTAGGGGCGCGGGGAACTGCGCGACCAGCCACAACGGACCGTCAGACTGCGACGGCGCCCTGCGTCTACGGCGCTCAGTCCCCGGCGCTCGAAGCGGAGCGCTTACTTGCCCTTGGCGGCTTCCTTCAGCTTGCTGCCCGCGGAGACCTTCACGCTGTAGCCGGCCGGGATCTGGATCGGGTCGCCGGTCTGCGGGTTGCGCGCGGTGCGAGCGGCGCGGTGGGTGCGCTCGAAGGTCAGGAAGCCGGGGATGGTGACCTTCTCGTCGCCCTTGGAGACGATGTCGCCGACGACCTCGGCGAACGCGGCCAGCACGGCGTCGGCGTCCTTGCGGGTCACCTCGGCGCGGTCGGCCAGCGCGGCCACCAGCTCACTGCGGTTCATGTTGTTACTCCCGTGTTCTAACTTGCCGTTGAGGCGTGCCACGCGGCGGAGCCGCATGTTGGGCGCTGTGAAGCCCGATGCGCTCGCGCCCAGGGACGCATCCTGCCCCTACCTGCGGCGGGAAAGCCAATCCGGCACCCGTCGGAGTCGTGAGAACACCCTAGGGAGTCACACGAAAGGCCTGCGCGTGCCCGCCAACCTAACGGGCGGCCACAGGCCCGCGGTCCCGCGACGCGCCGGTGCCAGGGCCATGAGGCGATCCTCACAGCCCTGGCACAGTACGACATGGCTACGACATCACGCCGAAGCGCCCGCAACCGCGGCCTTGGCGGCCTCCCGCACCGCTCCCGCGACCGCGCCCGCGACCTTGTCGTTGAAGACGCTCGGGATGATGTAGTTCGGGTTCAGCTCGTCCTCGGTCACCACGTCCGCCAACGCCTTCGCGGCCGCGAGCATCATCTCGGTGTTGACCGTGCGGGACTGCGCGTCCAGCAGACCGCGGAAGACACCCGGGAAGACCAGCACGTTGTTGATCTGGTTCGGGAAGTCGGAGCGGCCGGTGGCCACGACCGCCGCCGTCTGGCGGGCGACCGCCGGGTCGACCTCGGGGTCCGGGTTCGCGAGCGCGAACACGATGGCGTCCTTGGCCATGCCGGCCACGTCGTTGCCGTCGATGACGTTCGGGGCGGAGACGCCGATGAAGACGTCGGCGTCGCGCACAGCCTCCTTCAACGTCCCCGTCAGGCCCTCGGGGTTGGTGTTGTCGGCGATCCAGCGCAGCGGCGAGTCCGCGGCGGCCTCCACCAGGTCCTCGCGGCCGGCGTGCACGACGCCGTGGATGTCGGCGACGACGGCGTTCTTCACCCCGGCGGCGAGCAGCAGCTTGAGGATGGCCGTACCGGCCGCGCCGGCACCGGACATGACGACCCGGATGTTCTCGATCGCCTTGCCTGCCACGCGAAGTGCGTTGGTGAGGGCGGCGAGTACGACGATCGCGGTGCCGTGCTGGTCGTCGTGGAAGACGGGGATGTCGAGGGCCTCGCGCAGCCGGGCCTCGATCTCGAAGCAGCGGGGGGCGGAGATGTCCTCCAGGTTGATGCCGGCGAAGCCGGGGGCGATGGCCTTGACGATCTCGACGATCGCGTCGGTGTCCTGGGTGTCGAGGCAGATCGGCCAGGCGTCGATGCCGGCGAACCGCTTGAAGAGGGCCGCCTTGCCCTCCATGACCGGCAGCGCGGCCTTGGGGCCGATGTTGCCGAGGCCGAGCACGGCGGAGCCGTCCGTCACAACCGCAACGGAGTTGCGCTTGATGGTGAGGCGGCGGGCGTCCTCGGGGTTCTCGGCGATCGCCATGCAGACGCGGGCCACGCCCGGCGTGTAGATCATGGAGAGGTCGTCACGGTTGCGGATGGGGTGCTTCGACGCCATCTCGATCTTGCCGCCGAGGTGCATCAGGAACGTACGGTCGGAGACCTTGCCCAGCGTGACGCCCTCGATGCCGCGCAGCTGCTCGACGATCTCGTCGGCGTGTGCCGTGGAGGTGGCGGCGATGGTGACGTCGATGCGGAGCTTCTCGTGCCCGGAGGCGGTGACGTCGAGGCCGGTGACCGAGCCTCCGTGGGACTCGACGGCCCCGGTGAGCTGGGAGACCGCGGTTCCGCTCGCGGGCACCTCCAGCCGGACCGTCATCGAGTAGGAGACGCTGGGCGCCGTTGCCATGGCCGACTTCCTCTGCTTTCACCGTGTGACACCAGGTATTGCCGTCCGATCGTCGCACCTACCACTGAGTACGTGGTAGCCGCCCAGGATTGCGCTCTTTTTGTTCATGGACGGGCATCGATTTCGGAAAACGACTTCCACCATACGAGAGGTGATCGATCGATGCACCCCAAGGCGGCCCAGAAGGCGGTCCAAAGAGAGAGGCCCACGTCACACTGGGTGACGTGGGCCTCTTCTGCAATGACGCCGTTCAATGACACCGACCCGCCATGCTCGCCTCGCGGCAAGTGGTCGCTCGTAGCGACGAAGGTTGGGCCCGGGGGCTTGGATCGGGCCGGTGCCACACCCAGGCTAACAAACCGATCCCCCAAGACCATTCCCGTCCCGGGAGTCAGTCCCTGAGCAGGTCCGGAACCCCGGTCGCGTCCGGCTCGTCCCGCTCCCCCGACACGACCGTGAGCTGCTGGGTCGCACGGGTGAGGGCGACGTAGAGCACGCGCAGGCCGGCCGGTGACTCGTCGGCGATCTCCGCGGGCGACACGACGATCGTCGCGTCGTACTCCAGGCCCTTGGCCTCCAGGCTGCCGAGGGCCACCACCCGGTCGCCGAGTCCGGCGAGCCAGCGGGCCGCCTCCGCGCGGCGCTGCATGGCGACGACCACGCCGACCGTGCCGTCGACCTGTTCCAGCAGCCGGGCCGCCTCCTCGCGGACCGTGTGGGCGAGCGAGTCCCGGACGACGGCGAACCGCGGCCGGACGCCCGTGGAGCGCACCGCGGAGGGCGCCTCGGAGCCGGGCATGGCCAGGGCCAGCACCTTCGCGGCCAGCTCGGCGATCTCGGCGGGGTTGCGGTAGTTCACGGTGAGCTCGAAGCGGCGGCGCGGGCGGGTGCCGAGGGCCTCGTCGCGGGCCTGGGCGGCCTCGTCCGGGTCGGACCAGGAGGACTGGGCCGGGTCGCCGACGACCGTCCAGGTGGCGTGCCGGCCGCGGCGGCCGACCATCCGCCACTGCATGGGCGTGAGGTCCTGGGCCTCGTCGACGATGACATGGGCGTACTCGACGCGCTCCTGGGCGAGGCGCTCGGCGCGCTCGCGCTGGGTCTCCTCGCGCACCGGCATCAGCTCCTCCAGGCCGGTGAGCTGGTCCAGCGGGTCCAGTTCGCGCCGCTTCTTCGGCCGGGCCGGGGCGCCGAGGATCGCCTGGAGCTCGTCGAGTACGGCGATGTCGTGCACCGAGTAGCCGTCGCGGCGCAGGGAGCGGGCGACGCGGCGGACCTCGCCGGGGTTGAGCACGCGCCGGGCCCAGCGGCCGAGCCGCTTCTCGTCGGCCATGGCCGACAGCACGGCCTTCGGGGTCAGCTCGGGCCACCAGGCGTCGAGGAACTCGGTGAAGGAGTCCTCGCCGGTCACGTCCTCGTCGAAGGAGGAGCGCAGCTCGGCGGCGAGCTCGGGGTCGGTGTGCCGGGCGGCGGCCCCGGACTGCTCCCACAGGGCGTCCAGGAGCAGCTTGCGGGCGCGCGGGCGCAGCAGGTTGACGGGGGCGGTACCGCCGAGGGCGGCCCGGCGGATACGTTCCAGCGCGTCCGCCTCCAGCTCGAGGCGGCGCCCGAAGGCGACGACGCGCAGCCGGGTCGGGGGCCCGGCGGGGGCCTGTGAGGGAGCCTCGTCAGCGTCCTCCCCGAAGGCGAGCTGCCCGGTGGCCGGTCCCGGCCGGCCCAGCTCCAGCGCTCCCCGCGCCGCCTTCCTGAGCACCTTGAGCATGCGGTAGGAGCCCTTGGCGCGGGCCGTGGCCGGGGAGTCGTAGAGCGTGGCCTCGACGCCGTCGACGAGTGAGCCGATGGCCCGGATGGCGACCTGGCCCTCCTCGCCGAGCGAGGGCAGCACGCCCTCGGTGTACGCCACCAGCAGCGGGGTCGGGGAGACGATCAGGATGCCGCCCGCGTACCGGCGCCGGTCCTGGTAGAGGAGGTAGGCCGCCCGGTGCAGGGCGACGGCCGTCTTGCCGGTGCCGGGGCCGCCCTCGACGTAGGTCACGGAGGCGGCGGGGGCGCGGATGACGAGGTCCTGCTCGGCCTGGATGGAGGCGACGATGTCCCGCATGGTGTGGGTGCGCGCCTGGCCGAGGGCGGCCATCAGGGCGCCGTCGCCGATGACGGGCAGTTCCCGGCCGTCGAGGAAGGCCTTGAGCTCGGGGCGCATCAGGTCGTCCTCGACGCCGAGGACCCGGCGCCCCTTGGAGCGGATGACCCGGCGCCGCACGACCCGGCCGGGGTCGACGGGGGTGGAGCGGTAGAAGGGGGCGGCGGCGGGCGCCCGCCAGTCGATGACCAGCGGCGCGTAGTCGTGGTCGAGGACACCGATCCGGCCGATGTGCAGGGTCTCGGCGATGTCGGCGGTGTTGTCGTCCCGTACCGCGCCCTCGGCCGGTTCCACGGCGGTGTAGGCGCCGTCGGGGCCCTTCTTGCCGTCCTTGCCGAGCAGGAGGTCGATCCGGCCGAAGAGGAAGTCCTCGTACTCGTTGTTCAGCCGGTTCAGGTGGACGCCCGCCCGGAAGACCTGCGCATCGCGCTCGGCCAGCGCGCCGGGCGTGCCGACCTGGCCGCGCTTGGCCGCGTCGTGCATGAGGAACTCCGCCTCGTGGATCTTCTCCTCAAGGCGTCGGTACACCCGGTCCAGGTGTTCCTGTTCGACGCTGATCTCACGGTCCCGGACCGAGTCCGGGACCGCGCCGACCGCGGTTTCCTGTTGAGCCTGAGCGGCCACCGGGCCCCCTTCTGACGTGCTGGGCAGCCGTCAACCGTACGCGAAGGGGGCCCGTGCGGGAAGCTACACGTCGACGTCGACGAGCCTCTTGCCGTCGAACGTCATGACCTCGAAGTGGTCGATCTCGTCGGGGGTGAAGGCGGCGCCGCCGTGCACGTACAGCGGCTGGCGGGCCTGCTCGGTCTTGGCGTTCGGGATGCCGTAGCCCCAGTTCGGCACGGACCAGGAGGTGATCGTCTCGCGCTCGCCGTTCTTCCCTACGGCGATCAGGGAGCACTTCTCGGGTCCGGTGACGTTCTTCAGCTCCAGCACGGCGTGGGTGCCCCAGGCCTTCGGCTCCATGGCGACGGTCGCGGAGACCTTGGTGCTGGCGTTCCGGCCGGAGACCCGCTGCGTCATGACGTCGAAGGCCGCCTTGGCGGGGCTGGTCTCGTGGGCCGCCTCGTTCGACGTACCGCCGCCGTCGCCGGTGGTCGCGATCGCGGCGACCGGGCCGCCGATGATCAGCGCGGCCGCCGCGGCCACCATGTAGAAGCTGCGGCGGCGGGTGAGCGCGCGGCGCTCGGCCACCTCGTCGACCAGCTTGGTCACCAGGCGCGGGCTCGGCTTCGCCGACAGCGACTCGCCGATGGCGGGCGTGCCGGATCCGGGCAGGTCCGCGAGGGCGGCCAGCATCGGCTCCATCCCGGCGAGTTCGTCGAGCTGCTGGGCGCACCACTCGCAGGTCGCGAGGTGCGCCTCGAAAGCGGTTGCCTCGGTGTCGTCGAGAATGCCGAGTGCGTAGGCGCCGACGGTCTCGTGCTCGCTCGCACCGGAGCCGCCCGAAGATCCCTGCATGGGGCCAGACATACCCGGACCCCCTGCTCCGTATCCCCCGTATGTGTTCATCACGCCGTCACCCCCCGCTCCTCCAGCGCCAGCTTCATCGACCGCAGGGCGTAGAACACCCGCGAGCGCACGGTGCCGCTGGGTATGCCCAGCGTCTCGGCCGCCTCATTGACGGTACGCCCCTTGAAGTACGTCTCGACGAGCACCTCCCGGTGGGCGGGGGTCAGGTCGTCGAGTGCGTCCGACAGCGTCATCAGCCACAGCGCCTTGTCGATCTCGTCCTCCGCGGGGATGACCTCCAGCGGCGACGGATCGACCTCCTGCGGCCGGGCCTGCCGGCTGCGGTGGCCGTCGATGACGATGCGGCGCGCGACCGTCACCAGCCAGGGGCGTACCGAACCGGTGGCTCGATTGAGCTGACCGGCGTTCTTCCAGGCACGGATGAGCGTCTCCTGCACGACATCCTCGGCGCGCTGCCGGTCACCGGCGACCAGCCGGAGGACGTACGCGAGCAGGGGTCCCGCGTGCTCTCTGTACAGGGCACGCATCAACTCCTCGTCAGGTTCCACCGAGGGCTGGGACATGCGATGTCGGGCCCTCGTTCCACGTTCCTTGGCCACGGCCGCATCCTTGCGCACGCCCACCTCCGGTGTCCGGGGGTTCCCCCAGTCGGTCGCTCAACAACCGGTACGGCGCGGGCCCGTTGAGTGTTCAAAGTGAGGTGACAGTTTTCTTCCGGGTGACATGACGAGGGGGACATGGGCACACATTCCCCCCTCTATGTCTTTACATTTCTGCCACAGAAGAGAGATCGAGTCGACGAACCCGGAGATGCGCAAGATAAACGCGGTGTAATCGAAATCACTTCAACAATCGTGTCGCAGAAGGCGCATAACGGACTCTCAGGTCCGGGAGAGGGCGGCGCGGCGGCGGTGCCGGGCGACTCTTTCGCGGTTTCCGCAGACCTCACTGGAGCACCAGCGCCTGCGGCGCCCGCGCGAGGTGTCCAGGTAGACGATCGGGCAGTTGTCGCCCTCGCACTGCCGCAGCCCGGCCCGCGCGACGGGATCGGTGAGCAGCTCCACGGCGTCCCGGGCGACCGCCCCGAGCAGCGCCGCCCGCTCCGGCGGCCGCGCCAACTCCCGCACCAGCAGACCGTCCTGGGCGCGGACCGCGCGCGGGGCGGGCGGCGCGGCACGAGCGGTGTCGTTCACACCGGCGAGGGCGCGGTCGTACGACCGCCGGGACCGTTCCTCGGCCTGCAGCGCGCCGCGCACCAACTGCCCGACCCTTCCCCGCAGTTCCCGGAAGCCCACCAGCCAGGAGGCGTCGGCGTGCGTGAGCACCGTCCCCGGCGGGACGAGGCCGGAGCCGGTGATCCAGGCGCACAGCACCTGCACGGAGTCCAGCCGTTCCACGGGGTGGGTGGTCGCGAGGAGGTCCAGACAGATCCGTCCGGCATCGAAGCGCAGCTCGTACGAGACCGTGGCCGTACCCAGTGCCATGTGCCTGTCACCGCCTAGGCTCCACCCCGGCCCGACCCACCCGAGCCGTCCCCTCCCACAGTGCCTGCCCACTCCCCCACCCGGAACCCCTCACCCCCCCACGAGGCCACGCCGGGCAGCGCCGCGCCACACCGTCCATCCTGCGGGCATGCGTGCCGCCTGGGGCGATGGGGGTCCCCCCGCGCGAGCGAAGCCGAGCGTGGGGGAGGGTGGGCGCAGGCGGCGCCCCGTCAGCGCCGGGCCGCGCGACCCACCCCCGGCCGGCGCAACCCGGGGTACCTGCTGGCGCCGGGGGGACGCAAACCCCCGCCTACGCGTCCGCGTACTTCGCGTCCGCCGCCGGATCCAACGCCAACCGGTACCCCCGCTTGACGACCGTCTGGATCAGCTTCGGCGTCCCCAGAGCCGTCCGCAGCCGCGCCATCGCCGTCTCCACGGCATGCTCGTCCCGCCCCGCCCCCGGCAACGCCCGCAACAGCTCGGCCCGGGCCACCACCCACCCCGGCCGCCGCGACAGCGCCCGCAGCAGGGACATCCCGGCCGGCGGAACCGGCCGCAGCGCCCCGTCCACCAGCACCGCGTGCCCCCGTATCTCCACCCGGTGTCCCGCGATCGGCAACGCCCGTGCCCGCGCGGGCAGTTCCTGGCACAGCAACTGCACCAGCGGCCCGAGCCGGAACCGCTCGGGCTGCACCGTGTCGACCCCCCGCGCCTGCAACGGCAACGCCGTCACCGGCCCGACACACGCCGGCAGCACATCATGGTTGAGCGCGTCGAGCAGCTCCGGCAGCAGCCCCCGCTCCTCCGCCCGCGACAACAGCGACGCCGCGGCCGGCGCGCTGGTGAAGGTGAGCGCGTCCAGACCGCGCGAGACCGTGGCGTCCAGCAGCCGGTCCACCGGCCCGATGTCCTCCGGCGGCATCCACCGGTAGACGGGCACCCCCACGACCTCCGCCCCACCCGCCCGCAGCGCCTCCACGAACCCGGGCAGCGGCTCCCCGTGCAACTGGACGGCGATACGGCGCCCGTCGACGCCCTCCTCCAGCAGCCGGTCGAGCACCTCCGCCATGGACTCGGACGACGGCGACCACTCCTCCGTCAGCCCGGCGGCCCGGATCGCCCCCTTGACCTTGGGTCCGCGCGCCAGCAGCTCGACGCCCCGCAGCCGGTCGAGCAGATGCTCGCCGAGCCCCCAGCCGTCGGCCGCCTCGACCCACCCCCGGAAACCGATCGCGGTCGTCGCGACCACCACGTCCGGCACCTGGTCGACGATCTCCTTGGTGGCGGCGAGCAGCTCACCGTCGTCGGCGAGCGGCACGATGCGCAGGGCGGGCGCGTGCAGGACGGCGGCACCGCGCCGCTGGAGCAGCGCCCCCAGTTCGTCGGCTCGGCGCGCGGCGGTCACGCCCACGGTGAAACCGGCTAGGCGGCCGTGCGCGTTCTCGGGTTTCTGCTGTTCGTCGTACATAACTCTCGTCCCGCACTTCGAGTCGTTTGCACCTGTATGGAGGTCGTGTGACCCGCATGCCGATCGAGCCTGTCAATGGTGCGTGACAGGCTCGGTTCGGCTTCATGTCGCCGGTGTTACGTCACACCGGCTCACACCTCGGCATAGCTGAGCTGCGGCTTCGCCTCGGCGGTCGCCTCGGCCGGGGTGTTCGCGACGGCCGGGCGGCGAAGGTATACGGCCCAGGTGACCGCGAAGCACACGCCGTAGAAGGCGAGGAAGGCGACGAAGGCGCCGGTGCCGGAGCCCACGGAGAGGAAGGACTGGCGGAAGGCGAGGTTGATGCCGAGTCCGCCGAGCGCGCCCACCGCGCCGATCAGGCCCATGGAGGCGCCGGAGAGCCGGCGGCCGTACGCCGCGGCCTCCTCACCGGCGAGCCCCTTGGCCAGCGCCTTGGCCTGGAAGATGCCCGGGATCATCTTGTACGTGGAGCCGTTGCCGAGGCCGGTCAGCACGAACAGGGCGATGAACGCGGTGGTGAACAGCGGCAGCGACTCCTGCATGGAGGCGACGACGATCACGGCGGTCGCGGCGGCCATGGCGACGAAGTTCCACAGCGTGATCTTCGCGCCGCCGTACTTGTCGGCGAGCCAGCCGCCGACGGGACGGATCAGGGAGCCGAGCAGCGGGCCGATGAAGGTGACGTACGCGGCCTGCAGCGGCGTACGGCCGAACTGCGTCTGGAGCACAAGGCCGAAGGCGAAGCTGTAGCCGATGAACGACCCGAACGTCCCGATGTAGAGGAAGGACATGATCCAGGTGTGCCCCTCCTTCACCGCGTCCCAGGCGGCGCCGGTGTCGTTCTTCACCGACGAGATGTTGTCCATGTACATCGCGGCGAGGACGGCGGCGACGACGATGAACGGGATGTAGATGCCGAGCAGCACGCGCGGCCCGGCGCTGGCGCCGATCACCGCGAGACCGACGAGCTGCACCACGGGTACGCCGATGTTGCCGCCGCCGGCGTTCAGACCGAGCGCCCACCCCTTCTTGCGGAGGGGGAAGAAGGCGTTGATGTTGGTCATGCTGGAGGCGAAGTTCCCGCCACCGACACCGGCGAGCATCGCGCACAGCAGGAACGTGGTGAAGGACGTCCCCGGTTCCATCACGGCGAAGGCGGCGACGGTCGGCAGCAGCAGCATGGCCGCCGAGATGATGGTCCAGTTCCGTCCGCCGAAGAGCGCCACGGCGAAGGTGTACGGCACCCGGACGAGGGCGCCGACCAGCGTCGCCATCGACACGATGGTGAACTTGTCCGCCGGGGTCAGCCCGTACTCCGGGCCCATGAACAGCACCATCACGGACCACAGGGTCCAGATCGAGAACCCGATGTGCTCGGAGAGGACCGAGAAGAACAGGTTCCGCTTGGCGATCTTCTCGCCCTTCTCGTTCCAGAAGGCCTCGTCCTCGGGATCCCAGTGATCGATCCAGCGGCCTCCCCTGCTCGCGGCGGGGGCTGTGCTAGGGGCTGTCATGACGCCTCCACGGTGCTCCGGGGCTCGGGTGGTTCGGTGAGCGGTATGAGTCCCGAAGGTAGGGAGAGCGCGTTTCCGGCCTGTGGCACTGGGTGACCGGAAAGGAACTTTGCTCTCACCTCGTGAGGAGGTGGGATGAGAGGTTCACGAGACGGAGGCGACCCACTCAGCGCTGCGGCGGCTGCCAGTGGGGGTTCTGCTGGGGGTAGGGCTGCTGCGGCGGGTACTGCTGGTACGGCTGCTGATACGAGGGCTGGGGAGCGCCGTACGGAGCCGGGTTGCCGTAGGGAGCAGGGCCCGGAGCCGGAGCCGGATTCCCGTACGGCCCCGCCGCGAACGGATTCCCCTGCCCCGGCACCTGCGCCCCCGGCGGCAGATACCGCAGCCGCCCGGACTCGTCCGTGACCGGATGGAACCCGGCGGCCTGGAGCCGCGCGGCGAACTTGGCGTTGCGCTTGCGCGTCACGACGAGCCCGATCGCGAGCAGCCCCATGAGCCCGGCCCAGCCGAGACCGCCGTAGAGGACCGCGTCGGCGTCCCCACCGGCCCGTGCGATGCCGATCACGAAGCCGAGGGTGATACCGCCCGCTCCCCACCACATCCTCTTCTCGGCCTGCTTGCCGGTGAGGTCGAAGTTGATGCGGGCCTTGAGCAGCTCGAAGGCGTCGGGGACGAGCGGCGGTACGGACACCCCGTCGCCGGCGTTCGGGTACTGCGCCCAGTTCTGCGCGGCCCGGGTGCGTGCCTGGGGGCTGGGGTCGGGTGCGATCAGCATGACGAGCGCGTTGTTGCGGCCGCCGCTCTGCCGTACGTCCATGTACTCGTACCCGAACTGCTGGGCGATGAAGGCGAGCCGGGCGAGCTTCTTCACGGAGGCCATGGGACTGGTGAGCTGCACCGGCTCCCCGCTCGCCATCAGCCCCAGCATCTTCCGCACCTGCCGCTTGCTCATCAGCACCCACTCCCCACCCGGGCCACCCCGTTCACTTGCGCAACGCGGGCCAGTGTTCCATGGGGACATGACAGAGGAAACCTCGGTGGGCGGGAAGCGGCACCCCGTACCGGAACACCAGGTGGCCCGTTCCGTCATCGCCCCGTCGTGGTCTCCAACGCTCGGGGCCCGCCTCCTGGAGAGGCGGGCCCCGAGTTGCGTCAGGCGCGGCGTCTGCGGTTGCCGCCCGTGCCGTTCGGCCACAGGCGGGGCGAGCGCTTGGCCGCGAGGTCCTCGATCCAGCCCACCGCCAGGACGGTCAGGCCGATGAGGGGCCAGACCAGGAAGAACATCCAGATGAGGTAGGTGGAGTCGAGGGCGGCGACGGCGCGTTCGCCCTGCATGAACGGTATTTGGTAGAGGTGGTCGAGGATGGGGACCGTGGCCATGATCAGCATGTTGTGCCACAGGTAGATCGTGACCGCGCGGTTGTTGGAGAGCGTGACGAGCTTGTCCCACTTGGCCAGGCGGCCCGGCAGCTCCTGCCAGGACGGCGAGTAGATCAGCAGGATGACGACGAAACCGAAGGACCAGGTCGCCTGGGCCAGCGGGATGTCGTTCAGGTCCCAGCCGTCCGCGCCCAGGTGGCCGGAGGCCCACCACAGGCCGAAGGCCATCACCAGCGCCGAGCCGGACACGGCGGCATAGCGCGGGATCTTCGCCAGCAGTCCCTCGTGGTGGGCGAAGCCCAGGACCCAGCAGCCGCCGTAGACCGCGAAGTCGGTGACCGCGTTGCCGGTCTCGCCGGGGATCTTGACGATGCCCGTGCCCACCACCGCCGTCAGGGCCAGCGGGGCCAGCAGCGTCGGCCAGGGTGCCCTGCGGAACGCCCACAGGAGCAGCGGGGAGGCGATCACGAACCACAGGTAGGCGCGCAGGTACCAGAGCGGGCCCGCCGCCTGGACCGCCCAGGTGTCCTCCAGCAGGCCCGACTGGGAGCCGATGTGCCAGGGGAACGGCGGGGCGCCGATCGGGATGATGTAGTTGACCAGTTCGAGGAGGGCCCAGGTCGGGCTGTCCTCCGTGTTCTTCGTCGGGTTCCAGCCACCCACGAACATCAGCGTCAGCACCACCGCGCTGAACGCCCACAGCGGGGGCAGCAGACGGCGGACCCGGCCCTTGATCACGCCCCACGCCGGGCGGTTCAGCGAGCGCGCCATCAGCGATCCGGCCAGCGCGAACATCACGCCCATGGACGGGAACAGGACCGTCAGCCACGCCCAGCCGAAGAGGTGGTAGACGACGACTCGGACCAGGGCGATGGAGCGGAGCAGGTCCAGGTAGCGGTCGCGGCCCGGCTTCTTCGCCGGAGCAGGAGGATCGGCAGGCGCGGGAGCGGGCGCGGGCGCCGGTTCCGTCGTGCGCTGCTCCGGGACGCCGTAGGGCTCGTACGGCTCGTACGGCGCCCCGTACGGCTGGGGCTCCGGGCCGGTACCGGCCGTCCCCGTCGGGTATCCGTGCGTCATCCCACCGGCCTCCGATCGTTGCCGCTGTCCACCCGCTGGCGCGGTACCGGGCCTCCCGGCGCCTCGACCACGCCGGTGCGCCGCAGCTTCTGCCAGCGCAGCCGGCCGCCGGTGAGCGCCGTGATCCAGGACTGGAGCAGCACGACGTACATGAGCTGGCGGTAGAGAATCTGTTGCAGCGGGAGCGAGATGAGGTGGGTCATGCGTTCCCGGTCGAGACGGAAGGCGTACGCGGCGCAGACGGCCTGGATGGCCAGGACGCCCAGCCACGCCAGGATCGTCTTCTGTGTGGGGCCGAAGATGAGGCCGTAGAGCAGGAAGACGTCGATGAGCGGGGCCAGGAGCGGGGCCAGCACCATGAAGAGCGACACGAGCGGCAGGCCGACCCGGCCGAAGCGGCCCGACGGGCCGCTCTCCACCAGCGCCCTGCGGTGCTTCCAGATCGCCTGCATGGTGCCGTACGACCAGCGGTAGCGCTGGGACCACAGCTGCTGGACCGTCTCCGGTGCCTCGGTCCAGGCGCGGGCCTTCTCGGCGTAGACGACGCGCCAGCCGTCGCGGTGCATCGCCATCGTGATGTCGGTGTCCTCGGCGAGCGTGTCGTCGCTCATGCCGCCGACCCGCTCCAGCGCCGTGCGGCGGAAGGCGCCCACCGCGCCGGGAATCGTCGGCATGCAGCGCAGCACGTCGTACATGCGGCGGTCCAGGTTGAAGCCCATCACGTACTCGATGTGCTGCCAGGCGCCGATGAGGGAGTCGCGGTTGCCGACCTTGGCGTTGCCGGCGACGGCGCCGACGCGCGGGTCGCCGAAGGGCTGGACGAGTTCACGGACGGTGGACGGCTCGAAGACCGTGTCGCCGTCCATCATCACGATGATGTCGTAGCGGGCGTTGGCCAGACCCCGGTTGAGCGCCGCCGGCTTGCCCGCGTTGAGCTGGCGGACCACCCGCACGTTCGGCAGGCCCATGGCCTCCACGATCCGCGCGGTGCCGTCGGTCGAGCCGTCGTCGATGACGAGGATCTCGATCGGGTGCTCGCTCGCCATCAGGGACCGGACGGTGTTCTCGATGCACTTGGCCTCGTTGTACGCAGGCACCAGCACCGACACCGGCTCGGTGACCGGCGGTCCCCAGCGGAAGCCGCGTCGGCGCACCCGGCGGGCGTGCACGGCGGACAGCACGAGCATCAGCACGAAGCGGCTGATGACCAGGAAGCCGATGATCGCGAGCCCGACCACCAGGACGGCGGTGATGTTGTCGGAGGCCTGGACCAGGAAGACCCACGCCTTGCCCTTCCAGTGGTCGATGCCGGTGACCTGGCTGTGCGCGCTGGGCGCGCCGAGGGCCTCGGTGAGGTTGTCGAACTCGTAGCCCTGGGACTTCATCTGCGGCAGGAACCGGTCGAGCGCCTCGACGGTCTGGTGGCGGTCACCGCCGGAGTCGTGCATCAGGACGATCGCGCCCTTGCCGCCCTTGGGGGTGGCCTTGCGGATGATCTCCTCGACGCCGGGCTTGCGCCAGTCCTCGCTGTCGGTGTTGTTGACGACCGTGATGTAGCCGCGGGTGCCGATGTACTCGGTCACCGGCCAGGACTTGTTGTCCATGGCGGCGGCGAAGGAGGAGTACGGCGGCCGGAAGAGGGAGGTACGGATGCCGGCCGCGCCGCTGATCGCCAGCTGGTTCTGCGACAGCTCCCAGTCGATCCGCTTCTTCGTCTGGTAGGAGAGGTCGGGGTGGTTGAAGGTGTGCAGGCCGATCTCGTGGCCCTCGTCGACCATGCGCTTCACGAGGTCCGGGTGGCGCGAGGTCATGGTGCCGGTGACGAAGAAGACGGCGTGCGCGTCGTGCTTCTTCAGCACGTCCAGGACCTTGGGCGTCCACTCGGGGTCGGGGCCGTCGTCGAAGGTGAGGACGAGCCGACGGTCCGGCATGTCCAGACTCTCGGTGCGGCCGCTGCGGGTGTCGATGACCGGCCCGCCCTTGAGGATCTCCTCCGGGACCTTGTCGGAGGCGGCGGCCGGCTGGACCCGGTGGTCGGCGAGGATCTCGCTGTGCACGTACCCCCGCAGCATCAGCATCGCCATCAGTGCGGCGAGGACGAGCAGGGGCAGCAGCAGGCGCATGGGCAGGCGGCGGCGCCGGGGGCCGCCGGCGGCCTGGTGTGCGGCGCGGCGACGGCGGGTGCGGGATGCCATCAGAGGGTGTGCTCCGGGGACGGGTCGTGCGGGCTTGCGATGAGTCCCGGTTCTTCGGCGGGGCCCTCGGTGGTGATCGGCGCAGGGGTGGGCGGGCCGGCGGCGACGTTGTCGGCTCCGGTGCCGCCCGGACCGTCCTCGCCCTCCGTCTCGGTCGGACCGGGCGTCGTGGGCTCGTCCGTCGGGTCGGGGTCGGCCGTGGGCGTGGTCGGCTTCGTCGCCGTCGGCTCGGGGTCCGTCGTCGGCTCCGTGCCGGGGTCCGTCGTCGGCTTGGTCGCCGTCGGCTCGGGGGCTGTGGTCGCGCCCGGTTCCTCGGCGGTGGCGGAGGCGTCCGGGGCGACGGCGGTGGAGCCGGGCGAGGAGGTGACTCCGTCGCTCACCGAGGGGCTGGTACCGAGGCCGGACTCGTCGGTCGCGGTCGGTGCCACCGACTCCTCGGGCAGCGCGGGCGTGTCGACCTGGCCGGCCGGCTGCTCGTCCTTCGGGCTCTGGACGGGGAGCCAGGGCGCGTTGGAGTTGCCGGACAGCAGGGTGGCGACGATGACGACGGCGTAGACCGCGCAGGCGATGCCGACGGCCATGCCCAGTCGGCGGAAGCGGCGGCTGCGCCGGCCCGATTCGTCCACGAAGACCGGCCCGTCGGAGCTCTCGGCTCCGCCGGCCGGTCCGCCCTTGGCCGCGCGGATCATGCCGTCGAGCTGGAGACCGATGCCGTCGAGCTGGACGGTGACCTCGTGCGGGTCGTGGGTGGCGCCGGAATCACCCGGCTGCGGCTCCGGCTCCGATTCCTGCCAGGGGTCGCGGACGGAGGCGGGGGCCGCCGCCGGGAACGCCTCGGGCCGGCCGGGGCTCCGGGGCACCTCGGCACCGCCGCCCCGCCCTCCGCCGGCCGTCGGCAGCACCGCCGTCTCGTCGGTCCCCGGTCCGGTACGGCCGTGGGTCTGCGGCAGCACCTCGGTGTTGTCGAATCTGTCGAAGGCCGAGAGGAGGCCGTTCAGGCCCGGCTGTCCGGGGACCCGGCCGGCCTGTCCGAGCACCTCGGTCGGCTCCGATCCGCCCGGCTGCGGCACCGCCGTCCCGCCGGTCGCCGGAAACTCCTGGGTACCGCCGGACGCCGGGGTGCCACCCTTCGCAGCCGGAGTCGGCTGCGTCCCGGACGCCACTTCAGGCCACTCCGGTTGGGCGTCTTCTCGCCAGTTCTTCACGCGCACACATCCCCCCAAGGGACCGTTCCGGGTGCGCGTACGACACTGAGCACCCGTCGATCGCACCGAGCCCCCACTCGGTCCGAGCGCCCCCTTTATCACACCGTGCTCAGGCCACGAATGTAGCGTACGAGTGAGATGTGTGTGTGCCGCGTGTCAGTTGTGGGGCCGCATCGTGACATTGTCGTTGGCCGGAATCCATCCATCGACGGGCAGCCGGAGCCAGCCCTCCGCCGCCGCCAGCTCGGCCGCGGCTCGCCGCAGGGCGTCAAATGCAGGGTGCACCAGTCCCTTTCGCCACACCAGCGATACGGGTGCCAGCGGGACGGGATCGATCAGGGGCCGCAGCACCGAGGCAGGCATGGCCGGAAAGTCCACCACGGCCAGGACCGGTGTCCTCGTTTTCGCCATGATCCGCTGGAACTCCTCGTCCCCGACGGCGAGCGGAGCGGGCGCCGCGACCTCGATGCCCCGCCCCTCGAACAGCCGGTGCGCGAGGTCGGTCCACTCCGGAGTGCGCGGGTTCCCGGCGCCCGCGTAGACGGTCGTACCGGCCAGCGCGTCGAGCGGCACCGCCGCCATTCCGGCCAGCGGATGGTCCTCGGGCAGGATCACGGCCATCGGCTCGTAGCGCACGGGCTGGTGGTCCAGGCCGGCCCGCAGCGCCGGGTCCAGTCCGGCGAAACGCCCGAACGACGCGTCCAGGCGGCCCGCGAGCAGTTCGGCCGCCGCTCCGGTCAGGCCGCTCTCGTAACGGGCCATCAGCTCGTGGTCGGGGGCGAGTTCGCGGGCCCGGTGCAGGACGCGGCGCGGGGTGGCCAGGCCCGGGGAGTTCAGGTCGACCAGCAGCGGGCGGGCCTGCCCGAGGGCGGCGAGCAGGTCGTCGTGGGCGGCCAGCACACGGCGTGCGTGGGGCACCAGCCGCTCGCCGTCCGGTGTCAGGGTCACCTGCCGGGTGGTGCGTACGAACAGTTCGGCGCCCAGCTCCCGCTCCAGCCGCCGTACGTCGCGGCTGAGCGCCTGCTGGGCGACGTAGAGGCGGGCCGCGGCACGGGTGAAGTGCAGTTCCTCGGCGACGGCGAGGAAGGCGCGCAGGAGGCGGGGGTCGGGCATGCCGGGAACTTACAACACAGGTGCGTGAATCGGCGTCGAACAGGTGTTGGACCCCTGGCTCGGCGGCGGGCGAGGGTTGCCGGCATGCCCCACTTGGTCTCCCGGTACCGCTCCCTGTTCGCCCTGCCCGGCACCCGTGCGTTCACCGCCGGAAACCTCATGGCCCGGCTGCCGATGGGCATGTTCGGCGTGAGCGCGGTGGTGATGATCGCCGAGACGCGCGGGTCGTACGCCCTCGCCGGGTCCGTCGTCGCGGTCGGGCTGGCCGCGACCGCCGTGGTCGCGCCCTGGACCGCGCGGCTCGTCGACCGGTACGGGCAGGCGCGCGTCGCCGTGCCCGCCACCCTCCTGGCCGCCCTCGGTGACCTCGCCCTGGTGCTCTGCACGCGCTACGACGCCCCCGACTGGACCCTGTTCGCCTCCCACGCCGCCACCGCCACCACCCCCAACATCGGCGGCATGGCCCGGGCCAGGTGGGCCCACCTGCTGAAGGGCGACGCGGCGGCGCTGCACACCGCGAACTCCCTGGAGCAGTCGGCGGACGAGCTCTGCTTCATGCTGGGCCCGGTCCTCGCGGCCGTCCTGTGCGGCTCGCTCTTCCCCGAGGCGGGCACGCTGGTCGGCGTCGTGCTCCTCGTCACCGGCATGCTGCTGTTCACCGCACAGCGTTCGACCGAGCCGCCGGTGCAGCGGCGGCGGGCGTCCGCCGTGCCCCCGTACCGCTCCCCCGGCATGCCCCCGCTGCTCGCCGTCTGCCTGGCCATGGGCGCGGTCTTCGGCTCGATGGAGGTCGTCACGATCGCGTTCGCGGACGCGCAGGGGCACCGTACGGCGGCCGGTGCGATCCTCGGCCTCCAGGCCGCCGGCTCCTGCGCGGCCGGACTCCTGTACGGCACGCTGAAGCCGGCCGGCCCCGCCGAGCGCCGCTACGCCCGGTGCATCGCGGCGATGACCGCGCTGCTGACGCTGCCCCTGCTCGCGGCGTCCGCCACCGGCTCCCTCGTCCTGCTGGCGGGCGCGCTGCTGCTGGCCGGCATGGCCACCGCCCCGACGATGATCACCAACATGGCCCTGGTCCAGCAGCGCACCCCCGAGGGCCGCCTCAA
The DNA here is from genome assembly GCF_014596915.1 of Streptomyces sp. TRM68416. Classification (GTDB taxonomy): domain Bacteria; phylum Actinomycetota; class Actinomycetes; order Streptomycetales; family Streptomycetaceae; genus Streptomyces. Next base: position 160,178 of record NZ_JACVWU010000016.1, read on the forward strand.
CGAAGGCATGACCCTGGCCGTGACCGGCCTGCTCGGCGGCATCGCCCTCGGCAGCGCGGCGGGCGGCTGGATGGCGGAGCACACGTCGGCGTCGGCCGGCTACGCGGTACCGGTCGCGTCGGCGGCCACGGCCCTCGCCATCACCCTCACGACGACAGCCACGCGCCGGGGGCGGAACAAGGCCCCGCTCGTCACCACCGTGGCACCCGAGGCATGACCACCGCACGGCACGACTCCGCCCCCGCCGCCCTCACCGCCACACGCGGCACGGCCCGTCCCCCGCCTCCCCGAGCGGGCGCCTCGAAGCAGCCGTGCGCGCAAGCCCGTACCGGGCAACCGTCCCGGCCGCCCCAGCGCACCGACCGGCCGTCGGAGGCCGCGGGGGCGCGCCGCGCACCGACCTCCCCTCACCCCCGCGGCATGACCGCCACGGGACACGACTCCGCCCCGCCGCCCTCACCCCCGCCGCACGATCCGAACCCTCGCCGGCCCCTTGGCCACCAGTGTGATCCCCGCGCCGAGGGGCACCTCGCCCGACCGGGCGTCCTCGAACTCGTACTCGCGCAGCAGGACGGCCAGGCCGAGGACCGACTCCAGCATCGACAGGCGTTGGCCGATGCAGGCGCGGGGGCCGCCGCCGAAGGGGAACCAGGCGTAGCGCGGGCGGGCCGCTTCCGCCTCCGGGGTGAAGCGGGTGGGGTCGAAGCGGTCGGGGTCGGGCCAGTAGTCGGGGTGGCGGTGGGTGACCCACGGACTGACGATGACGTCGGCCCCGGCGGGGATGCGTACGCCGCCGACGGAGGTGTCCTGGACGGCGCGCCGGCCGACCGCGGGCGCCGAGGGGTACAGCCGCATGGCCTCCTTGAGGACCATCGTCAGACAGGGCAGCGCATCCATGTCGGCGGCGGTGGGCGCCCGTCCACCGGGGCCGCCGAGCACGCCGTCGACCTCCTCGCGGACCCGCTGCTGCGTCTCGGGGTGCCGGGCGAGCAGGAGCAGGGCGAAGGCGAGCGCGGTGGCGGTGGTCTCGTGGCCGGCCAGCAGGAAGATCAGGACCTGCTCGCGCAGTTCGGTGGCGTCGAGGCTGCCGTCTTCGGCGTTCTCGGCGTGCACGAGGAGGGTGACCAGGTCGTCCCGGTCGGTCAGTCCGCGCCGGTCGGCGATGATCTCGTCGCACATCGCGTACAGCTCCGCCTGGAGGCCTGCGACACGGCGGTTGGCGGGCGTGGGCCAGTGGCGCGGCGCCTTGAGCGGGGAGAAGCCGCGCTTCAGGGAGTACTCCTGGAGCGCGGGCATGGTCCGCCCGATCACCTCGGACACCTTCTCCACGTCCGTCCCGAACAGGATCCGGCACACCACGCGCAGCGCGAACCGCTGCATCTCCCCGATCAGTTCGACGTTCCCGTCCGAGGCCGCGCCCCACGTCTCGGTCAGCTCGGCGGCCTCGTCGGCGACCTGCTGGGCGTAGCCGTTCACCCGGCGGGGCGTGAACAGCGGCTGCACGAGCCGGCGCTGGCGCAGGTAGGTGTCGTCCTGGCTGGTGAGCAGGCCGTTGCCGACGGACTGGCGGAGCTCCTCGTAGAAGACGTTGTCCTTGCGGAAGTTGGCGGCCTCGGTCGCCAGTACCTGCTGGACGCCCTCGGCGGAGAAGACCGCGTAGACCTCCGACCGCAGACCGGGAGGTCCGGCCAGGAAGCGCACCACGTCGCCGTGGTCGCGCCGGGCCCGGAGGTAGGTGCCGAGCGGGTCGCGCAGCAGGTCGCACATCGAGCCGAGTACCGGGCTCCCCGTCGCGACCGGCGCCTGCACTGCCGGGGTCGTCACCGCCATGGCTCCGCCGCCTCCCGTGGACGTAGACCTGGATGATCGACAACCAGCCTACGCACAACACGGGTTGAGAGCGACGGGCTCATCTCGACAATCCCGCGCGGCGGGCGTCGCCGACCGCGAACCCCGTCAAATCCATTGACGCGCCCGCGCGGCGCACATACCTTCCTGCGTCGAAGCGCTTCGACGTCACCCATCGAATCGATTCGATGAACGCAGTGTGACGTGGCCAGTACGTCCCGAAATCCGTCCGACTCCCCCTGGAGGCACTGGATGTTGACGGCACGAAGGCGTGGGGCGGCCACCGCCGTGGTCCTCGCGGGATCACTGCTCCTGGCTGCCTGCGGGGGCTCGGACGAAGGCGGCTCCGGCGACGGCAAGACCCTGCGGCTCTGGCACTACGAGGGCCCCAACAGCGCCATGGGCGTGGCCTGGAACGCGGCGATCGAGGAGTTCGAGAAGACCCATCCGGGCGTGAAGGTGGAGTACGAGGAGAAGGGCTTCGAACAGATCCAGAAGACGGCGCCGATGGTGCTGAACTCCTCGGACGCGCCCGACCTCATGGAGTACAACAAGGGCAACGCGACGGCCGGACAGCTCTCCGAGCAGGGCCTGCTCACCGACCTGACCGGCGAGGCCACCAAGCGCGGCTGGGACAAGAAGCTCAGCGCCGGTGTGCGCACGACCAGCCTGTACGACACCAACGGGGTGATGGGCACCGGCAAGTGGTACGGCGTGCCCAACTACGCCGAGTACACGATGGTCTTCTACAACAAGGACCTGTTCGCCGAGCACAACATCGCCGAGCCGAAGACGTTCGACGAACTCACCGCCGCCATGGACAAGTTCGTCGAGGCGGGCGTCACCCCGCTGGCCAACGCGGGCGCCGAGTACATGGCCCAGCAGTACCTGTACCAGCTCGCCCTGACCAAGGCCGACCGCTCCTGGGTCGACGCGTACGAGCTGTACAAGGGCAAGGCCGACCTGCACGACGAGGCCTGGACGTACGGCGCGACCACGTTCGCCGACTGGGTGAAGAAGGGCTACATCAGCAAGACCTCCACCAGCACCAAGGCCGAGGACGCGGGCGTCTCCTTCATCCAGGGCAAGGCGCCGATCCTGTTCTCCGGCAGCTGGTGGTTCGGCCGCTTCCAGGAGGAGGCGAAGTTCGACTGGGACAGCATGCTGTGGCCGGACACGAACCTGACCCTGGGCTCCGGCGGCAACCTGTGGGTGGTCCCGAAGAACGCCAAGAACAAGGAACTGGCCTACGACTTCATCGACATCACCATGTCGGAGAAGATCCAGAACCTGCTCGGCAACAACGGCGGCGTCCCGGTCGCGGCCGACGCGGACGCCATCACCGACCCGAAGTCCAAGACGCTCATCGAGAACTTCAACGCCCTCTCCGACCGGGACGGCCTGGCCTTCTACCCCGACTGGCCGGTCACCGGCTTCTACGACGTCCTCGTCTCCGAGACCCAGAAGCTGATCACGGGCAGCGCGGACCCGGACGCCTATCTGGACGCCTTGCAGGAGGCCTACGACAAGGGCGTACCGGAGCGGTGACGGTCACCGTCGAACGGCGTGGCCGGGCGGCCGGCAAGCTCCCCCTTGCCGGCCGCCCGCGCCGCCCCCGCGACTCCTACGCGCTGTTCCTGCTGCCCGGGGTGCTCGCCTTCCTCGCGATCGTCGTCCTGCCGTTCGCCATGAACACCTACGTCAGCTTCACCGACTGGGAGGGCGTGGGCAGCCCGGAGTGGTCGGGGCTCGCCAACTACCGGGAGCTGATGGACGACTCGGAGTTCTGGGCGTCGTTCCGGCACAGCATGTTCATGGTCGTCGCCATGGCCGTCGTACCGACCGCGCTGGGGCTGGTGCTGGCCGCGGCCCTGTTCGACTACGTGGGCCGGCACTTCGGCAGCAAGGTCGTGGCCGTGCTGCGGGCCTGCTTCTATCTCCCGCAGGTGCTGCCGATCGCGGTCGCGGGCATCGTCTGGAGCTGGATCCTCGCCCCCGACAACGGCTCCCTCAACGAACTGCTCGGGGCCGTGGGCCTGTCGAGCTGGCAGCAGGACTGGCTGGGCGATCCCGATCTCGCGCTCTACAGCGTGATGGGCGTGATGGTGTGGGTGCAGCTCGGCTTCCCGCTGGTGGTCTTCATGGCCGGACTCCAGCGCGTGGACCCGCAGTTGCACGAGGCGGCCGAGCTGGACGGGGCGGGCTGGTGGCGTCGCTTCTGGCACATCACGCTGCCGCAGATCCGGCCGGAGACGTATGTCGTGCTGACCTGGTGCTCGATCGCCGCGCTCAAGGTGTTCGGCGCGGTGTACGTGCTGACCAAGGGCGGTCCGGGCGGTGCGACCAACGTCCCCTCGTACTTCTCCTTCACCACGTTCTTCGAGAAGACGCAGGTGGGCTACGGCGCCGCGATCTCCACCGTGCTGACCGTGATCATCCTGGCGCTGTCCCTGCTCGGGCTGAAGCTCCAGACGCGCGCCGAGGAGGCCTCGTGAGCACCGCGCTCCGCCGCTACCCCGTGCTGGTCGCCCTGTGCGTGGCCGCCCTGTTCATGGTCGTGCCGTTCCTGATCGTGACCATGAACGCGGTCAAGTCGCCCACCGAGTACTCCCAGAACGGCCCGCTCGGCCTCCCCGAGGGCCTCTACCTGGACGGTCTGAAGGACTTCTGGGAGCGCGTCGACTACACCCAGAAGCTGGTCAACTCCGTGCTGATCAGCGGCGCGGTGGCGATCGGCGCGGTCGTGCTGTCGGTGCTGAACGCGTACGCGATCGGCATCGGGCGGGTCAAGGGCCGCACCTGGGTGCTCGCCTTCTTCGTCCTCGCCAACATGCTGCCGCAGGAGGCGCTGGTCTACCCCGTCTACTACCTGAGCAAGGAAGTCGGCCTGTACGACACCAGGTTGAGCGTGATCATCGTCTTCACGGTGATCCAGGCGGCGTTCGGCACGTATCTGCTCTCCTCCGTGCTCGGCCAGTTCCCCCGCGAGATCATCGAGGCGGCCCGGATCGACGGGGCCAACAAGTGGCAGGTGCTGTGGCGGATCGTCGTCCCGGTCAGCCGGCCCACCCTCGGCGTCCTCATGGTCTTCTTCTTCATCTGGACCTGGAACGAGTTCCTGCTCCCCCTGGTCATGCTGATCTCCAACGACAACCAGACGGTGTCGGTGGCCCTCGGCGTCCTCCAGGGCCAGCGTCTGATGGACGCCACGATGACCAACGCGGCCGCCCTGCTCGGCGTCCTCCCGGCCATCGTCTTCTTCCTCCTCTTCCAGCGGACCCTCACCCGCGGCATCGCCGTGGGCGCCGTCAAGTAAGGACCCCCCACGTGAAGTTCACCAACGGCTACTGGCTGCTGCGCGAGGGCGTCACCGCGGCCCACCCGGTCGAAGTGCTCGACGTCACGGAGCAGGACGGCGCGCTGGAGATCCACGCGCCGACCCGCCCGATCCGCTCGCGCGGCGATCTGATGACGGGACCGGTCATGACGATCAAGGCACACAGCCCCATGCCCGACGTCATCGGGCTGACTCTGACGCATCTGACCGGCGACGTGCGGCGCGGGCCCGAGTTCGAGCTCGCCGAGTCGACGGCCGCGGCCCAGGTGGCCTACGACGACGGGCATGTGACGCTGATCTCCGGCGAGTTGTCGCTGCGGGCCGCCCGCACCGGCTCCTGGCACGTGGAGTTCCTGGCCGGCGGCCGGGTGCTGACCTCCAGCGGCCACAAGGGCATGGGCATCATGCGGGAGGCGGACGGCGCGCACTACCTGCGCGAGCAGCTCAACCTCGGGGTGGGGACGAGCGTCTACGGCCTCGGCGAGCGGTTCGGGCCGCTGGTGAAGAACGGCCAGGTCGTCGACATCTGGCAGGCCGACGGCGGCACGTGCAGCGAGCAGGCGTACAAGAACGTGCCCTTCTATCTGACGGACGCGGGCTACGGCGTCTTCGTCGACCATCCGGGCAAGGTGTCCTTCGAGGTGGCCTCGGAGGTCGTCTCCCGGGTGCAGTTCAGCGCGGAGACGCAGGAGCTGACGTACTACGTCGTCTACGGGCCGACCCCGAAGGAGATCCTGCGCAAGTACACGGCGCTCACCGGCCGTCCGGCGCTGCCGCCCGTCTGGTCGTTCGGGCTGTGGCTGTCGACGTCCTTCACGACCTCGTACGACGAGGAGACCGTCACCTCCTTCGTGGACGGCATGCGGGAGCGCGAACTGCCCCTGTCGGTCTTCCACTTCGACTGCTTCTGGATGCGCGAGTTCCACTGGTGCGACTTCCAGTGGGACCCGCGGGTCTTCCCGGACCCCGAGGGCATGCTCTCCCGGCTGAAGGCGCGCGGGCTCCGGGTGAGCGTGTGGATCAACCCGTACATCGCCCAGCGCTCGCCGCTGTTCGCGGAGGGCAAGGCGCTCGGGCATCTGCTGAAACGGCCCGACGGCAGCGTCTGGCAGTGGGACCTGTGGCAGCCGGGCATGGCCCTGGTCGACTTCACCAGCCCCGAGGCCCGCGACTGGTACGCGGCCAAGCTGGAGGCGCTGCTCGCGCAGGGCGTGGACTGCTTCAAGACCGACTTCGGCGAGCGGGTGCCGCTCGACGTGCAGTGGTCCGACGGCTCCGACCCGGAGCGCATGCACAACTACTACACGTACCTGTACAACCGCACGGTCTTCGACGTGCTGCGCAAGCACCGGGGCGAGGAGGAGGCGGTCGTCTTCGCCCGGTCAGCGACGGCGGGCAGCCAGCAGTTCCCGGTGCACTGGGGCGGCGACTGCGAGGCCACGTACGAGTCGATGGCGGAGTCGCTCAGGGGCGGTCTCTCGCTGGGCCTGTCCGGCTTCGGGTTCTGGAGCCATGACATCGGCGGCTTCGAGGGGACCCCGTCGCCCGCCCTGTTCAAGCGGTGGCTGGCCTTCGGGCTGCTCTCCTCGCACAGCCGTCTGCACGGCTCCTCCTCCTACCGCGTGCCGTGGCTGTTCGACGAGGAGGCCGTCGACGTGGCCCGGCACTTCACCCGGCTGAAGCTGCGCCTGATGCCCTATCTGTACGAGGCCGCGCGCACCGCCCACACCGAGGGCGTGCCGATCATGCGGGCGATGGTGCTGGAGTTCCCGGACGACCCCGGGTGCGCGCATCTGGAGCGGCAGTACATGCTCGGCCCGGACCTGCTGGTCGCACCGGTGTTCAGCGATTCCGGCGAGGTCACCTACTACGTGCCCGAGGGCACCTGGACCCACTTCGTGACCGGGGAGACGGTGACCGGGCCGCGCTGGGTGCGCGAGAAGCACGACTTCGCGAGCGTGCCGCTGCTGGTGCGGCCGGGCGCGGTGATCCCGGTGGGCGCGGTGGACGACCGGCCCGACTACGACCACGCCGACGGGGTCACCCTGCGGGCGTTCGGGCTCGCGCGGGGCGCGCAGGTGTCGGTGCGGGTCGGGGACGTGGCCTTCACCGTCGTACGGGAGGGGGACACGCTGCGGGCGTCGTGCGCCGACCCGTCGAAGCCGTGGGGGCTCGCGGCCGGGGGGCGTCAGGCGCGGGCGCGGGTCGGGACCGGGTTCCTCACGGTGGAGCTGGACTGATGGTGAAGATCACCGATGTGGCGCGGCACGCCGGGGTCTCCCCCAGCACCGTGTCGTACGCGCTCAGCGGCAAGCGCCCGATCTCCGAGGAGACCCGGCAGCGTGTGGAGGCGGCCATCCGCGAGCTGGGCTACCGCCCGCACGCGGGTGCCCGCGCCCTGGCCAGCAGCCGGTCCAACGTGCTGGCCCTGGTCGTACCGCTGCGCACCGGGATCCATGTGCCGGTGGTGATGCAGTTCGCGGTGTCGGTGGTGACGACGGCACGGCGCCACGACCACGATGTGCTGCTGCTGACGCAGGAGGAGGGCGAGGAGGGGCTGCGCCGGGTCGCGGACACCGCGCTCGTCGACGCGCTGATCGTCATGGACGTCCAACTGCACGACCGGCGGCTGCCGTTGCTACGGGCCCTGGACCGCCCTTCCGTGCTGATCGGTTTCCCCTCCTCCCCCGCCGGACTGACCTGCATCGACCTGGACTTCAAGGCGGCCGGCGAGGCCTGTGTGGAGCATCTGGCGCGGCTCGGGCACCGGGTGGTGGCGCTGGTCGGATCGCCGCCGGAGGTGTACGTACGGCAGACCGCGTTCGCCCAGCGGGTGGTCGAGGGGTTCACGGCCGCCGCCGACCGCGGCGGGCTGGCCTCCTCCGTCCACCCGTGCGAGGGCCGGCCCGGCGCGGCCCGCGCGGTCGCCGAGCGCCTGTTGCGCGAACAGCCCGCCCTGACCGGCGTCGTCGTCCACAACGAGCCGCTCCTGGAACCGCTCGTCGACGCCTTCGAACAGCTCGGTCTGCGCATCCCCGGCGATCTGTCGGTCACCGCGATCTGCCCCGACGAGACCGCGGCCGCCGTCCGCGTGCCCATCACCTCCGTGGCCCTGCCGACCGCCGAGGTGGGCGAGCGGGCGGTGGAGCTGCTGATGGGCAAGCTCGGCGGCAAGCCGGTGCCGCAGGCCACGCTGCTGCCGCCCCGGATCACGGAGCGCGCCAGCACCGCACCACGTCACGCGCCCTGAACACCCGTCTGCAAGGCCCTACTCGAAGGAGCCGTGGAACATGAAAGGTCCCAGACACAGAGCCACCCTCGTCGTCGCCCTCGCGCTGATCGCGGGCACCGTCGCCGCCGTCCCCGCGGCGGCCGAGCCCGAACCCGCCTTCCGTGACCCGTCCCTGCCCGTCTCCGAACGCGTCGAGGACCTCCTCGACCGGCTCACCCTCGACGAGAAGATCTCCCTGCTCCACCAGTGGCAGCCCGCGATCCCGCGCCTGGGCATCCAGTCCTTCCGCACCGGCACCGAGGCCCTGCACGGCGTCGCCTGGCTGGGCGAGGCCACCGTGTTCCCGCAGGCCGTCGGCCTCGCCTCGACCTGGGACACCGGCCTGATGGAACGGGTCGGCTCGGCGATCGGCGACGAGGTCCGCGGCTTCCAGCAGGAACGCCCCACGGGCTGGGGCCTGAACGTGTGGGCACCCGTGACCAACCCGCTGCGCGACCCGCGCTGGGGCCGCAACGAGGAGGGCTACAGCGAGGACCCGCAGCTGACCGGCGCCCTGGCCACGGCGTTCGGCGAGGGCCTCACCGGCGGCGACCCCGACCATCTGAAGACGGCCCCGACGCTGAAGCACTACGTGGCCAACAACAACGAGGTGAACCGCACGACCACCTCCGCCGACCTGCGCCCGCGGGTGCTGAAGGAGTACGACCAGGCGGCCTTCCGCCCGGCCATCGAGGCGAACGCGGCGACGGGCGTGATGACCGCGTACAACCTGGTCAACGGCCGCCCGGCGACGGTCAGTCCGGACCTGGACGAGGTCGTGCGGAAGTGGACCTCGTACGACCTCATGAACGTCACCGACGCCTTCGCGCCCGGCAACCTCTCCGGCGAGCAGAAGTACTACCCGACCCTCGCCGAGGGCGACGCGGCCGCCCTGAAGGCCGGCATCGACAGCTTCACGGACAACGACGCGAACTCCGACATCACGATCAACGCCATCAACTCCGCCTTGAACCAGGGGCTGTTGGAGGAGTCCGACATCGACGAGGCGGCCGGGCACATCCTCTCCGTCCGCGTCCGCCTCGGCGAGTTCGACCCGGGCGGCGGCAAGTACGGCGCGATCGACAAGTCCGTGATCAACAACCCCGCCCACCGGAAGCTGGCGCGCGAGGCGGCGGCCGAGGGCGCGGTGCTGCTGAAGAACCAGGGCCGGACGCTGCCCCTGAAGAAGTCCGGGAAGGACGTCGCCGTGGTCGGCCCGCTCGCCGACACCCTGTACACCGACTGGTACTCGGGCACCCTGCCGTACGAGGTCACCCCGGCCAGGGGCATCGCGGACAAGCTCGGCGTGCCGGAGGTGGCGAGCAGCGAGGGCGTGGACCGCATCGCGCTGCGCAACACCGAGACCGGCGCGTACGTGACGGCGGGCACGGACGCCGACGGCGAGCCGCTGAGGGAGGCCACGGGCTCGGGCACGGCCACGCAGTTCGACATCTTCGACTGGGGCGCGGGCATCGTCACGCTCCGCTCCGCCGCCAACGGCAAGTACGTCGGATACAACTGGTCGAACTTCGTCAACGACCAGGAACAGCCCGGCGGTTGGTTCGTCCAGCAGCAGTTCGCGCCGGAGCTGCAGGACGACGGCAGCTACCTGCTGCGGTACGCCAGCTACGAGACCCGCGAGTCCTGGTGGTCCAACCCGGTCTACCTGGGGCCGACCGGCGCCGACGGCACGCTCGGTCTGGTGGCGAAGGCGCGGGCCTCGTCGTACGCCAAGGAGATCGTGCGCAGTGGCGTCGAGGAGGCGGTCGCCGCGGTGAAGGGCAAGGACGCGGCCGTGGTGGTGGTCGGTTCGATGCCCGCGATCAACGGCCGCGAGAACGACGACCGTGAGGACATGGGCCTGGCCCCGGCACAAGAGGCGCTGGCCCAGGCGGTGCGGAAGGCCAACCCGAACACCGTCGTGGTCGTCGAGAACAGCTACCCCACCACGCTCGGCGCCCTGCAGAAGAGCGTCCCGGCCCTGCTGTGGACCTCCCACGCGGGCCAGGAGACCGGCAACGCCCTCGCCGACGTGCTGTTCGGCGACGTGAACCCGGCGGGCCGCCTGACCCAGACCTGGTACCGCTCGGAGTCCGACCTCCCCTCGATCCTCGACTACGACATCATCAAGTCCGACCGCACCTACCAGTACTTCCGGGGCACCCCGCTCTACCCCTTCGGCCACGGCCTGTCGTACACGACGTTCCGCTACGGCCCGTTGAAGAAGGTCGACGGCGGCTACGAGGTGAAGGTCACCAACACCGGCGGCCGGGCCGGCGACGAGGTCGTCCAGCTCTACACCCACCAGCGCGTCTCCCGCGACAAGCAGCCGCTGAAGCAGCTCAAGGCGTTCGAGCGGGTGTCGCTGAAGCCGGGCCGGACGAAGACGGTCAGGCTGAACCTCAGTCGGCAGGATCTGGCCCACTGGGACGTCACCCGCTCCCAGTGGGTGGTGGAGAGCGGCACCTACGACATCATGGTCGGCGCCTCCTCCACGGACCTCCGCGCGCGGACGACCTGGCAGGTCAAGGGCGAGACCATCCCCGCCCGCGACCTGTCCCGCACCACCCGCGCCGAGAACTTCGACGACTACGACTCCGTCCGCCTGGTCGACGAGTCCAAGGCCCGCGGTACGGCGGTGTCGGCGGCGAAGGACGGCGCCTGGCTGAAGTTCGCGGACGCCCGACTCGGTTCCGGCGCCGACACGTTCACCGCCCGCCTGGCCGGTGCGGCGGGCCCGGTGGAGATCCGGCTCGGTTCCCCCACGGGCCGCCTCGTCGGTACGGCGCACTTCGCCGGGACCTCGTCGCCGTACGCCTACGAGACGGTGACGGCGAAGCTGTCACGCGCGGCGAAGGGCCGTACGGACGTCTACCTGGTCCTCGGCAAGGACCAACGCCTGTCGGAGTTCAGCCTGCGCTGACCGCGACCACGTCCCTGCTGTCGCGCGCGACGAAGGACCGTTCGGCGCTCAGCCCGCGCTGACCGTTTCCTTCGTCCAGGCGTCGACGCCGAGTCGGCCCGTCGTGCCGAGGTCCAGTTCCGGGGTCACCATTACGGGGGCGGCGCCGGGCCTCGGCCGTACGCGGACGTACGGCGCGTTCACCGGGTCCCCGAACTCGGTGGTGTTGCGCCAGGCGAGGCCCGCCTGCGCGGTCTCGCCCGGCTGCAGCACCAGGGGCTGCGGAGCGGTGCCGCCGAGGCCGCCGCCGATCTGGTCGGTGCCCTGGAGGATCTTCACCTCGTCCACGGTCTCGTGGTCCTCGTCGAGGACCTCGACCTCCGGATAGCCGTTCACTTCGTAGGGCCGGCTGCCGCAGTTGACCAGGTGCAGCCCGACGACCCGCAGCCCCATGGCGGCGTCGCCCCGGTCCGCGTAGACCCGCACCCCGGACTCGGGGCACGGGCCGGACTGGGACGGCGCCTCGTCGACGGGGACGCTGCGCACCTTCACGACGGTCACCGACGACACGTCGGCCGAGGTGCCGGTCGAACCGCGGGCAACGACCGTTCCCTTGACGGTCTTCCCGGCGCCGACCGCCGCGATCGTGCGCTCCGGGTCGTCGACGGCGGTGCCGGAGCCGGAGCGGAAGCCGAAGGTGACGGTGTAGGTGGCCGCCGCGGTCCCGTCGTTGGTGATCTCGAAGTCGGCGGAGAAGGAGGGGTCGGTGCCGCAACCGCTGCCGGCGCCCCAGGCGTAGAGCCCGGTGATCTTCACGCCGTCGTCCGGGGCGTCGTCGTAGGAGGGAACGGGCAGCGGTGTCGGGGTGCCCGAGGGGCGGGGTTGCTCGGACGGCTGCTCCGTCGACAGGTCCCCGTACTGCGGGTGGTCGGACGGGCACACGGTGGCGACGGCGACCGGGCCGCCCGTGCTTCCGGCCCCCTCCCCGGCGCTCTGCGTACCGCACGCGGCCAGCAGCAGGACACCGGCGAGAACAAGGGGAGCGGCACGCAGATCGGTGGGCATGCGCCCACCCCACCAAGGTCCGCGCGCCATAGCTGTGGCGTACCCCACACTCCCGGTCACAGGGCTGTCACAACTCCTCCTGCGATGGGCGCAGGCCCGCTCTGCCGACATGACAAAGGCCCCGGCGCTGCGAGAGCGACGGGGCCTTGCCCACATGGGATGAGTGGAGATGGCGGGAATCGAACCCGCGTCCAACGGTGCGGAATCAGGGCTTCTCCGTGTGCAGTCTGGTACGAGTTTCTCGGCCCTCCGGATCACCCAGACAAGTCCGGAACGGGCTCAGTCACTGTTTGATTTCCCTCTTCACCCCGTGACCGGGATCAAGGTTTAGTTCCCTAGCTGATGCCAGGATCCGGGTCGGGAACAGCCCCGGGCTGACACTTCGCAAGTCGCTACTTAGGCAGCGAGGGCGAAGGAATCGCGCTTGGTGTTGGCGATTATTGGTTGCGACATATGGTTTACGAGATCATTGCCGCTTCCTCGACACGCTTCCCCTGCTTCGACAGCCGCTGTCGAAACCGATCATCCCCATGTTGTTTTCTCAAGGTGCACACCGACCGTGGCCGGTGCTGATGCCATCGTACGTGACCAACGCACGCACGTGCCAGCGTATTCCCGGGCCGTGCGCTACGCCCCGCGCTGCCGGCGCTTGGCCGCCGCGATCGCCCGGTCCGACTCCCGCCGGTCCTGCTTCTCCCGCAGGGTCTGGCGCTTGTCGTACTCCTTCTTGCCTCGCGCGAGCGCGATCTCGGCCTTCGCACGGCCGTCCTTGAAGTACAGAGCGAGGGGCACGATCGTGTGACCCGTCTCCCCCGACTTGACCTCCAGCTTGTCGATCTCCTCGCGGTGCAGCAGCAGCTTGCGCTTGCGGCGCGCGGAGTGGTTGGTCCAGCTGCCCTGGCTGTACTCGGGGATGTGGGCGTTGTGCAGCCACGCCTCGCCCCCGTCGATCTGGACGAACCCGTCGACCAGCGAGGCACGCCCCTGCCGCAGCGACTTCACCTCGGTGCCGCTGAGCACCAGCCCGGCCTCGTAGGTGTCGATGATCGCGTAGTCGTGCCGGGCCTTCTTGTTCTGCGCGACGAGCTTGCGCTTGCCGCCCTTCTCGCCGTCCTTGGCCTTGGCTGCCGCCCCGCCCTGCTTGGGCTGGGACTCCTTGGGTACGTACATTCCCTTGCTCATAGTGCCGTCCATTTTCGCACCATGGAGGGGGTCGGCGGAAAGCCGTTTAACAGGGGTTACTCGGGGCCAAGGCCGCTGAGCACGGTCTCGGCCCGCTCCAGGGCCTCCGCGTCCGCGTCCAGGTCGGGGGTGATGCCCCGGCCGTCGACACCCCGGCCGGAGGGGGTGCGGTAGTGACCGACGGTCAGCTCGGCGACGGAGCCGTCGGGCAGCCGTCTCGGCATCTGGACCGAGCCCTTGCCGAAGGTGCGCGAGCCCACGACGACCGCGCGGCCGCGGTCCTGGAGGGCTCCGGTGACCAGCTCGGCCGCGCTCATCGTGCCGCCGTCGACGAGCGCGACCAGAGGTCTGCCGGTGTCGCCGCCCGGCTTGGCGTGCAGGGCGCGCTGGTCGCCGTCGACGTCGTAGGTGGCGACGAGGCCGCCGTCGAGGAAGGCGGAGGCGGCGGTGACGGCCTCGGTGACCAGGCCGCCGGGGTTGCCGCGCAGGTCGAGGATGATCCCGCCGCCGGCCGGGGCCTGCCGCAGGGCGCCGCGGACCGTGTCGCCGGAACCCCGGGTGAAGGAGTCGATGCGGATGACGGTGATGTCGTCGGCGAGCCTGCGGACGGTGACGGAGTCGGTGGAGAGCCTGGCCCGGCGCACGGTGACGCTCCACGCGCGCGTGCCGCGCTCCAGGCCGAGCCGGACGGCCGTACCGACGGGTGCGTCGGTGGCGTCTCCGCGCAGTAAGGAGACGACCTCGGTGACGGGCTGCCCGTCGACCTTCTCGCCGTCGACGCTGCGCAGCCGGTCGCCCACCCGGACCCCGGCGGAGGCCGCCGGCGACCCGGCGCGCACCTTCGTCACCTGGATCCGGCCGTCCCGCCCGCGCCGCGCCCACAGGCCGACGCCGGTGTACCGGCCGTCCAGGGCCTCCTCGAACTCCTCGTACTCCCCCTCGGAGTACACGGCACCCCAGCGGTCCCCGCTGCGGCTGACGGCCTGTTCGGCGGCTTCCACGGGGGACTTGCCCTCGGCCATCGCCTCGGCGGCGGCCTCCGCTACCTGCTCGTGGCGGGCCGCGGTGGTCGAACGGGGCTCCGCGGATGCCGCTTTCCGGTCGGGCTCCGGCAGCGAGCCGGTCGCCGCACCGGCGACGAGGACGCTCGCGAACACCAAGGTCAGGGCGGCCCCGCGGCCGAAGCGGCGGGGCTGGCAGAACAGGTCACGACCTGACATGCCGGTGAGTCTAGGACAACGCAAGGGGCCGTACGGCCCGTTGACCGGACGGCCCCTCTTGGCAAGTGTCACACCTTCAGGTACTTGCGCAGCGCGAAGAACGCGGCCAACGCGGGCATCAGCAGGCTTGTGGCGAGGATGAGCGGCAGCTTCGTCAGGACGGCGTCCCAGCCGATGAAGTTGATCAGCGTCAGCTGGTCGGCCAGGGCCAGTCCGTGGTCGATGAGGAAGTACCGCGCGATCACCAGGAATCCGCAGGCGACCGCACCGCCGATCAGTCCGGCGACCGCGGCCTCCATGATGAACGGCGCCTGGATGTAGAAGCCGGAGGCACCGACCAGGCGCATGATCCCGGTCTCGCGCCTACGGCTGAACGCCGAGACGCGCACGGTGTTGACGATCAGCATCAGCGCGACGACCAGCATCAGCGCCATCACCGCGCGCGCGGCCCAGTTCATGCCGTTCAGGAGCTTGAAGAGGTTGTCCAGGATGCCCTTCTGGTCCTGCACGGACTGCACCCCGTCACGGCCGTTGAAGGCGGTGGCGATGACCTGGTACTTCTCCGGGTCCTTCAGCTTGATCCGGTACGACTCCTGCATCTGGTCCGGCGTGAGGGAGGCGGCCAGCGGGGAGTCGCCGAACTGCTCCTTGTAGTGCTTGTACGCCTGGTCCTGCGACTCGTACGCGACCGTGTCGACCGACGGCATCTTCTTCAGGTCGGCGAGGATCTCCTTCTTCTGGTCCGCGGTCACCGCGCCCTTGGCGCAGTTGGGGTCGGACTCGGCGTCGCTCTTGTTGCAGAGGAAGACGGAGACGTTGACCTTGTCGTACCAGTAGCCCTTCATGGTGTTGACCTGGTCGCTCATCAGGAGCGACCCGCCGAACAGGGCGAGCGACAGGGCGACGGAGACGACGACGGCGAAGGTCATCGTCAGGTTGCGGCGGAGACCGACACCGATCTCGGACAGTACGAACTGGGCGCGCATGGCGTCTGGTTAAGCCTTTCCGTGGAGCCGGTCGTCAGTGCTGG
Source organism: Streptomyces sp. TRM68416 (assembly GCF_014596915.1). Classification (GTDB taxonomy): domain Bacteria; phylum Actinomycetota; class Actinomycetes; order Streptomycetales; family Streptomycetaceae; genus Streptomyces. Next base: position 176,033 of record NZ_JACVWU010000016.1, read on the forward strand.
TAGCCGTAGACGCCACGCGCCTGGTCGCGGACGAGGCGGCCCTGCTCCAGCTCGATGACGCGCTTGCGCATCTGGTCCACGATGTTCTGGTCGTGCGTGGCCATCACCACGGTCGTGCCGGTCCGGTTGATCCGGTCCAGCAGCTTCATGATGCCGACGGAGGTCTGCGGGTCGAGGTTGCCGGTGGGCTCGTCGCAGATGAGGAGCTTGGGCCGGTTGACGAAGGCCCGCGCGATGGCGACGCGCTGCTGCTCACCGCCGGAGAGCTCACCGGGCATCCGGTCCTCCTTGCCGCCGAGCCCGACGAGGTCGAGCACCTGCGGCACGGACTTGCGGATCTCGCCGCGCGACTTGCCGATGACCTCCTGCGCGAAGGCGACGTTCTCGGCGACGGTCTTGTTCGGCAGCAGCCGGAAGTCCTGGAACACCGTCCCCAGCTGGCGCCGGATCTGCGGCACCTTCCAGTTGGAGACGCGCGCGAGATCCTTGCCCAGCACGTGCACCTGGCCGTGGCTGCACCGTTCCTCGCGCAGGATCAGCCGCAGGAAGGTGGACTTTCCGGAGCCGGAGGACCCCACGAGGAACACGAACTCGCCCTTCTCCACTTCCAGGGAGACATCCCTGAGTGCGGGGCGGGTCTGCTTGGGGTAGACCTTGGATACGTTGTCGAATCGGATCACGGATGCACCACGGGTCGCCGGGGGTAGATGAGCGTGACCATACGCGAGTCGGGAGCGGGAGCGCAGGCACCGGTAGGGGTTGCGTGACAGATGTGCCTTTTGTGAACCCACGTGAAGGGGCGCGGGGCTGTGTTGGATATGCGGCTACCGCCGCGCGGGCGCGATCAACCCCCACCGACCCGCAGCCGCGCAACCATGCGATCCCCCCCTTCCAGAGCGCCCGCGCCCTTTCCGGAGGAACCTGGCACAGTAGAGAAGGGAACGTTCTCCGCCCCGGAGGCGTTCTTCCGGTGGAACCGCTGGCAAGGAGGGCGAGCGCATGACGTACGACCGGCTGGTGTGCGCGAACTGCGCCGCGCCCGTGACCGAGGGCCGCTGCCCGGTGTGCCGGGCGAACCGTGAGCGGCTCCAGCAGGGGAACCCGCTGGCGGGTCTGACCCCGATGACGCTGATCGCGCTGCTGGCGGTACTGATCGCGGCCGTGGCGCTGCTGGCGCACCAGACCGCGTGACCACGTGAGCTGAGACACACAAGAGCCCGGAGCCTGTCGGCTCCGGGCTCTTGCGCTTCGGTCGAGTGCTGCGGACGGCTGCCGTCAGGCGGCCGCACCCTCGCGGCCGCCGACGAGACGCGGCAGCACGCGGAAGCCGATGCCACCGGCGATCATCGTGGCGGCACCGATCAGCAGGAACGTGGTCTGAGCGGCACCGGTGTCGGCGAGCTCGTCGCCGCTGCCCTGGGCGGCGGTGCCGGAGCCGGCCTCCTCACCGGTGTCGGTGAGGGAGGAGGAACCTTCCTGCTGGGCGGACTCGCCGGAGCCGCCGTCGGGGTTGGTGTTGTTGCCGTTCCCGTTCCCGTTCCCATTGCCGTTGCCGTTCCCGTTGCCCGGGTTGCTCGGCGAGGTGGTCGCGTCGTCCGTCGGGTCCTCGGTGGGCTCCGTCGGCTCGTTCGTCGGCTCCGGCGGGTTGGTGTCCTCGGTCGGCTCCGGGTCCGGCTCCGGGATGACCGTCGGCTCGGTGGGCTCGGGCTCCGGCTCGGGCTCGGTCGTGGTGGGCTCCGGGTCGGGCTCGGGCGTGACGCAAATACCCAGGAGCCCGCAGTCGTCGCCCTCGTCGGCGGCGGCGACACCGGCGGCCGTCAGCGAGGCACCGGCCGCGATCACGGCACCGGCCGCTATCCGCGCGACACGGATCCGCGTCTTCTTGGTCATGTGGTTGCTACCCCCAGTAGCTGAATCGTCAGTGAGGCGGCGCTCGGGGGCCGTGATCGACGGGGACAGCTGAACATGAGCCCCCCGGTTCACATGCGCCCCAGAGATACGCATGCCACGCTTTACCCTTCCCATTTTTCAAAGCAACGTCAAGGCCGTTGCGTGCGCGATGTCCTGGTACGGGTTCTTTGCCGGGGAGGGATCCCTGTGAGTGTGATGTAAAACCCAGACATCGAGCACAGAAAAGGCAACTGCCGCCTCGCGGGCGGCAGTTGCCTTGTCGACAAATTCCCTTGTCTTACTTCTCCTGCTGCTTGCGCCAGCGAATTCCGGCCTCCAGGAAACCGTCGATCTCGCCGTCGAGCACGGACTGCGGGTTCCCGACCTCGAACTCCGTCCGCAGGTCCTTGACCATCTGGTACGGGTGCAGGACGTACGAACGCATCTGGTTGCCCCAGGAGTTGCCGCCGTCGCCCTTGAGGGCGTCCATCTTGGCCTGCTCCTCCTGGCGGCGCCGCTCGAGCAGCTTGGCCTGGAGGACGTTCATCGCGGTGGCCTTGTTCTGGATCTGCGACCGCTCGTTCTGGCAGGAGACGACGATGCCGGTGGGCAGGTGGGTGAGGCGCACGGCGGAGTCGGTGGTGTTGACGCCCTGGCCGCCGGGACCGGAGGACCGGTAGACGTCGACGCGCAGCTCGGACTCGTCGATGTCGATGTGATCGGTCTGCTCGACGACGGGCAGGACTTCCACGCCCGCGAAGGAGGTCTGCCGACGTCCCTGGTTGTCGAAGGGCGAGATACGCACGAGCCGGTGGGTGCCCTGCTCGACGGAGAGGGTGCCGTAGGCGTAGGGCGCCTGCACGGAGAAGGTGGTCGACTTGATGCCGGCCTCTTCGGCGTACGACGTCTCGATGAGCTCCGTCTTGTAGCCGTGCCGCTCCGCCCAGCGCAGGTACATGCGCTGCAACTGCTCGGCGAAGTCGGCGGCGTCGACGCCACCGGCCTCGGCACGGATGTTGACGAGCGCCTCCCGGGAGTCGTACTCCCCGCTCAGCAGCGTCCGGACCTCCATCTCGTCCAGCGCCTTCTTGACGGACGCGAGCTCGGACTCGGCCTCGGCACGGGTGTCCGGGTCGTCCTCCTCCTCGGCCATCTCGAACAGCACGGAGAGATCGTCGATCCGCCCGCGCAGCGCCTCCGCCTTCCGCACCTCCGCCTGGAGGTGGGAGAGCTTGCTGGTGATCTTCTGCGCCTCGTCCGGGTTGTCCCACAGGGACGGCGCCGCCGCCTGCTCCTCTAGCACGGCGATGTCTGCCCTCATCCTGTCGAGGTCCAGAACGGCCTCGATCGACTCCATGGTCGAGGAGAGGGACTTCAGCTCTTCGGATACATCGACGACTGCCACGCCTCCAGCGTAACGGCTACCGCAACCGGCCTCGGCCGGACGGCCCGCCCGACCACGTTCCACCCCGTCCGGCACCGGCCCACGAGCGCCGGCCGCAGGCTCCCGCGCCGGTCAGGGGGTGACCGGGGCCGAGTTGTTCTGGTCGTCGTGCGGGGGCGGTTCCGTGTCGTTGCCGGAGGTGGCCAGCCACGTTCCCACGCCCGCGGCGGTCGCCAGGGCCGCCGCGGCGGCGCCCAGGGCCAGCCGGCGGCGGCGGGTGGCTGCCCGGTGGCGGGCGGAGCCGGGGCGCGGGGCGCCGGAGGGGCGGGGGACGCGGGCGGTTCCGCGGGCGCCTCCGGCCAGTTCGTCGGGGCCCGGCACCCTCATCGACGTATGCGTGTCACGGTTGGAGTCGGCCGGCTTCGCACCCGGCACCAGCGGCACGGCACCGCGCCGTACCGCCCCGGAGGCCACCGGCACGTCCGGCTCGGGGGTCTCCGGCTCGGGCTCCGCGTCCGGCTCGTCGACGTCCAGGGGCGGCATCCCGGCCAGCATCGGCAGCAGCTCCCGCAGCCGCGCCCCCAGCTCGGAGGCGCGCAGCCGGGAGGCAGGGGCCTTGGCCAGGCACTGCACGATCAGCTGCCACAGCTCGTCGGGGATGCCGGGCAGCGGGGCCACGGTCTCGGTGACATGGCGCCGCAGCACCGCGCCCGGGTGCCCGCCGCCGAACGGCGTGAAGCCCGCCAGCAGCTCGTACAGGACCGTCGCCAGCGCGTAGATGTCCACCGCCGCCCGCGGAGGCAGCCCTTCCACGATCTCCGGGGCCAGGTAGTCCGGTGTGCCGATGATCTTCGTGGCGCGGGTCCGCTTCGGCGAGTCGATCAGCTTGGCGACCCCGAAGTCGGTCAGCAGGGCCGGGTGCGCGCCCCCGGGGCCCAGCGGACCCTGCATGTCCAGCAGGACGTTCTCCGGCTTGACGTCGCGGTGCACGACCCCGGCGGCGTGCGCGGCGGCGAGCCCGTCCGCCACGTCCGCCACGATGGCCACCGCCGCCTCGGGCGCCAGCCGCCTGTCCCGGTCGAGCCGGGTCCGCAGGTCGGTGCCGCGGACCAGGTCCATGACCAGCGCGAGGTCGTTGCCGTCCACGACCAGGTCGCGGACGGACACGACGTTGGGGTGCTCAAGGCCCAGCAGGGCCGTGCGCTCCTGCACGAAGCGTCCGACGAGCTCCTGGTCGGCTGCGAGATCCTCGCGCAGCAGCTTGACGGCGACGGGCCCCTCCGGCCCCTCGCCCAGCCACACCGTGCCGGCGCTGCCCCGCCCCAGGATCTGGTGGGCGGTGTACCGGCTGCCGATCTTCCGTGCCAAGGCTGCTCCTACAGACGCGTGTTGTCGTTAAAACTACGCGTCCGATGAGCCAACCTTCACCGCGGAGGCGGAAATCACCCGCCAGGTGTCGACAAATCCACAGAGCAGCTCCGGACTCGCTGCTCGCCGCCGCCCCTACACCCTGCTGCCCAGATCACCGATCCATCCGGTCACCGTGGAGAAGAGGTCCGAGAGCTGCTCCCAGTAGCCCTTGCCCGTGCCGATCCAGTCCTGGAGCGGGCTCAGCTCCCAGATCAGCCAGCCGGCCACGAACAGGATGACGATCGTGAACAGACAGCCCTTGAGGCAGCCCAGCCCGGGGATCCTCATCGGGTTGGCGCTCCGCTGCCGCGGCTGACGCGGCTCACGTCGGGGCTGGGGCTGCTGCGGCTGCGGGGGCGGCGCGGGAGGGGCGTACCGCTGCGGCTGGGGCTGCGGCGGCGGCGCGTACCGCTGGGGCTGCTGTTGCTGTTGCTGTTGCTGTTGAGGCTGCTGCGGATAGCCGTAGCCCTGCTGGGGCTGCCGCTGGGGGCGCGGCTGCTGCTGCGGCCGGGCCACCTGCCGCTGGGGGCGGCGGCGCAGCGGGTCCTCGTTGGGGTCGAGGTACTGGACCTGCGTCTGTTCGTTGCGGTCGCGCGCGGCCCGCATCTGGTTCTGCCACGGGTGCGGCTCGTCCGGCGAGGGCCCGCCGGGCTGCCCCTGCGGCACCGGCGGCATGACGGCGGTGGGGTCGGCCGCGCCGCGGTTGGGCAGGACGGCGGTGGGGTCGGCGGCACCGGCGGTGTGCGGCAGGACGCTGGTCGCGGCGTTCGGGTCGTACGCACCGGCGCCCTGCGGCAGCACCTGCGTGGGGTCGGCCGAGCCGGGCACGGCCGCGGGCGCGGGGTCGGGCGCGAGCAGGGCACCGACGTTCTCGGCGGCGGCGATCTGCGCGGAGTTCGCGTGCACGCCGATGCCCTCGGCGACGACCCGCAGACCGCGCGCGAGGTTCTCGGCGCTGGGCCGCCGGTCCGGGTCCTTGCTCAGGCAGCGCTCGATGACCGTCCACAGCGGGTCGGGGACGGTGGAGGGGCGGCGCGGCTCCGCGCTCAGGTGCTGGTGCAGGACCTCGAGGGCCGAGCCGCCGCCGAACGGCGGGCGGCCGGTGACCAGTTCGTACAGCAGGATGCCGGCGCCGTAGACGTCGACGGCGGAGGTCTGCGGGCGGCCCTCGGCGGACTCGGGCGCGACGTACGCGGGCGTGCCGACGAACTCGTGGGTGCGGGTCAGGCCCGGGGAGTCGGCGAGGCGGGCGATGCCGAAGTCGGTGAGCATCGGGTGCATCTGGCCGCCGTCCTGCTTGAGCAGCACGTTCGCGGGCTTCAGGTCGCGGTGCACCACGCCGTCGGCGTGGCTCGCGGCGAGCGCGTCGGCGATCTGCGCGGTGAGCAGGGCGGCGGCGACGGGCGTGAAGGGGCCGTTCTCGCGCAGGTAGCGGTGCAGGTCGGGGCCCTCGACGAGGTCCATGACCAGGGCCAGCAGGTCGCCCTCGACGACCAGGTCGCGGACCCGGACGATGTTCGGATGGGTCAGGCGGAGCAGCACGGACCGCTCCCGCAGGAACCGCATCACGATGTCGGCGTCGCTGGCGAGCTCCTCCTTGAGGACCTTGATCGCGACCGTCTCTCCGGGCTGGCCGGGCACGGCCGCCTCGGCACCCGCGGTCTCACGCTGGCGGGCTCGCCAGACGGTGCCTGTGGCCCCGCGCCCCAGCGGTTCCTCAAGCAGATATTTGCTGCCGACTGGCCGCACGTCTCGCGCTCCCTGTTACTTGCCTGATCACTTGCCTGCAGGTGTTCCGATGTTCCGACCCACTGTAGTGCCGGGCCCATCGAAGCAACGGTTCGAAGAAAAGACGCTCGCCTCGTTCCCTTTGGTTGCCTGAGTCGGGCGTGACCGATCTCAAGTGATCGCCCACGCGACAGGGATCAGGCATTTTTGCGGGCAGAGCCGACCAATCAAGATCACTTGTCACCGGGTGGCGGGCGCGTTGTCAGTGACAGGTGCGAGGATGCCTTTCGTACTGGCCGATGTGCTCGTGTGGGGTGGGGGGACGTCCGTCCGCGCCCGCGCAGAAGGGACCGCTGACGGCGATGCAGATCCGGCTGACCGTCGTAGACCCGCTGGGCCCGCACCCCGCCGCCGCGCGGGGTCGCGCCGCGAGCTGCGACGTGCTGGTCACGGCGCCCGCCGGCACGGCCCTGGCCGCGGTGCTGTCCCAGCTCGCCTCGGCGGTCTCCGCCGACGGGGGCGCCTCCCGCGCGAGCGAAGCCGAGCGCGGGGGAACCCCTGTGGTGCTGTTCGCCGGTGCGGAGCGGCTCGACGCCGCGCGCTGCACCCTGGGCGAGCCTCCGCTGGTCGACGGCGCCGTGCTGTCCCTGGGCGCCCCCGCCGAGCCCGAGGCGCACCCCGAGGTCGACGACGCCCCCACCCGGCTGCACGTGGTGGCGGGCCCTGACGCGGGCGGTGTCCATCTCCTGCACGGCGGGCAGATCAACGTCGGCCGCTCCGGCGACGCCGACGTCCCGCTCGACGACCCGGACGTCTCGCGGCTGCACTGCGCGGTGACCGTCACCGCCGACGGCCGTGTGTCGGTCGCCGACCTCGGCTCCACCAACGGCACCACCCTGGACGGCACGCGCGTGGGCGGCCGCCCGGTGCGGTTCGCGCCCGGAGCGCTGCTGCGGATCGGCGAGTCCGCCCTGCGGCTCGCTCCGGCGGGCGGCCTCGGGGCACGCGTGCCGACGGTCCCGGACGGGGAGGGGCACCTCCGGCTGGCCGGCCCCCCGCACACGCGCGCGGGACAGGCCGGGCAACCGACGCGGGACACCGCCGGGCCCGCCGAGGAGACTCGGCACGGCTACGGCTCGGCGGGCTGGGGCGCCTCCTCGGCGACCCCGGGCGCCCAGGAGCACGGCCCCGTCGAACCGCCCGTCGTACCGGGCCAGGGCGGCGCCCCGCGGATCGAGAGCCACGGCCCCTCCGCGGCCCGGCCGATCCCCGGGCCGCGCGGGAGCGACACCCACGACACCCACGGCGCCGGGTTGGGGGCGCACCCGCACGACCCCGAGGACGATCCCGAGGACGACCGCCCGGACGCCCGCCGACCGGCACGCCGGCGCGGCGGCCTGAGCGCGTGGGCCCGGCGACTGACCGGCGGACGCGCCGAACCGACGGCCGGCCCTTCGCCGTACGACGAAGGCGGCACCGCGCGCGAGACGGCTCCCCCGTCCGGCACCGCGCCCCAGGCGCCGGAGACCTGGCCGGACCCGGCCGCGCTGCTGCTGACGGCGCTCGGTCCCGGCCCCCGGCTGTGGGAGCGCGGGCCGGGACACCCGGAGGCGCTCACGGTCCGACTGGGCACCGCCGACCGGGTGCCGCCCGACGGCTCCGGGCTGCTGCCCGCGGTGCCGATGACCGCCGACCTGCGCGAGGTCGGGGCCCTGGGCCTGGCGGGCCCCCGCGCGCGGCTCTCCGGGCTGGCCCGCGCGGTACTCGCCCAGCTCGCCGCGCTGCACTCCCCGGACACCCTGGAGATCGTCCTGATCAGCGCGGACCGCTCGCGCCCCCTTCAGGAGCGCACCGCCGAATGGTCCTGGCTGGGCCGACTCCCGCATCTGAACCCGGCCCACGGCCAGGACTGCCGCCTCCTCCTGGCCTACGACCGCGAACAGGCCACGGCCCGCGTCGAGGAACTGCTGCGCCGCCTGGACGACCACGCCGAGGGCTCCCGGGGCACCGCGTACGCGACCTCCCCCGGACCGGCCGGCGGGGCCACGCGGCCCGAGGGGCACGCGACCGCCGCCGGACCAGTCGACCGCGCCGCACGGACGGCTCCCGCCGGTCGGCAGACGGCCGGACCGGCCGCCGGACACCCGCAGACCGCACCGAACGACAGGCACACGGCCTCCGCCGAACCACTCGACGGAGCGGTCCGAACGCCCCCGACCGCCCCGCACGCAGACTCGCCCGCACCGGCCGCCGCCGGACGCGCGCAGACCACGCCGAACGCCCGCCAGACGCCCTCGGCCGAACAGCTCGACCGCGCCTCGCGAACAGTTCCCGTCGCTCGGCAGGCCGGACCGTCCGGAGCCGCACGGCCCGACGGGCACGCGCCCTCCGCCGGACCGCTCGACCGCGCCTCGCAGGCAGCTCCCGCCGACCAGCAGGCAGGCCCGGCCGGACCGGCCGTCGGACACCCCCGGACCACACCGGACAACCCGCCCCCGCACACCGCGCCGGGCCACCGTCACGCAGACCCCGCCGAACAGCTCCACGACCCTGCCCGAACCGCACCGGCCGCCCCCCGCACAGACTCCCCCGAGCCGCCCCCCGGCCGTCCCGCGGACGGCACCGTTCGCCGTGTCGCGCACCGCCCTTCCTGGGCGCGCGACGACGACACGCCCGCCGGTTTCCCGGGGCCGTACTCCGTGCTCGTCGTGGACGGTGACCCCGGTGGCGCCGATGTGCGGGAGGCGGTGGCGCGGCTGGCGCTGGACGGTCCGCGGGCCGGGATCCATGTGGTGTGCCTGGCCGAGACGGAGCCCGCCTCCCCGGCCTCGCCCGTCTCGGAGACGTACCGGGCGGCCTGCGCGGCCTCGCCGGTGTTCCGGGACTGCGGGGCGGTCGCGCTGCTCAGCGGTGACGTGGCGACGGCGCTGCGGCTGATGCGGGTGGCCCGCACCGGGAGCGCGGAGGCCGCCCCGGCCGGCCCCGGCACCGTGGCCACGGTGGACGCGGTCTCGTCGGCCTGGGCCGAGCGGTTCGCGCGCGCCCTGGCCCCGTTGCGCCCGGACGCCGAGGCGGGCGCCGGGCGGCAGGCGCGGGTGTCCGTGCCACTGCCCCGGGCGGCCCGGCTGCTGGACGAGCTGGGGCTGGCCCGGGCCACCCCGGCCTCCCTGATGGCCCGTTGGGCGGACGCGGCCGACGACACCGAGGCGCTCGGCGGGCGGGCCACGGCCGTGCTCGGCGCCGGACCGCGCGGCCCGGTCTGCGCCGACCTCGCGGCCGAGGGCCCGCACCTGCTGGTCGAGGGACCGCCGGGCAGCGGTCGTACGGAGCTGCTGCGGGCGCTCGTCGCCTCGCTCGCCGCCGCCGAGCGGCCGGACCGGCTGAGCATGGTGCTGATGGACGGCCGGGACCGGACGGGCGGGGGCGGCGACGGCCTGCGCGTGTGCACGGACGTCCCGCACGTCACCACCCATCTCACCGCCGACGATCCGGTCCGGATGCGGGAGTTCGCCCAGTCGCTGAGCGCCGAGCTGAAGCGGCGGGCCGAACTGCTGGGCCGGTCCCACTTCGCCGAATGGCACGCCGGACGCACGGTGTCGGGCAAGCTGGTCGGCCAACGCACGGCCACCAACGCCGGCGCACAGGGCGCCCCGGGCAGGCTCACCGGCCAACGCACCACCACCGACACCGGTACACAGGGCAACCCAGGCAGACTCACCGGCCAACGCACGGCCACCAACGCCGGTACCCAGAGCGACTCAGGCAGGCTCACCGGCCAACGCACCACCACCAACGCCGGTACGCAGAGCGGCTCGGGCAGGCTCGTCGGCCAGCGCACCGCCGCCGACGTCGGTGCGCAGGGCGACCTCGACACCCCGCCCAGCTCCACGCTGCGGCTGCGCCCGGCGGCGGCCCGGCGGCAGACGGAGGCGGCGCCGCCGCTGCCCCGGCTGGTCGTGGTGGTGGACGACCTGGACGCGCTGGTCTCCCCCGCGCTCGGCTCCCCCGGCAGGCCCGCGGCCGGCTCGGTCATCCGCGCACTGGAGGCGGTGGCCCGGGAGGGCGAGCGGCTCGGCGTGCACCTGGTGGCCGCGGCGGGCGCGGACGGCCGTACGGCGCAGTCGGAGCCCGCGCGCAGAGCGGCGCTGCGGGTGATACTGGAGGCGCCCGCGAGCGGACCGGACGAACCGGCGGCCGGTCGGGGCCGACTGACCTGGGCGGACGGGCGGGTGACCGCCTTCCAGGGCGGTCGCGTCACCGGCCGTATCCCGCGCACGGCCACCCTGCGCCCCACGGTGGTGCCGCTGGAGTGGCACCGCATGGGTGACCCGCCGGCCCGCCGCCCGGTGCGTGAGCTGGGCAACGGTCCGACGGATCTGGCCCTGCTGGCGAGCGCGCTGGAGCGGGCGGCCAGGGAGGTCGCGGCCGTCCGGGTGCCCTCGCTGCTGTAGGGCAGGTGGAGAACGAGTCACGACGGGGTCACGATCGTCCGGTTGACACCGCAGGCGCTCTTGCCGACCCCCACGACCCGGCGTAGACCAGACCGCACGGGACAGCGCTCGAACGTTCGACGAGGCAACGAGGCACGAAGAACGGGGCAGTGATGCGCAGCACGAGCAGCACCATCCGTATCCACAGGACAACCACGCACCCAACCCCCCGCAGGGCCGCGAAGGCCGCGGCCGCCGTCGTGGCAGGCGCGCTGGCACTGGCGCTCACCGGCTGCGGCGGTGACGACGACAACGGCGGAGGCGGCGGCACCGACAACGGCGCCGAGACCTCCGTCCAGCTCCCCAAGCTCGACGGACAGTCGCTGGAGGTGGCGGCCGTCTGGACGGGCCCGGAGCAGGAGAACTTCACCAAGGTTCTGGACGAGTTCGAGAAACGCACCGGCGCCAAGATCAGCTTCGTGCCGACCGGCAACAACACCTCCACGTTCCTCGGCACCAAGATCCAGGGCGGCCAGCCGCCGGACGTGGCGTTCCTGCCGCAGGTCGGTGTGCTCCACCAGTTCGCCGAGAAGGGCTGGCTCAAACCGCTCGGCTCCGAGGCCCAGGAGCAGCTCGACAAGAACTTCTCCACGGGCTGGAAGGAACTCGGCGCGTACGAGGGCAAGCAGTACGGCGTCTACGGCAAGGCCGCCAACAAGTCCCTCATCTGGTACAACGCGGCCGCGTTCGACGCCGCCGGCATCACCGAGGAACCGCAGACCTGGGAGGAGTTCATCAGCACCGCCCAGACGCTGTCGGACGCCGGCACCCCGGCGGTCTCCATCGGCGGCGCGGACGGCTGGACCCTGACCGACTGGTTCGAGAACGTCTACCTCTCGCAGGCGGGCCCGGAGAAGTACGACCAGCTGGCCGCGCACGAGATCCCGTGGACGGACCCGTCCGTCAAGGACGCCCTGACCACGCTCGCCGAGCTGTGGGGCAACGACGAGCTGATCGCGGGCGGCCGCGCGGGCGCGCTGCGGACGGAGTTCCCGAAGTCGGTCACGCAGACGTTCTCCGGTGACAACCCGGCCGCGATGGTCTACGAGGGCGACTTCGTCGCCGCGAACATCAACGCCGACACCGACGCGGAGATCGGCACGGACGCCAAGGTGTTCCCGTTCCCGGCGGTCGGCGACGACCCGCCGGTGGTCAGCGCCGGTGACGTGGCCGTCGTACTGAAGGACGGCGAGGGCGCGCAGGCCCTGATGACGTTCCTGGCCTCGACCGACGCGGCCGAGATCTGGGCGGCGCAGGGCGGCATCATCTCCCCCAACAAGGAGATGGACCAGGAGGCGTACAAGGACGACGTCACGCGGGACATCGCCAAGGCGCTGATCGAGGCGGGCGACGACTTCCGGTTCGACATGTCCGACCAGGCCCCGGCGGCCTTCGGCGGCACGCAGGGTGTCGGCGAGTGGAAGCAGTTGCAGGACTTCCTGAAGAACCCGAGTGACGTGGCGGGCGCCCAGCGCAAGCTGGAGGCGGACGCCGCCAAGGCCTACGGCGACTGAAGGCCCTCGGATGAGTTCCGACGTGGCGAAGTCGACGGGGGGCGCCGGCGCGCTGCCGACGCCCCCCGCTCATCCGCGCAAGAGCGTGACGGGCACCCGGCTGTGGGTGGCGGTGCTGTTCCTGCTGCCCGCGCTGGTGCTGCTCGGCGCGCTCGTGGTCTACCCGATCGGGTACTCGGTCTGGCGCAGCCTGTACGACGCCGGGGGTTCCGGCTTCGTCGGCCTGGACAACTACGTCGACGTCTTCACCGACGACTCGACGCTGACGGCGGTGCGCAACACGGCGATCTGGGTCGCGGTGGCGCCGGCGGTGGTCACCGTGCTGGGCCTGATCTTCGCCGTGCTCACCGAACGGGTGCGCTGGGGTACGGCGTTCAAGCTGATCGTCTTCATGCCGATGGCGATCTCGATGCTCGCGGCGGGCATCATCTTCCGGCTGGTGTACCAGGCGGACCCGGACCAGGGCGTGGCGAACGCGATCGTCACGTCCGTGCACGACACCTTCGCCGACTCCTCCGTCTACCCGGGCGCCCGCCCGAACGCCCAGGTCAGCGATCTGAAGGCGTCCGGCGGCGGCTCGTACACCACGACGGGGACGGTGGAGGCGGGCACCCCGGCGCTGCTGCCCCTCGTGGGCATCGCGCCGAACCGGCTGCCGGGCTCCGCCGAGGACGCGAGGACGGCGACCGGCGACGGTGTCACCGGGACCGTCTGGCTGGACTTCAAGCCGGGCGGGGGCGGCGAGAAGGGGCAGGTCGACGCGGGCGAGAAGGGGCTGGAGGGCGTCAAGGTCGAGGCGGTCAAGGACGGAGAGGTCGTGGCCTCGGCGACCAGCGGCGCGGACGGCACCTTCACCCTGCCCGAGGAGGCCGACGGGGCCCAACTGCGTCTGCCCGGCTCCAATTTCGCGGCGCCCTACAACGGCATCGACTGGCTCGGCCCGACCCTGGTGACCCCGTCGATCATCGGGGCGTACGTCTGGATGTGGGCCGGGTTCGCGATGGTGCTGATCGGGGCCGGTCTGGCGGGGGTGGACCGCAATCTGCTGGAGGCCGCCCGGGTGGACGGCGCCAACGAATGGCAGGTGTTCCGCAGAGTCACGGTGCCGATGCTGATGCCGGTCCTGGTCGTCGTGCTGATCACGCTGATGATCAACGTGATGAAGATCTTCGACCTGGTCTACATCATCGCGCCGCAGCCCACCCAGGACGAGGCCAATGTGCTCGCCCTCCAGTTGTTCCTGTCCTCCTTCGGCGGCGGGGGCAACTACGGGCTCGGCAGCGCCATCGGCATCATCCTGCTGCTGCTCGTGGTGCCGGTGATGATCGTCAACATCCGCCGGCTCAGGAAGGAGCGTGAGCGGTGAGCGCACTCGACACCCCCGTGCGCGGCAAGCGGTCCTGGGCGTCCCGGGTGGCGAGCGGGGCGGCCGGCGGGGTGCTGCGCATCTTCCTGCTTCTGGTCGCGCTGTTCTGGCTGGTGCCGACCTTCGGACTGCTGGTCTCCTCGTTCCGCGATCCGACGGACATCGCCGCCGAGGGCTGGTGGAAGGTGTTCTCCGCGCCCGCCCAGCTCACCACCGAGAGCTACCGCACGCTGCTGGAGAACGACGACATCACCAACGCCCTGTTCAACACGGTGTGGATCACCGTCCCGGCGACCCTGCTCGTGGTGATCATCGGCGCGATGGCCGGATACGCCTTCGCGTGGATGGACTTCAAGGGCCGCGACTGGTGGTTCATGGTGGTGATCGCGCTGCTGGTGGTGCCCGTGCAGGTGGCGCTGATCCCGCTGTCCGATCTCTTCGGCAAGCTGGGGATCTTCGGCTCCATCACCGGAGTGGTGCTGTTCCACGTGGCGTTCGGGCTGCCGTTCGCGATCTTCCTGTTGCGGAACTTCTTCGCGGAGATCCCGCGCGAGCTGCTGGAGGCGGCACGCCTGGACGGCGCGGGCGAGGCACGGCTGTTCGCGACGGTAGTGCTCCCGCTGGGCGCGCCCGCGATCGCCTCGCTCGGCATCTTCCAGTTCCTGTGGGTGTGGAACGACATGCTGGTGGCGCTGGTGTTCTCCAACGCCGACTCCCAGCCGCTGACGGTCGCCCTGCAGCAGCAGGTACGGCAGTTCGGCAGCAACATCGAGATCCTGGCGCCCGGCGCCTTCATCTCGATGGTGATCCCGCTGGCGGTGTTCTTCGCGTTCCAGCGGCAGTTCGTGTCCGGCGTGATGGCGGGCGCGGTGAAGTAGCCCGTACGGCAAGCGCACGGGGTGAGCCGCACGACAAGCGCGCGGGGTGAGCCGTACGACAGGCGCACGGGCGGTGGGCCGGAAGACACCGGCTCACCCCCCGGCATCCCCCGTATGCCGTACCGAGCGTAACCAAGTCACTCCATCGGCCGTTCCCGGGCAAGGCCCCGTCGTCCGCGCCGACCCATGGATGTCCCTTGCCCAGGTTCAGTGTCATCGTCCCCGCGTACAAGGTGCAGGCGTATCTGCACGAGTGCCTGGAGTCGGTGCTGTCGCAGTCGTGTCCGGAGCTGGAACTGATCGTGGTCGACGACGGCTCGCCGGACGCCTGCGGCGCGATCGCCGAGGAGTTCGCGGCCCGCGATCCGCGGGTCGGAGTGGTGCGCCTGGAACGGAACGAGGGGCTCGGCCCGGCCCGCAACGCCGGCATGGCGCGGGCGGCCGGTGACTACCTGCTGTTCCTCGACGGCGACGACACCCTGACCCCGGGGGCGCTGGCCGCGATCGCCGACCGGCTGAAGGAGACGGGCGAGCCGGACGTGCTCGTCCACGACCACGCGCACACGCTGTGCACCGGCGAGACCGTCCGCGACCGGGCCGCCGTCCAGCTCACCGAGCAGGGCCCGGCGCCGTTCCGCCTGGAGGACCGCCCCGGTCTGCTGCGGCTGCCGACGGCCGCCTGGAACAAGGTCTGCCGCCGGGAGTTCGTCGAGGAGCGGGGCTTCGCCTTCCCGTCCGGCTCCTGCGCGGACATCCCGTGGACCTGGCCGGTGCTGACGACGGCGGAGTCGATCGCGACGCTGGACCGGGTGTGCGTGCACCACCGGCAGCGCCGCCGGGGCAGCGCCCCGCACCCACCCGGCCGCCGCCACTTCGACGTCTTCGAGCAGTACGACCGGGTCTTCGCGTTCGTCGACGCGCGCCCCGAACTGGCCGTGTGGCGGCCGGCGTTGTTCCGCCGCATGATCGACGACCTGGTCACGGTGTTCACCCGCCCGGACCGGCTGCCGCCCGGCACCCGCGCGGAGTTCCTGCGCACGGCCCGCCTCCACTACCGCCGCCACCGCACCCCGGGCACCCCCGCCGGCCTGCGCGCCCGGATGCGGCACACCGTGGTCCGCCTCGGTCTGTACCGCACCTGCCGCGCCCTGCGGTGGGTGTCAAACCTGCGCCGCGGGGCCGCCGCGGCGGCCGCCGGGCCGGCCCGCGCCCTGCGCTCCGCCGCCCTCCGCCTGCACTACCGCGTCCAGCTCCGCCTCCCGCTGCGCGAGAACCGGGCGGTCTTCGCCGCGTACGGGGGCCGCGGCTACGGCTGCCACCCGGGCGCGCTGGAGCAGGCGTTCCGCACCCACGCCCCGCACATCCGCACGGCGTGGATCGCCCGCCCGGAGCACCATCACACCGTCCCGTCCGCGACCCGCCGGATCAGCCCCGGCACGGCCGCCCACTGGACGGCACTGGCCCGCTCCAAGTACCTCGTCAGCAACGACGGCTTCGACCGCCGCCTGGTCAAGCGCCCCGGCCAGATCCTCGTCCAGACCCAACACGGCACCCCCCTCAAGCACATGGGCCTGGACCTGCGCGAGCGCCCGGCGGCCTCCGGCGACATCGACTTCGACGCGCTCCTGAAGGACGTGGACACCTGGGACTACGTCCTGTCCGCCAACCGCCACTCCACACTGACCTGGCAGCGCGTCTACCCCGGCAGCTTCAAGACGCTCGCCTACGGCTCCCCGCGCAACGACGTGTTCCAGCAGGCGACTTCGGCGGACGTGGCCCGGCTGCGCGAGTCGCTCGGCATCCCCGAGGGATCGGTGGCGATCCTGTACGCCCCCACCCACCGGGACTACCGCCGCACCCAGCGCTCCGCGCTCGACCTGGACCGCGTCGTCGGCCGCCTCGGCCCGCGCTTCGTCGTCCTGGCCCGCGCGCACCCCCGGCACGGCGGCCCGCTCGCCGCCGGCACGACCTCGCCCCGGGTCATCGACGTCACGGACCACCCCAGCGTGGAGGCCCTCTGCCTCGCCTCCGACGCGCTGGTCACCGACTACTCGTCGATCATGTTCGACTACGCCGGCCTGGACCGCCCGATCGTCGTCCACACCGAGGACCGCGAGGCCTACGAGGCGGCCCGCGGCACCTACTTCGACCTGCGCGACTTCCCGCCGGGCGCGGTCGCGCGCAGCGAGGACGAGCTGATCGACATCTTCGCCACGGGCCACTGGCGCGGCTCCCGCTCGGCCCAACTGCGCACGGCGTTCCGGGCGCGCTTCTGCCCGTACGACGACGGCCGCGCCGCCGAGCGCGTCGTACGGCATGTCGTGTTCGGGGAGCCGGGGATGCCGCCGGTGGTGCCGTTGGAGGAGCGGCATCCGGTGCCGTCCGCGGCGGCGGCCCTCGGGCGCTCCCCGCTGGCCAGCGTGCAGCAGTCCACCGGGCCGCTGACCGTCACCGACCGTCTCTGAACACCCTTCTCACCCCGGGGAGTTGCCATGCCATCCAGCCCGTCGCGGCCCACGCCGAGCAGGCCGTCCACCTGGCGTCCCGCGGGGCGGCCCGGCGGTCGGCAGGCCGGCCGCCTCACGCAGTCATGAGGCCGCGCACCTGGGTCCTGGCCCTGGCCGCCGTCTTCGCGGTCCTGCAACTGGCGAGCGTCACCGGCCGGGACACCCCCGACACCAGGAACTACCTGTCGTACGCCTTCACTCTGCGCGGGGACAGCAAGGCGGAGGCGGCGGCCGCGACCATCGAGCACTACTGCGCCTCCAGGGCGGCGACCGCGCGCCGCAACCAGAGCGTGCACGTGCTCCGCTTCCACCGTCCCGACCCCACCCCACGGGTCATGGCGGAGTGCCGGGCCCGGGAGTGGCCCGAGGTCGAGGCGCGGCTGAAGGCCGGGCGGACGGTCGGGCTCACCGTGCCGTTCTCCTCGGAGCGGTTCATGGGAATCTTCTCCGTCCGGCCCGGGTACCCGGTGTTCCTCGTCCCGTTCGTCACCGTGCTCGGCGCGACCTGGGGGCTGTGGGCGGCGAGCGTCCTGATCGCGGGCGCGGGCGGTGTGCTGGCGTTCCTGATCCTGCGCACGCTGTCCGTCCCGGTGCCGCTGGCGCTGACCGGGCAGGCGCTGTACTACGTCCTGCCGTGCGGAACGACGGCCATGCGGCCCATGGCGGAGGGCCTGCTGATGGCCCTGACGCTCGCGGCCGTGTGGGGCTGTGCGCTGGTGCTGAAGGGGCGGCGGGCCGGGCTGTGGCTGATCGCGGGCGCACTCGCCGCACTGTTCACGGTGAAGCACTCGCAGGCGCTGTTCCTGGGCGTGTGCCTGGCGGGCGCGGGCGCCGTGGTCGCCGTGGCGCGGTGGCGGCGGGGCCGGGCGCCGGGGCGGGGCATCCTGGCGATCGCCGGGGTCGGCCTGGCCGCCGCCCTCGCGACGCTGCTGCTGTCGAAGCTGCTGGGCTATCCGTCGGCGTCCGAGAGCGTGCAGGACCTGCTCGCCGACCACTTCACCCGCCCCGACCGGACCCGGCCCTGGCCGGAGTTCCTGCACCTGCAGCTGAACTTCTGGGTGGAGTGGCTGCGCCGCCAGGCGCTGGAGCCGCTGTTCGTGACGGCGCTGGCCGCCGGGGCATGGGGGGCGCTCCGGCGGCCGGTGTTCGGGATCTTCCTGATCGCCGCCGCGTTCACCGGGATCCTCACGCAGGCCGGCCACCCCGACATCTCCATCTGGGGCGACCGGCTGATCGTCCTGGCGTGGCTGCTGCCGGTGGTGGGGGTGCCGCTGCTGCTGGAGCAGGTGCTGCGCGGCCGGGTGCCGCTGCCGGTGCAGGGGCACACCGGCCGGACCCCCGTCCCTCAATGAGGCGGGCCGGTCCTTGACCGGGCCTTACTCGACGACGATGTCGACGGGGATGTTGCCGCGGGTGGCGTTGGAGTAGGGGCAGACCTGGTGGGCCTGGTCGACCAGCTTGCGGCCGGTGGCCTCGTCCACGGACTCGGGCAGCTCGACGCGGAGGGTCACCGCGAGGCCGAAGCCGGCGCCCTGCTTGCCGATGCCGACCTCGCCGGTGACGGCGGCGTCGCTGATGTCCACCTTGGCCTGGCGGCCGACCAGGCCGAGGGCGCTGGCGAAGCAGGCGGCGTAACCGGCGGCGAAGAGCTGCTCGGGGTTGGTGCCCTGGCCGTTGCCGCCGAGCTCCACCGGCGGGGCCAGCTGGAGGTCGAGCTTGCCGTCGGAGCTGACGGCGCGCCCCTCGCGGCCGTGGGTGGCGGTGGCGACAGCGGTGTAGATGGCATCCATGGAAGAACCGTCCCTGTGGGAGAAGTCGGTGGTCGCTGACACAGACCAGTAGAGCACACAATTAAATTGTGCACAACTAAATTGGGGGCAGGGGCTACTCTGGAGACATGACCCCGACCGCCGAGACCCCCGCAGCCGCCACCTCCCCGGAGGAGTGGCTCCGCCTGGACAACCAGATCTGCTTCTCCCTGCACGCCGCCTCGCGCGCCTTCAACGGCGTCTACCGCGTGATCCTCAAGGACCTCGGCCTCACCTACCCGCAGTACCTGGCGATGCTGGTCCTGTGGGAGGACGGGGACCTGCCCGTCAAGAGGCTGGGCGAGCGCCTGCGCCTCGACTCCGGCACGCTCTCGCCGCTGCTGAAGCGGCTGGAGGCGGCCGGCCTGGTCCGCCGGGAGCGCAGCGCGCGCGACGAGCGGTCCGTGGAGGTACGGCTGACCGAGGAGGGCACGGCCCTGCGGGAACAGGCGCTCCAGGTACCGCGGCGGATCGCCGCGGCCACCGGGTGCGACGTCGACGAGATCCGCGCCCTGCGCAGCCGCCTGGACGAACTCACCCACACCCTGGACGAGGCGGCCCTGTCGGAGACACCGGGATGCGCGCAGTAGCGGGACGGCGCCCGTAGCGAACACGGCCCAGCGCCCGGGCGGCCGACCGGCACTCACCGCTCATTGACGGCCGATCCGAGTGGATATGCTCCACGCACGGGGCAACAGACGAGGGGACGGCCGCACATGACCTGGCTGATCACCGGCGGCGCCGGCTACATCGGGGCGCACGTCGTCCGCGCCATGACCGAGGCGGGCGAGCGGACCGTGGTCTACGACGATCTGTCCACCGGCATCGCCGAGCGCGTGCCCGACGGAGTCCCGCTGGTCGTCGGCTCCACCCTGGACGGCGAGCACATCGCGCGCGCCCTCACGGACCACGGGATCACCGGCGTCGTACACCTCGCGGCGAAGAAGCAGGTCGGTGAGTCCGTCGACCGCCCCCTGCACTACTACCGGGAGAACGTCGAGGGCCTGCGCGTCCTGCTCCAGGAGGTGACGGCGGCCGGCGTTCCCTCGTTCGTGTTCTCGTCCTCGGCTGCGGTCTACGGCATGCCGGACGTGGAGTCGGTGACGGAGCAGACGCCCTGCGCGCCGATGTCGCCGTACGGCGAGACGAAGCTGGCGGGCGAGTGGCTGGTACGGGCGACGGGCCGGGCGACCGGCCTGGCCACGGCCTCACTGCGCTACTTCAACGTGGCGGGCTCGGCCACCCCGGAACTCGCCGACACCGGCGTCTTCAACCTCGTCCCGATGGTCTTCGAGAAGCTCACCGCGAACGAGCCCCCGCGCATCTTCGGCGACGACTACCCCACCCCGGACGGCACCTGCATCCGCGACTACATCCACGTCGTCGACCTGGCCGAGGCGCACGTCGCGGCGGCCCGCGCCCTGCGGAGCACACCGGGCCGTGACCTCACCCTGAACATCGGCCGCGGCGAGGGCGTCTCCGTCCGCGAGATGATCGACCTGATCAACGCCCTGACCGGCTACGACCGCCCGCCCGTCACGACCCCGCGCCGCCCCGGCGACCCGGCCCGCGTGGTCGCCTCCGCCGACCGCGCCACCACCGAACTCGACTGGAAGGCCAAACACAACATCCAGGACATGATCACCTCAGCCTGGGAGGGCTGGGTACGCCAACACCCAGAAGCAGCACGCAACTGAACGCCGCGTAGCCGCACAGCTGCCTAGCTGCCTAGCTGCCTAGCTGCCTAGCTGCGGGCAATCGTGCCGCTGGGGCGGCGCCCGCTGCCACAGAGAGCGGCACCCCGCAAGCGCGGGCAAGCACACCCACCCCACGTCGGCCCCAACCGACGGCACCCCATCGGCACAGGCGATCGAACCCCCGAGCCCCCGCTCACAACGCCCTGAGCGCCCCCGCCGTAGCCCGAGCCAACGCCGCCAGATACCCCTTCGGCAGCTTCGGACTACGAATCACCACCGACCGCCAATACAGCGGCCCGGAGATCAGATCCAGCGCCAGGTCATGGTCAACCCCCTCGCGCACCTCACCCCGCCGCTCCGCCGCCGCCACAATCCCACTCGCAACCCCGTCCTGCCCCTCCCGCAACGCCTTCTGCAGAGCCTCGGCGATCTCGGGATTACGAGCCGCCTCGGCCTGAAGATCCGGCATGATCTGCGAAGCGACAGGGTGCCGCAACGCCCGCGAGGTCACCTCGTACAGCAGCCGAAGATCGCTCTCCAGCGAACCCGTGTCCGGCGCGGGCAGCCCTTGCACGGCAAGCGCCGAAACGACGTCCAGCACCAGATGCAGCTTGGACCGCCACCGCCGGTACACCGCGGTCTTGCCGACCCCCGCCCGCCGCGCGATCCCCTCGATCGACATCCGCGCGTAGCCGACGGCGGCGAGTTCCTCGAAGACGGCCGCCCGGATCGCCTCCGTCACGTCCGCCCGCAGCACGGCCGCCCCGGCGGGGGCCCGGCGGCGCGGGCGCGGCTGGGGTCCGTCGGCGTTCGTCGTCATGCGGACCAGCATAGGGCGTGACGACGAAACGGTTGCGTTCCGACGTCCGATCGGCCTACGCTCACGTTGCGACGATACGGTCCCGTCCCGACGTAAGAGAACGTGAAGAGTCACGTGAGGAAACTCCCGGCGACCGGACGGGCGCGCCCCCACCCCCCGAGCGAAAGCAGCGGATGTGAGCCAGGTCCTCGACACACCGCCCCCGACGACGGCCCCACCCGACGTCGACCTCGCGGCCCTCGCCGCCCGCCACGGCCTCGCGGTCAGCGGTGCCCGCCCCACCCTGCGCGAGTACGTCCGGCAGCTGTGGGACCGGCGCCACTTCATCACCGCGTTCTCCACCGCCAAGCTCACCGCCCAGTACAGCCAGGCCAAGCTCGGCCAGCTCTGGCAGATCATGAACCCGCTGCTGAACGCGGCCGTCTACTTCCTGATCTTCGGCGTGCTGCTGGGCAGCAGGGACGGGGTGCCGGACTACGTCCCGTTCCTGGTCACGGGCGTGTTCATCTGGACCTTCACACAGAGTTCGATCCTCACGGGCACCCGCGCGATCTCCGGCAACCTGGGCCTCGTCCGGGCCCTGCACTTCCCGCGGGCCGCGCTGCCGATCTCCTTCTGCCTCCAGCAGCTCCAGCAACTGCTGTTCTCCATGGGCGCCCTGGTCGTCATCGTGCTCGCCTTCGGCGTCCCGGTCGCCGCCTCCTGGCTGCTCGCCGTGCCCGCCCTGGCGCTCCAGTTCGTCTTCAACGCGGGCGTCTCGATGATCATGGCCCGGGTCGGTGCGAAGACCCCGGACATCGCCCAGCTGATGCCGTTCGTGCTGCGCACCTGGATGTACACCTCCGGCGTGATGTGGAGCATCGACCACCTGCTGACCAAGCACCCGGACTGGCCGTCCTGGGTGGGCCCGGTGCTCCAGGCCAACCCCCCGGCCGTCTACATCGACCTCATGCGCTTCGCCCTGATCGACACCTTCCAGGGCAGCCAGCTCCCGCCGCACGTGTGGGCGCTCGCCACCGGCTGGGCCCTGCTCGCCGGCGTCGGAGGCTTCATCTACTTCTGGAAGGCTGAGGAGACCTACGGCCGTGGCTGAGCACACCAGCGAGAAGTACCCCAGCGAGCAGACCCCCACCGTCATCGCCGACCGCGTCGACATCGTCTACCGGGTCAACGGCACCGGCGCCGGCCGCGGCTCCGCCACCGCCGCCCTCAACCGCATCATGCGCCGCAAGCAGACCGAGAAGGCGGCCGGCGTCCGCAAGGTGCACGCCGTGCGGAACGTGTCCTTCGTCGCGTACAAGGGCGAGGCCATCGGCCTCATCGGCACCAACGGCTCCGGCAAGTCCACCCTGCTCAAGGCCGTCGCGGGCCTGTTGCCGGTGGAGAACGGCGCCATCTACACCGACGGCCAGCCCTCCCTCCTCGGCGTCAACGCGGCCCTGATGAGCGACCTGACCGGCGAGCGCAACGTCTTCCTCGGCGGCCTCGCCATGGGCATGTCCCGCGAGCAGATCAAGGAGCGCTACCAGGAGATCGTCGACTTCTCCGGCATCAACGACAAGGGCGACTTCATCACCCTGCCCATGCGCACCTACTCCTCCGGCATGGGCGCCCGGCTCCGCTTCTCCATCGCCGCCGCCAAGGACCACGACGTCCTCCTCATCGACGAGGCCCTCGCCACCGGCGACGCCTCCTTCCGCAAGCGGTCCGAGGCCCGCATCCGCGAACTGCGGCAGCACGCGGGCACGGTCTTCCTGGTCAGCCACAGCAACAAGTCGATCCGCGACACCTGCGACCGGGTGCTCTGGCTGGAACGCGGCGAACTGCGCATGGACGGCCCCACGGAGGACGTCATGAAGGAGTACGAGGCGTTCACCGGCGACAAGAAGCCCAAGGCCAGGCCAAAGCCGAAGCCGAAACAGCCCGCCTAGCCCCTACGGACACCAGGGCGCCCCGAGCCTCTCCCGGCTCGGGGCGCCCTGGTCGTCGTACCGGCTACGAATGCGTCCGCAGCAGGGTGCGCATCGTCCGCATCGCCACCGACAGGTTGGCGAGGTCGAACGCGTCCGAGCCCTGGATCTCCTCCAGCGTGGTGCGCGCCCGGCCCAGGATCGCGGCGTTCTTCTCCTCCCACGCCTTGAACCGCTGCTCCGGCGTGGAGGTGCCGTTGCCGACGGCGAGGACGTCCGCGGTCAGGGCCGCGTGGGCGGCGTAGAGGTCCTCGCGGATGGAGGCGCGGGCCATGGACTGCCAGCGGTCGGCGCGGGGCAGCTCGATGATGCGGTCCATGAGCTGGGTGATCCGCAGCCGGTCGGCGAGGTCGTAGTAGACCTCGGCGACGTCCAGCGGCTCCTTGCCCGTGCGGTCGGCCACCGAGACGATGTCGAGCGCCGGGAAGGCGGAGGAGAACCCGGCCACGCGCGTGGCGATCTCGTCCGGGACGCCGGCGCCGGACAGCTCGTCGAAGATCTGCTGGTACCACTCCAGATCCGCGCCGCGCAGCAGCTTCGGCAGTTCCTGCCACACCTGCTCGACCCGCTCGCCGAAGAAATCGACGGTCTCGGTGAGCTGCACCGGCTGCGGCCGGTTGTTGAGCAGCCAGCGCGTGCCGCGCTCCACCAGCCGGCGCGAGTGCAGCCGGATCCGGGTGAGTACGGCGGCCTCGACCCGGTTGTCCAGGGTCTCGACCGCGTCCCACACGGGCGCCGAGCGGAAGATCGCGCGGGCCGCGGTCTGCGCCCGGACGATCTCCTCCAGCGAGGCACCGGTCTCCTCGCGCAGCCGGTGCAGATACGTCGTACCGCCCGTGTTGACCGTGTCGTTGACCAGCACGGTCGTGGTGATCTCGCGGCGCAGCGGGTGGCTGTCGATGTGCTCGGCGAACTGCTCGCGCAGCGCGGACGGGAAGTACGCGTGCAGCAGCCGGTGCAGGTAGGGGTCGTCCGGCAGCGAGGTGTGCAGCAGCTCCTCGGCGACCGTGATCTTCGTGTACGCCAGCAGCACGGCCGTCTCCGGGCCGGTCAGGCCGTGCCCCTGGGCGAGGCGTTCACGGATCTGGCGGTCGGTGGGCAGGAACTCCAGCGCCCGGTCCAGATGCCCCTCGCGGACCAGGTGCTTCATGAAGCGCTGCTGGGCGTGGAGCATGTCCTTGGACTGGGCGAGGGCGTTGGCGATCGCCGTGTTCTGCGCGTAGTTGTTGCGCAGGACCAGCCGGCCGACCTCGTCGGTCATCTCCGCGAGCAGCTTGTTGCGCTGCTTGACGGTCATGTCGCCGTCCGAGACCAGGCCGTTGAGCAGGATCTTGATGTTCACCTCGTGGTCGGAGGTGTCCACGCCCGCGCTGTTGTCGATGGCGTCGGTGTTGACCCGGCCGCCGTGCGTGGCGAACTCGATCCGGCCCAGCTGGGTCAGGCCCAGGTTGCCGCCCTCGCCGACGACCTTGACGCGCAGGTCGGCGCCGTCGACCCGGATGGCGTCGTTGGCCTTGTCGCCGACGTCCGCGTGGGACTCGGTGGAGGCCTTCACGTACGTGCCGATGCCGCCGTTCCACAGCAGGTCCACCGGCGCCTTGAGGATCGCCTTCATCAGCTCGGCCGGCGTCATCTTGGACACCTTGCCCTCGATGCCGAGGGCCTCGCGGATGTGGGCGTTGAGCTGGATCGCCTTGGCGGTACGGGGGAAGACGCCGCCGCCCGACGAGATCAGCTCGGTGTTGTAGTCGGCCCAGCTGGAGCGGGGCAGCTCGAAGACGCGGCGGCGCTCGGCGTAGCCGGTGGCCGCGTCCGGGTTCGGGTCGATGAAGATGTGCCGGTGGTCGAAGGCGGCCACCAGCCGGATGTGCTCGCTGAGCAGCATGCCGTTGCCGAACACGTCACCGGACATGTCGCCGATGCCGACGACCGTGAAGTCCTCGGACTGGGTGTCCACGTCCAGCTCCCGGAAGTGCCGCTTGACGGACTCCCAGGCGCCGCGGGCGGTGATGCCCATGCCCTTGTGGTCGTAGCCGGCCGAACCGCCGGAGGCGAAGGCGTCGCCGAGCCAGAAGTTGTACGTCTGGGCGACCTCGTTGGCGATGTCGGAGAAGGTCGCGGTGCCCTTGTCGGCGGCGACGACGAGGTAGGTGTCGTCCTCGTCGTGCCGGACGACGTCGGCCGGGGGCACGACCTCGCCCGCGACCATGTTGTCGGTGATGTCGAGCAGCGCCGAGATGAACGTCCTGTAGCTGGCGATGCCCTCGGCCAGCCACGCGTCCCGGTCCACGCCCGGGTCGGGCAACTGCTTGGCGACGAACCCGCCCTTGGCGCCGACCGGCACGATGACGGTGTTCTTCACCATCTGCGCCTTGACCAGGCCGAGGATCTCCGTCCGGAAGTCCTCACGCCGGTCGGACCAGCGCAGGCCGCCGCGCGCGACCTTGCCGAAGCGCAGGTGCACGCCCTCGACGCGCGGCGAGTACACCCAGATCTCGAACGCGGGGCGCGGCGCCGGCAGGTCCGGGATGGCCTGCGGGTCGAACTTCATGGAGACGTAGTCGTGCGGCTTCCCGCCGCCGGCCTCCTGGAAGAAGTTCGTGCGCAGGGTCGCCTTGATGACGGTGAGGAAGGAGCGCAGGATGCGGTCCTCGTCGAGCGAGGCCACCTGCTCCAGCGCCGCGTCGACCTCTTCGAGCAGGGCGTCCACGATCTCGTGCCCGGCGCGCTGCCGGTCCGGCGACATCCGCGCCTCGAACAGGGAGACGAGCAGCCGGGTGGTGTGGACGTTGTTGCGGAGGGTGTCCTCCATGTAGTCCTGGCTGAACGTGGAACCGGCCTGGCGCAGGTACTTGGCGTAGGCCCGCAGCACCATCGCCTGGCGCCAGTTCAGTCCGGCGCTCAGCACCAGCGCGTTGAAGCCGTCGTTCTCGGCCTGCCCGGTCCAGGTGGCGGCGAAGGCCTCCTGGAAGCGCTCGCGGGCGTCGTCGCCGCTGTAGTCGCCGTTCTTCGCGGTCGGCATGCGCAGACCGAAGTCGTAGATCCAGGCGGCACTGCGGTCGGCGCAGCGCAGTTCGTACGGCCGCTCGTCGACGACCTCGACACCGAGCCGGCTGAGCACCGGCAGCACCGCGGACAGCGAGACGGAGCCGCCCTTGCGGTAGATCTTGAAGCGGCGCTCCTCGGGGGCGGCGCCGACGGGCTCGTACAGGCTCAGCGCGAAGTTGTGGTCCTCGGTGAGCTGTTCGAGGTGGACGAGGTCGGCGACCGCCGCGCGCGGGGTGTGGTCGGCCTTGTAGCCCTCGGGGAAGGCGTTGTTGTAGCGGCGCAGCAGCTCCGCCGCCTGCTCCTCGCCGAGTTCGGCGTTGAGGGCTTCGGCGAACCCGTCGGCCCACGAGCGCGCGGCCTCCACCAGGCGGGCCTCGATGCGCTCCTTGTCCGCGTCGCTGAGCTCCGGCAGCTCGGTGCCCTGCGGGACCCGGACCACGAAGTGCAGCCGGGAGAGGATCGACTCGGTGTTCCAGGCGGTGAAGTCGACGCTGATGCCGCCGAGCTCCTCCTTCAGGATGTCGATGATCCGCAGCCGGACGCCGGTGGTGTAGCGGTCGCGGGGCAGGTAGACGAGGGCGGAGTAGTAGCGCCCGTACTCGTCCTGGCGCAGGTAGAGCCGGAGACGGCGGCGCTCCTGGAGGTACAGGACGCTGGTGACGATCGCCTGCAGTTCGTCGGGGGGCGTCTGGAAGAGCTCGTCGCGCGGGTAGGTCTCCAGGATCTGGAGCAGGTCGCGGCCGTCGTGGCTGTTGGGCGAGAACCCGGCGCGCTTGAGGACCTCGTCGACCTTGCGTCGGATGACCGGGACGCGGCGGACGGACTCGGTGTAGGCGGCGGAGGAGAACAGCCCGAGGAACCGGCGCTCACCGACCACATTGCCGTCCGCGTCGAACTTCTTGACGCCGATGTAGTCCAGGTACGACGGCCGGTGGACGGTGGCGCGGCTGTTGGCCTTGGTGAGGACCAGCAGCTTGTGCTCGCGGGCCTTGGCGCGGGCGTCGGCCGGCAGCCGCTCGAAGGACGGGCTGACGGGGTGGGAGTCCTCACCGGCGTGGTGCGGGTCGGAACGCAGGATGCCGAGCCCGGTGCCCGGAACGGCCGCGAGGGAGTCGTCGTCCCGGAGCTGGTACTCCCGGTAGCCCAGGAAGGTGAAGTGATCGGCGGCCAGCCAGCGCAGCAGCTCGCGGGCTTCCTCGACCTCCGGCCGGGCCAGGTCCCCGGGCATGTGCTCCTCGCCGAGGCTCTCGCCGATGCGGATCGCCGCGTCCCGCATCTTCTCCCAGTCCTCGACGGCCTCGCGGACGTCGGACAGGATGCGCAGCAGGTCGTTGGTGATCTGCTTCAGGTCGGCGCGGTCGGTCTCGCGGTCGATCTCGACGTGGATCCAGGACTCGGTGTGCGCGTCGTGCGGACGCTCACCGGCCGCCGGGGGGTTGCTGAGCACCTCGACGAGCCTGCCGGTGACATCGCGGCGGACGACGACCTGGGGGTGGATGACGACGTGGATGCCACGCCCCTGCCGGGTCAGCTCGTTGGTGACCGAGTCGACGAGGAAGGGCATGTCGTCGGTGACGACCTCGACGACGGAGTGGCTGCAGGTCCAGCCGTTCTCCTCCACGGTCGGGGTGTGGACCCGCACGTTGGCCGTGCCCTGCGGGCGCGTCTCGGCCAGCCGGTAGTGCGAGAAGGCGGCTCCGAAGATGTCGACCGGGTCGCGGTCGCCGAGGTCCTCCGGGGCGGTGTGCAGGTAGTAGCGCTGGAGGAACGAGAGCACGGTGTCCCGGTCCGGGGTGCTCTCGCCCGGTGTCCCAGTCGGTAGGTGCCCCCCGACCGGGCTGTTCTCAGCTACCCGGGCGGCCCGTTCGAGCAGCTCGGCCTTGGCTTCGTCCAGCTTGGTCTGCATTGTCCTCTGGCTCCTGTCGCGCGCCGTTGCGTGACGTTGAAGGAAGTACGGTCTCGTCTCCTCCGGCGTTACGTCGTGACGCGGGGTGTCCGGTCTGCTTCGACGCTATGCCGCGAGGTGAGATGAGCGGGGGGATGTCAGCCAATTTCGCCGCGCCCGACGGGTGTGACACTGCTCTCGGCAGTCCCTGCACATCGGGGTTGTGCGGCGTCCGGGGAACTCTCACGCCCCGGCCCCGCCTGCGAAGACCAGCGACCGCCGCCCGGTCACGGATGTCGTCCGTGTTCGCCGGGCGCAGGGCAGGGGCGACAGTGCCCCCGCGAGCTATCGCGCTGATCACGCCACAAGGCTATCGCCCCTGACCCGGCCCCCGTCATGAGCCGTATGTGTACAAAACTTGGCCCGGAACTTTGACATTCTGCACAGGCCCGACCTGACGACTCCTGCCGTAACCACCACGGCCACCGTCCACCCTGCGGGCATGAGTGCCGCCTGGGGCGGCACGGGTGGGCGCAGGCGGCACCCCGTCAGCGCCGGGCCGCGCGACCCGCCCCCGGCCGACGGCTACCCGCGGCACCCCGCCTACGCCGCCAACCGCTCCGCCTCCGCGACCGCCTCGTCCAATGTGTCCACCACCGGAACGCCCACACCCTCAAGGCTGGCCCGACTGTGCGACCCCCCGGTGTACAGCACGGCCCGCGCCCCCACCCGCCGCGCCGCCACCGCATCATCCGCAGCGTCCCCGATCACCACCGTCCGCGCAGGATCCACCCCGTCCAGCGCCGAGAGATGCCGCACCATGTGCTCGGCCTTGCTGCCCCCGGAGGGCCCCGTGCGCCCGTCCACCCGTATGAAGTGGCCCTCGATCCCGAACCCCCGCACCAGCGGAACCAGTTCGTCGTGGCCGTACATGCTGAGAATGGACTGACTGCGCCCCGTCGCCCGCCAGTCCGCCAGCAGCTCGGTCACCCCTGCGGTCAGCCCGCACCGCACCCGGTGCTCCGTGTAGTACCGGTGGAAGGTCTCGTCCATGACCTCCCACTCGGCGTCCGTCGGCAGCCGCCCCAGCAACCGCTCGTAGAACTTCGGCACCGGCACGCAGTACAGCGTCCGGTACTGCTCCATCGTGATCGGCGCCAGCCCCAGCTCGCCGAACGCCGCGTTCGTCGCCCCGATGATCGCGTCGTTGTCGTGGAACAGCGTCCCGTTCCAGTCCCAGACGATGTGCGCCCCTGTCTGCATCCCCATGCCAAAAACGTACCCGCCGCCACTGACAATCAAGAGAACCGCAGGTCACGAATGCGGAGCCACAGCGGTCACACTCAGCCGCCGAGCCCCACCAGGTTCGGGATCTCCTGCGTCGCGTACCAGAGCAGCTCGTGGTCCTCGGCCCCGTCCACGACGAACTGCGCGTCGTCGTCCCCGCCGTCCGCCGCCTCCAGCGCCCCCACCGCCGCCGTCACGTCCGCCTCCGCGTCCCCGGCGTCGACATGGACCGACGCCGCCTTGGCCAACGGCACCGGCCCCGCGACCCGCACCTCGCCGAGCGCGGCCGGATCGAGCCCCCGGTCCGGGTCGGCCGTCGCCGCGCCGTCGGGCACGTCGACGGCGACCACGACCCGGCGCCGCACCGCCCCGGGCTCCGTGGCCAGCAGCCGCAGGGAGGCCAGCGCGGCCCGGTTCAGCGCCGCGTACTCCAGCTCCTCGATGTCGTCGGAGAGGTACCACTCACGCAGCCCGGGCGTCACGGCGTAGGCGACGAGCGGCCCGGCCCCCAGCTCACCCGTCTCGTACGCCTCGGCGAGACCGAGGAGGGTCGAGGGGACGTAGACGCGCATGGCTGGCCGCTTTCGTGGTCGGAGGGCTCCACAGAGGTCTCCGGAGAGGCGTTCCCGCACTCCCGAAGGGGCCTTCAGGATACGTGCGGGCGTCCCCTTTCGGGTTCCCGCCCAGGCCCCCTGCGCCGTCCACTCCCGTCCCGGAACTCACCCGGCCCACCCCCGCCGACCCGGGCTCCGGCACCCCTGCGCCAGCCGGATAGGTGAACTTTCCGGCCCCCGCACCCGGCCCCCACCCACGCTTGCCGTCGCCCTCGCCGCCCCCGTACAAGATCCCCAACCCGAAGTTACCGCCCGGTATCCCCGGGCCCGTCGATGCGAGGGCACCCATGAACAAGGTCATGACGAGGGCACAGGGCGCACAGGGCCAGCACCCGGGCGCCCGCCCGCCGGGCCGCCGCGACACCCGCCGCCCCGGCGGCACCCCACCCCGCACCCCAGGCCCGGGCAGCACCCGCACGGCGACCCCCGAAGGCCGCCCGCCGGCCTCCCCCACCTCCACCAGGCTCTCCACCCGCCCCCGCGACACCCGCCCCACACCGGCCCCCGGCCGCAGCAACACCACCCCGAACGCACGCACCACACCCCCGGGCCAGAGCACCGCCCTCCACCCTCTCCACCCCCTCCAGGCCCCCCAGATCTCCCAGGACAGCCCCACAGCCCCCTCCCCCTCCGTACCGCCCCAGACCCCCCGCCGCCCCGTCCCCGCCCTCCCCACGCCCGTCACGCAGCCGCGCCCCACGGACGTCTTCGCCGACCGCCTCCTCGCGGTCCTGAGCGGACAGCGCCCCGTGCACTGCATGCTCCGGCACACCCGCGGGCCGCGCCTACGACGACCTGGCCTGGCTCGCCGAACGCGGCCCCCTGCGCACCACCCGCGGCTCCCGCCCCGTCGTCAGGGACATCGGCTACTACGTCCCCTCCCCCGGCACCATCGAGGCCTTCGCCCGCATCGGCGCCGGCGACCGGCTGCGGGCCATGGCCTTCCGCCTGGAACAGGGCCGGGATCTGCGCTGGCGCTGCACCGCCGTGGAACTCGGCGGCCCGCGCAGGCCGCGCGCGAACGACGACTGAGGGCACGGCACCGCTCCGCACCCGCCCACAGGCACGGCACCGCCCCGCACCCCCGCCCATGGGCACGCCACCGCTCCACGCACCAAAGGACAGGCCGCACCCGCACCCGCCGAGGGCACGCCACCGCCGTATACGCCGAAGGGCCGGGCACCCCAAGGTGACCCGGCCCTCTCAGCCCGTACGGCGCCCTCCCGGGCACCGCTTCCGGTTACTTCTTGCGGCGACGCCCGCCACGGGACTGCTTGCGGCGCTCCGCGCGCGTGAGGCCGTCGGCCTCCGAACGCACCGGCTCGCCGTCCTCGTCCCAGTCGCCCTCGATGGTGCCGCCCTCGCCGTCCACGGTCGGCGCGGAGAAGTGGAGGTTCCGCCGCTGCGGGGCGTCGAGACCCTTGGCGCGGATCTCCGGACGCGCGCCCGCCTGGGCCGGCACCGCGTCCTGCTTGTCGAGCGACGGCTTGGCGTCCTCGACCGGGACCTCCTCGACCTGCTGCTCGACCTGGACCTCCAGGTTGAACAGGTAGCCGACGGACTCCTCCTTGATGCCCTCCATCATGGCGGTGAACATGTCGAAGCCCTCGCGCTGGTACTCGACCAGCGGGTCCTTCTGCGCCATCGCGCGCAGGCCGATGCCCTCCTGGAGGTAGTCCATCTCGTAGAGGTGCTCGCGCCACTTGCGGTCCAGGACCGACAGCACGACCCGGCGCTCCAGCTCACGCATGATCTCGGAGCCGAGCTGCGCCTCACGCGCCTCGTACTGGGAGCGGATGTCGTCCTTGATGGAGTCGGCGATGAACTCGGCGGTCAGACCGGCCCGGTCACCGGCCGTCTCCTCCAGCTCCTCGATGGTGACCTTCACCGGGTAGAGCTGCTTGAAGGCGCCCCACAGCCGGTCCAGGTCCCACTCCTCGGCGAAGCCCTCGGCGGTCTCCGCCGCGACGTACGCGTCGATCGTGTCGTCCATGAAGTGCTGGATCTGCTCGTGCAGGTCCTCGCCCTCCAGGACGCGGCGGCGCTCGCCGTAGATGACCTCACGCTGCCGGTTGAGGACCTCGTCGTACTTCAGGACGTTCTTACGCGTCTCGAAGTTCTGCTGCTCGACCTGCGACTGCGCGGACGCGATCGCGCGCGTGACCATCTTGTTCTCGATCGGCACGTCGTCCGGGACGTTCGCCATCGACATCACGCGCTCGACCATCTGCGCCTTGAACAGACGCATGAGGTCGTCGCCCAGGGACAGGTAGAAGCGGGACTCGCCCGGGTCGCCCTGACGGCCGGAACGACCGCGCAGCTGGTTGTCGATACGACGCGACTCGTGCCGCTCGGTACCGAGCACGTAGAGGCCGCCGAGCGCCTCGACCTCTTCCTTCTCCGCCTTGACGGCCAGCTCGGCCCGCTCCAGGGCGGCCGGCAGGGCCTGGGCCCACTCCTCGATGTGCTCCTCGGGGTCGAGGCCGCGCTGACGCAGCTCCGCCTCGGCGAGGTCCTCGGGGTTGCCGCCGAGCTTGATGTCCGTACCGCGGCCGGCCATGTTGGTGGCCACGGTCACGGCGCCCTTGCGGCCGGCCTGGGCGACGATGGTCGCCTCACGGTCGTGCTGCTTGGCGTTGAGCACCTCGTGCTGCACGCCGCGCTTGCTCAGCTGCTGCGAGAGGTACTCGGACTTCTCGACCGAGGTCGTGCCGACGAGGATCGGCTGACCCTTCTCGTGCTTCTCGACGATGTCGTCGACGACCGCCTCGAACTTCGCGACCTCGGTGCGGTAGATCAGGTCCGACTGGTCCTTGCGGATCATCGGCCGGTTGGTCGGGATCGGCACGACACCGAGCTTGTAGATCTGGTGGAACTCGGCGGCCTCGGTCATCGCCGTACCGGTCATGCCGGACAGGCCGGGCTGTTCCTTGCCGTTGTGGTCGTGACGCTTGTAGAGGCGGAAGAAGTTCTGAAGGGTGATCGTGGCGAGCGTCTGGTTCTCGTCCTTGATGTCCACCCCTTCCTTCGCCTCGATCGCCTGGTGCATGCCCTCGTTGTAGCGGCGGCCGGCGAGGATACGGCCGGTGTGCTCGTCGACGATCATGACTTCGCCGTCGATGACGACGTAGTCCTTGTCCTTCTTGAAGAGTTCCTTGGCCTTGATGGCGTTGTTCAGGTAGCCCACCAGAGGCGTGTTCACCGACTCGTAGAGGTTGTCGATGCCCAGCCAGTCCTCGACCTTGGCGACGCCGGACTCGTGGATGCCGACGGTGCGCTTCTTCTCGTCGACGTCGTAGTCGCCGGTCTCCTCGATGCCCTTGAGCGGCTGACCCGCCTCGCCCTTCTTCAGGCGGGTGACCAGCTTGGCGAAGTCGCCGTACCACTTGGTGGCCTGGTCGGCCGGGCCGGAGATGATCAGCGGCGTACGGGCCTCGTCCACGAGGATGGAGTCGACCTCGTCGACGATGGCGAAGTTGTGGCCGCGCTGGACGAGCTCGTCCTTGGACCACGCCATGTTGTCGCGCAGGTAGTCGAAGCCGAACTCGTTGTTGGTGCCGTAGGTGATGTCGCAGTTGTACTGCTCACGGCGCTGGGCCGGCGTCATGTTGGCGAGGATGCACCCCACGCTCAGACCCAGGAACTTGTGGACGCGGCCCATCATCTCCGAGTCGCGCTCGGCCAGGTAGTCGTTGACCGTGATCAGGTGAACGCCCTTGCCGGACAGTGCGTTCAGATACGCGGGCAGCGTGCCGACGAGGGTCTTGCCCTCACCGGTCTTCATCTCGGCCACATAGCCGAGGTGGAGGGCGGCGCCACCCATGATCTGCACGTCGTAGTGACGCTGTCCGAGCGCGCGCTTGGCGCCCTCGCGGACGGTGGCGAACGCCTCGGGGAGCAGGTCGTCCAGGGTCTCGCCGTCGGCGTAACGCTGCTTGTACTCCTCGGTGAGGGCTCGCAGCTCGGCGTCGGAGAGGTCGACGAAGTCCTCTTCGATGGAGTTGACCTGGTCCGCGATGCGGTGCAGCTTGCGCAGGATCTTGCCTTCGCCTGCACGCATGATCTTCGAGAGGACGGACACGGGGGTTGGTCTCCTTGCCGGTCGGGCCTGGGACGGTCGGTTCCATTTGACGTGACTGAGCAACGGCCATCGTATGCGAGGACCCCGCCACGCCGGGAGCCTGCTGGTGACGCCGACCCTTCACTGCTTCAAATCTCCGTCAAAGGGGACAACGGCCGGGGGGCGCGGATGGTGCCGCCCCCGCCCACGAATTGTGCGGAACGCACGCGCGCGGTCACCCAGCGCGAAATGAATGGCGCGCTCGGTGAGGCTCCGAGCAGAATCGGCCGATGGAACCCGTCACGCTCACCACCGACCGCCTCCTCATGCGGGCGGTCGGCCCGCAGGACGCCGACGCCGTGTACGAGGCCGCCCAGGACCCCGACATCCAGCGCTGGACCACGATCCCCTCGCCCTACCTCCACGAGCATGCCCGCAGCTTCACGGACCAGCTGGTCCCCGAGGGCTGGAGAAACGGTTCCATGTTCACGTGGGGTCTCTTCCTCCCCGAAGGGGAGGAACTGGTGGGCATGCTGGGCCTCACGATGCGTTCCATGAGCGAGGCCGAGATCGGCTTCTGGGCCGCGAAGGAACACCGCGGCAACGGCTACATCGCCGAGGCCGTCCTCACCGCCTCCCGCTGGGCCTTCGTGCACCTCTCGATCGACCGGGTGGAATGGCGCGCACAGGCCGGCAACACCCCCTCCCGAGCCGTCGCCGAACACACCGGCTTCACCATCGAGGGCACCCTCCGCTCCGCCCTCCTCCACCAGGGCGTACGCCGAGACTGCTGGGTGGGCTCCCTACTCCCGTCCGACCTGGGCCTCCCCTCAACGGCCCCCTACTTGCCATCAAGACCCCAACCAACGTAACCGCAACCCCACCCCACCCGGCCGCGGCGCACCTCCACCAACCCAGCTGCGGCCAACCGCACCGACCGACACACCCGGCCGCGGCGCACCTCCACCAGCCCAGCTGCGGGCAGTCGTGCCGCTGGGGCGGCACGGGTGGGCGCAGCGGCACCCCGCAAGCGCGGGCAAGCACACCCACCCCACGTCGGCCCCAACCGACGGCACCCCATCGGCACAGGCGATTGAACCCCACCCCCGGCCCACCTCCCACCCACCGCCCCCAAAACCCCCAGCTCACCCCCACTGTCAGTCCCACCCCCTATCGTGCGGACCATGACGACCCCGCGCCCCACCACCGACCTCACGGCCGACGAGGCCCGCCGCATCGCCCTCCGCGCCCAGGGCTTCCTCGGCACCCCCGACCGCCGGTCCGGCGTCCGCGGCATCCTCCGTCACCTCGGCGCGGTCCAGCTCGACACCATCTCGGTCCTCGCCCGCTCCCACGAGCTCATCCCCTACGCCCGCCTGGGCGCCGTAGGCCGCACCACCGTGGAGAACGCCTACTGGAAGGACACCCACGCCTTCGAGTACTGGTCGCACGCGGCCTGCATCCTCCCCGTCGAGGAGTGGCCCCACTTCGCCTTCCGCCGCCGCGCCTACCACAACCGCCCGCACTGGAACCACCAGCTCCCCGACGGCACCTACGACCAGGTGATCAAGCAACTGCGCGCCGAAGGCCCGCTCACAGCCACCGAACTGGGCGGCGCGAAGAAGACCAGCGACTGGTGGGACTGGTCCGGCTCGAAGGTCGCCGTCGAGCGCGCGCTCATGTACGGCGAGGTGGTCTGCGTGGAACGCCGCGGCTGGAAGCGCGTCTACGACCTCGCCGAGCGCGCCATCCCGGCCGACCTGCTGCACGACGAGCTGGACGACACCGAATGCCTGCGCCGCCTGGTCCGCCTGGCGGGTCAGTCCCTGGGCGTCGGCACCCGCGCGGACATCGCCGACTACCACCGTCTCAAGGGCGAGCAGGTCGACGCGGTGATCGCCGACTCCGGCCTCGTCCCGGTCACTGTGGCGGGCTGGGGCAAGCCGGCCTGGGCGGACCCCGCGGCGCTGGAGACGCCCCCGCGGGGCCGCCACCGCACCACGCTCCTGTCCCCTTTCGACTCCCTCATCTGGGAACGGGCGCGCACGGAGCGGATCTTCGGCTTCACCCACCGCCTGGAGGCCTACGTCCCCAAGCAGAAGCGGATTCACGGCTACTTCGCGATGCCGGTGCTGGCCGGCGGCCGTCTCGTCGGCCGCGTGGACCCGGCCCGCGAGGGCCGCACCCTGGTGGCGAAGCAGATCGGCCTGGACGGCCCGAAGGCGGTCCCGGCCGTGGCCCAGGCCCTGGTCGAGGCGGCGAGCTGGGTCGACTGCACGGATGTACGGGTGGAGCGGGTCGACGCACCGGAACTGCGCGAGCCCCTCACGGCCGAACTCGCCCGCACCCTGGGCTGAGGCCTAGCGGATCTCGAGGATCTTCTCCCGCATCGCGTACACCACCGCCTCCATCCTGGAATGCAGCTGCAGCTTCTCCAGGATGTTGCGCACGTGGTTCTTCACGGTGTTCTCGGAGATGAACAACTCCTTGGCGATATCGCGGTTGTTCATGCCCGTGGCGACGAGCTTGAGAACCTCCAGCTCACGGTCCGTCAGCCGCGGCGCCGGTACGAGTCGGCGCTCGTCCGTCCGCTGGATCATCGACTTGAACTCGGTGAGCAGCTTCGACGCCATGGACGGGCTGATCTGGGACTGCCCGTCGGCCACCGCGCGAATGGCAGTCGCCACCTCGTCCGTGGAGATCTCCTTGAGGAGATAACCGGTCGCGCCCGCCTTGATCGCGTCGTAGAGGTCCGCCTCCTCGTCGCTTATGGTCAGCATGATGATCTTGGCGCTGGGGGCCACTTCCTTGATGGAGGTGCAGGCCTCGATCCCGCCGCGCTTGGGCATCCGCACGTCCATCAGGACGATGTCGGGGAGCAGGTCGGCGGCCTTGTCGACGGCCTCGGCGCCGTCGCCCGCCTCCCCCACCACCTGGATGTCCTCCTCCGCGGCGAGCACGATCTCCAGTCCACGACGGAAGAGGGCGTGGTCGTCCACGACGAGGACTCTGATCGGCTCCTTGCGTGAGGAGCCCGCGTCCGGGCCCATGCCGACGACGCCGCCGTCGGCATCCTCGTCCTGCATCGGTCCGAAGCTGTCCGCCATCGTTCCTCCCCCTGAAGGCTGTGGCTGGTCGTGTGCCATCGCCAACCCAAGGCAGCGGCCCACCGGTTGGGCCGGTGCGGCCATGATTTCATGCCCGGACGACACCGCGGTGACAGAGCGGGGCGCTAAGTGGTCGCACACCGGTGCCCCTGGGGGCGCACACGCGCTCCAGGGGCACCGGCTCGGTTGTCACCGGGTGGTTCAGCCGCCCAGCGTGCCACCCGCCGCGGGAGGCTGCGCCTGGGCGACCATCGGGTCCGTGTTGAGGTGGATGACGCCGTAGTCGTAGGCGTGCCGCCGGTAGACGACACTCGGTTCCTTCGTCTCGGAGTCGACGAACAGATAGAAGTCGTGCCCGACCAGCTCCATCTCGTAGAGGGCCTGGTCGAGGGTCATCGGGGAGGCTACGTGCGTCTTCTCGCGGACGACGAGGGGGCCTTCGCCCTTCACTTCCAGCGAGCCGATCTTCTTGGTGGGAATTCCGTCGGCCTCTTCCTCCTGGAAGGTGTGGCCGTTCCCGTTGAGCGTGGCCGCGCCCGGAACGTGGTCGGGGACCTCGGCTGCCGTGAGCCGGCGCGCGCCACGGCGCGAGAAGCGCTTGTCGTGCTGCTTGCGCAGCCGGGCGTCCAGCTTTTCCGCCGCCAGGTCGAGCGCCGCGTACGGATCGCTCGCCGCTGCCTCCGCCCGGATCACCGGACCGCGGGAGCGAAGCGTGATCTCCACTCGGTCGCAGCGGTCGGCCTGTCGGGGGTTGGGCTCCTTGGACACCTCGACGTCGAGGCTGATCACCTTGCCGTCGAGCTTCTGGATCTTCTCCAGCTTCAGCTTCTCGGCCACGTGCTTGCGGAACCGCTCGGGCACCTCGGTCTTGCGGCCCTTGACGACGATGTCCACGCAGAACTCCGTTCCCGGATCGCTCCGCCTCGGATGCGGAGCATCTCCCTTTTGCACCAGGCTCCGGCGAACCCCGGAACCTCGGACTCGGTGACTTCCACCTCCTCCTCCCCCATGGGCAAGATCTCCACCCCACCACTACGGGTGATTGCCTAAAACCCATGGCACGGCATTCGGATAGGAGAGGGATGGCCTGCGCCTTTCTCTCACAACCGAACATATCTCGCCCGGACGGATGTCGTCACCCTCTACAGCGGCGTACCTCCGTTCAGGTGAATTGGCCCTCTCATTACCAGCAACGATGCAAGTTCACGGTCAGTTCCGGTTTATTTCGAAAGAGTCCGGCGATGCGGCGACCACAGCCGCGTGGATGACGTCACCTGCACGGACGCCCGCCCGTACCGGGCCGGGTACCCCGCTCCCCGCATCCGCCATGCCCCCGGCCCTCCGTTCCCCTGTTCCTTCCCGAGTCGCCGTCCCGCACACGGCCGTTGCCACCCCGTCGCTCGCGCCCGAGCGCAGCGCCCGGCCGTACCCTCCCGCCTCCCCGGCCGTCGCCGCCCGCACCGCACGCGCCGCCTCCGCAAGGGACGCTCCCGTCGTCATCAGGTCGTCGACGAGCACGACCGGACCCGCGCGGAGGAGCCGCGCACCGCCCGCTGCGACCGCCAGCGCACCGGCGAGATTGTCCAGCCGCTGCCGGGAGTTGAGCCCCGACTGGTCGGCCACGGCCCGCCGTTGCCGCAGCACGGCAACCACCCGCGCCGGCGTCCCGGCCCGACGCAGCTCACCCGCCGCCGCGAGTGCGATGCGCCGCACCGGATCGTGCCCCCGCGCCCGCACCGCCCCCCGCCCGGACGGCACGGGAACCAGAAGCACCGGCCCCGCACCCCCCACCGGCCCGGGTACAACACCCTGCCCGCCACTCACCCGCGACACGGCGCCCCGCCCGCCACTCACCCACGACACGGCGCCCCGCCCACCGCTCACCCGCGACACGACGCTCTCCCCCACGCCCGGCCCACTGCCCGCACCCCCCGTTTCCCACTCCCCCCGAAGCCCCTCCCGCACGGCTCCCGCCAACGCCGCTCCGAGCGGTGCCGCCAGAGCCAGCGCGCCCCGCTCCTTGTGGGCCAGCAGCACGGCCCGCACCTCGTCCGCGTACCGGGCCGCCGCGTGTACGACAGGCAGCCCGGGCGGCTCCGGCACCGGCCGCACCCGGCCCGGTGCGGCACCGCTCAGGGCCGCACGGCACTGCGCGCAGAGCACCCTGCGCGGCCTCCCGCAGCCCTCGCACTCGGTCGGCAGCACCAGGTCGGTGAGGTCCTGCCACCACCCCCGCATGCCCACCACTGTGCCAAGGCCCGCGCCCACCGGCCACCCCTGTGGAAAACCCCCTGTGGACAACTCCACGGCCCCGCCGAAGGCCGGCCCCGCCCCCGTTCAGGAAACAGCCGCCCCTCTCAAGAAGCCGCCCCCGAAACAGAAAACGGCCGCCCCGCCGGAGCCTCGCTCCGAACAGCAGCGGCCGCCTTCACCACCTCGCCAACCGACACGGCTCACCCCGGATAGACCGGCCCCGTCCCGACGGTCACCACCTTCTGCCACTGCGCCCCCGCCTGGAGCCGCACGATGCCGTCCTCCGAGTACGCCACCAGGGGTACCCGCTCGTCCTCCGTCGCGGCGATCTCCTTCACTCCGGTCAGGGCCGCCGGCCCCGGCCCCTCGGGCGTGGAGCCGTCGACCCCGACGTACCGCATCGTCCGCACGCCGTCCTGCTCGCGCCCGACCACCACGAGCCGACTGTCGCCGGCCCACGACATGGCCGTGACCTCCTCCCATTCCGGAGTCGCGGAACGCAGGTCGAGGACGGAGACGCTCGGCTGCTCGTCGCCGGCCTTCGTCTCGCGCTCGATCCGCCCCATGAACAGGGACGACTTGCCGTCCTTCGCCACGGCGAGCGCGATCCGCACCCCGTCCGCGGCCACCCGGACGGACTCGATGCGCCCGTCCAGCTCCGGTGTCTTCACCACCAGCGGCTCACCCGTGCCGCCGTCCAGCAGCAGCAACCGGGGATCGGCCGGGTTCCGGTCGGCCACCCACAGGTCGCCCCCGCTGTCCCAACTGGGCGCCGTCAGCCGGTCGTGTTCCGTCTTGCCCGTGCTGCGCAGCACGGGATCCCCGAGCACCGAGCCCAGCGTCAGCGACGCCGTGTACAGCGTCCGGCCGTCCTCTCCGACCGCGGCCGCCATGCGTTCGTCCCGCGACACCGCCGCGGACCGCAGCGGCGTTTCGCCCCCGCCCAGCTGGCCCGGCACAGCCTCCGGAGCCGGGTTGCCCGAGTCGGTCGCCATCCGTACGAGCCGGTGCTTCTCGTCGACGAAGTACACGTACCGCACGCGCTCCGTCCAGCCCTGCTCGACCTGGGCCCTCGCCTCTGCCTCGGTGAGGCTGCACAGATGCTTGCCGCCCGCCTCCAGCTCGACCTCTTCCACCACGGGCGCGAGGTTGCGCACGGTGAACAGGATTTGCGCGGCCATCTCGTTGCACTTGCCCAGACCGACCCGGGCCGCCCGGTCGTTCAACGGCACGGTCAGCCTGTTCTGTTCGTCGGGCGTCAGCGAGGCCGTGCCCTTCTCCAGCGCCGTACCGGTGGGGAAGCTCGTCCTGACCACGTGCCTGAGCCAGCTGCTGGGCCCGTTGAGCACGGAACGCACCATCTGTGTCATGGGATCGACGCGCTCACGCACATAGACGG
The DNA here is from genome assembly GCF_014596915.1 of Streptomyces sp. TRM68416. Lineage (GTDB taxonomy): Bacteria > Actinomycetota > Actinomycetes > Streptomycetales > Streptomycetaceae > Streptomyces. Next base: position 217,148 of record NZ_JACVWU010000016.1, read on the forward strand.
GATCGGCCACCGCCGTCTGCAAGTCCGTGCCCGTGTTCGAGGCGAAGTAGTACTTATTGGCGGTCATGTAGTTGCGCTCGAAGTCGCTCTTGCCCATCACGACGCCGTCGGGAAGCCCGTCGATCCGCCACTGCTTGGACTTCGGATCCTGCGTGAGATGCAGCAGTTGCTCGTAGGTCCCGCCGGCCGGCACGTACGCCTGCTGCTCGTCCACCGTGGCGACCTTGGTGCCGCTCAGCGTGAACGTGGTCACGCCGACGTCCTCCCGCCCCCTGGGCCGGGCGGCCTCGATGGCGCTGGGCCCGTCCGCGAGGACCGTCGTGCCCTGCTCCGGCGACCATCTCCGCGCCGCTTCCTTGGTCAGATACTGGCTCGCCGTGTTGTAGTTCGGCTCGTCACTGGTCAGCGCCTCAAGAAAGCCCTGTACGAGCTGCGTGGGCGTCGCGTCCTCCGACGGTGGCATGGCGAAGACCCGCACCTGCGTGTCCTGGCGCGGTGTGGACTCCACCCCGCGCAGATCCCCGCTGTCCGGCATCGAGGCACACCCCGCCAGCAGTACGGCGCCGCAGACGGCGTACGTCACCGTGCGCGCCGGCCCGCGCCGTGCGCCCCCCTTACGGTCAGCGCCCACGCTCTGCCTCCCCTTGCCTGCCCAGGCCCGCTCGGTACCCGCCGTCCTCACTCCGTGCCCCCTCGGCGGGCCTGTCGTCCTGCCGGTTCGCTCCCGAGGCGGACCGGGGCACCACGCGCGCGCCGTTGCCCGGCAGCGCCGTCGGATCGGCCACCGGGGCCACTCCGGCCGGCCTCGGCGCGATCGGGTCGCGTGCCGCCCTCGGGGTCCCCTGGTGGCCCGTCTGCTGCGCCGGCACGGTGGCACGCTTCTCGCCGCTCGGCAGACCGGCGTCGTCGAGGCCGCGGTTGCGGCGCGAGTCCTTGGGCTCCAGAGGTATCGGCGAGCCCCGCAGCGGCTCGTCCGCGGTCCGCGGCAGCGTCAGCCGGAACTGCGAGCCGCCGCCGGGCTCGCCCCAGGCCTGGAGCCAGCCGCCGTGCAACCGCGCGTCCTCCAGCGCGATGGACAGCCCCAGACCCGTACCGCCAGTCGTACGCGCGCGTGCCGGGTCGGCCCGCCAGAAACGGCTGAAGACCCGGGTCGCCTCACCCGGCTTGAGCCCGACGCCGTAGTCGCGCACCGCGACCGCGACCGCCCCGCCGGCGGCGGCCAGCCTGACCACGACGTCCTTGCCCTCACCGTGCTCCACGGCGTTGACGACGAGATTGCGCAGCACCCGCTCCACCCGCCGGGCGTCGGCCTCGGCCACGACGGGCTGCTGGTCGCCCACGACACGTATCTGCGTGCCCTTGCGCTCGGCAAGCGGCTCGGCGCCGCTGACGACCCGCCGCACCACCTCTCTGAGGTCGATCGGCTCGGCCTCCAGCGCCGCGGCGCCCGCGTCGAACCGGCTGATCTCCAGCAGGTCGGCGAGCAGCGACTCGAACCGGTCCAGCTGGTCGGCGAGCAGCTCCGCGGACCGGGCGGTCACCGGGTCGAAGTCCTCCCGCGCCTCGTGGATGACGTCGGCGGCCATCCGCACGGTCGTCAGCGGCGTCCGCAGCTCGTGCGACACGTCCGACACGAACCGTCGCTGCATCCGCGACAGGTCCTCCAGCTGCTGGATCTTCAGCTGAAGGTTCTGCGCCATCTTGTTGAACGCCTCGCCCAGGCGCGCGATGTCATCCTCACCGGTGACCTTCATACGTTCCTGAAGGCGCCCGGCGGACAGCCGCTCGGCGATACCGGCCGCCATCCGCACCGGCGTGACGACCTGCCGCACCACGAGCCAGGCGATGGCTCCGAGGAGTACGACGACGAACAGCCCAGCGGTCGCCAGCGTGTTCTTGACCAGGCTCAGCGACTTCTCCTCCTGGGTGAGCGGGAAGAGGTAGTACAGCTGGTACGGGTCGCTGTTGGGGTCGTTGACCTGCTTGCCGATGACCAGGGCGGGCTGGGACTCCTTGCCGCCGCTGTAGATGATGCGGGTGTAGCTCTGGGCCGCCGCCGAACTGCTGTCGACCCGCTCGCGCAGAGCCTGGGGCACACTCTTGGCGGCGATCACGTTTCCGGAGGCGCGCGGCCCACGGCCGTTGCCGCTGTCCTCGCCCGCCGGCAGCGTCACGACGTCGAAGGCGCCCTGGCCGCCGCTGGACAGCGACTCCACCAGATTACTCATCCACTGGATGACGTTCTGCTCGGGCCGGCCGTCCACCGCGCTGCCGTCGGCGGCGGTTGCGGCCGCCGCCTCGTCGGCCTTCTGCTTGGCCACCGCGAACCCGCCGGTGGCCTGGCTCTGCGACGCCGTCACCTTGGCGTCGAGCAGCCCGTTGCGCACCTGTCCGATGACGACGAAGCCCAGCAGCAGGACCACGCCCAGCGACATCAGCAGGGTCGTGACCACGACCTTGAGCTGGATGTTGCGCCGCCACAGCCGCATGACCGGCAGCAGCGGACGACGTACCCAGCGCAGGATCAGACGGAGTACCGGGCTGCCCTGCATTCCGCCCTGCAGCAGCCCGCCCTCCAGAAACCGTCCCCAGCGGGAACCCGCCGCCTTCCGGCCGACAGGCCGCTCCGCACGGGCCCCGGACCGGCCGGGCGCCGAAGCGGCACTGTCCCCGGACATGTCAGCTCGGTCCGGCCTTGTAACCGACACCACGGACGGTCACCACGATCTCCGGCCGCTCGGGGTCCTTCTCGACCTTGGAGCGCAGCCGCTGCACATGGACATTGACCAGCCGCGTGTCCGCCGCGTGGCGGTAGCCCCACACCTGCTCCAGCAGGACCTCACGGGTGAACACCTGCCACGGCTTGCGGGCCAGCGCGACCAGCAGATCGAACTCCAGCGGCGTCAGCGCGATCGACTGCCCGTCCCGCTTCACGGAGTGACCGGCCACGTCGATGACGAGGTCACCGATGGCGAGCTGCTCGGGCGCCGGCTCCTCCGACCTCCGCAGCCGCGCCCGGATGCGGGCCACGAGCTCCTTCGGCTTGAACGGCTTCACGATGTAGTCGTCGGCACCGGACTCCAGACCCACCACGACATCGACGGTGTCGCTCTTCGCGGTGAGCATCACGATCGGCACGCCCGACTCCGCCCTGATCAGACGGCACACCTCGATGCCGTCCCGTCCGGGAAGCATCAGGTCCAGCAGCACCAGATCGGGCTTGGTCTCACGGAAAGCGGCCAGCGCCTTGTCGCCGTCGGCTACGAAAGACGGCTCGAAACCTTCACCACGCAGCACGATACCGAGCATCTCGGCCAGTGCGGTGTCGTCGTCGACGACAAGGACTCGTCCCTTCATAAACGACATCATCCCATTCTCGTAACAGTGACCGGGGCGCTGGTGAGCGAGGTCACTGGCCTGTGACGATAGTCGTATGGGGTCGTCACTGTCTGCCCTCGTCCGTCGCTGTTGATGTCCGCCGCGGCTCCCGGCCCGACTCCGAGGCACTCTGACGCTCCTTGAACGCGGCGGCAAGTGCGAGCAGGGCTTCCGCCGGGGCCGCCCTGACGCGCCGCCCCGGGCAGCGCCGAGATCGAGCCAGGGGGCGAGCGGCGACCGCCCGGCCCCGTCCACCGCGATCGCCCCCGGCCCCGTCAGCCGATCGTCACCTGCCGGGCCCTGGCACACAGCTCCGCCAGCGCCTCGGCCGTGACCGGCGAGACCACGCCCTCCTCGGTGACGATCGCCGTCACCAGCTCCGGAGGAGTCACGTCGAACGCCGGGTTGTACGCCTGCGTCCCCAGCGGCGCCACCGGAATGCCGCCGCCCGGCCCCGTCACCGGCACCTGCGGCGCGGTCACCTCGGTCACCTCGAACCCGGCACGCTGCTCGACCTCGATCGACGCCCCGTCCGGCGTCTCCGGATCCACCGTCGTCACCGGCGCCACGACGATGAACGGCACATGGTGGTACCGCGCGAGCACCGCGAGCGGATAGCTCCCCACCTTGTTCGCCACCGACCCGTCAGCCGCGATGCGGTCCGCCCCGATCAGCACGGCGTCCACCTCCCCGGCCGCGAACAGCGAGCCCGCCGCGTTGTCGGTGAGCAAGGTGTACGCCATACCGGTACGAGCCGCCTCGTACGCCGTCAGCCGGGCACCCTGCATCAGCGGACGCGTCTCGTCCACCCACAGCCGCCGCAGCTGCCCCACCCGATGCGCGGCGAGCGCCACCGCGAACGCGGTGCCCTCCCCGCCCGACACCAGCGAACCGGTGTTGCAGTGCGTCAGGACCCGGTACCCGCCACCGGGCAGCAGCTCCTCCAGCAGCGCCAGCCCTCGCTCGGCCATGCGCCCACTGGCCTCGGCGTCCTCCTTGTGCAGCCGGCGCGCGGCGGCCAACGCCGCATCGGCCGCCTGCCGGGGCTCGCCGCTCCGGGCGAACTCCGCCCGATACGCGGCCTGCGCCCTGCGCACGCCCACGGCAAGGTTCACCGCGGTGGGACGGGCGCCCGCGAGGGAGTCCGCGGCGTCTTCCACGTCGAAGCCGCGCACGGCGGCCAGCGCGACCCCGTACGCCCCCGCGATGCCGAGCAGCGGCGCCCCGCGCACGGCGAGCGAGCGGATCGCCTCCACCAGCGCCGGCGCATCCGTACAGACGAGTTCGACCTCCTCTGCCGGCAGCCTCGTCTGGTCGAGCAGGACGACCACAGGGCCTTCGGGTGGTTCTTCCCAGCGGATCGCCGGTATCTCGGTCGGCCGTTTGTCCTCGCCGGATTGCGCGTACTGATCAGCCATGCGGTCAGTCTGCCCCGTATCCGGCGGACAATTGAAGGTGTGCCGCCCAGACCGTGGCCGGTCCCCCGACGACCACCCCATGGCACGATGGCTGCCAACCTGCCGCCGCGACCGCGGACGGGCACCGTGAAGGAGCGACGATGAAAGACACTCCGGGCTGGGCCTCGCCCGGATCCGCCCCGTCCGACGGACAGGAGCCGACCATGTCCGGCCCTGCCGAGCCCGCCGACCGCCCCGGCCCCGAGCAGCCCGCGGACCAGCCCGGCCCGCAGCCGCAGGAGCCCGGCCCGAAGTGGTCGAAGGACCAGCCGCCACCCACCCAGTGGTCCGCGCCCTCCGGTCCGGCCACCCCGGAACAGACCCCGCCTCCCCCACCGCCCGGCCCGGGCTGGGGCAACCGCCCGCCGAACAACGGCGGTTGGGGCGGCCCGAGCGGTCCCGGCGGCTACGGAGGCCCCGGCGGACACGGCCCCTGGGGCTCCGGCTGGGGCGGCCCCCCGCCCGCGGCCAAGCCCGGCGTGATCCCGCTGCGCCCGCTCGGCGTCGGCGAGATCCTCGACGGCGCCGTATCCACGATGCGCGCCTACTGGCGCACCGTCCTGGGCATCTCCCTCACCGTCGCGGTGGTCACCGAGGTGGTCGTCGTCCTGCTCCAGGGCTTCGTCCTCAACGACCGCCTCGACACCGACGCCCTGGAAGACCCCAGCGCCACCCTCGGCGAACTCAGCCGCGCCATGGGCGACGCCCTCCTCAGCCTCGGCGTCATCTCCGTGGTCTCCTTGGTCGGCACCGTCGTGGCCACGGCCCTGCTCACCACGGTCACCAGCCGCGCGGTACTCGGCAGGCCGGTGACCATCGGCGAGGCCTGGAACGACGCACGCCCGCAAGTGGGCAGGCTGTTCGGCCTGATCCTCCTGCTGCTGTTCATCGCCGTCGGCGTCGTCGCCCTGGGCACCCTGCCGGGCATCCTCGCCGCCGTCGCCGGCGCGAGCGAGGCGGGCGCCGCTCTCCTCGCCCTGGGCAGCATCGGCGCGATCGTCGTCGCGGTGTGGCTGATGATCCGCTTCTCCCTGGCCTCGCCCGCGCTGATGCTGGAGAAGCAGGGCATCGTGAAGTCGATGAGCCGCTCCGCGAAGCTGGTCCGCGGCTCCTGGTGGCGCATCTTCGGCATCCAACTGCTCGCCATGCTCATCGCGAGCATCCTCGCGTCCATCATCGCCATCCCGTTCGCCTTCCTGGCCGGCGCGTTCAGCAACGACGGCGTCTCCGGCTTCCTCAACGGCACCGGCGACTTCGGATGGACGTACCTCATCATCTCCGGCGTCGGCGCGGTGGTCGGCTCCACGATCACCTTCCCGATCTCGGCCGGCGTCACCGTGCTCCTCTACATCGACCAGCGCATCCGCCGCGAGGCCCTCGACCTAGAACTCGGCCGCGCCGCCGGTGTCCAGGGCTACGGAACCGACACCCCGGGGAGCTGAACCGTTGAGCCTGGCGGGGGGAGTTCTCACAGCGGCGCCGACACTGCCGCGCACGGCCGTACGGGCACTACTGCTCGCCGGTGACACCTCCGTGCTGTCGGCGGACGAACCGCCGGTGACGATCCCGCGCGACCCGGCACGAGAGGCCGCGGAGCGCGAGCTGTCCAAGCGGATGTACCACGAGGACGACCCCGGCCTGTTCCAGCGCGCCCTGGACGCCTTCTGGGGCTGGGTCGACGACCTGTTCAGCAGCGCCTCGGCAGTGACCCCGGGAGGTCCGCTCGGCGTGGTCGTCGTCATCGTGGCCGTCCTCGCCGTCCTGGGCGCCCTCTGGTGGCGCCTCGGCACCCCCCGCCGCGAACCCGTCTCCTCGGCCGCCCTGTTCGACGACCGCCCCCGCAGCGCAGCTGAACACCGCGCGGCCGCCGAGGCGCACGCGGCCCAGGGCCACTGGAACCAGGCCCTCCAGGAGCGCATGCGGGCCGTCGTCCGATCCCTGGAGGAACGCGCCCTCCTCGACATCCGGCCCGGCCGCACCGCCGACGAGGCAGCCGCCGAGGCGGGCCGCGCCCTGCCCACCCACACGGACCGGCTGCGCGCCGCCGCACGCGACTTCGACGACGTGACGTACGGCGGCCGGGCCGCGACCCAGGCCTCGTACCGCCGCCTCGCCGAACTCGACCGCGACCTGGACCGCACCCGGCCCCAGCTCGCCGCCACCAGCGCCCACAACGCGGCCCACAACCCCCGCCAGGGAGCCGCCGAATGACCACCGGGGCCACGCTCCCGCCCACCTCGGTCTCGCCCACCGCACGGCAGGTCTGGAGCCGCACGCGAGGCCTCGCCCTCGCCCTCGTACTTCTCCTCGTGGGCGGCGTCGCGATCGCCGTGATCCGCTCCGACGCCCGGCACGGCGTCCTCGATCCGCGCTCCCCCGACCCCCAGGGCAGCCGCGCCGTCGCCGAACTCCTGGCCGACCGGGGCGTGTCCACGCGCGTGGTCACCACGCTCGACGGGGCGCGCGCCGCGGCCGGCCCGGACACCACCCTCCTGGTCGCCGTCCCCGACCTGCTGACGGAACAGCAGCAGAACCGGCTGCACTCCGCGACCGCCGGCTCCGGCGGACGCACGATCCTCGTCGCCCCCGGCGGCTGGTCCGTCGAGCGCCTCGCCCCCAGCGTCGTCGCCGACCCCGCCAAGAGCCTCAACTCCACGCTCCGGCCCGCCTGCGACCTGCCCGAAGCCCGCCGCGCGGGCCCCGCCGACACGGGCGGCCTCCGCTACAGCACCACCCACCTCGGGGCCGACACCTGCTACCCGAGCGAGCGCCTGGCCACCCTCCTGCGCATCCCGGCCACCGACGGAGACGGCGACACCGTCGTACTCGGCGCGCCGGACATCCTGTACAACGACCGCCTCGACGAGCAGGGCAACGCCTCGCTCGCCCTCCAACTCCTCGGCTCCCGCCCTCATCTCGTCTGGTACCTCCCCTCGCTCTCCGACGACACGGCCACCGACACCTCCGACGACCGCGGCTTCTTCGACCTGCTTCCCTCGGGCTGGCTCTGGGGCACGCTGCAGCTCTTCGTCGCGGCAGCCCTGGCCGCCCTCTGGCGGGCACGCCGACTCGGCCCCCTCGTGCCCGAAAGACTCCCTGTGGCGATCCGCGCCTCCGAAACCGTCGAAGGCCGCGCCCGCCTCTACCGCAAGGCCCACGCCCGCGACCGCGCGGCCGGCGCTCTTCGCTCCGCCACCCGCACGCGCCTCGCTCCCCTCGTAGGCGTCCCCGTCGCCCAGGCTCACGCGCCCGAAGCCCTGCTCCCCGCCCTGTCCGCCCACCTCCGCCACGGCGACGGACAGTCCCTGCACACCCTCCTCTTCGGTCCCCCGCCGGGCGACGACGCCGCCCTCATCTCCCTCTCAGACCAACTCGACGCCCTCGAAAGTGAGGTACGCCGTCCATGATGGACCCGACCACTGACAACGCCGGGCAGACCGGGGACCAGGCCCATTCCCGGGCCTCCCTGGAAGCCCTGCGCGCCGAGATCGCCAAAGCCGTGGTCGGCCAGGACCCCGCCGTGACCGGCCTCGTCGTCGCCCTCCTCTGCCGCGGACACGTGCTACTGGAAGGAGTCCCCGGAGTCGCCAAAACGTTGCTCGTCCGCGCACTCGCATCCGCACTCGAACTCGACACCAAACGCGTCCAGTTCACCCCCGACCTCATGCCGAGCGACGTGACGGGCTCCCTCGTCTACGACACCCGTACCGCACAGTTCTCCTTCCAGCCCGGCCCGGTCTTCACCAACCTCCTCCTCGCAGACGAAATCAACCGCACTCCCCCCAAGACCCAGTCGTCCCTCCTCGAAGCCATGGAGGAACGCCAGGTCACGGTGGACGGCACCGCACGCCCCCTCCCCGAGCCCTTCCTGGTCGCCGCCACCCAGAACCCGGTCGAGTACGAGGGCACCTACCCCCTCCCCGAGGCCCAGCTCGACCGCTTCCTCCTCAAGCTCACGATCCCGCTGCCCTCGCGCCAGGACGAGATCAACGTCCTCACCCGCCACGCCGAGGGCTTCAACCCGCGTGACCTGCGCGCCGCCGGCGTACGCCCCGTAGCGGGCCCCGCCGACCTGGAAGCCGCCCGCGCGGCCGTGGCCAAGACGACGATCTCCCCCGAGATCACTGCCTACGTCGTCGACATCTGCCGTGCCACTCGCGAGTCGCCGTCCCTCACCCTCGGTGTCTCGCCGCGCGGCGCGACGGCCCTCCTCGCCACCGCCCGCGCGTGGGCCTGGCTCACGGGCCGCGACTACGTCATCCCCGACGACGTGAAGGCCCTGGCCCTGCCCACCCTCCGCCACCGCGTGCAACTGCGCCCGGAGGCAGAGATGGAAGGCGTGACGGCCGACTCCGTCATCAACGCGATCCTCTCCCACGTCCCTGTTCCCCGCTGATGGCACTCACCGGACGCGCCGCGCTCCTCGCAGCCCTGGGCTCCCTCCCCGTCGGCATCTGGGAACCCAGCTGGACCGGCATCCTCGCCGTCAACGCCCCCCTCGCCCTGGCCTGCGCCTGCGACTTCGCCCTGGCCGCCCCCGTACGACGACTGGGCCTGACCCGCTCCGGCGACACCTCCGTACGCCTGGGCGAGACCGCCGACGTCACCCTCACGATCACCAACCCGTCCGGCCGCCCCCTGCGCGCCCACCTCCGCGACGCCTGGCCCCCCAGCAGCTGGCAACCCGGCACGGACATCGCGGCTTCCCGTCACCGTGTGACAGTTCCCCCCGGCGAACGCCGCCGCCTCACCACCCGCCTACGCCCCACCCGCCGCGGCGACCGCCAGGCCGACCGCGTAACGATCCGCTCGCACGGCCCACTCGGTCTCCTCTCCCGCCAGGGAACCCACGAAGTCCCGTGGACCGTACGCGTCCTACCGCCCTTCACCAGCCGCAAGCACCTCCCCTCGAAGCTCGCCCGCCTCCGCGAACTCGACGGCCGCACCAGCGTCCTCACCCGCGGCGAGGGCACAGAATTCGACAGCCTGCGCGAGTACGTCCCCGGCGACGACACCCGCTCCATCGACTGGCGCGCCACAGCCCGCCAGTCCACGGTCGCGGTACGCACCTGGCGCCCCGAACGAGATCGCCACATCCTGCTCGTCCTGGACACCGGCCGCACCTCCGCCGGCCGTGTGGACGACGCCCCACGCCTCGACGCCTCCATGGACGCCGCCCTCCTCCTGGCCGCCCTCGCCTCCCGCGCCGGCGACCGCGTCGACCTCCTCGCCTACGACCGCCGGGTACGCGCCCTCGTACAGGGCCGCGCAGCCGGCGACGTCCTCCCGGCCCTCGTCAACACCATGGCCACGCTGGAACCCGAACTGGTCGAAACAGACGCCCGCGGCCTGACCGCCAGCGCACTCCGTACGGCCCCCCGCCACGCCCTGATCGTCCTCTTCACGAGCCTCGACGCAGCCCCGATCGAGGAAGGCCTTCTCCCCGTCCTCGCCAAGCTCACCCAGCGCCACACCATCCTTGTGGCCTCCGTGGCCGACCCCCAGGTCGCCCGCATGGCACAGGCACGCGGCAGCACCGACTCCGTCTACGAGGCCGCAGCCGCAGCCCAGGCCCAGAGCGAACGTCACCGCACAGCGGAACAACTCCGCCGTCACGGTGTCACCGTGGTCGACGCGATCCCGGACGAGCTGGCACCTACACTGGCGGACGCCTATTTGGCACTGAAGACAGCCGGACGCCTCTGAAGAATGCGAAGTGTGCGGGGGGCTCTCCGGAGCCTTCCAAGCCACCTGAAAACGCAGAAAGGCCCACGCCAAATGGCGTGGGCCTTTCTCAAA